>JACKFB010000006.1 GCA_020632695.1 Deltaproteobacteria bacterium
GGGCTCGGTGGCGGTCTCGGTCTCGGCCTCGGTCTCGGTCTCGGTGCCGGCCTCGGTCTCGGTGTCGGCCTCGGCGTCGGTGTCGGTCTCGGTCTCGGTCTCGGTCCCGGCCTCGGCCCCCGCCCCGGCCCCCGCCCCGGCCCCGGCCTCGGCCCCCGCCTCGGCCCCCGCCTCGGCCTCCGCCTCCGCGCCGCCGCCCCGCGTCACCCCCCAGCTCGCCAGCCCGGCGATCACCACCGCCGCGCCCAGCCCGGCCAGCACCTTGCCGCCCAGCCACCCGCCGCGCTCGGCCGCGCCGCCTGCCGGCGCGCCGCCGCCGTCTCCCGCCGCCGCCGCCGCCTCGACGCGCGCCTTCATGGCCTCGAGGTCCCACTGGGGCAGCTCGGCCGCCTCGTCCTCGAAGCGCAGGCCCGCCGCCAGCAGGTACTCGCGCTCGTCTCTCAGCCGCCTGGGCTCTCGCTCGGGCCCGCTCATCGCGCTCTCCTCGCCCACAGCGCGCGGAACTTCTTGCGCGCCAGGTGCAGTCGGCTCCACACCGTGTTCTCCGGGACGCCGAGCAGCTCGGCGATCACGCGCCCCTCCAGGCACTCCAGCTCATAGAGCACGAAGGCCTCCCGCTGCTCGAGCGGCAGCTCGGCGACGCAGGACCGGATGAGCTCGGCGTGTTGGCGGCGCTGGGCCTGGTCCAGGGGGCCTGGCGAGGTCTCGGGAACTTCCCGAGCCGCCGCCTGGACCAGGGCCCTGCGCCGCGCAAACGAGCGACGGTGATGCCTCACGAGGTTCACCGCCACACCGTAGAGCCACGCCCGGGGTTCGGGGTGGCTCGACAGTTCGTGTCGTCTCCGGTGGGCCGTCAGGAAGACCTCCTGCACGAGGTCCTCGACCTGGTCGGTCCCGCCGAGCAGCCGGGTCGTGACCCGCAGCAGGAACGGCGCGTGCTCGTCGAAGAGCGCGCCGATGTCCGCCACGGAGCCAGGACCCGCCTCGGGGCCGGCCGCGGAGACGACGTCGGGCATCAGGCCCGTTCACGCCGGCGCCACAAGGCCGCGAACGCCAGGGCCAGCACCGCCGCCCACGCCGGCAGCGCGCCCTCGGCCGCGCCGCAGCCGCCACCGCTCACCGCCGAGGTGCTCGGCGTCGGGCCCTGGGCGCGCGGCAGCCCGAAGGTGCCGGTGTTGGGGATGGGGTCGACGTTGCGCCCCTCGACGGGCGGCCGGTTCGGCGCTCCCGGGCTGGCGCCGCGGTCGTCGAGGCTGCGGTCCACGCGGGCCACGTCCGACGTGGCGACCACGGTCGGCGGGCCGCTCTCGCCGAGCACCTGGATCTCGACCGCCGGCGGCAGGCCCGTGGGCGTCGACGGCACGGGCTGGCAGGACTCGAAGGGACCGTCGAAGGTCTGGGTGGTGCCGTCCTCGAAGGTCAGCGCCACCGAGGTGGCGATCCACGGCTTGTCGGCGTCGCAGGACGCGCTCGCCTGCACCGTGTGGATGTTGGCGACGTCCGGCAGGTCGGGGTTGAACGAGAAGATCGGGTCCTTGGTCATCTCCTCGGGCGAGATCGTCGTGAAGAGCCGCGTCATGTACGGGAACTTGGAGAAGAGCGCCTGGGCGTGCTGGAGCGGCGCGATCAGGGTGGTCTCGAGGTCGGCGGCGAAACCCTCGGCGTCGAAGGTCCAGCCCTCGGGCATGTACTGGATGCAGTGCTCGATGTTCCAGGTGGCGTAGAAGCTGGACTCGCCGCGGCAGTCCTCGGGCAGCACGCTGGCGTCGGGCATCGGGATGTGGTCGCGGATGAGGTTCTGCACCTGGCCGTTGCGCGGGAAGCCCTGGTTCAGCATCTCCTGCAGGAAGGCCGGCGCGGTCTTCTGCGACGCCAGCTTCTCCAGGTCGTACTGGCCGTCGCGATAGAGCATCTGCTCCATGATGGCCGTGGAGCCGGCGTACTCGGTGACGAAGCCGTGGCCGTTGGCGGTGTTGGCGGCGCCGGTGACGAGGTCCATGTAGGCGGTCTGGCACTGCTGCTGCTGGCCGAAGAACCCGCAGCCGAAGCCGTTCTCCTCGGTGCCGCAGTTGAGCCAGTCGAAGGCCTTGGCGTTGAGCACGACGTGGAAGAAGTTGAGCGGCACGGCGCGGCTCTTGGCCAGCACCCAGGAGAAGATCGGCATGTTGGCGGCCGCGGCGATCGAGGTCAGGCGCAGCGGGATGCACGCACCGATCTCGCCGTCCCAGGACAGCACGACGGGCTGGATGTCGCCGGCGTCCTTGTCCTTGAGCAGCTTGATGGCCAGGAAGACCATGCCCTTGCCGGCGTAGTGCTCGATGAGCGCCTGGGCCTGCTGGGGCTGGTCGTAGCCGTTGTCGTTGAGCCACTTGAAGAGCGCCGGGCCGTCGCCGGACTCGACGACCTTGTAGGCGTAGGGGCCCACGTCGCCCTCGGCGATGACGGTCACCGGCCCCTCGCCGGCGGGCGAGGCCTCGGGGATGCCGTCGGCGTCGGCGAGCCAGCAGCCGCAGTTGCTCTGGTAGTTGCAGCCGGGCTGGTTGTCCCAGGCGACCCGGAACTGCGGGTCGGTCTGGGCGCGCAGGGCGGTGAAGAGCAGGTCGGTGCCCACGCCGATCTCCGGCTGCGAGGGAAGCGGCAGCACCCAGGAGAAGTCCTCCGAGGGGCCGGCGTACTGGATCTGGATGTGGGCCTCGACGTGCTCGCCCTCGACGGTGAAGAGGATGCGCTCGGCGACCTGGTCCACCGGGGTCTGGATCGAGCAGAAGAAGCCGCCGCAGGCGCGGGCGGGCGAGGGCGCGCTCAGCAGGGCGGCGGTCGTCGCGGCGCTCAGGGCGAGCAGCAGGGGCAAGCGGGGGGACATGGGCGGTTCTCCTTGGCTGGTCCGTTCGAGGCGGGGGCGGCGCGGTGGTGGCGCGGTGCCGGGCCCCGTACCTGTGTATTCCCGGCTGGCGGCGATTCCTTCACGGTTTTTTTCGGCCGAGCACGAATCCCAGGCCCAGCGTGGCGCGCAAGAGCGGCTCGGGCCTGGCGGTCGCGCTGGCGTCGTCGCGCGCCCGGGCGCGGACGAGGCCCCAGAGCAGGCCGAGCTCCACGCGCACCCCTTCGGGCGTGTGCAGCGCCGCGAGCAGACCCAGGCGCAGGGTCGGCGCGATGCCCCGGCGGTCGTCGGCCAGCTCGCGCCCCGCGGCGACCACCAGGCCCCCGCTCAGCAGCAGGGCCGGGATGAAGGTGGCGGGCCCCGCGGGCAGCGGCCGGGCCACCCCCACGCTGGCGGTCCAGGTGCTGAAGCGCACCGCGCCCGGGCCCAGCGGCTCGGGGCGAGCGACCGTGCCGGCGGTCCCGAGGGCCAGCGCGAAGCCGCCCGCCGGGCCCATCAGCGCATCCAGGGCCAGGCGAGCGGCGAGCTGGCGGCGCTCGAGACCCCACTCCAGCCCGCCCGAGAGCGCGGCGGCGCGGGTCGGGGGCGGCGGCCGGGCCAGCGGTGGCGATGCCGGCGGCGCGCGCACCCAGGACTGTGCCGGCAGCGCCTCGAGCCGGCGGGCGACGATGACCGCGATCAGGGTCGGCAGCTCGGCGCAGTCGCCCGGGTTCACGGTGATCGTCCGTGTCAGGAGCTCCTCGCGCGGCTGCTCGGCGACCAGCGTCAGCACGAGCTGCGAGGGGGCGACCACCAGCCCCACGCTCAGCGGGCGCGCCTCGGGCCCGGCCCAGGTCACCGGCAACCGCAGCACCACCTCACGCGCGACGGCGTCGCGATCCAGGCAGGCGCCGGGATCGTCGACGTCGAGGGCCGGCATCCCCTGACACAGCGCCAGGACCGACCAGAGCATGGCGCTGGGGGCAGACATGGGCGCGTACAATAGCGGGATTCAGCGATATTGGCGTCCGAGGCACCGCCTGAGGCGGATGTGGGGGTGGGGGTGCTTGTGCTAGGAATCCGGGGGTCCCACCCTCTGCCTTCGTCGGGAGGCCCGTCATGTTCGCCGACTCTGCGGCTCGCCGCGTCCTGGTCTCGCTGTGCTGCACGTGGGCGTGGGTGGGCGCTTGCGCGTCTCCTGGGAGCGGAAGCGGGGTCTTCGTGGGCTTCGACGGCAGCTCGAACCCCGATCTGGTGGCTGACGGGGGCGGCGGTGACGTCGCCCCGGGGGACGCGGACGGGGCGGGATTGGACCTGGCCGACGACCTGACGCAGGACGGGGCGGAGATCGGGCCCGATGGCGTCTGCGTGCCGCGGGACTGCGCGGCCGCCGGGGCCGAGTGCGGCGACGTGCCCGACGGCTGCGGTGGGGTGCTCTCCTGCGGCGGGTGCGAGGCGGGCAAGACCTGCGGCGCCCAGGGCAACGCGAACCGGTGCGGCGAAGGGGCCTGCGTGCCGCTGAGCTGCAAGCCGGCGGGGGCGGAGTGCGGGCCGGTCTCCGACGGCTGCGGGACCATCCTGGACTGCGGCGGCTGCACGGCCCCCGAGGTGTGCGGCGGCGGCGGCGTGGCCAACGTGTGCGGCGAGCCGGCCTGCGTCCCGGTGGACTGCGAGGGAGCCGGCGCGGCCTGCGGGGCGATCGGCGACGGGTGCGGGAAGGTGTTGCAGTGCGGGAGCTGCACCGCCGGGCTGAGCTGCGGCGGCGACGGGGTGCCGAACCAGTGCGGTGAGGAGGCTTGTCAGCCGACGACCTGCGAGGCGCTGGGCGCCGAGTGCGGCCCCGTGTCGGACGGGTGCAGCGCCGTGCTCGAGTGCGGCGGCTGCCAGGCGCCGGAGCTGTGCGGGCTGAAGACGCCGAACCGCTGCGACGCGCCTGCCTGCGAGCCGAAGACCTGCGACGGGCTGGGCGTGCAGTGCGGGAGCGCCGACGACGGTTGCGGGGAGACCCTCACCTGCGGCGGCTGCGAGGGCGGCGAGACCTGCGTCGGCGGCGCGTGCGTGGCCGACTGCGGCGCGGCCGAGTGCGAGCCGCTGTGGTCGTCGAGCTGCAGCGGGACCAACGGCTACAAGGTGTGCGGGCTGGACCCGCAGACCGGATGCCCCAGGCAGAGCCTCTTCATCTCGTGCCAGCTCGGCAACCAGTGCGCAGGTGGCGTCTGCACCGGCGGGTGCCGGGTGCCCGAGCTGCTGCTGCTGGCGGACCGATCCTCCAGCATGGAGGGGCCCGTGTGGGACTTCACCCGCGCGACCATCGTCGAGTTCGCCGAGACCTTCCAGGCCCACGTGAAGCTCGGCCTGCGGGCCTTCCCGGGCGAGTCGGCCTGCGCTCCCGGTGCCGTGGTGCCGCTGCAGCTCGACAACGCCCAGGCGGTGGCCCAGGCGCTGGTGGATCCGTCGGCGGCGTCATCGACGCCCATCGGCGGCGCGCTCAGCGGGCTGGCGGCCGTGCTGGGCGACCCCACCCAGGGCGAGCACGTGGTGCTGATGACCGACGGCAGCGAGACCTGCGACGACGAGGCGCTGGTCTTCGAGGCGGTCGCGGGGCTGCGCAGCCGCGGCGTGACGGTGCACTCGGTGGGCCTGGGCAGCGGCTACGACGAGGAGCTGCTGAAGGCGGTGGCCCAGGCCGGCGGCGGCACCTTCGCCGCGGCGTCCGACGAGGCCAGCCTGCGCGCGGCGCTCCAGGGGCTGGTGGCGCTGATGACCGGCTGCCCGCACCCGTCGGTGGGGCTGGCCGCCTGCGTGGAGGGGTCCTGCCAGGACATCGCCTGCGACGCCGGGTACCACGACTGCTCGGGCACCTGCCGGGCCGACGACGACGCCGCGGCGTGCGGGGAGGGCTGCCAGAAGTGCCAGAGCCCCACCGGCGCCGGCAAGGCGGTGTGCGACGCCGGCGCGTGCACGATGGTCTGCGATCCGGGCCACCACCTGTGCGGGAAGGCCTGCGTGTCCGACACGGCGGTCGCGACCTGCGGCCAGGGCTGCTCGCCGTGCCCGACCGTGCAGGGCGGGACCACCACTTGCGACGGCCAGAAGTGCGGCGCCGTCTGCCCGTCGGGGACCATCGCCTGCGAGGGCAAGTGCGTGGCCAGCGCCTGCTGCGGCCAGATCGGCCCCGGCGACCTGGTCTTCGGCGAGATCATGGCCGACCCGGCCGGCACCGACTTCAACGGCGACGGCAGCTACGCCGGCACCCAGGACGAGTGGCTCGAGCTCTACAACGCCAGCTCGGGGCCGCTGGAGCTCGAGGGCGTCCGCTACTTCAACACCCAGTGCCTCGGCTGCGACAAGCACACCTTCGAGGCCTACTGCCTGCCGCCCGGAGAGGCCGTGCTGATCTTCGGCGGAGGCACCACCGACATCAGCCAGCCCGGCGTGCTGACCCTCGTCTCCGACAGCTCGCTCTCGCTGAACAACGACGGTGACGAGCTGCTGCTCATCGGCACCGACGAGGTGGTGCTCGACCAGCACACCTACACGCCCCTGAGCGGCCAGTCCTGGGTGCGCTCGCCCGAGGGCAGCGGCCCCTTCGTCAAGCACTCCGAAGCGCCCGGCTCCGAAGGCGCCAAGTACAGCCCCGGCCGCTGCACCAACGGGGGCGCCTTCCCGGACTGCCTGCCCTAGCAGCCCGGCCGCCCCGGCACCCTCGGCTCAGCCCCGGGCGCGGTCACATCGAAGCGCTGCCGGTCCAGCAGAGCCCCATCCCGCGCCCGCAGCTCCACCGTCCAAGCCCCCGCATCCGCCGCCGAGAGCCGCCGCCGCGCCCAGGTCCGCCACCGCGGCCCGGTCCCGACCTCGAGCGTCGCCACCCCCCGCACCTCGCCCTCCCGAAGCCAGCTCACCTCCACCGTCGTCCCCGGCCCGAGGTTCTCCAGGCGATACCAGGCCCACACCTGATCGCCCCCCGCCCCGAACACCGCCACCGCCCCCACCGGCTCCCGCTCCTCCACAGCCCGAGTCAGCACCGCCGCCAGCACCACCGGCGCACCCGCAGCGACGGCCCCGGCCCCGGCCCCGGCCCCGGCCTCGGTGCCGGTCTCGGTCTCGGTCCCGGCCCCGGCCCCGGTCTCGGCCCCGGTCTCGGCCCCGGCCCCGGTCTCGGCCCCGGCCCCGGCCCCGGCCCCGGTCTCCGCCCCGGCCTCCGCCCCCGCGTCCGCTCCGCCCACCCGCGGCACGGCGCATCCCGCCAGCATCACCCAGCCGACCACCACCAGCAGCCGCGTGCACCCGCCACCCGCCCGCTCGCTGCTCCAACGCCCCATGCGGCGATCATGGACCGCCGCGCCCCTCGGTTCAACGCCGCGCCCCTTGCGGCCCCAGCGGCGTCGTCCCGCTCGATCCCCGCGGTCGTTTCCAGCTAGGGTGTCGCCGGGGACGCTTCGTCCCCGCCCGTCACATCCGCCCGGGGTCCGCCGTGCGTTCACATCGGCTCGCGTCCGCAGCGGCGCTGGCGTTCACCATCGTCCTCGCGCTCGCCGCCTGCGAGGGCACGCCCTCCAACCGCGCCGACACCGCCGAGGTCGCCGACGCCGCCGACGCCCTCCCCGACGCGCAGCCGGACCTCCCGGACGCCGCCGTCGAGACCGACGCAGCCGAACCCGAGCTGCCCCCCTCGCCTCCCGACTACCCGCTGGACGACACGCTGCGCGTGAACCACATCCAGGCGCTGGGGACGCACAACAGCTACCACATCCAGCCCGAGGATCCCGTGCCGAGCTGGGAGTACACCCACGCGCCGCTGGACGTGCAGCTCGACGAGCTGGGAGTCCGCCAGGTCGAGCTGGACATCCACTACGAAGCGCCGGGCGAGTTCAGCGTCTACCACCTGCCGCTCTTCGACGACCGCTCGACCTGCGCCGACCTGGGCTCGTGCCTGACGCTGGTGCGCGACTGGTCGGACGCCCACCCTGGCCATCACCTGCTCTGGGTGCTCATCGAGCCCAAGGACGAGCTGGACGCCGAGAAGCTGGGCACCCACTTCGCCGAGGTCGACGCGGCGCTGAAGGCGGTGTGGCCGCCGGAGCGCGTGCTGACCCCCGACGACGTGCGCGGCGACCGGGCCAGCATCCGCGAGGCGCTGACCTTGGACGGCTGGCCCACGCTGGGGGCCGTGCGCGACAAGGTGATGTTCGTGATGCTGGACGAGGGCGAACACCGCGCGGCCTATCTGGAGACCTTCCCCGACCTGGTGGGCGCCATGATCTTCATGCGCGGCGGACGCGGCGAGCCGTGGGGCGCGGTGCTCGAGCTGAGCGACGCGCGCACGCAGGGCGAGGCCATCGCCAGCGCGCTGGCCGAGAACTACCTGGTGCGGTCCAGCGCTGGCGGGCCCGATGACACCCCCGAAGATGTCAGCGCCCGGGCCGCCGCGGCGTTGGCCGCCGGCGCCACCTTCATCAGCACCGACTTCCCCGGCGGGGGCGTCGACGAGCCGCGGCGCTTCACGATCCCCGGCGGTCAGCCCTCGCGCTGCAACCCGGTCACCGCGCCCGCGGCGTGCACGGCGGCCGACATCGAGGCCCTCGGCGGCCCCTGAGCCCCCCGGGGACGCGCGCCCGCCGCACCGTCAGAACGAGGAGCCGGGGGTCTCCAGGAAGGCGAGCTCCTCGGAGGTCGAGGTGCGCCCGAGCAGCGCGTTGCGGTGCGGGAAGCGCCCGAAGCGCTCGACGATGACCGCGTGCTTGCGCGCGAAGAGCGCGCCGTTGTCGAAGAGCTTGCGGGCCGCGTCGGGCGCTCGCTCGGCCTCCGCCTCGAAGCGGGCCACCGCCTCCTGCTGGATAGGCACCTCCTCGGAGTGCATCAGCGGCATCAGCGCGAAGTAGCGCTCGACCGGGCGCAGCGACTCGAAGCCGCCGCCGTCGAGCAGGCGCCGGGTCAGCCCGCGGGCGCGCGCGTCGCCGGCGAACATCGCGCCCGTGTCCCGGAAGATGTTCCGGGTGAACTGGTCCAGCACGATGATCAGCGCGAGCGTGCCCTGCGGCGTCTCGGTCCACTCGACCAGCTCCCCCGCGACGGCCGCACGCACCGCCTCGCCGAAGCGCTGGCGGATGGTCTCGTCCAGCTCGGGGTCCTTCTTCCACCAGCGGCCCTGCACCGCCTCGGGCACGGCGCCGTCGGCGCGCGGTTCGTCCAGCCAGAAGGCGATGACGTCGTCGGGTGTGATGTCCATGACCTCAGCATGGCGCGCCGCGGCGCCGCTGCCAACCCCAGGTCCGGCGCCGGGCGCTCGCCCGCGCCGGCACGGCTGCGGCGCTCAGTCGTGGCGCGCCGTCAGCACCGCGGGGTCCGTCGACTCCTCCAGCACCTGTCCGCACTTGCGGCACTGGTAGCGCACGGCGATGGGCCGCGCCGTGATGCCGAAGAGCAGCGCCAGCGTTCCCCCGAAGGAGTAGCGCGGCTCTTCCACCACCATCCCGTCGCCCTTCGCGTAGCCGCAGCGGCAGCGCCTGGGCTCACCTTCCGAGCGGATCTCCGATTTCGGCATCGTCCCTCCGGGGCCGAGGCCTGTATGGGCCGCGCGGGCGGGCGCTGTAAAGCTCGAAGAGGCCGCTCAGCGGCACTCCTGGGCCCGCTTGGTCGGGTTCTCCCACGTGCAGGCGGCCACGCAGAACAGCCCGGCGACGCACCCGATCGAGTCCTCGTCGGACTCGAAGCCCGTCGACGACGTGAAGAAGGAGATCTCGCAGTCGCCGCCCTCGTACCAGTCGCCCTGGGTGCCGCACTCGGCCGCGCTCAGGCGCCAGCCCTCGGCGTCGCCCGAGGTCGGCACGCACAGCGAGAAGGTGCTCAGGTCCGTCGACAGCGTGCCCTTGCACTTTCCGACCACGGACGTGTAGCGCTTCTCGGCCTTCTTGTCGCAGTTCCAGTCGTAGTTGCCCGGCGCGTGGGAGGTGGTCTCCCAGGCCTCGTGGTCGGGGTTCACCGAGATGTTCTGGTCGCCGTAGCAGTCGTCGTCGTTCTTCACCCAGCCCTCGCCGGGCGTGCACTGGCATCCGGGCACGTCGGCGTTGCCGAACCCGTCGTGGTCGGCGTCCTGGTTGACCTTCTGGCACTCCTCGATGCCGTCCGGGTCGGTGGCCCCGTCGCAGTCGTTGTCGAAGCCGTCGCAGCGCGTCTCGGCGATCTGGTAGGCCGGGTGCCCATAGGTGCAGGTCCACACGCCGTTGGAGCAGGCCGCCGTCGTGCTGCCCGGCGTCGCGCAGACGCCCTGGCTCTTGCACCCGATGGCCGCCAGGGTGTCCGAGTCCAGGGTCGTCGGCAGCTCGTCGAGCTGGCCGTCGCAGTCGTTGTCACGGTTGTCGCAGCTCAGCTCTTCGGGCTCGTAGAAGGGGCTCTCGTAGCTGCAGGTCCAGGCGCCCTCGACGCAGGAGGCCGTGGTGACGCCCTTGAGGCCGCACACGCCCTCGATGGCGCAGCCCGCCTCGGTGAGCTTGCTCAGGTCGTCCTTGACCACCAGCCCGTCGTCGGTCGCCCCGTCGCAGTCGTCGTCGCTGAGGTTGCACAGCTCCGGCCCGGCCGCCGCGTGCGTCGAGCAGGTCAGCGCCACCTTGCTCTCGGCGCACACCACCTCGCCGCCAGCGCACGCGCCCACACCGCAAGCGTCGCCGAGCACCAGCCCCGTGGTCCCCTCGAGATCGGTGAGCGTGACCGTCCCGCCGGCCTTGAAGTCCTCGTCGGTGGCCCCGTCGCAGTCGTCGTCCTTGCCGTTGCAGATCTCCGAGTTCCCCACCCCGGTCCCGGTGCAGATGGTCCCGCTGCCGTCCGCGGTGCAGGCCACGACGCCCTGGCCGCACGCGCCCTCGCTGCAGACCGCGCCGATGGCCAGCTCGCCGTCCTCCGACGACATGAAGGCCTTCGCGCCGCCGGGCTCGAAGTCCTCGTCGGTGGAGCCGTCGCAGTCGTCGTCCGCGCCGTTGCACAGCTCGGCCGCGGCAGCCGCCGCGTCGCAGGCGGTGAGGCCGCCGCCGGCGCAGGCGCGGGTGCCCGTGCAGGTGCCGAACTCGTTGGTGACGAAGCAGTCGGTGGAGGCGCCGGCCTCGATGTGCTGCGTCGTGCACTCGCAGACGCCGTCGTCGGGGATGCACCGCTCGTCGGGCCCCTCCCCCAGCGCCGTGCAGGACGCGCCGCTCGGGCAGGATCCGCCCGCCTGGCACTCGGTCGCACAGTACGAGCCCGAGCCGTCCGGGCGCTCCACGCAACGGTTCGCGAAGCCGCTGGCCAGCGGGTGCCCGCAGTCCCCGTCGACCCGGCAGGGGCGGCAGTAGGGCTGGTGGACCCAGATGCAGATGAAGGCCGGGTCGCCGCCGCCGCCCACGCCCTTGCAGGCCCAGCCCTCGGGGCAGGCCGACTCGCAGAGCTGGGTGCAGGTCCCGCCGAGCGGCCCGTCCACGCACCAGCCGCTGAAGCAGTCGCTGTTGGCGTTGCAGGGCGAGCCGAAGCACCCGACGCAGGCGTCGGCGTCGGAGTTCGCGTCGCTGGCGTCCCCCTGACCGTCCGCGGTGTCCAGCGGCGTGGTGTCGGCCACGACCTGATCCGGCAGCGAGATCAGGTCGTTGGTGCTGGAGTCGCCGATGGCGCCGGAGTCCACCGAGCTGTCCGTGCCGCCGGCGGTGGTGTCCTCGCCGCAACCGGCGAGCCCCCCGAGACCCGAGCAGAGGCCAACCAGCGCGCAGAGCGCGGCGGCGGTCGCAGGTGCGGACACAACACGACGGAACATGGCAAGCCTCCGGGGGGGACGGTGGCGCAGCATAGCGCACCCGCCGAGTCGATTCACACAGTTCCGAAGCCCCCACCCCCCGATCGCCAGACCCCGCCCCCCGGGCCGATCCGAGCCAATCGCCGAGCCGCAACCGCCCCCGAAACGGCCACCGAGTCCGAGGCCGAGACCGGGTCCGAGGCCGAGGCCGAGACCGAGGCCGAGACCGAGGCCCAGACTGACACTGAGGCCGAGACCGAGGCCAGGCCGAGACCGTGACAGAGCCGACACCGAGGCCGGACCGAGGCCGAGACCGAGACTGAGGCCGAGACCGACACCGAGGCCGAGACTGAGACCGAGGCCGAGACGAGGCCGAGACACACCGGGCCGAGACCGAGGCCGAGACCGACACCGAGACGGAGGCCGAGACCGAGGCCGAGACTGACACTGAGGCCGAGACCGACACCAGGCCGAGACGAGTCGAGACCGACACCGAGACCGAGGCCGAGACTAGGCCGAGACCGAGGCCGAGACCGAGGCCGAGACCGAGACCGAGGCTGAGACCGAGACCGAGGCCGAGCCTCCGAGACCGAGCCGACACCGCCCCGTGACCGAGCCCGCCACCGAGCCTGCAACCGCCGCCGCCCCCAACCGCCACCACCGCCCCACCCCGCCACCAAGATCGCGAGCGCCCCAAAAACCGCGGCCGAAGGCCTGCCCTGCATCCCGACCCGCCTCCCCGAGCCCCAACCCGACCGACTCCGCCCCGTGTGCGATGGCCGTGGCGGCTGGCGAGGGCGCCGCTGAGGGTGGCGCGACCGAGGGCAGCCGAGTCGGGCTCCAGGCCCGTCGCAGGCCTGACCCGAGGGAGCGCTGCCCTCAGCGGCGTCCGCAGCCGCCGCCCCGGCCATCGACGCCGAGGCCCCGTCGCAAGGCTGACCCGAGGGAGCGCTGCCCTCAGCGGCGTCCGCAGCCGCCGCCCCGGCCATCGACCTCGATCCCCCACTGGTCAAGATGGGGTGACTTGCATAACGTGCCCGTCCCTCCGTGAGACAGGTTCGATGCTGCTCCTCCTCGCGAGCCTCGCCGCGCTCCTCGCCGGGCCCCTCATCGTGCGGGCCTTCGGGGCCAGCCGCGCGCTCTTGATGATGCTGGACGCCTTCGTCATCACGTCGATCACGGGGCTGGTCTTCCTGGAGGTGCTGCCGTCCGCGCTGGTGGGGGCCGGGCTCTGGCCGGTGGGGGCGGCGGTGGTGGGGCTCTGGCTGCCCCGCGGCCTGGAGCACGTGCTCGAAGGCCGGCGCACCCAGGGCCGCGACCGGCTGCTGCTGGTCATCGCGGCGCTGACCGGCCTGGCGATCCACGCGCTGCTGGACGGCGCCGCCCTGGCGCCCACCGCCCCGGCCGCGCACCACGGCCTCGACCACGGCGGCGCGCACGTCCCGGGCGTCAGCGACTGGGGGCTCGGCATCAGCGTGATCCTGCACCGCATCCCCTTCGGCCTGGTCATCTGGTGGACCGTGCGTCCCCGCCACGGCCTGCTCCCGGCGGTCGGGCTGCTGCTCTTCATCGCCGCCGCCACCGTCGGCGGTTTCGTCCTGGGCGGCATCGGCATCCGCGCGCTGCCGACCACGGCCCTGCTGACCTTCCAGGCCCTGGTGGCGGGCGCCCTGCTCCACATCGTCTTCGAGCACCCGGTCGACGACCCCAGCGGCTCCCAGGCTCCGGCCACCTGGAGCCACCTGCCGGGCGGCGCCGGCGCCCTGCTCGGCGCCGCGCTGGTCTCGGCGGTCATCCTGCTGCACGGCGAGGGCAGCCACGGCGCTCACGCCACCCACGCGGACCCGGCCGGCGCCGTCGTCGCGCTGGCCCTGGACATCGCGCCGGCCCTGCTCGGCGGGCTGCTCCTGGTGCTGCTCGCCTCGCGCCTGCCCCCCAGCCGCCGCCCCCTGCTCGAGGGGCTACGCGGCGCGGCCGTGGGCGCCCGAGCCATGCCCGCGCCCGGCGCCGCCCCCCGCGCCTGCGCCTTCGACGTCGCCGCCTCGGTGCTGGGCCTGGACGCCCTGGTCGCCTCCGCCGCCCTGCTCGGCCCTCGCCTCACCGCGGTGCGCGTCGCCCTCGCCGCCGCAGCCGCCCTGACCCTGGTCCTCCTCGCTCGCACCCGCTCGCCTGCCCCGCGCCCTCCCCTCGCCGCGCCGCGGCCCGCCGACCTCCGCACCGCCGCGGCCCGCGCCCTGGACCGCGGCGTCCCCTGGGTCGGCTTCGCGCTGCTGGTCGCCGGGCTCGCCACCGCCGCGCTGCCACCCGGCGCCCTGGCCCCCCTCTCGCTGCCTCGCGCCTTCGCGCTCGCCCTGATCCTCGCCTGGCCGCTCTACCTCTGCGGCCTGAGCCTCACGCCGCTGGCCCTGGTCCTCATCGCCGCCGGCCTCGCTCCAGGCCCCGCGCTGGTGCTGCTGGTCGTCGCGCCCCTGGCCCACCCGCTGGTCCGCGCCGACCTCGCGCCGACCCGCGCGCGCCTGCACCGCCTGGCCGCCGCGGCCGTCGTCACCTGTGGCGCGGTCGCCTTCCAGCTCCTCTCGGCGCCGCAGCCCCACGCCCACATCCACGAGCACGCCCCCGAGCTCTCGGTCCACCTCCTGACCGAGCGCCCCCTCGCCGCCCTCGCCCTGCTCCTCGTCGTGCTGCTGGCCGCCGCGCGCCTCCTGCAGCGGGGCCCGCGCGCGCTGCTCGCCGAGCTCACCCCCGGCGGCGGCCCCCACCGCCACCACCCCCACCTGGGCGGTCCCCGCGCCCCCGCCGCGCTGCTCGGCGGCTTCGACGACGCGGCCTCGCCCCACCACACCCACGGCCCGCACGACCACCGGCACTGACACCGGTGGTGGCGGCCGCGCCTCGGCGGGGCCCGTCGCCCGCCCCGGGCTTCAGAACGCCGCCTGCCCCGGCGCCCGCGGGAAGGGGATGACGTCGCGGATGTTGGCCATCCCCGTGCAGAACATCACCGCCCGCTCGAAGCCCAGCCCGAAGCCCGCGTGGGGGACCGCGCCGTAGCGGTGCAGGTCCAGGTACCACTCGTAGTCCTCGAGCTGCATCCCGTCGGCCAGCAGCCGCGCGGTCAGCCGGTCCAGGCGATGCTCGCGCTGGCTGCCCCCGATGATCTCGCCGATGCGCGGCACCAGCACGTCCAGCGCGGCGACCGTCCGATCGTCGTCGTTCTGGAACATGTAGAAGGCCTTGATGCCCTTGGGGTAGCCCGTGACCATCACCGGCTTCTTGAAGTGGGTCTCGGTCAGGAAGCGCTCGTGCTCGCTCTGCAGGTCGGCGCCCCAGGACACCGGGAACTCGAAGGCCCGCCCCGAGCGCTCGAGGATCTCGATGGCCTCGGTGTAGGTGATGCGCTCGAAGACGTTGTCGCGCGTGTTCGACAGCGTCTCGATGAGCGTCGGCTCGACGAAGCGCTGCAGCAGCTCCAGATCCGCCGCGTTGCGCTCGAACACCGCGTCCAGCAGGGCCTTCAGGTAGGCCTCGGCCAGGTCCATGTCGTCGTGGATGTCGTGGAAGGCCATCTCCGGCTCGATCATCCAGAACTCGGAGAGGTGGCGGCTGGTGTTGGAGTTCTCGGCGCGGAAGGTGGGCCCGAAGGTGTAGACGAGGCCGAGCCCGTAGGCCAGCGCCTCGGCGTTGAGCTGCCCGGACACCGTCAGCATGGCGGGGCGGCCGAAGAAGGGCTCCGGATCCCGGGTGTGCACCTCGAACATGGCGCCGGCGCCCTCGCAGTCGCTGGCGGTGATGATGGGGGTCTGGATGTAGTTGAAGCCGCGGTCGCCGAAGAAGCGGTGGGTGGCCTGGGCCAGGGTGGAGCGGATGCGGAAGACGGCGCCGAAGCTGTTGCTGCGCGGGCGCAGGTGCGCGATGGAGCGCAGGAACTCGAAGCTGTGGCCCTTCTTCTGCAGCGGGTAGGTCTCCGGGTCCGCGGCGCCCAGGACGCGCACCGCCTCCGCCCGCAGCTCCACCCGCTGCCCGGAGCCGGGGGACTCGACGAGCAGGCCGTCCACCTCGAGGCTGGCGCCGGTGGCGATCTGCGGGAGCAGCTCCTCGAGGCCGGGCAGCTCGGCCGGCACCACCACCTGCAGCGCCGCCGGCGTGGAGCCGTCGTTCAGAGCGACGAAGTGGACGTTCTTGGAGCCGCGGCGCGTGCGGACCCAGCCGCGGACGGTGTAGCGGGCGTCGACCTCGCCGGATTCGAGGATCCACCGGATGCGCGGCGCCGGGAACTCGCTCTTCATCGCAAACCCTCCGATACGTGGGCCCGCGCACGCTCGGGGGGCGCCGCTGGGCTTCGGGGCTACGTACCGCCTCCGTCGGGCCCGCGCAAGACGGTGTCGGCGGAGCCCGCGGCGCCGTCGAGGGGCAGCGCCAGCTCGAAGCGCGTGCCGCCCCCGGGCAGACCACGCACCCGCACGCGGCCGCGGTGCTCGCTGACGATCCGGTGCACGATGGCCAGCCCCAGGCCCGTCCCCTGGGACTTGGTCGTGAAATACGGCGTGAAGAGCCGCTCGCGGACCTCCGGCGGGATCCCCGGCCCGTTGTCGTCGCATCGCAGCTGCAGCTCGCCGTCGTGCACCCGCGCCGACAGCACCACCTCGGCGCCGGGCGCCGGCCCCGCACCCTGGTGCGCCTCCACCGCGTTCTTCACCAGGTTCGTCATCGCCTGCCGCACCTGGTCGGCGTCCACGCTCGCGGCCACCGCCGCGCCGGGCTCCACCCGCACCGTCACCGCCTCGTCCACGTCCCGGTGCAGCCCCGCCACCTGACGCAGCAGCTCGCCCACGTCCACCCGCTCCGGGCTCGGGGCCGGCAGCCGCGCGAAGTCACGGAACTCCGTCACGATCCGCGACATGCGCGCCACCTCCTCCAGGATCGTCGTCGTGGACTCCTCGAAGATCTCCTCGAAGTCCGGGTGGCGCCGCTTCCACACCTTCTGCAGCGTCTCGATGGACATCTGGATCGGGAAGAGCGGGTTCTTGATCTCGTGCGCGATCCGCCGCGCGATCTCCTGCCACGCCGCCACGCGCTCGCTCTGGCGCAGCCGCTCCTCCGAGTCGGCCAGGTCGTGCGTCATCCGGTTGAAGGCCCGCGACAGGCTCGCCACCTCGTCGCGCCCGCCCGGGTCGGGGACCTCCACCTGGCGCTCGCCGCCCGCCACCCGGTCGGCCGCCGCCGCCAGCACCTCCAGAGGGCGCGAGATGCGCCGCGAGATCCACAGCCCCATCAGCAGCGCCAGCAGCGCGCCCACTCCGGCCAGCGCCGCCGCCGCCGCCCACACCCCGGCCACCACCGCGTCGACCCCCGCGCGGCTCACGTAGACGCGCAGCTCGGCCTGGGCGCCCTCCCCGCCCGCGCCGGCCAGCGGCCGCACGCCCACGTCCCACCCTGCCGACGGCGCCTCGCCGGCGAAGGTGGCCGCGATCGGGTGGCCATCGGACCCCACCACCGCCACCTCCACGCCCCCCGTGCCCGCGCCCGCCGCCCCCGCCAGGATCTCGGCCAGCAGCCCGGCGTCCAGCCGCCGCCCGCCGATGAGCGCCACCCGATCGTCGGCCGCCCGCGCCACCTGCAGGGTCCACACGTCGCGCGCCGCGCCGCTCGCCTCGTCCTCGACGCGCTCGCGCCGGATCACCGGCTCGCTGGCCCGCTCCCCCAGCAGCGCCAGCGCCTCGGGCTCCGCCTCGGCCAGCCCGCGCCGATGCCCCATGGCCAGCACGCGCCCGCCCTCGCGCCTGTCCACCAGCCGCAGCGTGTCGATGGCG
Organism: Deltaproteobacteria bacterium; assembly: GCA_020632695.1. Lineage (GTDB taxonomy): Bacteria > Myxococcota_A > UBA9042 > PHBI01 > JACKFB01 > JACKFB01. Next base: position 17,423 of record JACKFB010000006.1, read on the forward strand.
GCCGAGGTCATCAGCCGCCCCGCCTCCACCATGGCCGCCCGCTCGCGCTCCTGCACGCCGTAGAAGCGGTCGCGCCCCAGCGGCTCCAGCAGCACCTCGCGGAGCACGCTGTCCTGGGCCACGCGCTGCAGCGCCACGTCCAGATCGCGGCCGGCCTGGGCCAGGCCCTCGCGCACCGCCGCCCCGATGGCCCCGCGCCGCTCCTCGAAGCTCCGCTGGAACGCCGCCTCGGTGCGCAGGGTCAACACCCACACCGAGAGCCCCAGCGGGAGCCACGCCAGCGCCAGCATCGCCAGGGTCAAGCGCGTCTGGAGCCTCACGGGCGCACCCAGGCCTCGCCCAGGTCCGCGCCCGACGGTCCCGCGTCCAGCACCAGCCAGCTCCGGTGATGGATCGGCCGCTCCATGTGCAGCAGCGGGATCGCCGCCGCCTCGGCGTTCAGGCGCTCGGCTCGGGCCCTGCCACGGCCGGCCAGGGCCCTGGCCGCCGTCAGGTCATCTCGCCCCAGCGCCATCGCCAGCTCCAGGGCGGCCTGCTCGGTGTCCAGGGCGCCCCACGCGTGGGTGACGACCGCGAGCTGCCAGGCCGGCGCGGTGGCCGCCACGGCGCTGGCCATGTCCAAACCGGCGACCGGCACCGCCCGCGCCGGTGCCAACGACAGTCGGGCGAGCGCGTCTCGCAGGCCGCGCGCCAGCTCGCCCAGCCCCTCGTCGCCCTCCGGGTAGGCGATGACCAGGGCTGGCTGGGGCGGCGCCGGTCCGGTCGCCGGTCCGCTGGTGGCGATCGGCGCCCTCGTGGGCGACAGGAGCGGCGGCCACAGCGAGTCGGCGCCCTGGGCCGGCCAGTCCGCGTGGCGCACCAGCCGCGCGTCCATGGCCAGGGCGGCGGCGAAGCGGCGAAACGCCAGCGCCCCGTCGCCCCGCAGGTCCGGCGCCGGGATGGCGTAGGCGCTGACCAGCCCCCCCGCCGGGCTCGAGGCCCCACGTCGGTCGCGCAGGCCGGCCGTCTCGGAGACGTCGACCTCCTGGTCGCCGAACGCGGCGCTGCGAGCGCGCGGATCCGGGCGCGCCGTCACCTCGACGCGATCGAGCCAGGGGCGTCCCCGGGGGTGCCCCGGCCAGGCCAGGAGCGTGGCCCGCCCGGCGCCGCGATCCACCGGCCGGAACGAGCCGCAGGCGTGGCCGCTGCCCACCGCGCCCCCGCGGAGCACGCCGGCCTCCGGGCGGGCCAGCAGCCGCCGTATGGCGCTCGGGTCGGTGTGGGCCGGCGCCTCGAGCTCCAGGGTCAGGGGGGCGGGCGCGCGCAGCTCGAGGCTGGCCACCATGCGGGCCAGCGGCGTGGACGGCGAGCTCGCGGCGAGGGCTCGGAGGCTGCGCACCACGTCGCTGGCCGTGATGACCTGGCCGTCGTGGAAGCGCGCCCCCTCCACCAGACGCACGGTGAGCGTGCGGCCGCGCATGGTGCCCGGGTCGCGGGCCAGCTCCGGTCGCACGCGGCCCTCGCCATCGACCCGGAACACCCGGCAGTGCACCCAGGAGGCCAGCCAGCGGGCCGGGGGCGAGTCCGCCTCGCGGGGATCGTCGAGGCCCCGCAGGCTCGCCAGCACCACTCGGGCCTCTCCGCCGTACGGGCGACGCCCGGCGGCACCAGCGGGCGAGACCAGGACGAGCCCCCCGAGCAGGACGCCGAGGGCGACGCGCAACCGAAGCCCGGCGGGCATCATCGTTCGTTGGGCGCCACCACCCAGAGGCCCGCTCGCTCGGGCGACCAGGTGGCGACCAGCAGCTCGGCGTATCCGTCGCCGTCCAGATCGCCGCACAGGGCGGCGGTGACCGGGTCGGGGACGGGGCGCGACCAGCGCAGCGCGGCGCCCTCGGAGGCGTCGGTCAGCTCGAAGAAGCTCAGGCGATCGGGGCCGGTGACGGCGCTCGACGAGACCAGCAGCTCGGGCCGCCCGTCCTGGTCCAGGTCGCTGGCAACGCTGACGGTGCCTGCCCCGTCCAGGACGAAGCGCTCCTCGGGGGCGTTCGCTCCCCACACGGCCACGTCGCCTCCGGGGTGGGCGACCGCGAAGTGCGGGTCCCAGGCCGGCGAGGTCGCCGCGAACAAGGGGTAGGTGCGGAGATCGTAGGCCGGCTCGAGGTCGCCGACCTCACGGAAGGCCGCTCGTCCGTCCACCAGCGCCATCTCGCGCGAGGGGCCGCCCAACACATCGACGCCAGCGGGCCAGGGGGCCACCAGCCAGCGGTCGACGCCGCTTGCGTAGAGGGGCCACGCCGGTGGCAGGGTCGCCAGGGCCACCGCCGCCGGCTCGGGCCCGAGGGTCAGGTCGTAGAGCTCGGGTGCCGCCCGGTCGCTGCTGGCGGCGAGCACGGCCTCGCGCCCATCGGGCCGGGTGGTCACGACCAGGCGCCCGAAGGGCTGGCGCACCCGCGCCTCGGAGGGCGCCGCCGCGAGCGCCACCGTCGCTTCGAGCGCCAGGCCGCCGTGGGCCCAGCGCAGGACCAGCAGGCGGTCGGGCTGAAGCGCCACCACCCGCTGGTCGCCGGCGCCCTCCGGCGTCACCAGCGCCAGGTCCAGCAACGGCGCGGTGCTGAGCGCGTCGGGGAGCCCGGCGAGCGCCACCAGGCGCAGCCGCTCGAAGCGGACCGTGCGCCGGCCCAGCCCGAAGAGCGTGCGCAGCTCCAGGTTCAGCGGCACCTCGGCCGTCGAGGTCCCGAGCACCGCCCCCTCGGGCATGCGCAGCGACTCCCAGAAGCTGGTCGGGAGCGCGCGCAGCCTGGCCTCGGCCTCGACGTGGGACGGCGCCTGCACCCGCACCAGCACCTCGAGGCGGTGGGTCGCCTCGGCGCCGTCGGCCGGCGCCCGGGTCAAGGGCCACCCGCCGGCGCGCCAGGCCGCCTCGACCGTGTCGGCGAGCCACGTCTCGGCGCGCCCGGCGCTCGGCGCGTCGGACTCCACCTGCACCGCGAAGACCACCCGAGCCGCGCCGTCGAGGCCCTCCAGCGCCGGCGCCAGCCCGGCCAGCAGGTCGCGGGCCAGCCGCGCCGCGTGGGCGGGCGGCGGCGGCGGGAAGGGCAGCGTCGAGGGCTGCGCGCTCGCGGGAGCGGCCCCCAGACCCAGGCCAATGGCCAACCACGCGGCGAGCACTCGTCCCATGGCCGGCGACTATATAGATGCGCCGGCGCCGCGACCACCGGGGGCGGTCAGGGGGGCGGGGCGGCGTTCTCGGTCAGGTTGCCGGGCGGCGGCAGCGCCACCGCGGACTCGGCGCGGCTCCGGGCGCCGTCGTCGGAGCGGCGCGCGGCCAGGGTCGCCGGGTCGGCGGCGCCCCGGAGATCCGGCGCCTCCGCGGTGGGCTCCTCGAGCGGCGGCCCGTCGGGGGGAGGCTCCTCCGCCGCGGGGGCACCCCGAGCGGACGCCGGCCTCACACCGAGCCAGGCGCTCACGGCGTCGGCCCAGAGCGGCGCCGCCGTGCGCCCGCCCGAGCCTCCGGCGATGGGGCGACGGGCGTCGTGTCCCACCCACACGCCGCCGACGGTGGCCGGGCCGCTCTCGGGCACGGAGAAGCCCACGAACCAGGCGTCGACGCGGTCGTTGGTCGTGCCGGTCTTGCCCGCGACCCGCACACCCTCGAGCGCCGCGCCGCGGCCGGTGCCCTCCGCCACGACGGCAGAGAGCATCCGGGTCAGCGCGGCGGCGACCTCGGGCGAGAACGCCCGGTGCAGGCGCGGCGACTCGGAGAAGATGACCGAACCGCCCGCGTCCTCGACGCGACGGACCATGACCGGCGTGCCCGCGAGGCCTCCCGAGGCGATGGTGGCGTAGGCGTCGACCAGCTCCATCAAGGACACGTCGGCGCTGCCCAGCGCCGCGGTGAGATCGGCCGGGATGGGTGAGCGGATCCCTGCCCGACGCGCGAAGTCGGTGACGCGGGCGACGCCGGTGTCGCGCATGGCCTGCACGGCGATCACGTTCAAGGAGCGGCGCAGCGCCTCGGCCACGGTGGTCTCGGCGCCGTCGTGGCGGCCGTCGGCGTTGCCGGGGCACCAGCGCCGGCGCCCTCCCGGGTAGCAGACCAGGCGGTTCGGGTAGGTGGTGGTGGGGCTCAGCACCCCGGCCTCGATGCCGGCGCCGTAGACGAAGGGCTTGAAGGTGCTGCCCGCCTGCCGGCGCGCCTGCACGGCGCGGTTGTAGGGCGAGCGCTCGAAGTCCTTGCCACCCACCAGGGCCAGCACCTCGCGGGTCGCCGGGTCCATCAGCACGGCCGCCGCCTCGGGCGAGGCCTCGGCGGTGCCGAGGTGCAGGGCCACCGCCCGCTCGAGCGCCTCCTGCGCGTCCGGCCGCAGCGTGGTGTCGACCCGCAGGCCGCCCCCCATCAGCCGGTCGGCACCTACCGCGACCTCGAGGCGACGCCGCACGGCGTCCACGAACCAGGGGGCGGCCACCACCGCCTCGTCGCGAGCGGCGTGCGGCACGGGCGCGCGCCGAGCCGCCTCGGCGGTCGCAGCGTCGATGAATCCCCGCGCCAGCATCCGCTCCAGCACCCGGTCGCGTCGCCCGCGCGCGCCCTCCGGGTCGTCGATGGGGTTGAGCCGCTCGGGCGCCGGCACCAGGCTCATCAGCAGCGCGGCGTCGGCCACCTCGAGCGCCTGCACCGACTTGCCCAGGTAGTGCCGGGCCGCCTCGGCGATGCCCCAGCGCCCGTGCCCGAAATAGATCTGGTTGAGATAGAGCTCGAGGATCTCGTCCTTCTCGAGGTGCTTCTCCAGCTTCCGCGCCAGGAACACCTCCAGGACCTTGCGCCGCAGCGTCTTCTCCTGGCTGAGGTAGAACGAACGCGCCACCTGCTGGGTGATCGTCGAGGCGCCCTGGGTGTAGCGACCGTCGCGCAGGTTCACCACCAGGGCGCGCAGCATACCAGGGATGTCCAGCCCCTCGTGCTGGTAGAAGTCCCCGTCCTCGGCGGCCACGGCAGCGAGCCGCACGTGGCGCGGGATGCGCTCCCCCGGCACCACGGTGCGTCGCTCGCGCCACCACTCGGCGATCACCCGACCGTCGGCGGCGTGGACCCGGGTGGTCTGCAGCGCGTGGGCGCGGTAGTCCGCCACCGTCAGCACCTCGGGGAGCTGCGCCTCCAAGTAGACGGTGGCCGCCCGGAAGAGCACCAGGCCCAGCGCCGCGCTGACCGCCGCCAGCAGCAAGGTGGCTCGCGCCAAGCGCCACAGCAGCCGGGGCCGCTTGGGGGAGCTGCGCCGCGCTGGGTCGGGCTTCGCCATGGCGCGGAGCCTAGCAGCGGCCCGGGCGAGGTCCAGAAAGGCCGGCCCGCCAGACCGCATTGACACGAGCCGGCGTGCGGCGTGCAATGGGTCCATGAGCGACGCCGACGAGCCAGCCGACGACCGCATGGTGCTGCTGCGAGCCATGGTGGCCATCGCGCGCGCAGACGGCCAGGTGGACCCCACGGAGACCGCGCGGATCCGGCAGATCTGCAGCTTCCTGCGCCTCGACGAGGCCATGGAGGCCGAGGTCACCGCCATGCTGGAGCCCGGGGCGCCGGTGCCCGCGCTGCCGGACCCCTCGGAGCTGCCCGCCTACGAGGTGCGGCTCTACGTCTTCCAGCAGGCGCTGATGATGGCCTTCGCCGACGGCGTCATCGACGACCAGGAGCGCGCGCTGACCCAGCGCCTGGCCGAGGCGCTCCAGCTCGAGGCCCGACACGTCGAGGTCGCCTGGCGCCGCGCCGCCGAGATGACCGAGCGCTGATCCGCGCCCGGCGTCGGCCTCCGCGCCCGCGCCGGAATCACCGCCCCGGTCGGACCGTTGCCGCTCCTCCCGCGCCGATGCTACCTTGGCCCGCGATCCCAGGAGCGCCCATGAACCCGACCTCGTCACGCCCGCGCGCCTTCGGCCTCCTCGCCGCGATGCTGTTGCTGGCCCTCCCCGCGCACGCAGCCGACGACGCCTGGAAGCGGCACGGCGGCGACTGCGACGACAGCGCCTTCGCCAAGCCGGAGGCGACGCCACTCGACGCCATCGCCCGCTGCGTCAAGCTCTTCCAGGCCTACCAGAACCCCGACACGGTGACGGGCGACTACCGCGGCCGCGTCGTCACCGCGATGAAGCGCCTCTACGTGGCCGGCAGCGAGCAGGACGCCCACGTGGCGAAGCTGGCCCTGGCGCGGCTCGGCGAGACCGAGCTGCCCGAGCGCGTGGTCGCCGCCCCCAAGCCGGCGCAGCCGGTCGCGCCTCCGCGCAAGAAGTGCGACGTGCCGACGCCCGACAAGGCCGCGCTCAAGAAGGCCAACGCGGCCTTCAAGAAGGGCTACGCCGCCTACAAGAAGGGCAAGTACGACCAGTCGCTCGAGCGCTACCTCGACGCGGTGGCCGCCGCGCCCGGCTGGCCCAAGGGGCGCTACAACGCCGCCGCCATGTACGCGATGACCGGCGACGCGAAGTCCGCGGTCGAGTCGCTGCGCTGCCTGCAGGACATCGGCGACGACGCGTCGATCGAGTACCTCAAGAAGGCGCGCACCGACACCGACTTCGCCTCGATCCGCTCGACCAGCGCCGAGTTCAAGGAGGTCACCGGCTACGCCAAGATCAAGCTGGGCAACGGGCTCGGCGAGCTGGGCGAGGACAACGTCGACAACATCGAGGCCAGCATGGAGAAGCTGGGCTACCCCATCACCGAGATCACCGAGACCGGCAAGCCCTACGCGGAGCCCCACATCTGGTACAAGCCCGAGTGCATGCGGGCGGCCTACTTCCTCATCAAGGTGATGAACCATCCGGACACGCGCACCCACCGCATCGACTGGGACAACGAGGACTACGACGTCATCGTGGCCTGGGGCGACACGGTGGAGAAGGGCAAGGAGCCGCGCATGCGGGTCCAGGATCCCGCGGACGCCGAGAAGAAGATGGACGACCTGCGGCGCGAGGAGAACGCGCTGCTCGCCAAGCCCGAGGACGCCGCCAACAAGGTGGAGAACGTCGTCGAGGCGCCCGAGCGCATGGGCGACAAGGCCACCAAGGGCGTCGAGCGCGCCGGACGCACGGTCGAGAAGATCCAGAACGTCGGCGAGAAGATCAAGGGCATCGTGCCCTGACGGCGTGTGAGCGCGCCATCACGGACCGCCCCGCTCGGCCGAAAGTGGATTGGGGTTCGCCAGCGCGCGCTCTCGCTGCTACTCTTCGCCCCGCGCGGTGCCCGGTCGCGCCGCGGCCCATCCATACACCCCGGACCTCGTTATGCTGGCTGCTCCTGACCTGTCGCTCGCCATCATCGGCGGCCTCGGTCCCGTCGAGCTCATCATCATCCTCGTCATCGTGCTGCTGATCTTCGGCCCGATGAAGCTGCCCCAGATCGGTGACGCGCTCGGCAAGAGCGTCCGGTCGTTCCGCAAGGCCGTGTCCGACAAGGACCGGGAGGCAGTCGACGTCACGCCCGCCATCGAAGACGCCAAGGACAAGGCGCAGACCGTGGAGGTCGAGAAGGCGGAGGAGCGCCACGAAGCCTGACGGGGTCGGCGGGTCCGCGATGACGCTGTCCTGGGCCTTGATGGAGAGCCCGGTCGGTCAGCTCGTCGTCTGCGCGTCGGACCAGGGCCTGGTGAGTCTGCAGTTCCTCCGGGTGCAGACCCTGGAGGCCGCCCTGGCCGAGCTGGTCGCGCGCTTCGGCAACCCCGTGGTCGCCGACGAGCGCCCGGTGATGCAGCGCGCCCGCAGGCAGCTCGACGCGTGGTTCGGCGGCAAGCGCCGCGCCTTCGCGCTGCCGCTGGACCTGCGGGGCACACCGTTCCAGCGCAGGGTGTGGGCGGCGCTGCAGCAGATCCCCTTCGGGGAGACGGAGACCTACGCGTCCCTGGCGGCCGCCATCGGCCAGACCAGCGCCGTGCGAGCCGTGGCCCGCGCCTGCGGACGCAACCCCCTGCCGATCCTCGTACCCTGCCATCGGGTCGTGGCGTCGGACGGCGCCTTGACGGGCTACCTCGGCGGGCTGGAGACCAAGCGGCGCCTGCTGGCCCTGGAGCGCTCCGAGCCGACGCACCTGCCGCTCTTCGCCGTCGCCTCCCGGCGCGAGGACGAGACGCGGCGCCACCGCGAGACCGAGCAGCTCGAGAGCCACCTCCCCCCCGAGGCGGCCGCCTGGCTCGAGCGACGCTCCGGCGCCAACGTGGGCGCGCCGGCTTGGAGTCCCGAGGCGTGGCTCGCCGCCGCGCTGGACGCCGTCGGTGCGCCCGGTACTCCTGCCCTGGCGGCGCTGGTGGCCGAGCGGGCGCTCCAGACCGGCGACCCGGGGCTGCGGGCCCTGGCCGACGATCTGCTGGCCCTGGCCGTGGCCCGCATGGGCGAGGCGCCCCCGTCCGGCGGTGACGTGCGCGGGCTCTTGCACGCCGCGCTCACGCTCGACTCGCCCTGGCACGCCGTGCTGGCCCACCGCCTCATCGGCGACAGGCGCCTGCCCGCGCCCGCCCGCGCCGAGCTGGAGCGACACCTCGAGGCGATCCTCGACGGCTCGCTGCCCTGCCCGGCGCCGGCCCGAGAGCGGGCCGTGGATCTGTGGAGCGCGCTGCGCCACGCGGCCGGCGATGAGAGCTGGTACGCCGAGCAGGCCGATGATCCCAGCGAGCTCTTCGCCCGCGCGGGCCTCTACGCCGAGACCATCGCGTTCGCCGAGGAGCGGCTGGCCCGCGGCGAGGGCGACCGCGCCGTGCTCCTGCGTCGGCTGGCCGACGCCTACGAGGCCACGGGCGAGCTGGCCCTGGCCCGCCAGCGGCTGCTGCCGCTGGTGGCCGAGCGCCGCAGGGCCGACGACCTCGCCAGGCTGCGCGCGATCGAGGACCGCCTGCGCCACGAGGACTGACCCGCGAGCCGCGGACCGCCCTGTGGCGCGGAGGCCCGGCTCAGCCGCCCGAGCTGAACACGAAGGGCCACTGCACCACGCAGATGCCGCCCTCCGGCTTCTCGAAGCGCATGCGGCGCAGCACGCGGAGCACGCAGTTGGTCGTGGCCGAGTCGTTCAGGGTGTCGCCCGTGGCCGACACGCCGGTCACGCTGCCGTCGATGCTGATGGTCCACCGGGCGGTGAGCTTGCCCGAGAGCTTCGGGTTCACCTGGAGGCGCGGCTCGTAGCAGGCGCGGATGGCGCCAGCGCGCCGCTTCACCACGCTCTGGATGTTGCTCTTCTTGCAGAAGCCCTGGGTCGCGCCCGAGCCGACCGAGATCGCGCCGACGCGCTTGGACTTCTTCTGTCCCAGGCCCGCCTTCACGCCCATCCCGCCGCCGGTGTCGATCTTGCCCATGCCGTGGATGCGGCCGTAGCCACCGTCGCCGCCGCCGCCGTCGCCCGTACCGGCGAAGCCGAGGCCGCCGGCGCCGTGGCCCATGACGAACTCGCTGCCGCTGCCGGCCATGGCTACCGCGATCTTGTTGGAGAAGCCGTCGGTGTTCGAGTTCAGGATGTTGGCCAGCGCGCCCTCACCCGTGAGCTTGTTCGACGAGAGCAGGTCGTTGAGGCCGACCTTCTTGGGGTCGATCTTGTCGACCATCTTGCCCTCGTTCTTGGGGACCTTGGACTCCTTGAGCGGGTCCTCGTCGGGGTCGCCGAACTTGCCCTCCTCACCCTCGGCCTTCTTCGCCGTGGTGTCCTCCTCCTCGCCGTCCTCGAGGGGCTCGGGCTCCTCGGGGTTGAGGACCACCGCCTCGACGTGGGGGATCTTCTTCTCGTTCGGCTTGACCAGGCGGTCCGCGCTCTCCTGCCACATGAAGAGCGAGCCGAAGATGAACCCGACCTGCAGCAGGAAGGACACGCACACCGACGCGACGACCAGCTCGTCGAAGGCGAAGAAGCCCTTGCGGCCGACCCGTGAGTCGGGCTGGACGAACTGGAAGAAGACCGACAGCTCGCCGAGGTGCAGCATGCCCCAGTCGCCGGGGCCGATGTCGACGTAGTTGGTGCCGCTGACGTTCTCGGTGGCCTGGCGCACGAACTCGCCGATGGGCTGCGTGCTCTGGTTGACCGTGATCTCGCCATCCAGATCGGAGCTCAGGCCGATGCTGTAGTTGCCCTTCCGGCTGGAGCGGAACAGCGGGAACTTCTTGGGCAGCTTCTCGGCCGGCAGGATGAAGTCGTTGCGGAGATCCTCGCCGATGCGGAAGGTCTGCGGCTCCTGGAGCACCCGCTCCTGGATGACGGTGTCACCCCAGAGCAGCGCCACGCGCAGGAACTGGGCCCGCGGATCCCACGCCGGCTCGGCGGCCAGCACGACCAGCGCGCCGAAGAAGCCGAAGAACGCGCCCCACACGGCCAGCGTGTAGCCGAGGCCCATGTCGACCACTTCGAAGGGCATCAGCGTGAACGCGGCGGAGCGCGTGACGTGCGCGGCGACCAGCCACGCCATGAGGCTGGCGGCGACGAAGAGGGAGACGGTGGCGAACTGCTTGCGCTTGCGCGTGGCGAGGCCCAGCAGGCTGGTGATGGCGAGCAGGACGCCCAGGCCCAGTACCCCCTGGCCGGTCGTCGGGACCTGGTAGCCGAGCGCCGTCACGTCCGCGAGGGCAAAGTGCTGCCAGTCGAGCACTCCGGCGCCGATGGCGACCAGGGCCGCGCCGACGAGTGCGATGATGTGGCCGAGCTTCATGGAGGGTGACCTCTGGGTTGGGGACAGGTCCGGAGGATTCGGGCCAGCCTGGGCCGGGGGGCACAGCGACCGGCAATCTAGGGCCTGCGCGCTTGATGCGTCAAGGGTTAACCCGGCCGCATGGCGATGCGACCGGCGTCGAGCTGGGCGACCGGCTCGACCGGCTGCCCAACCCTCCGACACACGGGGCGCCCCGGAAGTTCCCGAGTCCGCCGCCGAGGCGCCTCACGGGCCCAGGACCTGCCGCGCCCGCTGCATCGCAGAAGGCCGGGAGTGGCGCGCGGCGAACGCTGCCAACGCAGCGGCCGCGCGCTTCGGCGCCGCGCTGTGGTCGATGAGATATCGCAGCGCAGCGTCCGCCTCGTCCAGGAAACCCAGGGCCTCGGCCACCTCCGCCACGCGCCACCAGGCCGCCAGCAGCGCCGGTGAGCCGCGGCTGGCGCGGCGCACGCGCTCCAGGGTGGAGAGCCCCGCCGCGATCGGCACGCAGCGCACCAGCCCGGCCTGCGCCTCCGCGCTGCCCGGGTCCAGGCTCAGCGCTTCGCCGTAGGAAGCGCAGGCCTCCTCGAGGTCGCCCGCGTCCTCCGCCCGATGCCCGCGCTCCAGGAAGGGGGCGGGACGATCCTGGAGGGCCGCCAGCGCCGTCGCGAGGTGCTGCCCCGCGTCCCCGCGTGGGTCGCCGATGAGGCGCAGGCATCGCGCCAGCTCGAGCTGCGCCATCGCCCAGGTCGGCGTCATGGCCACCGCCCGCTCGAAGGCCTCGCAGGCCTCCACCAGCCGCCCGGAGCGCAAGGCCAGCGCGCCCTCCCCCACCGCTCCCAGCGCGCGGGTCGCCGAGTCGGGCGCCGGCTCCGCGCTCGCCGGCCCGGCACCGGCCAGCCCGAGCAGCCCCAGCGCGCACCCGAGGCTGGTCAGCGCACGGGCCTTTCGTGGTAGGAGGATCCCCATGCACGCGGAGACTCCACGCAGCCGCCAGCCCTGTCAAAAGCGCCGTGCTCGCGCGGCGTCGTGGGCGGCGGCCCTCGTCCTCCTGCTGGCCGGCGGCCACGCCCGCGCCGACGAGGCCACCGTCCACCGCTACCAGGGTGCCTTCTGGGCGATCCAGGCCCACACCGGCCTGGTGATGCGGCGCGATCCGCGGCCGGGCGAGGGAGTGGGCGCGGCGCTGGGCGGCTCCCTGCGTCTGGCGACGGTGCTCTCGCTGCTGGACATCCAGGCCAGCGTCTTCGCGGCCCGCTACGAGACCCGCGCCCTCGACGACGCCCGCGTCCGCGTGACCCGTTGGAGCCTGGGCTTCGAAGGGCACCTGCACCCGCTCTTCCTGGGCACGATCTACAACAACCGCCTCTGGTACTGGCTCGCCGGCATCTACGGCTCCTTCGGCGTCGATCTGGACCTGACGCGCCTGGCGGTGAGCGGCCCGGGCTCGCTGCGCGATCGGGGCCTGGCCTGGCACCTGGGCGTCGGGATGGACGTGCCGGTCACCGACCCGAACCGCGGCGCCGGCTTCTGGTTGGGCGTCGCCTTCCGGGCCAAGTTCCTCGACGTCGACTCGGGCGGCCTGGGCCTCGGCAGCTTCAACGAGCGCATGATCACGCTGACCTTCGCCTACCGGAACAACAACATCTTCTTCGCTCGCCTGCCGCCGCCCACCGAGCTGCGCCTCGAGGAGCCTCAGCTCCCGCGGGCGGCCCCTCCTTGAAGCCGCGCGCCAGCGGCGGCAGGCTTGCCAGCGGCGCGTGGCCCGGCTACATCCTGTGGGAGCGCCATCGCGTCCCGCCCCTGGCCGGACCCGCCGCAGCCCTCCCCTACGAGCCCCCACGAGGAGCCTCCATGCCCACGGCCTCTCCCACCGGTGCCTCCGCGCACGCCGCCCGTCGCAGCACGCGTGCGTTCGGCCTCATCGCGCTCGTCGGCGCCGCGCTGGCCATGCTGACCTCCCCGGCCGCCTTCGCGCGCTCGAAGGCCAAGGCGCCGCCCGCCAGCACCATCGAGCTGACCAGCCGGCTGGTGCGGCTGGACGGCGGCATCAGCGACAACCTCATCCAGAAGGCCCAGAAGGCCGTGCTGGAGTACAACGACCAGAGCCACGAGCCGATCTGGCTGGTCATCAACAGCGGCGGCGGCTCGGTGGAGGCCGGGTTGGTGCTCATCGACACGATGCGCGGCCTGGACAGCCCGGTGTACTGCCTGGTCGAGTCCAAGGCCTACTCGATGGCCGCGATCATCCTGTCCTTCTGCGACAAGCGCTACGCGCTGGACCACGCGACGATCATGCTGCACGAGGCCTCGTACGGCACCGCCGGCGAGGACCCGACCAACCGCTCGCGCCTGGACTTCCTGGCGCGGTACCTGGACGGGCTGCACGTCGAGATCGCCAAGCGCCTGAACATGGCGCCGGAGAAGTACCGGGCGCGCATCCGCGACGCCTGGTGGCTGCTGGCGAGCGAGGCCGCCAAGGCCGGCGTGGTCGACGCGGTGGCCACCTCACTCGACTACACCGAGCTCCCGGTGGAGTCGACCGAGGAGAAGACGACGACGGTGCTGCAGGAGACGACCCACGCGGTCACGGCGTTGCCGCCGGGCCAGCAGATCCCCAAGCGTCGGGACTGAGGCGAAGGGAGCCCGTCATGAGCTGCTCCGCGCGTGAGCTGCAGGTCGTGGAGACCTCCGCCGTTCGGGGGCGTCGCCGATGAGCGGCCGCTCCATGGAGGTCAAGGTCGGCATCCTGGTCACGGTGTGCGTCGGCCTTCTGGTGGGCTTCATCGTCCTGCTGGGAGACTGCTCGACCGCCGACCGCGGGACGATCTACGTCGACGTGTCCACCACCTCCGATCTGAAGGTCGGGTCGCCGGTGAAGATCGCCGGCGTGCCGGCCGGCAAGGTCGACGAGATCGTCTACAAGGGCGGCGAGATGGACGACGCGGTGGGCCGCCGCGTCTGGGTGCGCCTGCACCTGCGGATCGACAGCGAGAAGATCCCGACCATCCACGAGGACGGGAAGTTCTACATCACCACCCAGGGCGTGCTGGGCGAGAAGTACGTCGAGATCGACCCGGGCACCCCCGAGCTGGCGTCGCTGAAGTCGGGTGCGGTGGTCGAGGGGGTGCCGCCGATGCGCCTCGAGGTCATCGCGGCGCAGGCCGGCTCGCTGCTCGAGTCGGTGTCCAAGCTCGTCAAGGACAACGAGGGCGCGCTGGGGGACATCCTCGGAGACATGCGCGAGACCATGTCGTCGATGAAGAGCGCCGCGGCCAGGATCGACAAGCTGGTCACCGACAACGAGGGGAAGGTCGCCAAGGCGGTCGACGAGCTCGTGGCGCTGGAGACGGACGCGCGTCAGCTCATCGCGAGCGCCAACCACGCCGTGGGCGACGGTGAGGAGCTGCGCCAGACCATCGCGAACGCGCGTGAGGTCAGCGCGGACATCCGGGCGCGCGTGGGCCCGGTGGTCGGCGAGCTGGAGGCCACGCTCCAGAAGTACGCGGCGCTGGCCGAGACCGGGCAGGCCGCGGTCGAGGAGGTGCGCACCAGCGTGGTGGACGGCATCGGCGACGCCCGCAAGGCGCTGGCCGACATCTCGGTGCTGACCGGCCGCATCCGCGACGGCAAGGGCAGCCTGGGCGCGCTGCTGGCCGACGACGAGATCTACGATGACGTCCGCGAGATGCTCAAGGACCTCAAGCGGCACCCGTGGAAGTTCCTCTGGAAGGAGTAGGCGCGGTCGCTCGCACCCCACCGCACGAGGCGCCGGGCAGCTCAGAGGAAGCACCCTCTCAGACCGACATCGGCCCCTCGGGCAGCCCGTTGACGAACTGGTGGATGACGCCGTCGTCGCTGTTCCGGAACTGCTCGGGTGTGCCGTCGAGCCGGATCTTCCCCTTGTAGATCATGGCGATGCGGTCGGCGACGGTGAAGATGCTGCGCAGGTCGTGGCTCACCACCACGCAGGTCACGCCCGCGTCGCTGCGCAGCGAGCGGATGAGGTCGTCCACCGTGGCCGCCGCCATGGGGTCCAGCCCCGTCGTCGGCTCGTCGAAGATGACGAACTGCGGGTCCAGGGTCAGGGCGCGGGCGATGGCGACGCGCTTTCGGAGCCCGTCGCCGATGGCCGCCGGGTACTGGTCGGCGTCCCGGTCCATGTTGACCAGCTCGAGCTTGGCGCGGGCCGCCTTCGCTGCCTCCTTGCGGCCCATCTTGTGGTGCTTGCGCAGGGGCAGCATCACGTTCTCGAGCAGGGTCATCGAGTCGAAGAGCGTCGAATTCTGGAACACCATCGCGCACTTGCGCCGGATCGGATAGAAGCCCTCCTCGTCGAGCCAGGTGATGTCCTCGCCGTCGAGGATGATGCGCCCGGAGTCCGGTCGGAGCAGCCCGATGAGGTGCTTGACCAGCACGGACTTGCCCGCGCCGGACGCGCCGATGATGTAGAGCACCTGGCCGGTGTCCACGGTGATCGAGACGCCGTCCAGGACCACGTTCGAGCCGAAGCGCTTGTGGATGTCGATGAACTCGATCATGAGACGCCGGAGGGGCTGGAGGTCTCGCCCGGGCTGGGGCCGGGTCAGGTGAAGATGTAGCCGGCCGCCGAGATGAGGAAGTCGAGCACGACCACGGCGAAGCTGGTGCTCACCACCGCGCGGGTCGTCGCCCAGCCCACGCCCTCGGAGCCGCCGCTGGTCGTGAGGCCAGCGTTGCCGGCGATGATGGGGATGGAGAAGCCGTAGGCCAGGGCCTTGACGGCGCCGATGACGATGTCGTCGCCGTTGGTGAGCTGCAGGCTCAGGAAGGTGCGCATGTTGATGTCGAAGGCGCCGTTGGCCATGAGCATGCCGGAGATGGTGGAGACCAGCACCGCGTAGATGCTGAGCATGAGCACCATGACCATGCAGGCGATGGCGCGCGGCACGATGAGGTAGACGATGGGGTCGGCGTTGCACATGCGCAGGGCGTCGACCTGCTCGGTGACGGTCATCGAGCCGATCTCGGCGGCGATGCCGCTGCCCACGCGGGTGGCGATCATCAGGCCGGTGATGGTCGGCGCGAACTCGCGGATCATGATCTGGATGAAGGCCGGCCCCAGCATCGTGAAGTCGGGGATGATCTGCTTGATCTGCATGGCGACCTGGTAGACCGAGATCATGCCGAGGAAGCCGAGGGTCACGGTGATGAAGGGGACCGAGCGGTTGCCGATGAGGTAGGACTGGTGGATCACCTCGCGCCAGGCGATGCGGGCCATGGCGATGGCGCGCAGGGTGCGGAGGCCGCAGCCGAACATCGAGCCCCAGGCGCGGGCGATGTCGACGACCGGGGCGCCGATGGCCTCGAAGAAGTTGGTGGTGGAGGCGTTCACAGCGAGTAGAGATACCCGACGACGAAGTCGATGACGAAGATGGCGGTGGCGTTGGAGACCACCGAGTTGTTGACCGCGCGCCCGACGCCGGTGGCGCCGCCGCGCACGGCGAGCCCGAAGTAGCACGAGATGCAGCTTATGGAGATGCCGAAGCAGGCGGCCTTGACGAGGCCCATGGTGAACTCGTCGAGCAAGCGGCTCTGCAGGAGGTCGGCCACCAGCACGCGCCAGTGGAATCCGACGAGGAGCTGGGCGGTCAGCGCCGCGCCGACGATGGCGAAGAGGTCGCCGAGCACCATGAGCAGGGTCAGCATGCCGAGCATGGCGAGGAAGCGCGGCACCACCAGGTAGGGGAGCGGGTCGATGGCCAGGGCGCGCAGGGCGTCGACCTGCTCGGTGACGACCATCGTCCCGAGCTCGGCCGTGTTGTTGGCGCCGACGCGGCCGGAGAACATCAGGCCGATGAGGATGGGGCCGATCTCGGCGAAGACGCTGAAGCCGACGCCGTATCCGATGATGCCGGTGGCGCCGGTCTTCTTCACGTAGAAGGCGGTCTGGATGACCATGATGGCGCCGACGAAGAGCGCGGTCATCACGACGATGGGGTAGCTCTTCACGCCGACGTTGTAGAAGCTGCGCCACACGCCCTCGGCGTCGTAGCGCGGCGGGAAGAGCGCCCGCAGGATGCGGAAGAGCAGCGTGACGGCGCCGCCGATGGTCTCGGCGATCGCCAGGACCGCGCCCCCGACGCTGCTGGCCAGGCTCTTGAGCGCGCCGTTCACGAAGCCCCGCTGCTCTGGCCCAGGGAACCGAAGAAGAACTTGCCGACCATCGGGTCGGCGCCCTCGATGGCCTCCTCGGGCCCGTCGAAGAGCACCTTGCCCTCGAAGATCATCACGTAGCGGTCGCAGATCACCTTCATCCGATCGATGTCGTGGCTGACGACCACCGAGGCGACGTCGTCCTGGCTGTGATGCATGGTGCGCACCAGTCTGAAGATCTTGGACGAGGTGACCGGGTCGAGGCCAGCGCTGGGGTCATCGTAGAGCACGATGGCCGGCTCGCCGATGGTGGCGCGCGCCATCCCGACGCGCTTCTTCATGCCGCCCGAGAGCTCGGAGGGGAAGCGGTCGAGCGCCTCGCCCAGCCCGAGCTGCTCGAGCCGCTCCTTGACCCGGCGAGCGATCTCCGGCTCCTCGACGCCGCCCGCCTGCCGCAGCGGGAACGCGACGTTGTCGGCCACGCTCATGAAGTCGAAGAGCGCGTAGTTCTGGAAGAGGTAGCCGTACTCGCGCCGCAGCTCGGCCAGCTCGAAGGGATCGATGTCCGCCAGGTTCTTCCCACGCACCCGCACCTCGCCCTCGTCGGGCGTCGCGAGGCCGGCGAGCAGGCGCAGGAGCACGCTCTTGCCGTGGCCGCCGGGTCCGATGAGCCCCAGCAGCTCGCCGGCGCGCACCTCCAGGTCGATGTCACGGACGATCCACTTGCGCCCGTAACGCTTCCCGACCCCCTTGCACACGATGACGGCGTCGCCGCTCAAGGCATGTCCTCGTCGATGGCGACCGGCACGCACACCTCGCTGAAGGGGTCGGCGCGCGCTGCGTCCAGGCGCTTCAAGTACTTGCTCTCCTCCCACTCGTCGGCGATGCGTGCGAACGCGCGCTCGGCCGCCTCGGGCCGCCCGGCCCTCAGCCAGGCGCAGCCCTGCCAGAATCGCACGTCATCGCGCCAGCGGCTGCGCGGGTAGTGGTCGAGGAATCCGGCGTAGATCCCGGCCGCCTCCTCCGGGTCCCCCAGCTCCATCATCGACAGGCGGGCCAGGCGCAGCTCACCGAGCCAGTGGTAGGGCGTATCGTAGCTGCCGAGGAGGTAGGACTTCTCGCGGGTGCGCAGGATGAGCCGTACGGCCCAGCGCTCGTCCTGGAGCCGCCCCTGATGGCGGAAGAGCCACGACAGCTCCCACACGCCCTCCTCCCAGAGCCCGTCCAGGTAGTGCTCGGTCGCCAGCTCCATCAGGAGCCGCTCGGCGGCGGCCGCCATCTTCGGGTCGGCCGTCGCGCGCCAGGCGCGGTAGGCGGTGTGCCCGGCGAAGTAGACGAGGTTGTCGCCCAGGGTGCGCGACTCCAGCACCTCGTAGACTGCGTGGGACCAGCGCAAATGCTCGGCCAGCGACCCGGGGGGGCCGTGCACCGCCAGATCCTGCAAGCGCTGCAACGCGCGCAGGCCGGGCATCAGGTCGGGGTAGGTCAACGCTATCCGGCGATACAGCGGCACGGCCCCCTGCCCGTCGCCGACGCTCTCGGCGAGGTGGGCCTGCTCGTGTCGCGCCCGCGCCCGGTCGCTGCGCCGAGCGGCGATCTGCCCCTCGCTCGCATAGATCTCGAAGGCCTTGTCCGGCCGCCCCATCGCCTCGTACGCCCTGGCCGCGTCCATGCGCGCGTTGAAGCGGTCGAGGGCCGTCGGAGCCGTGCGCTGCAGCCGCTCGAGCGCGCGCAAGCCCTCGTCGGGGTGCCCCTCCTCGACGGCGCGGCTCGCGGCCAGCCAGTCCCGGGTCCAGCGGTCCACCACGGGGTCCGTCGCGCAGGCCGCCCACGCCAGCCCCAGCATCAGGAGCGTGCCGGCGCGACCGGTCGCGCGAAGCGCACGCTCAATCACAGGCGAGGGCACTGACGAGCGCCGCGTGGATGTGACCGTTGGACGCGACGATGTCCGGCCGCGCCGGGTCGAAGGGGCGACCGCCCGGGCCCGTCACGACGCCGCCTGCCTCGCGCACCAGCACGACGCCGGCCGCGACGTCCCACGGGCTGAGGCGAGGCTCCCAGTAGCCGTCGAAGGCGCCGCGGGCGACATCGACCAGATCCAGCGCGGCCGCGCCCATGCGGCGCACCCCCTGCCCCGACAGCATGGCGCTACGCAGCGGGCGCAGCAGGGCGTCTACGGTGTCCCGGCGATCGTAGGGGAAGCCCGTCGCCAGCAGGGAGTCGCCCAGCGCGTCGGTGGTCGACACGCGCATCGGCTCGCCGTCCCGCGTGGCGCCGCGCCCGGTGGCGCCGGCGTACACGTGCCCCTCGGCCGGCGCGACGACCACGCCGAGCGCCGGAGCGCCGCGAAACCAGGCCCCGATGCTGACCGCGAAGCGCGGCAGGCCGTGCACGAAGTTGGTGGTGCCATCGAGGGGGTCGACGACCCAGCACCAGGGCGCGTCCGCCGGGCCGGAGCGGCCCGTCTCCTCGCCCAGGAACGCGTCATCGGGGAAGGCGTCGGCGAGCCCGCGCGCGATGAGGGCCTCGGCGGCACGATCCGCGTCGGTCACCAGGTCCACGGCGCCCTTGCGGTCCACGTCCAGGGTGCGCCCGAACCAGCGCATCAGCTCGTCACCCGCACGTCCGGCGAGCCCGCGCGCGAGCTCGAGGCGCTCGTCGATTCCCCAGGGCGTGTCTGTCACCGCGTCCGACCCCTCATCTGCAGCCGCGCCGCGGCAGCAAGACGCGAAGGCTAGTCGCGCCCCAGTGCTCCGTCAACGGACGGTAACGGGGACGCGAGGTCCGGCATAGGGACCACTGCGCCACCCCGAGAGCCCGGCCGCCCACGCGGATCGGGCCCCCTGGACAGCGCATGCCCGGGGTGGTCTGATGATGGGTGGCGATTTGCCAGAGTCGGTTCAAGAGAGAAGGTCGACGGCGAGGCGGCCCGTCGCGTGCGGACAGCACGGGAGGAATGAAAGTCCTCCCCACCGTGTTGAAACCACGCGAACGCGTGTGTCCGCCGAGCGCCGACCGGGGAGCGCCGGGACGCCCGGTGGGAGGTGACGTCATGAGGAGACGTGCCGTATCGAGTCATGAGTTGCTCGGACTCCTGTCCGAGTTGAGGTCGAACTACGAGCTCCGCGAGTTCGAGGTTGACGCCGGTCCGAAGATGCTGCGCGTGACAGCGCCAGTCATCGACCGGTCGGCGCTGACCAAGGCGACTCGGAAGTCGACGCAGCACCGCATGGACTCGGCCGAGCTGCTGCACGGCCGCGACGGGCTGGCGCCTTCGCCCGAGGCGGAGTCGGCCGGGGTCCCGCATTGGTCGGAGCTGTGGCCATGCTCGCGGGCGATGGCCGCGTATTTCGGGCACTGCGTGCGCATGCGCAGCGTGGACGCCATCGAGGTGCGCTGCGGGCTCGGCACGGCCGGGCTCGGCGCGGCGGCGAAGGGCGCGCGTGTGCGCCTGGCGGACTCCGACCCGGAGGCCCTGCGTTTCGCGCGCTACAACGCGCTGCAGAACGGCTTCCCGCATGTCACCACGATGGAGTTCGACTGGAAGAACGACCGCCTGCCGGGCACGGTGGGTAGCCTCATCTTCACGGACGTGCTGCACGACCGCGAGAGCTTCGACCACGTCTTCCGGATGCTGCGCGACAACCTCTCGCCGGGCCGCACCGCCTTCCTCGCCGAGCCGGGACGTCCGGTGGCCAGCGACTTCTTCGAGGAGCTGCGCAAGACGGACTACCGCGTGCGCCTCGACATGGAGCGGGTCGAGGACACCGACAGCGAGAACTACTATCTGGTGAGCGTCCTGCGCATCAAGAAGGAGCACTGAGAGGGGCGGCGATCGCCGCCCTCTCGTGCTCAGCGGCGGCGCTCAGTCCCCGCTGCTCTTGGGCTTGGAGTCGCTGGCGGCCGTGCTGCTGGAGCCGCTGGGCGACTCGGACTTGGACTCGGACTTCGACGATGAGGCGCTGCTCGCGTCCGAGCTGCCGCCGCTCCCGGGCGAGGGCTTGGCGGCGTAGTCGGTCTTGTACCAGCCGGAACCCTTGAGGACGAAGCTGGTCTGGCTGATGAGCCGCTTGAGCGCGTCCTCGGAGCAGGCGGGGCACGTGAGCAGCGGCGGATCGGACATCCGCTGCATCTGCTCGACGCGGTGACCACAGGACTCGCAGGCATACTCGTAGATGGGCATGGTCGTCGTCTCCTCGTTCAGGTCAGCGCGATGGCCTCGGGGGCCTCGTCGAAGAGCCGTCGGGGTGGGTTGAAGTAGCCGAATCGGATGCGGGGGTGGCGGCGGCGCACCTCGGCCAGCCACGGTCGGATGCCCATCGGCTCGCCCGACGCGGCCGCGGCCCCCACGTGGGCCAGGTAGATCTCCGGGTCCATGTTGAGGTTGCGGAGCTGGAGCATGTCGATGGGCAGCTCGTCGATCCACGCCGAGAGCGCGTCGAGCTCGGCCGCGTCGTCGGTCACGCCCGGGAAGATGAAGTAGTTGAGCATGACGTAGCCGCCGTGGGCCTTCACGATGCGCGCCGACTCACGGACGTCGTCGAAGGTGTAGCCCTTGGGGCGGTAGTAGGCCGAGTAGACCTCCGCTCGAGCGCTGTTCGTGGACACGCGGATGCTCTGCAGGCCGGCCTTGCACATCGCCTCGACCACCCGCGGCCGCGACGCGTTGCTGTTGAGGTTGATGACGCCGTCCTGGGTGCGGCGGCGGATCTCGCGGATCGCCTCGGTGAGCTGATCGCCCTGCATCAGCGGCTCACCTTCGCAGCCCTGGCCGAAGCTCACCACCGCGTCGGCGCCCACCCGCGCGATGTGTCCGGCGGCGACGTCGGCCAGCTCCTGGGGCGTCGGCGGGAACCGGATGCGGTCGTGGCTGGCCACGAACCACTCATCGCCGCCCTTGGGCTGGAGCGAGATGCAGCCCACGCAGAGCGCGTTGCAGGTCGGCGCCGCGGGCATGGGGGCCTCGAAGCGCTCGAGGAAGTAGTTCTGGGCCGCCCGGCAGTGGTACTCGAGCGCGCAGCGGGTGAGGTGGGCCACCAGGCGGTTTTCCGGCTCGGCCTCGAGGCGCTTCTTCACGCCCGCCTCGACGGCGGCGATGTCGAACCGGAAGGGATCCTGGCGGATGTCGGGGTCGACGCGGATGCCGCTGGTGACCAGCTCGCCGTCGCGCACGCCCAGCACGCTGTAGGCGAAGAGCGGCAGCGCCGGGGCGTCCTGGAGGGTCTCGTAGGCGGGCAGCAGCGTGCGCAGCCAGGCCGGCGCGATGAAGCAGCTCGCCGCGAAGACCTCCGGGTCGTCGAGGACGACCATCTCCTCGGCCACGGGATCGTAGCCCGCCGGCCGCCGACCCGGGAGCACGAAGAGATCGCTGCCCTCGGGCAGGGGGATGATCTCGTCGTCCTCCAGCGTGCGCCAGCAGTCGCCGTCCCAGCCGGCCATCTCGAGTTCGGGATGCTCGAAGACCGCGCCGCTCGGGTCGGCGTAGGCCATCATCGCCCGTCCGGTGCGCTTGTCGGCTGCCACGCTGCTCCTCCGGCGCCGGCGACGGACGACCGCCGCCCGAGCGCGGGCGGGTTTCTAACCGATAGGGCCCGCGCTTGGAAAGCTCTGAGCCAGGCGCGCCATGACGTCGGGCGGCGCCGCGAGCCCGGCGGCGTCCCAGAAGTCCTCGCCCGGCGGGTCCTCCGCGCAGATGGGCTGTCCGTCGGGGTGGACGAAGGCCAGGCGCGAGGCGTGGAGGCACAGGCGCGATGCCGGCGGGCCGCCGTAGCGCGGATCGCCGATGAGCGGGCTGCCCAGGCCGGCGAGGTGCACGCGCACCTGGTGGGTGCGTCCGGTCTCGAGCCGCAGCGCCACCAGGCTTCGCCCCTGCCAGCTGTGGAGGACGCTCACGTGGGTGGCGGCGTCCATGCCGTCTTCGTCGGGGCCGGCCACGCGCATCAGGCGTCCGTGCTGGCGCAGGCGCAGCGTGCAGCGCCCCTCGGGGGGCGTGCCGGCGGTCACCGCCAGGTAGCCGCGCTGCATGGTGTGCTCGCGCACCTGGTGGCCCAGCTCGTTGACGGCGCGAGCGTCCAGGCCCACCGCGATGGCGCCCGAGGCGGGCGCGTCGAGGCGGTGCACCACGCGGGCGTCGGGGCCATAGGCGCGGGCGACCTCGCGCACGAGGGTGCCGCGGTCGCCGAGCTCGGTGCCCTGGACGTGCTGGCCCGCCGGCTTGGACAGGATGACCACGCGGTCGTCGGAGTGGATCGCGCGCAGCGGCCACATCGGAGGATCGAGCACCTTGGGGTGCCAGGTCACCATCACCCGCTCGCCAGCGTCCAGGGCCCGCGAGGCCACGCGGCAGCGGCGCCCGCTCAGCAGCACACCGCCCTGGTCGATGACGCGCCGGGCCAGGGTGCGTGACATCTCCGGCACGAGGGCCGCGAGCACGCGATCGACGCGCTCACCCGCCAGCTCCTCGGGCACGATGACCTCGGCTCGCTGCGCTCCGGGGGCAGGCGGGCCGGGGTCGGGACGGGGGGCGCGCCGGCGGCCTCCCCTCACTGACACGGAGCTGGCGGCGACCAGGGCAGCGAGAGCTGGCAGTCGCCTCCGTTCGCCACCAGGATATCGCAGGGCGCCGCCTCGCAGATGCGCGGGAGCCCCTGGTAGCGCTCCTCGGTGAGCTCGGAGTCGAAGATGCCGTAGCCCAGCCAGTCCGCGGCGGCGACCGCGCCCAGGTCGTCGCCGTCGTCGCCGAGCAGCACCTTCGCCGAGCTGAGCACCCCGATGTAGGCGTCGCGTCCGTCAGGGCCGGCGCCCGGGCGCAGCGTGGCACGCAGGCGGAGCTGCTGCAGGCGCACCCGGATGACCCCGAGCACCTTGACGTCGATGTCCTGCGGCACCGTCTCCATGAAGAAGGCGCCCTCCTCGGGGAGCGGCGTCAGGTGTGCCTCCAGCTCGAGCACCCAGCCCTCACCATCGATCTTCGGGTTGATCTCCCGAGGATCGTTGGTGTTCGGGATGGCCTCCTTGAGCTTCCCCGCCACGGTCGCGATGAGCCAGGTCTGACCGGTCGCGGGGTCGACGCGCATGTCGGCGATCATCCGCAGGAAGGTGCCGGCGAGGATGTCGCCGAGGTCGGCCGAGATGGTGAACACGCCCGAGTTCAAGGTGACGTCCACCTCGCCCTCGGTCGAGGGCGGGTCCACCTGGAACACGAGGCGCGTCGGGACCCGCCGCGGCCGCCCACGCAGATCGGAGAGCCCCGCGGCCACCTCGATGAAGAACGGCGTGGCCAGGCGCTCGCGGAAGGTGTCGCCCTGATCCAGGGTGAGGGTCGTCTTGTCGTCCGACAGCGTCATCGTCATGCCGCCGCACTCGCCCTGGGACGGCGTGCAGCCCGTGGCGACGGCGACCGCATCGCTGCGAAGGTTTCCTTCCTCGTCCAGGCTGACCGGCCACACGTCGAAGACCAGGGTGGCGGTGTCGACCGGCTCGGTGAAGCGGAGCACCAGCGGGGTCTCGGGGAACCACTGGCCGCCGCTAGGGGCCAGGATCTCCACCTCGGGCGGCGGATCGTAGGTCTCGCACCCGGCGGCGGTCAGGGCGCCGACCAGGAGCAGCGCCGTGGCGAGCGGGCAGAGGCCGCGTGACGGTGTGGAGGTCATCGGGAGCTCCTGGCGATCTCAGAGCGCAAAGGTCATCCGCAGCTCGACGAGCCAGGAGGGGACCGCGTCTCCGTTCTCGTCTTCGAGGCCCGAACCGGGGAAGAGCACGCCGCCCTCGAGCACGGCCTCGAAGAACTCTCGATAGCGATACTCCACGCCCAGATCCAGCTCGGTGCCCCAGTACTTGCCGGGTTTGCCGCCGTTGTAGTTGAGCGCGTCGTCCGAGATCTCCTTGCCGTCGTAGGCCAGGAGCGTCTGGATGGGGTCGGTGACCGGCGAGGCCGCCCATGCGAAGAGGACGCCGGCCTTGAGCCGCAGGGACTCGTGGGGATCCCAGAACACCTGGGGGAAGAGCGCGTTGACGTCGGTCACGCGGCCCTCGGTGGCCAGCTCGGTCAGCGGGAAGCTCTCGGCCTCGAGCTGACGCAGGTTCTCGATGCCGACCGCCGCCGAGCGGGCCGACTGGAAGTTGAGGGTGTGCTCGAAGAGCACCAGGCCCAGGTTGTTGTCGCGCGGCCAGGTGAAGCTGGTCTGCGCGGTGCCCGAGCGCGGATCGGAGTCCCCCGAGGCATATCCCCACTGGGCCACGAAGGTGAAGTCCTTCAGCCGATACTCGAGCAGCACCTCGGCGCCGGTGCTGTCGAGCTTCTGGTCGGTGACCGGGTCGTTGGTCAGCTTGGCCAGGCCGGCAGAGAGCTCGCGCGTGGAGCCGCGGATGAGCATGACGTCGCCGCGGAAGCTGAAAGGGCCGTTGGTGAAGCGCAGCCGCATCGGGATGCCGAAGAGCGCCGTGTTGAAGCGGCGATCCCAGCGGTGGGTCAGGATGGCGGTCAGCTCGAGGTCGGTGAAATTGCCGAGCCTGGGGCCGCCGGGGCTCATCCAGGAGAGCTGGAAGGCCACGCCGCGGAGATCGTCGTTGCGGACCGTGATGTCGTCGAGGACGAGGAAGTCGAAGGCGGCGCCGAAGATGACCCCGTCGTCCAGGCGGGTGTTGGGCACGTAATCCTTGCCGTCGCGGGCGTAGCGGACGATCTCGGAGAGCTTGGTGCCGAAGGCGACGCGGTCCACGGCCTGGTGGTACGAGCTGGCGCCCCAACGGTTGCGGCCCGTGCGGCCGTCGTTGCCGGCGACCCAGTTCGAGTCGCTGGTGGGCTGCCGGCCTACGCGCAGCACGCCCACGGGCAGCATGACCTCACCGTAGGCGAAGTTGATACGCAGAGGCTCGATGCCGCGCAGCACCGGGCCGTAGCCGCTGGTGTCCAAGGGGTCCCCGCCTGCGAGCAGGCCCACCTCCCAGCCGGAATTGTTGGGGTATTTCGAGGCGATGCCGAGGCCGGAGTTGACGTGCGGGACCTTGCCGAACTCGCCGTTGTCGCCGAAGAGCACGCCGTCGAGGATGTCCGCCTGCACGAAGATGGCGCCGATACCGGCGCGGGCAAAGGTCACGTCGAGGCGCAGGCGCTGCTCGCCCCAGAACACCCGCGTCGCCGTGGTGCCGTTCACCTCGAGCGGATCGATGCGGATCATCCGGGTGCGGTACTCGGGGTGTACCTCGAACACCCAGGGGTTCGTGCCGTCGGGGGCCTTCGGAGGCACGCGAAAGAGCCTCGGCTCCGGCGGTCGGGCGGCGGTCGCGCCTGCCGTCGCACAGATGAGCAGCAGCGCCACCGCCGCGCGACGCCTCATCGCTTCACCGCCAGGGTCAGGCCGTCGCGCACCGTGAGCATCACGTGGTCCACGCGCGTGTCCGCCTGGACATGACGATTGAAGCGCACCAGCGCGCGGTCGCTGTCGTCGCTGGGGTCGAGGACCCGCCCGCTCCACAGCACGTTGTCGGCCAGCAGCACGCCGCCCGAGCGCACCTTGGGGACGAGCTGCTCCCAGTAGTCGATGTAGCCACCCTTGTCGGCGTCGATGAAGACCAGGTCCAGGGGCCCCTCGATCGCGCGCAGGGTGTCGCTCGCCGGACCCAGCCGCAGCTCGATGCGGTCTCCCCAGGGCGCCTCGTCGAAGTAGCGCCTGGCGATGGCGGTGTTCACCGGGTCGATGTCGCAGGTGATGAGCCTGCCGCCCTCCCCCATGCCCTCGGCGATGGACAGCGCCGAGTAGCCGGTGAAGGTGCCGACCTCCACGGCGCGGCGGGCGCCGCTGAGACGGGCGAGGAGCATGAGCAGACGCCCCTCGAGCGGCCCCACCTGCATCTGCGGCGCGGCGGTGCTCGCGAGCGTCTCCTCCCTGAGGCGTTCGTAGATCGCCGAGACCGCGGTCGTATGCGTGACGGCATAGGACTCGACGAGCTCCGGCACGAGGGTCAACACGGCTATCTCCTCTGCGCGGCGAAGCGTCGTGCTACCACGAGCGAGGCGACGCAGAAAAGGAGTACCTGGGCGAAGAGGTCGCCGATGCGCGTGTAGACCGTGCGTTCGGTGAGCAGCGGGACGTCCTGCACGAGCAGCTCGGGGTCGTCCAGGTCGGTCTGGGCGACGACGCGGCCGACGGGGTCGACCACCGCGGACACGCCGGTGTTGGTGGAGCGGACCAGCGTGCGGCGGGTCTCGACCGAGCGCATGCGGGCGAGCTGGAGGTGGAGGTAGGGCTCGGCGGTCTTGCCGAACCACGCGTCGTTGGTGAGGTTGACCAGCAGGTTCGGGTCGCGCGCGGCGAGCTGGCTGGAGAAGGCGGGCAGGATGTCCTCGTAGCAGACGAAGACGCCGATGCGCGTGGGGCCCCAGTCGAAGGCCTTGACCTCGGTGCCGGCCTCGAAGCGGCTGGCGGCCGGCAGCCACTTGTAGAAGACGGGGAAGATGTCGCCGAAGGGGATGTACTCGCCGAAGACCAGGCGGTAGACCTTGTCGTAGGTGCCGACGACGCGCCCGCGCTCGTCGAGGAGCACGGCGGTGTTGTAGAGCAGGCGCTCGCTGTGGGGGCCCGGCCGCTCCCAGGAGATGGCGCCGAAGAGCGTGGGGATCGTGAAGCCGCGCTGCACCGCGCCGCGGTCTCCCGAGGGGAGGCCCAGCTCGTCGTCGGGGTGGGCGAGGAACTCGGCGAGGTCGGGGATGGGCTCGCTGCTCTGCCGGACGTAGCGCGCGTTCTTGGGCAGGGGCAGCACGCGAGCCCAGCCGAGCGGGACGATGGCCACCAGCGGGCCGATGCCGGGCGTCTCCAGACGCTCCCAGCTCCCGTCCGACCCTCGGCGCCACACGTGGCCCTGGCGGTCGGCGGCCAGCGCCACGCCCAGCGGATCGATGGTCAGGGCCGCGATGTCGCCCGCCCCCGGGAGGGGCTCCCGCACCCAGTCGCCGCCCTTGCTGCGCCGCAGCATCACGCCCCCGTCCCCCGCCGCCAGCACCAGCCGACCGTCGGGGGTGCCGGCCACCGCGCGCAGCACGCTCCGCACCGGCGAGTCCTCCTGCTTCCAGCCCTCGCGGTCCGACCGCACGATGGTCCCGCCCGCCCCCACGGCGATGAAGTCCAGGCTGCCCGGCGCCGCCCACACCGCCTGCAGATCCGCGTCGACCGGCAGCGTCACCGGCCGCCCGCCCTCGGGCCCGAGGATGACCACGGTGCCCCCATCGCCCACCGCCACCCCGCGCCGGGCGCTGGACATCACCACGTCCCGCAGGGTGTGCGGGGTCCCGCTCGAGACCAGGCGCAGGCCGTCCGGGCTGCCGGCGAACACGGCCCCCGCCTGCCCCACGGCCCAGATCTCCACCGGCGCGCCGTCCTCGGTGCTGTGGAAGCCCGCGGCCTCCACCACGGCGACGCCCAGCAGGTCGGGCGGCGCGGCCTCGGCGGGCACGCTGACCGGGACCTCGGCGAAGGCGTGGCCGTCCCAGAGCACCACGCGGGCGCCGTCGCCCACCAGCGCGACGCGGTCCTCGCGCAGCGCCCCCGCCGCGCGCAGCTCTCCGGCGCGCCGGGGGGGCGTCGGGCCGGTGACCCACTGGAAGCCGGCCTTCCCCATGTCGCGCCACAGCACCACGCGGCCGTCCCTGCTCAGGCCCATGGCGAACGCGTCGTCGCGCTTGGCGTCGGCGTCGCCCAGCGGGATGTAGCTGGACTCGGGCCAGATGATGAGGTCCACGCCTCGTGCGGCCAGCTCGGCGCTCATCTGCTGGTGGCGCAGCAGGTTCTGGTGGAGCGTCAGCGCCTGCTCACGCGGGTCCATGCCCCGCGCCTCCTTCTCCCAGATCCCGATGTTCGCCTCGACCAGCCCGACGCGCATGGTGCGCGCCTGGGCCATCTCCGCGTCGACCTGCTCGATGCGGACGACGCCATAGACCAGCGCCGCGGTGACCACGGCCGCGCCCAGGACCACCTGCAGCTTCCCGACCGGTGCCTTCGTGACCACGGCCTCGACGACCCGGAAGAGCACGGCGTTGCCGGCGACCACCACGAAGGTCACACCCGAGGCGCCGAAGAGGTCGGCCACCTGGACCGCCGGCAGGAAGGAGGCCTGTCCGTTGCCGTAGTACCAGGGGAAGATCATGGGGAACACGTACTCGACGGCGGTGAACGCCGCGGCGACGAGCAGCGGTCCGGGCAGGCCCCCGCGCCGGGGCCGCAGCCAGACGACGAGCGACGCGAAGAGCGCGAACTGCAGCCCCTGGTACCCCGCGTTCAGCACGGTGAGCGGCCAGGAGACCCCGTCGGGGAGCTGACCGAACTCGGAGAGCACCACGACGATCCACCAGAAGCCGCCGAGGTTGGTCACGAACCCGGCGGCGGCGCCGTACAGGAAGGCCCGCCGGGGCGAGGCGTCCCGCAGCGCCCACAACAGCGGGATCAACGCCACCCAGCCCAGCGCCCAGATCTCCGAGCCCGGCACCGGCCGGAACGGGAAGGACGGGAAGACCAGCATGCCCGCCAGCAGCGACCACCACAGACCGCCGATCAGGCCGCGCACGCCCTGGGGCGCGGGCGAGGGCTTCGGAGCCGCGCCCGGGCGCTTCTTGTTCGCCGCTCTCGCCGTCAAGGCACGGCCACCCGCAAGACGCCGGGGACCATCTCGAACACGGCCGGGAGGCAGCCCTTGGCCTCGCCGTCGATGTCCAGGAAGACCTGGGCGTCGCTGTCCGCCTCGACCCGGGTGGCTACCCGCAGGGTCACCGCGGGGTGCTCGATGTGGGTGCCGCTGTAGACGCGGCGCAGAAGCGAGATCATCTCGAGCTTGCGCACGCTGCCGATGAGCCCCACGTGGAAGAGCCCGTCGTCGAGGCGCGCGCCGGGCAGGATCTCCATGCCGCCCCCGAAGAAGCGCCCGTTGCCGATGGCGCCGATGGACAGCGGCATCTCGGTCTCGAAGACGCCGTCAGGGCCCTCGAGGCGCAGCCGCACCACCGGGTCGCGCCAGGTCAGCATCGCGCGGGCGGCCCCAGCGGCGTAGGCGAAGCGGCCGGCCATCGCGGTGAAGGCGTCCAGCGAGTGCACCACCTTGCCGCCGAAGCCCATGCTGGCGACGTTGACGAAGTAGCGCCAGCCGGCCCCCGCTCCATCGACCTCGCGGTAGCTGACCCGCCCGACGTCGATGGTCTCGACCCGGCCCGACGCCATCGCGTCGATGGCGGCGTCCATGTCGCGGATCCCCAGGCTCTTGCGCAGGTCGCCGCCGGTGCCGCCCGCCAGGACGGCGAGCGTGGCCTCGGGAGCCAGCGGGACCCCCTCGGCGTCCAGCCAGCCGTTGACCACCTCGTTGATGGTGCCGTCGCCGCCTGCGACGACGATGCGGCTCACGCCGGCGCCCAGCGCCTCTCGCGCCAGCCGCGTGGCGTGGCCGGGCGCCTCGGTGAAGGCCACGTCGAAATCGCCGACCCGGTCGACCAGGGCGTGCTCGGCGCGGCGGAAGATGTCCTGCATCGTGCCCGAGCCCGCGCGCTCGTTGACGATGACCAGCGTGGAGTCAGGCTTCATCGCCGGCGACCGCCTCGTCGATGAGGGTGATGGCGCCGTCGACCCGGAGGCGCTCGCCCGCAGCGGCCCGCAGCCCGCCGACGCACTCGGGCGCGAAGGTGACAAGGCGCTCGCAGCCGGCCTCCAGGGCCATCTGGACGACCTCCTCGGACATGGCCGCGGCCGTCTGTGGCGCCGTGATGCCCAGGCAGCCGGTGCCGCCGCAGCAGAAGGTGTCGGCCTCGCGCTGGCGCAGCTCGATGGGAGGGCGCTCGAGGACCCGGCGGAGCAGCTCTCTGGGGACGTCGAAGACGCCGAAGTGGCGGGCGAGGTGGCAGCTGTCGTGGTAGCCGACGGCGCCTCCCACCCGCGAGACCACGGCCCCGGACAGCAGCGGCAGCAGGAAATCGCTGACGTGCAGCACCTGGGCGGCCAGCGCCTGGTTCACCTGCGGGTAGATGACCTTGAGGGCGTACAGCGCCTCGGCCGACATGACCACCACCACCGCGGCGTCGCCCACGGCCTGGCGCAGGCGCTCGGCGCGCAGGGCGAACTCGTCGCGGTAGCCGGCGGCCCAGAGGTCGTACCCGACGTCGAGCAGGGAGGCGTCGGCGCAGGCCAGCTCGGCCTCGTCGAGGCGCTCGCACAGGCGCAGGGTCTTGCGCACGGCGGTGGCGTCGCTGACCAGATCGCGGTGGCCGGGCAGCAGCAGCACCGTCGGATCCGGGTGGAAGCGGGCCGGGCCGGTCTCCCACCAGGGATCGCGCGGGGCCTGGTCGTGCTGGAAGCGCTCGCGCGCGTGCGGTCGGCGTCCTCGCGCGACGGCCTCGGCCCGGGCGGTGAAGAGGATGCCCTCCACGTCCTGGCCGTGGAGACAGGCTTCGGTGCAAGCACGGCAGCCCGAGCAGCGGTAGAGCGTGTGCGCCACGTCGTCGGTGAGGCGCACGCTGCCGGTCTCGATGTGGTGGACGAGGCTGACCAGCCCCCACGGCGTCACGGTGTCCCGGCCCTCGACGGCGGCGACCGGGCACGCGTGGTGGCACAGGCTCGGGCAGAAGGTGCAGAGCGTCAGCGCGTCGTGGAGCGGGGACAGTCGGCTCATCTCAGGCTGTCACTCCGGGTTCAGGGTGCCGCGGGGATCGAGGCGCGCCTTGATCCCGCGGCGCAGCGCGTCCCACGGGCCGGGAGAGGCGGGCTGATGCGCCGCGAGCGCGCTGCGCACGAGCTCCGCCTCGGGCCCGCTGCCGGTCTCCGCCAGGCTGACCCAGGCGCCGTGCCGGCTCATGCGCACCAGCCACAGACCGGGCGGCGCGCTGTGGCCGAGATCGGCAGCCAGCGACTGCAGCGCCGACCAGGGCAGCCCCACCACCGGCGCGCGCCACTCGCGCGGCGGCGGCAGCAGGCCCTCGTGGATGTCCCAGCCCACCGGCGGCTCCAGGCGCTGCAGCGTGCGCCCCAGGTGCTCGTCCAGCGCGGCCCCGGAGACGCCGGACTGGCGGCTCCAGGGCTCCACGATGACCAGGTAGGGCAGCTCGTCGGTGAGGCCCACCCGCTTGCGGCCCCAGGAGTGCTCGGGACCCGGGGTCAGGATCTCGGAGCCGCGCGGCTCCAGGCGCAGGTCGTAGGCCGACTGCAGCGCCCCCAGGGCCTGCTCCAGGGTCGCGGCCGCGTAGGTCAGCAGCACCCGCTTGGAGGCGTGGTAGATGCGCAGCGTCACCTGGTGGATGATGCCGAAGCGCCCGCGCGAGCCCAGGAAGAGGCGCTCGAAGTCCGGCCCCACGGCCTTGCGGGGCGCGGTCAGGGTCTCGACCGCGCTGCCGTCGGGCAGCACCACCCCCAGGCCCAGCACCTCATGCTCCCGGGAGCCGTAGGGCGGTCCCCAGTGGGCGTCGAGCGCGGCCGCCATCACGGCCCCCACCGAGCCGTGCCGCCAGGCGCGCTGGGGCAGCGCCGTGGTGAACCCGCGCTCGCCCAGGCGGTCGGCCAGCTCGGCCACGGGGATGCCCGACTGCACCGTCACCGTGCCCGAGACGATGTCGACGTCCAGGATGCGCGCCATCCGCCGCCCGCGGAGGTAGATACGCGGGCGCGGCCCGAAGCGCTCGGCGTCGCCGACCCGCGGGTTGCGCGTGTAGACCACCGCCTCGCTCGCGTTGGCCCAGCGCATGAGATCGACCAGCTCGTGCTCGGTGGCCGGCTCCACGGCGAAGCTCCCGCCCAGGCTCTGCTGCGCGTCGTAGTGCGGCTCGACCTGCTCGGTCGGCAGGATGCGGCGCAGCTCGTCGAGCACGCCCACCGGGCGGAGGTCCGAGCTCACGCGCCGCCCCCGGCGTTGTCCGGGAAGAGCTTGCCCGGGTTGAGGATCCCCTGGGGGTCCATCGCGTCCTTGAGCGCCCGCCACGCGCGCAGCATCTCGCCGTGCTCGGCGACCATGGCGTGCTTCTTCGAGATCCCGACCCCGTGGTGGTGGCTGGTGGTGCCCCCGGCGGCCTGGGTGGCGAGCAGGGCCGCGTCCCAGATGGTGTCGTAGAGGCCGGCGCTGCGCTCGGCGTTGCTGCGGTGCGCGGCGAAGGTGAAGTAGATGCTGCAGCCTTCCCGGTAGGCGTGGGAGAAGTGCGCCATGATGAAGGCGTGCGGGCTGACGGCGCGGCGCACCGACTCGTAGAGCTGGGGCAGGCGATCCCAGGTGGTCGCCACCTCCATCGTGTCGACGAAGCTGCCGGTCTGGTAGATGCGCGCCTGCTTGAAGCTGACGGCGTGACGCTTCGCCAGCCAGGTCTCGCCCACGTGGGAGCCGGCGTCGGTGCCGTCCGCGTCGAGCAGGATCTGGCGCGAGCGCCAGGCCGAGCGCTGGACGGCCTCGTCGGGCCCCTCGAAGCCGATGATGAGCAGGCACTGCGACGGCACGGCCTGGGCGAGCTTGTTGACGACCGATGGCACCGAGAGCGCGGCGGCGATGGCCTTGGTGCGCGCCGCCCGGCGCAGGCGGCGGGTGAAGCCACCGGCGGCGCCCGGGCGCGTCGTGGCCCAATGGCTGAGCCGCTCGATGGCGCCCCGCATCCCGTGGGCCTCGGCGGCCCCGTCGCCGGGGGCGTCCTGCTTGCCCAGCGCCACCATGCTGTCGAAGGGATCGTAGAGCCGCAGCACCACCGGCTCGAGCCCGGCCTGCATGACCAGCCGCATGGCCGTCAGGCCGTCGTAGAGGGTGTGGAACTTGAAGCCGCGGAAGTGCCGCGACGCCGGCGCCGCGTGTACCCGCAGGGTGGCCTGGGTGATGAAGCCCAGCGTGCCCTCCGAGCCGACCAGGAGCTGGGTCCAGTCCGGGTCGCCGGTGCTGCGGTCGGCGGTGTCCAGCACGGAGCCGTCGGCGAGCACCACGCGCAGGCTCAGCACCATGTCCTCGATCTTTCCGTAGCGCGACGAGAACTGCCCGCCGGAGCGGGTGGCGAGCCAGCCGCCCAGGGTCGAGCACATGATCGAGGAGGGGAAGTGCCCCAGGGTGAAGCCGGCGGCGGCGAGGCGGTCCTCGAGGTGCTGGCCCAGGATGCCGCCCTCGGCGGTCACCGTGTGCGAGTCGCGATCGATGGCGACGATGGAGCGGAGGCGCTTGAGGTCGACGACGACGCCGCCGGAGATGGGCACGGTGCCGCCGCAGACGCCCGAACCGCCACCGTAGGGGATGAGCGGGATGGCGTGCTCGGCGCAGAACGAGACCACGCCCTGCACCTCGGCCTCGGTGGAGGGCCACACCACGCAGTCCGGCGGATAGCGCTCCGGGTCGCCGCCGAGCTTCCAGATCTGGAGCTTGGGCCAGAAGTCGGCCGAATAGGCGACGAGGTCCGGCAACTCCGTCGAGACACGGGTCGGACCGACGATCGCGGCCAGGCCGGCGATCAGGTGCGCTTGGGGGAGGCGGGTCACGGCGGGGCGCAGCATATCAATCCGCGGCCTCGCGGCAAGGGGCGGCGTGGCGAGGGCGCCGGGGCTTCAGGGGCTCTCCCATGTTCTGCCGTCGCGTGGCCGGCTCGTGTCTTCGGGGGCTCGAGCGCGCCGCTCTGTCGAGCGCGGCCAGCGCCCGCCGAGCGCGAGGCCCTGAAAGGACGTCGCTGGCACCCCGCTCGGTCCGGATCCGGGGCGCCCTCTCAGGGGCGCCGCTGGCCGCCGACGGCGGGGGCCAGGCGACGCACCAGTCGCGGCGGCAGGCCGGTGGCGTCGCACGCGCTGGTGCACGCGACGCCACCCTCGCGCACCACGCAGACGGCGGGGTGGGCCGGGTCGGCGACCGGGAAGACCGGCAGCCCCGAGGCCGTGGTGGCCAGGCTGCCGATGATGAAGGGGGCGCTGGCGCGATAGAGCTCCACGACCGTGTCGGCGTCCGGGTCCCAGGCGAGGACGCGGTCGACGGCGCCATCGAAGTCCCCCAGCGCGACCAGGGCGACGCGGCCATCGGCCATCATCGCGATGTCCTGGCCGAAGGGCGCGCCCACCCGCGGGTCGTCACCGACCAGCCGCGCCGTCTCGGCGGCGGAGTCGTCGAGGGTCAGCACCGCGCTGCCCGCGGGCGCCACGGTGTGGGCCCCGGTGTCGAAGGAGCCCGGGCACGCGAGCGCGGTGCGCACGCCGTCGGTGGTCAGCCCGCCGCAGCAGCGCGTGCCGGGGTACTCGACGCGCTCCAGCCATCCGAGGCTGCCGTCGGCGCCGGCGCGCACCCGCCCGACCATGCCGTCGCGCCACGACGTGAAGTCGAGGGACGCGCGGTTGAGGCTGACCCACACCTCGGTGTCCGATCGGCGCAGCAGACGGTCGGGCCGGCCGGGGAAGCCATCGGGATCGCCGGCGTCCACGGCGGTGAGCGGGGTGCCGTCGGACTCGATGAGCAGGAGGTCGTCGCCCCGATCGAGCGCGCCCGGGTCGGGCTGACGGTTCGGGTTGGCGCGGGTGACCAGCCAGCGCGCGCCGCCGAGCGGGACCAGGTCGCGGATGTTCGGTGCGAAGCCGCGGCCCAGGTCCACCTGGCGGATCACCGTCGCCGAGACGGGGTCGACCCAGGTCACGACGCCGTTGGGGAATCGGTCGAGGAGGACCACGGCGCCCCCGGCGACGGGCGCGGTGGGAAGCGAGATGTCGCCGGAGAGAGCGACCAGCACGCCGGGGGGCGCGCTGCCCGAGTGGATGAGCAGCGGCGCGGTCACGCGGGCGCCTTCGGGGTCCATGAGGGCGACGGCGGTCGAGGCGTAGTCGCTGCACACCACGGCGAGGCCCGCCTCGGCGGCGGTGGGCGCGCCGGCGGTGCTCGGCGGCTCGGTCGCGTCGCAGGCGGGGCCGAAGACGAGCAGGGTGAGGCAGAGGGCGAGACGACGGCTCATGGGAAGCGCTCCAACCAGGCGACGCGGAGAGACCACGAGCGCCCGGGCAGGGGATAGCCGACGAGGTCGACGGCCGGTTGGTCGAGGAGGTTCTGGACGGTCACGCCGAGATCCAGGGACGCGGAGGGGCCCACCATGCCGTGCATCGCGACCCGGGCGCCGACGCCGACGCTGGTGGTCAGCCGCGCCGGCGCCTCGATGAGGGCGGCGGCGTCGTAGGTGTTGGTCCCGGTGTGGTCGAGGTCGCCGAACAGCCGCAGCTCGGTGCCGCGCGGGAACACGTGGTAGGCCTCGAGGCGCGCGTGGTCGGCCTGAGCGGGCCGCAGCGGCAGGGGTTTGCCGTCGCTGGCGGCGTCCTCCGACTCGGTCTCGGAGCGCAGGCTGGCGTGGCTCCAGACCAGGCGCAGGTGGGAGAAGAGGTCGGCGCGCAGGCTCCACTCGACGCCGAAGAGCCGGGCGCCGGGGACGTTCTCGGCCACGGCGCTCCACAGGGTGTTGCGGCGGAGCCGGATGAGATCGCTCACCCGCGACGCGAAGGCGGAGAGCTCGAGATCGAGCAGCCAGCCCGCGGGGAGGCCGGCGGGCGCGTAGCGGATCGAGGCCGAGCCGGTCAGCGCGCGTTCGGCGCGCAGGTCCGCGGCCGGCAGGATGGTCGCGCCGTCCCCGTGCAGCTCGAAGAGCGAGGGCGCGCGCACGGCCGTGCCGACGGCGGCCTGGACCTGCAGCCCGTGTCCGGCGAGGCCGGTCCACTCGGCGGCGGCCTGCCAGGTCAGCGCCGCCCGACCCTGGTCGGCGGTAGACTCCCAGCGCTCCAGCCGCAGCCGCGGCACCAGCCGCAGGGCCAGGGCGTCGACGGTGACCGGCAGCTCGGTGGCCAGGGCCGCGGTGGTGCGATCCTGGGCCCGGTCGACGCCCTGGCGCCGCGTATCGCGCAGGCGATAGCGCTCGTGGCGCAGCTCGCCGTGGACGCCGAGGTCCAACCACGGGACCAGCGCCAGGCGCGTGCCCAGATCGAGGGCGGGCGCCAGCGCGTCCCGGCGAGCGCGGCTCGGCACCACCGACAGCTCGCCGTAGGGGTCGTCGCTGCGAGCGCGCTGCCAACGCAGCGACACGCTGCCCTCGAGGCTCCAGCGCTCGCGCGCGCAGGCGGCCCGGGCCGCGGTGAGCTGGCTGGCCCGCTCGTAGCGCGCCGCCACCGACGGCGCCGACGCCGGGCCCGGCAGCCCCTGCTCCTGCACCAGGGCGTGGGCCAACAGGGAGAGCTCGCACGGTCCGGCGTCGCCCCGCGCCGAGAGCAGGCCGGTCAGCCGCCGCGCGTCGGCGTTGGCACGCCGGCGACGCAGGTCGTCGCTGGAGTCGAAGCGCGTGCCGCCGTCGTCGGTCCAGCCGAAGTCGCCATCGCTGCGCAGGACCTCGGCGCTCAACGCCAGCCCGAAGGGCGCCTCGGGGGCGGCGTAGCTGCCACGCGCCCCTGCGCGCACCGTGCCGAAGGCGCCGCCCTCGACGGCGGCCTCGACCTCGCTGTCGCGGGGACGGCGCGACCGAAGCTCCAGCGCGCCGCCGATGCCGCCCTCGCGCCCGAGCGGCGCGTGGCTCCGCCAGATCGACAGCCGCTCGGCGTCGAAGAGCGGCAGATCCGACAGGTCCACCTGGGCGCCGTCCGCCTGGTCGAGGACCACGCCGTCCAGGTACACGCGCACCTGCTCGGCGCCCGCGCCGCGGATGCCGGCCCGCACGGCCGCGCCCGGCCCGCCCAGGTCCAGCACCCACACCCCGGGGACCCGCCGCAGCACCGAGGCGGGCGAAGCCCCGGGCTCGGTCAGCAGGTGCCTCGGCACCTCATACGCGGGCGTGGCTCCCGGGCCAGGATCGTGCACCACCGTCCGGTGCTCCGCGGGCTCGGCCGACAGCGTCGCGGCGACGAGGGCGATGAGGGGGAGCGCGGTCAGGGCGGTGGCCTCCGCCAGCGTATCGCGCGCCGGCCTGCGGGAGATGGCTCACCGCGCAGTGTCGGACTCGGGGAAATCCCCTCACCGTGGCGCGACCGTGCCGGACTTTCACCGGCTTCCTGGCGACGAGCTGCGACGGTCCTAGCCGCCGCGGCCGCCAGCGTCAAGCGACGATGCGCTGGAGGACGAGCTCGGCCAGGGCCGGCGCCGCGGTGAGCCCCGGCGACTCGACGCCGAAGAGGTGCAGCGCCCCCGACCGGCCGCGCTCGATGCGGAACTCCACCGGCCCGGGGTCGTCCGGGCCGCGCAGCCGCGGGCGCACTCCGGCGCCGTCCCAGCGCAGCGCCCCCGGCGGGAGCGGGCCCAGCAGGCGCTCGCCAGCGGCGCGGAACGCGTCGAGCAGGGTGCTCGGCGGCGGGGTGCCCAGGTCCGCGTCGGCGGTGAAGCGCGCGTCGGGACCGAGGCGCACGCCGCCGCCGAGGTCCAGGCAGACGTGCACGCCCAGCCCCGTCTGGCCGGCTGCGCGCACCGGATAGACCAGGCGCGCCGGCGGGCGCTGGGCACGCAGCGCGTACCAGTCGCCGCGGCAGGGCCAGAGGGTGGGAGCCTCGTCTCCCAGCAGCGCCGCGATGGCCGGCGCGCCGAGGCCGGCGCTGTTGACGACCTGCGCCGCCAGGATGGGCCCCCTGCCGGTGTCCAGGCGCGTGCCACCAGCGCTGGGAGCGGCGCCGAGCACCGCGGCGCCGACGGCGACCAAAGCGCCCCCGCGCGCCGCGCGCGCCGCCAGGGCGCTGGCCAGGGCCGGGGCGTCGATGATGCCGGTGTGCGGGCACCACAGCGCCCCCAGCGGCTGCCGCATCGCCGGCTCGAGCTGCGCCGCGCGCCCCCCGGTGACGCGCTCCACGTCTCGGGCGCCCGACGCGGCGGCGTTGGCCAGCAGCGCGTCCAGCGCCTCGAGCTCGGCGTCGTCGTGAGCGACCACCAGCTTTCCGGTGCGCCGGTGCGGGACCCCGAGGGCGGCTGCCAGCTCGTAGCACAGCGCCTGTCCGCGGACGCACGCCGTCGCGGCCACCGAGCCGGGCCGGTAGTAGAGCCCCGAGTGCAGCACCCCACTGTTGCGGGCGGTGCCGCCGCGGCCGAGCCCGGGCTCGCGCTCCAGCAACGCCACGCTCAGCCCTCGCGCGGACGCCTCGGCGGCGATGGCGCAGCCGACCACGCCGCCACCCACGACCGCCAGGTCGACGCCGTCCTCCACCTCAGCCCGGCGCCGGCCCGCCGCTCATGGCCAGGCCTGATCGATGCCGCGGCTCGGCAGCAGGCTGGGCCGCCGCGCCAGATCGGCGTCGATGGTGCGGGCCGCCTCTCGCCCGTCGCTGATGGCCCACACGATGAGGCTGGCGCCGCGCGAGGCGTCGCCCGCCGCATACACACCCTCGACGCTGGTCCGGAACGCCTTGTCCACGGCCACGTTGCCCCGCGCGTCCAGGTCGACGCCGAGCTGCTCGACCAGGGCCTCGCTCACCGGGCTGACGAAGCCCATCGCCAGGATGAGCAGGTCCACGTCGTAGCTGCGCTCGGTCCCGGGCACCTCCTCGAGGCGCAGGCGCCCGCCGTCGCGGACGAAGCGCACCTCGACCGCGTGCAGCCGCGTGAGCTTGCCGTCCTTGCCCTCCAGGCGCTTGGTCAGCACGGCGAACTCGCGATCGCCGCCCTCGGCCTGGCTCGAGGAGGTACGAAACACCAGCGGCCACTGGGGCCACGGGTTCTCGTCGGCGCGCTCGGCCGGCGGCCGCGGCATCAGCTCGACCTGCGCCACGGACGCCGCCCCCTGGCGCAGCGCCGTGCCCAGACAGTCGGAGCCCGTGTCGCCCCCGCCGAGGATGATGACGTTGCGCCCGCGCGCGTCGATGCGCGGCCCGGGCGGCGTCTCTCCCGCGACCACGCGGTTCTGCTGCTCCAGGTAGTCCATCGCCATCACGACGCCGTCCAGCTCGCGCCCCGGCACGTCGAGATCGCGCGGTCGCCCGGCGCCCACCGCCACCAGCACCGCGTCGTACTCGGCGGCCAGCGCGTCCCAGGTCGGCTCCACGCCCACGTCGGCGCCCGTCTGGAAGCTGACGCCCTCCTCGCGCATCAGCGCCAGGCGGCGGTCGATGACGCCCTTCTGCATCTTGAAGTCGGGGATGCCGTAGCGCAGAAGCCCGCCCAGGCGGTCGGCGCGCTCGAGCACGACCACCTCGTGGCCAGCCAGGTTGAGCTGCTGCGCGGCCGCCAGCCCCGCCGGCCCCGAGCCGACCACCGCCACGCGCTTGCCGGTGCGCGGCGCGGGCGTGTGCGCCTTGACCCAGCCCTCGGCGAAGGCGCGCTCGATGATCTCCTTCTCCATCTGCTCGATGGTGACCGGATCATCGTTGATGTTGAGCACGCAGGCCGCCTCGCAGGGCGCGGGGCACAGACGCCCGGTGAACTCGGGGAAGTTGTTGGTCGCGTCCAGCCGCCGGTAGGCCTCCTGCCAGCGGTCGCGGTACACGAGATCGTTCCACTCGGGGATCAGGTTCCCCAGCGGGCAACCCTGGTGGCAGAAGGGGATGCCGCAGTCCATGCAGCGCCCGCCCTGCTGACGGGACACGTCCGGGGTCTGGGCGAGCTGGAACTCCTTCCAGTCCCGGACGCGCGCGCGCTTGTCCCGCTTGCCCGGGAGCACGCGCTGCCACTCGAGATACCCGTCCGACTTTCCCATCACGCCTCCCACCGGCGCCGTGGCGCCTGTTGCCCACGGAGCGCCACCTGCCCGCGCGCCCGTTCGCCGCTGCCTCGACGCGCTCTCACGCCGCCGCGGGCCGCAGCGAGCTCTGCCGCTCGGCCATCGCCCGCTTGTACTCGGTCGGCATCACCTTCACGAAGCGCGACACCATGATGTCCCAGTTGTCCAGCAGACGCTGGCCCAGCGGGCTCGCCGTGTGGTGCACGTGGGCCTCGACCAGGCCGTGGACCAGGCGCAGGTCCGCCTCGTCCTGGAGCGGCTCCAGGTCCACCATCGAGCGGTTGCACAGCTTGTGGAACTCCCGGTCGCGGTCGAACACGAAGGCCATGCCCCCGCTCATCCCGGCCGCGAAGTTCCGGCCCGTCGCGCCCAGCACGACCACCACCCCGCCGGTCATGTACTCGCAGCCGTGGTCGCCCACGCCCTCGACGACCGCGCGCGCGCCGCTGTTGCGCACCGCGAAGCGCTCGCCCGCCATCCCGTTCGCGTAGAGCTCGCCGCCGGTCGCCCCGTAGAGGCAGACGTTGCCGACCACGATGTTCTCTTCGGGCACGAAGCGGCTCTCGGCCGGCGGCCGCACCACGACGCGCCCGCCCGAAAGGCCCTTGCCGACGTAGTCGTTGGCGTCGCCCTCCAGCGTGAAGGTGATCCCCCGCGCCAGCCACGCGCCGAAGCTCTGCCCGGCGGTGCCGAAGTAGCGCACGTGCAGGGTGTCGTCCGGCAGGCCTCGCCCGCCGTGGCGCCGGGCGACCGCGCCCGACAGCATCGCCCCGACCGCGCGATCGCCGTTGCAGATCGGCACCTCGAGCTCGACCGGCTCGCGCGACTCGATGGCGCGCTTCGCCGCCCGGATGACCTGGTGGTCCAGGTGCTTCGCCAGCCCGAGGTCCTGGGCCTCCACCTGCCGGCGGGGCACGTCGGCCGGCGCGTCCACCTCGGCCAGCAGCGCCGAGAGGTCGACGCGCCGCGCCTTCCAGTGCTCGAGCCCGGTGCGTGCCCGGAGCCTGTCGACGCGGCCGACCATCTCGTCGAAGGTGCGGAAGCCCAGCTTCGCCATGTGCCGGCGCACGTCCTCGGCCACCATCATCATGTAGTTGACGACCTGCTCCGGCGTGCCCGTGAAACGGCGCCGCAGCTCGGGATCCTGCGTCGCGATCCCCACCGAGCAGGTGTTCTCGTGACACTTGCGCAGCAGGATGCAGCCCGTCGCGATGAGGGCCGCCGTCGAGATGCCGAACTCGTCGGCCCCCAGCAGGGCGCCCACCACCACGTCGCGACCGGTACGGAAGCCGCCGTCCACCTGGACGCGGATGCGCCGCCGCAGGTCGTTCTGCACCAGCACCTGCTGGGTCTCGGCCAGCCCCAGCTCCCAGGGCAGGCCGGCGTGCTTGAGCGACGACACTGGAGAGGCGCCGGTGCCACCACAGTCGCCGGCGATGACCACCGCCTCGGCGCCGGCCTTCGCCACGCCCGCGGCGACCGTGCCGACCCCCGCCTCGCTCACCAGCTTCACCGACACGCGCGCGTCGCTGTTGACGCTCTTCAGGTCGTAGATGAGCTGCTTGAGGTCCTCGATCGAGTAGATGTCGTGGTGCGGCGGCGGCGAGATGAGCGTGACGCCCGGCGTCGAGCAGCGCACCCGCGCGATGCGCTCCGACACCTTGTGACCGGGGAGCTGTCCGCCCTCGCCCGGCTTGGCGCCCTGAGCCACCTTGATCTGCAGGTCGTCGGCGTTGACCAGGTACTCGGCGGTCACCCCGAAGCGCCCCGACGCGATCTGCTTGATCGCGCTGCGGCGGTTGTCGCCGTTGGGCAACACCGTGTACCGCTCGCGCTCCTCGCCGCCCTCGCCGCTGTTCGAGCGCCCGCCCAGCCGATTCATCGCGATGGCCAGCGTCTCGTGCGCCTCCGCGCTGATCGACCCGAAGGACATGGCCCCGGTCGCGAAGCGCGTGACGATGGCGCTCGCCGGCTCGACCTCCTCGAGGGGCACCTCGCCTTCGGGGCCCGGCACCATCTCCAGCAGACCGCGCAACGTCATCAGCGTGTCGGACTCGTCGTCGGCCAGGTCGGCGAAGGTCTGGTAGCGCGCGTACTCGCCCGTGGTCGCAGCGGCCTGCAGCGTCGCGATGGCCGCCGGGCTCCACCGGTGGCGCTCGCCGCGCCGCCGCCACTGGTACTCGCCACCCACCGGCAGCGCGTCCACGTCGTATTCCGAGCGCGCGCCGAAGCCGCGCTCATGCCGCTCGAGCACCTCGCGCCCGA
This sequence comes from Deltaproteobacteria bacterium, assembly GCA_020632695.1. Taxonomy (GTDB): domain Bacteria; phylum Myxococcota_A; class UBA9042; order PHBI01; family JACKFB01; genus JACKFB01. Next base: position 60,068 of record JACKFB010000006.1, read on the forward strand.
GCTCCACCAGGCCGACCCCCTCGATGCGCGAGACCGTCCCGTTGAAGTGCTTGTCGACCAGCTCGCGGTCCAGGCCCAGGCACTCGAAGATCTGCGCGCCCCGGTAGGACTGGATCGCCGAGATGCCCATCTTGGACATCACCTTGAGGATGCCCTTGTCGACGGCCTTGATGTAGCGCCGCTCGGCCTCCTCGGGCGTCCCGGGCAGCAGCCCGCGCTCGGCCATCTCCCGCACGGTGTCCAGCGCCACGTACGGGTTCACCGCGGCCGCGCCGTAGCCCACCAGCGTCGCGAAATGGTGCACCTCGCGCGCCTCGCCGGTCTCCACGACCAGCCCGGCGTGCATGCGGATGCCCTCCCGCGTCAGGTGGTGGTGGACCGCGCTCACGGCCAGCAGCGCCGGCATCGGCACCTGCTCGGCGTCCACGCCGCGGTCGGTCAGGATGACGATGCTCGCGCCCTCGTCGATGGCGTCCACCGCCGCCTTGCACAGGCGGTCCACGGCCGCGGCGAGGCCCTCGGCGCCCGAGGCCCGCGGGTACAGGATCGACAGCGTCGTCGGCTCCAACGCGCCTTCGTAGACCTGCTTGATCTTCGCCAGCTCGGCGTTGGTGAAGAAGGAGGTGGGCACCGCCAGGCGATGGCACTGCTCCGGCGTCTCCTCGAAGGTGTTGCCGTCGGGACCGAGCGAGGTCTCGAGCGTCATCACCAGCGCCTCGCGGATCGGGTCGATCGGCGGGTTGGTCACCTGCGCGAAGAGCTGCTTGAAGTAGTGGAAGAGGCTCGGCGCGCGGTCGCTGAGCACGGCCAGCGGGGTGTCGCTGCCCATCGATCCGGTGGGCTCCTGCCCGGCCTCGGCCATCGGCGCGATGATGACGCGCAGGTCCTCGTCGGTGTACCCGAAGGCGCGCTGCTGCCGCTGCAGCTCCTCACCGCGCAGGGGCGGCGGCGGCTGGACGTGGGGGAAGTCGTCCAAGGTCAGGACGTTCTTCTCCAGCCAGCGCCGGTAGGGCCAGCGTCCGGTGATGTCGCCCTTGACCTCGGCGTCGTCGATGATGCGCCCCTCGTGGGTGTCCACGACGAACATGCGCCCGGGCTGCAGCCGCCCCTTTCGCCGGATCTGATGCGGCGGCACGTCGATGACGCCGACCTCGGAGGCCAGGATGACGCGGTCGTCCTCGGTGACGACGTAGCGCGCCGGACGGAGGCCGTTGCGGTCGAGGGTGGCGCCGATGATCTGGCCGTCGGTGAAGGCGATGGCGGCGGGGCCATCCCACGGCTCGGTGAGGCTGCCGGCGTACTCGTAGAAGGCGCGCCGGTCGGCGTCCATCAGCGGGTCGTTCTCCCACGCCTCGGGGATCATCATCATCACCGAGTGGGGCAGGCTGCGGCCGCCCAGGGTGAGCAGCTCGAGCATGTTGTCGAACTGCGACGAGTCGCTGCCGCCGGGGACGATGATCGGGAAGAGGCGATCGAGCGGCCCCTCGAACTTGGCCGAGTGGAGCTGCGCGCGCCGCGCGTTCATCCAGTTGCGGTTGCCGCGCAGGGTGTTGATCTCGCCGTTGTGGGCGATGAAGCGCATGGGCTGCGCGCGGTCCCAGGTCGGGAAGGTGTTGGTCGAGAAGCGCGAGTGCACCAGGGCCAGCGCCGAGACCATGTCCTGGTCCTGGAGGTCCGGGAAGTACTGCGGCACCTGCTCGGGGAGGAGCAGACCCTTGTAGACGATGGTCTCGGCCGAGAGGCTGGCGACGTGGAAGGTGTTGGCGCCGATGCCCTCGTCGCGGATGCGGTTCTCGGTGAGCTTGCGGATGACGTAGAGCTTGCGCTCGAAGGCGCTGGGGACCACCCGCCGGCGGGCGATGTAGATCTGGCGGATGAAGGGCATGACGCTGCGGGCGACGCGCCCGACGTGTCGGGGATCGGTGGGCACGTCGCGCCAACCGACCACCCGCTGGCCCTGCTCGCGGACGACCTCCTCGAACACCCGCTCGCAGGCCGCGCGGGCCTTGGGATCCGGAGGCAGGAAGACCATGCCCACGCCGTAGCGGCGGCGGCGCGGCATGTCCCAGCCGAGACGCAGACCTTCGCGCTTGAAGAAGCGGTGCGGGAGCTGCAGGAGGATGCCGGCGCCGTCACCGGTGTCGGGGTCGCAGCCCGAGGCACCGCGGTGGGCGAGGCGCCGCAGCACCTCCATGGCCTGCTCGACGATCGCCCGGCTCTTCTCACCCTTGATGTGGGCGACGAACCCCACACCGCACTCATCGTGCTCCATCTGCGGGTCGTAGAGACCGCGCCGCTCCGGTCCTTGGGGCATGACTCTCCTGGGACGTCCGCCGGGAGTGCTCGCCCCTCCCGCGTGGAGGAGCCGAGCGACAGCCGTGATGACGCACGGCGCCCCGGGATCTTAACGCGCCGCGTCACGCTGACGCAAGCACGACCTCGGTGAGACGATAACACCCAGGCAACCACACCCGAAACCAGAATTCGCAACACGTTCAAGGCTGTGTCATCGAGGGCGGCTTTCCGGTACATTGCCGCCGGTCCCCGGAGTCGGGGCGCGGAGGGCGGGATGCGAACGTTGAGGCTTGTGCTCGCAGGGCTGTCGCTGGCAGTCGCTGGCGGGATGGGCGCGTGTGGCGACACGGCGACGCCGTCGAGCGACGAGGGCGGGTCGGAGGTCAGCGTCGATGTGGCGCCCGACGTCTCCGGGCCGGACGCGACGGTCGACGCAGCCGAGCTGCCTGACGCCGTGGAAGAGGTGGCCCTGCCCGACGCCGACGCCATCGCAGACGCCGACGCGGACGCGGACGCGGAGCCGCTCCTGGACGTACCGCCCAGCCCCGACACGGACGCCGAGGGCGACGTCGAGGTGCTCGGACCGCCCGAGACCGAGGACGGCTGCCGGCCCGACGAGTGCGCCATCGACGACGCCTGCTGGGAGAACCTCGAGGTCTCGCCCGACAACCCCTGCGTCATCTGTCTGGTCGTGGTGGATCGCCTGGCCTGGACCCCGGACGACGAGGCCGAGTGTGACGACGAGGACGCCTGCACCAGCGACGACGCCTGCGTCGACGGCGAGTGCGTCGGCGTGCGCGCCCCCTGCGACGACGGAAACCCCTGCACCTCGGACGTCTGCGCGCCCGACACCGGCATCTGCACCTCCACCGAGGCCGCCCTCCCCTGCGAGGACGGCAACCCCTGCACCGTGTCCGACACCTGCAGCGGCGGGGTGTGCCAGCCGGGCTCGCCGAAGAGCTGCGACGACGGCGACCCCTGCACCAAGGACGCCTGCGTGACCGGGACCGGCTGCGTCCACCAGGGCAACGACGGCGTCCCCTGCGAGGACGGCGACCCCTGCACCCTCGGCGACACCTGCGCGGGCACCGCCTGCGTCGGCGGCAGCGCGCTGGACTGCGACGACGGCGACCTCTGCACGGTGGACAGCTGCGACGGCAAGGGCGGCTGCAAGCACAGCTCCATCGCCTTCCTCTGCACCGACGAGAACCCCTGCACCGAGGCCGCGTGCGACCCCAAGAAGGGCTGCGTGTTCCCCTTCAACGACGCCCCCTGCGACGACAAGAGCGCCTGCACCACCGCCGACCAGTGCAGCGGTGGCGTCTGCACCGGCACCCCGCTCCCCCTCGACGACGGCAACCCCTGCACCGACGACCTCTGCGACAAGGTCCAGGGCGTCATCCACCTGCCCAACACGCTGCCCTGTGAGGACGGCGACCTGTGCACCCTGGGCGACACCTGCGCCGACGCCGTGTGCGTGGCGGGCAAGGGCAAGCCCAACTGCGACGACGCCAACGTGTGCACCAACGACTCGTGCGACCCGGCGACGGGCTGCGTCAACGCGCCGAACGCCCTCCCCTGCGACGACCAGACCGTGTGCACCGAGGGCGACTTCTGCCAGGAGGGCGTCTGCAAGGGCTCGCCCATCTCCTGCGACGACGGCAACGACTGCACCGCCGACGCCTGCGACCCGATCAAGGGCTGCTCCAACACCCTCATCGTGTCCAACGCCTGCCGCCCGCAGATCACCATCACCAGCCCGGCGCGCGCGGCCACCCTGCTCTCGCCGCCGAACCTGGTCACGGTGTCCGGCACGGTCAGCTCCGGCGCCGGCCCCATCACCTCGCTGCTCGTCAACGGGCAGCCGGCCTTCCTGAGCGGCGGCTCCTTCAGCCAGTTCGTCCAGGGACGCATCGGCGGCAACACGCTGATCATCGAGGCCACCGACAGCTTCGGCAGCACGCGGAAGATCGTGCAGTCCTACCTGATGGCCAACGCCTACGCGACGCCGAGCATCGGCCCCCCCCTGGCCGGCATGGTCGACCCGGGCGTCGGCGTGTTCCTGGGCCAGGAGGTCATCGACGACGGCAACCACGGCGCGCCCGCCGACGACATCGCCACCATCCTGGAGCTGGTGCTCAAGGGCTTCGACCTGGGCGCGCTCATCCCCAGCAACAAGCCCTTCGACACCTTCTCGCTCCTCGGCATCGACACCGACATCTGGGTGAAGAACATCAACGACAGCGGGCGCACCCTGAGCCTCATCTCGGGCAACAACGGCCTGGCGCTCACCGCGAAGATGTCCGGGCTCAGCGCCGGGATCTGCGCCACGCCGAAGGGCGGAAAGTGCAGCGACTTCCTGGCCATCAACGGCACGCTCTCGGCCAGCGCCATCGTGATCAAGGCGACGGTGGTGCTCAACGTGAACACCAGCACCCACGCGCTCGAGCCGCAGCTCATCGACGTGGTCGTCGACGTCCAGGGCCTCAACGTCTCGCTGGGCGTGCTGGTCGACTGGCTCATCGACTTCTTCGAGCCCACCCTCGAGACGACGGTGGAGGACGGCTTCAAGGATCAGCTCGTCGGGATCATCGAGCCGCTGCTCAAGGACGCGCTGACCGCGCTCGCCTTCGACACCAGCTTCGACCTGCCCTCCCTCAACCCGAACGGCGGCACGGTGCCCCTGGCGCTCAAGACCGACTTCGCCGCGGCCAAGACCACGCCGGCGGGCATGACCCTGGAGCTGAGGGCCGGCGCCTTCGCCCCGCCCATCATCACCGTCCCGGCGGGCAACCGCGGCTCGCTCCTGCGCAGGGGCTGCGGCACCAACATCCAGAAGCTCTTCTACAATCAGGCCGACCCGCTCGAGCTGGTCCTCTCCGACGACCTGCTCAACGAGCTGCTCTACTCGGCGTGGCGCGGCGGCCTGCTCGAGTTCGACGTCCCACCCTCGCTCTTCGAGGGCGTCGACCTCAGCGGCTTCGGGGTGTCGGACCTGTCCATCAAGGTGCGCGGGCTGCTGGCGCCTACCATCTCCGACTGCAACCCGGACAGCGAGCTCATCGTCCACATCGGCGACCTGCAGGTCAGCGGCTCGCTCAAGGTCTTCGGCATCCCGCTCACCGTGGTGATGTACGCCAGCCTCACCGCCGGGGTGAACCTCAGCGCCGAAGGCGGCGAGGTGGGGCTCCAGCTCACCGAGATCAAGAGCCTGGAGACCGAGGTGACCGTGCTGGAGGACGGCCTCATCGACTCGGAGGCGCTCATCGCGGGCCTCATCGAGGAGAACCTGGTGCCCGCGCTGCTCGGCGCCATCGGCGGGGGCAGCCTCGGCGGCATCCCGCTGCCGGAGATCGACCTGAGCGGCGCGGTGGACGGTGTCCCGCCCGGCACGGTCATCGCCATCAACCCCAACAAGATCGTACGAATCGGTGGCAACACCGTCGTCGGCGGAGACCTCAAGTGATGCGTCCCTGGACTCTCACCGCGCTCCTGTGTGCGTCCGTCGCCCTGGCCCTGGCGGGCGGCTGCGACGGCGGCTCCGAATCGGTGGCCGACGCCGACGCCTCGGCCGACGCCGAGACGACGCTCGACACCACCCCCGGGCTCGACGCCGACGCCGTCACGGTGCCGGACGCCGACCTGCCCCCCGATGCGGACCCCGATGTGGCCAAGGACACGCCGCCAGCGCCCGACGCCGACGCCGACGCGGTCGCCGACACCGACCCGGACGCCGTCTCGGACGGGGACGCCGCTGCCGATGTGGACGCGGGCCCCGACACCACCCCGCCCACCCCGTGTCCGACCGAGACCGACTGCGACGACGGGCTCGCCTGCACCATCGACGGCTGCACCATGCCCGGCGCCGTCTGCACCTGGACGCTGCAGGCCGGGACCTGCCTCATCAACGGCACCTGTCGCGCCCAGGGCGAGGCCGACCCCAACAACCCGTGCCGGGTCTGCGACACCGCCTCGCCCTACGCATGGACCAGCCGTCCCGACGGCAGCGCCTGCGACGACGGCAACGCCTGCACGAAGCTCGAGGTCTGCGCGGAGGGCGTCTGCAAGGGCGAGGCGATGCCCTGCTCCGATGGCGAGGGGTGCACCATCGACACCTGCACGCCCGGCGTGGGCTGCTCGAGCAAGCCGGTGGCCGAGGGCGAGCCCTGCCAGGACGGCGACGCCTGCACGCTCGGAGAGACCTGCAGCTTCGGCGAGTGCGTGGGCGTGGCCTTGGACTGCGACGACCACAACCCTTGCACCGACGACACCTGCGACGCGCTGGCCGGCTGCGTGTCGGTGCCCAACACGGCTCCCTGCGAAGACGGCGACCTCTGCACCACCGGCGACGTCTGCGCGGAGGGCTCCTGCGTGACCGGCCAGACCGAGACCTGCGACGACGGCAGCGCCTGCACCTTCGACCTCTGCGACGAGGACGTCGGCTGCGTGCACCTGCCCAGCGAGAGCCCGTGCTGCGTGGGCACCACCTCGATCTGCGAGGACGGCGACCCCTGCACCGAGGACCTCTGCGACCCGGGCACCGGCGGCTGCACCAGCCAGCCCAGCGCCGCCAAGTGCAACGACGACGACGCCTGCACGACCGGCGACACGTGCACCGAGGGCAGCTGCGTGGGCGACCCGCTCGACTGCGACGACCACAACCCGTGCACCACCGACGGATGCAACAAGGTGCAGGGCTGCTTCCACCAGACCATCGACGGTGAGCCCTGCGACGACGGGATCGCCTGCACCACCGACGACGTCTGCGCCGTGGGCACCTGCGTGGGCGACGACAGCGCCTGCGTGTGCGTGCCGACCTTCAGCGACGACGCGGTGAAGCTCAACTTCATCGCGCTCGGCGACGGCGGCAAGCCGGGCGAGGGCCTGGACCTGGACGGGGACGCGACGACCTGCGCGCCGCTGTCCCAGCCCTGCTCGGGCGGCATCAACAACAGCCTCGGCGCCCTCGCTGGCTTCGCCAATGCGCCGCTCGCCGACGCCGTCACCGGCGGCGACGTCATGCTGCTGCTCGAGGTGCGCGAGAAGACCGCCAGCACCATCCTGCTGGCTGCCTACCAGGGCGAGCTGGACGCCTCGAACCCGGGCTGCGACTACCAGACCCAGACCTGCGCGTACCGGGCCAGCAGCCTGACCATCGACCCCAAGACCTGCGCCCCGCTGGTGACCCTGCCGGGGACGATCAACGGCACCCAGGTCGTGGCCGGCGGCAAGAACAGCGTGTTCCCGTTCAACCTGCCCCTGGGCGGTGCCAGCCTCGAGATCACCCTCTACAACGTGCGCTTCGAGGGCACGGCCACCTTCGTCGACGGCAACCTGACCGCCCTCGAGGGCGTGCTGGGCGGCGCGGCCCCCAAGGCTGCGCTGTCGGCGGCGGTGGATCAGCTCCCGCCCGACTCGCTGCCCGCCGGCATCCCGCTGGCGTTGATCAAGAGCTTCATCGAGGAGCTGGACACCGACATCGACGCCGACGACGACGGCATCAAGGAGTCGGCGTCGCTCGGCCTCCGCGTGAAGGCCATCGACGCGACCATCACCGGCCCCGAGTAGGCCCGAACGCGGTCGCCCGGCGGCACCGGGACGTTGCCCGACCGGGCCTCACATGCTAGTCAACGCCTCGACTTTCCGGGAGCGAAACGTGGCGAAGGACCCCACCATCGGCAGCTTCGAGGACCAGGTCATCACGACCCGCCTGTCCAGCCTCGCGGAGTGGGCGCGCAAGGGCGTGAACTGGGCCCGCAGCTACAGCCTGTTCCAGTACCCCTTCGTCACGGCCTGCTGCGGCATGGAGTACATGGCGGCGGCCGGTCCGCAGCACGATCTGGCGCGCTTCGGCGCGGAGGTCCCCCGCTTCTCTCCGCGCCAGGCCGACGTGCTCTGGGTGGTAGGCACCATCACCCACAAGAACGCGCCGGTGCTGCGCCGCATCTTCGAGCAGATGGCCGAGCCCAAGTGGGTCGTCGCCTTCGGCGTGTGCGCGTCGACCGGCGGGTTCTACGACAACTACGCCACCGTGCCGGGCATCGACCACATCATCCCGGTCGACGTCTACATCCCCGGCTGCCCGCCGCGCCCGGAGGCGGTGATGGACGCCATCCTGATGCTGCAGGACCAGGTCCAGCACGGGCCGGCGCGCTTCTTCGACGAGAGCGACACCGTCCCGGTCGAGGAGCGGGTCGGCACCGAGTCCGACGAGCGCTCGGCCGACGCCGGCTGGTAGCCCCGCGCTCTCGGGGCAGGGCCCTCAGGCCTCGCCTGCCAGGCTCGCCCGAGCGGCGGCGCGGGCTTCGCGCGGCACGTAGATGCGCTCGAGCCGCAGGGTCCGGTCGTAGCGGTCGTAGAGGTCGGTGACCTCCTCGATGCGGCGGACGCGGTGGGCGCCGTCGACCACCAGCAGCGGGTCGGCGCGCAGATGACCGGGCTTCTGGGCGTAGCGGCTCAGCACGGGGCGGGCGGTGAGGCGGATGGCCTCCGGTTCGCGCGCCATCAGCGCCGCAAGCGCCTCCTCGGTCGGGCCGTCCAGGGGATGACGGAGCTCGGCGGCCAGCGCCAGCGGCCGATCCTCGGCGATGCGCCGGGCCCACGGGTCGTCCGACGCGAGCAGGCGCGCGCGCAGCCAGGCGTCGTCGCAGGCGATGAAGGCCTCGGGGTCGCCCGGGAAGCGGGCTGCGTCGCCGACCGCCACCAGCCACTGGCGTAGCATCGCGTCGTAGATGTCGGACTTGGGGTGGAAGTACACCATCTGGAACATGTGGTAGCGGGCGAGCAGGAAGTGCTCGAAGGCCGGCAGCGCGCGGAGATCGATGCCGAGCCGCACCACCGCGCCGTCGGGCACGGCGCGGGCCTGGGAGACCAGCCAGTCCAGGTCGTAGTGCCCGTAGCTGACGCCGGCGAAGAGGCTGTCGCGCAGGAGATAGTCCATGCGGTCGACGTCCAGCTCGCCCGAGACCAGGCCGTGCAGCAGCGGCCGGAGATCCATCCCCTCGACCGTGAACGCGTCGCCGGCGTCGAGGTCGGTCTCGATGAGCGCCGCGACGGCTCCGGGCGTGACGCCGAGCGGAGTCATCGTGCGCTCGATGACCCGCGTCAGGCCGCTGGCCAGCACCAGCGCGAGGGTCATGTCCTCGTGGGACGCCCTGCCCTCGCGGACCGGCACGGCGCGGGCCGGCAGCTCGCTGCGCTCCGGCAGCAGGGTCTCGGCGGCGTGGCTGAGCGGCGGGTGGCCGATGTCGTGCAGCAGCGCGGCCAGCCGCACGGTCTGACGCAGGCGCGGCCGCTCGGGCCCGCCCAGCCACGGAGCGCTGCGTGCCAGGGCGTCGAAGAGGCGCCCGGCCAGGTGCATGGCCCCCAGGCTGTGCAGGTAGCGGTTGTGGACCGCCCCCGGGAAGGCGTGCTCGGCGAACCCGAGCTGCTTGACCCGCCTGAGGCGCTGGAAGTGCGGCGCGTCGATGACCGCCAGCTCCCGCGCGTTGACGGCGATGGGCCCGTGCAGAGGGTCGCGCAGCTCGACGAGGTCAGCCTCGGGGGGTGCCATGAGTGGACTCCGGGGGATGTGCGGACTACGGTCCGGAAAGCTTTGGACCGCCACGACGCTCGCCCAATCGGGCGTCCCATGCAACGGGAGGTGACCATGGACGGCTGGGAGCTCGGGCCCGACGAGCTGCGCGCGCTGCGCGAAGCCGGCGCGCCGATCCTGCTACTCGATGTGCGCACGCCGATGGAGGCCGAGATCTGCAGCCTCGGCGACAGCGTGCTCATCCCGCTACACGAGCTGCAGGAGCGCCACGCCGAGGTGCCGAGAGACGCCGACGTCGTGGTCTACTGCCACCACGGGATGCGCAGCCTCCAGGCGGCGATGTTCCTCAAGCAGCGAGGCGTGGAGCGCGTGCGCTCCTTGGCCGGAGGCATCGATCTCTGGTCGCGCACGGTGGACCCCTCCATCCCGCGCTATTAGGGAGGGGGACGCCTCGCGCCCCCCTCCCCGCGGGCAGAGCCCGCAGGGCCCCTCTCCCCGAGGCGGCCCGCCGACGCGGCCCGCGTAGCTGCCCACGCGCCCGAGACAACCGTCATGCCTCGGAGCCCGGATACGCGCTCGGAGCCCGAATACGCGACGGGCCGACCCCGAAGAGGAGCCGGCCCGTTCACGTCCGCTCGGTCCGGAGACCGACCTGGAGGCGCCACCCGGATTTGAACCGGGGATGAAGGATTTGCAGTCCTCTGCCTTACCACTTGGCCATGGCGCCGTGCGCGGAACGTGGTGTACCCAGTCCCAGAGCCGGTGTCAACCTGCCTCTCCGCCCCCGCGGCGCCCGCCAGCAGCGCCGCTCACAGCGAGACGGCGCTGAGCTTCCAGGCGTCCCCGTCGTCGGCGTCCCGGCGCAGCGAGACGGGCACCAGCATCTGATCGTGCCGCAGCAGGAACACCTTGATGCGGTCCTCCTCCGGGCTGGGGTCGGCGGGGACCGTGCGACCGATGCGGAACGACGACGGCACCTCCGGATCGCTGAGGTAGAGGCCGACGTTGCGGCGCAGCTTCGGCCAGGAGAAGGCCTTGAAGCCAGCCAGCGCCCGGGGCGCGACCAGCTCGTCGGGGTGGGTCAGCGCCCGCAGCGCCTCCCAGGCGTCCTCCGTCTCGTCCAGCGTAGCCGCGCCGAACATCGCCGTCAGGATGGGCCGCGTGTCGCGCATCGCGGCGGTGTCCTCCGGGCCGTCCTCGTCGGTCCCGGCGTCCACGTCCGCTGACGCGCCCTCGGCCCCGGCGGGCGCGGCCGGCGGTGCGGCCCGTCGCGGAGCGCTCGCCGCCGCAGCCGCGGCAGCTCGAGCGGCCTCACCAGCCACCGCCGCCACGCTGGGCGCCTTCGCGGCGCTCCTGCGTGGACCGCCCGAGGGGCCCGCGGCCGCGGCCGTGACGCCCGCCGACGCCGCGGCCTCGCCTCGCCCTTCCAGCGCGTCGGCGATCCGTCTGAGCGACGCCGCGATATCGTCGAGGCGGGCGAGCAGGGCCTCCGCGCCGGGTTCGGGCACACTCATCAATACTCCTTCGCCGGGCCCCGGCGGCCCCGACTCGGCGGCCGCGGCTCGAGGTGACGCTCCCCGCGACTCAGCGGCCCTTGGGCGGCACGCCCCGGGCCGCCACGTTCTCACCCATGCAGAGCAGCAGGTCGGCGCCTCGCATCTTCTGATAGTCGAACTTCACCGCGGGGTTCGGGTCCTTCTCGTGGAGGGCGCGCGCCTTGCCGGTGGCGTCGGCGCAGGCCAGGACCTCCTTGGTCCACACCGCGTTGTGCAGCGTGTAGTCCGAGTCCAGCGGTGCGAGGTGATGCGACAGGTTCTGCTCCCGGAAGCCGAGCGGCATCTTGCCGTCGATCTCCGGCGGCGTGACCACGTCCGGACGCACCCCCACCACCTGGAGCGTACGGCCGCTGGGGCTGTAGTACCGGGCCACGGTGAGCTTGATGTAGTAGTCGTCCCGGAGCAGCGGCGAGAACAGGGTCTGGACGCTGGCCTTGCCGAAGGTGCGGTCGCCGACGATGAGGCCGCGCCCGTTGTCCTGGATGGCCGACGCCACGATCTCCGACGCCGAGGCCGAGCCGTCGTTGACCAGCACCACCAGCGGCACGTCCCAGGTCCCCTCGGGGCGCGCGCGGTAGGTCTCGTCAGCCTCGGTCCGGTTCTTCACGGTCACGATGACGCCGCTGCGCAAGAAGGCGTCGGCGACCTCGATGCCCTGCTTGAGCAGGCCGCCCGAGTTGTTGCGCAGGTCGAGGATCAGCCCCTTCAGCCGCCCACCGGGCGCGTGACGCTTCAGCTCGTCATAGTTGCGCCGCAGCTCGCTCATGGTGGTCGGGACGAAGCCCGTGACCTTGATGTAGCCGATGCCCGGGTACTCGGACAGCGTGTCGCCCTGGACGTTCTTGATGTCGATGCGCGAGCGCACGATGGCGATGTCGAAGGGCTCCGGCATCCCCTCCCGCTCGACGGTGAGCTTGACCGTCGAGCCCTTCTTGCCGCGGATGCGGTTGACCACCTTGGGCAGCAGCTCGCCCTTGATGTCGTGGTCGTCCACCTTGAGGATGACGTCGCCGGCCCGCAGCCCCGCCGCCACGGCCGGCTGACCGACCAGCGGACTCTCGACGATGGTGTAGTCGCTCTCCTGCCGCTTGGTCAGCAGCGCCCCGATGCCATCGAAGCTGGAGTCGGTGATCTCGTTGGTGGAGTCCTCCCACGCCTCCTTGGCGATGAGCGAGGAGTGCGGATCCAACGAGTACATGTACCCCTGAGCCGCCGCCACCCAGGCCTTCTTCATGGTCCACTTGGGGTTCTTGCCCAGCTCGCGCCCGGCGAAGGCCATCACGCGGTCGAAGTCCGCCGCGGTGAAGCGGGTCTTCTCCCAGGCCTCGTCGAGCAGGCGGTTGCGCGCCTCGATCCGGTCCCGCAACTGCTGGATCTCCTCGTCGGAGAGCCGCTTCTTGGGCTCGTCCTCGACCTCGGCCTCCTCGAGCACGACGAAGCGATCGGTGGGCTTGAGCTTGCGCACCTTGCCCTTGAGGCGCCCCTTCTCGTCGGGATCGTCCTTGCGCTTGTTGTAGAAGCTCTCCGGCAGGAGCAGCAGGACGTGGTCCTCGTCCGAGCCCAGCGCGAAGGTGGCAGCCTGGGCGTAGGCCTTGCCCTCGTCGATGTCGGCTTCGATGTAGCGCTCGCGAACGAACCCGCGCACCTCCTCGAAGTTCGTCCGATCGAAGGGCACCGCGGCCCAGTAGTCCTTCTCGCCGTCCTCGCCCTCTTCGCCCTTGGGCTCGTTGTCGGGCTTCGCCCCGTCCGCCGGCGCCTTCGCCGACGAGGGGTCGGACGCGGCGGGCTCGCCGCTGGTGGGAGCGCCGGCGCGGTTGGGCAGCGCCCCGAACGGCACACCGCCGCCCTGGCTGGCCAGGACCGGCGACTCGGGCAGCTCGCCCGTCGCGGCGGGGGCGCTCTTCTGCGTCCCACAGCCGACCGACCACACCATCAGCAGCGCCACCCCCAGCGTCGGCAGGGCGGCATGCAGCGAACGACGGTGCCAGAGTCCAGATCGCATCATCGAAGGATCCCCCATGAACGGTCAGCTCCGTGACCGGCCTCGCCTCGAGCATAGCGGGCGCAGGCGTGCTCTTACAAGGTAACGCACGGGGACGACCCCCGCCGTGTACGGGGGACAGAACAGCGCCGGGGCCGCGCAGCTTCCCAGGCCGGCGCGGATGCCCTGGCGAGGCTACTCGACGCCGGTGTGTCCGAAGCCGCCGGGACCGCGCCCGGTGTCGTCGAGGGCGTCCAGGAGCGCGACGTCGGCGCGCTCCACACGCGCCACCACGAGCTGGGCAATCCGGTCACCGCGGTCGATCCGGAAGCTCTCCGAGCCGAGGTTGACCAGCAGCACCCCGAGCTCACCGCGGTAGTCCGAGTCGATGGTCCCCGGGGCGTTCAGCACCGTGACGCCGAAGCGCAGCGCCAGACCCGACCGCGGCCGCACCTGCACCTCGAACCCGGGGGGGATGGCCATCGCCAGCCCGGTGGGGACGACGCGCCGCTCGCCGGGAGCGAGCGTGAGCGGCTCCTCGACGGCGGCGACCACGTCCATGCCCGCCGCGCCCTCGGTCATGTACCGAGGAAGCGGCAGGCCGGCGTCGCGGTCCGGCCGCACCCAGCGTACCTGGACGAGCGGCCGGACCTCCGACACCTCAGCTCCCGCCTTCCTCGAGCGCGGCGCGGCGCGACAGCTTGATCTTGCCCTGGCGATCGATGCCGATGACCTTCACCAGCACCTCGTCGCCCTCCTTGATCACGTCCGTGGTCTCGCGGACGCGCTCGTGGGTGAGCTCGGAGATGTGGCAGAGGCCCTCCTTGCCGCCGGCGATGGCGATGAAGGCGCCGAAGTCGACGGTCTTCACGACCTTGCCCAGGTAGACCTCGCCGATCTCGGGATCCTCGGTCAGCCCGCGGATCATCTCGATGGCCTTGGCCGCCGCCTCGCCGTCGGTCGCCGCCACGGCGACGCGACCCGAGTCGTCCACGTCGATCTGCACGCCGGTCGCGTCGACGATCCCGCGGATGTGCTTGCCGCCGGGCCCGATGAGGTCGCGGATGCGCTCCGGGTTGATCAGGACGGTGAAGATGCGCGGCGCGTACTCGGACAGGTCGGCGGCCGGCTCGGTGATGCACTTGGCCATCTCGCCGAGGATGTGCTTGCGGCCGGCGCGCGCCTGCTCGAGGGCGGTGCCGAGCACCTCCCACGGGAGCGAGTCCATCTTGATGTCCATCTGCAGCGCGGTGATGCCATCCGCGGTGCCGACGACCTTGAAGTCCATGTCGCCCAGGTGGTCCTCGTCGCCGAGGATGTCGCTGAGCACCGCCGTGCGCTTGCCGTCGGAGATGAGGCCCATCGCGATGCCGGCGACCGGCTTCGCCACCGGGACGCCCGCGGACATCAGCGCCAGCGAGGTGCCGCACACCGTGGCCATCGACGACGAGCCGTTGGACTCGAGGATCTCCGACACCACGCGGATGGTGTAGGGGAAGTCCGTCTCGCTCGGCAGCACCGGCAGCAGGCCGCGCCGGGCGAGCGCGCCGTGGCCGATCTCGCGGCGGCCGGGGCTGCGCAGCATCCGCACCTCACCCACCGAGAAGGGCGGGAAGTTGTAGTGCAGCATGAAGCGCTCTTCGTACGACCCGGAGAGGGCGTCGACGCGCTGGGTGTCGGACTTGGTGCCGAAGGTGATGATGACCAGCGCCTGCGTCTCACCGCGGGTGAAGAGCGCCGACCCGTGGGTGCGCGGCAGCACGCCCACCTCGGACGCGATCTCGCGGATGTCGGCGGGGCCACGGCCGTCGATGCGGCGCCCCTCGGCCAGCACGCCCTCGCGGACCACGTCCGACTTGAGGTGGCTGACCAGCGACCCGACCTCGCGGCTGCGCTCGGCGGCCGCGTCACCCAGGGCCTCGATGACCTTGGCCGGGATGGCGCCCATGGTGGCGTAGCGCGTCTCCTTGGCCTGGATGTACGCCGCCTCCTTCACCAGCGGGCGAGCGATCTCGTTGACCTGGTCGATGAAGGCCTGGTCCTTCTCGGGCGCCGTCCACTCGTACTTGGGCTTGCCGACCTTCTTGCGCAGGTTCTCGATGCAGTCGAGCACCGGCACCATCGCCTCGTAGGCCAGCTTGAGGCCGGAGACCACGTCGGCCTCGGACAGCTCCTTGAGCTCGCCCTCGACCATCACCAGGCCCTCGCGGCGGGCCGCGACGAAGATGTCGCACGCGCTGTCGGCCAGCGTGCTCATCAGGGGCGCGGCGGAGAACTCGCCCCCGTGGCGACCCAGCGTGCAGCCGGCGATGGGGCCGCCCCACGGGATGTCGCTGATGTGCAGGGCGGCCGAGGCGCCGATGAGGGCGACCAGGGCCGGGTCGTTCTCGCCGTCGGCCGAGAGCACGGTCGCGACGATCTGCACCTCATGGTTGAAGCCATCGGGGAAGAGCGGGCGCAGCGGGCGGTCGATGATCCGGCTGGCCAGGACGGCGTCCTGGGAGGGCCGACCCTCGCGCTTGAAGAAGCCCCCCGGGATGCGGCCCGCGGCGTAGGTCTTCTCGACCAGGTCGCAGGTGAGCGGGAAGAAGTCGATGCCGGGGCGCGGCTTGCCGGAGCCGGTCGCGGTGACCAGCACGACCGTGTCGCCCAGGCGGACGAGCACGGAACCGTTGGCCTGCTTGGCGAGGCGGCCGGTCTCCAGGCTGAGGGTGCGACCACCCAGTTCGACGGTCTCGGTGACGATATTCGGGAACAAGGACAAAGCAGGACTCCTGCGCAAGCAGGTGCCGAGGCCTGGTCCACCCCGTCGCCACGGTCCGATCTCGATGCGCGCGCCGCGGCGTCACGCACGCGGTTCGGGCCGTCGAGACGACGCGTCCAGGAGGCACCCGCGTGAAGGGAGGACCCGCGCCGGACGGCGCGGGTCCGGAACGATCAGCGGCGAATGCCGAGCTCGGCGATCACGGTGCGATACCGCTCGATCCCCTGGCTCTTCAGGTAGTTGAGCAGGCGGCGACGCTGGCCGACCAGCTTGAGCAGGCCGCGGCGCGTCATGAAGTCCTTCTTGTGCACCTTGAGGTGCTCGGTGAGCTGCGAGATGCGCTCACTGAGCAAGGCCACCTGGACTTCCGTGGAGCCGGTATCGCTGTCGGACTTCTTGAAGCGGTCGATGACCTCGCGCTTCTTCTCGGGCTGGAGCCCCATGGGCTGTCTCCTCACTTCTACTTGCATTCGCTGCGGTTCAAGCGCGCGGACCCTAGTCGGCAGACTCGGCGTTGTCAACGACAGAGTCGTCGCCACCGCTCGTGTCGCCGCCCGGCGGGTGGAGCGCGAAGCCGCGGGTCACGGTGACGCGGCCGTCGTCGCCGCGCCCCCCCATCGCCAGCGGCTCGCCGGCTGCGTCCAGGAGCAACATCTCGGGCTCGGGGCCCGCCGCGGCGATCGGTCGCCCGTGGCGGATCGCGTCGGCGTCCGCCGCCCCCAGTCGCCGGCACGGCACGTCGGGCACCGCGCGCTCCAAGGGGATCACCGCGCTCGGCTCGAGCGCGTCGAGGTCCGTGGCGACGCCGAGGTCGAAGGGCCCCACGCGCTCGCGGCGCAGGCGCGACAGGTGGGCGGGCAGCCCGAGGGCGAGGCCGAGATCCCGAGCGAAGGACCGCACGTAGTAGCCCTTGCCCACATCGAGCCGCACCTCCAGCTCCAACCCGTCGAGGCCGAGCAGCTCCAGGCGGTCGCAGCGCACCATCCGCGGCTCGGGGTCCACCGCCTCGCCTGCGCGCGCGCGACTCATGAGGGAGCGGCCGTCGACCTTGATCGCCGAGAACGCCGGCGGCGCCTGGGCGTACTCGCCCTCGAAGGCGGCCAGCGCGGCCTCGACCCGCTCGCGGGTCACCTCGCCCGGGAGCACGTCGCGCTCCTCGACGACCGTGCCCTCCGCGTCCAGGCTGTCGGTGGCCACCCCGAAGCGCACGTGGGCGCGGTAGGTCTTGTCCCAGCGCATGACCCAGGGGCTCAGCTTGGTCCCCTCGCCCACCAGGACCAGCAGCACCCCGGTCGCCGCGGGGTCCAGGGTGCCGCCATGGCCCGCCCGGCCGGCACCCAGCAGGCGCTCGGCCTGCCGCATCACCGCGAAGGAGGTGGGCCCGGCGGGCTTGTCGATACAGACCAGCCCGTGGGGCCCCCGCCACCGCTCACGCCGCCGCCGCGGGCTCACGACGCCGCACCGCCTCCAGACCCGGTCAACCCTCGTCCTCTCCCTCGGCGGGGTCGGCGTCGGCCGGCTCGTCCTCCGGGCCCGCGTCACCCTCGGTGGGCTCGCCGTCGGCCTCGGGGCTCAACGCCAGGTCGCGGAGGATCTCCTCCACGCGGCGGCCCTGGTCCACGGAGTCGTCACGCAGAAAGCGCAGGTCGGGCGTGATGCGCATCCGGATCTCCTGGCCCACCCGCATGCGCAGGAACCCGGACGCCCGCTCCAACGCCTGGGCGATGGCGGCCTCGTCGCCGCTCATCGGATAGTAGTGGACCCTCGCCAGCGACAGGTCGCGCGTGACGTCCACGCCGGTGATCACCACCTGACGCAGGAGCTCCTCGCGGGCCTCCTGCTGGAGCGCCACGGCGAGGATCTCCCGCACCCGCGAGCCCAACCGATCGGTGCGGTGGAAGGGGCGCTTCTTGGCCATCGCGCGCTCCCCCCCGGGTCAGATATCGAGCTTCTGCTTGATCTCGACCAGCTCGAAGCACTCGATCTCGTCGCCCACCTTCACGTCGGAGTAGTTCTCCAGCCGGACGCCGCACTCGTGACCGCGGTCGACCTCGGCCACGTTCTCCTTGAAGCGACGCAGCGAGGCCACCTTGCCGGTGTAGATGAGGCGGCCATCGCGCACCAGGCGAGCCTTGGCGTTGCGCGTGAGCTTGCCCTGGAGCACGGCGCAGCCGGCGATGCTGCCGGCGCCCTTGAGGCTGAACACCTCGCGGACCTCCGCCTTGCCCAGGAAGCTCTCCTCGATGATCGGGGACAACAGCCCCTCCATCGCGGCCTTCACGTCGTCGATGGCGTCGTAGATGACCGAGTAGAGGCGCACCTCCACCCCGTCCTGCTCGGCCTGGGCCTTCGCCTTCTTCTCCGGCCGCACGTTGAAGCCGATGATGATGGCGTTCGAGGCCGTGGCCAGCGAGACGTCGGACTCGCTGATGGGTCCGACGCCGCCGTGGATGATGCGCACCTCCAGCTCGGGGTGCTGCAGCTTCTCGAAGGCCGTGCGGAGCGCCTCGAGCGAGCCCTGCACGTCGGACTTCACGATGAGCGCCAGCGTCTTGACCTCGCCGGACTCGGCCAGCTTCTGCAGGTCCTCGAGGGACACGCGCTTGCGCTCGCCGACCATGCGCTGCGCCCGGTCCTGCGTCTCCACGTGCGAGACGATGGAGCGCGCGTCCTTGTCGTCCTTGACGACGAAGAACTTCTCGGAGGGCGGCGGGACCTGGTCCAGGCCCAGCACGGTCACCGGGTCGGAGGGTCCGGCCTCCTTGACCATCTCGCCCCGGTCGTCGACCAGCGCGCGCACGCGGCCCGACGCCTTGCCCGCCACGATGATGTCGCCGGTGCGCAGGGTGCCGCGCTCGATGAGCACGGTGGCCACCGGGCCGCGGCCACGGCTCAGCTCGGCCTCCACGACCACGCCGGCCGCCGGGCAGTCGACGACTGCCTCGAGATCCAGCAACTCGGCCTGCAGGTAGACGGCCTCGAGCAGCTCGGGGATGCCCTGCCCGGTCAGCGCCGAGACGTCGATCATCTGGTGCTCGCCGCCCCACTCCTCGGCGACCAGGCCGTACTCGGTGAGGCCCTGCCGCACCCGCTGGGGATCGGCGTCCTCCTTGTCGATCTTGTTCACGGCCACGACGATGGGCACGCCCGCCGCCTTCGAGTGGCTGATGGCCTCCGCCGTCTGCGGCATCACGCCGTCGTCGGCCGCCACCACCAGGATGACCACGTCGGTCACCTGGGCGCCGCGGGCACGCATCGCCGTGAAGGCCGCGTGGCCCGGAGTGTCCAGGAACACCAGGTGCCGCTCGACGCCCGAGATGGTCACCGGCACCTTGTAGGCGCCGATGTGCTGGGTGATGCCACCGGCCTCGCCCGCCGCGACCCGCGCCTTGCGGATGCGGTCGAGCAGCGAGGTCTTGCCGTGGTCGACGTGCCCCATCACCGTCACGACCGGAGCGCGCCGCTGGGCCTTCTTCTCCTCGGCGTCGACCGTCGGGATGTAGTCCTCGATGTTGAAGGACACGTTCTCGACGGTGAACTCGTACTCCTGCGCGATGAGCGTGACCGTATCCATGTCGAGCACATGGTTCACGGTGACCATCTCGCCCATCTGCATCAGGTACTTGATGATCGCGCCAGCCTTCACGCTGAGCTGAGCGGCCAGCTCACCCACCGTGACGGTCTCGCCCATCTTCACGACGCGCTTGGACGCCTTGGGGATGGTGATCTCGGTGCCGACGCCCGACTTGCGCCGCTTGCTCGTGCGGCGCAGGCGCCCGCGGGACTGGTCGTCGAAGCCGCCCTGCTTGTCGCGGTCGTAGGCGACGCGCCCGCCCTTGCGGCGCTTGCGGTCCGGCGCTGCGCCGGTCTTGTCGCTGCGGTCGGCCATCGGGACGTTGGCCAGGTTCGGAGCGCCCGGGCCGCCGAAGTCGCGGCCACCGCGCGGCGCGCCGGGACCACCCGGGCCGCCCGGCCCTCGGAATCCGCCCGGACCGCCCGGCCCACCGGGTCCCGGAGGACCGCCGGGGCCGCGAGGGCCGCCCGGCCCGCCCATGGGAGGACGGCGCACGGGGGCGCGCTCGTTCCGACGCTGGCTGCGCTCGAGCACGGCCGGGTCGATGCGACGCACCACCTGCACGTAGCTCTCGCGGTTGTCGGGCACCACGCCAGAGGGCACGTTCACGGGGGTGGCGTCCGAGTACGAGGACTCGGCCCGCCCGTCCTCGCGAGCCTCGGGGGCGCTCGTCGTCTCCTCGGCGGCAGCAGCGGCAGCCGCGGGCGGCTCGGCCGCCTCACTCGGCGCCTCGGTCGCGGCCGAAGCCGCCTCCGCGGGCGGCGCCTCGACGGTGGGCTCCGGCTCGGGAGCGGCCTCCGCCTCGACCGGCTCGGGAGCCTTGGCGGCCGCGGCCTTGGGCTCTTCGGCGACCGGCTCGCTGGGCGGCGGTGCCGTAGCGCCAGCCACGCGCCGGCGAGGCGCGCTGGCCTCGGCGGGGGCTGCGGCGGCCTCGGCGGGGGCATGCGTGTCGGTGCTGGCGCCCGAGCGCTCATCACCGCGACGCCGACGACGAATGACCGTCTTCTGGACCCGCTTCTCGGTCACCTCGCCCGACGGGTTGTCCCGCAGCGCGGCGCGGACGAGTGCGGCGTCCTCTTCGGTCAACTGTGCGAGATGGTTCTCGACTTCGATTCCCAGCTCATGGCATCGCGCCTCGACCACGGTGTGATCGAGGCCCAGATCCTTGGCCAGCTCGTATACGCGTACTCTGCTCATTCCCATCCATCTCGCGGCCAGGCCGCGTGGTCGCCACGCGTCCGGGGGGTCGCCCTCGCGACGGGGAGGCGCTTCATAGCACCCGACCCATTGATTGTAAACGCTGCAATCCGGACGCCAGCCAGGCGACACGCGCCGCCAGCAGAGCCCTGTTCACCACCACCGGAGCGCCTCCGAGCGGCGTCTCCGAACCCGCCATCGCCTCACGGCACGCGGCCAGCTCCGCCGGGGTCTCGGGGCGCCCCGCTGCATCCTCTATATGGTGCGACCGTCGGCCGCCCGCCAGGGCCCTCGCCAGCTCCGCGGCGAACGCGACGCGCAGGTCGGCGACCAGCGCGTCGCGTTGGACCTGTACCGAACGCTTCAGGCCGCGCGCGAACGCGCGACGCTTGATGGCCTGCTCGATGCAGGCCAGCGCGGGGCAGAGGTTGACACCCCGCCCCACGGCGAGCCGTCGGAGGTCGGGGACCACCCGCGGCCCGTCGGCCACGAAGCGCACCAGCGCGTCGCGTGGCCGCTTGGAGCGGCACCCGGCGCAGGCACGCATCGCGACCGGCGCTGCCTGTTCACGCTCCCTCACCCGGCTTCACTTCTCCGCCAGCGTCGACCGCCGGGACCGTGCCCTGTACCGCCGCCTTTCCACCCGAACGCAGCCGCGCCATCGCCGCCTCGCGGCCGTCGGGCGCCCACAGCTTCCCGGTGGCGCGCGCCTCGACCAGGTCCTCGCAGGTGTCCTGCAGGCGCATCGCGAAGTCCTCGTCCACGTCCGGCACGCCGGTGATCTCAGCCGCGTCGGCGTTGATGATGTTCTCCGCCGAGTGGAAGCCCAGCTTGAACATGTACTCGATGTTGCTGCGGTCGAACTCGGGCATCTGCTGCGCCAGGAAGTAGCGGAGCTCGTCCTTGAACTCCTCGACCTTGCTCTCGCTGGTGATGTCGATGCGCCAGCCGACGAGCTGCGAGGCCAGCCGCACGTTCTGCCCGCGGCGACCGATGGCCAGCGAGAGCTGGTCGTCGGGCACGATGAGCTCGATGGTCTCGTTCTTCTCGTCGATGAGCACGCGGCTCACCTCGGCCGGTGCGATGGCGTTGCAGACGAACTTCGCGATGTCGTCGCTGTAGGGGACGATGTCCACCTTCTCGCCGCGTAGCTCCTGGACCACCGCCTGGACGCGGCTGCCCTTCATGCCGACGCAGGCGCCCACCGGATCGACGTCCAGGTCGCGGCTTGCCACGGCGATCTTCGTGCGCTCGCCCGGCTCGCGGGCCACGGCGACGATGCGCACGATGCCCTCGTAGATCTCCGGGACCTCCATCTCGAACAGCTTGTAGATGAGGCCCGGGTCGGTCCGGCTCAGCACGATCTGCGGTCCGCGCGAGTCCGACCGGATCTCCTTCACGTAGGCCTGCACGCGGTCGCCGGCGCGGTAGCTCTCCCGGTGCATCTGCTCGCGGCTCGGCAGGATGCCCTCGGCGCGCCCCAGGTCCACGATGACGTGGCCACGCTCGAAGCGCCGGGCGATGCCGGTGACCAGCTCGCCCTGGCGGTCCTTGTACTCCTCGAAGATCTTCGCCCGCTCGGCCTCCCGCACGCGCTGGATGATGACCTGCTTCGCGGTCTGAGCGGCGATGCGCCCGAAGGTGCTGCGCGCCTGCTTGATGCCGAGGATGTCGCCGTACTTGCGGTCCTCCTCCTCGGCCCGCCCCAGGTCCTGGTCCAGGTAGAAGATCTGGAAGCCCAGCTCGTCGCCGACCTCGGCCTCGGGATCGACCCGCTTGGCCTGCTCCAGCGAGATCTGCCGGTCCTTGGTCTCCGGGTCCTCGGTGTCGACCTCTTCCACCACTTCCATGTATTGGAACAGCTCGACCTGGCCGATCTCCGGATTGAAGACGGCCTCCATCTCGCGCTCCATCCCGAACACCTTGTGCGCCGCCGTCTCGATGGCGCTCTCGATGGCCTGGACCAGCACATCGCGCGCGATGTCCTTCTCCTTGGCTACGAGGTCCAGGGTCATGTTCAGGCTTTCGACGTCCATCGGTTCTCCTAGGGCGGTGCAGGTGACCGCATCCGAGCGGCCTCGGTGCTGCCCCGGTTGGGGCTGGGATGGGGGGGCGTCCGGCGGTTCAGAGCTGGACTTCCAGATTGGCGCGCGCGATGAGCCGATACGGCACCTCGAGCGGCGCGCCCCGGTGCTCGATGGTGACGGTCTCGTCTCCGGCTTCCACGATGGGGGCGATGAAGAAGGACTCACCCTCGACGGGCACCCGGGTCTTGATGCGGGCGGCCATCCCGCGCGCCATCGCGAAGTGGCGCGGCGTCTTGAGCGGCCGGTCCAGACCGGGCGAGCTCACCTCGAGGGTGTAGGCGGTGGTGATGAGGTCCTCGACGTCCAGCACGGGGGAGAGCGCCTTCGAGACACGCACGCAGTCGGCGATGCCCACGGTGCCCAGGTCCTCGGCGCTCTCATCGCGCGCCGGCGGGGCGTAGCTCTCCCGTCCGAGCCGGTCGATCATCACCGCCAGCACGTGCTTCCGCCCGGCGGGTCTGAAGGCCATGTCGACCAACTCGAATCCCTCGCGGGTCACGACCGGCTCGACGACGGCCGCGAGCCGCTGCATCATCTCTGCGAGTTGTGGTTGAGGCATAAAAAAAAGCGGGCGAAACGCCCGCCCGATACCTTCGCAACCGCTCGATTCGTCGCGCGACGGGCGCGATCGACAGGGGCTGCGCGTTCAAGCGTCGACGCGGCTCCTATCACAGGCCGGCCGGGAGTGGCAACCTTGATACGCGCACATGTTCCTCCCGCCTTCGGGCGGGCCTCCACCCGGGCGCTCGTCGCCGCGGCGACCTGCGGGCTGGTCCTCGCCGCCCAGGCGGCCCGGGCCTCCGGACCCGAGCGCCTCCCCAACGGCGTGGAGCTGTGGATGCTGCCCGGCCCCGCGGACGGGCTGGTGAGCGTCGCCGTGCAGCTCGAGGGCGGGCTCGCCGCCGAGGCCTCGGGCACCCCGGGACAGGCGGCGGCCCTGGCGGCGCTGCTCACGCGCGGCCCCTCCGCCGGGCTGGCCACCGGCGAGCTCGAGCACCGCGCCGAGAGCGCCGGCCTCGACCTGGACATCGCGTTGGGGTGGCGCGCGGTGACCCTCTTCGTCAGCGGCCCCGAGGAGTCGCTGGACACCGCCCTGTGGCTCGCCCTCGACCGCCTCCGCCCGCCCGGCGGGACCGAGCACGCGGGCGAGGCGTTGGCGGGGGCGCTCTTCCTGGGCGCGGAACGCTCGCGGCGCACCGCCGTCGGCCGCTTCGGCGCGCCCGAGGACATGCTGGTCGCCGCCCTCCAGGGTGAGGAGCGCGCCAACAGCGCCTTCGCCAGCCGTCTGCTGGCCGGCCGCCTCGCGCCCGACACCCTGGAGAGCCTGGCCGAGGACGCCCGGAGCGGCGCCGCCGTGCGGGTCCTCATCGCCGCCCCGGAGGCGCTCATCGAGGACGCGGCCCGCCTGGCGCGCCGGGACCTCGGCGCCCTCGCCCGCCGCCCGCCTCCCTCGCCGGTGACCTTCGAGCCGGCCGAGCGGCCGCGCGTGCAGCCGGTCGCGCCGCTGGAGCTGCCCAACCCGACCGACACGGCCACCCGGCTGCTCCTGGCCTGGGACCTGCGCGGGGTCGCCTTCGCCCTGCACCTGCGACCCGCCGCCCGCGACGCCGCCATGCTGACCCTGCGCGCGTGGCTGGACCACGCCGGGTCGACGCCCCACGAGCGCCTGACCGACGACCAGGCCAGCGCCCGCGACCTCCACGCCGCGCTCTCCGACGACCCCCTGCCCGTCCTCATCGCCGAGATCGCCGTGCGGGGCGCCGACGTGCGCGACGCCCGCTCGGTCCTCATGAGCGAGCTGGAGCGCCTGGGCAGCTCGCCTCCGCGCGAGGCCGAGGTGCGAGGGGCCGCAGACGCCGCCGCGACCGAGCTCCGGCAGCGCTTCAGCTTCGCCCCCGAGCGCGCCCGCCTCGCCGACACCCTCACCCAGACCGGCCGCGTCGTGGACCAGGCGCCCGGCGAGTGGCTGGAGTCCCTGCTCGCGGCGCTGGCGCGCATCGACGCCGGGGACCTGGCCGCGTACGCCTCGTGGACCTTCCACCCCGAGCGCCTGGCCGAGGCCCGCGTCTCCCCCGTCGGTGAGGGCGCGGCCGGACCGGAGGTCGACGCCGACGTGCTGGGGACCTATCTGCGGATCATGGTAGACCTGCGCTGCCCGCCGCCGGGCCAGACCATCGACGTGGTCGAGCTGCTGAAGCTGAAGTACGGCATGGAGGCACGTAGCTATGTCCTGCTCACCCGCGCCATCGCCCAGCGCCCGTCGATGATGCGCCAGCTCACCGCCGACGCGGAGCTCCGCTGCGAGGAGCTGACCAAGCTGCGCTCGCTCATGTCGCGGGAGCGCGCGCTCGAGCTGCACGAGGCCGTCTCCTGCGGGCCGGCCCGCCTGCCCGACGGGGCCCGACGCGAGCGCGAGCTGGCCGCGATCTTCAGCCGCTTCGGCATCGACGCCTCCTGGTTCGGGCCGCTGGTGGGGATGCTCCGCGAGGACGTCGCCGCCGCCCGGACCATGGACGCGGTCGAGGCCCGCTGCGCCCCGGTGCAGACACCGTGAGGGGCCGCTCGCGCGCTTCCATCGCCTTTCTGCTCCTCGCCCTGGCCTGCCAGGGTGGCTGCGCCTCGACGCTCCCCCGGCCGGGCTCTCCGCCCGCCCCGCCCCAGCTCGAGCTGCGGGCCCTTGCCCCGGTGACCCACGAGCTCGCCTCGGGACTCACCGTCGTGGAGTCCCCCTCGCGGGACGGCACCTTCTCCGCCGCGCTTCTCTTCGGCGGCGGGCCCCTCGACGACCCGGCGGACATGCCGGGGCTCACCGAGCTGGCGGTGCAGGCCGCGCTGCTCGGGACCGACCACGACCCCGATGACGCGCGGCCCGCCTCGCGCGCGCTGGCGGTCGGCGGCGAGCTGCACAGCGTGGCCGACGGGCGGGTGTTCGGGTGGCTGGTGCGCGGGCCGGCGGCGAGCGCCGCGCCGCTGCTGGGCCTGCTGCTGGATCTGGCCTCGGTGCCGTCCTTGCCGGCGTCGCGCTTCGACATCCTGGTCGCGAAGACGCGCGAGCAGGTGCGCGAGGAGGGCCTGGGCAGCACGGGCACCGGCATCGCCGTGGCCGCCGGCACCGCGCTGGGGCTCGGCCGCGCGCTGCCGCTGGCTCCCACCGAGGCGATGCTCGAGCGCGTCCACCGCGAGGATGTCCTGCGTCACTGGCGACGCGTGGCGCGCCCCGAGCGCGGCGCCCTGGTGCTGCGCATGCCGGCCGGACACGCCG
Source organism: Deltaproteobacteria bacterium (assembly GCA_020632695.1). Lineage (GTDB taxonomy): Bacteria > Myxococcota_A > UBA9042 > PHBI01 > JACKFB01 > JACKFB01. The sequence goes on from JACKFB010000006.1 coordinate 86,318, forward strand.
TCCCGGCGGACGCAGACGCAGCCTACGCCGGGTGGCAGGTGCCAGGACCGGCCATGGAGGAGGTGGAGCCCTGCCTCCCGCTCGGGCAGACCCTGCACCGCATCGCCAGCCCGGACGCGGCGCGGACCCGGTCGGTGGCGCTGGTCGCGGCGGCGGCCCCGGGTCTGGGCGACCCCGAGCGCGACGCGGTGGAGAGCCTGCAGACCTGGCTCTCCCGCCGCCCCGACGGCCCCATCGAGCGGGTGGTGGGCCCGGAGGAGGCGTTCCGGTCGCACCCGTGGCTGCTGGACCTGGGCTGGGGCGGCGGCGCGGGCGTGTCCGTCCTGCTGACGGCGGTGGGAGGCGAGAACGCCGAGGTGGCGGTGCGCCTGCGCGGGATCACCGATCTCCTGGCGGCGCAGGCGGCCGGGGAGGTGCTCACCGACGAGGAGGCCGCCGCGGCCCACCGCGCGCTGGTCGGTCAGGAGCGCCTGCAGACGCAGACGCCGCTGCTGGGGATGCTGCTGCTGGGCGTGCGGGCCCTGTACCACCCGGTCGCCAAGGCGCCCGCCCCCGAGGCGATCCACCAGATGGCGGCGCGCTGGCTGGCCCCGCACCGCCTCACCCTGGTGGTCGACGGCTTCGCGGACCTCAGCCTGGACGAAGACGAGCACGCCCACGAGACGGTGTGGGACACCGGCGGCGAGCGCGTCTCCGGGCCGGCTCCGGCGCGCTGCGTGCCGCTGCCCGTGGTGCGCGACCAGAAGCCTGTTGACAGCGTGACGCCGCGCCGTTAACCCCGACGCCGTGGGAGCACGCAACGCCAGCCACGTCGGCCTCGTCGGCGGCAGCCTCGAGGAGCGGCTCCAGCACTCCCGCGTGCCCCCGATCGAGTCCGCCTGGGTGCTGGCGCCCCTGCGACGCGAGGGCGACGAGGAGCGCCTGCGCGAGTTCGTCGCCCCGGGCGGCGTCCACCTGGAGATCGGCTTCGGCCGGTCCCACCACCTCGCCGACCTGGCGCGCCACTTCCCGGACGCTCCGGTGCTCGGCTTCGAGACCCGCCGCGCCTGGTGCCGCATGGCCGCCCGCCGCGCCGAGCGCGAGGGCCTGAGCCACCTGCGCGTCATCGAAGGCGACGCGCGCCCCTACCTGGACGCCTGGGTGCCCGACGGCTCGCTCGCGGCCTGCTACATCCTCTTCCCCGATCCCTGGTGGAAGAAGCGCCACCACAAGCGCCGCCTCTTCGTCCCCGAGTTCGTCGAGCGCATCCACGCGCTGCTCGCTCCGGGCGGGGCTCTCGTAGCCAAAACCGACGTGCCGGCCTACGCTGACCTCATCGAGAGCACGGTGCTCGACCACGCCGGCTTCTCGCTTGCGGGGACCACGGCCGACGACAGCGCCCTCGAAGCGCTCCCTCGCTCACACCGCGAGAAGAAGTGCCTCGAGCTGGGCATCCCGTATTCCGCGTTCCGATTCGTCAAGGAGCCGCTGAGATGAACGAACTCCGTGCCTTCCCGATGACCGCCGCGCTCGTCGTCGCGCTCGGGTACTTCGCGATGATCATGTGGGGCAAGCTCTCGCTGCTCGCCCTGGCGGCCGGCTACGACGGCGTCGTCTCGGCGCTGGCCGAGCTGGTGCCTGCGGCGCTCAAGCGGCTGCCCCGGCGCCTGGTGAACCTGTTCACCTACTTCCTCGGCCAGAAGAAGTTCTTCAAGAAGCAGGAGCGCAGCTCGGGCTTCATGCATGCCTTCATCTTCTGGGGCTTCCTGGTGCTGCAGATCCGCACGATCTACCTGATCGTGCTGGCCTTCGTACCCGACGCGCGCCTGGGCCAGATCCACGAGCCCTACACCCTCATCAAGGACCTGACGGAGGTGGTCGTCCTGGCCGCCGTCAGCTACGCCCTGTATCGACGCATCTTCCTGCGCCCCAAGCGGCTCACCCTGAGCCTCGAGGGCGTCATCGTGCTCTGCATGATCGGCGGGCTGGTGGCCACCGACCTGCTCTACGACGGCTTCGACTTCGCGCTGGCCACGGCGCGCGGCACCGTCGGCGCCGAGGCGGCCTCCGACATGCGCTTCGCCATCGTCGGCGCCGGCCTCGCCAAGGCCTTCGCCTGGATGAGCGCTCCGGCGCTGGAGAGCTTCCGCGAGATCTTCTACTGGACGCACATCTTCATCGTCCTGACCTTCCTCAACATGCTGCCGGGGTCGAAGCACTTCCACGTGCTCACGTCGGCGTTCAACGTGCTGTTCAGCCGTGAGGGCATCCAGCCACGCGGCGCGCTGAGCCCCATCGAGGACATCGAGCGTCAGGAGACCTTCGGCGTCGGTCAGGTCCTCGAGTTCAGCCCCAACCAGCTCCTCGACGGGTACTCGTGCACCGAGTGCGGCCGCTGCACCATCAACTGCCCCACGACGATCACCGGCAAGCCGCTCAACCCGAAGCTGCTCATCGTCGATATCCGCAACCACCTGTATCGGCGCGAGAACGAGCTCCTCGCCCACGGCGGCCCGGCGCCCGACTACCAGGGGCCGTCCCTGGTGGACGACGTGGGCTACGAGGCGATCTGGGACTGCACTACCTGCCGCGCGTGTAGCGAGGCCTGCCCGGTGATGATCGAGCACGTCGACAAGATCGTCGACATGCGCCGCTACCTGGTCCTGATGGAGTCGAACTTCCCGAAGGAGCTGGGCGGGACGCTGCGCAACCTGGAGCAGAAGGGCAACCCGTGGGGCCTGCCGGCCGGCGACCGCACGGCGTGGACGGACGGCGAGGAGGTCCCCACCCTGGAGGACAACCCGGACGCCGAGTACATCTTCTGGGTGGGCTGCGCCGGCGCCTACGACGACCAGCAGAAGCGCGTCTCCAAGGCGCTGGTGCGCATCCTGAAGCAGGCCGGCGTCTCCTTCGCCATCCTGGGGGAGATGGAGACCTGCACCGGCGACCCGGCCCGGCGCGCCGGCAACGAGTACCTCTTCCAGATGCTGGCCCAGCAGAACATCGAGACGATGAAGGAGCTGGGCATCGACAAGCGCAAGCTGGTCACCCACTGCCCGCACTGCTTCAACACCATCGCGAAGGAGTACCCGCAGTTCGGCGGCCACTTCGACATCGTGCACCACAGCGTGCTCATCGAGCGGCTCATCTCCGAGGGCAAGGTCAAGCCGCAGCGCACGCCCGAGGGCAGCCGGCGGGTGACCTACCACGACTCCTGCTACATCGGGCGCTACAACGACACCTACGAGCAGCCGCGCCAGGCCCTCGCCGCCATCCCCGGCCTCGAGCTCAAGGAGATGACGCGCAACCGGGCCGCCGGCATGTGCTGCGGCGCCGGCGGCGCGCGGGTGTGGATGGAGGAGCACCGCGGCGCCCGCATCAACCAGACCCGCGTCGAGCAGGCCATGGAGACCCAGGCCGACACCATCGCGGTGGCCTGCCCCTTCTGCAAGATGATGCTCAAGGACGGCACCAACGAGCTGGGCCTGGAGGGGGTGCAGACCCGCGACATCGCCGAGCTGATCGCCGACAGCCTCTGAGAGGAGCGGCCGGGGCCCTGCGGGCTCTGCCCGCGGGGAGGGGGGCGCGAGGCGTCCCCCGTCTTGATAGGCGGAGAAGCCGGTCGGACGAGGCGGGCGCGCACCCACGCGGGCTCAGGCGAGCGCCGTTCCCGGCGGACCGAGCCGGCGCGAAAGCCCGCGGAGCGCGCCAGCTAGCGGCAGGCGTCGATCTCGGCCCCGCCCAGCTCGTGGCACTTGAGGCAGGGCCGGTGGTTGCGCTTCAGCATGGCCTTGCAGCGGGCGGACCCGCCGAAGTGCGGTGGGTGCGGGTTGACCGCCAGGGCCCCGAAGGTCTTCGGGTTGTGGCAGGTCAGGCAGGTCTCCTCGGTGTGGCAGCTCGTGCAGGCGCGGATGTTTCGCTGGGCCTGGAAGCTGTGGTGGTTCGGACCACGCGGCGGAAGGCGCCCGTCGCCCGACGGCCAGTCGGCCTGCACCCAGCCCTCCGGGTGGAAGCGCAGACCGCGCTCGGCCAGGTCGGACTTGCCCTTCCCGCCCGGCTCCCAGGCGAACTTCGTGAGCTGGTGGCACGACACGCAGAAGGTCTGGGCCCGGTGGCAGCTCGAGCAGTCGGGCTCGTTCTTCCGCGCAGAGATGGGGTGCGTCAGGATCCAGTTGTTGGGGTGGATCTTCAGCGGCTTGGTGACGCCGTTGTGGCAGTCGATGCACTCCTTCGGGTCGTGGCAGCTCGCGCACAGCTCCCCGTTCGTCACCGCCACCGCGCGATGGTCGTGCAGCCACCGATCGTCGTGGGCGTCGCCGAAGTACCAGCCCGCCGGCGCCAGCGGCGTCACGCCCGCCATCGTGTCGATGCGACCGTTGGGCAGCATCACGTGGCAGGTCCGACACTCCTTGGGGGCGGTCTTGCCGTCGTGGCAGCCGAGGCAGGTCCCCATCGTCGGCAGCGCGTTGTCGGGCGTCGCCAGGTCCACGCGGTCCAACCCGGCGTGGCAGGTGGCGCACTGGGTGCCGCGGTCCAGGTGCACCTTGTGGTTGAACTTCAGGTTCGGCGGAGGCAGCTCGACCTGCGGCGGGTGGACGCGCGCCTTGTGGGTCTGGGACGGCTCGACGCCCTCGGGGAAGGAGGCCTGGTAGCCCGGGTGGCAGGTCGCGCACGTCGACGGCGGGTCGCCCGGCGGCTCGGCCGCGGCGGCGTCCACGTCGTGACAGTCGAAGCAGGTGGCCTCGACCGGGAGGTTCACGTCCGACGAGCGCAGGCTCTTCGGCACCGTGGTGTGGCACTCGACGCAGCCCAGCTCGGCCGTGTGCAGACGGTGGCTGAAGCGCAGCGGGATCTGCGGCTGCGGGATGATCGCCGGGCTCGGAACGTGCTGGCGCCCCGCGCGCGCAGCCTGCAGCGCCCGCTGGCCCGCCTGGGTCATGGGATCGGGCGGCGGCTCCGGCGCCCGCTTCGCGGCCTCGACCGCCTGCGCCGGGCTGGCGGGCGTGTCCGCGCGCACCACGCCGACGCACACCGCGATGACGCCCGCGGTCAGCAGAGCGCCCAGCCATCGTCCCCTGTGGGTCGCGTTTTCCATCGAAGCGGCCACCCTCACAGCCAGAACGAGAGGTCGGCGACGAGCATCACCCGGAGCTGGCTCGTCTGGATCCGGTTGAAGTTGTGCTCGACCGCCAGCCGGATGTTGGCGCGCGTGTCGAGCAGCCAGGCAGCGCCGAGCTGATAGCCGGCGCCCCAGGACCGCAGCCCCTCCTGCAGGCCGTCCTCGAAGCGCAGGCCGGTGAGGCGCCCGTCGAGCTCGAGCACCCGCACCACCGGCTGCCAGCTCCCGGAGATGTCCAGAAGCGCGCGTGTCCCGCCGTAGCCGGACTCGTAGCTCACGTCGACGCTCAGGTCGCCCCGCCCGCCGAAGCGCCGTGACCACCCCGCCACGGCCCCGCCGGCGGTGACCAGCCGGTCCACCGGCTCGGTCAGCCGGTCCTCGGGGAACTGGTCGTTGTTGAAGAAGCGCAACATCGCGCCGGCGTAGATCGCCTCGTCCGCGCTCAGGTGCATCCGCAGGCGCCCGTTGAGGTCCGACAGGGGCAAGGTGTTGAAGACGTTGAAGATGCTGTCGGCGTCGAAGGTGGGCACCAGCCGCACGTACTCGAGATCCAGGTCGAAGGCGTCGGTCACCCGCCAGCCGACGCCTGCGCGGATCTGGTCGAAGTCGTGCCGATACAGGTCGTAGGAACCCACCAGCGACAGGTCGACCCGGCGCGCGATCCGCTGGCTGAAGGCCGCGCCGACCTTCTCCTGCACGACCTTCCCGTCCGAGATGAGCCGGCGATAGCCGACGCGCGCCTGGGTCCACTGGAGGTCAGCCAGCACGAGCGCGGCGCCCAGCACGATCTTCGGCTTGTCGTCGCGCTGGATGTTCACGACGGTCTCGACGCCGCCCGGGCCGGTCTGGACCTCCTGGAGCTGGCGCACGCCGTCCAACTCGAGCTGCGAGCTGGTCACGCTGCCCAGTCGGTTGTCCGCCTCGACCCCCACCTGCACCTCGACGCCCACGTGCCAGGGCGACCGCACCGTCGCCACGAGGCCGTCGAGCATGAGGTAGTCGATGGGATCGGCGTGGAACTGCCTCCCCAGGCGGAAATCGAGCACGCCGCCCAGGTCTCGCCCCTCGAGGTAGGCGGCCTGGATGCTGAGCTGGTTGTTCCGGTACCCGAGGATGCCCTCGAAGTCCTCGTCGTCCAGACCGAAGTCCGCGTCGAAGCGCATCAGGGTGACGAGATTGAGCCGCGCGTCGCCGTGCCCGGTCAGATCGTAGGCGTCCAGGCCCAGGTACTGGTGGAGCCGGCGCCGGTTGAGGCGCTGCTGATCGGAGCGCACGAGCTGGTAGGCGTCGCCGATCGTCTCCGACCGCACGCGGAACTGCGCAGCGTGGCTCTCGCCCACGAGCAGGCCCAGCCACGCGCCGCATGCGAGCAGGAAGGTGAGGCCCGCGCGCGCCGGTCCATTCGGGGTGCAATCCACCCGCGGGAGGTTAGGGGCGAGCGCGGCTCCCTGCAACGCCTTCCGACGCGTGCCGTGCAAGCGGTGTCGGACGGGCTCCGGGCCGGGAGTCGCGCTGGTTGTCCAACCGGCATGGATGCCGGTAGATTCCGCCTCCGACCTCGGTCCACCGGAGGCCCCCCGTGGCCAGCTCCCGAATCCCCGCCGTCCTGGCCCTCATCCTCGTCATCGGCGCCCCCGCGATCGCGGAGGGCTGCCGACCCTCGCGCCGCACGGCCCCTGCGTCGGAGCCAGCGGCCGCCACCTCCGCGCCGGCCGCGCCTGCTGCTCCGGCGGCCGCGCGCGCGCCGGGCGAGTCGGCGGGCGGCGTGTCCCTGGCGGCCATCGACGCCCCCATCCGCCGCGACGCGCTGCTGCTCGCCACCCGGCGCGAGCACGCCCTCGACCGCCTGCTCCGCCGCGGCGAGTCCGCCACCCCGGCCATGGTCGCGCTGCTGGCCAGCAAGAACCTCGACGAGGTCCGCTCGGCCCTGGAGTGGTTCATCGCCATCCACCCCGAGCCCGGCACCGGCGAGCTGGCGGCGCTGCTGACCCACCCGTCCGAACCCCTGCGCGGGCTGGCCATCGACGCGCTGGTGGCCAAGAACGCCCAGGGGCAGGCCAGCGCCGTCGCCGGGTTGCTCGGAGATCCCTCCCCCGTCGTCCGCGCGAAGGCCGCCGACGCGCTGCGCCAGTTCGGCGACGCCAGCGCCACCGAGGCGCTGATCGCCCGCGTGCAGGACCCCGACCCCATCGTGGCGCTGGCGGCCGCCCACGCCGCCGCCGCCGTCGGGGGCGCGGACGCCTGGAAGTCGCTGCTGGCCGAGGCCCGCGGCGGCACCCCCGGGGCGCGACGCGCGGCGCTGTACGGCCTGCGGCGCATGGAGCAGCCGGTCCCGCTCGAGCTGCTCGACCAGGCGCTGGCGTCGCCCGAGCTGGACCTGCGCCTCGAGGGCATCAAGGGCCTGCGCCTGGCGGTCGAGGACGCCGCGCCGGCCCGGCTCGGACTGCAGCTCGGCGATGCGCAGCCCGAGGTGCGCCGCGTGGCGCTCGAGACCGTCTTCGCCACCGACGCGAAGGCCGGGGTCACCGCGGCGCGCGGGAAGCTCGACGACCCCTCTCCCGAGGTCCGCGCCGCCGCGCTGGCGCTGCTCGTCGCCGACGAGCGCGGCGGCCTGACCGGAGCCGAGCTGGCGCGCTACCTGGCCGACCCGCTCCCGGGCGTGCGTGCGGTGGCGGCGGCGTCGGCGGGGGCCCGCAGCGGGCCCGAGCTGCGCGACGCGCTGGTGGCCCGGTTGAGCGCCGAGTCCGAGCTGCCGATCCGGCGCCTCGTGGTGCGCGCGCTGGGCTCGGTGGGCGACCGCAGCACCGTGGACGCGCTGATCGCCGCCATGGAGGAGCCGCGCGGCCCTCTGCTCGACGAGGCGGTGGAGTCGCTCCAGCGCATCACCGGCGAGAAGATCGGCGCCGACCCGGCCGCGTGGCGCGAGGCCACCTCCAAGCCCGCCGGCGAACCGGCGGCCGCGCCCGACACGCCCTGAGGCCGCGAGGCCCCGGCAGGCTCAGACCTCGAAGCGCAGCCTGACGACGTTGATCATCGCCTCACGCACGATGCGGCCCGACATCTTCGACTCGCCGCGGGTGCGGTCGGGGAAGACGATCGGCACCTCGACGATGCGGAAGCCTGCCTTGCGGGCGCGGTAGGTCAGCTCGATCTGGAAGGCGTAGCCCTCCGAGCGGATGTCCGACAGGTCGATGGCCTCCAGCACTTCCCGCCGGAAGCACTTGAAGCCGCCCGTCAGGTCATGGAAGGGCAGCCACAGGACGCCGCGGGCGTAGAGGTTGCCTCCGCGGCTGATGAGCTGGCGCAGCGGCCCCCAGCCCTCGGTGCCGCCGCCGCGGATGTAGCGGGTGCCCAGCGCCAGGTCCGCGCCGCCTTCGACCGCGCCGAGCAGATCGGGCAGGTACCGGGGCTGGTGGCTGAAGTCGGCGTCCATCTCGAACACGTAGGGGTAGTCGCGCTCCAGCGCCCAGCGGAACCCGGCGATATAGGCCGTCCCCAGCCCCTGCTTTCCGGCGCGGTGCAGCACGTGGACGCGCCCGTCCGCGGCGGCGATCCGGTCGGCCAGCTCGCCGGTGCCGTCGGGCGACCCGTCGTCGACGACCAGGAGGTGAACGTCGGGGACGACGTCGAAGATGGCCTCGACGAGCAAGGGCAGGTTCTCCAGCTCGTTGTAGGTCGGCACGATGATCAGCGCGCGTGGCGCGCCGTGGGTCTGGTCGGGGCTGCTCACGCTCAGTACTGCTCCGAGTAGAAGGAATCGAGCAGTGCCCGATGCCGCTCGCTGGCCACCCGGCGACGGATGCGCTGGGTGCTGGTGACCTCGCCCTGCTCGGCGGTGAGCGGCGAGGCGAGGATGGCGAACTTGCGGATGGCCTCGTGGGCGCCCACGTTCGCGTTGACGCGGGCGATGATGCGCTCGACCGCCTCGAACACCACCGGGTGGCGCGCCAGCTCCTCGTAGCTGCCTACGATGCCGCTCTCCCGCGCGAAGTCCTCGAGGCCGTCCCGGTCCAGGGTGATCAGCGCCGACAGGAACGAGCGCCCGTCGCCGTGGATGAGCGCCTGGCTGATGAGCGCGTCGCTGGTCAAGGCCTCGGAGAGCGGCTGGGGCGCGATGGCCTTGCCGTGCAGCGTGATGATGACCTCGCGCTTGCGCCCGGTGATGCGCAGGTGGCCGTCGGCGTCGACGCTGCCGAGGTCGCCGGTCTTGAGCCAGCCGTCGTCCAGGGCGTCGGCGCTGGCCTGGGGGCGCTCCCAGTACCCGTTGAACACCATCGGGCCGCGCAGGAGGATCTCGCCGTCCTCGGCGATGCGGCAGCTCACGCCGGGCAGCGGCGTGCCACCGGTGCCGGGGACGTTGTCGTCGATGCGGTTGAGGTGCGTGCAGCCGGCCGTCTCGGTCATGCCGTAGCCCTCGAGCACCTCGATGCCGTGGGCGCGGAAGAACTGGCCGGTCTCAGCCCCCAGGGGGGCCCCACCCGAGATGGCGAAGCGCAGGCGGCCGCCGAACATCTCGCGCAGCGGCTCGTACGCCAGCTTCTGGGCCACGCGACGGCGCAGGCCCGACAGCTTCGCCATGCCGCCCCCGCCCGCGTCGGCGCCGCCCGCCGCCCCCACCGCCCAGTCCAGGGCCCAGCGGTGGGGCCCGGGGAGGTTGCGGCGGAGGGTGTCGCGCCGGTTGCGCACCCGCTCGAAGAGGCGAGGCACGCCGCACAAGAACGTGGGGCGGAACACGCGGCAGTCCTCGAGGATGGTGCGGTGGCTGCGCCCGAAGGCCGTCGTCGCGCCGACCACCACCGACACCGCCAGCGAGAGGCGCGCGAAGGGCAGCGCCAGCGGCAGGTAGAGGAGCTGCACGTCGGTCGCGTCCAGCGGCAGCACCGAGGCCACCGTGCGGCTGACCGCGAGCAGGTTGCCGTGGGTGAGGACCACGCCCTTCGGGCGCCCCTCGGTCCCCGGAGTGTAGTGGATGGTCGCCAGGTCGGCCGGCCGCAGCGCGCTCGAGCGCCGGGCCACCTCCGCCCCGAGGTCCGCCACGTTGCGCTCGCCCAGGGCCAGCAGGGCGTCGAAGCCCATGAACCAGCGCGCGTCCTCGCCGATGACGTCCGCGAGGGCGACCGACTGTCCGTCCGCTCCCTCGGCGACCCCGTCCATCCAGACCACGCGCTCGACCGCCAGCAGCCGCTCGCGCATCTCGACCAGCTTGCGCGCCTGCACCGGGTCCTCGACCACCACCAGCCGCGCCCCCGAGTCCTCCAGCATGAAGGCGCAGTTCGCGGCGACCTCGGTCGGGAAGATGGGCACGGCCACGGCGCCTGCCCGGTGGATGGCCAGGTCCAGCCACGCCCACTCCACCCGGGTGCGGGCCATGACGGCCACGCGGTCGCCGGGCGCCACCCCCATCGCGACGAAGCCGGCCGCGAGCGCGCGCGAGCGGGCATCCCAGTCGGCCCACGTCGTCTCGACGACCGCGTCGCCCGACTGATGGCGAGTGGCGATCGCTTGCGGGTCGACGGCTGCGCGAGCTTCGAAGAGCTCCAGCAGGGTCCGACGCCCCTCGATCACATCCGCCATGGTCACCCCTGAGTGGCCGATCGAAGCGCGACCTTGCCACCCGCGCGGGCGACGGTCAACGCGCCTGTCACCCGCATCGTTGCGGACAATATGGACGAATCCGGACAATGGCCACACCCTGTAGGCTCGCGTTCGGGGAGGCCGACATGTCGGGAGTCGTGTACGGGAGGCGCATCCGCTGGGGCGTCTGGATTGGCTTGTGCTGCGGCGTCGCCGCGCTGGCCGCCGAGCGGACCTGGTTCGACGACCAGGAGGCCGCGCCGGGCCCCTCGCTCGCCCTCGGCCCCGCCCAGCGCGACGAGACGCCGCCCCCCGAGCCGGTGGTGCGCGTGCTGCGCTCCGCCCCCCGCAACCTGACCGGCGCCCAGCGCGCGGCCGGCCCCACCATGGCGCCGCCTCCCCAGCCGGCCGGCTACGCGCTGCCCGCCGCCCAGATCGACGCCGGGCTCGCCCAGGTGGTGGACGGGCGCCTGGTGCAGACGCTCGCGGACGGCTCGGAGGTCACCTTCACCCTCGACCCGGCGCTCCAGCGCAGCGCGGTCGACGTGATGGAGCGCTTCCAGGTCGACTACGGCGCGGTCGTCGCGCTGCGCCCGGCCACCGGCGAGGTGCTGGCGCTGGCCGAGCACGCCCAGGGCCGCCCCGAGCTGCGACACCTGACGCTGCAGGCCGAGGGGCCCGCCGCCAGCATCTTCAAGATCGTCACGGCCGCCGCCCTGCTCCAGCGCGCCGGCCTGAACGCCGACAGCGAGATCTGCACCCACGGCGGCCACCGGCGCGTCGACCTGGAGAACCTCCACGACAACCCGCGCCTCGACACCCGCTGCGAGACGCTGGCGAAGGCCTTCGGCGCCTCCAGCAACGTCGCGTTCGCCCGTTGGGCCGACCGGCTGCTCACGCCCGCCGACCTGCAGGCCACCGCCGACGCCTTCCTCTTCAACCAGCGCCTGCCCTTCCTCTGGGGGGTCGGCGTCAGCAACGCGCGCATCCCCACGGGCAGCCGCATCGCGTTCGCGCGCTCGGCCGCGGGCTTCACCGGCTCGACCCTGTCGCCGCTCCACGCCGCGGTCATCGCCGCCGCCGTCGGCAACGGGGGCGTGATGATGGCGCCGCGGGTCATCGACCACGTCACGCGCGAGGGCGAGCAGCTCTACGCGTCCGAGGCCCAGACGCTGGGGCGCGCGCTGCCGCCCGAGGTGGCGCGCGAGCTCGCCGGGATCATGACCACCACCGTCGACGGCGGCACGGCCACCAAGTTCTTCGCCGGCAAGTCCCGCGCGACGCTGGGCGAGATGCGCATCGGCGCCAAGACCGGCCACCTCACGGCGCAGGAGACCGGGCTGGCGCGCCACTTCTCGTGGTTCGTCGCGTTCGCACCGGCGGAGGCGCCGGAGATCGCCGTGGCCGGGCTCGTGGTCAACGGCGAGGAGTGGCGCACCAAGGGCGTCGTGCTCGCCCGCAGCGTCCTGGAGACCTGGGCCGAGCGCCGCGACGCGGCGGCCACCGCTCAGCGGTAGGTGAGCCGGTAGCGCGGCAGGGCCCGGTCCTGCCAGATGCGATACGCCAGCGCGGCGTCCTCGAGCTCGCTCAGCGCGTCGCGGGCAGACCCGGCATCGGACGCAGCCTCCAGGGCCGTCAGGGCGGCGAGGCCTCGCTCCCGGGCCGCGTTGGCCGGGGCCTCGAGCCGGGGCAGCTCGGAGAGGCAGCGACGCGCCGCGTCGACGTTCTCGTCATCCGCGCTGGCGCCGATGAGGGCGACCTCGTGCCAGCAGCGGTCGGCGGCCATCACGTCGTGGGCACTGCCGGTGTAGAGCGACAGCACCATGAACACGAAGGCCGCGACGGCGAAGGCGCCCAGCGCCGCGGCGGACACCTTCACGACCCGCCGCGCCGCCCGGCTGCCCACCGTGCGCGAGACGAGGTAGCCGAGGGCGGCGCCGACGATGAACCCGGCGCCGTGGGCCACCTGGTTGATGGTCTGCGACATCGCGAGGCCGAACACGATGTTGATGGCGAAGAGCGACAGCATCCACTGGGTCACCGGGTGCTTGAAGTTGCCGTCGACCATCCGGCGCCGCACCAGCAGCGCTCCCAGCACTCCGAACACCGCACCCGAAGCGCCGGCGCCACCGATCTGGGCGAAGAACGACGCGATCGAGCCGGCCAGCCCGGCCCCCAGGTAGACGACCGCCATGGCGGCGTGTCCGAGGTCCTGCTCGAAGAGCCGGCCGGCCTGCCAGAGGATCCAACAGTTGAAGACGACGTGCAGGAGCCCCAGGTGCAGGAACATCATCGTGACCAGGCGCCACCACTGACCCGCGGCGATGGCCGCGTTGTCCTGGAGCCCCACGCGAAAGAGCAGCTCCATGTCGGGCCTGAAGAAGTCCATGGCGCCGGACTCGCTGCCGCGGCCCAGCAGCAGCGCCGCCGCGAAGAGCGCGATGTTCACCGTCAGCACGGCGCCGGTGACGGTGAGGCCCTCGTCGGCGCCGGCGAGGCCGCCCATGACCTTGCGCAGCGCGGTCTGGCGAGCGCCGCAGTGCGGGCAGATCTCCGCCGTGCCGGCCAGCTTGCCGCACTTCGCGCAGAGCCGCGGTCGCCGTGTCACGCGCGCCCCGGCCCTACTGCAGACAGGAGGGGAGCGCCGACCCGTCGACGCAGGTCCCCGGCGAGTAGGGGGCACCGCCGCTCCCGGCCGCGGTGGCGTGCTTGGTGAAGGCGCCGCTGCCGTCGGGGCTGCGCACCCAGGACTGCCCCGACAGCTCCGTGAAGGCGTAGCTGTCGATGTCGCTGCCGTCGGCGGCGCGCAGCACGACCGTCTCGCCCCCGTTGTTGAGGCCGAGGGCCTTCTGGCTCTTCAGGACCACGGCCAGCGGCGGCGTGATGCTCGGCGTCCCACCGCTGAAGAGCACCACCCCCGCGTGGGGTTCCAGGCACAGTGAGGTGAAGGTGTGGCTGGCCACGGGCGCGCCCGGCGGACCGGCCAGCACCGAGACCCCGGCCAGCTCCAGCGGCTGGTCGGTCAGGTTCACCAGCTCGATGAACTCGTCCTGGGTGGCGCTGGCGTTCCCGTCGCCGTTGACGTCGTTCCCGCCCGGATCGCTGAGGATCTCGTTGAGGACGAGCTGGCCCAGGCCCGCCTCGACGCCGCACGTGGACGCCACGTCGGCGTCCTCCAGCACCTCGGGGCCGACCTCGGCGTCCGGCCCCGCGTCGCCCGGGCCGCCGTCGGCGGCGTCGGGTGCCGGGTCGGGGATGGGCGCAGGCCCGCAGTCCGGGAAGGGCTGGCCGCCCTGGCAGCGCCCCGGGCTCATGGGAGCCCCGCCCGCGTTGGCGGCCGTGGTGTGGCCGACCATCTCGGCGCTGGCGTCGCCCTCCACCGCGCGCGTCCACGACTCCTTGGTGCTCCCGGACGTCGTGAAGGTCAGGCTGGACAGCGCGCCGCCGGAGGCGTCGGTCACCGTGATGGTGTCCCCGCCGTTGTTGATCCCGAAGCTCTTGCCCACCGCGAAGACCAGCGCCCCGCCGAAGTCGCCGCCACCGTCATAGCGACCGAACACCACCAGCGCCTGACCCGCCGCGAGACAGGTCCCCGCCGGGAGCGTGAGCCCGACCCCGCCGCCCTCGGCCACCTTGACGCCCGTGAGGTCCAGGACCTCGCCGGACACGTTGAGGACCTCGACGAACTCGTCCCCGCCAGCGTCGACATCGCCGCTCTGGTTGGCGTCGAGGACGGTCCCCGGGTCCGCCAGGACCTCGTTGATGACCAGATCGCCCGCCACGGGCGCCACGCCGCAAGGAGGACCGACCTCCCCCGCCTGATCCGGGACCGTATCGTCAGCGGCGTCCGCGGCGACGTCCGCGGCGACATCGCCCGCGTCGCCCGGCGGCGCGCCGGTACAATCGGGGAACGCGTTGCCGTTCGCGCAGGTCCCGGGCGACCACGAGGTCGCGGCCACGGCCTCGTGCAGCGACCACCCCGAGCCCGGATCGAGCTGCACGGTCAGGGTCAGGGACTGGTCCTTGTCGGCCTCCTTCCCCCAGGTGTGGGTCTGCACCTCGGCCCCGCCGATCTCCAAGGCGACCGTGCCGCCCTGGTTGGCCAGGGTCAGCTTCGACTCCGCGCCGTAGACCACGCGCGCACCGTTCGGCTGCAGGCACGACGACCCCAGCGAGAACGACTTGTCCCCGACCTTGAGCACCGCGCTCGACAGGCCGACCGCGTGCCCGGCGACGTTGACGATCTCGATGAACTCGTCGCCCGACGATTCGGCCTGCCCGTCCCCGTTGACGTCCACGCCCCCCGGGTCGGCGAGGATCTCGTTGATGACGAGATCTCCGGCGACCGCGGCCGCGCAGGAGCCCCCGCCGACGTCCCCCGAGACGTCGCCGCCGCCCACCCGCAGCACGCAGGTGCCCGCGAGGCAGCGCTGGTTCGATGCGCAGGCCGGCGAGCAGGGCGTGTCCGCGCAAGCGTAGAGGCCTACCAGACAAGCAGCGGTGACCGTGGCGAGCAGCGGACGGCCCATGGAGGCTCCGGGGTACGCAGGGGCTCCCACCGTATCCAGCCGGCGCGCTCGCGGTCAACGGAGCCCCCTGGCGGCCGCTGGTGGCTCCTGGCGGTCCGACGCCGATCGGCCTCACGCTCGAGACGCCGATCGGCCCAAGCTCCGGCACTGGCCGGGCGCTCGCGCCGTCCTCAGCGCCCCGCCCCGGCGCTGTCCGGGAAGCGGTGACGCCACTCGGACTCCCAAGCCGCCTGGTCTTCCAACCCGTAGGCCACGCCCAGCTCCACCACCTCCTCCCACATGGCGCTGGCCAGGTCGCCCTCGCCGGAGCGCTGCGCCATCCGCGCCGCCTCGGCCAGGCACGCCGCCGCCGACCCCGCCTCCCCGTTGCCGAAGGCGAGCTGCGACGCCCGCACCAGCACGTCGGTGGCCGCCGGCGCCCGACCCGCGTCCGCCAGGGCCGTGGCCACCGGGAACGCGTCGTCGGGCTGCAGCGCCGAGGGCCCCAGCATCGCCAGCACGTCCGCCAGCGCGTCGGCGACGGCCCCCGCCTCGGGCAGATCCGCGCCCAGCGCCGTCGTCAGGGCCCGCATCAGCAGGCGGGCCCGGCCGCGCGGGTCGTCGTTGTCGCGCGCCAGGTCGGCCGCCTCCAGAAGCCGCGCCACGGTCCCCCCGGCCACGCCCAGGGCCACGCCCAGATCCACCGCCAGCCCCAGGCAGGTCCTCAGCGCGCCACGATCGCCCTGAGCGCGCGCCGCGCCGAGGGCGACCTCGATGGCCAGGTCCGCCTCCACGAGCCGCCCGAGCTCGACCTGCACGCGCGCCTCGGCGTAGGCGGCCGGGCCGAGCCCCGCGGGCCAGCTCGCCGCCGTCTCTCCGGAGCGCGCGGCCGCGAGCCACTCGACCGCGTGCAGCGGCTGCGCCCGCAGCTCCAGCATCCGCCCGACGCCCATGGTGACACGCCACCGCGAGCCGGCTGCTCCCAGCCGCCCCAGCTCGGCAAGCGCAAGCTCCAGCGCCCGCACCTGGTGGTCCGCGCCCGCGGCGACCGCCACGGCCAGCGCCACCGCGCCCGCCCGCTCCCTCAGCCGGGCGTCGCCCTCGAGGCCCAGCCGGTCGCGCACCGGCGCGAGCGCGCGGTCGACCGCGTCCGCGTCGCCTTCGACCATCAGGCACTCGGTCAGCCCGACGCGGGCGCGCAGCACCAGCTCCTGGTCGCCCTCGCCGGCGCCGAGCACCTTGATGGCCTCCAGGAATGCAGCGCGCGCCCCGGCCAGCTCGTCCAGCTCCAGCCGGCACTCCCCGAGGGCCACCCACAGCCCGGCGCGCGCCCGGTCGCTGGCCGGCGCGCCCTCCAGCGCCGCGCCGAGCGCCTCGACCGCCTCGAGCTGACGGCCCCGCTGCCACAGCGCCTCAGCCGCCGCGACCGCGCGCCCCGCCTCCCCGGCCCCTGCGCCGAGCCAGTCCGCCCAGCCCATCGGTCTCGCTCCTTCCGCTCGCGTCGCCCGGCATCCTACGCCAGTCCGCAGATGCTGGCTTGCGCCTCGCACGCTCGCGACCGATGCTCGGCGGCCATCGAGAGGGTCCATGAGCGACGACGCGCAACCCGGCACCATCCCCGAGCTCTTCCGCGCCGCCGCCCGGCGCTTCCAGGGCCGTGAGCTGGGTCGCTACTACGAGGACGGCGTGCAGCAGGGAATCGCCTGGAGCGACGCCGCCGACGAGGTGCGCCACCTCTGCTGGGGCCTGATCCGGGTGGGCGTGGAGCCGGGCGAGCGCGTGGCGATCCTGTCCGAGACCAACCGCCTGTGGACCGCCTGCGACCAGGCGATCCTGGCCGCGGGCGCCGTCACCGTGGGCATCTATGCCACCGCCCACCCTGACGAGGTGGCCTTCATCCTGCGCGACGCGGACGTGCGGGTCGTCATCGTCGAGACCTCCGAACAGGCCGAGCTCCTCGCGGCGCGCCCGGACCTCGCGGAGGCCCTGACCCACGTCCTGGTCATGCGGCCGGGCCTACGCGAGCTCGCCTCGACGACGCCGCCCGGGGTCGACGGCCCCATCGCCCCCCTGACCAGCATCATCCAACCCGAGCGCGCCGACAGCCCCGACGGCCGGCGCGTCGTCCTCGCCCGCCTCAGCGCCGTCCTGCCCTCGGACCTCGCCGCGCTGGTCTACACGTCGGGCACCACCGGCCGCCCCAAGGGGGTCGAGCTCACCCACGACAACCTCGTCAGCGCCGCGCGGACCTTCACCAGCATCATGCCCCTCGGCCCGGACGACGTCTCGCTGGTCTACCTCCCGCTGGCCCATGTCCTGCAACGCATCAGCGTCTACGCCGGCCTCATCTTCGGCGGCCGGGGCGTGTACCTCGAGGCGCCCGAGCAGCTCCCGGTCGCGCTCACGGAGGTACGGCCCACGGTGCTGGCCGGCGTCCCCCGGGTCTTCGAGAAGATCCAGGCTCGCGTCCTCGAGCGCGTCGCCAGCCTGCCGCTGCATCGCCAGCGGGCTTTCGAGTGGGCGCTCGGGGTGGGCCGACGCCACGCCAGCGCGCTGCGCGCCGGAGCCCCCATCCCCGCGCG
Organism: Deltaproteobacteria bacterium; assembly: GCA_020632695.1. Taxonomy (GTDB): domain Bacteria; phylum Myxococcota_A; class UBA9042; order PHBI01; family JACKFB01; genus JACKFB01. The sequence goes on from JACKFB010000006.1 coordinate 104,080, forward strand.
GCTCCGCGCCGAGCACGCCCTCGCCGACCGGCTGGTCCTGCGCAGGATCCGCGACGCCTTCGGCGGTCGGGTGCGCTTCCTGGTCAGCGGAGCCGCGCCCATCGGCCTGGACACCCTGGAGTTCTTCCACGCGGCGGGGCTGGTCATCCTCGAGGGGTACGGCCTCACCGAGTCGGCCGCGGCGGCGACGATCAACCGCCTCGACGCCTTCCGCTTCGGCACCGTGGGCCAGCCCGTCCCGGAGAGCGAGCTGCGGCTGGCCGACGACGGGGAGATCCTGCTGCGCGGACCCAGCGTCTGCCGCGGCTACTGGAAGCGCGAGGAGGCCACGCTCGAGGCCTTCGGCGGCGAGCCCCCCGAGGCGGGCTGGTTCCACACGGGCGACATCGGCGCGCTGGACGCAGAGGGCTTCCTGCGCATCACCGACCGCAAGAAGGACATCCTCATCACGGCGGCCGGCAAGAACGTGGCGCCCCAGCCCATCGAGAACGCCCTGCGCGCCTCACCGCTGGTCGAGCACGCCTGCGTCATCGGCGACCGCCAACGCTACCTCGTGGCGCTCTTCACACTCGACGCCGAGGGCGTGCGGACCTGGGCGCGGGCAGAGGCGGTGGACGCGCACGACATCAGCGCGCTGGCCGAGCACCCGCGCGTGCTCGACGCCATCGAGCGCCACGTGGCGCAGGTGAACGAGGGGCTGGCTCGCTACGAGACCATCAAGCGCTTCGCCGTGCTGCCCGAGCCCTTCACGGTCGCGCGCAGCCTGCTGACTCCGACGATGAAGCTGCGGCGCCGCGCCATCGCCGAGGAGTACGCCGAGCTGATCGAGCGCCTCTATTGAAGAGGGGGACGCCTCGCGCCCCCCTCCCCGCCAGGCGGCCCGCCGAGGCGGCCCGCGTAGCTGCCCACGCGCCCGAGACAACCTTCATGCCTCGGCAGCGGCGAAGGCGCATGGGCTACCACTGACAAGGGCGTGGGAGGCGGGCCGCCGGGCCAGCCCGCACCGAGCCCCGCTCAGCTCTCGTCGAGCTCGCTGCGGTGGGAGATGATGCGGGAGATGAGCCCGTACTCGAGCGCCTCCTTGGCATCCATCCAGTAGTCCCGGTGGGTGTCGCGGGCCACGCGGTCCAGCGGCTGCCCCGTGGCGTCGGCGAGCATCTGATTGATGCGGTCGCGGGACTTCAGGATCTCCTGGGCGGTGATCTCCAGGTCGCTGGCGGGCCCGAAGATGTGCCCGGGGATGAGCGGCTGGTGGATGAGGTAGCGCGTCGTCGGCAGGCTGAACCGGTTGTGCTTCTCGGCGCCCAGCAGCGTGATGGTGGCGATGGAGGCCGTGAGGCCCACGCAGATGATGCGTACCTCGGGCTTCACGAAGCGCATGGCGTCGTAGATCGCGAAGCCGTCGCTCACCGAGCCGCCCGGGCTGTTCTGGACCACGGTGATCGGCTTGTCGGCGTCGTCGGCTTCGAGGAAGAAGAGCGCGGCGATGAGCCGGTGCGCCATCGCCTGGGTCACCGCGCCGAAGAGCGTCAGCGTGCGGCTCTCGAGCAGGCGCTCCGCGGCACCCATCTTCTTCCAGTTGCGCTCGTCCTCGTCCTCGTCCTTGGCCACCACGAGGCCGGAGCCGAGGAAGGGGACGTCAGGCCCCGGCGCGGAGAGGATCGACTCATCGTTCGGGCTGGGATCACGTTCGCTCATGCGCGCTGCTCTCCGTCGCTTCGGGTGCCCACCGACAGGGTGGCGTCCGGCCATTAGCACAGGGCCCGCGGGGGCGGCAACGGAGCGCACACCGTTGACAAACGGGCACGGCGACCTGTATGGTCCGCCCCTCCGGAGAGCCCGGAAGACCCCCTAAGCGCTTGTGATTGCAAGCGTTTTGACCAAAACCCTCACCTTGACCAGATGGTATCCGTGGACACTCAGACCCAATCGACGAAAGCCGCCGCCACGTCCGATTTCTCGGAGTTCGAGAAGCTCCTCGAGGAGTACGAGGCCGCCCACAGCCCCAAGGAAGGCGAGATCGTCAAGGGCGCCGTGATCGAGATCTCCAAGGACTACGTGACCGTGGACATCGGCTACAAGTCCGAGGGCCAGATCCCGGTCGAGGAGTTCGCCGATCCCCACGGCAACATCCCCATCAAGGTCGGCGACACCATCGACGTCTACCTCGAGGAGTCCGAGAACGAGCACGGTCAGATCGTCCTCTCCAAGGAGAAGGCCGACAAGCTCAAGATCTGGGACGAGATCAACGAGGCCGTCGAGCGCGATGAGCTGGTCAACGGCACCATCACCGGGCGCGTGAAGGGCGGTCTCACCGTCGACATCGGCGTGAAGGCCTTCCTCCCCGGCTCGCAGGTCGACCTGCGCCCCGTGCGGAACCTCGAGAAGTACATCGGCGAGGCCTTCGACTTCAAGGTCATCAAGTTCAACAAGAAGCGCGGCAACATCGTGCTGAGCCGCCGCGCCCTGCTCGAGAAGGAGCGCGCCGCGCTCAAGTCCCAGACCCTCGAGAAGCTCGAGGTCGGCCTGGTGATGACCGGCGTCGTGAAGAACATCACGGACTACGGCTGCTTCGTGGACCTGGGCGGCATCGACGGCCTGCTCCACATCACCGACATGTCCTGGGGCCGCATCAACCACCCGAGCGAGATGTTCGAGGTGGGCGACGAGGTCGAGGTGATGGTCCTCAAGTTCGACCCCGACACCGAGCGCGTCAGCCTGGGCCTCAAGCAGATCACCGAGGATCCGTGGGCGCAGGTCACCACGAAGTACCGCATCGGCGACCGCGTGAACGGCAAGGTGGTCAGCCTCACCGAGTACGGCGCCTTCGTCGAGCTGGAGGACGGCATCGAGGGCCTGATCCACGTCTCCGAGATGAGCTGGACCAAGCGGCCGAAGCACCCCTCGCAGATCGTCGCCATCGGCGACATCGTCGAGTCGGTCATCCTGGACATCGACACCGAGAACAAGCGCATCTCGCTGGGCATGAAGCAGATCGAGATGAACCCCTGGGAGCTGCTCCAGGAGCGCTACCCGGTCGGCTCGGTGGTGCGCGGGAAGATCCGCAACATCACGAACTTCGGGCTCTTCATCGGCATCGAGGAGGGCATCGACGGCCTCATCCACGTCTCCGACATCTCCTGGTCCAACAAGGTCAAGAACCCGGCGGACCACTACGAGAAGGGCGACGAGGTCGAGGCGGTGGTGCTGAACATCGACGTCGAGAAGGAGCGCTTCAGCCTCGGCATCAAGCAGCTCACCCCCGACCCGTGGGACAACGTCGAGTCGCGCTACCCGCTCGGCTCCGTGGTCGAGGGCGTGGTCACGAAGGTGCTCGACTTCGGTGCCATCGTGGAGATCGACGACGCCATCGAGGGCCTCGTGCACATCTCCGAGCTCTCCTACGACAAGGTCAACCTGGTCTCCGACGTGGCCAACGAGGGCGACCGGCTGCGAGCCAAGGTCATCAGCCTCATCCCCGAGGAGCGGAAGATCGGCCTGTCGCTCAAGCGGCTCTCCGAGGAGGAGGCCTCCGAGGAGTACTCGAACTACCTCAAGCAGCAGCGCGCCGAGCAGACGACCACCTTCGGCGAGCTGCTCGCCGGCCAGCTCTCGCAGATCGAGCCCACGGGCAACGAGGACGCAGACGCTGCCGACGGCGAAGGCTGAGCGCTCTTCGGGCTCCCCGCTCACGGGCCATGAGGCCCGCGGGCGGGGAGCGCCGAGCGTCTCAGGCCTGTGAGCCTCCGCTGGCGCCGGCCCTCCTGGAGGACCCGGCGCGGGTGAATACTCTGCTCAAGCCGCACGTATAGACGACCGTTGGATGAGGTCAGGGAGGGCCATTGGAGGCGCTCCTTGATTCACCCCCGAACGGTTGCTAGTGTACGAATGCGTCCGACGCTGGGTGTTCCCATCCCGAAGGAGGAGGCCATGAGACACGCGTTCTGGATCCCGCGCGACGAACGGCGCGAGAACGAGCGGCCCTACCTGGAGGCGCCTTCTCCGTGGGAGAACATGCCCTGGCAGGAGCCCCCGGCGCAGGAGCGCCCGAACGAAGACGAGGGATCGCGGGTCATCATCATCGACCTGTGAGCCCCGGGCGGGGACGCTGAGCGCCCTCGCCCTCCGTCGGTGCCCGCCCTGCGGGCCACCGACCTCGCACCCAGACACCCGACGGAGACCCTCTCCGCCGGGTGTTTTGCGTCAAGGGCCAGCGCGGCCCTCTCACGCCGAGCGACAGCGCGACGATCGCGCGTCGTCCGCCCCCGCAGCCCGCTCGCGTCCTCCGGCCGCGCGGGCATCTACCGCCGGGCAACCGCGCGGCGCTCTCGCGTCGTCCGACCGCATGGCCCTCTCGCGTCGTCCGACCGCATGGCGCTCTCGCTTCGTGGGACCGCGCGGGCGTCTACCGCCGGGCGACCCCATGGCATCTCGCGTCGCGCAACTGCGCGGGCGTCTCCCGCCGAGCAACCGCGGAGCCCCGACGCCATCGCGATGCCCAGGGTCGCAGCGCCCCGGGGGGCGCCGCGTCCGCCCTTCGGACCCACGCCGCTCGGACGTCCTTGCGCGCTTCGCCCCTGGGAGGTGATGCTCGGACGCGGACGAAGGGAGGGCATGAGCGGCGTCAGACTCGGCTGGGTGTTCGCTTGCCTCGTCGTCGCCCTGGCCCCGGCTGGAGCGGCGCGGGCGACGCCGGAGTCGCTCGGGGCAGTCCACCTGGGGCTCTCGGGCGGATACGGGTGGCTCTCCGACGACCTGGACCTCTCCGGGCGGCGCCAGCTCCCCGCGAGTCCGAGCGCAGCCCCGTGCTTCGCCCTCGACCTGGGAGTCGGGCTCGGGCGCCACGCGTCGGTGGAGCTCAGCGGGTGGGCCCTGCCCTCCCGCGTCCAGCGCGGCGCCGGTGACGCCGTGGTCATGGCCGGACTTGCCGAGCTCTCGCTTCACGCTCTCAGCGGCCCCGTGTCGTTGAGCTGGTCGCTGGGAGCCGGCGCGCTGTCGGTGGTGGCTGGCGACCTGGGCCGAGACGCCGATCTCCTGGCCAGCGCGGGCATGGGCGCGCGCTGGCTGCTGGCGAACCGCCGCATCGCGCTGCGGGCGGACCTGCGCGTCTGGCTCAGCGACGGAGCCGACCGCGCGCTGTCGGTCTCGCCCGTGCTCAGCGTCGGGGTGGACGTGTACCTGCGCCGGTCGACGAGCGGGGCCGAGGCCCCGGCGCCCCGCCCCCGGGACGCGCAGGCGTCGATCCCTCGAGGCACCCCAGCCTGCAGCCGCCCGGGCGCCGCGGCGGGGGACCGCGGCTGCCGGGACTCGGACGGGGACGGGGTGCTGGACTTCGAGGATCTCTGCGACGAGCACCCGGGGAGCGCGGCCATGGAGGGCTGCCCCGACACCGACGGCGATGGCGTGCCGGATCCCCGGGACGAGTGCCCGACGCTGGCGGGCGAGCCTGCCCTGGCAGGATGCAGCGACCGCGACGCCGACGGCGTGGCCGACCGGGAGGACGCGTGCCCCGACGCCAGGGGGCCGGCGGAGCGAGGTGGCTGCCCCGAGCCGCCGGCAGACGCCCTGGCGAAGCTGCAGGGACCGCTGGCCGGCGTCCGCTTCGCCCGCAGGAGCGCGCGGCTGCTGCCCGGCTCGGACGCCTCCCTCGAGGCCGTCGTGTCGATCCTCGCGGCCTGGCCGGACCTCCGCGTGGTGGTCGAGGCGCACGCGGCGCGCGGCGGCTCACGCGAGCGGGCGTTGGCACTCACCCGTCGCCAGGCCGACGCCGTGGTCGCCGAGCTCATCGCCCTGGGCGCAGACCCTCGCCGCTTGCGCAGCGTCGGACGCGGCTATGACGCTCCGGTGGCGAGCAACGCGACCGCTGCCGGGCGGGCGCGCAACGAGCGCGTCGAGCTGCACCTCGACGGCCCCTGACCCGCGACGAGCAGCCGCCACGGCCACGACCTCAGACGGACGCCGCTCCGCTCGGCCCACGCGCGTGAGGCGCGCTCACTTCCCGTAGAACGAGAGCAGCAGCTTGCAGCGGCTGTCGATCTCCTTGCCGTCGGCCGCCTCGTACTCGAACCCGTTCGCGAGCCGGTAGACGCAGTTGTCGTAGGCCTCGGATGCGGGGACGCTCAGCATGTCGCCCAGCAGGCCCAGGCGGGTCGGCCGCCCCTCCCCATCCAGCCGCAGCTCCACGCCGGCCTCGAGCCCGGACAGCGTCGGGTCGATCTCGCGCGCGGCCTCGAGGCACTTCCGCAGCGCCGCCTCCTGGTCCTTCAGGAAGGCCACCAGCAGCTTGTCGTGCGGCGCGCGCGCCTCGCAGCCGACGACCTCCATCGTGAAGCGCTCGATGGGCCGCAGGCTCTCGCACAGCGCCTCGGCGGGCTTGGCGGCGTCGCCGGTGGCCGCGGTGGTGCACCCCAGCCGGATGCTGCCGAAATCCCGCTGGCCCGCTGGCGCGCTCGCGCCGTCTTCCTTCGGGGGCGCCGCGCCGCGCGTGACGCGCACCTCGGGCAGCCCCTCGCCGCTGAGCACCAGCGCCCCGTCCTCGGCCCTCGCCTTCACCGCGGTCGGCCACTTCCAGGTCACGCCGAGGGTCTCGTCAGTGATCCGCCCGGTCGCCGGGTCGGGGACCAGCTCCCGGACCTCCGGCGGCGCCGCGGCCGGCTCCGGCGGCGCCACCACGGCGCCAGCGGCCTCGGTCCCCTGCGAGGAGGGGCTCGCCTTCGACGCGGCGCCCTGCTCCCCACACCCCGAAGCCAGCGCGCAGGCGCCCAGCGCCACGAACCACCATGACCGCGCCATCTCGACCTCCTCGCCTCGTCGAACGGTGGACCGAGCATAGCAGAGCGCCTCCGGACCCGGCATCCACATCCTGTCGTTGCCGCCACTGCACGCGACTGACATGATGCCGCTCCATGACCCGCCACACCGCCTGCATCTCCGCCTGCCTCGCCCTGCTCGCCGCCTGCGAGCTGCCGCAGAACAAGAACGGCGGCGGCTCGGACGCGTCCAGCGACACCGACGGCGGCGGGGTCGTACGCACCTACAGCCTGCTGCTCCTCGTCGACCACGAGAAGGCGAAGAGCTCCCCCCTGCCCGGACCCGACATCGACGCTCTGGCGGTGTTCCACGACGGCGAGTTCCTCTTCGCCGGCTGCGCCCAGGCGACGCTCTTCGACGAGGACACCAACACCTACCCGGAGAACCTCCACTCCGACGTCGACGCCGCCTCGCTGTCGGTCCGCGAGGACACCATCGGCAGCGGCTTCCTGAGCCTCGCCGGGGGCACGCTCTACTGTCAGCTCCCGGTCACGGTCACCACCGGCGACTCGCTCTTCGTCTGGGAGGTGGAGGGCGACGGCGCCGAGCGCTGGCGGGCCTCCTTCGCGGCCTCTTCCGAGGGCGAACGCATCCAGGCTCCCATCCACGAGGGCAGCGGGGAGATCGTCGTCCCCTGACGCCGGCCCGGCCCGCGCCGACCGCCGGCTTGGCCCGACCAGTCCCTTGTGGTACGACGCCCGCCACGCGCGGGCGCCCGACACCGAGGGCGCCAGCACACGCCACCACGACTCGCCGCAGGGTTTCTCCATGGCTCGCAAGACACGGTACGGCATCGGAGCGTTGGTACTGACCGGTGCCGTCGCGCTCGCGCTCGGCTTCGTGGCAGGTCGCGGCACCGCACCGCATGGCCCGGCGGGGCCCGAGGTGGTCGCGCCGGCCGGCGGCCCGCCCGGCGGCAGCTACACCGAGAAGAAGCTGGACCTGCCGCCCTCGCCGTCGAAGGGCCCCGAGGACGCGCCGATCGTCATCTACGAGATCAGCGATTTCCAGTGCCCCTTCTGCTCGCGCGTCACGCCGACCATCGCCCAGATCGCCGAGACCTGGCCCGACGACGTCCGCATCGTCTTCAAGCACAACCCGCTGCCCTTCCACGACAACGCTCACCGCGCTGCGGTCGCCGCCATGGCGGCCGCGCAGCAGGGGCACTTCTGGAAGTACCACGACACCCTCTTCGCGAATCAGCAGGCGCTGACCGACGCCGACCTCGAGAAGTACGCCCAGGAGCTGGGCATGGACATGGCGCAGTACAAGCGCGACATCGCCGACCCGGTCATCGCCCGCAAGATCGACGCCGATCAGGCCGCCGCGGCGGCGCTGGGCGCGACCGGCACGCCGGCCTTCTTCGTCAACGGGGTGAACCTCTCGGGGGCCAAGCCCTTCGAGGAGTTCAAGGCCGAGATCGACAAGCAGCTCGCGCGGGCGAAGGAGCTGGAGGCCGCGGGCACCGCGCGCAAGGACATCGCCCGCAAGCTGGCGCTCGAGTCCGGCGCGGAGGGCGCGAAGTACCTGAAGTACCTGGTGGACGAGATGCCAGCGCCGAAGGTCGCCAAGAACACGCCCAAGGCCGCGCCGGCCGAGGACACGACGACCGTGTGGCGCGTGCCCGTCGACCCCGAGACCGAGCACATCGAGGGTCCCAAGTACGCGCCGGTGACCATCGTCGAGTTCTCGGACTTCCAGTGCCCCTTCTGCTCGAAGGTCGTGCCGACCTACAAGAAGATCCACGAGGAGTACGGCGACAAGGTCCGGGTGATCTTCAAGCACAACCCGCTGCCCTTCCACGAGCACGCGCCGCTGGCCGCCCAGGCCGCGCTGGCCGCAGGCGCCCAGGGCAAGTTCTGGGAGATGCACGACACGCTCTTCGAGAACCAGAAGGCGCTCACCCGACCCGACCTCGAGGGCTACGCCGAGAAGCTCGGCCTGGACATGAAGGCGTTCAAGAAGGCCCTCGACGAGGGCACCTTCAAGTCGAAGATCGAAGAGGATCAGGCCCTGGCGGAGCTGGTTCAGGCCCAGGGCACGCCGGCGCACTTCATCAACGGCCGCAAGCTCTCCGGGGCCAAGCCCTTCGAGGAGTTCAAGACCATCATCGACGAGGAGCTGAAGAGCTCGCAGAAGCTCCTCGACAGCGGGACCGAGCTGGCCGCGCTCTACCCGAAGCTCATCAAGGACGGCAAGACCTTCAACCCGCTGGACACGAAGGTGGTTCGGGTCAACGAGGTCGAGGGCGCCGGGACGAAGGGGGCTGCGGACGCGCCCATCACCATCGTCGAGTTCTCCGACTTCCAGTGCCCCTACTGCTCCCGCGTGGGCTCGCCGCTCGAGCAGCTGGTAGCGAAGTACCCGAAGCAGGTGCGGGTCGTGTTCCGCAACTTCCCGCTCGACTTCCACAAGAACGCGCAGAAGGCCGCCGAGGCTGCGCTGGCGGCCAACGCCCAGGGCCGCTTCTGGGACATGCACGACATCATGTTCCAGAACCAGAAGAACCTGGAGGTCAGCAACCTGCTCGCCTACGCCGAGCAGATCGGGCTGGACATGGACAAGTTCAAGGCCGACCTGGACTCCGGCAAGTACGCCGCCGCGGTGAAGGCCGACATCGCCGAGGGGCAGCGCGTCGGCGTGCGCGGGACCCCCACCGTGTTGATCAACGGGCGCAAGTACTCGCCGTCGGGGGGCTACTCGCTCGAGGGGCTGGAGAAGATCCTGACGCGTGAGCTGGGCCTGAAGGCCGAGTGATCGCAGGGGCTCGCGCTGCCGCTCGCGGCGGCGGCAGCCCGGAGCTGGAGGCACTGATGGATCAGGTTCGCGCGCGCATCGAGGCGGCCTTCGAGGATCGCTCGCTGCTGGGACGGTCCGAGCACGCCGACGCCGTGGAGGCGGTCATCGCCGCCCTGGACGCCGGGCAGCTCCGGGTGGCCTCGCCGCCCGAGTCCCCCGGGGGACCCTGGGAGGTCCACGGCTGGGTGAAGAAGGCCGTGCTCCTCTACTTCGGGCTCTCCCAGATGGAGACCATCGAGGTGGGGCCCTTCGAGTACCACGACAAGATCCCGCTGAAGCGCGACTACGCCGCCGCGGGCGTGCGGGTGGTCCCGCCGGCGACCGTGCGGCGCGGCGCCTTCGTGGAGGCCGGCGCCATCCTGATGCCGTCCTACGTGAACATCGGCGCCCGGGTGGGCAGCGGCACCATGGTCGACACCTGGGCGACCGTCGGCTCCTGCGCGCAGATCGGCCGCGACGTGCACCTGTCGGGTGGCGTCGGCATCGGCGGCGTGCTGGAGCCGCCGTCGGCCGCACCCGTCATCATCGAGGACGGGGCCTTCATCGGCAGCCGCTGCATCGTGGTCGAGGGGGTGCGGGTGGGCGCCGAGGCGGTGCTGGGCGCGGGCGTCGTGCTGACCAGCTCGACCCCCATCCTGGACGTGAGCGCCGCCCAGCTGACGCGCAGCCGCGGCGTCGTGCCGCCGCGCGCGGTGGTGATCCCGGGGAGCATCCCCAAGGAGTTCCCCGCCGGCACCTTCCACGTGCCCGCGGCCCTCATCATCGGGCAGCGCAGCGCGTCCACGGACCGCAAGACCAGCCTCGAGGGGGCCCTGCGCGAGTTCGGCGTGAGCGTGTGAGCCGCGCGGCGCTCCCCCTGGAGGAGTCCCTCCTCGCGACCACCCTCGAGCTGGTGCGGGTGCCGTCGGTGACGGGTCACGAGGCGCCACTCTGCGACGCCGTCCAGGCCCGGGTCGCCGCGCGCCTTCCGCAGGCGCGGGTGCTGCGCTTCCGTGACACCCTCGTCGTCTGGCCCTGGGCGCGCCGCCCCGACCGGCCGCTCATCGGCCTCTTCGGCCACCTGGACACCGTCCCGGACCACCAGGACGGGCCCGTCCGCGTCGAGGCCGGGCGCATCCATGGCTGCGGTGTCAGCGACATGAAGTCGGGCCTCGCGGTGATGCTCGAGCTGCTCGAGCGGCTCGGCCCCGACGACACACGCGCCGACCTCTGCGCGGTGTTCTACGAGGCCGAAGAGGGCCCCTACGACGCCAACGGGCTGCAGCCCCTGCTCGAGGCCACGCCCGAGCTGACCGACATCGACCTGGCCTTCTGCCTCGAGCCCTCGGACAACAAGCTGCAGCTCGGCTGCCTCGGCGGGATCCACTGCACGCTGACCTACAGCGGCCGCCGGGCCCACTCCGCGCGCCCCTGGCAGGGCGAAAACGCCGTGCACAAGGCCGGCGCCCTGCTCTCGCGCCTGGCCGAGCGGCAGCGGCTCGAGGTGCGCTTCGGCGATCTCGCGTACTACGAGGTGATGTCGATCACGATGGTCGAGGCCGTGGGCGCGCGGAACGTCGTCCCGGACCGCTTCGCCATGAACCTGAACTATCGCTTCGCGCCCGGGCGCAGCCTCGAGGAGGCCAAGCGCGACATCGAGGTCCTCACCGGCGGCGAGTGCGAGATCACCTGGACCGACCTGAGCCCCTCGGGCCCGGTGTGCCGCGACAACCCGCTGCTGGCGCCGCTCCTGTCCGACCCCGCTGTGCCCCACGAACCCAAGCAGGCGTGGACCGACGTCGCGCGTCTGGCCCTCTTCGGTATCGACGCCGTCAACCTCGGCCCCGGCGAGTCCGCCCAGGCGCACCAACGCGACGAGTCCTGCGGGCTGGCGCAGATCATCGACGGCTACCGCCTCTTCGAGCGCTACCTCCGGGTGATCTGACCGGGCGGGCCGGGCGGGCCGGGCCGCGGTCGACCGCTCAGTTCGTCGCGCCGCCGCTGTCGAGGAAGTCGTCCAGGTCCGGATCGACCTCGCCGCCGGTGTTGCCCGGCAGCCGCCCGCCGCGGATCATGTCGATGCGGTCGGCGATGGCGCGATCCTCGATGACGAGGAGATCGGCGCGGTAGAGCGACCGGGCATCCTGGACGCGCAGCCGGCGCTCCTTGTCCTGCCACACGGCCTGGGTGACGGTGGTCTTGTCGACGCTCCGCATCACGGCCTCGGGGCGACCCTGGTCCTTGGTCTGCATCGCCAGCCGCTCGTTGAAGGCCACGTCGTCGGGCAGCGGGCGCGCGTACTTCCAGAACTTGCCGTGGGAGAAGAAGAAGTAGTGCTCCACGCCCGACTCGCGGAAGAGCAGCACGCTCTCCTCGGCGCCGGGGACGAACTCGTTGGCCACGACGCTGACCTCGAAGCCGGTGCGGCTGCCGTCGAACTCGACCAGGCTGGCGGCGAAATCCTGCAGCTCCTGCTCGAGCTGGGCGCGGACGACGTCGCGCTGGTGCGCGCTGAGCGCGGCCTTCAGGCGAGGCCCGTAGGTCGTCTCCAGCCGCGCACGTACCCAGCCCACCACGTCGTCGACGCCCTTGCCGAAGGGCAGCGACTCCAGCGAGGTGTCGACCAGCCGCAGGCGCAGGTGCGCGCCCGTCCGGGACTTCTCGGCATGCGGCGTGGCCGCGCGGGCGGTGCCGAGCGCCAGCGTGCCGGCGAGCACCCCGCAGCCGAGACAGGCGAGGAAGTGACGCAAGACCAGGACACGACGGAGGAATCGGATGGTGCTCATGGCCCGCAATCTAACTCGGGCCGGCTTTCGTTTCAACATGTTGCATGCAACCCGGCGCGCGGGGCGTTTGACAGGACCGCCGGAGCATGATGAAGGGTGCTGGTGCGCGTGCTCACCACCAGCGTCCGCCCCAACAGCGAGGCCTTCCGGCAGCGCCACCGCGCCATGAGCGCCCTGGTCGAGACGCTGGAGGCGGCGCAAGCGGAGGCGCGCGCTGGCGGAGGCGCGAAGTACGTCGAGCGCCACCGGTCCCGCGGCAAGATGGTGGCCCGCGAGCGCATCGAGCAGCTCCTGGATCCCGACGCCCACTTCCTCGAGCTGATGACCCTGGCGGGCCACGGGGTGCGCGGCGTGGGGACGGGCGGCGGCGTCATCGGCGGCGTGGGCGTCGTCGAGGGGGTGGAGTGCCTCATCACCGCCAGCGAGTCCACGCTCAAGGGCGGCGCGATCAACGAGTACGGCCTCAAGAAGAGCCTGCGCCTCGCCGAGATCGGGCGCCAGAACGGGCTGCCTTCGATCCACCTGACCGAGTCGGCCGGCGCCGACCTGCCGAACCAGTCGAAGATCTTCGTCCCGGGCGGCCAGAGCTTCCGCGACATCACACGCGCGAGCGCGGCGGGCGTCCCCAGCGTCTGCGTGGTCTTCGGCAACGCCACCGCGGGCGGCGCGTACATCCCCGGCATGAGCGACTACGCGATCATGGTCGAGGGGCAGGCCAAGGTGTTCCTGGCGGGCCCGCCGCTGGTCAAGATGGCCACCGGCGAGGTCGTCGATGACGAGAGCCTCGGCGGCGCGGCGATGCACTCGCGCGTCTCGGGGGTCTCGGACTACCTCGCCCACGACGAGCGGGACGCCATCCGCCTCGCGCGCCAGGTCATGGGGCACATCCGCTGGCGCAAGGCGCGTGGGCCGGATCTGGCCTGTGTGGAGGCGCCGCTCTACGACCCCGACGAGCTGCTGGGCATCGCGTCGGCGGACGTGCGCGTCCCCTTCGACCAGCGCGAGGTCATCGCCCGCATCGTGGACGGGTCGCGCTTCGCCGAGTTCAAGGCCGAGTTCGGCACCACCCTCATCACCGGCTGGGCCTACCTGCACGGCTACCTGGTCGGGATCCTGGCCAACAACGGCATCCTCTTCTCGGAGTCGGCCCAGAAGGGCGCCCAGTTCATCCAGCTCTGCAACCAGCGCGGCATCCCGCTGGTCTTCCTCCAGAACATCACCGGCTTCATGGTCGGGCGCGACTACGAGCAGGGCGGGATCATCAAGCACGGCGCCAAGCTCATCAACGCCGTGTCCAACAGCTCCGTCCCCCTCTTCACGGTGATGACCGGGGCGAGCTATGGCGCGGGCAACTACGGCATGGCCGGCCGCGCCTACGAGCCGCGCTTCCTCTTCACCTGGCCGAACCACCGCATCGCCGTCATGGGCCCCGAGCAGCTCGCGGGCGTGCTCGACATCGTCAAGCGCGAGGCGGCCGAGAAGAGCGGCGCGGAGCTCGACGAGAAGCAGCTCGAGATGATGAAGGGGATGCTCCGGATGCAGGTCGAGAAGGAGTCGGACGCGCTCTACGCCACCGCCAACCTGTGGGACGACGGCATCGTCGACCCGCGCCGTACCCGGGACACCCTGGGGATCGCGCTGTCCGCGGCCGCCACGCGCGCCGTCGAGAGCTCGACCTCCTGGGGCGTGTTCCGGCACTGAGGCTGTCGAGGCCATGAGCGGAGTACGACCCTTCCGACGGCTGATGGTCGCCAACCGAGGCGAGATCGCCCGGCGCGTCATCCGCAGCGCCAGGCGCCGCGGCTACGAGACGGTGGCCCTGTACTCGGAGGCCGACCGCGACGCGCCGCACGTGCGCGAGGCCGACCTCGCGGCGCTGCTGGGCCCGGCTCCGGCCGCCGAGAGCTACCTGGACATCGAGCGCATCCTGGCGGCCGCACGCCGCACGGGCGCCGACGCGCTGCACCCCGGCTACGGGTTCCTCAGCGAGAACGAGGGCTTCGCACGGGCTTGCGAGGAGGCCGGGCTGGTCTTCGTCGGTCCGACCCCCGACACCATCGCGCGCATGGGCTCGAAGATCGCGGCGAAGGAGCTGATGGTCGCCCACGGCGTGCCGGTGGTGCCCGGGTTCCACCAGCGCGGCGCCGACGACGCGCGCATCCGGGCCGAGGCCCTGGCCCTGGGGATGCCGGTGCTGCTCAAGGCCTCGGCCGGCGGCGGCGGCAAGGGGATGCGCATCGTCCGCGACCCGTCCGCGCTGGACGCGGCCATCGCGGCGGCCCGGCGCGAGGCGCGCTCGGCCTTCGGTGACGACGCGCTGCTCGTCGAGCGCTACGTCGACGCTCCCCGGCACATCGAGGTCCAGATCTTCGGCGACGCCCACGGCGGGCTGGTCCACCTCTTCGAGCGCGAGTGCTCGATCCAGCGGCGCCACCAGAAGATCATCGAGGAGACGCCGGCCCCCGGCCTGTCCGAGCCGCTGCGCGAGGCCATCCTCCAGGCCGGGCTCGCTGCCGGGCGCGCGCTGGGCTATCGCTCGGCGGGGACGGTCGAGTTCGTCCTCGCTCCCGACGGCTCCTTCTACTTCCTGGAGGTCAACACGCGGCTCCAGGTGGAGCACCCGGTCACCGAGATGGTCACCGGGCTGGATCTGGTGGCCCTGCAGCTCGACGTGGCGTCGGGTGCCCCCCTGCCCTTCGACCAGGCCGGCGTCACCCGGAGCGGCCACGCCATCGAGTGTCGGCTCTACGCCGAGGATCCCGAGCGGGACTACCTGCCCGGCGCCGGGCGCATCGCCGCCTTCGACATCCCGCTGGGCGAAGGCACGCGCCTGGACAGCGGCGTCGAGTCGGGCAGCGAGGTCAGCATCCACTACGATCCCATGCTGGCGAAGATCGTCGCGCACGGCGCCGACCGCCTCGAGGCGGCGCGGCGGATGCGGCGTACGCTGGCCAGCGCCTGCGTGCTGGGGCTGCGCACCAACCGCGAGCTGCTCATCGCCCTGGTGAGCGACGCCGAGTGGCTGGCGGGCCCGGTGCACACGCACTGGCTGGCCGAGCGCCAGAGCGCCGAGGCGCCCGCCGACGGCCGCGCCAGCGCCGAGGACGCCGCGATCTTCGCGACCCTGCACCGAGCCGACCTGCGCGCCGAGAGCCGCGAGCTGCTGCCCGGCCTCCCGGTGGCGTGGCGAAACAACCGCTGGCGCGACGTCGAGGCGACCTGGACCGTGGTGGCGCAGACCGGAGGCGAGGCGCAGCACGTCGAGGTGCGCTACCGGCTGCTCGGCGCGGGGCGGGCGCAGGTCCAGGTGGACGAGGCGTCGCGCGAGGCGCGCTTCGGACCGGCGGAGGGCGACGAGCGCTGGCTCGAGCTGGATGGCCTCCGCAGGCGCTTCCGGATCGCCGAATCGGGCGACAGGACCTGGGTGTTCGACGGGCGCGCCGCCTGGGAGCTCGGCTGGGTGTCGCGCTTCCCCGACGTGGACTCGGCCGACGCGCACGCGGGCTGCGTGGCCCCCATGCCCGGCAAGGTGCTGCGCGTCCTGGTCGCCGAGGGCGACCTGATCGAGGCGGGCGCGCCGGTGGCCATCGTCGAGGCGATGAAGATGGAGCACACGCTCACCGCGCCTGCCCGCAGCCGGGTCACCGCGCTGCTGGTGAACGAGGGGGACCAGGTGGCCGCGGGCGCCCAGCTCGTGCTCCTGGAGCCTGAGGACGGCGACCAGGCCTAGAGCACCGCTCGGTGCACCTGGCCCCGCCGGGCGCGCTCGGGGCCAGCCTCGACTCATCGCGCCAGCTTGCGCTCCTCGCTGCTGGTGAGGGTGGACGGCGCCCCCGGGCGCACCTCGACGACCAGGTCGCCCAGCCACACGCTCACCCGCTCCCCCAGGGCCAGCGCCGACTTCAGCTCCGGACGCAGGGCCAGCAGCCGCCACCAGGCGTCGCTGTAGGGGGCGACCCGGATGCGCTCGGCGCCATCGCGGATGGCGGTGTCCACCCAGGCGCCGCCCGTCCACCGGAAGGCACGCCCCGCCACGTGCCGCAGCCCCGCGGTGTCCTCCTCGGCGGACTTCTTGGCCTGGTAGTGCTTGAGCACGCGCGCCTTCGCCACCTCGCGCTCGGGCGCCTCCCGGGGCGCGGGGCGCGACGCGTTGCCCGACGCTCCCGGGGCGCCGCCCGCGCCACCACCGAAGGCCTCCCTCACGCTGCGCTCGGCCTCCTTGCGCCGCAGCTCGCCGTCCAGCATCAGCGGACGCGGCGGCGGCGACGGTCGCGCGGGGCGGTCGCGCGCCGCCCGGTCCTCCACCGCGCGCGTCTCGTCCTCGGTGACGAGGTAGCTGGTGTAGGGCGTGACGATGCCGTAGCGCGTGGCGAGCTGCACCACCTCCTCGCGCAGCTCGGGCGTCTCGCCTCCTTCGCGGATCGCGTCGAGCAGGAAGCCCACCTGCCGATGCGCCCAGATCGACGCGACGAAGCCCTGGTCCTCGCGCCGCTCGGGCAGCGGCGCCTCGAAGTCCCAGGTGCGCTCGCGTCCACCCATGCGGCCGTGAAGCCGGATCAGCGCGTCGCCGGCCTTGCGGTAGCGCCCCAGGACCACCAGCTGCTGGCCCTTGAAGAGGTCCGGCAGCTCGCGCGGCAGCATGGCGTAGGGCGTCACGTTGCGCACCTCGAGCCGCAGATCGGTGACCACCGGGTAGGCGAGCTGACCGTAGAGCCCCGAGATCTGCCGGTCCAGGTCGTCGTCGGCGCCCAGATAGGACGAGGTGCCGCCGTGCTCGCTCGAGAGCCGGTCCAGGAGCAGGGTGTCCAGCTCCTCACCGACCCCGAAGGCGAAGAGCCGGGTCCGCGCCCCGTCGTCGAAGCGCCGGGCACGCTCGAGGATCTTGTCGCGGGCGGTCTCCCCGACCGTAGGCCGACCGTCGGTGATGAAGAGCACGATGTGCGGCACCGCGTCGCTCTGGACCTGTCCGGGGTCATCGGCCAGGGCGACCTCGAGCGCGGCGTCGATGGCGGTGCCGCCGGCGGCCTCGAACCCGGCCACGAACGCGCGCGCTTCGGCCAGGTGCGCGACGTCCGCGGGCTGCGAGGTCTCGGACAGGGACTCGACGTCGCTCGAGAAGCGGATGACGTTGAAGCGGTCACCCGGGCCGAGCTGATCGAGGCACCAGGTCAGCGCTCGGCGTGCGTCCTCGAGCTTGCCGCCGGCCATGGAGCCGGAGGTGTCCAGGACGAAGGTGACGTTCTTGCGGGGCAGCTCAGCGCCGTCGAAGACCGCGCGCGGCGACGCCAGCACCATGAAGTAGCCGGGCTCGCCCGGTGGGCGGTGGCTCAACACCTGGAGGCCGACGTCCTCGGCCGAGACGTTGAAGTAGAGGACGAAGTCGGTGTCGAGCGCGGCGCGCTCCCCCTCGAAGCCGACGGTGGCCTGACGCTCGCCCTTGCGCTGCACCGAGATGCGGTGAGAGGGCGAGTAGATGCCGCGGATGGGGGTCACGTGGGCCAGCTTCACCGTCAGGGTCATGTCCTCCAGGGTGCGGGAGGCCGTGCCCGGCGTGCGCAGCGGGTAGACGAGCTTGTAGGCCCCGTCGAGATAGGGCAGCACCTGGGTGTAGGTGAGCTCGACGCGCTGGTCGCCGCCGGCCGGCACGGGATAGATGCGCGCCTGGAAGAGCCCCTTGCCCATCCACTCGACGAGGCCCGGGTCCTTCATCCGGCGCACGATGCCCTCGTAGATGGCGGCCGCGCGCTCGCGCGGGAGCACCTCGCCCTTCTTCATCTCGCCGTTGACCATGAGGCGGAAGTCGACGATGACCGCGTCCTCCGGCAGCGGGAAGAGGTAGGTCGCCTCCAGGTCACGGCCGGTGCGGTTGGTGAAGACCTGCTCGACGCGCGTGACGGCGGTCCCGTCGCGTGTCTCGACGTTCACGCGGTGGTAGCGGAGCGCCAGCGGCTCGGTGCCCTCGCGGGGCAAGAGCAGGCCGGACGCCTGCGCCGACGTCGCGCACGCAAGGGTGCCGAGGGCGCAGATGAGCGAGACGGCTTGTGTACGGCGCATGGACATCCTCCTCGAGGCACGGGCTCGGGATGGACGCGCGAGGCGCCGGAAGGATCTGCGACGGCGCGGCGAAGGCGCGGCTCGCGGCGAGCCTACCTCGGCCGGGCGGCGGCGCGCCCCCAGTAGCTGCGCGGTGCGAGGCGAGCGGCGCGGGCAGCGAAGGCGGCGCCCTCGTCGCGGCGCCCCAGGCTGGCCAGCGCGTCGGCGAGCCAGGCGAGGTTGCGGGCGCGGGTGACGGCGGTGAGCGGGAAGCTGCCCGCCCGCGTCAGGGCGCCCAGGGACTCGGCCGCCGCCGCGGCGTCCCCGCGCACCCAGGCCAGGCGGGCGCCCACCGCGCGCACGTCCTCGTCGCGGGCGCCGCCGCGCAGGGTCATCGCCTCGGCCAGCGAGCGCTCGGCCCAGAAGGGCTGGTCCAGGAGCAGATTGGCCTCGGCCTCGGCAGCCAGCGCCGACGCGCGCAAGGCCGGGGGCACCTTGCCGTCGCGCCGCAGCGCTGTCGCCGCCTCCAGCGCCTCGTGCGCCATGCCGCACAGCGCCAGCCCCTGCACCCGACGCAGCCGGAAGTACTGGCGCAGTCCCCGGAAACGCTCGCGGGAGATGCGCCAGGCGCTGGCGACATCGAAGAGCTCGCCGCGGCCCTCGTGCACCAGGCGATGCACCGAGCGGTAGGCGCCGTAGGCACGAAAGAAGAGCCAGGCGAAGACCAGGTGGATGCCACCGGCGATGGCGAGCGCGACCGGCTCGGCGGGGATGGCCTCGAAGAAGATGAGGGTCGAGGTCAGCAGCGAGCCGACGACGAAGATGGTGAAGAGGAGCGCGAGCATCGTGCCGCTCAGAACGAGGCGTGGAGGAGCAGCCCGCCCGAGCGCGGCCCGAGCACCGGCGTCAGGCCCACGCGCGGCGAGGGCGACCCGTCCGTCACCGCCGTGCCGCCGGGAGGCGCCGGGCGCCGAGGCCACATCATCAGGCCGCCGACCAGCACCACCGCGCCGGCGCCGATGAGGCCCTTGCCGGCCTTGGGTGCCACGTCGCTCTGGTCGAGCTTGTCCGAGCCGAAGGGGTTGGCGACGAGCAGGATGCCCAGGGCCACCGAGAGCACGCCGGCCGTGACGAAGGTGCGCGCGGCGATGTGGCGGCGATCGTAGCGGCGCAGGCGCTGCTCGTAGGCCGCCTCGGGCCGCGGGGCCCCATCGGCTCGCGCCTGGCTGCCTCCGGCGGGCTCGACCTCCTCGTCACCCCAGGCGGCCGAGTCCGGCTCCACGCGGGTATCGGGCGCGCGCGGGGCCAGTGGACGCGGCGATCGCACCGCGCCGCCCGCCGGGTGGGCCTCGGGCGGGTCCGGCGTGAGCGGCCCGTGCGCAGGCTCGTCGGGCAGCGGCCCCCGCGCCGGGGACGGAGCCAGCGGGCCCCGACTCGGCTCCGGGCCCAGCGGACCTCCGGGCGAACCCCGCCGCGCCGCGAGCTCGTCCGCGGCGCGCTGGGCCTCCTCGGCGGCGCGCCGTGCGCGCTCATCGGCCGCCGCACGCTCCGCCGCCGCGCGGCGCGCCTCGTCTTCCAGCCGCTTCTTGTCGGTCTCGAGCTTCTCCCGCTCCCGCCGCTCCCGCTCGAGCTGCTGCTCCAGCAGGCGCCGCTCCTGCTCGCCCTCGATGGCGACGATGAAGGCCACGATCTCCGAGTGGTACTTCTCCACGTCGGCGTCGTCCTGGATGGCCCGGAACTCGGCCAGGGCTTCGTCCAGGCGCCCGACCGCGCGCAAGGACTTGGCGCGGAAGTACCGGATCTTCGGATGGACCAGCTCCTTGAGGGCGCGGTCGAAGTAGGCCAGCGCCGCCACGTGGTCCTCGCGCTGCTGGGCGTCGATGCCCATGTCGGTGAGCTGGCGCGCCAGCGTCGCCGAGCCTGCCTGGGCCGGGGTCGCGCCGGCAGCCACCGACGCCACCACCGAGAGAGTGAGCGCCGGGGCGAGGAGCCATCGCTGGGTCATCAAAGATCCTCGAAGGGGTCGCGCGACCCACCGGTGGGAGCGCCGCCGCCGCCACTGCGCCCTCGCTTCTTCATCTCCTCCCTCACGACGATCACCGAGCCGGCCAGCGACGGATCGAGGCGAATGGGGACCTTGCGGTCCTTGTAGCCGGCCTGTGTCAGCGTGAGCTCCACGGTCTGCCTCGACGACGCGTCGACCTCGAGATTCAACGGGGTCACGCCCTTGTCATTCCCGTCGATCGTCACCGCGCTGCCGGGCGGATCGGTGCTGATCTGGAGGGTGGCGGTGGTGGGCGCGGGCTCGGCCGGGGCCGTCTCCTCCGGGCCGGCGTCCGCGGCGGCTGCAGGCGCGTCCTCGACGGGCGCGGGGGCCGCCTCGACGGCCTCGACGGGCGACGGCGCGGGTTCCGCTTCGGGGGCCGCGGGCTCGGCGATCGCTGCTCGACCGCCACGGTCATCGGGCGCCGCAGCCGACGCCAGCTCGGTCGTCGCCGAAGAGGGCTCGTCTGGCGCACCGGCCAGGTAGGGCCAGGCGAAGAAGACGCCGACGCTGACCGCGACCGCCGCCAGGACTCCCAGCGGCCAGAGGGGGCGCCGGAACCCTGCGGCCAGGTCCAGCTCTTCGTCGATGGCCGCGGCGAGCGTGCCCTCCCCCATCGCCGTCCGCAGCTCGGTCTGGGCGATGGACTCCGTGGGCGAGCGCCGCTGCGCCGTGCGGGTGGCGGCCGTCTGGCTCTGCTCCATCGCGTCGAGTGCGGCCAGGACGCTGCCCGCGTCCGGGAACCGGTCCTCGGGGCGCTTGGCCATCAAGCGCTCGACCAGGTCGCAGAAGGGGCGCGGGACCTCGACGCCACCGACGCGGTGTAGCGGGACCGCCTCGGTCTGGCGGTGCGCCAGCACCAGCTCGATGTGGTCGCCGCCGAAGGGCCGGTGGCCAGCCGCCATCTCGTAGAGGATGGTCCCCAGCGAGTACAGGTCGCTGCGCCGGTCCACCACCAGCCGCAGCCGCTCGCGGTCGGCGCGCATGTAGGTCTGCTCGGGGCTCATGTAGGCGGGCGTGCCCACCACCATCTCGGTGCCGGTGAGGTCCTCCCGCTGCTCGTCGTCGAGCTGCTCGACCCAGGCGATACCGAAGTCGAGGAGCTTCACCAGCTCGCCGCGGTCGCCGCGGTCGACCAGCATCACGTTGCCGGGCTTGAGGTCCCGGTGGACGATGCCGGCGTCGTGGATGGCTTCGAGCGCCGAGGCGATCTGGCGCGCGATGGGCTGGATGCGCGCCCAGCTGAAGGGGTCCCCGACGAGCAGGTCCGAGAGCGGCGTGCCGCGCACCAGCTCCATCACGTAGTAGAGCCCCAGCGCCGGCTCCTCTCCCACGTCGATGACCTGGATGACGTTCTCGTGCGCCACGCGACAGGCGGCCTCGAGCTCCCGGTGGAAGCGGGCCTTCACCTTCGGGTTCACCGCGTGGCGGGCGTGGAGGAGCTTCACCGCCACGCGCCGCGGCAGGCGGGTGTCGTCCGCTTCGTAGACCTCGCCGAAGCTTCCCTCACCGAGAGGTGGCTCGTGGAGCGCGTATCGACCCACCATCCGCATGGGAGGGACTATACCGCCCTCGCAGCGTCGGCTCTAGATTCGCGAGGGCGAGCGGAGCGCGACGCCACCGCACACGACGCCCCGCCCGACCCGGCGACGCAGCGTCGGTCGCGACGCCCGCCTTTCCCGGTGTTGGCTGGGGAGCTCAGCGGGTGTTGCGGTGTGCGGACCGAGCGGCGCGCCAGCGACGTCTCTTCAGGGCCTCGCGCGCGGCGGGCGCTCGCCACGCGCAGGAGGGCGACGCGCTCGCGGCCCTGGGGACGCCAGAGCCAGCCGCGCGACGGGAGAACGTGGGGAGGTGCGCTCAGAGGGTCTGGCAGCGCACGTCGTACTCGATCTCCACCTGGGCGCCAAAGGGCGGGAAGCAGGGCCCCTCGCGGTCGAAGACCACGGCCCGGGTGTTCGGGTTCCAGGACCAGCCGGCGGTGCAGGTCTGGCCGTCGACGCGCACCTGGAGGGTCGTCTCGTCGACCGGCAGCGTGGGCAGGAACTGGTCCTTCAGGCCGAAGGTCTTCTCGCCGATGGCCGCGAACTCCTGCGAGAAGTCGGTCGCGCAGATGCTGGCGACGTGGCCCTGGAACGCGTTCACCGCGGCGATGTAGCGCACACCCGCCGACCCGAAGTTCGATCCCAGGCAGCCGGCGGGCGTCGTGACCACCGCGTGCAGCTTCACGCCGTAGCCGGACTGCGGCGCCTTGAGGCCCGCGTAGTGGCTGACGTACCAGCTCACCGACTGAGGGCTGGAGTCCTCCTCGTCGCTGACGATGATGATGACCAGGTCGGCGTCGGGGCGCAGGAAGCCCCAGTTGGCGCCGCGGCAGAAGCCCTCGATGCACCGGAATCCCTGAGGGCAGGCGTTCGGCTTGTCGACGCACGCGATCTGGCTCTCGGCGACGTTCGACCCGGACACGGCCAGCCAGGCGCCTTCGAGGCCCATCTCGTTGCCGCTGCCGGTGGTCCCCACCAAAAGGAACTTGGCAAAGAGGTCCAGGTCGCCGTCCGAGGTGGTGTAGGGGGGCGTGCCCTTGAACTGCCCGCGCACGGTGATGTCATCGGTCGTCGTGACCGCCAGGTGGTAGTCCTGGCCCCAGGTGGCGGCCACGTCCACCAGCTTGGGCAGCTCCTGGGAGAGCAGGAGCTGCTTGTCCAGCATCGAGAACGAGTCGTCGACGACGAAGAGCACGTCGACCCGAGGCGTGGGCGTCTGCACGAAGGTGTCGGTGAAGTGGTCGACCGCCACCACGTCGCCCTTCAGGGCGACGCTGGCCGTCTCGAGGTTCAGCGCGTTGGTGGTGAGCTGCAGCTCGCACGAGGCGCCCACGCCCGCGGTCGGCGCGAAGGCGACCTCGATGTAGGCGCGCTCGTAGCCGCCGATGGTGAGTGGGAGCGAGGGGAGGTTCTTGATGACCATGCCCTCGGTGCAGCTCGCCGCGCTGATGCCGGTGACCTGCGCCTCCAGCGGGCCCAGGTTGGTGATCGTGACGACCTGCGCGGCGCTCTCGCACTCGTTGCGCACCAGCCCGAAGTCCAGTACGGGCGGATCCACGGCCAGCATGGGCCGCGCGCTCTCCCCGCTGAGGTTGTACCCCTTGCCCCAGCCTCCCGGCGGCGCGACGAGCTTGGGCAGGTCGCGGTTCGGGTCGTTCATCAGCACCGTGACCTTGGCGAAGTACTGGTCACGGCCGAGGATCAGGTTCTGCACCGGCGGCGCGTCGAAGCGGACGCCGAGCCGCAGGGTGTCGCCGGGCCCGAGGATCTCGCCCGTCGCCGGCGCATCGACGACGGCGAAGGCCGAGCCGGGCTGCTGCGGGTCGCACTCGAAGCGATGGCGCACCGCCTCCTGGACCTTGTTGCAGCCCACGAGGTCCCAGGAGCGATACTCGCAGTTGCCGGCGCCGTAGTTGACGACGTAGATGTCACCGGTCGCCGTGGCCCCCGGCGCCCTGGCGCCCATCGCCAGGATGTTCGGCACGAACTCCGGCTCGCAGGTGGCCCGCTCGGACCGGCGCGCGACCACATCGAGCGGGTAGGTCTGCACCAGCGCGTCGGTGGTGTGGATGAGCAAGCGCGCGAACTCGCTGCCGGTGTCGCCCTTGGTGTTCTCGAAGGTGAGCTCGATGACGACGGTCTCGCCCGGCTTCACCTGCGCGGGGAAGGCCTCGGGGTTGGCGAGCTCGAACTCGGGGCTGGTGGCCGACTCGAGCACCGCGTCGGTCACGCTCACCGTCGTGGTGCCGACGTTGATGACCGTGACGGTGCGGCGGGCCTTGTAGCCCTCGGCGACGAAGGCGAAGTCCACCACGTCGGGGGGATTGACCAGCAGGCCCGGGACGCCAGCGGCGCCGAAGATCGGGATGGTCAGCGGGTTCCGCGCCTGGTCGGTGGAATGGATGACGACCTGTCCGATGGGGTCGCCGGTCTGGGGCAGGTCCTCGAAGGGCGAGAAGAACACGCCGAACTTCGCCTCCTGCCCGGGCTCCAGCTCGAAGGGCTCGGTCGGCACGTTCGCCAGCGCCAGCGCTGGGACGGCGTCCAGCAGCTCGATCGACTCGATGTCGAGGCCGATGTTGCCCTCGTTGCGCATCTTGATGGTGACGTTGTGCGAGCCGCCCGGCTCCACCCAGCCGAGCTGGACGATGGAGGGCTCGACCACCAGGATCGGCGTCTGCTCCTCGCCCTCCATCGGGATCTCGAGGAACACGTCGGGCCGGTCGGTGGTCACCCGCAGCACGCCGCTGTCGGCGCCGCCACCCGTGGGCGCATAGGTCGCCTCCACCTGCACGCTCTGGCCAGGATTCACGACGGTGCCCGGCGTGATCGCCAGGGAGAAGTCCACGGCCTCGGGCCCGATGCCCTCGTAGCCCTGCAGCGTCGCCGGCGCGGTGCCGCTGTTCGAGATCGTCACCTTCACCGACTCGGGCGCGCCGGCCTGGACCACGCCGAAGTCGACGGCGTTCGGGATCGCCAGCAGGCGCCCCCGCTGGCCGGGCGTCGTCACCGGGATGCGCAGCTCCGGGGTCGCGCCGATGTTCAGTCCGATCAGCAGCTCGCCGGTGTCCGGGGCGTCGTCGCCGGAGGTGTACTTCACCCGGATGCGGGTCTCTTCGCCGGGCTGGAGCTCCACCGCCTCGACCAGGTCGATCGACAGGTCGGGCGAGCCGCCCAGCAGGGTCACGGGATCCAGGCGGATGACGCCGTCGCGACCGACGTGCCGCAAGGTGACGACGCGCAGCGCGCTCGCGCCGCGGTCGACGTCGCCGAACTCGATGCTCGTGGGATCGACGTCGACCTGGGCTTCGGCGCCGAGCGAGAACCCGCCCCCACCCGAGCATGCGGACGCGACGGCGAAGGCGAGCACCGTGGCTAGGGCTGGCGGGAGAAGGCGCATCAGGACCTCGTGACCGGTTGGCAGTGACGCTTTATCAGGGGGTGGGCCTCTGGGGAAAGGCGGTTTTCAACTACGAACCCGCCCGACGCCTGCGCACCGACGCGGCCACCGGACGGGGCCCGACCCACTTCGTTGGTCCGACCGCCCGATGGGCGTATGGTGCCTCGATGTACGGCGTCTGGTCAGCAGCGGTGTGGATCGTGGGCAGCCTGGTCGGCGGCGTCAACCCTGGCGCACTGCTCATCAGCATCGACGCGCGGGCCGAGTTCCGCGAGCGCTGGGACGACGCGCTGGTCACGGTGCGCTTCGCCCCGCCGTCGAGCCTGGGAGACGACGCGGACTTCCGGCCCTGGCACGAGGTCTCGGGCGCGGTCGTGCGCTGGGAGGGCCACGCCGTCGTCGTCGCACCGCTCATGGACCTGCGTGGGGCGCGCGACATCGAGGTGCGCTTCCGCGACGGCCAGCGCTCGGCGGCGACGCCTCGGTGGCCCGAGCGCGACGAGGACAAGATCCCGCTGGTGCGGCTCGACCTGCAACGACGCGAGGTGCTCGAAGGGCGGAAGGTGCTGGAGTGGGCCGAGCCCGAGGCGGTGGTCCCGGGCGCGGTCGGCTGGGTGCTCGAGGAGGCCGGCTTCCACCCACCCGACGGCAGCCCGCCGCCCTCGGTGCTGGTGGACTCGGGCCTCGGCGAGGCGGTCGAGTGGCCGCTCGATCGGCTCTTCTACGTCGCCCTCGCCCGAGCGGACGGGCGGCCGCTGCTCGACGCCGACGGGCGCATCCTCTGCGTGGTGTATCGCCAGGTGCCGGGCACCGAGCGCACCAGCCTGTGCGCCCCGCGGGAGGTGGCGCTGACCCCGGTGACGCCCAAGCGTGCCCGGGCCAAGGACGCCGAGCCCGAGCCGCCGCGCCCGGCCACCGGAGCGGATCTCCCGTGAGCGCCGGGCGGTCCTCCGCCGACACGGCCACCCTGGACGCGGCGCTCGCCGAGGCGGCGGCCGAGGCCATGGCCGGCCCTTGCGCCGTGTCCGACGGGACGCCGGTGGTCGTGGCGTGCAGTGGCGGCGGGGACTCGGTGGGCCTGGTGGCGCTGATGTCGCTCCTGGCCGAGCGCTGGCCGCTCGCCGCCGTGGTGTTCGTGGACCACGGGCTGCGGGAGGTGTCCGCCGAGCGCCGCGCCGCGGAGGCCGCAGCCCGGCGGGCCGCTGCGCCCTTCCAGGTCGCGCGGGTGGTCCTGTCTCAGGCGGGAAACCTCCAGGCGGCGGCGCGCGAGGCTCGCTACGCGGCCCTCGAGCGAGCGGCGCCGGCGGCGGCGGTCATCGCGACGGCACACAGCCAGACCGACCAGGCGGAGACCGTGCTGCAGCGGCTGCTCCGCGGCGCCGGGCTGCGCGGCCTCGGGGGGATCCGGTGGCGCGACGGGCGCGTGGTGCGGCCGCTGCTCGGCGTCAGCCGCGCTCGGCTGCGAGCCCTGGGCCTTCCGTACGCCGAGGACCCCACCAACGCCACCGGGGCATACCAGCGCAACCGGCTGCGCCATGGCGTGCTGCCGCTGCTGGTGGCCGAGAACCCGTCGGCCGAGGCCGCCCTGGCGCTGGCCGCAGAGCAGGCGCAGCGCGAGCTGTCGCTGGTCGACGCGCTGATCGACGCGCTGGGGCCCGCCGACCCGGATCTGACCGGCGTCGACCCGGAGCTCGCCGCGGTCTGGGTGCGGTGGCGCCTCGAACGCGAGGGCCAGGGGGCAGCGGTGAGCGGCGCGGCCGCGCGGCTGCTGGCCCAGCGGCTGGCGTCGGGAGTGCCGCGGGCCGCGGTGACGCTGAACGACCGGCTGCGAGGGGTCGCGATGGCCGGTCATCTCCGGCTCGAGGTGGCCGAGGATCCCCGGAAGGTCCTTGTCGCACCCGCCCCCGGGACTTATCGTCGCTCCTGCTGGGTTGTGGACATCGACGCACCCGGACCGCCCGGGGCGCCCGACCCCGCAGGAGCCTCCCCATCCACTTCCTCCGACACCGTCTGGTTCGACGCCTCCAGCCTGGTCTGGCCGCTGCGTCTTCGTCTGCCATCGGTGGCGACGGGGCGCCGCTGGGAGTTTCGCGACGGGACGGGCGCACCACTGAGCCCCACCGAGCCGCCGGGAGGCGGGGCGGCTTCCAATGAACCCAACCACTTGCGGGTCCGAACGCGCCGCGAGTTTGTTCCTGAATCCACCGACAGGGTAACCTGAATCTCGACTGTCCCCTGAGGGACCGTCACCACCGGAAGGGCGGTTTGAAGAACAACAAGTCCATCAAGACCTTCGCGCTCTGGTTCTTCCTCATCGTGATCTTCTTCGCCATCTACCAGACGGTGTCGAAGTCGGGTGGCGGCAAGAAGTTGACCCTGTCGCAGTTCGTGGCCGAGGCGCTGCCGGCGACCGACGGCACCGGCGAGGTGCGCACCGGTCGGCTCGCCGAGGTCGTCGTGCGCGGGCCGATCATCGAGTACGCGGTGCGCCCGCCCGGACAGAAGCTGCGCGAGGCCGAGCAGGGCGAGCAAGGCGCCGACGCCGACGCCGAGCTGCAGTGGAACCACACCCGCGGCGAGCTGGGCATCACCCTGGACGGGCCCGGCCAGGAGTCGGTGCTGGGGTCGCTGGCCAAGCGTGGGGTGCGGGTGACCTTCGCCGACGTGCCGCCGGACTACGTTGGCCGTGGTGAGGCCCAGCCCTTCAGCGTGTTCCTGGCCGAGGTCCAGAAGCTGAAGCCGCCGACCAACGTGGTGAAGGTGAGCATCCGCGGCAAGGAGATCACCGGCGAGCTGAAGAACGGCGAGCACTTCATCACCGTCGGCGAGCTGGCCAGCTACCGACAGGCGCTCATCGAGCGCGGCGTCGAGGTCACCGAGGAGAACGAGAGCGAGGGATCGCTCTGGCTCCAGGTGCTGGGCACCTGGCTGCCGATGATCTTCATCTTCTTCATCTTCTTCATGTTCATGCGGCAGCTCCAGGCGGGCGGCGGCAAGGCCATGAGCTTCGGAAAGAGCCGACACAAGACCCTGAACGAGTCCACCAACAAGGTGACCTTCAAGGACGTGGCCGGCATCGACGAGGCCAAGGAGGAGCTGCAGGAGATCATCCACTTCCTGAAGGACCCCAAGAAGTTCACCCGCCTCGGCGGGCGCATCCCGAAGGGCGTGCTGCTGATGGGCCCGCCCGGCACCGGCAAGACCCTGCTGGCCAAGGGCGTGGCGGGCGAAGCCGGCGTGCCCTTCTTCTCGATCTCCGGCTCGGACTTCGTGGAGATGTTCGTGGGCGTCGGCGCGAGCCGCGTGCGAGACCTGTTCGAGAACGGCAAGAAGCACGCGCCCTGCATCATCTTCATCGATGAGATCGACGCGGTGGGCCGTCACCGTGGCGCAGGCCTGGGCGGCGGACACGACGAGCGCGAGCAGACCCTCAACCAGCTCCTGGTAGAGATGGACGGCTTCGAGTCGAACGAGGGCGTCATCCTGATGGCCGCGTCGAACCGGCCCGACGTGCTCGACCCGGCGCTGATGCGTCCCGGCCGCTTCGACCGCCGCGTCGTGGTGCCCCGCCCCGACGTGAAGGGGCGCGAGGAGATCCTGCGGGTACACACGCGGAAGACGCGCCTGGGCCCCGACGTGGCCCTCGGCGTCATCGCTCGCGGGACCCCCGGCTTCGCGGGCGCAGACCTGGAGAACCTGGTCAACGAGGCGGCGCTGCTCGCCGCGCGTCACGACAAGGACTCCGTGGACATGGAGGACTTCGAGTCGGCGAAGGACAAGGTCCTCATGGGCGCCGAGCGGCGCAGCGCCGTGATGAGCGAAGAGGATCGCTGGATCACCGCGATCCACGAGGCCGGTCACGCCATCGTCGCGCGCAAGATCCCGGGCAACGACCCGGTGCACAAGGTGACCATCATCCCGCGCGGCATGGCGCTGGGGCTGACCTGGACGCTGCCGGAGGCCGACCACCTCAACCACAGCGAGGAGCAGGTCCTGGCGCGCATCACCATGGCGATGGGCGGGCGCGTCGCCGAGGAGCGCGTGTTCCAGCGCGTGACCACCGGCGCCGGCAACGACATCGAGCAGGCGACCAAGCTGGCGCGCAAGATGGTGTGCGAGTGGGGCATGAGCCGACTCGGACCCATCTCGCTGGCGAAGAACGAGGGCAGCGTGTTCCTGGGCCGTGAGATCGGGCGCTCCAGCGAGTACTCCGAGCAGACCCAGGCCGAGGCGGACGCCGAGATCCGTCGGCTGCTGCAGGAGAGCTACGCGCGGGCCCTGGCGGTGGTGGACGAGCACCACGACGCCCTGGAGCGCATCGGACGCGCGCTGCTGGAGTACGAGAGCCTCGACGGGCCCGAGATCGACCTGATCCTCGCCGGCGGCGGTCTGGCCGAGATCAAGGCGCACCGCGCGGCGCGCGCGGCCAGCCTCGAGGGCGCCGTGGCGGCTGCGGCTGCGGCCGCTGCTGCGGCGGGCGGGCGCAAGCCCGAGACGATCGCGCCTCCCCCCAAGGGCGGAGACCCCATCGTCGGCAAGCTGCCCGAGCCGGTGGGCGGGATGCGCCAGCGGTTGGGCGACGACGAGCGGCTGGACGGATGACGCTTCCGCGGAGCCTGCCCCCGGGGTGGGCTCCGCCGGCCATCCGGCTGCGCGGGGGGCGGGTGCTCTCCTTCGAGCGCGCGCTGCTGATGGGCGTGGTCAACGTGACCCCCGACTCGTTCTCCGACGGCGGCCGCTATCTGGACCCGGAGCGTGCCGTGGCCCACGGGCTGCGGCTGGTGTCCGAGGGCGCCGATCTGCTGGACGTCGGCGGCGAGTCCACGCGTCCGGGGAGCGAGCCGGTGGACGACGCCACGCAGATGGCGCGGGTCGTGCCGGTGCTGCGCGCGCTCGCCAGGGCCACCGAGGTCCCCCTGTCGGTGGACACGACCAGCGCGGCGGTGGCCGAGGCCGCCATCGAAGCTGGCGCCACCATCGTCAACGACATCAGCGCCTTTCGATTCGATCCCCAGATGCTGCCGCTGCTGGCCCGCTCCGAAGCGGCGGCGATCGCGATGCACACGCTCGGGCGGCCGGCCACGATGCAGCGGGATCCTCGCTACGACGACGTGGTGGCCGAGGTGGCGGCTCACCTGGCCGAGCGCCTGTCGGCGTGCGCGGCGGCCGGCGTGGCGGTGGAGCGGGTGCTGGTCGACCCCGGCATAGGCTTCGGCAAGACAGCCGAGCACAACCTCCAGCTCATCGCCGGCCTCGAGCGGCTGGCCAGCCTGGGCAGGCCCGTGGTCATCGGCACCAGCCGCAAGCGCTTCTTGGGCGAGCTCACCGGTCGGGGCGCGGACGAGCGCGACGCAGCCACGGCGGCGTCCTCGGCCATCGCCGTGGCGCTCGGCGCTCACGTCGTGCGCGTCCACGACGTCGCCGGCTGCCGGGACGCGGCGCGCGTGGCGGACGCCGTCGCTCGCGCGCGCGGCGGCCTCGACGGGCGCTGGCGCGACGGCCACTCCTCGGAGCCCGAGGCGCCGGCCACCGGGGAGAGCCCGCGACAGCCGCGCCGGTCGTTTGACGAGGGGTGAGCGCCCCCATAGGCTCCGCGCCCGGTGCGCGTCCTCGAGACGGAGGGATCGATGGCAGACAACCACACGCGTGAACTCTTCGGCACCGACGGGATCCGGGGGCAGGCAAACGTCCACCCGATGACGCCCGAGGTCGCGCTGCAGCTCGGCCGCGCCGTGGCCCACATCTTCCGTGGGACCCACGCCCATCCGCGGATCGTGATCGGCAAGGACACCCGCCTGTCCAACTACATGTTCGAGACGGCGATCCAGGCCGGCATCTGTTCGATGGGGGTCGACGCGGTGCAGCTCGGCGTCCTGCCGACCCCGGGCATCGCCTTCATGACCTCGGGGATGCGTGCGGACGCCGGGGTGGTGATCTCGGCGTCGCACAACCCCTACGATGACAACGGCATCAAGTTCTTCGCGGCCGACGGCTTCAAGCTGCCCGACGAGGTGGAGGCGCAGATCGAGCGCCTGGTGCAGGGAGGGCGCCTGGACGACCACCGCGCCCTGGGCCGCGACATCGGCCGGGCCTACCGGATCCACGACGCTGGGGGCCGCTACTGCGTGTTCCTCAAGAGCACCTTCCCCAAGGATCTCTCGCTGGAGGGGCTGAAGGTCGTCGTCGACTGCGGCAACGGGGCCGCCTACAAGGTGGCGCCCGAGGTGCTCTACGAGCTGGGCGCCGACGTGACCAGCCTGGGGGTGACGCCGGACGGCACCAACATCAACGAGGGCTGCGGCGCGCTGCACCCCGAGCTGATGGCCGCCGCGGTGCGGGAGCACGGCGCGGACCTGGGCATCGCGCTGGACGGCGACGCGGACCGGGTCTTCCTGTGCGACGAGACCGGGCGGATCGTCGACGGCGACGCCATCCTCGGCATCCTGGGAGACCATCTGGCGCGGCTCGGCCAGCTCACGGCGGGCACCGTGGTCGCCACGGTGATGAGCAACCTGGGGCTCGAGCGCGCGCTGAACTCGCGCGGGCTGCGGCTCGAGCGCACGGCGGTCGGCGATCGCTATGTGGTCGAGCGGATGAAGGCCGGCGGGTTCACCCTCGGCGGCGAGCAGAGCGGTCACATCCTGTTGCTGGACCACACGACCACCGGCGACGGGCTGCTGACGGCGCTCCAGGTGATGGCCATCGTGGCGCGCACCGGCAAGCCGCTGTCGGAGCTCGCGCGCATCGTCGAGCCCGTGCCGCAGGTGCTGCGCGGCGTGATGGTGCGGGCGAAGCCGCCGCTCGAGTCCCTCGACGAGGTCGCGCGGGCCATCGCGTCGGCCGAGGGCACGCTGGGCTCGTGCGGGCGCGTGCTGGTGAGGTACTCGGGCACGGAGAACAAGTGCCGCGTGATGCTCGAGGGCGACGACGACGGAGCCATCGCCCGGCTGGCCGACGACATCGTCGGCGCCATCGAGCGCGCCATCGGGCGGCGCGAGGAACACGAAGGGGCGAGCTGAGCTCGCGCGACAGGAGCACACGATGCGAACCCGTCTGGGCGTCAACGTCGACCACGTCGCGACCATCCGCCAGGCCCGAGGCACGCGCTACCCCGACCCGGTGACCACGGCCGCCATGGCCGAGCTGGCCGGCGCCGACCAGATCACCGTGCACCTGCGCGAGGATCGCCGTCACATCCAGGACCGCGACCTGCGCATCCTCAAGGAGACGGTGCAGACGCGCCTCAACCTGGAGATGGCCGCCACCGACGAGATGGTGGGCATCGCGCTGGCCTTGGGGCCGGACTCGGTGACCCTGGTGCCGGAGAAGCGCGAGGAGCAGACCACCGAGGGCGGGCTGGACGTGGTGGCGCAGGAGTCGGCGCTGCGTGCGGTGTGCGACGCGCTGATGGATGCGGACATCGTGGTGAGCCTCTTCATCGATCCGGAGACGGCGCAGATCGACGCGGCGTCGCGCTTGGGGGTCCAGGTGGTGGAGATCCACACCGGGGACTACGCCGAGGCCGATGACGACGAGACCCACGAGGACGAGCTGCGCCGTATCGAGCGGGCGGCCGAGCACGCGGCGGCTTCGGGGCTGGTGGTCGCCGCCGGCCACGGACTGGACTACGTGAACGTCGCCGACATCGCGGCGATCCCGGAGATCGAGGAGCTGAACATCGGGCACTCGATCGTGGCGCGGGCCGTGCTGGTCGGCTTCGAGCGCGCCGTCCGCGAGATGAAGGACCTGCTGGGAGCGCGCTGAGCATGGTGTTTCGCGACGCGCGCGGGTTCGAGCTGCTGGCGTCGGCCGCGGAGTCGCGGGAGCTGGACCGGCGCACCATCGAGGAGGTCGGCATCCCCGGGCGGGTGCTGATGGAGCTGGCCGGCGCAGGGACGGTCGAGGCCGTGGTCCAGCGTACCGGCGGGCGCGCCGGCAAGGCGGTGGTGCTGTGCGGCGGCGGGCAGAACGGCGGTGACGGCTACGTCATCGCGCGGCACCTGGCCGATCGGGGCTGGTCGGTGCGCTGCGTCGCGGCGAGCGACCCGGAGCGCCTGTCGGGCGATGCCCGGGCCAACCACGGCATCTGGGTGGCCCGCGGCGGCAGGCTCGAGCTGGCGCGCGCCCGGGTCGGCGGCGCGGTGGGGCATGCCCTGGGCCACGCCGACGTGATCGTGGACGCGCTCTTCGGGACCGGCCTCTCGCGGCCCATCGAAGGGCCGGCGGCCGCGCTCATCGACGAGGCGAACCAGGCCCGCCACGGGCTGCGGGTGGCGGTGGACCTGCCGAGCGGACTGCCGGCGGACGGCGCGACCCCCGAGGGCGTCGTGTTCCAGGCGGCGATGACGGCGACCTTCGGGCTGGCGAAGCCCGGGCTGCACCACGCGGCCGGGGCGCCCTGGGCCGGCGAGGTGGTCGTGGTCGGCATCGCCCTGCCCCGCCCCCTGGTCGACGCGGTGGCGCCTCGCTGGCGCCTGGCCGACGAGGCGAGCGTGGCCGGGCTGCTGCCGCGGCGCGACGCGGCGGCCCACAAGGGCCACAGCGGACACGTGGGCGTGGTCGGCGGGTTCGCGGGCAAGGAGGGGGCCGCCGTGCTCGCGTCGCTGGGCGCGCTGCGTGGCGGCGCGGGCCTGGTGACCTGGAACCACGTCGGCGAGGGCAGCGGGGTCGAACGCCCGCCGGAGCTGATGTTCCACTCCATCGAAGAGGGCCTCGACGCGCGCTCGACGGTGATCGTCATCGGGCCCGGCCTGGGCCAGGACGCCGACGCCAGGCGGGCCTTGGAGCTGGCGTTGAGCTCCGGGCGCATGCTGGTGATGGACGCTGACGCGCTCAATCTCTGGGCCGCCTCCCGGGGGGACGCCGGGCTCCCGTCGGACACGGTGCTGACGCCGCACCCCACCGAGGCGGCCCGCCTGCTCGGCGTCGAGACCGCCGAGGTCCAGCGCGACCGCGGCGCCGCAGCCGCGCGCCTGTGCGAGCGCCATGGCGCCACGGTCGTGCTCAAGGGCGCGCGCACCGTCGTCGCGACCCCCGGGCGCCCCTCGGTCATCGTCCCCATCTCCGAGCCCGTGCTGGCCGCGGCGGGGACCGGCGACGTGCTGGCGGGCCTCATCGGCGCCCTCCGCGCGCAGGGACTCGACGCCCACGACGCGGCGGTCGCGGGCGCCTTCGTCCACGGCCTGGCCGGCCGGCGGCTGGGCATGCGACACCCCGACGGGGGCGTGCTGGCCAGCGAGGTCGCCGACGCCGTCGCCGAGGTCCGCGGGGAGCTGTCGCTGGGCTGGCACCCCTGAGTCGACCGCCGCGTGGGCGCAGCGGTCGTCTCAGCGGCAGAATCAGCCGCCCAGGCCGCTCCAGGCGTCCAGCACCTCGCTGGTACGCCCGGGCGCGCGCAGCTTCTCGATGGCCTTGGCCTCGATCTGCCGGATGCGCTCGCGGGTGAGCTGCAGGTAGCGGCCGACCTCCTCGAGGGTGTAGTTGCGCCGCTCGAGGATGCCGAAGCGCTTGCGCAGGATGCGCGCCTCGCGGTCGGTGAGGCTGTCGAGCAGCTCGCGCGTGGCCGCGCGCAGGCTCTGCCGCGAGGCGATCTCCTCGGGGGTGCTGGTGTGCTCGTCGGCGATGAAGTCGGAGAGCTGGGTGTCCTCGTCGTCGCCGACCGGGGTCTCCAGGCTCACCGGCGTGCGCGCCAGCTTGAGGGTGCGCGACACCGTCTCCACCGGCACCTCGAGGCGCTCGGCGATCTCCTCGTGCGTGGGCTCGCGGCTCAGCGCGTGCTCCAGCTCGACCCGGGCGCGGGTGATGCGGTTGAGGGTCTCCACCAGGTGCACCGGGATGCGGATGGTGCGGCCCTGGTCGGCCAGCGCGCGGGTGATCGACTGCCGGATCCACCAGGTCGCGTAGGTCGAGAACTTGTGGCCGCGCCGGTACTCGAACTTCTCGACGGCCTTCATCAGGCCGATGTTGCCCTCCTGGATGAGGTCCAGCAGCGGCATCGAGCGGTTCGAGTAGCGCTTGGCGATGGACACCACCAGGCGGAGGTTCGCCAGGATCATCAGCGCGCGGGCGTCGTCGGCGCGCATGCGACCGCTCTGCAGCTCGTCCTCACGGCACAGCAGCTCCTCGGCGGTGGAGCCGATCTCGGCCAGCGCCTCGTCGACGACCTGGACGGCCTCGCCCAGCCGGCGGGTCATGGAGTCGGAGACCCCGGCGACGCTGCGCCCCTCGCGACACGCGCAGGCGAGCTCCTGCCACTCGATGCCGGCCGGGCGCGCCACGCGCTGGAGCTGGCGCCGGGCCCGCTTCACGTCGGCCGCGCGCCGGCCGATGGTCGTCACCGCCCGCCGCAGGATGCGGTGGCCGAAGCCGAACTCCTTGAAGAGCCGGAACAGGTCGTTGCGAGCGCGACAGAGGCGCTCCGGGCTGGTCTCGCCCTCCGGGCCCTCGGGCATCTCGCCGCGGGCCACCGCGTCGCGGGCCGTCTCCCAGCGGGCACGGGCCGCCTGCAGATCGCCGTGGAACTTCTCGAGATCCTTCTCGACGGACTCGTCGTCGAGGTCGGCGGGGCAGTCGTCGGTCTCCAGCACCTGGCAGCGGTAGTTCAGGTCCTCGAGCAGCCGGCGCGAGGAGTCCAACAGCTCGCGGCGGCCGTAGGGCAGCGCGAGCAGGGCGTCGAAGACCAGCGAGGTGCCCTCCTCGATCTCTCGGGCCACCCGCTGCTCGCCGCGGCGGTCCAGCAGCGGCACCTCGCCGATGCGGCGCAGGTAGGCCGAGACCGTGTCGACGGGCTCGTCGAAGGCGGCGCGGAGTCGCGCCTCTGGGCTCCGCGTCACGCGCTTGCGACGCGGTGCATCGTTCATGCGGGGGCCAGCATCCAGATCGGGCGCGTACACCGTCTCGGGTTGGGTCGCCATGGGCACTCCTGGGGGTGTGAGGCGGCCTAGGGGAGCGGGCCACCATGCACTCGGCTGGATGACGGTGCAAAAAGAGCGCCAACACGACGGCGCCGAGGCCCCTGAGCGCCGTCGATGACCCTATAACCCCCGGTTGAAGGGTGTTTGCGCGCGGCGGGTGGCAGCCCACATGCTCGGCTCGGCCGCCGCGGGTCGTAGCGAAGCGGCGACATCGAGGGCGCGACCATGACATCGATGTCATGGGAGTGACGCGGAGCGCGCCACTCGCTACGATGAACGTACCCCTTCGGACCCTCGGCTCGCGAGGCAGACCACGTGCTCATCGCAGGCATCGTCTTCATCGCGATCGGCATCGCCCTGCTCTTCTGGTCGACGAAGAAGAAGCGGGGCGCCGCGGTCATGGCCACCACCGAGACCTCGCGGATCGGCGACCTTGCGGCGCTGGTGGAGTCGGTGCGCGCGGAGCTTCCCGGCGGCGGCGCCAGCGGCTACGCCGAGGTCGTCGAGCTCAAGGGGACCATCCGCTGCAGCGACCCGGTGGTGGGCGAGCTGAGCGGGCAGCCGGCGGCCATCTGCGAGTCACGGGTGCTGCGCATCATGGAGACGCGCCACGAGACGCGGGACTCCCAGGGGACGGTGCGCACCGACTGGCGCAAGTCCGAGGAGGTGGTCAGCCAGAACCGGCGTGAGGCCGCCTTCCATCTGGACGACGGGTCCGGGCGCGTGCGCGTGCTGCCCGCGGGCGCGAAGCTGGACCTCGACAAGGTGGTGGACCGGTTCGAGCCACCGGGCGGTGTCGAGCAGCAGCTCGGCGGCGGGCTGAGCGTGGGCTTCGGCAGCTTCCGGGTGGGCATCGGCGCCGGGATGATGGGCGGCGGGCGCCGCACGGTCGGCTATCGCTTCGAGGAGCGCATCCTCCCCGTCGACAAGGCGCTCTATGCCCTCGGAGAGATCGCCGACGTCGAGGACGGGCTGGTGCTGCGCAAGCCGCAGACCAAGGGCGCGAGCTACCTGTTGTCGCTCAAGAGCGAGGAGGAGCTGGTCGCGAGCGCGACCCGGGCCGCGCGCTGGATGCGGGTCGGCGCGGTGGCCCTGATGGTGCTCGGGGGGGCGCTGGCGGTCATCTGGCTCGTCGGGTAACGTGCGCCGCATGAGTTGGAATGGCCGCTCCATCGTGTGCCGCGACGCACGCGCGACGCCGGTCGGCGCGCTCGGCCGGACGCCGGGAGCCCTGCGCGCGCTGGTGCTGTGGGCGGCGCTCGCCGGGCTGGTCGCGGCCCCCGGCTGCACGCCCGACGAGCAGGCGCCGCCAGACGCCGACGAGGTGGGCGCGGGCGGCGACGCCGACGCCCAGGGCACGCCGGACGCCGACGCCGCGCTCGAGGTGGAGCTGCCGTCCAGCGAATGCCAGACCGACGCCCAGTGCACGACCCCCGACCAGCCGCTCCCCGCGTGTCGCGAGGCCCGCTGCGTCGCCGGTCGCTGCGAGCTGGTGCAGGCGGACGACGGCGCGGTCTGCGACGACGGGGACGACTGTACCGCGCAGGACCGCTGCCAGGGCGGCGCTTGCCAGGGGAGCGGGGCCGTCGGCTGCGACGACGCGAACCCCTGCACCACCGACGGCTGCGACCCGGCCGCCGGCTGCGTGCACACGTTCAACCAGAAACCCTGCGACGACGGCAGCGCGTGCACGCTCGAGGACCGCTGCTTCCAGGGGTCCTGCGGCGGAGCCGCGCTGGGCTGCGACGACGGCAACCCCTGCACCGACGACGCGTGCGACCCGATCTCGGGCTGCGTGTGGGTGCCGCGCTCCGGCCCCTGCGAGGACGGCAACGCCTGCACCAGCGGTGACTCCTGCGTCGAGGGGGCCTGTCAGCCGGGGCCGGCGCCCGACTGCGGCGAGCAGAACCCCTGCGTCGACGCGAGCTGCGACCCCCTCTCGGGGTGCTCGGCCACGCCGCTCGATGGCCCCTGCGACGACGGCAGCGCCTGCACCTCCGGAGATATCTGCGTGGAGGGCGTCTGCGCGGGCGAGGCG
Organism: Deltaproteobacteria bacterium; assembly: GCA_020632695.1. Taxonomy (GTDB): domain Bacteria; phylum Myxococcota_A; class UBA9042; order PHBI01; family JACKFB01; genus JACKFB01. The sequence goes on from JACKFB010000006.1 coordinate 142,423, forward strand.
GTGAAGTGCGACGACGGCAACCCCTGCACCAACGACTCCTGCGACCCGGCGCTGGGCTGTCAGTACGTCGCCAACCTGCTCCCCTGCGACGACGGCGACGCGTGCACGCTCAACGACGTCTGCGCCGGCGGCGCCTGCCTCTCCGGCGCCCCCGACCCCCTCTGCTGCGACGCGGACCGCGGCTGCGACGACGGCGACCCCTGCACCGACGACGCGTGCAACGACGGCTACTGCGCCTTCGTCGCGAAGGACTGCGACGACGGCTTCATCTGCACCCTGGACGTCTGCGAGGGCGGCGTCTGCGCGAACACGCCCTATGGCCCGGTGGCCTCGGGCGCCGTCCTGGTGGACTCCTTCGAGGGGGCCACCGCCCTGGGTCCCTGGACCTTGAGCAGCACGAACTCCGAGGTGCGCTGGCAGCTCGACACCAGCGAGGTGCGCACGGGGGCGCAGAGCCTGTACTGCGGCAACGTCCCCGCCTACAGCTACGACTTCGGCGCCACCGAGGCCAGCGCCTCGCGCTCGGTGCAGGTGCCGGCGGGCGACGCGTCGCTGGAGCTGTGGGTGCGCCAGGACCTCGACGAGAGCGGCAACTGCAGCTTCGACGTCACCGAGGTCTACATCGACGGGAAGGCGCAGTCGCCGTGCCTCGGGAGCACCCTGGACACCTTCACCAGGCAGACCTTCGACCTGACGCCCTGGTCGGGCTCGACGGTCACGGTGGAGATCCGCTTCGACACGGTGGATGGCGCCATCAACGACGGGATGGGCGTGTGGATCGACGACCTCACGGTGGTCGCCGACAGCCCCGCGGGGTGCTGCCTGGTGGACGAGGACTGTCCCGGCGTGGGGTGCGAGGCCTGGGTCTGCGACGCGGAGGCGGTCATCTGCGTGGCGCAGGTGCCGGAGGTGGTCTGCGACGACCAGGACCCTTGCACGGCCGACGTCTGCGAGCCGGGGGGCACGTGCGCGTCGACGGCGATTCCGGGCTGTGGGGACGCGGCGGGTGGCACGCCGTGAACACCCTGTGAGGGAGATGGGAGTGGAGCGATGAGGGGGATGGACCTGGCGGTGGTGGTGACGGCGGCGGCGGGTTGGGGCCTGATCGCGTGCGCCGCACCGGGCAGCGGCAACGGAGGCGGAGGCTCGATCTGCCTGACCGCGCCCGACTTCCCGGGCTGCGGAGGGCAGGACGCGACCAGCGGCGGCGGGGACACGGTCGCCACCGACGGCGCCGGTGGTGGCGACTCGACCGGCGGCGGCGGGACGTGCCAGGCCAGCGGCGCGTTGAGGTGCCAGGACGGAGAGCTGCAGCGCTGCGACGGCGGGCGGTGGTTGACGCTCCAGCAGTGCGCGCTCGGCTGCGAGGAGCAGGCCTGCGTGACCGACGCCGGGTGCGTGCCGGAGGGCTGCTCCGGGATGCAGTGCGGCGACGACGGCTGCGGCGGGAGCTGCGGGGTGTGTGACGAGGGCCTGGCCTGCCTGGACGGCGAATGCACCACGCCGTGCGTGCCGTCCTGCGGCGAGCGCGAGTGCGGCGGCGACGGCTGCGGCGGCGGCTGCGGGTTCTGTGGGGCGACGGAGACCTGCGCGGCCGGCCAGTGCGTGCCGGCGGGCGGGTGCATCCCCGACTGCCACCTGGCGGGCACCGAGGAGCTGCGCGTGTGCGGCGGCGACGGGTGCGGCGGGACGTGCGGGACGTGCGGCATGGGGCAGAGCTGCTCCGAGACCGGGAGCTGCGTGGAGGTGGAGACGTGCGAGCCGGTGTGCGGCACCTTCGAGCTGGAGTGCGGCCCGGACGGGTGCGGCGGGTCGTGCGGCTCGTGCGGGATGGGCTTCTCGTGCGTGGAGGGGAGCTGCACCAGCGAGGAGTGCCAGCCGGACTGCGCCGACCGCGAGTGCGGGGCCGACGGCTGCGGCGGGGTGTGCGGGACCTGCGAGGGGGAAGCGAGCTGCGACTCCTTCGGGCAGTGCGCGGTGCCGTGCAGCGGGAGCTGCAGCGGGAAGGAGTGCGGCGACGACGGCTGCGGCGGGAGCTGCGGTGACTGCGACGAGGGCCTCTCCTGCATCGGAGGGGTGTGTTCCCCCGGGGGGGCGACGACCTGCTCGCAGGTGCTCGGATGCGTGGCGGAATGCGGCGCCTCCGGGTGCGTCAGCGCGTGCCTCGAGGGCGCCGACGCGGGCGCGGCGCAGGAGTTCCTCGCGCTGAACGACTGTGTGGTCGAGTCCGGGTGCCAGAACTCGCTCTGCGTGGCCCAGAACTGCGCGGCCGTGCAGGCAGCCTGTCAGTACGATCATACCGGCGCCGCGACCTGCAGCGAGGCGCTCAGCTGCCTCTCGACCTGCGGCAGCGGCAACACCGCGTGCGGCATCCAGTGTATGGAGAAGTCCACGGCGAAGGCGCAGGAGCAATACACCGCGCTCGGCCTGTGCCTGAGTCACTTCTGCGGGCAGGCAGCCAACACCACCACCTGCGGTCAAGCGGCGGTCGACGACGCGGCGAAATGCGCCGATTATTCCGACGCCTGCGCGGCAACCCAAGGGCAGCGATAATGGCCTATTTCCAGTTCCTCGGCACCGGCCCCTCCACCCCGATCACCGACGTGGCGGGCCGGAACTACCGGCGGCGCTCCTCGGGCGTGATGCAGAACATCGCGACCTACCTGCTCATCGACTGCACGCACGACTTCGACGAGCAGATCGACGCCGCGCTCTCCGTCACCGGGGTGGTCGTGGTCAACGCGAGCCGTGACGCCGCGGGGGGCCTGGGCAAGCTGGACAAGTGGACCGAGCACGCCCTGCCCTTCCTGGCTCCCGATGAGCTGTGGGCCGAGGCCGTCGAGCGCTACGGGCCCTTCACCCACCTGGAGCACGCGCGCCTGGTGCCCGGGGAGCCGCTGCCCTTCGGCGACATCGAGGTCACCGCCTTCCCGCTCGAGGCCACGACCGGCGAGGCGGCTCGGCCGAACTACGGCTACCACTTCGACACCGGCAAGAAGAAGGTGACCTACGCCTCCGACTTCAAGCAGATCCCGCCGGAGTCGGAGCGCTACTTCAAGGGCAACGACATCCTCGTGGTGGACGCCGCCGGCTGGGACAAGGACCTGCCCACGCACCGCGGCGCGCTCAACCACCTGACCGACTACGTGGCCGGCGAGAACGAGACCATCCTCTTCACCGACATCGGTCGCTCGGCCCCGCCGCACACCCTGGCGAGCGCGGCCATCCGGCGCGTCTACCACCGCGCCGACGTGGCGTTCGACTTCATGAAGATCCCGCTCGGCCGGTGACCCCCGCGCGCGCTGAGCGAGCGCGACCGCTCACCAGGCCATGGGGCCCCCTGGCACAGCGCGCTCACGCGTTCGTCGAGGCGACGCCCGTGCGTCTGGGCGTGGGCGCCGGCATCGTGCTCAGCCTGCTGCCCATCGCGTGGACGCCCTGGGCCAACGGCGCCTTCCTGGCCCTCTTCGCCGTCGAGCTGACGCTGCGCTGCCTGGCCTTCCGCATGCCGCGCCTGCCGGACGAGCCGGCGGACCACCCCCGCTGGCTGGTGCTCGGCCGCCGCGCCAGCTTCCTGCTGCTCGACGCCGCCGCCCTCGCGTCGTTCCTGCCGGGGATGTTCGGGTTGCCGGGCGCCCGCTGGCTGCGCTTGTTTCGCCTGGCCCGCCTGGTCCTGCTCATCCGCTACTGGTCCACCCTCATCGGAGACCTGCGCGCCGTGCTGCTACGCCGCGAGCGCGCCCGCAAGGTCGCCCTGATGGGCGGCGTGGTGGCCCTCGTCTCCTTCTGCGGCACGGTGTTGCTGGACCACCTCACCGCCGACCACGTGGACTTCGACGGCGACGGCGTCGCCACCGCTCACGACGGACACTTCTTCGTGCGCCTCTGGTGGGCCTTCCGGCAGATCCAGGACCCGGGCAACATGCTCACCGACCCGTCGGATCTGGCCGTGGTCGCCGTGAGCCTCGGCTTGACGGTGTTCGGCCTCTTCCTGGTCAGCTTCCTCATCGGTCTGGGCACCGACGTCGTGCGCGAGGTCATCGACATCGCGTCCAACCGCCCCGCGGGCATGACGGGCCACACCATCGTCGTGGGCGTCAACCCGGCCACCCGCCCGCTGCTCCACGAGCTGATGGCGCACTACCACAAGTCGGCCATGCGCCCGCACTTCGCGGTGATCGGCGAGTCCGAGGCGCGCCCGCACTTCCTCGACGACCCCACCATGAGCCGCGTCGTGTATCGCCACGGCCACCCGGGCGAGGAGGGGTACCTGCACCGCGTCGACGTCACCCGCTCCAAGCGCGTGCTGCTGCTGGCCGACCCCCGGTCCGCCAACCCGGACGCGGCGACCCTCGGCCTCATCCTCAGCGTGCGCTCCGGCGGGACGCCGACCGAGGTCCCGCGCGTCGCCCGCATCATGGTCGTCGCGGAGGTGCTGGACCCGGCCAACCTGGGCGCCGCGCGGGTCGCCGGCGGTGAGCACACGGTCACGGTGCCCTCTGAGCAGCTCATCGGGCTCTTCGTCGGCGCGGTCGCCCGGCAGCCGCACCTGGCGCGCCTTCTGGTCGAGCTGCTCACCAGCCGCGGCCACGAGGTCTACAGCTACCTCTTCGGGCTCGAGATCCTGGACGCCCTGCCGCAGCCGGCGCAGTGGCCCGACTTCGAGACCCTTGCGCGCTTCGCCGGCCTCGCCTCGAGCGCCCCCTGCGTGCCCATCGCCTGGCTGACCTCCGTCGACGGTGCCGCGACGTCTGCGCTGGTCTCGCCCGAGGTGCACCTGGCCCCGGCGCCGGGCCCCGCCCCACCGCACACCGTCGGCTTCCTGGCCGTCTCGCCGAGCTTTCGCGCCACCCGCGAGGTGGCCGCCCGCGTCGCTCGCGGCCTGGCGCCCTCTCCGCCGTCCGCCCCCTGGACGGAGGCCACCGCCGCCGTGGACGCCCAACCCGAGGCCACCCTCGAGCGGGTGCTGGTCTGCGGATTCCGAGCCGCCACCTTCGACCTGTGCGAGGCGCTGATGCTGGCGCACCCCGGCGTGGAGGTGACGCTGCTGCTGGGCGACGAGACCACGCTGGCCCACTTCACCGAGCGCCTGGCCGAGCGCGAGGTGGTGGCCGCTCGCAGCACCTCGGCGGTGACGACCGGCGTGTTCCGGCCCCACCCGGACGGCGGCTTCGTCTTCGCCCCGGACGACGGCGCCCCGGCCTGCGGGCGCCTCACGGTGCACGCCGGCGACTGGACCTCTGAGCGCGTGCTCACCCGGCTGCCGGTGAGCGGTGCCCACGTCCGCACCATGGACGCGGTCATCTACCTCGCCGCGCCCGCCCCGCGCTCGGACGGGCAGACCGCGCTCTCGGTGCTCAAGCTCGCCGAGCTGCAGGCGGGCGACGGCGGCTTTCGCCCGGGCTTTCGCGTGGTCGCGGCGGTGACCGAGACCTCGCTGCGACGTCAGCTCCAGGTGCGCTACCGCGATCGGGTGGGCGCGCAGGCGCAGATCGCGGTGTTCTCCAGCCAGGAGCTGCGCGCCTGGTTCGCCTTCCAGGCGGCGGCCGTGCCGGGCTTCCACGCGCTCTACGACGAGCTGCTGCGCCCCGGCGGAGCGGCCCTGCGCCGGCACCGGCTGCGGCCCGAGCGCCTGCCTGCCGACTGCCAGAGCTTCCCCGAGCTGGGCCGCGCGCTGCGCGCGGAGGGCCGGCTGCTCATCGCCGTCGAGTCGCCGTCGGCGCCCGGCCGCGACTCGGCGTTCCACGTGGCCCCGGCGCCCGGCGAGCCGGGCTACGATCTGCGGCAGGTCGACGCCGCCTGGGTCATCGAGCGCGACGCGCCCCTCAGCGGCGCCCGCTCCGCTTCACCGGAGGCTCCAGAGGCACGTCCGGCCTGAAGATCAGCGCGGTCTTCCCGATCTGCTGCACCAGCTCCGCGCCGGTGGCGAAGGCGATCTCCCGCGCCGCCGCGTGCTTGTCCACCACGGCCTGCGGCGTCAGCTTCACCTTGATGAGGCCGTGCCGCTCCACCGCCGCCCGCGCCGCCTCGACGACGTCGTCGGTAAGACCCGACTTGCCCACCAGCACCGAGGGCTCGATCGCGTGCGCCAGCCCGCGCAGCCGCTTGCGCTCGGCTCCGCTCAGCGCAGCCCGACGCGGACCCGAGAGCAGCACCACGCCCTCGACGGGCTCGCCGTGGGCCCTGGCCAGGCCCAGGCAGGGCCGCCAATGCTCGGCCAGGGCCTCCACCGAGCGGCCGGTAGCGCCGGCCCGCGCGATGACGACCAGGACGCCTCCCGGATCGAGGGCGGTGACGGCGGCCTGGACGCGCTCGGGCACCAGGGCGCCGGCCAGGTCGGGAACCTCGACCACGGCGCCGCGCGCGGGCCCCGCGTCGACGATCTCCGCGCCCGCCGAGCCCAGCAGGCTCTCCAGCGCCTCACGCAGCGTCGCGTCGTCCACGTCGATGATGACCGGCACGCCGGGTCCGAGCGACAGGCGTCGGATGGCGGCTCGCGCGACCTTCTGCATCGGGTCCTCCCGCCGCGCCACGCGGCTACGCGACGGGCCGCTGGGGCCGAGGCGGACGGCGACGTCGCCATCGACGACACGCCGCCCGCCTCGAGCCGGTACGCGGTACGGGATTCGAACCCATGGCCTTCGGCTCCGGAGGCCGACGCTCTATCCAGCTGAGCTAACCGCGCAGAGGCGGCAGTGCCTAGCACCGCAACACCACGAGTGTCAACCAAGCGAAACGCGCCCGGCACCGAGACCGAGGCCGAGGCCGTGACCGTGACCGAGACCGAGCCCGAGCCCGAGCCCGAGGCCGTGACCGACACCGTGACCGAGACCGAGCCCGAGCCCGAGCCCGAGGCCGTGACCGACACCGTGACCGAGACCGAGGCCGTGACCGACACCGAGGCCGAGCCCGAGACCGGCACCGGCACCGTGACCGAGCCCGAGACCGAGACCGACCCCGACACCGAGCCCGACCCCGAGACCGACACCGACACCGGGACCGACACCGAGACCGTGACCGAGACCGAGGCCGAGGCCGAGGCCGTGACCGAGACCGACACCGACCCCGCCACCGCAACCGCCCCACAAGCCCCAGCCCGCCAACGCCGCCCCAACCCGCCAACCGTCCAAATGTAGAGGCGCCGAATGAGGCGAGCGAGGCCGTCGCTGACGGCGGCGCGACCGAGCGCAGGCCGAGTCGGGCCCCAGGCCCGTCGCAGGCCTGACGCGAGGGAGCGACGTCGTCAGCGGCGGCCGCAGCCGACTCAGGCGGTGCCTCGGCCAACCCCGATGTCTGGGCGGTGATATGCGCCCCGATACCGGATGGCTGCTATGCCGCGATAGGCGCGGGCTCGGGCTTCGGCCACCGTGTCGCCGGCGGCGACCACGGTGAAGGTGCGGCCGCCGGTGGTGAGCAGGTCGCCGTCGAGGACGCGGACGCCGTCCTCGTACAGCGCGAGATCGGGGTCGGCATCGAAGACGGACTCGTCCAGGGCAATGGGGGCGCCGCGGACGCGGCGGTGGGGGTAGCCCTCGCAGACCACCACGACGCTGACCCGCGGGCGTGGGTCGTGGTGCATCGCCGCGACGGCGGAGGCGAGGTCGCCCTGGCCGCGGCAGGCCTGCAGGGCGCGGTAGAGATCACCGGACCAGGCGTGGAGCAGGGTCTGGGTCGCCGGGTCGCCGAAGCGGACGTTGTAGTCGATGGCGTATGGCTCGCCGCGACAGAGCATGAGGTCGACGAAGAGCGCTCCGCGCAGAGGGGTGTCGGCCTCCGCCATGGCGCGCACCGTCGGGATGAGGACCCGATCGACGAGGCTGCGGTACATCGCTTCGTCCAGCGGCGGTGCCGGCGCGACCTGGCCCATCCCGCGGCTCGGCGGCCCGGTGTCGCCGACGCACAGGCGGGGATGGTTGAGCACGTGGCCCATGGGCTCGACGTGCTCGCCGTCGGTCAGCGCGAAGAGCGTGAACTCGACGCCGTCGATGCGCTCCTCGACGACGATGCGCTCGGACTCCAGCCCGTAGATGTTGTCGACGAGGATGTCCTGGAGCGCCTGCTCGGCCTCGGCGAGCTCGTGGGTGACGCGGACGCCGCGCTCGTAGGCGATGCCGTCGACCTTGAACACCCGCGCCCAGCGCTGGGTGCGCGCCATGTGCATCGCCCGGTGCGCGTCGTCGCAGATGGCGAAGCGCGGCGTGGGGATGCCGAGGCGGCTCATCAGAAGCCGCGCGAAGGACTTGGAACCCTCGAGGCGGGCAGCGGCGCGCGTGGGGCCGAAGATGGGCAGCCCCTCGGCCTCGAAGCGATCGACGATGCCGTCGACCAGCGGCGTGTTGGGACCGACGACGCTCAGATCGTAACCCTCGAGCAGCGCGTGCTCGACCAGGCCGGGGAGGTCCTGGGTGGCCACCGGCGCGGTGGGGTAGCCGCGGCGCTCGAGCCCGGAGGTGCCCGGCGCCAGCACCACCTCGGCGACCGACGGGCTGCGGCGCAGCGCCTCTGCGATGGCGTGGTTGCGCGCGCCACCGCCGATGACCAGCACGCGCGCACCCCCGCGCTCGCGCGCTTCGCTCGGCCGTTGCGGAGCCTCGTCCATCGCGCGAGTCCAGCGCAGTTGCGGTCGCGGCGCAAGGATGGCCGAGGGGCTGGCGTTCACACGACCGAGCCGCTACTTTGTCGCCCATGGATTCGCGACGCCTCCTGCAACGCCTCGTCAGCCTCTGCTTCCTCGCCGTCCTGCTCGCCGCGTGCGAGCCGACGACCAAGCAGAAGGACGCCGACTCCTCCGACCCGGACGTCGGGTTCGCCGACGTGCCGGTGGTCATCCCCGACACCGCGCCGGGGACCGACGCCGACGCGGAGGCCGACGCGGACGCCACCACGCCGCCCGACCAGACCGGGACGCCCGACGCCGACATCGCGACCGACGCCGGTGAGGACGCCGAGCTGACGCCGGACGTCACGACACCGCCCGACGTGAAGGTCGAGACCGACGTCGCCTGCGTGCCGGACTGCAACGGACGTGTCTGCGGCCCCGACGGCTGCGGCGGCTTGTGCGGGTTCTGCACGCATCCGCAGGTCTGCAACGAGTTCGGTCAGTGCGTGGCGATCTGCGTGACCAAGTGCGACGGAAAGGACTGCGGCCCCGACGGCTGCGGCGGTCTGTGCGGCGAGTGCTCCGAGGAGCTCGAGTGCGGCGAGGTGGACCAGCTCTGCCACGAGAAGGACTGCGTGCCGGACTGCGAGGGCAAGGTGTGCGGCAGCGACGGCTGCGGCAGCACCTGCGGTACCTGCGCGGCGCCCAAGGTCTGTGAGGCGGGCGCCTGCTTCCTGGGGCCCTGCGGGACCGTGGACGCCGAGGGCGAGTGTCAGGGCACCGCCGCGGTCTGGTGCGAGGACCTGACCGTGCTCAAGGAGGACGACTGCGCGCTGGCCCCCGGCTACAAGTGCCAGTACAACCCGAACGCCAAGCGATATCAGTGCCTCCCCTACGTGTGCGAGCCGAACTGCGACGGCAAGCTCTGCGGAGACGACGGCTGCGGCGGCATCTGCGCGCCCGGCTGCAGCACCGGCTGGTCCTGTGCGGCCGGGGCGTGCAAGCCCGAACAGGGCGCGAACTGCGGGAGCATCACCAAGGCGGGACAGTGCACGGGCGACACCTTGTGGTTCTGCGCCAACAAGGTGCTCTACTCGCTGGACTGCACCGACACGGGCGAGAAGTGCAAGTGGGACCAGAGCGCGCTCGAGTTCGCCTGCCAATGACCGCCGCGGGGACGCCGTGAGCGCGGAGGCCACCAAGGGCCTGGGCGTGGCCGTGCTGACGATCTCGGACACGCGCACGGAGGCCGACGACACGTCGGGAGCCCTGCTGGCCGAGCGCGCGGTGGCGGCGGGTCATCGGCTGCTCGGGCGGCGCATCGTGCGCGACGAGGCGGCGCTGATTCGCGAGGCGCTGGCCGAGCTGGTCATCGACGAGCAGGTCGACGTGGTGCTCGCCACCGGCGGCACGGGGGTGACCCTGCGCGACGTGACGCCCGAGGTGGTCGAGGCGATGTGCGACAAGCTGATCCCCGGCTTCGGCGAGCTGTTCCGCTGGCTGAGCTTCCGTGACATCGGGACCTCGACGATCCAGTCGCGGGCCACGGCGGGCGTGGCCGAGGGCACGCTCATCTTCGCGCTGCCGGGCTCCACGAACGCGTGCAGGACCGCCTGGGACGAGATCCTGCGTTCGCAGCTCGACATCGACCACCGGCCCTGCAACTTCGCCGAGCTGCTGCCGCGCATGCGCTGACACGCGCGGCGCTCAGGCGCGCAGGAGCTCGTGGATGATGCGCAGGGCGGGGACCTCGCGGCAGATGACCGAGATGGCCATCACGATCGGCACACTGATGAACGCGCCGGCGACGCCCCACAGGAAGCCCCAGAGGAGCAGCGCGAAGAGCACGGCGAAGAAGTTGAGGTTGAGGCTGTCGCCGAAGAGCTTGGGCTCGATGAGGTTTCCGAAGAGGAAGGGCACGGCGATGATCGAGACGGTGCCAGCGACCGCGTAGCCCGTGCTGCCGGCGTGCAGCAGCCAGAGGATCGCCACACCGGGGGCGGCGGCGAGCGCCGGCCCCACGGTGGGGATGTAGTTGAGGAAGAAGCCGAGGAAGCCCCAGAGCACGGCGAAGTCGACGCCGAACACGCTGAGGACGGCGAAGAGGCTGATCCCGAAGGCTACCGAGAGGCCGGTCTTGAGGGCCATGTAGGTCTGGATGCCCGAGTCGATGGCGGCGATGACCCGGGTGGCCTCCTCGCCCCGGCCGGTGGCGCTGCTGGCGGCGCGGCGCAGGCGCTCGTCGACGCGCTTGCGGGCGATGATGAGCGCGACCGTGATGAGCAGCACCAGGGTGAAGTCGGCGAGCCCGCCCACCCCGGCGCGGGCCAGGGCGCCGATGCTGTTGACCATCGAGTCGACCGGGACGAGCTGGCTCCAGAACGAGGTGTCGTCCACACGCAGGCGGGCGGCGATCTCCTCGGGCAGCGAGAGCTCCTCGAGGTAGCCCTGGAGCAGCTCGAGGTAGCGCGGGAGCCGGACGCTGAACTGCTCGAGGGTGCCGACGGCGATGGCCACCATCGTCCCCATCGACACGAAGATGAGGCTGACCACGGTGAGGGCCCCGAGCCAACGCGGGACGCGGAAGCGCTGGAGGCCCCGCACCAGGGGCTCGACGGCGAAGGCGGCGAGCAGGGCCACCGCGAAGGGCAGGATCACCGGACGCGCCAGGGCGAGTGCGGCGCCGAATCCGAGCGCAGCGATGAAGCCCAGAAGGGCGGTGTTCAGCTTGAGGAGCTGCGGCTCGGTCACGGGTCCACCGGTGGGGTCGGGCGCACCTTGCGCCGCCCGAGTCGGCGCTGTCAATCGGCAGGCAGGGAGCGCGCGAGCACGTCGCCGAGCAGCGCCGCCAGCGGTCCGGGGGCGTCCACGTGCACCCAGTGACCCGAGCCGGGCAGCTCGTGCACCTCGACCCGAGGGCCGCGGGCGCGCTCGGCGCGGAGGCGCTCGGCCCGGTCGTAGCGCCCGCCGCGCCCGGCGATGACCAGCCCGACCCGGAGCCCGACCGGCGGGGCCTCCACCACCGGCCAGAGGTCCGCGCGCAGGTACTCGTCCACCATCGCCTCGATGGCGTCGATGTCGAAGCGCCAGCGGTAGCCGCCCGGGGCGGCCTCGAGGTTCGTGGTCATCCACTGCGCGACCGCGGCCGACAGGCCCAGCTCGTCGAGCGCTGCCACCAGGTCCTCGCGCCTCGCCACCGGCATCCGGACCCGGCGCAGCGCCTCCAGCACCCGCCCCACGCCGTCGGCGCTGCTCTCGTCGGCGCCCCGTCCGGTCCCGGGCGGCGAGTCCAGCGCCCACACCTCCCGCGCGTGGTCGCCCCCGTGGTCCCGCGCCCACGCGAGGGCGACCTTGCCGCCGTAGGAGTGGCCGATGCACACCGAGGGCGCCACGTCGAAGCGCCGCCCGAGGCGCGCGAGGTCCGCCGCGCACGCCGCGACCGTGTGCGGTGGCAGCGCGCCCCGGCTGCGACCGTGATTGCGCAGGTCCGGCAGCACGACGCGCCACTCCGGGTGCGCCGCGACCAGCTTGCGCGCGAAGGAGCGCCAGTTCGCGCCCGAGCCCAGGATGCCGTGCACCAGCATCGCCGTCGCGCGCGGTCGCCCCCCGGGCGCCACCACCTCGATGAACTCCGGCTCGAACTCCACGTCGCCTCCTCTTCCTGTGGTATCTACCACGGCGCCGCGCCCGTCGGGATCCCCCGCGCCGGCCTCCCACTTCCGAGAGTCCGCCGTGCGTCGCCGCTCGCTTCTGGCCGTCCACTTCGTCGTCCTGATCGACATGATCGGCTTCGGCGTGCTGCTGCCACTGCTCCCCTACGTGGCGCTGCGCTACGGCGCCAGCGGCGTCGGCGTCGGCGGAATCCTCAGCGCCTACAGCGTCGCCCAGCTCCTCGGCGCCCCGCTCTGGGGCCGCCTCTCCGACCGCTTCGGACGCCGCCCGGTGCTCCTCGCCACCCTGCTCGGCTCCGCGCTCTCGCTGGCCGCCACCGGGCTCTCCGACTCGCTGTTCGCGCTGCTCGCCGCGCGCGCCCTGGCCGGCCTCTTCGCCGGCAGCCTCTCGACCGCCCAGGCGGCGATCGCCGACGTCAGCGCGCCCGAGGACCGCGCCCGCTCCCTGGGCCTGCTCGGTGCGACCATCGGCGTCGGCTTCATCCTCGGCCCCGCCCTGGGCGGCCTCCTGGCGCCGCTGGGCTTCGCCACCACCTGCTTCGCCACCGCCGGCCTCGCCGCCACCAACCTGGTCCTCGCCCTCTTCGTGCTCGAGGAGACCCGCCGCACCGACGGGCCCCGCGTCCCCCGCCCCTTCTTCGCGCGCCCTCGGGTCTCCGGCTCGCTCGGGCGCCTGCTGCTCTCCACCTTCCTGGCGATGCTGGCCTTCGTCGCCCTCGAGACCACCTTCCCCCTCATCGCCGCCTCGCGCTTCGGCATCGCCGGGCGGGGCATGAGCGCCATCTTCGCCGGGCTGGGCGTGGTCATCGTCATCGTCCAGGGCGGACTGGTCGGGCGCCTCACCCGGCGCCTCGGCAGCCGGCGTCTGGCCCGGGTGGGCGCCGTGCTCATGGGGCTGGCCTCCATCGGCGTGGGCTTCAGCGGGGTGCTGGTCCTGACCCTGGTGCTCGTGGGGCTGCTCGCGGCGGGCCAGGGGCTGGTGCGCCCCTCGCTGGCCGCGCTGGTCTCGCTGTCGGAGGACGCCAGCCAGCAGGGCACCGTGCTCGGCCTCAGCCAGAGCATGGGCGCCGCCGCGCGCGCCATCGGCCCGCTGGCGGCCGGGTGGCTCTTCGACCGCTCGGAGGCCGCGCCCTACGTCGCCGCCGGCGTCGCCTCGCTGGTCGTCGCCTCCCTGCTGGCCGCGCGCGCCGATACACCGACCTGAACTGTCCATTGCGCCGGGGCCGGCCTCGCTGCACACTGCGCCCATTCCGACGGGGACGACGATGCGGCGGACGGGTATCTATCTCTGGCTCTGCCTGTGCCTGGTCGGTGGCGTGGCCGCGGCGTCGGTGCCGTGGGCGTCGATGGACATCGACGAGGCCGCGCAGAAGGCCGCTTCGGACGACAAGCTCGTGCTGGTCTACGTCGGCGCGACCTGGTGTGGCGCGTGCCGGAAGCTCGAAGCGGAGATCTTCGACGGCGACGACGGCGAGCGCCTCGCCGAGGACTTCGTACCGCTGCACTACGACGCCGACTCGGCCGCCGCGGCGCCGGTGCGCGAACGCTACGCCGTGAAGGGGCTCCCCACCGTCCTGGTGCTGGACGAGCACGCCGAGGAGGCGGGCCGCATCGTGGGCTTCAGCGACCGCGCGAGCTGGCTGGCGCGCCTGCAGCCGCTGCGCCCGAAGCGTGGCGGCGGCGGCGACGGGCTCACCCTCCGCATGGGCACGCCCGGCCGCATGGGTACGCCCGGCGCGCCAGACGCTGACGCCACGACTCGCACGCGGTAGCAGCCCCCGCGCCCGCCGGCTGGATCACCCGCCTCCCTCCTTTCTATAGTAGTGGTGCCCGCGCGCGAGCGCTGCGCCAAGGACCCGACATGACCTCTGCCTCCACCCTCCGGGCCGCCCTCGCGGGCGCGCTGCTCCTCTCGTTGATGGCCTCGTGCGCCGACGGCGGCCTCGTCGTCGACAAGGGCGATACGCCGCCGAGCCCGGACGTCCAGGGCGAGACCGAGGTCTCCGCGCCCGACGTCGACGCCTCCGACGCCGCCGACACGAGCGACGTCACCGACGCCGACGCGGTGGCCGACGCCGACGCCGACGCCGCGGTGACCTGCCCGGGAGGCTTCGGCTGCCCCTGCCAGCAGAATGGCCAGTGCTTCAGCGACTTCTGCGTCAGCGGACCCGATGGCCTCGAGTGCTCGCGCCCCTGCGACGACGCCTGCCCGTCGGGCTACAGCTGCCGCCCGGTGACCACCTCCTTCGGCGACCCGGCCTTCATCTGCGTCTATGACCACATCTTCTACTGCTGGCCCTGCAAGGTGAACGACGACTGCGCGCCGGCGCTGGTCGAGGGCTCGCCCCACCGCTGCCTGCCGGGCGCCGACCCGAGCGCCGGCTCCTTCTGCGCGACCGCGTGCGAGCAGACCGCAGACTGCCCGCCGGGCGCCGTGTGCGAGGGCACCGAGGACGGGGGCACCGGCCACTGCCAGCCGCAGGTCGGCGAGTGCGCCTGCTCGGAGCCGGCGAAGAACGCCGGGGCCATGACCGATTGCGCCCAGGAGAACGCGTTCGGGCGCTGCACCGGACAGCGCGTGTGCGGGGCGGGCGGGCTGACGGCCTGCAGCGCGCAGGAGCCCACGGCCGAGCTGTGCAACGGGCAGGACGACGACTGCGACGGCAAGACCGACGAGGCCTTCCCCGAGGCGGAGCAGAGCTGCGACGGCCAGGACGCCGACGACTGCGCCGACGGCGTGTGGCATTGCAGCGGCGGCGCCCTGAGCTGCGACGACGACAGCGAGTCCACCTCCGAGCTGTGCAACGGGCAGGACGACGACTGCGACGGAGCCACCGACGAGACCTTCCCGAAGCTGGGCTCGCCGTGCGACGGCCAGGACGCGGACCTCTGCGCCGACGGGAGCTTCGTGTGCGACGCGTTCGGCGGGATGGAGTGCGACGACGACATCGCGCCGCGGCTCGAGACCTGCGACGACCAGGACGAGGACTGCGACGGGCTGACCGACGAGACCTTCCCGACCAAGGGGCAGGCCTGCGACGGGCCGGCGGACGAGGACACCTGCGCCGACGGCAAGCTGGTGTGCGGACCGGACGGCGAGCTGGTGTGCGACGACGCGCCGGGCACCAAGGCCGAGGTGTGCAACGGCATCGACGACGACTGCGACGGGAACACCGACGAGGGCTTCCCCGACAAGGGCGCGCTCTGCGACGGGGACGACGAGGACGGCTGCCCGGACGGCACGCTGGTGTGCGACGCGTCGGGCGGGCTCTCGTGCAGCGACGACGCGGCGTCCACGGTCGAGGTGTGCAACGGCAAGGACGACGACTGCGACGGCAAGACCGACGAGGCGTTCCCGCTGCTGGGGGCCGCCTGCGACGGGGGCGACGACGACGAGTGTCCCGACGGCAAGTGGGCCTGCGACGGCGTGGGGCTGGTGTGCGACGACGACGCCGCGGCGACGACCGAGGTGTGCAACGCGGTGGACGACGACTGCGACGGGAGCACCGACGAGGACTACATCGAGCTGGGCCAGGCATGCGACGGGCCCGACTCGGACGACTGCGCGGGCGGGGTGTGGGCCTGCGACGGTGTGGGGACCACCTGCACCGACTCGCCGGGCGACAGCGCCGACGTGTGCAACGACCTGGACGACGACTGCGACGGGAGCACCGACGAGGACTTCCCGACCAAGGGGCAGCCCTGCGACGGCGAGGACGCCGACGCGTGCGCCGAGGGGACGTGGGTGTGCGGCGCCGGCGCGCTGGTGTGCAACGACGACGCCGAGAGCAAGGTCGAGCTGTGCAACGGCGCCGACGACGACTGCGACGGGGCCGCCGACGAGGACTTCCCGGCGAAGGGCTCGCTGTGCGACGGCGAGGACGACGACCTCTGCAAGGACGGCACGCTGGTGTGTGACGGCGTCGGGCTGAGCTGCGACGACGACGCGGCGGGCAAGGTGGAGCTCTGCAACAGCGAGGACGACGACTGCGACGGCACGACCGACGAGGGCTTCGAGACCGTGGGGCAACCCTGCGACGGCCAGGACGCCGACTCCTGCGCCGACGGCTTCGTGGTGTGCGCGGGCGAGACGACGCTCTGCGACGACGACGGGCTGTCGAAGATCGAGACCTGCGACGGCACCGACCAGGACTGCGACGGCAAGACCGACGAGGACTTCCCGACCAAGGGCCAGGCCTGCGACGGCGCCGACCCGGACGCGTGCGAGGACGGGCAGTACGTGTGCAAGCCCGACGGCACCGGCGTCACCTGCCAGGACGACCCGGGCACCCAGGCCGAGCTGTGCAACGGCATCGACGACGACTGCGACGGCAAGACCGACGAGGACTTCCCGACCAAGGGGCAGCCCTGCGACAACCCGGCCGACGCCGACAAGTGCAAGGACGGGACGCTGGTGTGCGACGGGCAGGCGCTGGTGTGCAACGACGACGCCGACAGCATCGAGGAGGCCTGCAACGATCTGGACGACGACTGCGACGCGGCCACCGACGAGACCTTCCCGCTCAAGGGGACGCTGTGCGACGGTCCGGACGCCGACCTCTGTGCCGAGGGGCTGTGGAGCTGCAACGGCGCCATCCTGGTGTGCAGCGACGACGCGACCAGCAAGGGCGAGCTCTGCAACAACCAGGACGACGACTGCGACGGCGCCACCGACGAGGCCTTCCCCGCCAAGGGGCAGGCCTGCGACGGGCAGGACGCCGACTCCTGCGCCGATGGCTCCTGGGTGTGCGACGGTCAGGGGCTGGTCTGCAACGACGACGCCACCGCCAAGGTCGAGGCCTGCAACACGGTGGACGACGACTGCGACGGCACCACCGACGAGGGCTTCCCGTCCGTGGGCGCTCCCTGCGACGGAACCGACGCCGACCTGTGCAAGGACGGCACCTTCGTCTGTCACCCCACCCTGGGCCTGACCTGCAACGACGACGCCGGCTCGGTGGCCGAGCTGTGCAACAGCCAGGACGACGACTGCGACGGCAAGACCGACGAGAGCTTCCCCACCAAGGGCGACGCCTGCGACGGCGGCGACGCGGACCTGTGCAAGGAAGGGACCCTCGTCTGCAACGCCGCCCAGTCCGGGCTGACCTGCGACGACGCGACCGGCAACAACGCCGAGACCTGCAACGGCATCGACGACGACTGCGACGGCCAGACCGACGAGGGCGTCACGCGCGGCTGCTCGACGAGCTGCGGCTCGGGCACCGAGGCCTGCGCCTTCCCCGGCTGGACGGGCTGCACCGCGCCGCAGCCCAAGACCTGCTACGACTACGCGAGCTGCTCGAACCAGCCCTCCTGCGCGGCCACCTGCCCCAGCGCGCCGACCGAGGTGTGCGACGGCGTCGACAACAACTGCAATGGTCAGACCGACGAGGGCTTCTACGGCGACACGTCGAACGGCGGGCTGGACTTCCCGAACCTGTGGTCGACGACCATCCCCCAGCTCGGCTCCTACCCGGGCAACAAGTCGGGCGTCGTGAAGGGCAGGCTCAACCCGCAGGGGGACAGCGACTGGTGGACGCTCTTCGCCACCGAGGACAGCTTCGACTTCTGCGCCTTCAGCGACGACGCGCCGATCGTCGCGAGGATCACCTTCACCTCGCCGGGCGCCGAGCTCTGGTACGACGTGTGCGCCTGCTGGTCCTCGGCCGACACCTTCTGCGGTCAGACCTCCGGCGGCGCAGCGAGCTGCGTGACCTCGAAGGATGGCGCGCCGGTGGTGCTGACGGTCGACATGAGGGCCACCTGCGACCTCTTCAACGACGACTCCGGCTACCTCGACGTCCAGGTGCGGCCCAACTACGCGCCGCTCGACTACGGGTGCGGCGACTGGACGGCCACCTGGCAGATCTCCGAGTAGTCGGCCCGCCCTCCGGCGTGGCCCGCCCTGACGCCTCGTTGTTGGATCGATCGGATCGTCGACGCCTATAGTGGGCCCGATGCACTCCCCCCGCACCGCCCTCGCCTCCCTCGTCGCGCTGCTCGGCGCGGGCGGCTGCGGCCTGGGGCCCTCGGCAGCGACCAAGGAGGGGCCGCCTCCCGAGGCCCCCGTCGTCGCGACCCAGCCGCCGGCGCCCACCCCGCCGCCGCCCATCCCCACCGGACGCCTCGTCGGCCGCGCCCTGGCCGACGCCGCGGCCGCCGCGGTGCCGCCCGTGGAGCAGGGCATCAGCGGGATCCTGCAGGTGGTGCCGCGCCTGCGTGAGAAGTCCGCCAACGAGGTCGCCGAGGCGTGGCTGGCGGTGAAGAAGATGGGCGACCTGCGCGCACAGGATCGCGCGCTGGACGCCCAGGGGCTGGAGCAGTGGACCTGCACCGATCTCGTGGACCTGCGCTCGTACGAGGGCGCTGGGTTGCCGCCTTTCGGCTGGCGGGATCGCAGCCGCGGGCGCACCTATGCGACGCCGGCCCTGGCGGCCGTGCTGATCCGGGCCTACGAGGCGCTGCTGCGCGAGCAGCCCGACGCGCGCATCTCGCTCGGCGATCTGGCCCAGCCGGGGTGCGGCCCGCTCGAGTACGGCAACATCGTGAGCTGGGTGGAGGGGCGCGACGCGCGGCGGCTGCTGGCGCGGGCGCGGCTCCGAGGTGGCGTGGCGGTGGTGCTCGAGGACCACACGGCGGCCGACTACCCGGGTGAGGTGGAGCGCTTCCCCGAGCCCGCCTCGCCCGTGCTCGAGGAGCACCGCATCACCGGCTGGACAGGCGACGTCGAGCACCTGCGCCTGCGCGTCGAGACCCGCCGCTACTGGTCCCCCACCGAGCCGGACGCCGACGACCGCGAGGCCAGCGTGCGCATCGCGTCACGGCTCATCAGCCGGGGCCTGGAGGTGAGCGCCCGGAAGGTGCGCAGCTACACCCCCGAGGGCGGCACCCTCGAGCTGTGGCGTCAGCACTTCATCGAGACCAGCTCCAAGCGGCAGGTCGTGACCCTGTCGACCCGCAAGCTGCGGCGCGGCGTGGATCCCGCCGCCATCGTCGAGATGCGCTTCAGCGCCTGGCGCCCGGGCAAGCCGCGCAGCTACGCCGACGAGATCCTCTGGACCCGCGCCCTGCCTACCGCGGGCGCCGACGAGGCGCGCTGGCAGCGCAGCCTGATGGTGCGCGAGGCCGGACACGTCACCCACCTCGCCGGTGAGGACGCCGACATCTCCTGGGTCACCGTGGGCAACCTGCGCCACTTCGCCGTGGACTTCGATGCCATCGACGTCGAGCAGACCTGGGCGTGGCTGGGGCACCTGGAGGCCGCCGCGCAGGAGGTGGGCGTGCCCATCGACCGCATCCTGGTGGACCCGCGGGTCAAGCGGCTGATGAGCAGGAAGCTCAGCCGCGCCCAGAAGCGCACGCGGCTGTGGAACGAGACCATCCGGCTGGCCTCGGGTCACGACGGCCACCACCACCTGCGGCTGGCGCCGCCGGACGAGGCCGCGAACCTGGCCGGCATGAAGACCCTGCGCGAGCTCAGCCGCTACGCGCTGACCTCGACGTCGGGGCCCGCCAGCAGCGCCGCGGCGCCGAACCCGGCGCCGATGGCCGAGTCCACGCCCACCCCGTCCAGGTAGTTGCCGGCCAGGGCCAGCCCCGGCCAGGCGGCGATGCCTTCGCGCAGGGCGGCGACCGTGCGCAGATGCCCGGGCGGGATCTGCGGGATGGCGTCTGGCCAGCGCGAGACCTGCACCGCGGTCGGCGCTCCGCGGGCGCCGACGACGACCCCGAGGGCAGCGCGGGCGCGGTCGACCAGGGCGGCGTCATCCAGGCTCAGCGCCTCCGGGTCGCGCGCTCCACCGAGCATCACTGTGAAGGTGAGATCCTGGTCGGGGGCGCGACCCTCGAAGATCGAGCTTCCGAAGAGCACCCCCAGCACCGGGCCGGTCTGCGGAAGCGGGCTGTCGCTGGCGCAGAGCAGCCCGAAGGCCTCGATGGGCCGCTCGACCTGCGCGCGTGGGTAGCCCAGACCCACCGAGATGATGCCGGCGTGCGGGATGGCGCCCAGGCGCCCCGCGAGGGGAGCGTCGACCGGCGCCAGCAGGCGGGCCGCCTCCCAGGCCGGGACCGCCAGCACCACCCCCGACGCCGGGTAGCGGGCCTGGCGATCATCGTCCATCGCGAAGATCTCCCACGGCGCGTCGGTGCCCGGGCGCACCTCACGCACGTCGTGGTCCAACCGCACCCGCGTGCCCAGCCGCTCGCGCAGGCGCGCCGGCAGCTCGCTCAGGCCGTCTCGGAACCCGATGAGGCGCCGGTCGGGCCGCGGCGCGCCTCCCTTGCGGCTCTGCATGAGACCCCGGACGAGGCTGCCGTGCTCGCGCTCCAGCGCCATCAGCTTCGGGAAGGCGTCGGCCCCCAGCCGATCGACGTCGCCGGCGTAGATCCCGGACACCATCGGATCGATGAAGGAGGCGACCGCCTCGGGGCCGATGCGGCGGCCGAAGAACTCGGCGACCGTCTCGTCACGCGGCTCGGCGAGGGGCGAGCGGAAGGGCTCGCTGAGCAGGCGGGCGCGCCCCCGCCAGGAGAGCAGGCTGGTGCCGAGCAGGCCGCCGGGCCCGCCGGGCAGGTCGTGCATGCGGCCGTGACGCCAGATCAGGCGCCGGTGCGCCGCCTCGCGGCCGAAGATCACGCGATCGCTCAGCTCCAGCTCGTCGATGAGGGCCAGCAGGTGGCCTTCGGGCGAGATGACGGTGTTGGGGCCGCGCTCGAAGACGTGCCCGCCCACGTCGACGGTGTTCATCACGCCGCCGACGCGGCGACGCCGCTCCAGCACGGTGACCGGGATGCCCGCGCGGTGGAGCCTCCAGGCGGCCGCCAGGCCGGAGACGCCGGCGCCGATGACGACCACCGGCGGATCGGTGGCCGAAGGCCGCCGCCACTCCGAGCCGCCCGAGCTCACGCGGGCTCCCCGCCGTAGGCCGGGCCGAACTCCTGAGCCGCCTCGACGAAGGCCCGCGCGGCGGCGACGGTGGCGTCGGGGGTGATGCCGTGACCCAGGTTCATGATGTGGCCCGGGCCCGGACCGTGGGAGGCCAGGCACTGGGCCACGGCCTCGCGGATGACAGGCACGGGGGCCCGCAGGATGCCCGGGTCCACGTTGCCCTGGAGCGCGGTGCCCGGCCCGACGATGCGCCGCACCTCGGAGAGCGGAACGCGCCAGTCGACGCTGAGGCCGGTGGCGCCCATCTCCGAGAGCGCGCCCAGAAGGTGGGGCCCGCCGTGCACGTAGAGCAGCACCGGGACGCCCGTGGGCGCCAGGGCCTCGACGATGCGCGCCAGGGTGCGGCCCGAGGTGGCCCGCCAGGTGACCTCGTCGAGCACGCCGCCCCAGGAGTCGAAGACCTGGACGGCGTCGACCCCGGCGTCGATCTGCCGTCCCAGGTAGGCGATGACCACGTCGGTGAGCTTGTCGAGCAGCCGCTCCAGGGCGGCCGGCTCGGCGTAGAGGAGGTGCTTGAGTTCATGGAGGTTCCGGCTCGAGCCCCCCTCGACCAGGTAGCTGGCCAGGGTCCAGGGCGAGCCGGCGAAGCCCAGCAGCGGCAGGCGGCCGCCCAGCTCCCGGCGGATGAGGCGCACCGCCTCGTAGACGTAGGGGACCTCGTCGGCGACGCCTTCGGAGCGCAGGGCGTCGATGGCGGCGACCGAGCGCACCGCGGGCTCGACCACGGGGCCGTGCTCGAACCCCACGCGCACGCCCATGGGCTCGAGGGGAACCAGGATGTCGCTGAAGAGGATGGCCGCGTCGACTCCCAGCTCGTCGATGGGCTGCATGGTGACCTCGCACGCGGCCTCGGGGGTGCGGCAGAGGTCCATGAACGAGTAGCGACGTCGGACCGCCTGGTAGGACGGCATGTAGCGCCCGGCCTGCCGCATCAGCCACACGGGCGGGCGGTCGACGGGCTGGCAGCGGCAGGCGGCGACGAAGCGCTCGATGGGATGCATGGGCGGCCGCTCCTGGCGAGGGGACCGAGCCCGCCGCGATCCGGGCGCGCTCGTGGCGCGGCCATTATCACGGGGCCCACCGAGCGTCCATCACGCAGGGCCTCTGCGCTGTAGCGCGGCGGCGGCTCGGTCGTGTAGCTTCGGGCGCATGGCAGACGGCGCAGCGACCGGGGCTTCCGAGCCGGCACAGGCCCCCAGCCCGGGGTGGGAGGCGATGCGGCAGGTGCTGGCGCGGGTCGCGGTGGGGCCGCGGGGGAGCCGCGATCTCGACCGCGCCGAGGCCCGCGAGGCGACGCGGCTGTGCCTGGAGCGGGAGGCCAGCGACATCCAGATCGCGGTCTTCCTCATCGCCATGCGGCTCAAGCGCGAGACCGCGGACGAGAACCTGGGCGTCATGGACGCGCTCCTGGCCGCCTCCGAGGTGGTGGTGGCCGAGACCCCCGACCTCGTCAGCCTGGCCGATCCCTACGACGGGTACGCGCGAGGGCCGCACTTCGCCCCCGTGGTGGCGGCGATCCTGGCCGCCTGCGGGCAGCCGGCGGTCGTGCACGGCGCGTGGACCACGGCGCCCAAGGAGGGGCTGACCGCGCGGCAGGTCCTCGAGCATCGCGGGCTGGCGCTCGGCGTGGGGCGCGGGCGCGAGTCCGTCCACGCCGCCGCCGCGAGGCTCTCCGCGCGCGGGCTCGCCTACGTGGACCTCGAGGACTTCTGCCCGGCGCTGCATGCGCTGGGCGGCCTCCGCCGCGAGATCGCCAAGCGGGTCTGCCTGGCAACGCTGGAGAAGCTCGTCACGCCGCTGCGCGGGCGCGAGCGCACCCACCTGGTCGCCGGCCACGTCCACGCGGGCTACGAGGCGCTGATGGTCCAGGTGGCCGACGAGCTCGGCCTGCACAGCGCCCTGGTGCTCGAGGCCGGCGAGGGCCACGTCGACCCCTGGGTGCACCGGGACACCGCCTGCACCCTGTGGCGCCGCGGCAGCGCGGCCGAACCCCTCGCCCTGCAACCCAAGAGCTACGGCCTTCTCATCTCCGAGCGCCCCGACTGGCCGCCCATGGAAGCGTCGGTGGTCTCCGACCTCTGGGACGAGGCCCTCCACCGCAAACGCCGCACCGCTGCCGGCCAGACCGTCCGCCTGCTCAGCGGCACCGTGCTCTTCCAGACCGGCCGCGCCAGCACCATCATGCGAGGCATCGGCCTGGCCCACCAGGCGATCACCAGCGGCGCCGCCCGCGACAACCTGGCCGCCTTCGCCGGCTAGCGGGGGCGGTCTCGGCGCCGACGCCGGTCTCGGTGCCGGTCTCGGTCTCGGCCTCGGTCTCGGTCTCGGCGCCGGTCTCGGTCTCGGCGCCGGTCTCGGTCTCGGCGCCGGTCTCGGCCTCGGTCTCGGTGCCGGTCTCGGTCTCGGTCTCGGTGCCGGCCTCGGCCTCGGCGCCGGTCTCGGTCTCGGCGCCGGTCTCGGCCCCGGCCTCGGCCTCGGTCTCGGCCCCGGTCTCGGTCTCGGCCCCGGTCTCGGCCTCGGTCTCGGCCCCGGCCCCGGCCCCGGTCCCGGCCCCGGCCCCGCCCCCCGCCGCGTCCCTAGCGGCTGCTCCCCGGCGTCGGAATCGTGAAATGAAACCACCCGTCGACGGTGATGGGCGGTTGGCCCTTGGAGTCTGCTGCCACGGTGCCGTGCACGCTGCCGGCGATGACCTGGCCGCTCTCGGTGCCCCACTCGGTCAGCTCGAAGGCGCCTTCGGAGCCGGCGATGCGTGACTTGTAGTCGCGAAGCGCGATGTTGACCTCGACGGCGGGCGGGGTCGCGTCGAAGGGGTAGGTGCCTGGGCCGGGCGTGTCGACGGGGAACTGCGGCGAGCCGACGATCTTTCCGAAGTCCAGGACGATGCCCGCCGTCACCGGCGATGTGAAGCCATCGCTGACCGAGAACGCGACGGCCGTCCCGATCCCGGCGGAGCCGTAGGAGTACCAGGTGTCCGAGCCGGTCAGCTCGCGGTCGAGGAAGGGGTGCTCGTCCCCGTTGGCCATGGTGACGGTCAGCGAGTAGACCGAGCGACCGGTGAGGTCGCCCGGATCGGACCGGACATCGGTGCCTCCGTCGGCCGCCGCGTCCGCGATGACGTCGGAACCCGAGTCGGCCGGGTCGCCGTCACCGCCGCCGCACCCGGGGCCGCCCAGGGCGAGCAGCGCCCCGAGCGCCAGCACCGAGGTTGCCCGCCGCACTACAGGGAGTTGGTGTAGATGAACCAGTGGTCCTCGTGCTTCATGAAGCGCACCGGTACCGGCATGCGGTCCTGGTGCTCGCGGTCCTTGATGAACCAGCGCGGCTGCTCGCCGGTGCCGTCCTTCTTGACCACCTCGAAGCTCTCCGGCTTTCCGCTGTCGAGGTACCACTTCGCCTGCTTGACGAAGCGCGCCCAGGAGTACCGTTCGATGGAGGTGCGCTGGGTGGAGGAGTCGCGGGCGTCCGGGTGGATGGTGGCCATGTAGTCGTCGAGCTTGTCGGCCAGCGCGGCGCGGAAGGCGGTCGCCAGCACGGCGCGGATGGCGGCGTCGTCGGCGTCGCGGCTCGGCTCGGCGGCCATCGCGGACGTGGACAGGGCCAGGCCGGCGAGGAGGACGCCCAGGGCGAGCAGGCGGGTCGAGCGAGTGAGGAGAGCCATGGATCGTACCTCGGTGCTGGAGGGGCGCTCACGATAGCGCCGTGGGCGGCGCGCGAGCAACCTCCCGACGGGACGGGCGGAGGGGTATTCAATGGGCCGGACGGGGCCGGGGCGCGCCCCGGCACGCGGCGACGGCGGGTCAGGCGCGCAGCACCGCCCGGGCGTCCTCGGGGCCGGCGATGTCCCGTCCGCTCTCGCGCGCCAGCTTCACCAGCGCCTCGATGAGCTGTCCGTTCGACGTCGCCCGCTCGCCGTCGGGAAGGTAGAAGGTGTCCTCGAGGCCAGTGCGCAGGTGCCCGCCCAGCTCGGCGGCGCGCCGATGCACGTCCCAGACCTCCTCGCGCCCGATGGCGATGGCCTGCCAGTGGGCGCCCGCGGGCAGCTCGTCCAGCAGCAGCGGCAGCCAGTCCGCGCGCGCCGGCATGCCCGACGCCACCCCCATCACCAGCGAGACGTGCACCGGGGGACGCAGCAGGCCGTTGTGGAGGAAGAGCCCGACGCTCCTCAGGATGCCCGTGTCGAAGCACTCGCACTCCGGGACCACGTCGAGGCGGTCCATCGCCTCGACGAAGCCCTTCACCTTGGCGACCGGGTTGTCGAAGAGCATGGGCGGCCACGCCCACGAGCCGTCGGCCCGCGTCTTCAGGTAGTTGAGCGACCCGGCGTTGAGCGCCGCCATCTCCGGACGCACCCGCTCGAGGCACGCCACCGGCCCGCGGATGTCGTCGCCGACCACCCCGGTGGACATGTTGATCAGCAGCTCGGGGACCTCGGCGCGGATCGCGTCGCAGATCGCGCCGGCCACCTCGGGCTCCCAGCTCGGCAGGTGCCCCCTGCCCTCCTCCTGCCGGCGGAAGTGGACGTGCACCACCGTGGCGCCGGCGTCGGCGGCCCGGCGCGCCTCGGCGGCCATCTGCTCGGGGGTGACCGGGACGTGGTGGCGCTCCGGGTCGGTGAGCACGCCGGTCAGCGCGCAGGTCACGACGGCCTTGGCGGTGGGGTCGGACATCGGAGGCTCCATGGGTGCACGGGAGGCGAGGGACGCGCCCCAGCTTGCCCACCGGCTGGCGCGGAGGCAATGCCGGCGCCGGCGCTTGCTCATCGCCCCCGGGAGCGCTCCTCTTGTGCGGTGACCAGCCCCTCCCACGACGCCACCACGCGCCGCCGGGTCGCCCTGGCCCTGCTCACCGGGGTCGGCGCGATCTCGCTGGCCGCGATCTTCTTTCGCGAGACCGCGCCCACCCACCCGCTGGTCGCCGCCGGGCTGCGCCTCGTGCTGGCCAGCCTGCTGCTGCTGCCCGCGCTCGGCCGGGCGATCGCGCGCGGCACGGTGACCCGGCAGGTGCTGCGCGCCGGACTCGCCGCCGGCGCGTTCTACGCGGTGCACTTCGGCGCCTGGGTGAGCTCCCTGCACCTCACCAGCGTGGCCGCCGCCACGACGCTGGTGACCGCGACGCCGCTGCTCCTGGGGCTGGTGGCGCTGATCACCGGCCGGGACCGCGCCCCGCGCGCGCTGTGGCTGGCCCTGGCCCTGGCCACGGCCGGCGTGGTCGTCATCGCCTCCGGCCACAGCGCGGAGAGCCCCGACGCGGTCACTGGCGACGCCCTGGCGTTGCTCGGGGCGGGGGCGATGGCCGGCTACCTGCTGGTCGCGCGTTCGCTGGGCGCGGCGCTGCCCCTCTGGGCCTTCACCGCCATCGCCACGGCCACCGGCGGCCTGCTGCTCTCGATCACGGCGCTGGGCTCGGGCGTCTCGCTGGTCCCCGCTTCGCCGCGGGCGGCCGCCTTCATCGTCGCGGCGGCCCTGCTGCCCCAGCTCGTCGGCCACACGGCGCTGACCTGGGCGCTGCGCCACGCTACGCCGACGCGCGTAGGCCTGGCCACGGTCGGCGAGCCGGCGCTCTCGACGCTGTGGGCGTGGCTGTGGCTGGGTGAGGCCGTGGGGCTCCAGGTGGCCGCCGGCTGCGCGCTCACCCTGGGCGCGGTGCTCCTGGCCCTGCGGCCGGCGGTGCGACCCGCAGCACCGGCGCCCGGGTGAGGCGCACGAAGCGCAAGGACAGCCCTCCGGCGGCCACGGCCAGCCCCAGGGTCAGGCCGTACCACAGCCCCTCGGCCCCGACCCCCAGCGGCACGGCCAGCACCGCCGCCATCGGGAAACCGAAGCACCAGTGGGCCAGGACGTTCGCCACCAGCGGCGCGTGGACGTCGCCCGCGCCGCGCAGGGCCCCCGCCATCACCGCCTGCAGCCCGTCGAAGAGCTGGAAGAGGCCGGCGATGGTGATGAGCCGGGCAGCCAGGGCGATGACCGGCGGGTCGGCCGAGAAGAAGCTGGCGAGCTGGGTCGGGAAGAGCAGGAAGAGCAGCATCGCTGTGCCCATGAAGCCGAGCGCCACGATGGCTCCGCTGGCGCCCGCGCGGCGTGCGGCGGTCGACGCGCCGGCTCCGATGGCGCGCCCGACGCGCGTGCCGGTGGCGCCGGCGACCCCGACCGCGCCCATGAAGGAGATGCTGGAGAGGTGCAGCGCGATCTGGTGTGCCCCGGCGACGCGCTCGCCCAGGGTGGCCGCCAGCAGGCCGGTGGCGCCGAAGACCCCCATCTCCGCCAGCAGCGTGAGCCCGAGGGGCAAAGCCAGGCGCAGCATCGTCCGGCGGGCGTCTGGCGGGAGCTGCGCCGCGTCGCCGTCCTCGAGCGCCAGCCCCGCCCGCCACGCCACCGCCGCCATGACCCCCGAGGCCAGGCTGGTCGCCACTCCGGCGCCGACCGCTCCCAGCGGAGGCAGCCCGATGGCGGGCAGTCCCACCTGGACCAGCCCGCCGTCGCCGTATACCAGGAGCAGGTTCGCCGCCAGGTTGAAGACGTTCGCCACCAGGGCCGCGACGAGCAGGGGGCGCGTCCGGCCGTGAGCCTGGAGGTAGGAGCGGGTGGCGTAGTAGTGGAAGAGCAGCGCCATCGAAGGCAGCCTGGCGACGAGGTAGGCCGTCGCCCGCTGCGAGAGGAGCGCTTCGATGCCCAGCGCGGGCATGGCCTGCGCCATGGCGAGGGTCAGCAGGCCCAGGGGCACGCCGGCCTGGATGGCGAGGCGCAGCCCGGCCCGCCACCAGGCGCGGGCCGCCGCGTCCTCGCCCGCGCCGAGGGCCTGCGAGATGAGCGGCTCCAGCGCGAGCCCGAAGCCCATGCCCAGCGCCATCGGCAGCAGCGCCAGCGCGTTGCCGGTCGCCGTCGCCGCCAGCTCCAGCGCGGAGTAGTGGCCCACGCAGGCCGTGTCGACCAGCCCCATGGTCAGGGTCGCCATCTGGGCGACGGCGAGCGGCACCGCCAGGTGGACGGTCTCGCGCAGGTCCCGACGGTTGGCTTGCCGTGCGTCTTCCATCACCAGACTCGCGCTCTCGCCCCGCGGCGCCGGGCACACAGGCCCGTTCGGCGGCCCCCCGATCCGCTCCGCTTTCGCCGGAGGGTCGCGGACACTACCATGGGCCCCCAGCTCGCTCGGAAGGAATCACGCCTCATGCCGTCCCGCCGGTCTCGCGTCGTCTGTCTCGCCATCTCCTGGGCCGTCGCCGGATGCACGGTGGCGGAGCTCCCCCCCGCGCCGGGTCCAGGCTCCGACGCGGCCGCGGACGCCGAGGCGGGCGCCGACGCCGAGCCCGCCTGGCACGTCGCCCAGCAGGGCCTCGATGGCAGCCTGCTCTCGGTGTGCGGCCAGGGCGCCGAGCGCTGGGCCGTGGGCGCCGACGCCGGAGCCGGACCGCTGGTGCTGCACCGGGAGGGCGGCACGTGGACCCGCCTGAACACCGGCACCAGCGGGCACCTCTGGTGGGTGGCCTGTCTGGACGACGGCGGGGTGGTGATGGTCGGCGAGCATGGCCGCGTCCTGCGCAAGCGTCCCACCGAGGACGGCCTGGAGCTGCTCGACGTGGGCCAGGACGTCCCGCTCTACGGCGTGTGGGGCCCCAGCGTGGACGACCTCTACGTGGTGGGCGGCGACACCAGCGCCACCAACGGCCCCGGCGTCGCGTTCCGTGTCCAGGGAGACGCGGTCGCGCCCGTGCCGGGTCTGCCGGCGGCGCTGTCGCCCACGGCGGCCTTCTTCAAGGTGTGGGGCGAGAGCGTGGACGACATCTGGATCGTCGGTGAGCAGGGCACCGTGGTCCACGGGGGCGGCAGCACCTGGGCGCTGGAGACGCTGCCCGGCGCCCCCCGCCTGGTCACGGTGCACGGCCAGGGGACGGACCTCATCGCGGTCGGCGGGGCCTCCGACGGCGTCATCTTCGAGCACGACGCCACGGGCTGGGCGCCGGTGGATCTGGTGGCGCTGGGGGTGGTCGATCAGGCGCCGAGCCTCATCCAGGGCACCCACGTGGCGCCGGACGGCAGCGCCGTGGTGGCGGGGATCTTCGACGCGGTCTTCGAGCGACGCGACGGGGTCTACCGCGAGCTGGGCCCCACCCCCGCGGACAGGGACTGGCACGGAGCGTGGATCGGTCCCGCGGGCGACATCTGGCTGGCCGGCGGCAGCTCGGTCATCGACGGCGCGGCCACCGGGGCGCTGGTGTGCTACGGCACCAGCGCGGCCTGCGGCGACAACGGCGGCAGCGTGGTCGAGCCGGTGCCCGACGCCGGAGTGGAGCCGGTGGCCGACGCGGCGGGTGAGACGGACGGCGGCGGGGGCGAGACCGATGCCGGGGCCGAGACCGATGCCGGGGCCGAGACCGATGCCGGGGCCGAGACCGATACCGGGGCCGAGACCGATGCCGGGGCCGAGACCGACTCCGGGGCCGAGACCGATACCGGGGCCGAGACCGATGCCGGGGCCGAGACCGACACCGGGGCCGAGACCGATACCGGGGCCGAGACCGATACCGGGGCCGAGACCGACACCGGGGCCGAGACCGACACCGACACCGGGCCCGACGCCGTCCCGGACGCGGACGCCGCCCCGGACGCCGACACGGCTCCGGACACCAAGCCCGACGCGGACGCGGCTCCGGACACCAAGCCCGACGCCGACACGACCCCGGACACCAAGCCCGACGCGGACGCGACCCCGGATACCAAGCCCGACGCGGACGCCAAGCCCGACACCAAGCCCGACGTCATCCCCGACGCCGACGCCACTCCCGACATCGGCCCCGACCTCCCTGTGGTGGTGTGTGAGGATCCGCTGGTGCCGTGCCCGCAGCCGCAGCCGCCCTCGGTGGCTGCGTGCGACGCCGGCGACGCCGCGTTCGTGGCCCGCGCCATCCAGGCGGTGTGGGGGCGAAAGCCGCTCGGGTTCTACGAAATCGAGGTCTGGTCGCAGATGGTCGAGCAGGCCGGCCGCGAGGCCGTGCTGGACGCGATGATGCGTGATGACGCGTACGTCCAGCGCTGGTCGGACTTCATGATGGACGCCCTGCACATCAACCGCGTCGGCGACAAGCGACACGACGAGTGCTGGGGCCCGCCCGCGCTGACGCCCGATGGGGGCGAGCTGGCCGCCTACGTTCGCAATACGCCGCCCACCGTCACCAGCGGCGCGCCGGGCATCTTCAACATGACCGACCTGCTGCACTCCTCGCTGCGCCTCGACGACATCTCGCCCGTCTACCGAGGGCAGCTCTTCGCCATGCTCCACAAGCCGCTCACCGGCGCCAACGTGGGCTCGCTCGAGATGGAGGCCAGCCGCCGCAACGACTTCGGCGAGGTGTTCGAGGCGACCTACGTCTACCGCCAGAAGACCTGCATGACCTGCCACAACAGCACCTACAGCGTGACCGGCGACGACGACCCGGCGCTGGATCGCACCTGGGAGATCCCCGGCCACTTCGAGACGGCGCTCTTCGACGAGCCCTCGGGCGCCCCCGAGGTGCAGACCCGGGCGATGCTGCGCAGCCTGGGCGTCTACACGAGCGGCCTGTCGGGCCGCAAGCCGTGGGGTTGGACCAGCACCTGCGGGCGCTTCGTGAAGCCGGAGAGCATCGGCGACGACCCGCTCGGGGTGAACGCCTGGTACATCGAGGATCGCGGCAAGACCGGCAGCGTCTGGGAGCTGGAGGCCGCCCTGGCCAAGGGCTTCGCCGACCTGCGGGTCGATGGCCTCGACCGCGACCCGGAGACCCTCGACGTCCCCGGAGAGGAGGCCTTCGCCTACCTGGTCAGCGTGAACCTGGCCAACCAGGTCTGGGCCGAGCTGATGGGCTACCCCTTGACCATCGCCAACTACTTCCCGCGCAACCGCGACCAGCGCGACACCCTGTGGACCCTGACGGACCGCTTCGTCGAGGCGGGCTTCTCGTTCAAGTCGCTGGTCAAGGGCGCGGTGCTGGATCCCCGCTTCAACCAGCTCCCGCCCGAGGCCGGGTGCGGGGCGAGCGGCGGCTACTACATGCGCCCCGCCTTCAACCCCTGGAGCCCGGCCGAGGAGGGCGATCTCCAGGGCAACAGCGTGGGCGACATCCTCGCGCGGCACGGCGCCCGTACGCTGCTGCGGTCGGTCGCGGCGACGCTGGAGTGGCCGGAGCCGGACGCCTTCCCCGGCGGCGACGACGAGACCTTCCAGACGGCCATCGGCGCCTTCGTACGCGACGCCGAGCCGGGCTTCCGCGGCGCCGACCTCCAGGGGCTGCTGGCCTGGGAGGATCGCTACGGCCTGTGCAGCGCGCCGACGCCAGGCGGCGGCGGTGGTCTCGAGGGCCCCGGCTGCACGCCGAGCGGCTCGGCCGGGTGCGGCGGCTGCTCGTGCGAGGTCTGCACCTGCGAGACCGACTCGTACTGCTGCGACAACCAGTGGGATGCCATCTGCGTGGGCATCTGCAACGACTCCTGCGGCGGCTGCGACGTCACCTCGGTGGGCGGCGGCAGCACGGACTACGTCGGCCGGCTGGCGACCGTGGCCACGGCCCCGGCGGGCGGGTACAGCCTCCGCGACGCCGTGGCGACGCTGAAGGACCGCATCATCCAGGAGCCGCTCATCGGCACCCAGGAGGCCCCGCTCATCGAGGCGCTGGCCGGCGCGCCGCTCTCGACGCCTGCGTCCGAGGTGCCGGCGCTCGAGACCTCGCTGCGTCGCCTGTGCGGCGCGCTGCTGGAGACGCCGCAGTTCATGCTCTTCGGCAGCTACCCCTTCGACTGGCCCACCGGACCGCCCGGCATCACGATGGACGGCGCCGGCTTCGCCGACCAGTGCGCGGCCGCCGCGGCGATGTGGGACAGCAGCTACTGGACGGTGACCTGCGGCGATGAGCTGGTGACGGTGACGCCAGCGACGACGCCGCCGCTCTGAGCGGGTGTCCCCGGTTTCGGACCGAGCGGGGCGCCAGCGACGCGCTCTCGGGGCCTCGAGCGCGGAGGGCGCTCGCCGCGCGCGACGAGCCGGCGCGCGCGAGCGCCTGGGATGACATGGGGCAGCCGCGCGACGGGAGGAGATGGGGACGCCCTCCGAGGGCGCCGTGGGCCGGAAGGGCGCTCGCCGCGGCGTTGGTGGCGTGCTGGCTGCTCGGCGGCGCCGCGGAGGCCGCGCTCCCGAGCTCCGCGGAGACCACCCCGGCCGGGACCCTGCGGTCCGAGCACGTGCGCAGCCAGGCGCTGGGCCAGCGCCGCGCCGTCCAGGTGTGGCTGCCCCCCGGCTACGCCCGCGCGCCCGAGCGTCGCTACCCCGTCATCTACGCCCTCCACGGCCTGGGCGGCAGCGACCGGGACTTCTTCCGGCTGGGTCACCTCGGCGCGCACCTGCGCCGCGCCATCGCCGACGGCACCCTCGCGCCGGTGATCGTGGTCGCCCCCGACGGCGACAACGGCTACTGGACCGACCACGCGCCCCGGGCCGGCGCGCCCGGCGCTCGCTGGGGATCCTTCGTGGCCGAGGACCTGGTCGCCTGGGTGGACGCCCGGTACCGGACGGTGCCCGACCGGGCCCACCGGGCGCTGGTCGGCGTCTCCATGGGCGGCTACGGCGCGCTCTCGCTGGCCCTGACGCACCCGAAGGTGTTCGGCGCGGCGGTGAGCCTCTCCGGCGCCCTCTTCGTCGAGGTGCCGTCCCACCGGCCCGTGTACCGGGAGGTGTGGGGCGACCCGCCGGACCCGGCCTGGTTCGCCAGGGCCAGCCCCCAGGCGCTGCTGGCCTCGCTGCCGCTCGACGCGCCGATGCCGGCCATCTATCTGCACGTAGGGAAGGACGATCCCCTCGGCTTCGCGGAGATGGCCGCGCGCGCCCACCGTACCCTCGCGGCCCGAGAGGTCGAGCACGTCTACCGGGTCACGCCGGGCGGCCACACCTGGTCGATCTGGGAGGCCGAGACCCCGCGCTGGCTGGCCTTCGTCGGCGCCTGGCTGGGCCGGGAGGCCGCCGCGACGCCGCGGCCACAGCCCGCGCCCCTGCCCTGAGATCCCGGGGGCGCCGCCCGCCCGTCCAGCCTCTCCCGGCCCGCGTGACGCGATGCTTGCGCATGCCGGAAACCGTGCGGTAGCGTCGGCCGCCCAGCTCGTCGGAGGACTCGCAGATGACCCGAAACAACAGCGATCGCGTCCGTGACATCCTCTCCTGGTACCGGTCGGAGACCCCAGGGACCCTGGCGAACCTGTACCGCCTGATGAACAGCGGCCGCCTCGCCGGCACGGGCAAGCTGGTCATCCTGCCGGTGGACCAGGGCTTCGAGCACGGCCCCGCCCGCAGCTTCGCGCCGAACCCGCCCTCCTACGACCCGCGCTACCACTTCGAGCTGGCCATCGATGCCGGCTGCAACGCCTACGCGGCGCCCCTCGGCTTCCTCGAGGCGGGCGCGGCCGACTACGCCGGTCAGGTCCCGCTCATCCTGAAGGCGAACAGCTCCAACTCCCTGTACAACGACCCGAACCCGGACCAGGCGGTCACCGGCACCGTCGAGGACGCGCTGCGCCTGGGCTGCGCGGGCATCGGCTTCACGATCTACCCGGGCTCCGGCAAGGCCCAGGACATGTTCGAGGAGGTGCGCGAGCTGACCCGCGAGGCCAAGGCCAAGGGCTTGGTGGTGGTCGTGTGGTCGTATGCGCGCGGCGAGCAGCTCCCGAAGGAGGCCGAGACGGCCATCGACGTCATCTCCTACGGCGCGCACATGGCGTGTCAGCTCGGCGCCCACATCATCAAGGTGAAGCCGCCGACCGCCCATCTGCACCTGCCGGCGGCGCGCAAGGCCTACGAGCAGGCCGGCCGCCCCATCGAGAAGCTCTCCGACCGCATCCGCGACGTGGTGCAGTCCTGCTTCGATGGCCGCCGCGTGGTCATCTTCAGCGGGGGCGAGGCCAAGGGCACCGAGGCGGTGCTGGCGGAGATCCAGGAGATCGCCGCGGGCGGCGGCTTCGGCTCGATCATGGGGCGCAACGCCTTCCAGCGGCCGAAGGCGGACGCCGTCGACCTGCTGGGCAAGGTCATGGACATCTACGCGAGGGTGAAGGATTGACGCCGGTCGCGGCCAGATTACCGGGCCGGGGCGCGGGACCGCTGGCTCGGGCGGTGTTCGGCGCGTTGGTGGCGATGGTGATGGCCGGGGGCGCCCGCGCGCAGGAGCCGGGCGCCGAGGTCGAGGTCGAGGAGCCGGTCGGCACCTGGCGCTTTCGGGCCGATGATCGCCCGATCAAGGTCGTGGTCATCGGCGGGTCGGTCTCGGCGTGGCCCAAGGGCAGCTTCGGGCAGTTCGTGGAGGCCGTG
This sequence comes from Deltaproteobacteria bacterium, assembly GCA_020632695.1. Taxonomy (GTDB): domain Bacteria; phylum Myxococcota_A; class UBA9042; order PHBI01; family JACKFB01; genus JACKFB01. The sequence goes on from JACKFB010000006.1 coordinate 176,960, forward strand.
TGCCCGCGGGTCGAGGTGGTCAACCGCGGCAAGGCCCGGCTCGGGGCGCTGCAGCTCAAGCGGCGATTCGCGCGGCAGGTGCTGGACAATCGGCGCATCGACCCGAAGAGCTACGAGGCGATGTGGCTGCTCTTCAACGGCGGGCTCAACAGCATCGGCACGCCGGAACAGACCAACCGCCGGGTCGCCGACATCCTGAAGGCGGCCCGGCGCGAGGGGATCCACACCATCGCGCTGAGCGTGGGACCCTGGGGCGACGAGAGCGACCGGCGCTGGCGCGGTCCGCGCGGACTGCACTACCAGGACGTGACGCGCCTGGCGGTCGACTACCTGATGGGGCGGGTGCCGCCCGAGACGGCCTTCGGACCGGAGGCCGCGGGGCGCACCGAGTACGAAGAGGGCGAGCTTCCGGACATCGCGGTGGACATCTACGACTCGCCGCTGCGCGATCGGGACGCGGCGCTGCGGGACGAGGAGCTGACGCGGCGGCAGCTCGCCCTGGACCGCGAGGTGCGCGCGCGGCTGGCCGACGTGCCGGAGGCCGAGCGCGACGGCCGGCTCGAGGCGCTGGTGCAGCAGGCGCGCGAGCTGCCCCGCTGGTACCTGCGCAAGGAGCTGCGGGCCTTCGACCACATCCACCCGAACATCGACGGCCACCGGATCATCGCCGAGACGATGTGTCCGAAGCTGCCGGAGGCGTGGGGCTGCCAGTGCGCGTCGCTGCCCGGGATCACCTGGAGCGCGGAGGCGCGGGGGCTGGCTCCCGAGGTGCAGGCCCACGCGGACAGCCGGCGGCCGTGATCACCGGCTGAGCGCTCCCTCGGCCAGCGCCGCTGCGTGCCGCGCCAGGAAGGGGTCGAGGATCGCGCTGGCCAGGGCGCGGGCGGCCTCGGGGCGGCCCCCCCGGAGGTGGTGGCCGGCCAGCACGAGACGGGCCTCGTCGGCGAGCGGGTCGCTGCCGGCGGCCAGCGCGGTGAGCAGGGGCTCGCCCTCGGCGGCGCGGCCGGTGGCGAGGGTCAGCGCCCCCAGGTGCAGCCGGGCGGCCGGCATGCCGGCGTCGGCCAGGCGGCGGAGCAGGCGCTCGGCGTCGCGCGCCCGCCCCAGGGCGGTCCAGGCCAGGGCGCGCTGCAGCTCGGCCTCCAAGGTGCTGTGGCCGGCCAGCGCCTCGAGCGCGGCCGACGGCTCGCCTGCGGTGAGGAGGATGGCGGCTCGCGCCGGAGCCTGCGCCGCATCGGGCAGGTGCCGCTCGAGCGCGCCGCGGCGGCTGCGACGCAGCACCAGCAGGGCCTCGCCCGCGGGTCCGTCCTCGCTCACGCTCACCACCGCGCCGAGCTGGCGCGCGTGGGCCCACAGGCCCGCGAGGTCGACGGGCGCCAGCCCCGGGCCGCCCGGGTGCCGGTCCGCCACGGCGACGTCGACGACCAGCACGGCGCGGGTGCGCGCCCACAGCGCCGTCAGCGCACGGCGCGCGAGGTCGTCCTGGTCGGGGCCTTGCCGCGTGTTCAGCGCCCCCGACAGCACGACGGCGTCGGCGCTCGGCCCGGGCGCCAGCAGGTCGTGGACCTCGAAGCGCTCCGCTGGCGCCCTGGCGCGGGCGGACTCGACCATGCTGTGCAGGAGATCCTCGCCCCGATAGCTCCCGCGGAACCCGCGCTCGCGCAGCCGGCCGACGAGCGCACCCTCGCCACACCCCACGTCCAGCACCGCGCCGATGGCGTCGAGGTCACCCAGGGCGTCGATGGCGCGGGCGAGCCGCAGCGCGTGGGCCTCGTCGCTCTCCCAGCCCACGCGGCGGGCGTCCACGGCGCAGCGTGAGAGCGGCGCGTAGAAGGCGGTCACCAGGGCGCCGCCTGCGGCCTCCGCGCCCGTCTCCGAACCGCTCACGCGGACACGATGGCCTCGCGGACCGCCTGGATGATGTGCGCGGCCCGGAAGGGCTTGCGGACCACCGGCGCCGCGTCGAGCATCGCCGGGGCGGTCAGGCGCGCCGTGTCGGAATGCCCCGTGCAGAAGATGACGGGCAGCTCCGGCCACGCCGCCCGCAGGCTGCGGAAGGTCTCCGTGCCGTCCAACGGCTGCATCATCACGTCGAGGATGACCACCGCGTAGGCACCCGGCGCCGCCTCGACGGCCGAGAGGGCCTCCTGACCGCCGCCGACGGCGTCCACCTGGTAGCCGGCGCCCTCGAGGAGGTCCTTCAAGAGCTGCCTGACGCTGGGCTCGTCGTCGACCACGAGGATCCTCGCGCCCCCCGGCGCGTGGTGGGTCACCCGGGGGGGCGGGCGCTCGGCGGTCGGGCCGTCGAGGGGCAGCGGCGTCGGCGTGGTCGTGGCCGCGTCGTCGAGGCGGGGCAGGATGAAGCGGAACACCGCGCCCTTTCCGGGTTCGGAGTCCACCTCCAGCACGCCCCCGTGGTCGACGGCGACGCCGTAGGCGATGGCGCACCCGAGCCCGGTGCCGCCCGAGCGGGCGCGCGTGGTGAAGAGGGGCTCGAAGACCCGCGCCCGCACCTCCGCCGACATGCCGGGACCATCGTCAGCCACCGCGATGACCACCGCGTCGGCGGCGGCGATGCGGCGAGCCTCCTCGCTGGTGGCGGCGCGCGCCTCGAGCAGCACGCGGGTGCCGGCCCCCTCCGCGCAGGCGTGGATGGCGTTGACCACGACGTTGAGCAGCGACTCGCTCAGGCGCAGCGGGTCGGCGGCGACGCGCGCGGCGGCGGCCTGGACCCGCGTGTCGATGCGCACCTGCGGCGGCAGCGACGGGCTGGCGAGCTCGGCGGTCTCCTCGATGAGGTGCACCAGATCGGTGGGCACCTTCTGGCGCGAGCCCGCCGACCCGCGAGCGAAGGTGAGCAGGCGGTCGGTGAGCTGGCTGCCCTTCTCGGCGGCGGCGCCGATGAGCCGGAGGCTGCGCGCTTCCCGGCTGGCGGGGTCGATGCGGGCCGCGAGCAGGTCGGCGTGGCCGAGGATGCTCACGAGCAGGTTGTTGAAATCGTGCGCGATGTCGCGGGCGAGCTGGCCGAGGCTGCGCAACGTCTCCGAGCGCTCGAGGCGCAGCTCCAGCTCCTGGCGCTCGGTCATGTCGACGAGGATGCCGTCGATCCGCACCACGGCGCCGCCGGACTTCACCGGCGCGGCGCGGTCGAGGACGTGATGGATGTGGCCGGTGCGGGCGTGGCGGATCCGGTAGGTGGCCTCGGCGGGCTCGCCGCGGCTCAGCACCTGGTGAAAGTTCTCACGCATCTCCGCGCGGTCGCTCGGGAGCACCAGGGAGTCCCAGAGGTGCTGGTCCTGCAGGAAGTCGGAGGGCGGGTGCCCGGTCAGCTCCTCGATGCCCGGGCTGACGTAGCGCACCAGACCGCTCGTGAGCGTGCTGTAGAGCGTGTCCTTGAGCACGGCCGCCAGCTCGATGAACTCGTCGCCCTCGCGAGGCAGGGCGGCGCGGATGCGCTCGAGCTGGAAGCGGACCAGGGCGCGGACGACCGCGTCGGCGCGCTCGCGCAGCGTCGTCCTGCCGGCCTCGCGTTGCTCGGACGGCGCGTCGGGCAGGGCCTCCACCAGCGCGTCGCAGGCGCGGGCGAGCAGCCGCTGGACGGCAGCGAGGATCCAGTCGTCGGGCTCTCCGGCCATGCCGCCGCGGGTGAGCCAGTCCTCGAGCCCGGCGGTCTCGCCTGAGCCCAGGGAGGCGAGGACCCGCCTGCCGAGGTCGGCCAGCGTGTCGGCGCCGGAGTGGGACATGGCCGCTCCGGGGCGCCGCCGGGGCCCGGCGCCGTCTCCCAACTCGTCCTCCAGCCAGCAACCGACGAACTCTCGCGTGCGTTCGTCGGTCAGCGACCGGAGCTTCTCGCCCATGGCTTCCAGCATGCACTCGCGAGCGTATGCCTCGCGGCGCGCGGTGGCCAGCGGCCATCGGAGGTCGAAGCTACCGAGGGCGACCGGGAGATCGCCCCTCCGCCGGGCGGGGCGAGGGTCAGAGGAGCGGGGAGAGCAGGCGCGCGCCCGAGAGGATGAGGCGGCGGACGTAGGGCGGCGCGCGGTGAGCCTCGGCGTCGACGGGGAGCGCGTGGGCGAGATCCTCGAGGAACTGGGAGGCCAGCTCGCGGCTGACGCGAGTGCCGAAGACGAAGGCGTTGAGCTCGAAGTTGAGGCGGAACGAGCGGATGTCCATGTTGGCCGAGCCGACGGTGGCCACCCACTCGTCGACGACCAGCGTCTTGGCGTGGACGAAGCCGCGGGCGTACTCGTGGATCTGCACGCCGGCGGCCAGGAGATCCGGGTAGTAGCCGCGGGCGGCGAGGCTCACCAGCAGGTGGTCGGAGCGCGAGGGCAGCAGCAGGCGCACGTCCACGCCGCTGAGCGCCGCGGTGATCATCGCGTGCTCGATGACCGGGTCGGGGACGAAGTAGGGGCTGGTGATCCAGACGCGCTGCCGGGCGGCCATGATGGCGCGCGCGTAGAGGCGGTGGAGCGCGGACCAGCGCTGGTCGGGGCCGGAGTCGACGATCAGCACCGGCGCGTCGCCGACCACGGTGGGGTCGGGGTCGGGGTAGAAGGCCGCGTCGTCGAGCAGCACCTTGGTGGCCTCGTACCAGTCCTCGGTGAAGGTGCGGGCCAGCGACAGCGCCGCCGGTCCCTCGACGCGCAGGTGGGTGTCGCGCCAGTGGCCGATGTTCGGGTCCAGGCCCAGGTACTCACGGCCCACGTTGATGCCGCCGGTGAAGCCGATGGCGCCGTCGATGACCAGGATCTTCCTGTGGTTCCGGAAGTCCACGCGATCCCGGCGCCGCAGGCGGAAGAGCTGCCCCACCGGCCCGTAGATGGCGATCTCGCCGCCGGCCGCGCGCAGCGGCGCCCAGAACTCGTGGGGGAGGCGGAGGCTGCCGACCCCGTCGAGCAACACCCGCACCTGCACGCCGTCGCGGGCGCGGCGCACCAGGTGATCGCGCATGGCCCGGCCGGTGTCGTCGGGCTGGAAGATGTAGAAGAGCATGTGGATGTGGTGCCGCGCCTCGCTGATGGCGGCGATCATCGAGCGGTAGGTGGCGGCCCCGTTGAAGAGCACGTCGACGCGGTTGTCGGTGCTCATGGCGCTGTGGGTGGTGCGGACCGCGAGCGCGAGCATGGAGGCGGTGCGCGGATCCGCGGTGACGGCGTCCAGCGCGCGGGGGTGGAGGCTGGCGTGGGCGGCCAGCATCCCCTGGACGCGCTCGGAGACGCGCCGGGCGTGGTGGGTGCGCCGCCGCGCCCGCTGGCTGCCGAACATCCAGAAGAGGAGGATGCCGGCCACCGGGAGGAACATCAGGGTCATCAGCCAGGCGAGCGTGGCCGCCGGCTCGCGCCGCTGGACCATGAGGAAGCCGAAGATCGCGATGAGATGCCCCAGCGACACGGCAATGATCGCGACGCCGAAGATGTCCATCGTTCCACGGGGTCTGCGGAGAAGCGGGTCGATCGGAGTCGGCCGAGCTGGCGCGACGCCGCGTTCGGCCAGCCACATCCATATCACAGGGGGTGGCGGGAGGCTTCGCCGGGGAGGGTGCGGGCGGCGGGGCCGATGGCGGCGAGCCCCCGCGGCAGGCCGGGGGCTCCGACTCCGAAGGCGCGCGCCGGCGCGGGGCCCTCAGGGGGGCAGCTCGGAGACGCTCCGGGTCGGGTCGGCCGCACCGGCAGCCATGCTCGCTGGCCCCGTCAGCCCTTGTTGCGGCCGCGGCGTGAGGAGCTCCGTCCGCCGCCCGCGCGCGCGCCGTCGCCGCGGGAGCCCCCGGAGCGGGAGCCTCCCGAGCGGGAGCGCCGCGCCGGCGGGCGGATGGTGTCGTGCACGGCCTCGAGGGCCAGCTCGAAGCGCCCGCGGGCCGCGTCGACGGAGATCACGCGTACGTCCACGGCCTGCCCGTTCTTCGCCACCTCGGCCGGCTTCTCGGAGGCGCCTTCGGGCAAGGTGTGGATGGGGACGAGGCCCTCCTTGGGCAGCCCCACGTCCACGAAGGCGCCGTAGCGGTTGATGCTGGCGACGTGGCCGCGCAGGCGCATCCCCGGCTCGAGGTCGCTGAGGCGCTCGAGGCCCGGGTTGGGCCGCTCGGGCGTACCGCTGACCCGGTCGCGTGAGCGCGGCGGGCTCTCCTGGCGGCGGCGGGGGTCGGGCCGACGCGGGTCGGCGGCCGTGGCAGGCTGGGCGCCGCGTGTCGCCCCGGGCGTCGCGCCGAGCGCCTCGGAGACGCGCTCCGCGAGACGCTGGGCGTCCCGCTCGTCCAAGCGGACGCGCGGGGGCACGAACCAGCCGGCGTCGGGGGCGAGCGCGCGCCAGGCCCGCTCGGGATCGAGGGCGCGGCGGGCGAGGGCGACGGCCGCGCGCGATGCCGCCGGCGCTGCGGCCGGACCGGGCGCCGCCTCGGGGAGGCCGTCCGCCGGCACCCGCACCAGCGCCGCCCCCTCGGGCAGCGCGTCCAGCGCGGCGGCCAGCCCGTCGGGGTCGGCGGCGCGCTCGGGCAGCACCCAGGCGTCGCCCGGGCGCGCGTGCTCCATGAGGAAGGCGAGGGCGGAGACCGGGCCGTCCACCGGCTCGGCCACGTGGGTCTTCGGGGTGCCGCCGTCGCGAGGCACCAGCGCCGCGGCGGAGGGCTCGCCCGGCGCACCGACGAAGAGCCCCAGCGCCCGGGGAGCCGTGACCGGCTTGGCGGCCAGGCGGGCGCGCACGCCGTCCTCCGCCGACGCCATCAAGCGCACGATGGCGCGTCGGCTCAAGGCGCGGCGCGTGGTCTCGAGCAGGTCGGGGAGGACCAGCTCTCGAGCGATCGTGGCGGCGTCGAGGCCCTCGTCCAGCCGAGCCAGCGCCTTCGCCAGCGCCTCGACCGCGGCGTCTCCCACCCCCTCGGGGAGCGTGAGCTCCGGCTGCCCGTCGGCGTCCGCGCTCGCCTCGAGCCACTCGTCAGGCGCGACCGCGCTGGCGAGCACCGCGTCCTCCTCGGAGCCAAGCCGGACCCGCGCCTCGGCCAGCGCCTCGGTCAGCGCGGCCCCGCGCGCGTCCGTCACCGCCAGCAGCGCGTCGTGCCAGGCGCCGTGGGAGCGCGACCGCAGCGAGGCCACCCGCTCGGCCGCGCGCTCGAGCGCGCTCATGTCTTCCTCGTCCCAGGTGCGCTGGACGACCTCCTCCGGCAGCACGACCAGCCCGGCCGCGGCCCGTCGCGCCGACACGCCCTGCAAGGCCTGCCGCCACCGACGGTGCTCGTGCCACAGCTCGCGCGCCCGCCGATAGGTGGGCTCCGCGTGGCCGCCCAGCTCCGGGCTCCAGCGCGTGGCCACCTCGGCGACGGGCACGCCGCGGTCGAACAGACGTCCCAGCTTGCGCGCCGCCTCCGAGTCCAGCCCGGTAGGATCGAACGCCTTCGCGCGAGCGACGAAGGAGGCGAAGTCCATCAGGCACGTCCGCGGGTCGAGCGCGGGCGCGCGTGGATTGGCTGGGACACCATGTTCAGGTGGGCTCGCATGCACGCTCCTGACGCCTGAGGGGGCGTCGACCGCTGGGTGCCGGCTCGTCTTGCCAGCTCGGTACGCCTCGGGGCAGCGACGGCTTTGCCCGAGGTCGTTCACAGAGCGCGCCCGTCGGAGGCCAGCGCGCGATACCTCTCGGTTCTACCGTCCCCGCGCGCCCACGGCAAGCACGAGCGTCGCTGCCGCGCGTCTTGCCGGCAGCGAACCGCTCGCGCAGAGTGGCCGGGCGTCCCGATGCTTCGCCCGAGGGCCGATGGCCGACGATCCCACCCCGCCGCCTCTGTCCGACACGGGCCCCGGCCCACGCCCGGCGGGCGCTCAGGGGGACGTCCTCGCTGCCATCTTCGACGCCTCGCCGACGGCCACCCTGGTCTTCGAGCGGGGCGGGCGCGTGGTGTGCGCGAACCGCGCCGCGCTGGCGCTGACGGGCTACAGCGCCGAGGGGCTGGCCGCGCGCGCGCTCAGCGACCTGGCGGCGCCCGACGATCCCCGCCTGGCTGCGCTGATGGGCCGCAGCGACCAGGGCGAGCCCTTCGCCGGCGAGCTGGTCCTCCTGGACGCCGGAGGCCACCCCGTCCCGGTGGCTGTCCAGGTCGCTCCCCTGGCCGCCGGCGCCCAGCCCCCTCGCTTCGTCGCCACGCTGACCGACGTCGGCGACCGGCGCGCGGCCGAACGCCGGCACCGCGCCCAGGCCGCCCATCACGCGCTGGTGGCGCGCCTGTCCGAGCGCGCGTTGGGAGGCGCGCCCCTCGATGCCCTGCTGCGCGAGGCCTCCGAGGCGCTGGTCAGCGCGCTGGGCGTCGCGGCCGTCGCCGTGTGGCAGCACGAGCCCGAGGCGCCCGCGCTGGAGCTGCGGGCGCTCTGCGGGCTCTCGCCGCCTTCCGTGCAGACCGCGGCGGCGTCCCAGGGCGCCTCCTTCCCAGGCCATGTGCTCGCTCGCGAGCGCGCGCTGGTGGTGCCCGACTTCCGCAGCGAGACCCGCTTCACCCTCGATCCCTTCCACCAGGAGTCCGGCGTGGTGTCCGGAGCCGGCGCGCCCATCCCCGGGGGGCCCGCGCCGGCCGGCGTGCTGGCTGCCTACGCCCACGGGCACCGCGGCTTCACCGTGCCGGACATGCACCTGCTCCGGGCGACCGCCAGCCTGCTGGGCACGCTGCTCCGCCGCGACCGGGACGAGCGGGCGCGGGCGGCCCTCGAAGCGCGCATCCAGCGCAGCGAGCGTCTGGAGCTGGTCGGGCGCATGGCCAGCGGGTTCGCGCACGACTTCAACAACCTCCTGGCGGTGGTCCTCACCACGACGCGGGTGGTCCTGAGCGAGCTGGCGCCGGGCGATCCGCTGCGCGAGGACATCGGCGAGATCGAGGAGGCTGCGCGCCGGGCCGCGGCGCTCACCGGCGATCTGCTGCTGCTGGGGCGGGGCGACCCCGGTTCGCCGCGGATCGTGCGGGTCGGTGACGTGATCGCCGGCCTGGGGAGGATCCTCGAGCGTGCGGTCGGCGAGGGCGTCAGCCTGAGCCTCGACGTCGGGGCCGAGCCCTGGCCGGTGCGCATCGACCCGGGCCGGCTCGAGCAGGTGGTGATGAACCTGGTCGTCAACGCCCGCGACGCCCTGCGACCCACCGGTGGACACATCGCCGTGCGCGTGGAGGGCCGCGCGGACGAGCGGGCCGGCGACGCCTTCGCGGTGGTGCTCTCGGTGGAGGACGACGGGCCGGGCATCCCCGAGGCGGTGCGCGAGCGCCTCTTCGAGCCCTTCTTCACGACCAAGGCGCCAGGGGAGGGCTCCGGGCTCGGCCTGGCCACGGTGCACTCGATCGTGAGCAGCGCGGGCGGCGACGTCAGGGCGCTGGCGCGGCCCGAGGGGGGCACGCGCATGGAGGTGAGCCTGCCGGCGACCGAGGATCTGGAGGCCTGGGAGGACTCGGGGCCGCCGACGCGCCCGGCGCCGGCGGTCGGCGGCGAGACCGTGCTGGTGGTCGACGACGAGCCGATGGTGCGCCGCGCGGTGCGGCGGATGCTGCGTCGCCACGGCTACGACGTGGTCGAGGCCGCGGACGGGCTCCAGGCGCTGGCGCAGCTCGAGGCCGAGACGCCGGTCATCGCCCTGGTGCTCTCCGACGTCTCCATGCCGGCGCTGGGCGGGCGCGAGCTGGCCCGGCGCGTGGCCGAGGCGGGTGCCGGCCCGCCGGTGGTGCTCATGAGCGCCTTCGAGCCGGCGACGGATGGCGGCTCCGGCGACGCGCCGGCGCTGCTCCGCAAGCCGTTCACCGAGGACGCGCTGCGCGAGGTGCTGCGGCAGCACCTGGATCGCGACCCGCCACCTGGAGGATGATGCGGCGCCGGCCGACGCGCCGGAGACCGAGGAGAACCCATTGAGTGACAGCGTCCTCCACCTCTCTCTCCACGCCCCGGGGGCCACGCTGCCCGCCGAGGGCCGCCCCATCGAGGCGATCGCCCCCACCCGCGCCACGCTCGCCTTCGACGGGTCCGCGGTGTCCCTGGCCGTGGTCCTGCCCGACCTCACCCGCGCAGAGCAGCGCTGGGCCACCGATCAGGTCGTGCGCAAGGTCTGCGCGCTGGCGCCGGCGGAGCGCGTGATCGTCCACGCCGGCGAGGGGATCGACGATGACACGGCGCTGACGCTGACGCTGGACCGTCGCATCGCGGTCCCCGACACCCGCCTCGAGGGACGGCCTGCGCTCGAGGCGCGGCTGGACACGATCGCGTCGTCGATCGGCACCTACCGCCGCTGGGTGGACGAGGAGCCGACGGCGCGCACCAGCCTGGCCATCGCCGCCGACGTCCAGGCCTTCGGCGCCGGGCGCGACGACGTGGAGGTGACGGTGCTCGAGGAGGCCGCGCTCGAGGCGGAGGGCCTGCGCCTGCTCCTCGCGGTCGGAGGCGCCAGCCGGATCTCGCCTCCGCGGCTGGTCATCGCCCGCTACCTGCCCCAGGACCCGAGGCCCGCGCGCATGCTGGTCGGCAAGGGCATCACCTTCGACAGCGGCGGCATCAACGTCAAACCGTATGAGTCCTTCGTCAGCATGATGCGCAACGACATGGCCGGCGCCGCGCTGGCCTTCGCGATCTTCCAGACCATGGTCGAGGCCGGCGCCGACGAGCCGCTGACGCTGGTGCTGCCCACCTGCGAGAACCCCATCGGTGAGGAGGCCATGCGGCCGGGCAGCGTGGTCCAGAGCCACCGGGGCCTGAAGGTGCGCATCGATCACACCGACGCCGAGGGCCGCCTGGTGCTGGCCGACGGGCTCTCCTACGCCACGGCGCTCCATCCGCCCCGCGAGGTGTTCACCTTCGCCACGCTGACCACGGCGGCGCTCATCGCCTACGGGCCCTACGAGACGCCGGTGCACTTCGCCACCGCCGAGACCGAGCGCGCCCTGCGCGAGGCGTCCGCGGCCACGGGCGAGGACCTGAGCTTCTTCCCGGCGAGGCTGTGGCACCGCGAGGCCAACCGCGATCGCATCGCCGACATCAAGAACACCGGCCAGCTCCCGAGCCACGCGTCGCGCGGCGCCGGGTCGCGAAACGCAGGGCATTTCCTGCGCTTCTTCACGGACGCGCCGCTCACGCACCTCGACATCTTCGCGAGCACCTGGAACTGGGCGGGCGACGCGCCCGGGGCGGGCCCGGGGGCCACCGGGGCGCCGCTGCGCACGCTGCTGCGCGCCTGGGCTGGCCTGTGAGCACGGCGGATTCAGGGAACAAGCGGGGCGCTTCGCGTGTCGAGACACGGGGATTGCCGAGGGGAGGGCGCAGGATGAAGGGAGAGAGAGGCGTGGTGCGCGTGCTCGGGCCTTGGCGCGCCGCCGTGTGCGCGTTCCTGGTGATGGGCGCCGGGGCGGCCCGCGCGGGGGAGAACGCGCCGACGGTGCCGGTGGACGCGGGCGCGCGGGTGGTCAGCGTCGAGCAGAGCGGCGACACGATGCGCGTCGTGCTGGGACGCGGCGCCAGAGAGGGGCTGCGCGTCGGCATGGACGACCTGGTGTTGAGCCCGATGAGGCTGGCGCCGGGGGCCAAGACCACCACCGTGGACTTCAGCGTGCAGCTCGCGCGGGGCCGGGTCGTGGCCGTCGATGAGCACCAGGCCACGCTGGAGCTGCGGGCCATCGCCGGCGACATCGCGGTGGACACCTACGTGGGCTACCTGGCCCAGACGCCGAGCGCCATCGCCACCGAGGATCTCCTGCGCATCACGGCGCTCGACATCGGGCTGCGCGGCCTCGACTCGCAGGACCGCATCGTGACCCTGGCGGAGCTGCTCGAGAGCCCGACTCCCGAGACCTTCACCGCGGCCATCGGGCGCCTGACCGACGAGGTGCACGCGCGCGCCGAGCAGGCGAAGACCGTGCGGACGCAGCGCATCGAGGGCGGGCGCTTCCACGGGATGGGCCTGGGCGAGGCCTTCGCCCGCACCACGCCGGACGACGTGGCCGACTTCATCACCTTCGCGGCCGAGTACCCTGGGAAGTACATCGGCCACACCTGGAAGCTGGTCGAGGTCTACGCCACGTGGCTGATCAACGAGTCACCATCCGGCGATCGCTCGAAGCAGCTCGCGAAGCTGGCGCCGAAGATGCGTGAGGCCACGCAGCTCACCCGCGCTGGCCGCTTCGCCGATGCCGAGGCCATCTACCGCGCGATCATCGCCGAGATGCCCGACCACGAGGACGCGGCGGCGCGGCTGGCCGACATCTCGCGGCTCGAGACGCAGCGGCGGCGGCTGGAGGCGGACCCCGACGACACGGCGACCCGCTGGAAGGTGTTCAAGGCGCTGTACGGCATGGACGCGGATGCGCTGGCGGCCAAGGAGCTGGAGCGGCTGCGGCCCACCGGCTACGAGGCCGATCAGGTCGCGCGCTACAGCGCCTACCTCGCCGTGCGCGGGGACCGCTGGGACGAGGCGATAAGGGCCCTGGAGAAGCTGACCGCCGAGGCGCCCGACGACAAGCGACTGGCGGGGTGGCTGACCTACGCGCGAGCGCGGCGGCAGCTCGTCGACGGGGGCACGGCGGCCGACGCGCAGCTCCAGCTCGGCGCGCTCTTCGAGGAGCTGGAGGACGACGACAGCGCGCTGTCGCGCTACCACAAGGCCCTGGACGCGGCGACCACGCCCGAGCAGTTCCGGGCGGCCCGCGCCGGGCAGGAGCGGGTGACCCGGCGCAAGCAGATCCGCGGCATCCTCGAGTTCACCCGCAACTCGATCCGCGACCACGACCGCGAGGACGCCGAGAAGCGCATCGCCACGGTGTTCGAGCAGATGCGGGAGCTGGGCGACACGAAGTGGCTGGCCAAGACAGCCGAGGAGCTGGCGGACATCGCGCGGGACGTGAGCGAGGAGGAGCTGGCGCTCTCGCTGATGCGGTCGCGCCTCGAGGTGGAGCCGGAGAGCGCCGACGCGCACGGCGAGCTGGCCTGGGCGCTGCTGGTCTTCGGTCGCTACGAGGAGGCCGCGAAGGTGACGCGCGCGGGGCTGCGGGCGACGCCCAAGGACGGGTGGCTGCACCTCATCAACGCCTACCTCGCCCTCGCGGCCGACGACGTGGGCCGCGCCGAGCGGGAGGCGAAGGTCGCCGCCAAGGACCCGAACTACTCGTGGGCGCACCTGATGCTGGCGCGCACGGCGGCGGCGCGCGGGGCCTGGGAGCGGGCGGTGGCCTCGAGCGCGCGGGCGCTGGAGCTGAACGCCGACGCGGGCGAGATCCGGCGCGGCTATGCGGCCACACAGCGGGGCCGCGACGCCGCGGCGACCTTGAAGAAGAAGCGGGGCGATCCGGCGGCGTCGCTGGCCCTGGTCCGCTCGCTGGCCGACCTGGGGCTGGCGGGGCCGGCGAAGAAGGCGGCGGCCGCCATCCGCGACCCGGCGGCTCGCCGCGACGCGTACTGGGCGCTGGCGGACACGGACCAGGCCGCCGTGCCGTTGGCGGCGCGGCTGGAGGCGGGGCGGCTGGCGGCTCCGGAGCAGCCCATGCGGCAGCGGAGGCTGGCCATCCTGGAGGCGCGGGTGGCGCTGGAGGCGGCCCCCGACTCGCCTGAGCAGCGGCTGGCGCTGGCTCGCGCCTGGCTGGTGGACGACCAGCTCGACCGGGCGCGGGCGGTGCTCGCGCCGCTGCTGGTGGGCACGCCGTCGGAGGCAGCCGGGGACCTGGCCCAGGCCGCGCGCCTGTCGGAGGCTGCGGCCCACGACCTGCAGATCGCCATCGAGGCCGCAGGCCGACGCGAGCTGGACACGGAGGAGCGCCTGGCGCGCCGCGCGCTGGCGGTCTACGAGACCCTGGAGATCCCGAAGAAGATCGCGCTGGCGAAGCGCGTCATCGGCGGGGCCGTGGGCACGCTCGGGCGCTACGAGGAGGCCGAGGAGGTCCTGGCGGAGGCGGTGCGCGCGTCGGAGGCTGACGGCGACCTGGTGGAGGCGTCGTGGGCCCGGCGCCAGTGGGCCAGCGTCCGCAGCAACCTGGGCGACCTTGGGGCCGAGGCCGAGGCGGTGAGGCAGCAGCTCGCCGTGTGTGCGGCGGCCGACGACGAGTGGTGCCTGCAGGGGGCGCAGGACGCCAAGGCCAGCATCGCGCTGAACGAGGGGCGCCTGGGCGACGCGGTGACCGAGGCGCGCGAGGCCGTGCGGCTGGCCGAGCGCACCGGCGCGGCCAATCTGGTGCGCACCAACCGGTTCCGGCTGGCCGACGCGCTCTACTCGGCGGGGCGCTTCAAGGAGTCCGAGCCCATCGTCACCGCCTTGCTGCGGGAGAGCCGAGAGGCCTTCGACGCCGAGAACGAGCGCTACGCCTTGCTGGTGCTGGGCGCCATCGCGATGAAGCAGGGCGACGGGCCGGCGGCGCGCAAGCGCTTCGTCGAGGTCTACGCGCTGGGCGAGCGCTCCGGTGAGACGGGCTGGCGTGCGCTGGCGCGGAAGCTCGAGGGGCAGGCGTGGCTGTCGGCCGATGGAAAGCCCGACCAGGCGGCGCCGGTGCTCGAGCAGGCGGTGGCGCTCTACGCCAGCCTCGACGACGACCTGGGCGAGGCCGACGCGCTGGGGCTCCTGGCCGCGGCCAGGGGCGAGCTCGGCGACGCCAAGGCGGCGCGCACGGCGCTGGGGCGCGCTACCGAGCTGGCGCGCAAGTTCGGCCGCGACCCGCTGGTGGCGTGGCTGCAAGCCGAGCTGTCGCGAGTGGAGCTGGGGGAGGGCGAGCTGGCCGCCGCGCGCACGGCCGCCGACGAGGCGGTGCGGATCGCCGGGAAGACCGACGACGACGCGCTGGGCTGGAAGGCGTGGCACGCGATGGCGCGGGTGCTGGAGGCCGCCGACGAGAAGGACGCCGCCGGCAAGGCCTTCGACGAGGCGGTCGCGCGGCTCGGCCGTGCGCTGGTGGCGGCGGGGGACGAGGGGTCGCGCGCCGGATACCTGCGCTTCGGGCGGGCACGCTCGGTGTACCAGGATGCCATCCAGCACTTCCTCGACGCGGGCGACCACCGGCGCGCGATGGAGCTCTTGGAGCTGTCGCGCGACGCCCAGCTCCGCGAGCTGATGGACCCGTCGCGCATCGACGCGCAGGACCCGACCCTGGGCGCCGGGCTGAGCCGCTACGAGTCGGCCAAGCACCGCGCGACGGCGGCACGCTCGCGCCTGGACGAGACGCTGGCCCGCCCGGCGGAGGAGCGCAGCGAGCAGCTCGTCGACGAGCTGACCCGGCAGGTCGCGCGCACCCGCGGCGAGCTCAACCAGGTGGTGGTCGGCTTGCGGGTGTCGAACCGGGTGCTCTTCATGGCGCTTGGCGTGGACCCGCAGAACCTGGTGCAGCGGAGGGCGTCGCTGCCGGAAGGGAGCCTCCTGCTGCAGTACTTCGTGTCCGACGCGGCCCTGCACCTCTTCGTCATCTCGCCCGAGCAGGCCGAGCCTGCCGTGTTTCGCGTGGACGTCCCCGCGGCCAGGCTGGACGCGGCGGTGCAGGCGTACCGCGAGGCGCTGCTGAGCGAGCCCGACAAGGCCGACCGGATCTCGCGCGAGCTCTACGGCTGGCTGCTGCGGCCGCTCGAGGCCCAGCTCGACACGGCGAAGACGGTCATCATCATGCCCTTCGGCAGCCTCTACTATCTGCCCTTCCACGCGCTGCTCACCAGCCCCGAGGGGGCGCCGCGACGCTACGCCATCGAGCGCTGGCGTATCGCGTACGAGACCTCGACCACCATCGAGCAGTTGCTCGCGCCGCCGGGCGCCGTCGCGCCGGGCCGCCTTCTGGCCTTCGCGAACCCTGACGGCTCGCTGCCGGGCGCGCGCGACGAGGTCGAGGCCATCGTCCGCAACGGCTTCCCCGACGGGCGGGTGCTCTTCGGCAGCCAGGCCACGCGCGCCGAGTTCCAGGAGCTGGCCGGGCAATACCGCATCGTGCACTTCGCGACCCACGGCGTGCTGGACGCCGACCCGCTGCGCACGCGCCTGGTGATGGCTGGCGAGCCGCTGACGGTGCACGACATCGCCGGCACCGCCGGGATGGCCGGCCGCAACGACCTGGTCGTGCTCTCGGCCTGCCAGACGGCGATGGAGGCGGGGCGTACCACTGGCGACGAGCTGGTGAGCCTGGCCTTCGCCTTCGCGATGGCCGGTGCGCCGACCCTGGTGGCGAGCCTGTGGGATGTCGACGACGAGGCGACCTCACTGCTGATGGAGCGACTCTACAAGCAGCTCACCCAGCCGGACACGGACAAGCTGGACGCGCTGCGGCAGGCGCAGATCCAGGTGCTGCGGATGGAGCGAGGCGGCGAGCGCGTCTTCGAGGAGCCTGCGTTCTGGGCGGCCTTCCAGCTCATGGGTGACTTCCGGCGCTCCGCGTTGTGAGGACGCACCGCGTGTTCGTGTACGGGTCGCTGATGGCGGGCCTCGAGCACCACGACGTGCTCGCCGGGGCTCGCGCGGAGGGGGCGGCCCGCACCCGTACGGCCTACCGCCTCTTCGCGGTCGACTACTACCCCGCGGCGGTGCCGGGGGGAGGCGGGCCGCTCGAGGGCGAGCTCTACCGCGTGGACGACGACACGCTGGCGGCCCTGGACGCCGTGGAGGACGCGCCGGAGCTCTTCGAGCGGGTCGTGACGGCGCTGGCGGACGGCAGCGAGGCCTTCATCTATGTTCTGCGCGAGGAGCGGCTGCCCCCGAGCGGCGCCGCGCGGCCGGTCCCGGGGGGATGCTGGCGGACCTGGCGGGAGGGCCAGGGGTCGGGGGGCTGAGCGGGGCGCGAGGCGTCCTCCTTCTCAACAGGCCCAGAGGCAGCCCAGATAGACCGGGAGCGCCAGCAGCATCACGGCCGCGGTGTAGCCGATGAGGTCGCGGGCGCGCAGCCCGGTGATGGCCAGCAGCGGCAGAGCCCAGAAGGGCTGCAGCATGTTGGTCCACTCGTCTCCGTAGGCGAAGGCCATCACGGCCTTGCCCAGGGGGACCCCGAGGCGCTCGGCCGACTGCACGACCAGCGGCCCCTGGATGGCCCACTGGCCGCCGCCCGACGGCACGAAGAGGTTGACCGCGCCCGCCGAGAGCATGGTCAGCGGGGCGAAGGTGGCGCCGTCCGCCACGGTGGCGATCGAGGTCGCCAGGCGGTCGATGAGGCCGGAGTGGACGAAGACGCCCATGATGCCGGCGTAGAGCGGGAACTGCAGGATGATGCCGGCGCAGCCGGTCGTCGCGTCGGTGATCGCGCGCAGGTAGGCCGCGGGGCTCCTGTGGAGCAGCAGGCCGAGGGCCAGGAACGCCAGGTTGACGGCGTTGAGGTCGATGCGGCCGAGCCCGATGCGCCGCAGATAGAGCACGAGGTAGGCGATGGCGAGCCCGGCGAGCCCGGCGGCCAGCCACCACGCGTCGTCCAGGACGTGGCGCTCGGCGCGCGGGTCGGGGGCGTCCGCAGCGCTGCGGACGCCGGGCAGGGAGCGGGGATCCACCTCGATGATCTCACGCCCGTCGCGCGGGAGCATGCGGGTGAGGACCAGGGGGACCACGATGAGGAGCAGCGCGGTGACGCAGAGGTTGAGCGGGCTGGTGAGGGTGTCCTGGAGCGGGATGGGCGCCACGTCGGGGCGGCCCAGCAGGGAGGCCAGGTCCTTGGACTGGGTCACCGTGAGCGGCGCGGAGCCGGAGAGACCTCCGTGCCAGACCATGAGGCCCGCGTATCCCGCCGCGCCCAGGAGCGGGTAGTGCACGCGCAGGCCGCGGCCGCGGGCCGCGACGGCCACGGAGCGAGCGGCCAGCGCCCCGACGATGAGGCCGAGTCCCCAATTGACCAGCGCCGCCAGCATGGCGACCAGTGCGGTGAGGGCCACGGCCTGGGCGGCGCTGCGGGGCAGGGCCGCGAGGCGGGCGATGAGGCGCTCCATCGGTGGCGAGCTGGCCAGGGCGTGGCCGGTGACCAGGATGAGGCACATCTGCATGGCGAAGGTGAGCAGGCGCCACAGGCCGACCTCTGACGGCAGCAGCGCGTCGCCGTCGAGGCGGCCGCCCCACAGGCCGACCAGGTCGAGCGGCGAGCGGTCCCCGAAGGCCCAGGCCAGCCCGAGGGAGACGAAGGTCAGGAGGATGGCGATGGCGAAGGGGTCGGGCACCACGCGCCCCGCAGCGCGCGAGAGGGCACGCCCGAGCGCGCGGATCACGGGCGCCTCGCCATCACAGCCGCGGCGGGCCCGTCAGGCGGCCGCGGCGCGCGGCGGTCTCCACCGCCATGCGGTGCACGTTGATGTGCGCGCGCGACTTGGCGAGCAGGCCCTTGATACCGCTCATGACGCGGAAGACCAGCAGCCCCTCGGCCGGGGGCACCAGCTTCAGGAAGGCCGGGTGCTCCATCACGAAGGCCTGCATCTTGCGGCGCAGGTCCCAGGTGGCGAAGTCGAAGGCCTCGTCGTGGAGGAAGGGTGCCAGGGCGATCTCGTGGTAGGCGCGCAGCAGCGCCGGGTCGAAGATGCGCGGGTCGGGGTCGTTGCGACCGAAGCCCAGCTCGCGGTACAGGCGGCTCGCCCGCGCGTCGTCCCGCTGCCAGCAGGCGTCCATGATGTCGAGTACGCCGTCGGCGAAGCCGGGATCGCACTGCTTCACGCAGCCGAAGTCCAGGATCACCAGGTCGCCGGCGGCGTCGAGGATGAAGTTGCCCGGATGCGGGTCGGCGTGCAGCTCGAAGCGCTCGTGGAACATCCAGACGTAGGTCCCGATGAAGCGAAGCAGGAGCTGCGCGCGCTGCTCCTGGTCCTCCATGCTCTCGAGCGCCTCGTCGAGCTTGTCGCCGGCGACGTACTCCATCGTCAGCACCGTCGGCCGGGTCCACTCGAGGAAGGGGCGCGGCGCCCGCACGCCGTCGCGCTCGGCGAGCACCTCGGCGAAGTGGGCGAGGTTCCGGCCCTCCGCTTCATAGTCGGCCTCGGCGAGGATGGCGCTGCGCACCTCGCCCAGGTAGTCGTCCAGCCGCCGCCGGTCGACCAGTACGCGGCCGAACTGGAGCAGCGAGCCCAGGTTGGAGAGGTCGCTCTCGAGGGACGACGCCACGCCGGGGTACTGCACCTTGACGGCCACGTCCTCGCCGCTGCGCAGGGTCCCCCGGTGGACCTGCCCGATGCTCGCCGCGCCCAGGGGCTCGTGGTCGAACCAGCGGAACACGTCCTCGATCGAGCGGTCGAAGGCCCGCTCGACCTGCGCCTTCACCGTGCGCCAGGTCATGGGCGGCGCCTGGTGCTGGAGCTGGGTGAGGGTCTCGATGAACTCGGGCGGCAGGAGATCGGGGTCGGCCGAGAGGATCTGACCGACCTTCATGGTCGCGCCCTTCATCTGACCCAGGACCTTGAGCACCTTCTCGGCCTGACGTGTCCGGAAGCGTCCATCGCCGGCCTGTCGCGCCTCGCTGTCGCCGGGCAGCAGCACCGCGCCCACCTTGCGCGCCATCGTGGAGGCCGAGACGCTCACTCCGAGACGCCCCATGCGCACGAGGCGTCCGAGGCGCCCCTCGGGAACGTCGCGGCCACTCTCCCCGGCCAGCTTGTCCCAGTCACGCGCCATCGATCGCCGCTACCGTCCGAAGTTCATGGCGGCCGGATCGTCGCCACCGCCCCGAGGCGGCGGAGGATCGCCGAAGGCCAGCACCAGCACGGCGACGATCACGCCGGTCGCCGCGACCAGACCGCCCACGCGCAGACCGTGAGTGAACGCGAAGATCAGCCCCAGCACCACGCCGCTGCCGACCAGCGCCAGCGGCACCTTGCTGCGCTTCGCCTTGGCGGCCTCTGCGTCCGCGGGCTGGCAGCAGCGCTTGTACTTGCGCCCGCTCCCGCAAGGACACGCGGCGTTCAGCGCGACCGACATCCGTGCCTCCTCTACGGCCGACTCCCGGGCGATGGCGCTGACCAGTGAGCAGCCGGGCCCGCGCGAGAGTCTCTCGTCCAGCCAGGCGGGCATCCTACACGGATGGCCCCCCGGTCGCGAAGGGCAGGCCGCGCGAAGTGGACCGGGCGCGCTCGAAGGCAGCCGACGGGGCCCCGCCAGAAACGACGAGCCCCGCCGGAGCGGGGCTGTCTGGAGCGGGAAACGGGACTCGAACCCGCGACTTCCACCTTGGCAAGGTGGCGCTCTACCAACTGAGCTATTCCCGCACGGGGCGACCAACAACGGCCGCGAACGCTAAGGGAGGTCGGGGGGGCTGTCAACACGAAAAGCGCGCTGGGAATGCCTTCCCGCCCTCCGGCCGGGGACGGTCAGTTCCCTCCGAAGTCCTCGACCACCGTGGCGCGCTGGTCGGGCTTCACCGTGACCGACCGGGTACGCGTCTCGGAGCCCTTGCTCAGCACGATGGTGTGCCGGCCGGACTTCACGCCCTTCACCGTGACCGGCGTGGTGCCCTTGGGCGTGCCGTCCACGCTGACCTTGGCCCAGGGCTTGGCGTTGATGAAGATGTCGCCGAAGCCGGCCGGCACCGAGTCGGCGGCCACGGCCTTCTTCAACTCGAGGATCATCGCCTGGTTGGCGTTCTCGACCTTGATGGTCTTCGTCTCGTCGCGGTACCCGGACTTCTTGGCCTCGATGGTGACCTTCTCACCGATGCGTAGCCCGGAGATGACCCAGCTGTCGCCCTGACGGCTCAGGCTTCCCGCGTCCGCCGTCACCGAGGCGTCGTTCGGATCCACCGAGACCGCCAGCTTCGCCAGCGCCGCCGCGCCCGCCACCTCGATCGTGATGAGGGGCTGGTCGTCGCGGATCGTGACCTTGCGCTTCACGCTCTCCCCGCCCGGCGGCTGGACCTCGATCTCGACCTCCTGGCCCACCTCGGCCTTCAGCTTGCCGTCTGCGCCCAGCTCGCGCCCGTCGGCGAAGAGCTTGGCCCCCTCCGCGTTGGTGCGGACGACGACGGTGACCTCCTGGGCCTCCTTCTTCAGCTTGATGGTCTCGCGCTGGGACTCCTCGGTGATGGTCACCGTGTCCTCGAAGCGCTCGTAGCCCGGCGCCTCGGCGACGAGCGCGACCTTCTGTCCCTTGGCCAGGCCGGTGATCTTCCCGTCCACCGGCTTGCCGTCGGCCGTGACCTTCGCGCTGTAGGGGTCCACCTTCAGCTCCAACACGGCGTTGCCCGCGGGCGCCGAGGCGGCGACGGCCGCTGCCGCCTCCCGCGCGGGAGGCGCGCTCGTGGTGGGCCGGTTGTTCTGGGCGTCCATCATCTTGAACACGACCCAGCCCACGCCGCCCACGACCACCAGCAGCACCGCCAGCAGGATCCAGGCGATGGGGCTGGTGCGTTGGGGCGTCTGGCCGGTGAAGGTGCCGGTGTGTCCCTGAGGGAACGCGCCGGTGCCCTGCTGGAAGCTGCCCGTCCCGGTCCCGGTCCCCGGGCCCTGCGCGCCGCCCACCGCGAGGGCGACCGTGGCGCCGTCGTTGCTGACCTGACCGCGCGACGCGGCCAGCGCTCGCTCGACCTGACCCTGGCTGAGCGCCCCGTCGAGCAGGGTCTCGGCCGCCTGGATGTCGCCCCCCGGCAGCGCCACCGTGCGATCGGAGGGCAGGGGCGCCGCGGCCGCCGCGGCTGCGGCGCTGGAGACGGCGGGCGTCGACGGGGAGCTTCCCACGTCGATCGTCATCTGGCGCTCTTCGGTGTACTCGGTGCGCAGACGCTCGATGTCCTCGCGGAAGATCTCGTGCAGGTAGGGCTTGAGCGAGACGCTCTCCAGGTCCTGCACGTTGGAGTAGAACCAGCGCGTCAGCTCCCGGCCGAAATCCTCCACCGAGGCGTGGCGGTGGTCGCGGTCCTTGGCCAGGGCCTTGAGCACGATGGCGTCGAGCTCCTTGGGCACCTCGGGGTTGACCGACGAGGGCGGCGGCACGTCGGCCTTCAGCACGTTCGACAGGGTCTCGAAGTCGCTGTCGCCCAGGAAGAGCCGCTTGTGGGTCAGCATCTCCCACAGCATGATCCCCAGCGCGAAGAGGTCCGAGCGTCCGTCGAGCGCCTTGCCGCGGGCCTGCTCCGGGCTCATGTAGGCGCACTTGCCCTTCACCGTGCCGGCGAGGGTCTTGGTGCTGCGCTGGGCGGCCTTCGCGATGCCGAAGTCCATCAGCTTCACTTCGCCCGAATGCGACATGATCACGTTGTGGGGCGAGATGTCGCGGTGGACGATGTTGAGCGGCTGGCCGTTGTATTCCTTGGTGTGGGCGTAGTGCAGGCCCTTCGACAGCTCCATCATGATCCAGACGCACTGCGCCGGGCTCATGGGCCTTCCGCTCTTCAGGCCGCGCTCGACGATGGCCTTGAGGTCGGCGCCCTCGACGTACTCCATCGCGATGTAGTAGCGATCGTCCTGGGAGTCGAAGTCGTAGATCTGAACGATGTTCGAGTGTTGCAGCTTCGAGGCGATGGACGCCTCGTCGATGAACATCTTGACGAAGGCTTCATCGTCGGTGAAGTGCGGCAGGATGCGCTTGATGACGATCTGCTTCTCGAAGCCCTCTGCGCCGATGGTCTTGGCGCGGAAGATCTCGGCCATGCCGCCCATGGCGATCTTGCGCAGGAGGATGTACTTGCCGTATTTCTGCGGAAGGTTTGTCGGCGCCATGCCCCATCCGTCGTGTTCGGCTCGGAAGCGTTTAGGATCTAGCCAGTTCGGGGCGTGTGATGCCCGGGAGACGACTCCCGCAGGCTAGCACACGCCCTCCGGTGGGACTAGTTGGTTCGGCGGCCCGAAGCCGTTCCGAAACCACCGGCGGACGGCGTCCCATATCACGGGTCCCAGGACCCACGCCAGGAGTCGCAACAGGATGAGCTTCAAGGCCCGCTACGAGTGCTTCAACGGCTGCCCCGGGGCCGTGTATCCGTTGGACGAGGTCATCTACCGCTGCCGGGAGTGCGGCGGGCTCCTGGACGTCGTCCACGACATGGACGGGCTGCGCGGACACGACGCGGCCACCTGGAAGTCCATCTTCGACGGCCGGCGCGGCACCACGACCTGGCCCTACGGGTCGGGCGTGTGGAGCAAGAAGGAGTGGGTGCTCCCAGGCGTGGACGCCGAGGCCATCGTCAGCATGTGCGAGGGCAACACCAACCTGTTCTGGGCCGAGCGCTTCGGCCGCGAGCTGGGGATGAGCGACCTCTGGGTCAAGCTCTGCGGCAACACGCACACCGGCTCGTTCAAGGACCTGGGGATGACCGCGCTGGTCAGCCAGGTCAACCACATGCGGCGGCGCGGCGTGAACATCCCGGCAGTGGGGTGCGCGTCGACCGGCGACACCTCCGCCGCGCTGGCAGCGTACTGCGCGGCCGCCGACATCCCGGCCGTGGTCTTCCTGCCGGCCGACCGCATCTCGCTGGCCCAGCTCGTGCAGCCGCTGGCCAACGGCGCGCTCGTGCTCAGCCTCGACACCGACTTCGACGGCTGCATGAAGCTCATCCAGGACGTGGTCTCACGCATCCCCATCTACCTCGCGAATTCGATGAACAGCCTGCGCCTGGAGGGCCAGAAGACGGTCGCCATCGAGATCGTCCAGCAGTTCGACTGGGAGGTGCCCGACTGGGTCATCGTGCCGGGCGGCAACCTCGGCAACGTCTACGCCCTGGGCAAGGGCTTCCTGATGATGCGCGAGCTGGGGCTGACCCGCAGGCTGCCGCGCATCGTCTGCGCGCAGGCGCACAACGCCAACCCGCTCTACCGCGCCTACCGCGACGGCTTCGCGACCTACGCGCCCATGCAGGCCGAGCAGACCCTGGCCTCGGCCATCCAGATCGGCGACCCGGTCTCGATCCACCGCGCGATCCGGTCGCTGCAGGCCCACGACGGCGTCGTCGAGGAGGCCACCGAGGACGAGCTGATGGACGCGTCGGCGCGGGCCGACCGCACGGGGATGTTCTGCTGTCCGCACACGGGCGTCGCCCTGGCCGCGCTGATCAAGCTGCGCGCCAACGGCACCATCGGCCCCAAGGAGCGGACGGTGGTGGTGTCCACGGCCCACGGCCTGAAGTTCGCCGACACCAAGAGCGCCTACCACGCCGGCACCCTCGAGGGGCTGGCCTGCAACCAGGCGAACCCGCCTGTGGCGATGCCCCCGGACGCCGATCGGGTGCTCGATCTGCTGCAGGAGCGCCTGAAGCTCTGACCTGGGCGGGTCAGCCGTCGAGGAGGCTGCGGGCGAGCTCGCGGGCCTGCTCGGCGGTGTCGACGCGCCCCTCGAGCTGGGCGTCCTCCACCGCCTCGAGCACCTCCTGGAAGCGCGGTCCGGGGCGGTGCCCGGCCGCGATGAGGTCGCGCCCGCCCAGCAGGCGCGGCGGGCGCAGGTCGGCCTCGGAGTAGCGGAGGCGGTCGGCCACGGCGGCCTCGAAGGCGGTGGCGTCGAGCTGACCGGCCTTCGCCGCGAGCTCGGCGACCCGCAGGCCGGCCTCGGCCCCGTCGCCGCGCAGCCGCCGCTTCCGCGCCGCCACCCCGAGCAGGGGCCACCGCCCGACGTCGCGCGCGCAGGCGACCGACTCCCCCACCTGCCGCGCCAGGGCGACCGAGAGCCGGTGGCGCCGCCCGAACTCCTCGGCGCCCTCGGGCATCCACGGCGCGTCCAGCAGCAGGCAGGCGTAGCCGGCGGTCTCGGTGAGCGCGCCGGCGTCCACGAACCGAGCGCGCGCCCGCGCGGCGAGCCCGGCGCCGCCCAGCTCCGGCAGCACCCGCCGGTCCAGCCCCGACGCCTCCAGCAGCTCGAGCCCCCGCGCGGCGCCCCCCTCGGTCAGCAGCCGCGACAGCTCCTGGGTGACCCGCTCAGCGGAGACCTGGGTGATGTCCTCGGCGTGCGCCGCGATGGCCGCCCAGGTGTGGGGTTCGATGGCGAAGCCGAGGCGCGCCGAGAAGCGCAACGCCCGCAGCAGGCGCAGCTTGTCCTCGCGAAAGCGCGCGTAGGGGTCGCCGATGGCCCGGATGATGCCGTCGCGCAGGTCGGCGCGGCCGCCGACGTGGTCGATGATCGCCGGCTCCTGGGTGCCCGGCGCGGGCGGCGCGAGCGGGTCCTGCAGCAGGCCGTTGATCGTGAAGTCGCGGCGCAGCACGTCCTCGCGGGCGCTGGACCAGCTCACCGCGTCGGGGCGCCGCCCGTCGGTGTAGCCCAGATCGGCGCGGAAGGTGGCCACCTCGTAGACGTGATGGGGGCCGATGACGCGGACCACCCCGAACTGGATGCCCACCGGTACGCAGCGCGGGAAGAGCGCGATGATCGCCTCGGGCGTCGCCGAGGTGGCGATGTCGTAGTCCTTGGGCTCGATCCCCATCAGCGCGTCGCGCACGCAGCCGCCGGCGAAGACCGCCTCGTGGCCCGCGTCGACCAGGGTCCGGACGATTGCCACCGCGCCGCGTCGCAGGGCCGAGCCATCGACGCTGCTCTGTGCTTCGCCCGTCATGCGATTGCGGTTATAGCGCCAGCGCGGTCCGATGATCCATCGGCGGTGTCGTCCAGGGCGCCCGCATGCGGGCCCGCGCGTTGAACCCACGGCGGCGGCGCTGATATGTTCGGCCGCTGTGTTCGGGAGTCACGCTCGCTGCGAGGCGCGACCTGCGACCGGAGTCCGCACCCCATGCTCATCCCCGCCGCGACCTGCTCGCCTCGCCCGGCGAGCCTCCTGCGCGCCGCCACGCTGCTGTGCCTGACCACGCTGCTGGCGTGCGGGGGGAGCACGCCCGACGCCGCCGGGGCGCCCGACGCGGACACGTCCTCGCCTGAGGCGGGCGGTGCCGGCGACAGCCTCGAGCCGCTCCCCGAGCTGCGGGTCAGCATCGTGGCCTCGACCCTCACCGGCAACGCGCCGCTGGCCGTCGACTTCTCTGCCGAGGTGATCGGCGACGCCTCGTCCTGCGCCGCGCTGGAGTACGCGTGGTTGGTGGGCGCCGACACGACCTACGAGGATCCCTCGTTCACGCACACCTTCTTCTCCTCCGGCTCGGCCCAGGTGAGCCTCACGCTCACCTGCCGCGCCGCCGACGGGCGCGAGACCACGGCCGGCGACGCGGTGGAGGTGCGCACCGCCGGCTGCGCCGATCTGCTCTTCGACCAGGTCTCCCTGGACTCGCCCGTGGAGGTGGCGCCCGGCGACACCGCGCGCCTCAAGCAGGGCAAGCTCTTCAACGAGGGCGACGCCATCAACGTCCCCTTCGAGCTGCGCGTGGTGCTCTCCATCGACGACGTCTACGACCCCGAGACCGACGTCGTCGTGGCCACCCGCCAGTTCGATTCGATGCCCAGCGGCCTCTTCACCGAGTCCTCGGAGGACCTGTCCGGCCTGGAGCTGGCGGTCCCCGAGGATCTGCCCGACGGGAACTACTTCGTGTACCTCGAGGCGGACGCCGGGCTGGTCGTCAACGAGTGCCGCGAGACCAACAACGTCGCCCGCTCCACCAACAACCTGACCGTGGACGCGGCCATCGCCTTCAAGCCCGACCTGCTGGCCGAGTCGGTCAGCCCGACGGAGCCGGGCCTGGTGGTCAACGTCGGCCAGAACATCAACTACTCCTTCACGCTCCGCAACGCGGGCGTCGGCGAGTCCGGGGGCTTCCGCATCGCGGTCTACCTGTCGTCGGACGACGCGCTCGACGAGGGCGATCTCGTCATCGTGGCGCCCGGCGCGCTGGGGTCGAGCGTCAACCAGCTGGCCGTCAACGCGAGCCAGGGCTACTTCAAGTCCTTCACGATCCCTTCGTCGCTGCCCGACGGCGAGTACTACGTCATCGTGCAGGTGGACGCCCTGGACCAGCAGGTGGAGTCCGACGAGACCAACAACGTCACGGCGTCGGCGTTTCCGCTGACGGTGGCCTACGAGGCACCCCAGTGCTTCGACCTGGCGCTGACCCAGCTCGAGGTCTCGCCCTCGATCAGCTACTGGAACGGGACACTGCAGGTGCGGGTCACCGTCGCCAACCCGGGCACCCAGGTCGTGCCCGCCGGCGCCAAGGTGCAGGGGCTGCTCTCGCAGAACCCGACGCTCAATCCGGCCACCGCCACCCAGCTCGGCACGTGGACCCTGCCCGAGATCCCCGCCGGCGGTGAGGTGGTGCTGGACGAGGTCGCGAAGGTCCCGGCCTCCATCCCGGTGAAGCAGCACTACGTGGGCGTGCTCATCGACCCGAGCGATGCCTACCCCGAGTGCAGCGAGGCCAACAACGCCGGGCTCTTTCCCGACCCGGTGACCATCGTCGCCACGGCCTCGGTGGACCTGGTGGAGGCACCGCCGGCCTTCCACCCGACCACGGTCACCGCCGGCGACGAGATCAAGGTCACCCACACGCTGACCAACGCCGGCTCCAGCGCGGCCACCCCGTTCCGGCTGGCCGTCGCCCTCAGCACCAAGCCGGCGCCGACCGCCAGCGACCTGAAGAGCGGGGCGGCCGTGGAGATCCACTCGGTGGTGGTTCCGGGCCTGGCCGCCGGCGAGTCGGTGGCGCGCGTGGAGAAGGTCGTCGTGCCCAAGGGGCTCGAGCACACGATCTCGAACTGGTACGTCGCCGTGATCGCCGACCCGGACGCCAGCCAGGGGAGCGACAAGGACAAGGCCAACAACATCGCCGTCAGCACCGAGATGCTCACCGTCATCGACCCGAAGGGGGGGTGCTTCGAGGACGGGCGCGAGCCGGACAACACGCTCAGCGCTGCCAAGCCGGGGAGCGCGGGCAAGATCCTGGGCGCTGGGAGCTGCGGGAACGAAGACTGGACGCGCGTGTCGGTGCCGGCGGGCGCCAGCCTGCTGGCGACGCTGACGATCCGGCCGCTGCTGAGCATCGAGCCGATCTCGTCGAACATCGACCTGGACGTCACCACCGAGGCCGGCGCGCTGGTCGACCAGAGCCACCGCTCGGGCGACATCGAGCAGGTCAGCGTCTACAACGTGCCGAAGGCGGCGAACTACATGCTGCGGGTGTTCCCGGGCTCGGCCGGCGCCCAGGCGCAGTACGACCTGGACGTGGAGATCCGCTACGAGGTCCCCGGCGTCGAGCTGCTGCCCGACGACGTGGTGGCGCTGCCGAGCCCGCTCTATCCGGGCGGCCTGCTGGCGGTGACCTGGACCGACGTGAACCTGGGCGCCGAGGCCAGCGCGGCGTATTCGGCGCGGATCTGGGCCTCGAAGGACGCGACGCTCGAGCCGGGCAAGGACCTGGCCCTGGGCAGCTTCTCGCTGGGGCCCGTCGCCGGGGGCGCCAAGGCCGCGCGCAGCGCCAAGGTGCTGTTGCCCGCGTCGCTCAGCGGCGGGCAGTGGCGCTTCCTGGTCGAGCTGGATCCCGACGGCAGCTCGGGGGACCTGGACACCGACAACAACCTCGGCGTCAGCGACCAGGTCTTCGTGGACGTGCTGCTCACCTGCGCCGACGACAACCTCGAGCCGAACAACGGCCCGCCCATCGCCACACCCCTCGACTTCACGGGGACCTCACAGGTGGTGCGCTCAGGCCTGGTGGTCTGCCCCGAGCTGGACGACTGGTACGCCGTGCAGGTGACGACCGGACAGAAGCTGGAGGCCGTGGTCACCTATCCGCACCAGGACGCCAAGGGGCTCTTGCGGGTGGAGCTCTGGGAGCCGACCGGGACGGCGGCGCTCTTCTCCAACGCGGCGAAGGGGACCTCGGCGGCGAGCCTGCCCTGGGCCTGGCGGTCGGGGACCTGGTACGTGCGCGTCGTCAACCAGGCCCAGGGGACGGCGCTGGCTCCCTACACCTACTCGCTGGCGGTGAACCTGGTGAACGGCGAGCCGGCGGCGAGCTGCACCGGCGACGGCTTCGAGCCCAACAACAGCTACGTGCAGCCGGCGCTCATCGGCTGCGGCCTCCAGCACGCCACGCTGTGTCGCGGGGACGTGGACCTGTATCGCGTCGAGCTGTACGCCCTCCAGACCCTGGAGGTCACGCTCCAGCACTCCAAGGGCGCGCTGGAGATGCAGCTCCTGCCCAGCGCCGACGGCACACCCATCACCACCAAGAGCGGCAACGGCTCCCTCACCTACTACGCCGAGACCGACCGCACGGTGTTCCTGCGCGTGCGCGCCAAGGGCGACCCGGCGTCGCTGGACAGCTTCGACTACACCCTCTTCATGGACGGCCTCACCGGCACCGACCTGGTGGTGCCCGACGTCTCCGTCTACCTGCCCTCGGTGTACCAGGGTGAGGACGACCTCGTGGACTTCTCGGTGGAGAACACCTGCCAGGATTCCAGCGGGCCCTTCGCCATGCGCTTGTGGCTCTCGAAGGACCAGCTCCTCGACCCGGGCGACCTGGACCTGGGCGACCGCGCCGTCGCCGACCTGGGCGGCAAGACCAGCCTGGACCTGAGCCAGAAGGTGGGCGTGCCGTTCTCGACGGCGCCAGGGAACTACTGGGTGCTGGTCCAGGCCGACGCCGACGACGACGTCGCGGAGTCCAACGAGGACAACAACGACAACGGCGCCGCGCTGGCCGTCTCGGCCCTGTGCCTGCCCGACGCCTTCGAGCCCAACGATCTGCTGGGAGCCGTCTCGCCCTTCGCGCCGCTGGTCGAGCTTCCCGGGGCGCTGGGCCTGGCGCTGTGCCCCTCCGAGCTCGACTGGTACGCCGTCCAGGTGCCGGCCGGCAAGGCGCTCACGGCGACCATCCACTTCGATCCGGAGGAGGGCGACCTGGACCTCCGCGCCTACGACCCCTCCTACTCGAAGACCCTGCCGGTGGTGTCGTCGACCACCGGCGAGGAGCCGGAGTCGGTCACCTACGCCCCGCCCGCCGGGGGCGTCGTGCTGCTGCGCGTCAATGGCTTCGATGGGGGCAGCGCCGCCTACGACCTGGAGCTCAGCCTGGACTGAGCGGCGCCATGCCGCTCACCTCGAGCAGGTCGGCGACCATGTGGGCGGTGGCGCCCCAGATCGTGTGCGGCTCGGTCAGATAGAAGGTGAGGCGCCGCTTGCCGTCGTGACGCCGGCTCTGCATGGTGCGCAGGATCGCGGGGTCGGCCAGCGTCAGCAGCGGCACGGTGAACCAGGCCTCCACCTCGGCGGGCGACGGGCGGTAGCGCACGCCGGGCGCCACCAGGCCCACCCAGGGCGTCACGTGGTACCCGGTGACGGTCACCAGGTCGTCGAGGCGGCCGAGGGGCTCCACCGCGTCGGGCGGGATGGCCAGCTCCTCGTTGGCTTCGCGCAGCGCCGTGTACCAGCGGTCCGCGTCGGTCGGGTCCACGCGGCCCCCCGGGAAGGAGACCTGGCCTCCGTGGGCCTGCATGTGCGTCGGGCGCAGCGTGAAGAGCGCCGCCATGCCCTCGGGCCGCTGCACCAGGGGGATGAGCACCGAAGCGGTCCGGTGCGGCCCCACCGGGTGATGTTCTGGCGTGTAGGCCGTGAGGCGCCGGCGCAGCTCGTCGAGCGTCGGCGCCGCGGAGCCGTGCGCGCCGCTACCGCCCACTATGGCCCTTGGACTGCACGATGCTGAAGAACTCGGCGCGGGTGGCGGGGTTGGTCTTGAACTCGCCCAGCATCGACGAGGTCGTGGTGATGGCGTTCTGCTTCTCGACGCCGCGCATCACCATGCAGAGGTGCGTGGCCTCCATGACCACCGCCACGCCGTAGGGCTGCAGCTCGCTCATCAGGGTCTCGGCGATCTCGCGGGTCAGCCGCTCCTGCACCTGCAGTCGGCGAGCGAAGATCTCGGTGACCCGCGCCAGCTTCGACAGCCCCACCACCTTCCCGCGGGGGATGTAGGCGATGTGCGCCCACCCGAAGAAGGGGAGCATGTGGTGCTCGCAGAGGCTGAAGAAGTCGATGTTCTTGCACACGACCATCTCGTCGTGGCCCACATCGAAGAGCGCGCCGTTGATGACCTTCTTCGGGTCCTCCGCGTAGCCCTTGGTCAGGAAGCGCAGGGCGCTCGACACCCGCGCGGGGGTCTTCACCAGCCCGTCGCGCGCCGGGTCCTCGCCGAGCTCGACCAGCACCTGATGGATCAGATCCTCCATGAGCTACCCCACCTCCGGTGCGAAGCCGTCCGGCTTGACCGTCAGGACGTGGCAGGCGGCCCGGCGGACGACCCGCTCGGCCTGGCTGCCGATGAGCGCGTGGCGCAGACCGGCGTGGCCGTGGGTGCCCATGACGATCAGGTCCACCTCCCGGGCCTCGGCGTAGCGCAGGATCTCGACCCAGGGCTTGCCGCCGGCGATCTCCAGGATCATGCGCTCGCGGTCGTCGTTGGTGACCAGCCCGTCCGCCTGCAGCTCATCGAGGCGGCGCACCAGCCCCGCCTCCAGGCGAGCCATCAGCGTGGCCTCGGCCTCGACCTCCTCGTAGCCGGCGCCCGAGAGCGTCCGCTCGGAGACGTGGAGGATGTCCAGCTCGGCCTGGAAGAGGCGAGCGTAGCCCACGGCCGTGTAGAAGGCCTTCCGGCTGCACTCGGAGAAGTCCACCGGACAGAGGATTCGGCGGTAGGCGACCGCGGTCGGGTCCTGGGTGCTCAACATCGACTCCTGGGAGGGCGATGACCGGGCGAGCGCGCCGCGGTCGTGGGGAGGCGCCGGGGGTGGGCCCGCGCCAGCGACGCCGCAGCATCGCTGAGGATGCCGCGGCACGTCCAGCCCGAGGGCCAGCGGGCGCCCCCGGGCGGGCGGGCCGGGCGGCGTCGGTGCGGTGGCCACGCGGGCAGGCTCAGAGCGGGATGCAGCCGTGCTTCTTCGGCGGGTTCTGGGTGCGCTTGGAGTCCAGCATCTCCAAGGACCGGCAGATGTGGCCGCGGGTGTCCTCGGGCACGATGACCCCGTCGATGTAGCCGAGCTCCGCCACCTTGAGCGGGTTGGCGAAGGTGTCGCGATACTCCTGGACCAGGCGCGCCTTCTCGGCGACCGGATCGGCGGCCTGGGCCAGCTCCCGCCGGAAGATGATGTTCACGGCGCCGTCGGGGCCCATGACCGCGACCTCGGCGGTGGGCCACGCCAGGTTCACGTCGGCGCGCACGTGCTTGGAGCCCATGACGTCGTATGCGCCGCCGTAGGCCTTGCGCGTGATGATCGTGATCTTCGGGACCGTGGCCTCGACGTACGCGTAGAGCAGCTTGGCGCCGTGCTTGATGATGCCGCCGAACTCCTGCTCGGTGCCGGGCAGGAACCCGGGGACGTCGACCAGCGTGACCAGCGGGATGTTGAACGCGTCGCAGAAGCGCACGAAGCGGGCGGCCTTCACCGAGGCGTTGATGTCCAGGCAGCCCGCCAGGACCGCCGGCTGATTGGCCACGATGCCCACCGAGCGCCCGTCGAAGCGGGCGAAGCCCACGATGATGTTGCGCGCGAAGTCGCGGTGCACCTCGAAGAAGCTGCCGCGGTCGACCAGCAGGTCGATGACCGTGAGCATGTCGTAGGGCTTGTTCGGCTCCTCGGGGACCAGCGTGCGCAGCGCCTCCTCGCGCCGGTCCACCGGGTCGTCGCAGGCCACGCGCGGCGGTCGCGCCATGTTGTTGTCGGGCATGTACGAGAGCAGGCGCCGCACGGTGCCGATGGCGGCCTTCTCGTCGGGGACCGCGAAGTGGGCGACCCCCGAGCGGGTCGCGTGGGCCTTGGCGCCGCCGAGCTCCTCCTTGGTCACCTGCTCGTGGGTGACCGTCTTGAGGACCTCGGGGCCGGTGATGAACATGTAGCTCGTGCCCTGCGCCATCACGATGAAGTCGGTGATCGCCGGCGAGTACACGGCGCCGCCGGCGCAGGGCCCGAGGATCGCGCTGATCTGCGGGATGACACCCGAGGCGAGGGTGTTGCGGGTGAAGATCTCGGCGTAGCCGGCCAGGGAGACGACGCCCTCCTGGATGCGCGCGCCGCCGGAGTCGTTCAGCCCGATGATCGGCGCGCCCACCTCCATGGCCAGGTCCATGATCTTGCAGATCTTCTGGGCGAATGCGCCGCTGAGGCTGCCGCCGAAGACGGTGAAGTCCTGGGCGAAGACGAAGACCTTGCGGCCGTCGATGGTGCCGTAGCCGGTCACCACACCGTCGCCGGGGATGCGCTGATCCTCCATCCCGAAGTCGCGGCAGCCGTGGGTCATCAGCTTGTCGAGCTCGAGGAAGCTGCCCGGGTCCAGCAGCAGCGCGATGCGCTCGCGTGCGGTCAGCTTGCCCGCCTTGTGCTGCTTGTCGATGCGCGCCGGACCGCCGCCCATCTCTGCCTGTCGTGAGAGCTCCGCCAGACGCTCGCGCACGTTCATTCGGACTTCCTCCTGCGAGGGCGGAGGCCTACCACAGTCGGCGCCGAGTGGTCAGCAGCCCGCTCGGCGATCGCCGCGCCCGACGCGCCGGCGGCGCGCCGGCCTGCGCCGCGACGGTGTGGAGGAAAGCGCCCGGACCCGCGTGGATGTGTGTGTGCGCTGTCCGGCAGGTATCCGGCGGTGGTGCGCTCGTCGCTCCACCGGTAGAACGGCCTGCGCGCGGGCCGGGCGGCTCGGGTGCCGGAGTAGCAGGTTCCGTGCCACGGCGCTGGCGGCGCCTGGAGCCCCTGCAGAACCGTGTCCCTCCGCCGCAGGGGCCCTGGCTCGGGCGCTCGCGCCGCCGGGCCCGCCGCCTGACGGGCCATGGTCTCCGAGCCCCGATGGGGTGCGCTGACCCCAGTTCGCAGGCGCGCCCGCGCGGAGTGGACGTGACCAGGGGAACGCGGTACGAGATCCACCCTCGGATCCTCGATCCATCGCGACCATGAGCCATGGAGCGTCTGCCGATGCGCCTCGTCCTCCTCGCCGTCCTCTCCCTGTCCTTGGCTGCCGCGTGCTCGAAGCAGCCCGAACCTGCGCCCGCCGCGCCCGCCGCCGCCGCGCCCGCCCCCGCCGCCGCGCCCGCGCCCGCCGAGACCCCCAAGCCCGTCGAGGCTCCGAAGGCCGCCGAGCCGGCGCCCGCTCCGGCCGCCGCGCCCGCCGCCGGCGCGCTGCCGACGATGGAGCAGATCGGGGCGATGGAGAAGACGCCCGGCGCCACGCCGCCGCTCGAGGGCTCGACCGTGCCGTCGCCGAACACCGTGAAGACCTTCCCGGGCGCCCCCGGCCCCCACCCGGCGAGCGGCCCCGACGACGCCCCGGTGAAGGTGTTCATCTTCAGCGACTTCCAGTGCCCGGTGTGCAGCCGCGTGGTCGAGCCGGCCAAGCTGCTGAGCCGCGAGTTCCCCAACGAGGTGCAGATCATCTTCATCCACAACGCCCTGGAGATGCACCAGAACGCCGCCGGCGCAGCGGCCGCCGCCATCGCCGCCCAGCGGCAGGGCAAGTTCTGGGCCTTCCACGACAAGCTGTTCCAGAACCAGCAGAACCTGCACGAGCAGGATCTCATCCTCTACGCGGAGGAGCTGGGCCTGGACTCGGACAAGTTCCAGAAGGACATGAAGGACCCGGCCGTGAAGGCGCAGGTCGACTACGAGCGCGCGCTGGCGGCCGAGCTGGGGCTGCAGGGCACGCCGGGCTTCATGATCAACGGCCAGAAGCAGGTGGGTTGGGGCAGCTACGGCGGCTTCAAGAGCATGGTCGCCCGTGCGCTCGGCGGCATCGGCGACAAGCGCGGCCCCGACGTGGCCATCGAGGCCACCAAGGCCTCGGGCGACGACGGCAAGAAGTTCGCCGAGCTCTACTGGGGCAAGTAGCAGCGGCGGTCGCGCCGCCTGACCGATTGCCGGTCAGCGCGGCGCCGGCTCCGGCGGCTGGCGCCACGGGAAGCTCCGAGGCCTCGGGCGACGACGGCGAGCGGGCCGTCGAGCCCTTCCGGGCCGAGCGGCAGGCGGGCCGGGTAGCAGCGGCCGTGGCGCCGCCGTTCAGCGGGGCGTCGGCTCCCGCAGCGCGTGCCGCGGGGAGCTCCGGGTCCTCGGGGCCATGACGGCGA
Source organism: Deltaproteobacteria bacterium (assembly GCA_020632695.1). Classification (GTDB taxonomy): domain Bacteria; phylum Myxococcota_A; class UBA9042; order PHBI01; family JACKFB01; genus JACKFB01. The sequence goes on from JACKFB010000006.1 coordinate 211,765, forward strand.
GCGGGTCGTCGAGGTCTTCCGGGGCAGCTGGCAGCGGCGGTGGCGCCGCCGGTCAGCGGGGCGTCGGCACCCGCAGCTCGCGCCACAGGAAGCTCCAGATGTCGACGTACTCGTCGACCACCTTGGAGCGGGGCTTGCCTGCGCCGTGCCCCGCCCGCGTCTCGATGCGCAGGAGCACCGGGTGGGGCCCGGTGTTGTGGGCCTGGAGCAGGGCGGTGAACTTGCGCGCGTGCATGGGGTCGACGCGTGTGTCGCTCTCGGCGGCCATCAGCAGCGTCGCCGGGGCGACGATCTCGTCGGGCATGTTGTGGTACGGGGACCAGGAGCGCAGCCAGCGGAAGGCCTCCGGGTCCTCCGGGTCGCCGTACTCGGGGATCCACAGCTTGGCGATGAGGAAGCGCGGGTAGCGCAGCATGTCCAGCAGGGGCACGCGCACCACGGCGGCACGGATCTTCTGCGGGAAGCGCACCACGGCCGCGCCGGTGAGCAGGCCGCCGTTGCTGCCGCCCATCACCGCGAGCCGCTCGGGCGCGGTGTAGCGCGCGCTGACCAGGAAGTCGGCGGCCGCCTCGAAGTCCTCGAAGACGCGCTCCTTCTGGTCCAGCATGCCCGCGCGGTGCCAGGCCGCGCCGTACTCGCCGCCGCCCCGCAGGTGCGCCACCGCGTACACGCCGCCGGCGGCCAGGAAGGGCTGGATGTTGCGCGCGTAGTCGGGGGTCAGGGCCACGTCGAAGCCGCCGTAGCCGTAGAGCACGGCCGGCGCGAGGCCGTCCCGGGGCAGGTCGCGGCGGTGGGTCACGAAGAGCGTGATCTCCGTGCCGTCGTGCGAGCGTGCGCGCTCCAGGGTCACCACGGTGTCGACCTCGGGGATCGCCGCCGTGACGCTGCGGAACACCTGCGGCTCCGTCGAGCCCGCCCGCAGGCGGAGCACGGTGGGTGGGATGGCGAAGCTCGAGAAGGCGGCGAAGACGTCGTCGTGGCGTGGGCTGGAGCCGATGCCCGCGACCGAGCCCAGGGTCGGCAGGGCGACCTCGGCCAGCGGCGCGCCGGCGGCGTCGTGGATGGTCAGGTGGCTGGATGCCTGGAAGAGCCAGTGCACCACGAGGCGATCGCCGGCCAGGTGCACGTCGCGGATGACGCGCTCCGGGTCCTCGGCGATGACCGGCTCCCAGGCGTCGCCGGTGGCGTCGAACTCCGGCGCGTCGAGGTCCTCCCAGCGCTTGCGCACCACCCGGCCGCGGGTCGCGTGCAGGTTCGTCGAGAGGTAGAGCCACTCATCGGAGGCCAGCGGCTGATCCAGGGTCTCGGGGCGTTCGGCCACCAGCCGCCACGGCGCATCGTCGGCCGCGTCGCCGCGCCGGATGAAGACCAGGGAGTTCGACCACCCCTGGAAGATCGTCGCGACCAGCCAGCGGCCGTCGGGGCTGCCGTCGATGGTGGCCCACTCCTCGCGCGCGCGGTCGGCGCCGAAGATGCGCGGGTCCTGCGCCGGGTCCGTGCCCAGCACGTGCCGGTAGACCTGTCGGTAGTACGAAGCGTCCTCGGCGCTCACCTCGGGCCAGTAGCGTGTGCCCGCCAGCGGGTAGCGGGTGTAGAGGAAGCCCGACTCGTCGGGCAGCCACTGCAGGCTGGCCGCGCGCGTGCCCTCGATCGGCTCGCCCAGCTCGCGGCCGGTGGCGACCTCCATCACGTGCAGCACCGAGCGCTCGTCACCCGAGGTCGACAGGCCGTAGGCCAGCAGCCGCCCCGAGGGCGAGGGGTAGGACCAGTCCAGCGCGATGGTGCCGTCGGTGCTCAGCCGGTTGATGTCGAGCAGGGTCCTCGCCGGCGCGCTGCCGTCGAGGGGCTCGACCATGAGCAGCGGCTGGTCGGTGTCGCCCGACTGCTCCAGCCAGAACGCGTAGGGGCCGGCCAGGCTGGGCGCGTTCACCGAGCCCGTCGCGAACGCGTCCTCCAGCGCGCCGCGCAACGCCTTGCGCGCGTGCACATCCTCCATGTAGCGCTCGGTGTAGGCGTTCTGCTGGGCCGTCCAGGCCACGACCCGCGGGGATTCGCCGTCCTCGAGCCAGCGGTAGGGGTCGACGATCGTCACCCCGTGCAGGGTCTCGGTCACGGGCTCGACCTTCGTCTCCGGTGGGGCCTCACGTCTGGTCATCCGCTGGGCTCCGGAACATCCGCCCGCGCAGGCCACGCCGAGCGCCACGGCCAGCGTGCGCGCGATCGCGTGGAGGGTGGGGGCGGAGTGGTGTGGCAAGGTCACCTCGGCCTGCGCCCGGCGCGGTGTGCGAGCGACGAGCGCTTCCGCGTCGCGTCTCGGGAGAGGGCCTTCGACGGTGCCACCGCTGACCGCGAACTTCAACGCAGCCATGACGCGCCGCACGCGCGCGCCGAAAGAGGGGCGGTGGCGCCGACGCCAGCGCCGGAATCCATCGGGGGGCGGAGGCTCTTCGGTGCGCTCTGCCCGGAGTGGCGTTATGGTCGGGGCTCATGTGACATCCCCCCTGCCCGCGAGACGCTGCCGTGCCGGACCGCCGAGTCCTGATCATCGATGACGAACCGGGTCTCGCAGGCCTGCTCGAGGCCAGCCTCGAGAACGAAGGCTACGAGGTGCGCCTGGCCCACACCGGCAGCGCCGGGCTGAGCCAGGCCGAGTCGGGCTTCGACGGCGTGGTGCTGCTGGACCTCCGCCTGCCCGACGTGGAGGGCCTGGATGTGCTCCAGGCGCTGCTGCAGGCGAACCCGAGCAACCGCATCGTCATCATGACCGCCCACGGCTCCATCGACGCCGCCATCGAGGCCACGCGCCGCGGCGCCTACGACTTCCTGACCAAGACCGACGATCTGGCCGGCCGGGTCCGGGTGTCGGTCAAGAACGCGTTCCGGGATCGCGAGATGTCGGGGCGGGTGAGCGAGCTGGAGGAGGAGGCGTCGGCGCGGGAGGGATTCCGCACCCTGGTGGCGCGGAGCCCGGAGATGACCCGCGTGTTCCAGACGCTGCGGCACGCCGTGGACTCGCGGGTGACCGTGCTCATCCAGGGCGAGAGCGGGACGGGCAAGGAGCTGGTCGCTCGCGCGCTGCACTCGGGCGGCGCGCGCGGCGCGGGCCCCTTCGTGGCGCTCAACTGCGCCGGGATCCCCGACACGCTTCTGGAGAGCGAGCTCTTCGGCCACGAGCGCGGGGCCTTCACCGGGGCGGTCACCGCCAAGAAGGGCAAGTTCGAGCTGGCCGACGGCGGCACGATCTTCCTCGACGAGATCGGCGAGATGTCGCTGCACCTGCAGTCGAAGATTCTGCGCGTGCTGGAGACCCGCGAGGTCGACCGCCTGGGCGGCAGCAAGCCGGTCAAGGTGGACGTGCGTATCGTCAGCGCCACCCACCGGGACCTGGAGCAGATGGTCGCCCACGGCGAGTTCCGCGAGGACCTCTACTACCGGCTGGCGGTGTTCCCGATCCGGCTGCCCGCGCTGCGCGAGCGGCAGGGCGACGTGCCGCTTCTGGTCGATCACTTCCTGCGCGGCTTCGCGAAGGAGGAGGGCAAGGACATCACAGGGGTGGAGCCGGAGGTGATGGATTGCCTGGAGTCCCACACCTACCCGGGCAACGTGCGCGAGCTGGAGAACATCATCAGCCGCGCGGTGGTGGTGAGCAGCGGGCCGCGGATCTCGATCTCGGACCTGCCGAGGCAGGTGCTCGACGCCACGCGGATGAGGCGGCTGGGGGTGGACGACGACGGGACGGGCGAGCTGACGCCCGATCTGTCGCTGGACCGGGCCTTCGAGCTGCTCTTCCGGCGCACCGACGAGCTGCCCAGCCACGAGCAGCTCGAGGCGGCGCTGATCCGGCGCGCGCTGAGGCTGGTCGAGGGCGACGTGACGCGGGCGGCCGAGCTTCTGGGGTTGTCGCGGCCGACGCTCTATCGGCGGCTGGAGCGGCTGGGCGGCAAGGACGCGGTGCTGGCGGTGGCCGAGGCGCACGGCTGACGCTCAGGGCCGCAGCAGCGCCTCGAGCGAGGCCGCGGTGGCGGCGGGCAGGCGTGGGCGCGAGAGCTCGAGGGCGGTGAGGCCGAGCCGGCGGTAGGTGGCCGCCAGGTGCGCGTCGAGGGCGTCCAGGCGGGCGAGGTGCTCCCGGATGGTGGCCACGTCGCCGCGGGTGATGGGGCCGGTGATCGCGTCCTCGGGCGGCGAGGCCTCGAGGTTGGCGAGCGCGCCGCGGGCGAGGCCCAGCAGGGCCCGGCGGGCGTCGTCGGGCGCCATGCCGGCGGCGGCGAGCATGGTCAGCGCCTGGCTGGCCAGGGCGGTCAGGTGCCCCGCCATGGTCACGCCGGCGGCGTGGTAGAGCGGCTGGGTGGCGGCATCCAGCGTCAGGGGGCGCATGCCCAGCGCGGCGGCCAGGGATCGACCGGCGTCCACCGCGCCTCGGTCGCCGGCCAGGCCGCAGGTGGCACCGACGAGCAGGTCGGCGGCGGCGCCGGCGCCGGGGAGGGCGGCGAGCGGGTGGAACAGGCCCGCGGCCTGAGGGCGGGTGGCGTCGACGCGGGCGAGGGCGGCGGGCTGGGAGCCGGCCAGGTGCAGCCAGGTCTCCGAGGGCGCCGAGGGGCGCGCCGCCAGGGCGCGGGCTGCGTCGGCGATGGCGGCGTCGGGCACCGCCAGCAGCACCAGGTCCACGCCCGGGAGCGAGGCGGCGTCGGCCGCGTCGCCGCGGGACCACCACCAGGTCGGCGCCAGGCCGGCTCGGGCCAGGCGGGGCTCCAGGGTGCGCGCGGCCCGGCCGCGGCCCACCAGCCCCAGGCGCTGGGGTGCGCCGGACTTCACCGGTACAGGCCGTGATCGGCCAGCCAGGCCGCGACCCCGGCCGGCAGCAGGTGGGCGGTGGGGAGGCCGGCGCGCAGCCGGGAGCGGATCTCGCTCGAGGCGATGGCGGGCAGGTGGACGGGAACCGGGAGCCCGGGCGGGTCGGGCTGGCCGTCGCGGCCGATCAGCACGAAGTCGACCAGGCGCTCGAGGCGTTCGAAGTCGTGCCACCGCTCGCGGCCGGCCCAGGCGTCCGTGCCCAGCAGCCAGACGAAGCGGGTGTCCGGCTCGCGTCGCTGCAGCGCCTGCACCGTGTCGACGGTGTAGCTGGGTTCGGCGCGCTCCGATTCGATGGTGTCGATGTGCACCGTGGGTCCCAGGTGGGCCATCGCCAGACGCAGCATCTCGACCCGGGCGGAGAAGGGCGCCAGCTCCTTGCCGAAGGGGTGGCGGAAGGTGGGGATGACGTAGAGCGCGTCGACCCCGGCGCGGCAGAGCGCCCAGGTCGCCGCGAGCACGTGCGCGGTGTGGGGCGGATCGAAGCTGCCGCCGTAGAGCGCGACGCGACGAGGGGCCGCGTCGCCGCTCACGGGAGCTGCGGAGATGGGGGCCGAGCTGGATCGGCCGCATCGGCGAGTCGGATCGGGCGGCCGCGGCCCGAGGGTTGGCCGCCGGCATCTCGCAGCGGTCGCGGACGGCCGAGGCGGACGCTGGGGCGGCCGAGAGGCCCGGCAGCCATCTCGGCGGATCCTGTCATGGATGGAAGCTTCTCGCCTCCGCCGAGGCCTGGTCCAGGAGCGGGCCGACGGGCCGGCCGGCGTCCAGCGTCTCGCGCAGCTCGGCCGAGCCCCAGAGCAGGTCGATGGCGGGGACGTCGGTGACGAACTCGTAGGCGTCGGTGCGCCACCCCAGGGCCTCGGGCGCCACCTGGCGGACGGCGTCCAGCACCAGCACGCCCAGGCGCACCGACTGCAGGCAGCTCAGGTCGAACACGCGGATGGTGGCGCCGCCGCACAGCTCGCCGCGGTGCTTGCCGAACTCGGGTCGGAACACGCGCGGCACGAAGTCGACGCCGGGGCAGTCCTCGGCGCGCAGGCGGCTGACCAGGGCCAGCGGGTCGATGCCCGGCGCCCCGAAGAGCTGAAACGGCGTGGTGGTCCCGCGGCCCTCGGACAGCGTGGTCCCCTCGAGCAGGCACATGCCGCCATAGACGGCGGCCGTCTCGCGGGTCGGCATGTTGGGGCTGGGCGGCACCCACTGGGGTTGGCCGCGGCGGTCGCCAGAAACGACGTGCAGCTCGCAGCCGGGGGCGCGGCGCTCGCGGTACCAGCGCGCCAGCTCGCCGACCGTCATGGCGTGGCGCACCGGAAGCCCGGCTTCGAGCCCGCAGAAGCTCTCGAAGCCCGGCCGCAGCAGCGGTCCCTCCTTCATCGGGCCCAGCGGGTTGGGGCGGTCGAGCACGAAGACCGGCACCCCGGCCTCGGCCGCGGCCTCCATGGCCAGCGCCAGCGTCGCTGCGTAGGTGTAGTACCGGATGCCGATGTCCTGGATGTCGTAGACCAGGGCGTCGACGCCGGCGAGGGCCTCGGGGGCCGGTCGCAGGCTGTCGCGGGTCGCGCCGTAGAGGCTCATCACCGGCAGGCCCAGCACGGGATCGACCTGGCCGCCGGCGTAGGGCTCCATGTCCTGGTGGGTGCCCCAGATGCCGTGCTCGGGCGCCAGCAGGCGGACCACGGTGACCCCGGGGAGTCCCGGCAGGATCTGGGCGGCGTGGCGCCCCCAGAGATCGACCGCGGTGTGGTTGCAGAGCAAGGCCACGCGGCGGCCCGCGAGCCCGTGATCGAAGCCGGCGGCGAGTCTGTCGAGCCCGGTGTGCATGGTCGCGACGATGCCCGGAAGGTGGCGCAGACGCAAGAAGGGACCGAGGCGCCGCGGGGGCGCGCTCGGCACCTCGTCCGGGCGGCGGGGGGCGCCTCGGGCGCCGGCGTCACGACCCGAGTGGCCGCGGCGTCGCTCTGCACTGGACCTGGGCGACCCGGCACGGCACCCTCTCTGCCATGATTGCAGCCAGATCACCGTCTCGCCGCGCTGGACCCCTGCTCATCTCGGCCCTCGGCCTCTGGCTGGGGTCCGCATGCTCGGCCACGGTCGAGCTCCCCGATCGCGACGCCAGCGGCGGGGACTCGGGCGGCTCCGACCTCGCGACGCTGGACGTCGAGACCGGCGGCCCCAACAGCGCCCCCGGGCCGGCCGAGATCCGGATCGACCCGGCCGTGCCGACCACGCTCGACACCCTCCGGGTCGCGATCGAGTCGGAGGCGGTCGACCCCGACGGCGGGCCCGAGGCGGTCACCTACCTGGCGACCTGGTTCAAGGACTCCGCGCCCACGCTGCACTCCGGGCTGGAGATCCCTCCCCAGGTCACCAAGCGCGGCGAGACGTGGCGCGTCGAGGTGCGCGCCTTCGACGGCGTGGCCGAGGGGCCCGTGGTCGCCGCCGAGGTCACCATCATCAACACGCCGCCCACGCTGGACGGCGTGGCGCTGGAGCCCACCAACGCCAACACCAAGGACCTGCTGGTCTGTACCCCCGGCGCGCGCGAGGACGCGGACTCGGACGCCATCAGCGTCAGCTACGCCTGGACGCTCGACGGCCAGCCGATCGAGGGGGCCACCACCGGCGCGATGCAGCCGCCGCTCCAGGCGGGCAAGCACTACGCCTGCGCGGTCACGCCCTTCGACGGGCAGGTGCAGGGGGAGACGGTCCACTCGAACGAGGTGGTGCCCATCGATCCCGAGGACATCAGCGATCTGCCCTTCATCTCCTTCCAGCCCAAGTCGCTGGACCTCGGCTCGGTGCTGCCCGGCGCCACCTCCGAGCGGGAGCTCGAGGTGTTCAACATCGGCGTGGGCACCTTGGAGCTGACCGGCCACGAGTTCACCGGCGATCCCTACTTCACGCTGGTGGGCGATCTGCCGCGCACCGTCGAGCCGGGCGGCTCCACGACCTTCACCGTGCGCTTCGCCACCGACCAGCCGGGCCTCAAGAAGGGCGCGCTCTTCTTCGAGTCGAACGCCGGCAACGGGTCCTCGGTGAGCGTGCCGCTGTTGGGCATCGGGTCCTCACCGTGTCTGCAGATCCAGCCCACCTTCATCGACTTCGGCGGCGCCTACGTCGGCAGCCAGCACGAGCGCGACATCAAGCTCATCTCCTGCGGGACGCTGCCGGTCACCATCGAGAGCGCGGCGCTGGCGGCCCCGGCCAGCTCGCCCTTCAAGCTCGACCTCTCCGCCGGACCGGGCCCGATGCCCTGGACCCTGCAGGGCGGTGAGAGCATCACGGTGCGCGTGCGCTACTCCCCGCTGACGGCCAGCCCCGTCGCCATGGACGGGACGCCGGTGGCGGAGACGGCGCTGGTGAGCTTCCAGCCCGGCGGGTTCGCGCCGCTCATCAACATCCCGGTCCGCGGCTTCGCCAGCGCCCTGGGCTGCCCCCAGGCCATCATCGAGGTGGAGGAGGGGCACTACGTCGGCCCCGGGACCACACTGTTCATGAACGGATCCAAGAGCTTCGCGCCTGGCGGGAAGCCCACCATCTTCTCGTGGTCGGTGACCGGCCCTACCGGCGCGCCCGTGCTGTCGGTGAGCCCGGACTCCAGCTCCGAGGCGGTGACCTACGGGCCGGTGACGACGCTGGGCGTCTACAAGGTCGAGCTGAAGGTGTTCGACGAGGTCGAGGGGCAGGTGATCCCCGGGTGCAGCACCGCCCAGTGGCTGGTCGAGGTGAAGAAGGAGACGCCGCTGGTCGTGGAGCTGACCTGGAACACCCCCGGCGATCCGAACCAGCAGGATACCGGGCCGGGCGTGGGCGCCGACCTGGATCTGCACATGCACGACGGCCACGGCACCAAGCCGGACTACGACGGCGACGGCGAGCCGGACGGCTGGTTCGACGCCGATCACGACGTGTACTGGTTCGACACCTCGCCGGACTGGGGCGTGCCGGGGGAGGCCGACGATCCGCAGCTCACGATCGAAGACGCCGACGGCAAGGGGCCCGAGCGCCTCGAGTTCCCGCTGCCGGCCAAGGGCGAGCGCTACACCGTCGGCGCCCACTGCTACTCGAGCTACGGCTTCGGTCCCAGCGTGGCGACGGTGCGCGTGTGGCTCTTCGGCACGCTGATCGCCAAAGTGAGCGACGTGGTGCTGGACACCGGCCAGCTCTGGGAGGTCGGCTACATCGACTGGCCGTCCGGGGACTTCACCCAGAGCTTCGGCGCCGACGGCGGGCCCCTGGTCACGGCGGACTACCCGAACCCCTTCTTCTAGGAAGTACCCGCACCCCCTCTCCCGGGGAGCAGGGGCGGGGCTCGCCGCTCGTGCGCTCGGCGCGGCGTCCGGGGCTGGAGGCGGCGCCGCGCGCGCCCAGGTCGGATTGACGGGTCCCGCGCGCGTGCTATCGTCGGGCGATGGCGAGCGTCACTCCCAAGACGGAAGACACGTGCATCCTCCTCATGGAGACGGGGGATGTGCCGGGCCAGATCCTGCGCAAGAATGCCGAGGGCATGCGCGTCCACATCGACCGCGTCGTGTCGCCGGGTGGGACGCTCAAGATGGCCTTCCACCATCACGGCAGCGTCTCGGGCCCGGTGCGCGCGATGTGCGCGGTGGACGAGTCCAAGGAGTTCGACGGCCGCACCGTCATCGAGGTGCGCTTCCTGGCGCTCCACAGCACGGCCGGTCAGCCCTGCCTGCAGGCCTTCCTCACCGAGTTCCTCGGCTTGGCCACCCCCGAAGCCTCCTCGTTCAAGCCCGGTGCGGGCGGGGTGTTCTACGGCTTCCGCGCCACCCGCGGCGTCACGCCTCGACCCCAAGGACCCGTGTCGCGCTCCACCGGGCAGGTGCAGCACTCCGAGCGTCGCGAGCAGCGTGTCGCGGTCCGCGTGCCGGTGGTCGTGCGGGTCGGCAACGACACCTTCCGCGCCCAGGCCTACAACGTCAGCTCGAGCGGTATCTACCTGCTGGCCAACGAGACCCTGCCGCCCATCGGCACCCGGGTGGTCGTGGGCTACCCGGTGGCGCTCCACGCCAAGCCCTTCAACGTCAAGCTCACCGGCGACGTGGTCTGGGTGATGCCCGCCATGACGGCCACCGCCGGCGGCGGCCTGGGCATCCGCTTCACGCACATCGACGACGACGCCGACGGCGCTGCGTGGAGGGAGTACGTCACCCGCGAAGCCGAATTTGCAGGCGGCTGAGCGTCTCAGCGGCGGGTGACCGTCTCGGCGGCTACGGCCGCCGTGGGCGGCGTTGGTCGGTTGGTCGCTTGTGCGGCGTGCCCGGAGCACGCCTCCGCGCTCCCGGCCCTCCCGCCTTGCCCACGGCGGCCTCGCTCGCCGGGACGCTCAACCGCGGGCCTCGCTCGCCGGGACGGTCACCCGCGGGATCGGGGCGGGTCGGCGGCCTCGCTGGCGCCGGCCGCGCGTCTCGGGGGTTGGGGGCTCGGCGTTCCGCCTCGCAGCCGCCGGTTGGAGCATCGGTGTTCCGCCGGGCAGCCCGGCGAGCGAGAGGCGTGTGGGCAAGGCGCGAGGAAGTGAGCGCGGAGGCGTGCTCCTAGCACGCCGCACAAGCGAACGACTGAGCAACGCCGCCCACGCGCCTCGCAGCCGCCGGGATGCCCGGCGGGGCTAGGGGATGAAGGTGGCGTGATAGTCGGGTTGTTCGATCGGTGGGGCGAAGGGGGTGGGGCGGAGGGGGGTGAAGGTGTCCAGCATGACCGCCAGCTCGGTGGTCTCGCGCTGGCCGATGCTGGCCTCGTAGGCTCCCGGGTGGGGGCCGTGCATGGTGCCCATGGGGTGGTAGCTGATGGAGCCTGGGCCGACGCCTCGCCGGGAGGTGAAGTGGCCGTCGCAGTAGAAGATGGCCTCGTCGCAGTGCACCGACTGGTGGGGGTAGGGGCAGGGGATGGCGTCGGGGTGGGTGTCCACCAGGCGCGGGACGAAGCTGCAGATGAGGCCGCCGCGGGTGGCGAAGGTGCCGTGGATGGTGGGCGGCAGGTGCACCGAGCTGGTCTTGGGCTGGAAGGCCAGGATGGGGAAGGCGAAGGGCCACACGGTGCCGTCCCAGCCCACCGCGTCCAGGGGGCTGGTGTCGACGGTGTAGGCGGTGAAGACGCTGTCGCGCTTGGAGACGATGGTGCGGATGCCCTCGTCCAGCGGCCCTCGGAAGTCGGGGCGGCGGAAGTCGCGGTGGGTGTAGGGCGCGTCCATCCGTAGCTGGCCCGACTCGTTGCGGAACTGGCGCGGCACGTGGAAGTCGCCCAAGAGCTCCAGGCAGAGCCAGTGCTGGGGCTGGCCCTCGTCCAGGATGAAGCGGTGGGTCAGCCCGCGCGGCACCAGCAGGTAGTCCTTGGGGCCGAAGGGGACATCGCCCATCAGGGTGCGGAGCAGGCCGCCGCCCTCGTGGATGTAGTAGAGATCGTCGCCGTCGCCGTTCTCGAAGTAGACGGGATCGGAGGCGCCCGGGCGCAGCACGCCGACCACCACGTCGGCGTTGGCCAGCAGCGGCACGCGGGCGTCGATGGGGGCGGCGCCCTCGGCCGGCAGCTCGGTCGAGCGGTAGTGCCGCCGCACCAGCGGCGCTGCCAGATGCCCGGGGGCGATCCCGGCAGGGGCGAAGCCGTGCTCGCTCAGCGCGACCGTCCGGTGCACATGCGGCGCCGCCTCGCGGTACAGGATCGTGAAGGGCCCGTCGAAGCCCTGTCGGGTCAGGCAGTGCTCGTGACGGAGCTGGCCGCCGGGGCCGCGCAGGATGGTGTGCGGCTTCGGGGGCAGCTCGCCGGCGGCCATCCGGTCGATCACCGCCGCTTGACCTGCTCGCGCTCGATGGACTCGAAGAGCGCGCGGAAGTTGCCCTCGCCGAAGCCCCGGTCGCCCTTGCGCTGGATCAGCTCGAAGAAGAAGGGCCCCGCCTCCTCGTCCTCGTACAGGCCCGACGCCTCCTTGAGGAAGATCTGCAGCAGGTAGCTGCCGCCCGGCTTGCCGTCCACCAGGATCTCCAGCTCGCGCAGCTCCTCGATGTCCTCCTCCAGCACGACGCCCATCGCCTCGAGCCGGCTGGGGAGCATCTGGTAATAGCTGGGCGGCGTCGGCATGAACACCACCCCACGGTCGCGCAGGGTGCGCACGGTGCCGATGATGTCGGCCACCGTGAAGGCGACGTGCTGGATGCCCGGGCCGTGGTTGTCCATCACGAAGGTGTAGATCTGCGAGTCCTCGAAGTGCGGTCGCATCGGCTCGTTGTTGGCGAACTTGGCGCCGGACTTCGGGTCCCAGAGCACGATGGACTTCAGCCCCGAGCCGTGGTCGTGGCTGGGCGCGACGTCGTCGGTGTGGAACGCGATGTCCCAGTACTGCTCGAAGCCCAGCACGGTCTTGCACCACAGGACCATGGGCTCCAGCGTGAGGAAGTTCGAGGTGACGTGGTCGAAGGACTCGAAGCCCATGCGATTCTGGCCGCCGCCGGGGCTCTCCAGCCGCGGCACGCCGGGCAGCGGGTCCTCGAAGCCGTCGCGCTGGCAGAAGCGGAACAGCGCCTCGCCGAAGGGCGTCGTGATGTCGAACCAGCCATAGCGGCCGCCCTGGGGGCCGTCGATCCAACGCGGCGCGTCCACGAAGGTGGCGTTGCGCTCGGCCAGCAGCGCGGCCGTGGTCTCCAGGTCCTCGACCTCGAAGATCAGCGACGAGATGCCGTCCGGGTGACGCTTGAGGTAGCGCCCGGAGCGACTCCGCGGCCGCATCGGCGAGGTCACGATGACCCGGATGTCCCCCGCCTCGTAGACCTCGGTGCGCTCGCCCGCCGTCCGCTCCAGCGCCGCCGTCGAGCGCGCGATCAGCGCGAAGTCGAAGGACTCCGCGTAGAAGCCCTCGGAGCGGAGGAGGTTGTGCACGTCGAAGACGATGCCCTCCATGCGCTTGATGCCCAGATCGGCCACGGAATGCCTCCTCCCGCGAGAGGGGTCGGGATCTGACGCCTGCGGTGCTCGGCCCGGATCTCCGCTGCCCCTGTGAGCGGCGGGCGCCTGGAGCCCGCAGCGGCAACCATAGTGCACCACGCGCCCGCCCCACAATGGCAGGATAGTGCGTCTCGGATTGGGCGTGCCCGCCGCCGGCCTTCGTGCGAGGCTCGGCTCAGCGATGCCGACCCGGAGGTCTCCTCGTGCAGAGCGCGCGCCCCATCAACTTCAGTCCCGGTCCCGCCATCCTGCCGCTCTCCGTGCTCGAGGAGGCTGCCCGCGGCCTCGTCGCCCTGGAAGGGCTCGGCCTCTCGATCCTCGAGATCAGCCATCGCTCGCCCACCTTCGAGGCCATCCTCGCCGAGGCGCGTGACGGCCTGCGCCGCCTGCTGGACGTACCGGACAGCCACGAGATCCTGTTCCTCCAGGGCGGCGCCCGCGGCCAGTTCGCCCAGATCCCCCTCAACTTCCTCATCCCGGGGAGCCGCGCAGCCATCGTGGTCACCGGCGTCTGGGGCGAGGGCGCCTTCGAGGAGGCCCAACGCCTGGGCGACGCCTTCGTGCTGGCCACCGGCGCGGAGAGCCGCTACGCCGTGCTGCCCGATCTCAGCGAGGTGTCCGTGCCCGAGGGCACCGCCTACGTCCACACGACGTCGAACAACACGGTGGTCGGCAGCCAGTGGCACCCCATGCCCGACTTCGGCCCCGTCCCCCACATCAGCGACATGTCGTCGGACATCCTGTCGCGCCCCATCGACGTCAGCCGCTACGCGCTCATCTACGCCGGCGCCCAGAAGAACATGGGGCCCTCGGGCCTCACCGTGGTCATCATCGATCGCCGGTTCATGGCCGCCGGCCGCAGCGACATCCCCGAGATCTGGCAGTACCGCGCCCAGGCGGCCAAGGACTCGATGCTCAACACCCCACCGACCTTCGCGATCTACGTGCTGGGGCTGGTCACCCGCTGGCTCGAGGAGCGAGGCGGCGTCGCGGCGATGGCCCAGGAGAACGCGGCCAAGGCGGCGGCCGTGTACGGCGCCATCGAGGCCTCGGGCGGCTTCTACCGGCCGGCGGTCACCATGCCCGACCACCGCTCGCAGATGAACGTGACCTTCCGGATCGCCGACGAGGCGCTGGAGAAGCGCTTCGTGGCCGAGGCCGAGGCCGCCGGGCTGGTGGGCCTCAAGGGTCACCGCATCGTGGGCGGGCTGCGCGCGTCGCTCTACAACGCGATGCCGCTCGCCGGCGCGCAGCGCCTGGCAGCGTTCATGGACGAGTTCGCCCGCGCCCGCGGCTGATGGGCGCGGGCGCCGCCGCCGCGGGGGAGCTGCCGGTCAGTGAGGTGCTGCCCGCGCTGGTCGCGGCGCTGCGCTCGGCGGGGCGGGTGGTGCTCTGCGCGCCGCCCGGCTCGGGGAAGACGACCCTGGTGCCGCCGGCGCTGGTGGACTCGGGGCTGTGCGAGCGGGGCGAGGTGTGGGTGTTGCAGCCGCGCCGGGTCGCCGCGCGCGCGGTGGCCCGGGCGATGGCCGCGCGGCGCGGCGAGGCGCCCGGCGAGAGCGTCGGCTACGAGGTGCGCTTCGAGCGGGCGGTGAGCGCCAGGACGCGCATCCGCTTCATCACCGAGGGGATCCTGACCTCACGGATCCAGCGCGACCCGGAGCTGGGCGGGGTGGCGGCGGTGGTGCTGGACGAGTTCCACGAGCGCAGCCTGCACGCCGACCTCGCCCTGGCGCTGACCGCCGAGGTGCAGGGCGCGCTGAGGCCCGATCTGCTGCTGGTGGTGATGTCGGCCACGCTGGATCCGGAGCCGCTGGCGCGCTTCTTGGGCGGCTGTCCGGTGGTGCGGGCCGAGGGCCGCAGCCACCCGCTCACCGTGGGCTGGCGCGAGCGAGGGGACCCGCGGGCGATCGGCGCCGACGCGGCCGAGGGCGTGCGCCAGGTCGCCCGGGCCATGGCCGCGGGGGAGGCCCCTCCCGGCGACATCCTGGCCTTCTTGCCCGGGGTGCGGGAGATCGACGACGCGGCGCGCAGCCTGTCGCAGCGGCCGGCCGAGGGCTTCGCCACCGTGCTGCCCCTTCACGGCCGGCTGCCGCCAGCGCTCCAGGATCGCGCGCTCGCGCCCTCGGAGGTGCCGCGCGTCGTGCTGGCCACCAACCTGGCCGAGACCTCCCTGACCATCCCCGGCGTCAGCGCGGTGGTGGACACGGGCCTGTGCCGGGTGTCACGTCACGACGTGGCGCTGGGCACCGACCGGCTCGAGCTCTCGCGCATCTCGCGCGCCTCGGCCGAGCAGCGGGGCGGGCGGGCAGGGCGGCTGGGCCCGGGCCACGTCCTGCGGCTCTGGCCCGAACGCGAGCACGCGGCGCTGCCGGCCTTCGATGAGCCGGAGCTGCGCCGCGCCGACCTGAGCTGGCTGCTCCTGCAGCTCCGCGTCTGGGGCGTGGCCGACGTCGGCGCCTTCGCGCTCTTCGAGGCCCCCGATCCCCGCGCCCTCGAGCGCGCCGCGGAGCTGCTGGACCTGTTGGGCGCCACCGAGGGCCCCGGCGGCCCGCTGACGGCGGCGGGGCGCGAGATGGCGGCGCTCCCGACCTCGCCGAGGCTGGCCCGGGCGCTGCTCGCGGCGCGCGAGGCGGGCGTGCTGCCCGAGACCGCGCTCGTCGCCGCCTGGCTCGAGGAGGGGCGCCGGCTGCCGGGCGAGCGCGGGCCCGCCGACCTGGGGACCCTGGTGGCGCACCTCAAGGCTGCGCCCGAGGCCGAGCGCCTGCGCCGCACCGCCCACACCCTGGTCCGCCGGCTGCGGGACCGGTCGGCGGCTCCGGCGCGCGGCCCGGTGGACGAGGGCGCCATCACCGCCAGCCTCCTCAGCGGCTTCCCCGATCGGCTGGTGGTGCGCGCGCGGCCCGACCGCCCGGAGCTGACGATGAGCGGGGGCCGCGGGGGCGTGCTCGAGTGGCCCGAGCGCACACGGGCCGGCCGCTACCTGCTGGCGCTGGACGTCGACGCCGGGCGCCGCGGCGCCTTCGCGCGCACCCGGGTGCGCCTGGCGGTGCCGGTGGACCCCGGCTGGCTGGAGGGTCGCCCCCAGGTGCGCAGCGTGGAGCGCGTTCGCTGGGACGCTGAGCGCGAGCGCGTGGTGGCCGAGCGCGAGCGCAGCCTCGGGACCGTGGTGCTGGAGCGGGTGGCCCTGCCGCTCGCGGATCGCGCCCTGGCCGCAGAGCTGCTCGAGGCCGAGGCCGCGCGCGATCCCTCCCGGGCGCTCACCCTGGACGAGGCCGCCTGCGGGCTCCTGCGGCGTCTGCAGATCGTGGCCGAGCACGTTCCCGAGGCGGGGCTGCCCGCCGACGCCCAGGCGCTGCTGCGCGCGGCGCTTCCGGGCCTCTGCGCCGGGCTCTCGTCGCTGGCCGAGCTGCGGCGGGCGCCGGTGGCGCAGGGGCTCCTGGCGGGGCTGGATCATCGCCAGCGCCAGGCCCTGGAGGAGCACGCTCCCCAGCACGTCGAGGTGCCGAGCGGCAGCCGGATCCGCCTGCGCTGGCCCGAGGACGGCCCGCCGATCCTGGCCGTGAAGGTGCAGGAGGTGTTCGGCTGGACCGCCAGCCCGACCATCGCCCGGGGCCGCGTGCCCGTCGTCCTGCACCTGTTGGACCCGGCCGGGCGCCCGCTGCAGGTGACCTCGGATCTGGGCAGCTTCTGGCGCGGCGCCTGGAGCGATGCGCGCAAGCAGATGCGCTCGCGCTACCCCAAGCACCGCTGGCCCGAGGATCCGCTCACCGCCGAGCCCAGCCGCCGCACCACCCGGCCCCGGTAGCGACTGTGGCGCCCGCTGCGCCGATATGAGAAAACCCGGGGCGCAACCCGACGAGAGCAGCGCCATGACAGACACGGTCACGCCCGACGACACCCTCCGCGACAAGCTCCTGAACCCCGAGGTGCGCCCCGGCTTCCTGGCCGAGTCCAAGCGCCTGCTCGACGACGAGGTGAGCCGCAAGGGCGGCCTCGCCGGCATGACGGTGAAGGGCGCCTACAGCGCGGTGAAGGCGATCCGGCCCGGCTTCGTGGAGGGCGTGCTCGACGTGCTGCTCGACGAGTGGGTCGCCGAGCTGGAGCCCGAGTACGCGGCCTGGCGGGCCGCCGGTTCCCAGGGGACGCTGTCGGCGCACATCCTGGCGCGGCGCGACGCCGTCGCCGAGCGCCTGCTGCACGTCACCGATCGGCGCGCGGCCAGCACCCGCCACACCACCGCGAAGAAGCTCTACGATCGGCTGCGGGGCAGCGCGAAGTCCCAGGTGGCCGACGCCCTGCCGCGCGTGGGGGCCCTGGTGGATCGCTACGTGAGCTGACCCGTGGCGGGCGGCGCCCCGTACCAGGTCGTCGCGATCACGCGGTGGTGTCGGGCGCGCTCCTGCTGGCAGAGGCTGCAGGTGGGCACGCAGACCTCGACGTCGCCGGCGGCGTAGCGCTCGGTGCAGCGCGCGCAGAGCAGGTCGGGGAAGTCGCCGTCGAGGCCGTAGAGCATGACGGCGTCGGTGGGCTGGCCCGTGGCGTCGAGGTGCTGGCAGGTCAGCGCCGGCAGGCCGCGGCCGTGGCGACCGCACTCGATGAAGTCGGCGGTGTCCGGAGGCGCCAGGCCCAGCTCGACCATGCAGCGCGCGGCCACCCGGTCGGCGAACCTGCGCCGCAGCGGCACCGGCGCGCAGAGGGCCCCGAGGATGGCGTCTCGGGCGCCGACCACCGCGTCGGGCTCGCCCGGAGCGCCCGAGCGCACCAGCACCGGCGCGCCCGCCGTACCGGGGAAGCCGGGCCAGTCGCTGGCCAGGCGATCCTGGTCGTCCAACCACACCACGAAGCCCATCCCCCGCCCGGCGCCGCCCAGGGGGACCTCGGCGGTGGCGCGCCGGAAGCCCGGCCCCTCGGGCTCGGCGGCGGTCCACACCGCGTCGAAGCGGTCGCCGGGGAACATGAGCGCACAGTGCTCGCATCGGCAGGCGAGCGGGTGCTTGTCGACCTTGATCACCGGCCGCGCACCGCAGGCGCGGTCGCGGGCAGGCCGCGGAGGCGAGGGGCGCGTCGGCGCATCAGTTCAGCAGCGTCCCGCCGTCGGTGAGCTGCGCCGCGTCGAGGCCCACGGCGCTCAGCGCCTCACGCCAGGCCTTGCCCGGGGCGAGATCGAAGATCAGCTCGGTGACCGGCGGGGTGAGCAGCCAGGCGCCGGCGCGCAGCTCCTCGTCGAGCTGGCCCGGGCCCCAGCCGGCGTAGCCGAGCAGCAGGCGGAAGCGGCCGTCCGGATCGTGGGCGTAGGCGGTGAGCGCGTCCTGGGAGGCGCTGAGCCCGAGGCCGGGGATGACGCGCTGGGTCCCCTCGAAGCTGTGGTCGCCGTGGTGCAGGACCCAGCCGCGCTCGCGCTCGACCGGGCCGCCGCTGAAGGCCACGGCGTCGTGGCGGCCGGTCCACGGGATGTCTGCCTCGGCGCACACCGACGCGACGGTGATGTCGGTGGGATGATTGACGATGAGCCCGAAGGAGCCCTCGTCCGAGTGCGAGACGAGCAGGATGATCGACCGGAAGAAGTTCGGGTCGACGAGCGTGGGCATGGCGATCAGCATGCCGGGCGCCGGGATATGATCCATGATGCGCAGTATGGGAATCGATGAGGCGGCGTGCAAGGGCCGAGGCCCGGTGACGGCGCGCGGCTGGGCCATGGTGGCGTGTCTGCTGGTGTTGGCGAGCGCCTGCGGGGTGTATGGCGTGCGCGCCGAGGCCCGCCGCGGGGTGGCGGCGGCGGGCGGACCGCGCGCGGGGGTCGCCCGAGCGCTGAGCGAGGCGCAGCAGGCGCTGGCGGCCGGTCGGCCCGAGGAGGCGGGCGCGTGGGTCGAGGCGGCCTGGGACCAGCGCGGGGCGCTGGCCGACGATCGGCTGGTGCGTCGGGCGCTCCTGGAGCTGCCGCGGGCGGTCGTGGGCGAGCGGCTGGAGGCGGGGCGGCGCGTGGAGGAGGCGCTCGAGGCGCTGGGGGCGGGGGACGCCCGGCGGGCGATCGGCCTGGTGGCGCCAGTGATCGAGCGGGACGACGCAGCCGACCCGCTGAGCCTGGCGAGGGCGTGGACGGTGCGGGGCGTCGCGGCGGCCGCGGCGTCGCCGGGGCAGGCCCGCGGCTGGCTGCGGCGGGCGGCCAGCGGCGACGCCGGCGGCGCGCAGGCCGAGCGCGCGCGGGACCGGGCGAGGCTGCTCCTGGCGACCATGGCCTACGACGCCGGCGGCGAGCAGGCCGCCATCGCCGGGTTCCTGCGCGTCGAGCCGTCGAGCGGGCTGTGGCGGGCGGCGCGCACCGGGCTGGCGATGGCCCAGCTCCGGATCGGGCAGCCCGAGCGGGCCCTCAAGATCCTGGCGCTGCTCCCGGGCGGCCTGACCGGCGACCCCGAGCGTGCCGTGCTGGCGGCGATGGCGGCCCACGCCCTGGGGCAGCCCGACGCGGCGCGGGACATCATCGAGGACTCGCTCGAGGACCGCGCGCGCTGGGAGGAGGCCAGCGTCGCCGAGGTGCTGGCGTGGCAGGCGGCGCACCCTGGGGGCCCACGGCTCAGCGAGCCCGACGAGGGCCTGGTGCCGACCCTCGCTCAGGGCGCCGCGCTGCGCAGCCTGGGCGACGAGCTGCGTGGCGCCCGCGAGGAGCTGGAGGCCCGGCCGGGGGATCGGGGGATGGCCGCCTACGTCGAGGGCCTGGAGCAGGCCTTCGCCGAGGCCTTCGAGGCCGAGCGCGCGGCGGAGGCGGCCCGGGTGGCGCAGGCGCGGCGCGACCTGGAGACCTTGCTCCCCCAGATCACTCCGGCGCCCTGACCGGGCCTGTTCGGCGACTCGTGCGCAGGGCGGCGGTCGCCGCGGCAGCGAGCGCGGTGGCGTCAGCGCGCCAGGTCGACGTGGATGATGTCCTGGTGCCGGCCGATGCGCTGCAGCACCTCGGGGCTGGGCGCCGCGTCGAGGCGGAGGTGCACGCACCCGGCACCGGCCCGGGCGAAGCTGAGGCTGCTGACCTCCAGCACGGCGATGTCGGCCTCGGCCAGCACGTCGCAGATCGCCAGCAGGGCGCGGGTGGCGTGACGATGGCGCACGATGAGGGTGCCGGCGGCCTCCTGCTCCCCATCGAGGTTGACGCAGTCGCGCACGCGCCCCTCGGTGATGAAGGTGTGTACCACCGACACCACCTGGGCCGCGGCGCGGCGCCAGGCTTCGAGGGTGGAGGCGCCGCGCTCCCGGGTGACGATGGAGCCGCTCTGGGCCTCGATGGCCGCCAGGGCGGCCTCGACGTCGCCTGAGATGCCGGTGCGCGGGGCGTCGATGGCCGCGCGGAGGCGCCCCGAGGTGACGGCCTTCGCCAGCGCGGGTGTATCCACGGCGGCCACGCCCTCGACCGCGACGACCAGGGTGCCGTCCGGCAGCGCCGCGAGGGCCTCGGTCCCCGCCGCGGGCAGACCATCGCTGGCGTCGCTCGGCGGCTCGGGGTGGAAGGAGACGATGTCGGCGCGCTGGAAGAGGCTGGCCGCGTCGTTGGCGAGGCGCAGGCCGGCCTCGGCGGCGAGCGACGAGGGCAGGGCGTGGGTGTGCAGCGACACGTCCATGTCCAGGCGGGCCGCGGCCTCGGCGAGGCGGCCGGCCACCGGGCTGTAGCCGTAGATGCCCAGCCGGCGCCCGTAGAGCCCGCCGGCGGCCGGCGCGCCCTGCTCGTCAGATGCCTGCTCGCGGTCGGCGACCACCATCAGGCCGAGCGCGTACTCGGCGCGCGCGGCGGCGTCGTAGCCCGGGCAGTGGCTCACGAAGATCGCCCGCTCGCTGGCGGCCTGGACGTCGATGCCTTCGGTGCCGCTGCCGGCCCGGATGACCAGGACCAGCTTCCCGGCGGCCTCGATGACCCGCCGGCTCACCGGCGTCTCGGTGACCACCAGGATCTCGCACTCGCCGACGGCAGCCACCAGGCCCAGCGAGCCCAGGTCCGGCTGCTCGCTCACCTGCAGGCCCAGAGCCTCGAGACCGAGCTTGACCTCCGGCGCGACGCGGTCAGCGATGAGCACGTGCATGGTCGACCCCCCCAGCGATGGTTCAGGCGACGATAGCATCGGCCGCCCGGGTCCTACCAGCGCAGCAGGGTCCGCACCTCGTCGCACAGGGCCTCGTGGTCGGTCCCGTTGGAGGCGACGAAGGGGCCAGGGTGCAGGCGGCCCTCGGGGCTCAGGTCGTAGGCCAGCGGCGTGCCGTCGGCCAGGCTCATCGCGCCGCCCGCCTCGAGCAGCACCACCAGCGGCGCCAGGCTGTCCCAGAGGTGCACCGGGTGCTCGCTGACGTAGACGTCCGCCTGCTGGCGCACCAGGTAGCCCACCTTGCAGCCGACCGAGCGTGAGCCGCCAGCGTCGGCCAGCCCAAGCCCGCGGATGAGCGCCGCGCGCTCGTCGGCGTCCATGCTGGTCGAGGTCACCAGCGGCATCCTGGCGCGCTCGCGGCGCTCGGACACGTGCAGGGGCACCGGCGCGTCGTCGTCCGGGCTCTCCAGCCAGGCGCCGGCGCCGCGGCTGGCGCGGTACAGGCGCGAGAAGAGCGGCTCGTAGACCACGCCCAGCACCGGCTCGCCGCGGTCGACGAGCCCCACCTGGACGGCGTAGCCCGCCTGGCCGTGCACGTAGGCGTGGGTGCCGTCGAGCGGATCCACCACCCAGGTGCGCCCCGAGGCGCTGGCGACCAGCCCGGCGGTCTCCTCGGAGAGCAGCCCGTCGTCCGGGAAGGCCTCGCTCAGTCCCTCGCGGAGGAGCGCCTCGGCGGCCAGGTCGGCGCGGGTGACCAGCGAGCGATCGGCCTTGCGATGGGCCTGGAAGCCCTCCTGGCGGATGCGCTCGATGGCGGCGCCAGCCGCGCGCGCCAGGCGCGTCGCTACGGCGACCTCACGCGCGAGCGGAGCGTCCTCGTCGGCTGCGGGCCCGGTCAATGCGTGGGCGCTGCTTCGGGAGAGGGGTGTCCCTCCGTCGGCGCGGCCTCGTGGCCCGCGGCCGCCTCGTGCCCGCCTTCGCCGTGTGCCGGAGCGGTGCGCTCGATGATCTGGCCCTTCTCGTTGGCCCACCCGTGGTAGCCCCACTCCGAGTTGACCGCGTCGCGCGTGCTCAGGTCGGCGAAGGTCAGGCCGAAGAAGATGCCGACGAAGACCAGGGTCGACAGGAAGATGAAGGTGAAGGTGCGGTCGTCGCCCTTGAGGTGCATGAAGTACATGACCACGAAGGTGGACTTGACGACGGCGACCACCATCGCGACCGCGAGGCTGGCCTTGCCGAGATCGGCGTAGGACACCGCCACGGTGAGACAGGTGAGCACCAGGAGCGCGCCGAACACCTTCCAGTAGAGGCTCATCGGCGCCACGTCGTGGTGCGGAGCCTCCATCTCGGGCTCTACCTGCTTGCCTCGGATGTATGTAGTGGCCATCGGATCACCCACCGTCACTTGACGAGATAGAGGAGCGGAAAGAGGAAGATCCACACCAGGTCGACGAGGTGCCAGTACAGACCGACGTTCTCGACGGGCGTGAAGAAGTGCGGGCCGAACTCACCGCGGCGAGCGCGCAGGTAGATCCAGGTCATCACGCACATGCCCAGCACGACGTGGACGCCGTGCAGGCCGGTCATGAGGAAGTAGATGCCGAAGAAGGTGTGGGGGCCGCCCAGCGGGCTGGGGACGGTGAGGTCCTTGGCGATGTAGTCGGCCGTGTAGAAGCGGCCGGGGAGCAGGCCGTGCTCGAACTTGGCCGAGTACTCGAAGTACTTCACGACGAGGAAGCAGCCGGCCAGGAAGATGGTCGCCAGCAGCATCCACTGGAGGAGCTTCTGGTTGTCGATCTTGGCCGCGCGCACGCCGACGGCCACGGTGAAGCTGGAGGTGATGAGCACCACCGTGTTGACGCCGCCCATCGGGATGCTCAGGTGGTGGTGGGCCTCCAGCACCATCTCGGGGTAGGCCCAGCGCGCGATGGCGTAGGCCAGGAAGAGCCCGCTGAACATCAGGATTTCGGTGGCGAGGAACACCCACATGCCCATCTTCGCCGACGCCTCCTGCTGTGCAGGCGTGTCGAAGTGGTGGGCGAGGAAGGAGGGGTGGTCGTGGTCGTGCCCGTGCGGGGGCGCGGCCCCGCCGTGTGGCGCGGTCGTGGTGGTCACGCGGGTCTCCTAGTGGTGGCCGATGGAGGCCGAACGGTCGATGTTCGGGAAGTTGTAGGGATCGGTGTCCACGTGGGGCGTGTCGTGGAAGTTGTGCTCGATGGGCGGGCTCTGGGTGGCCCACTCGAGAGACGCGCCGCCCCAAGGATTGTCGCTGGCCTGCTTGCCCTTGAACATCGAGACCAGCAGGTAGATGGCCACGATGAAGAGGCCGACGCCCAGGATGAGCGAGCCGACCGTCGAGAGCTCGTGATAGATGGTGTACTGGTCGACGTAGGTGGCGTAGCGGCGCGGCATGCCCTGGGTTCCCGCGATGAACTGCGGGAAGAAGGTCAGGTTGAAGCCGATGAAGATGATGACCGAACAGATCTTGCCCAGGGTCTCCGGGTACATGCGGCCGGTCATCTTGGGCCACCAGTGGTGGATGCCGCCCAGGAACGCGACGACGGTGCCGCCCATCATCACGTAGTGGAAGTGCGCCACGACGAAGTAGGTGTCGTGGAGGTGCACGTCCACGGCGAGGGCGCCGAGGAAGATGCCGGTGAGGCCGCCGATGGTGAAGGTGAAGAGGAACATGAGGCCGTAGAGCATCGGCGTCGTGAACGAGATGCTGCCCTTGTAGAGCGTGGCCACCCAGGAGAAGACCTTGATGGCGGTCGGCACCGCCACGGCGAAGGTCAGGAAGCTGAAGAGCACGGCCGCGAACTCCGACTGGCCGCTGACGAACATGTGGTGGCCCCACACGAGGAAGCTGATGATGGCGATGGCCACTGACGAGATGGCGATGGCCCAGTAGCCGAAGATGTGCTTCTTCGAGTGGACGGCGATGATCTCGCTGATGACCCCGAAGGCCGGCAGGATCATGATGTAGACGGCCGGGTGGCTGTAGAACCAGAAGAAGTGCTGGAAGAGCACGGGGTCGCCGCCCATGGCCGGGTCGAAGATGCCGATGCCCAGCGTGCGCTCCATCACCAGCAGCAGAAGCGTGATGGCGAGCACCGGGGTGGCCAGGATCTGGATGACCGAGGTGGCGTAGATGGCCCACAGGAAGAGCGGCATGCGGTTCCAGGTCATGCCCGGCGCGCGCATCTTGTGGATGGTGACGATGAAGTTGAGGCCGGTGAGGATGGACGAGAAGCCCATGATGAAGACGCCGAGGGTGGCCGTGGTGACGGCCGTGCCGGTGGTCGTCGAGTAGGGCGTGTAGAAGGTCCAGCCGGTGTCGAGGCCGGCGCCGAGGATGGCGTAGACCACGACCGAGGCGCCGATGACGTACAGGTAGTACGAGGCCAGGTTGAGCTTGGGGAACGCGACGTCCTTGGCGCCGAGCATCAACGGCAGGAAGAAGTTGCCGAGGGAGGCCGGGATGGACGGCACGATGAACGCGAAGACCATCAGGCCGCCGTGCAGCGTGAAGAGCTTGTTGTAGAGGTCCAGCGCCTTGGCGTGGATCATCGCCGCGTTCTCGCCCCCCACCAGGTGCAGGAGGAGGTCGAGGTTGGGCGTCAGCAGCTCGAGCCGGAAGAGCAGGGCGAGCGCTCCGGCGATGAAGAAGAAGGTCCACACCGAGGCGAGGTACATCATCCCGATGCGTTTGTGATCGATGGTGAAGAGCCAGGCCTTCAGGCCGCTCGACGCCTGGATGTAGCTGGGCTCTCGATGGTCGTGAGCCGCGCCTGCGAGCGCGCCTTCGACGGTAGTGGTCGCCATGTTCCGAAGCCTCCGTGGCTTCTCCGCAGGGATGCGGAGGGGTCGCTACTTGATGTCGCCGCCCTCACCGAGGGACTTGATGAAGTCGATGAGGGCGTTGACCGCCCGGTCGTCCAGCTTGCCCGAGTCGAACACCGACATGCCGGGCGCGAAGCCGGCCACGATCTTCGCGTTGGGGTTGCGCAGGGATTCGCGCACGTAGTTGTCGTCCACGACCACGGTGGAGCCGTCGGCGAGGGACTCGGTCTTGCCCCAGATGCCCTTGAAGGACGGGCCGACCTTCGGGCTGCCGTCGACGGTGTGGCAGGTCTTGCAGTTCGCCTCGTAGAGCTTCTCGCCGTAGTCGTCGGCGTCCGGGTTCAGCGTCGGGCAGCGGCTGGACTTCAGGAAGGCGCGCCACTCCAGGTCGGTCAGGACGTGGACCCGACCGCGCATCTCCGAGTGCTGCTGGCCGCAATACTCCGCGCAGAAGAGGTCGTAGACGCCCGGCTCGTCGGCGGTGAACCAGTAGCCGGTGTAGCGGTCGGGCACGGCGTCGCGCTTGAGGCGGAAGGCCGGGATGTAGAAGGAGTGCAACACGTCGGTGGCCGAGATGGTCAGCTTCACCGGCTGGCCGGCCGGCACGTAGAAGTCGGTCTGGAGGCCCTGGAGGCCGGTCACCGGGTCGGTGACACTGGTGGGACCGCAGCTCTTGTTGAGGCCGGGGTAGTCGATGGTCCAGTTCCACTTCTGGCCGGTGACGCGCACGTCCAGGGCGTCGGCCGGCGGGGTGGCGAGGCTGACGAAGCCCTTCTGGCCCCAAGCGAAGATGACCACCAGGAGCACGGTAGGGATGGCGCTCCACAAGAACTCGAGGCGCCCGTTGTGCTTGATGGGACTGGTCCGCTGGCCCGGCGTCTTCTCGCGGTACTTCAAGGAGAACCACAGGGTGGCGCCCATCAGCAGCACGAAGAAGAACGCGCACAGGTAGAGGATGAAATAGAAGAGCGGGTCCATGTCGGACGCGAAGGTGGACGCCTCGGGAGGCATCCAGACGCTGCTCTGGGCCTCGCCCAACAGACCGTGGAGCAGGCCGCCGGTCAGGAACTCTCGCATCATGACGCAGACTCCGCGAGCTGGTCGCGGCGCCGCCTCTCGCGGCGCCAGTGGAAAAGGAGGAAGAGGCCGAGCACGGCGAGGGTGAGCAGGCCGCCGAGGCGCATCACCCCGAAGGCGAAGGGCGTGTACTTCCCGTCCGACGAGACGTAGTGGAAGCAGCTCAGGATGATCTTGTCGAAGACGGTGCCCACCTCGCCCTTGGAGGCGTCGATGAGCCCGAAGCGCAGGTCACGCGGCTCGTAGGTGAGCCCCATGAGCACGCGGGAGATCGTGCCGTCCGGCGACAGGGTGTAGATGGCCGGCGCGTGCGCGTACTGCTCGGTCTCGGTGTCCCAGGTGTACTTGTAGCCGAGCTGCGTGGTGAGCTGGTCGATCTGGTCCTGGGTGCCGGTGAGGAAGGCCCAGTCCGCGTCCTGGCCCTTGCCCAGCTCGTCCAGGTAGCTCTCCCGCTTGCCGCGGGCGATGTCGACCGTGTCCTTGGGGTCGAAGCTGACGGTGACCACGCGGAAGTGCTCGTCGCCCGGGGTCCACTCGAGCTTCTTCAGCGCGCCGGTCAGCTCATTGAGCTGCACGCTGCACAGCGTCGTGCAGCGGAAGTAGTTCAGGGTCAGCAGCACCGGGCGCTTGCCGTCGAAGTAGTCTCCGAGGGTCACCGCGCGGCCCGTGTGGTCGGTGAAGGACAGCGAGGGCGACACCTTCTGGCCGAGGTGGTTCTCGATGTCGATCTTCTGCAGCGGCTCGGGCACGCGCTCGACGGCGACCGCGGCCGGGACCGCGACACCGGAAGCCGAGAGCAGCAAGCAGGCGATGGTCAGGACTCGCTGCATGTCAGGGCGCGTCTCCCTCGGCCGGGGCGGCCTCGCCCTCGGTCGGCGCGGCACCTTCGGCGGGCGCGGGCGGCTCTTCGGCCGGCGCCACGGCGCCCTCGGCCGGGGCAGCCGGCTCGGGGACCACCTCGGCGGGCGGCGCCTCCTGGGCGGGCTTGGCGTCCTCCTTGCCCATGTCGTCGGGGTGCACGAAGCCCTCGGGCGCCGGCGCCGCGCGCAGCAGCGCGGGGTTGGCGATGACGCGCCGGGCGGCCTCGGACGCGGGCATGCGCCAGACGCCGGCCTCGGGGTCCACCTCCGCCCAGGCCTCGGCCTTGGCGGCCAGGGCCGCGCGCTTCGCGTTGATGCGAGCGCCCGCGTCCACGTTGGCGGCCCGCACCGACTCGCTCACGTGCAGGTTGAAGTACTGGTACACGCCCACGCCGGACAGCACGAGGATGAACACCATGCCGGCGACCATCGCCAGGAGCTGGTTCTGGGGCAGGAAGTCGATCTCGTGCCCGCCGGCGGTGTAGGTCGACACCAGGCGCGGCGGCGCTGCGGGGTCGACGAACCCGGCGGTCGTGTCGTCGGCGGTCGCGGGATTCAAGCTGTCTGACATGGGCGTGCTCCGGGCCGAGTGGGTCGGGCCAGACGAGGCGGGATCAGAGGTTCTCGAAGGCCAGGCTCTCGGCCAGGCGCGGGTCACCGACGGGCACCAGCGCCTTCGAGCGCATGCGCCACGCGTAGACCGCGAGGAAGATGCCGCCGATGCCGATGAAGGTAGTGAGGTCCAGCACGCTCAGCGACGCGCCGTGGCCGCCGTGGTGGTGGGCCAGCGGGGGCTGGATGACCCAGTACATGTCGACCCAGTGCATCATCAGCATCCACAGCGCGCCGATGGCCAGCGTCTTGCGGTTGCGCTTGATGTGCCGCGACATCAGGTAGAAGAAGGGGATGACGAAGTGGCCGAGGGCCAGGAAGGCCGACACGTACAGCCAGGTCCCCTCCATGCGGTACATGTACCACATGGTCTCCTCGGGGATGTTCGCGTACCAGATGAGGAAGTACTGGCTGAAGGCGATGTAGGTCCAGAAGACGTTGAAGGCGAAGAGGTACTTGCCCAGGTCGTGGTAGTGCTCGGTGGTCACCACGCCCTTGAGCAGGCCGCCCCGCTGCAGGACCATCGCGCTCAGCGCCAGCAGGGCGAAGGTGGCGACGGTGGTGCCGGCGAAGTAGTAGACGCCGAAGATCGTCGAGAACCAGTGCGGGTCCAGGGACATGAACCAGTCGAAGGCGCCGAAGGTCAGCGTGAGCGCGAAGAACACGATGGCCACCGGGGCGACCCCGCGCAGGGTCCTGGAGATCTGCGCGGCCTTGCTCTCATCCTGGCGCACCGACTTTGCGTAGAAGAAGAGCGCGAAGAGCGCCCACCCGATGAAGTAGAAGGCGGCGCGGCCCAGGAAGAAGGTGGTGTTGAGGTAGCCGAGCTTCCCCTGCAGCACCACGTCGCCCTCCTCGGGGTGGACCCAGTGGTACAGGTGCTCCATCCCCATGATGACGGGGATGAAGAGGAGCGCGAACACCGGCAGCGTCACCATCAGGTTCTCGGCCGCGCGGCGCACCACGATGGACCAGCCGGCCCGGGTGACGTGCTGCACGATGACGAACCAGAGGCCGCCGAGCCCGAAGCTCAGGAAGAACGCGAAGTTCGTCAGCCAGGACAGGTAGAACTGCTCGGGGTGGTCGCCCATCAGCGCGAAGGAGGCGCCGATGCCGATGAGCCCGACGACGGCCGCGATGAGCGGCAGCTTCGCCAGCGCGTGGCCCGACGGGATGATGACGTCTTCGGCCGCGACGGTGCGCGGTGCGTGGCCGTGGCTCACTTGGTCCCCCCTGCGTTCTTCTGGAGCACGTCGGCCGGCACCTCGGAGCGCGGGACGTTGCCGCTCACCTGGAGCGTCCGTACCCACGCGGCGATGGCCCAGCGGTCCTCCACCGGGACCTGCGACCCGTAGGGCTGCATCGTCCGCACGCCGTGGCTGATGACATCGAAGAAGTATCCGAGCGGCATGGCCCGCAGGTTCGCCGAGAGGTAGCTCGGCGGCTGCACCTTGAGGCCGCGGCCGGCGATGACGCCGTCGCCGGTGCCGGCGGGCGAGTGGCACGGCGCGCAGTAGATCGTGTAGCGCGCCTGGCCGCGCTCGAGCAGCGCCGGCGTGAGCGGGATCTGCTTCGGCAGCGCGTCGACCAGCCGCCCGTCCGGGCCGCGGCCACGGTAGAGGTGGTCGTCGGCCGCCAGCCAGGGGTCGTCACCCTGGAGCACCGCCTCACGGGCGACGGTGCCCTCCACCGGCTGCCGCATGGCGCGGCCGTCGGCGAAGAAGGGGTTCTTCTCCTGCATCTCGTAGCGCTGCTGGAAGTCCATGTTCCAGTTCAGGTGCACCGGCGGGACGGGGGAGGTGGTCCCCCGACAGCCGGCGCCCAGCGCGACGAGCGTCGCGGCGGCACCCAGGAGCACGATTCGGCTGAGCAGCATCTAGTCCTCCAACTGCTCGATGTGAGTGGCGCCGGCCGACTCGAGGAGCTTCTTCGTCTTACGCTCGTCGTAGGACGGGTCCTGGGCCTCGACCGCGATGAAGAAGCGGTCGTCGGTGACCCGGGCGAAGCGGTCCGAGGTGAAGACCGGGTGGTAGTAGGTCGGCAGCTTGTTGATGCCGAACATCCCGAACACGGCGCCGAACGCGCCGAAGAGGACGCCGAGCTCGAAGGTGATCGGCACGAAGGCCTGCCACGAGAAGAACGGCTTGCCCGAGATGATGACCGGGTAGGCGGTGGTGGCCACCCAGGTCTGCATGGCGAAGCCCACCGAGGCGCCGATGAGGCCGCAGATGAGCACGATCCACGGCAGGTTCGAGCGCTTGAGGCCCATCGCCTTGTCCAGCCCGTGGACCGGGAAGGGCGAGTAGGCGTCCCAGCGCGAGAACCCCGCGTCGCGGATCTTCTCGCAGCCCTTGTAGAAGGTCTGGGTGTTCTCGAACTCGGCGAGCATGCCCCAGGGCTTGGCCTCACGCATGGGTCACCTCCGGAGCGGCCAGGGTCGCGCCTTCGAGATCGCCTCGCGCCACGCCGCCGGCCTCGGGGTCGTAGTGGGGATCCGCCTCGGGCTGCACCGACTTGACCTCGGCCAGCGCGACCAGCGGCAGGAAGCGCACGAACAGGCAGAACATCGTGAAGAAGAGGCCGAAGCTGCCCAGGAAGGTCGTGAGGTCCCAGATGGTGGGGCGGAAGTAGCCCCACGACGAGGGGAGGAAGTCGTTGGCGAGCGAGGTCACGGTGATGACGAAGCGCTCGAACCACATCCCGATGTTCACGAAGATCGAGAGGATGAAGAGGATCAGCGGGCTCTGCCGCACGCGCCGGAACCAGATGAGCTGCGGCGTGATGACGTTGCAGCTCACCATGATCCAGTAGGCCCAGGCGTAGGGGCCGAACATGCGGTTCACGAAGGCGAAGGACTCGTTGGGGTTGCCCGAGTACCACGCGATGAAGAACTCCATCGCGTAGGAGTAGCCGACCAGCGAGCCGGTCAGGAGGATGATCTTCGCCATGTTCTCGAGGTGCTTCACCGTGATGATGTGCTCGAGGTCGAAGATGACCCGCGCCGGGATGAGCAGCGTCAGCACCATGCCGAAGCCGCTGAAGATGGCGCCGGCGACGAAGTAGGGCGGGAAGATGGTGGTGTGCCAGCCGGGGAGCTGGGAGACGGCGAAGTCGAAGGACACGATGGTGTGTACGGAGAGCACCAGCGGCGTCGCGAGGCCGGCGAGGATGAGGTAGGCGATCTCGTAGTGCTGCCAGTGGCGGTGGGAGCCGCGCCAGCCCAGCGAGAAGATGCCGTAGCCGATCTTGCGCGCCTTGGTGGTGGCCCGGTCGCGCATGGTGGCGAGGTCGGGGATGAGGCCGACGAACCAGAAGAGCAGCGACACCGTGAAGTAGGTGCTGACCGCGAACACGTCCCACAGCAGCGGGCTGCGGAAGTTCGGCCACATCGACATCTGGTTGGGGATCGGGAAGAGGTAGTAGGCCATCCAGATTCGGCCGACGTGGATGCCCGGGAAGATGAGGGCACACATGACGGCGAAGATGGTCATCGCCTCGGCCGAGCGGTTGATCGAGGTACGCCAGCTCTGCCTGAACAGGAAGAGGATGGCGGAGATCAGCGTGCCCGCGTGGCCGATGCCGACCCAGAACACGAAGTTCACGATCGCCCAGCCCCAGCCGACGGGGTTGTTGAGGCCCCAGATGCCGATGCCTTCCCAGACCAGCCAGGACACGCTGACCAGCAACAGGCCCAGCAGGCTGACGGAGACCCCGAACGCCACCCACCACTTACGCCAGTCGGTGCGCTCCATCGGCGCTGCCACGGCCTTGGTGAGCTCGTCGAACGACGTCGCACCGAGGACGAGCGGCGCGCGACCGCTGACCGGATCCATCTCGAGTCGCTGTGCCATGACCTACACGAGCTCCGGGTTGGGGTTGCGAATCCTCGCCAGGTAGGAGGTGCGCGGCTGGACGTTCAGCTCGCGCAGGAGGACGTAGTTGCGCGGGCTGGCCTTGAGCTGCGAGACGCGGCTCTGGGGGTCGCGCAGGTCGCCGAACACGATGGCGTTGGTCGGACAGGTCTGCTGGCAGGCCGTTTGGATGACGCCGTCGGCGATCACGTCGGAGCCGGCGACCTTGGCGGCGATCCTGGCCTCGCTGATGCGCTGCGTGCAGTAGGTGCACTTCTCCATGACGCCGCGGAACCGGAGCGTGACGTCCGGGTTCTTCTGCATCTGGGCGACGGCATCGATGTCCAGGTTGTAGTTGAAGAAGTTGAAGCGCCGCACCTTGAAGGGGCAGTTGTTCGAGCAGTAGCGGGTCCCGACGCAGCGGTTGTACGCCATGTCGTTGAGGCCCTCGGGGCTGTGGGTGGTCGCCGCCACCGGACACACCGTCTCGCAGGGCGCCGTCTCGCACTGCTGGCAGTTGACCGGCTGGACCACCGCCTGGGGCTCGTCCGGGTCGTCGCCGACGTAGTAGCGGTCGATGCGGATCCAGTGCATCTCGCGCCCCTTGAGGACGCGCGCCTTGCCGACCACCACGATGTTGTTCTCGGCGTTGCACGCCATGGTGCAGGCGTTGCAGCCGGTGCAGGCGTTGAGGTCGATGGTCATGCCCCACTGCTGGGCACCGGTGAGCGCGGGCTGCTGGAAGGGCGAGCGGATGTCGTCGGGCGGCATCAGCTCGGCCGCCTCCACGAAGCGGGGCTCCTCCTCGTAGTGGGAGATGGTCGCCTCCCGCACCAGCGGCCGCGCCGGGAAGTCGAAGCCCGGCTCGAGGCGGTCGTGGGTCTGGGTGGTGGCCAGCTCGTAGCTGCCCACACCGGCAGCGACCGACGCTCCGGCCGCCAGCCAGGGGCTGCCGTGGGTGGTGAGCGGGTAGACGTCGAAGCCGGCGCCCTCGGCCACCGAGCCCAGGTTCTTGCGGCCGAAGCCGAGCGGCAGGACGACGGTGCGCTCCGCCACGCCCGGCGCCACCCACACGGGGAGCTCCACCGAGCCCGAGCCGGCGCCGACCTTGACCATCTGGCCGGGGACCACGCCCAGCTCGCCGGCGGTCTTCGCGCTGACCAGCGCGGCATTGTCCCAGGTGAGCTTGGTGATGGTGTCGGGCAGCTCCTGGAGCCAGCCGTTGTTGGCGAAGCGCCCGTCGAGCACCCGGGAGTCCAGGGTGAAGACGACCTCGTAGCCGGCGGGGGCCGCCGCGGGCGCCGGGATGTTGGCGCCGAGCTGGGCGTAGGACGGGGTGACCGAGCCGCCGGGGGCCGGCGCGTCGATGAGGCCCGAGTGCAGCCAGCGGCGCCAAGCGCGCTCGTCGAGGCCACCGCCCGAGGCGCGCGTCCAGGTGGCGCGCACCAGGTCGAGGCCCTTGGCGGGCTGGCCGGTCAGCAGGCGCGCGGTCAGCTCGATGGGGCTGGGCGAGCCGTAGAGCGGCGCGATGAGCGGCTGCACCACGCTCTGCTCGCCGGCCAGGGTCGACAGGTCGCCCCAGGCCTCCAGGTAGTGCGACAGCGGCATGTGCAGGTGCGCCAGGGCGCCCGTCTCGTCGCGGTACAGCCCGGCGTGGGCGATGAAGCCTGCCTTGGCCAGCGACGCCGCCAGCTTCAGCTCGCCAGGGGCGTCGTAGGCCGGGTTGGCGCCGATGACGACCACGCTCTTGATCGAGCCGTCGTCGAGGCCGGCCTTCAGCTCGGCCAGGGTCTGGCCCTCGACCCGGTCGGCGTCGCGCCGCCAGGTGACGGTCTTGCCGTCGGCACCCACCAGCGTGTTGGCCAGATGCGCCAGCGCGTGCACCCAGGCCGGCTGCCGATGCCCGGTCAACACCACCGCCTGGCCCTTGCGCGCGACCATGTCGCGAGCCAGCGCCTTGACGAAGGCCGCCTGCTTGTCGTCGAGCGCGGGCGTGCCCAGGGCCGCCTTCAAACCGCCCGCGCTCCCGGCGTCCACGCCGGGCGTGTCGAGCAGCGTCGCGACCAGGGCGCGCAGCACGGTGCCCACCTCGCTGGCGCGCACGCGCAGCCGGTGGTCGGCCATCGCCGCGGTCGCGTCGAAGACCGGGCCGATGGCGTAGAGGCGGTTCATGTCGGGCTTGGGCACGTCCACGGCGCGTCCGGCCGCGAAGTCGCGGGCGTGTCGCAGGGCGTCGCCTTCGCTCACCAGCACGTCGCCGTCCAGCGCCACGATGACCTTGGCGCCGGCGAGGCTCGGCACGGCGAGGGCCTTGGGTCCGCCCACCATGGCGGCGCCGGCGAAGGCCTCGGCCGGCCAGAGCCGGTCGCTGACGAAGATCCGCGCCTTGGGCATGGTGCGCGACAGCTCGGCGAGCTGCGCGCGGTGCGTCGGCGACATGACGGTGTCGACCACCAGCGCCAGGCCCTCGCCGCCGGCGGCGCGGACGGGCGCCAGCGCCTCGTCGAAGGTGGCCCAGGCCTGGTCCCAGGTGGCGGGGGCGTCGCCGCGCATCGGCGTGCGCGAGCGCTCCGGGTCGTAGAACCCGAACACCGAGGCCTGGGCGAAGGTGCTGGCGGGGCCTCGCGACGCGGGGTGCTCCGGGTTGCCCTCGACCTTGGTGGGGCGGCCGTCCTGGCTCTCCACGACGACCCCGGCGACCGAGGTGCCGAGCTGCCAGGTCGAGGCGTAGTAGATCGGGCGCCCGGGCACCATGTTCTCGGGGCGGTGGGCGAAGGGCAGGATGTGCTCGACGGGCTTGCGGACGCAGCCCTCGAGGCCGACGCCGGCCAGCGCGGTGGAGGCGCCCATCAGCGCGATGAACTGGCGGCGGCTCACGCCGTCGACGGTGAGCTCGGCGGCGCCATCGAGGGTCTGCGCGGCCGCCATCTCGGAGCCGGCGGCGGTGGCCGCGTCGAGGGACGCCGTGCTGAGCTCGTCGAGGCTGCGCCAGTGACGGGGGTGCTTCATGGTGTCGCTCATCGGTGGCATCCCGAGCAGTGCGTGGGCGGGTTGACCTGGCGAGAGCGCGCCGGGTCGGTGGCGGGGTCGTAGTTGGCCGTCTCCGGGTCCCAATCCATCTGCGTGACCTTGTCCAGCGGACGGAGATTCGGGGTCGGGTTGCGGTGGCACTCGAGGCACCAGCCCATCGAGAGCGGCTTGGACAGCGTGGTGAGCGTCATCTGGTCGACGCGGCCGTGGCACGACGAGCAGCCGACGCCCGCGGCGATGTGCGGCGCGTGGTTGAAGTAGGCGTAGTCGGGGAGCTGGTGCACCCGCACCCACTCGATGGGCTCGCCGGTCTCCGCGCTGTCGCGCACCTTCTGCAGGCGCGGGCTGTCGGTGCGCACCTGCGAGTGGCAGTTCATGCAGGTCGCCGTCGGGGGGATGGCCGCGCGGGCCGCCACCTCGACGGTGTTGTGGCAGTACCGGCAGTCCAGCCCGAGGTCACCAGCGTGGAGCGCGTGACTGTAGGGCACGGGCTGCTCGGGCCGGTAGCCGACGTCGGTGAACGAGGGGGAGAACCAGTACCAGACGCCGCCGACCGCGCCAGTCAGCGCCATGGGCGCCAGAATGAACACGACCAACGGGAGCTTGTTGGTCCAGCGGGGAAAGATGACCGCCACGTCAAACCACCTTGGTCCGAATGGGGGGGGAGGGGATGAGCAGGCTCATGTCCGGGCCTCGCGGGCTTCGCGCAGCACACTCTGGGCGCGGTGGTAGATCTCGTCGATCCCGAGCTCGTCGGACGAGTAGTAGCCGCGCAGGCGTCCTTGTCCGTCGATGAGCACGAGCTTGGTGGTGTGGGCGATGTCGATCATGCCGGCGGCGTTGACGCGGCGGTCGCCCAGCGCGGAGCGGAAGCCTTGGGTGACCAGGGCCTCGACGGCGGCGTGCTCGCCGGTGAGGAAGCGCCAGCGCGTGGGGTCGGCGCCGTGCTTGGCGGCGTACTCGGCCAGGACCGCGGGCGTGTCATTGTCGGGGTCGACGGTGATGGTGACGAGCTGCACCGGGATGTCGGCGGCGGCCAGGCGCTCCTGGAGGCGCACCATGGCGGCGGTCACCAGCGGGCAGGTCGAGGGGCACGAGGTGAAGACGAAGTCGGCGATCCAGACCGTGCCGCGCAGGTCGGCGTCGGTCACGGCCTGACCGCGGCTGTCGACCAGCGCGAATGCGGGGAGCTGACCCTCCACCGGCGGCGGCTTGGGGATGTGCCGCGTCAGCGGGCGGATCGCCGGGATGAAGACCAGGCCGAAGGCGATCCCGAACCACCAGGGGTGGCGCATGAACGCGCGGCGGAGCCATCCGCCTTCGAGCTCGGGCTGGTGGTCGGCCATCGCGCTCACGGGCGGCCTCCACGGGCGCGGGTCGCCAGGACGGCCAGGGCCATGGCGCCGGCGGCCAGGGCGGCCAGCACCACGAAGCTGGCGACGGGGCCGCTGCCGGTCGAGGCCGCCGCGCCGCCGCTCATGGCGTGGCGCACGGCGTCCACCATGTAGCTCATCGGGTCGGCGGCCATCACCCAGCCGATCCAGCCGTCGCGCGGCGGGAAGAGCGCACCCGAGACCAACCAGAGGGGGAGCAGCACCACCGCCATGATGGCGTGGTAGCCGTGGGTGGAGCCGACCACCCAGGCCAGGGCGAAGCCGAGGCCGGTGAGCATGAAGGAGCCCAGGCTCAGCGCGCCGAGCAGCGGCAACCAGGCGATGGTGCCCAGGGCGTAGCCGGCGAGCGGGGCGGCCAGCATGCAGAGGGCCGCCTGGACCAGGGCCACCGAGGTCACGCCCAGCGTCTTGCCCAGCACCATCGCGCTGCGCGAGCCGGGGCCGGTGAGGACCTGCTGGAGGAAGCCCTGCTGGCGATCCTCGATGACGGACATGGTCGCGAAGATGGTCGTGAAGAGCACGACCATTACAAGGATGCCCGGGAAGGAGAATGCCAGGTAGTCGGTGCCGCCCGGCGCGCCGCCGGCGAAGCCGCCCATGCCGGCGCCCAGGATGGCCCAGAAGAGCAGCGGCTGCAGCACGACGCCGAGCCAGCGGGAGCGCTCGCGCACCAGACGGAGGAGATCGCGGCGCCAGAGCGCGGAGACGACGCCCCACTCGACGGCGGCCGCGCCGGGGCGCGTCGCCGCGGGACGCGCGGCGGCCAGGGCCAGCGCCAGGCTGCCCGCGTTCAGTGGGGTGGGGAGGCTCAAGCCGCCACCTCGAGCGCGTCGTCGGCGGTGCCCGGCTCGGAGTCCAGCGCGCCGCCGGTCAGGGCGAGGAAGACATCTCCCAGGCCGGGCTGGCGCAGGCTCACCGAGCTGAGGAGGCCGCGGGGGAGGTCCTCGACGATGCGGACGATGAGCTCGTGGCCGCGGGGCGCGGTGACGTGGACGTCGCGCCCCTCGACCACGCCGTGCAGGTCCAGGCGGCGGGCGAGCTCGCCGGCGAGCGCCTCGGGATCCGCAGCGCGCAACACGATGACGTCGCCCTGCACCCTCGCCAGCAGGGCGTGCGGCGTGTCGTCGGCGACGATGCGGCCGGCGTCCATCACCAGGACGCGATCGGCGCGTTCGGCCTCCTCGGGGCGATGGGTGGTCAGGAGCACCGCCGCGTCGCCGCCGGTCGCGATCTGGCGGATCTGCTGCCAGGTGAGGCGCCAGGCGCGCTCGTCCAGGCCGGTGGTGGGTTCGTCGAGCAGCAGCACGCGCGGGCCGTGGAGCATGGCGCGGGCGATGTCCAGGCGCCGGCGCATGCCGCCGGAGAGCGTCTCGACGGCGTCGCCGGCGCGGGACTCGAGGCCGGCACGCATGAGCGCGCCGGAGACGGCCTCGGAGGCGGCGGCGCCGCTCAGCCCGTGCATCCGTGCGGCCAGCGCCAGGTTCTGGCGGGCGGTGAGCTTCACGTCGAGGCTGGGCGACTGGAACACGAAGCCCAGCTCGGCGCGCAGCGCGCGATCGCCGCGGGCGACGGTGCGGCCCTCGAAGCGGACCGTGCCGCCCTGGGGCGCCGTGAGGCCTCCGAGCACGCTCAGCGTGGTGGACTTGCCGCAGCCGTTGGGCCCCATGAGCGCGACGACCTCGCCCGCGTGGACGTCGAAGCTGACGTCGTGCAGCACGGCGCGCTCGGCGTAGCGGTACGCGAGGCCGTGGACGCTGAGAGTGGCGGGGGCGGCGGTCATCAGACGATGCGGTCCAGTACGAAGCCGAGGGTGAGGAGCGGCAGGTAGACGAGGGACGCGATGAAGAAGCGGTACGCCCAGGAGGGCCCCGTGGTGGTTCGGAGCCCGGTGATGGCAAATCCGAGGAACGCGAGGCCGCTCATCAGGGCGACCAGGAGATACAGCGTGCCGGTGACGCCGAGGGGGGTGAGCAGGAGGCTGACAGGGACCAGGCCGGTGGCCCAGGCGACGGCCTGGCGGCGGGCGACCTGGTCGCCGCGAACCACTGGCACGATGCGGATCCCGGCGCGGGCGTAGTCGTGCTTTCGGAAGAGCGAGATTGCAAGGAAATGTGGCATCTGCCAGAGCAGGAGGATGCCGAAGAGCACGAGTCCTGGGGCATCGAGTCGATCGGTGACCGCGGTCCAGCCCATCAGCGGAGGCATGGCACCGGGCACTGCGCCGATCACGAGGGCCAGGGGCGTGTGGTACTTGAGGGGCGTGTAGACCAGCACGTACGAGGCGAGCGCGATGGCGCCCAGGGCGGTGGTCAGCAGGTTGGTGGTCAGGGCGAGCAGGAGCAGCCCGGCCGCGCCGACCGCCAGGCCGAAGGCCAGCGCGGCGGCGGGGGAGATGCGCTCCTCGGCCAGCGGCCGGGTGCGGGTGCGCACCATGAGGCGGTCGGTGTGGCGCTCCCACCACATGTTCAGCGCGTTGGCGCTGCCGACGGCCAGGGCGGTGCCGGCCAGCGCGCCCAGGACGACGCCCAGGCTGGTGTGGCCGGGGGCCAGGCCCAGGCCGGCGCCGGTCATCAGCAGGCACATCCGGGTGATCGACGGCTTCGTCAGCGTGACGTAGTCGCGGAGCGTCGCCAGCGCGGGGCGCGCCGGGGCCTGGGCGGTGGGGGTCGCGACGCTCACGGGGACACCTCGGCGTGCAGCGCCGCCAGGGTCGGCTGGAGGGCGGCGCGGCCCGCCTCGCGGGCGCGGCGGGGGCTGCCGAGCGGACCCAGGGTCAGGTAGAGCGCGACCAGGGAGGCGAGCACCAGGCCGGCCACCGCGGTGTGGAAGGTGACGATCCAGAGGCTGCGGCCCGAGGCGACGGTGAGGAGGCCGAGGGTGACCTGCACCAGCACGAGGATGGCCGGGATGCGCGCAGGCCACGAGGGGCGTCCGTCCTGCTGCAGGGCCCGGGCCGCGCGCCCGGCCACGACGAGCAGGATGAGTGCCACCGAGTAGCCGACGACGCGGTGGAACATGTGGATCTGCCCGGCGCCGCCGGCGGGCCAGAAGGTGCCGGGGCCGCAGCCGAGCCAGTCGTCGCCGCACACCAGCCCGGCGCCCAGGTGGCGGACGATGCCGCCGAGCGCGATCTGGAAGGCGACCAGGAGCGCGGCGCTCACGACCAGCGCCCGAGGACCGACGGCGCGCGCGGAGGGCGGCGCGGGCGCGGCGAGGACGCGCCCGGTGATGATGATGAGCACGCTGAAGAAGATCATCGCGGTGACGAGGTGCATGGTGGAGACCACCCAGCTCAGGTTGAGCTTGACGGTGATGCCCCCCAGGGTCCCCTGGAGCGCCACCAGCGCGATGGCGCCGAGGCCCAGCCGGCGGGTGGTGTCGCCCAGGTCGCGGCGCCGCCACATCCACACGCCCAGCACCAGGGTGAGCAGCCCGACGCCGCTGGCCCACATGCGGTGGCCGTGCTCATAGAGGATGCCACCCGACCAGTCCGCCGGGATGACCTGGCCGTTGCAGGTGGGGATGAAGTACCAGTCGGGGCAGGCCATCGAGGAGCCGGTCGGGTTGACCAGGCCGCCGATCACCAGCAGCAGCCAGGTGGCGACCACCGTGGCGATGCTGAGGATCGTCAGGCCGCGCCGGTCGGGCTTCACAGGATCACCCCGCGCTCGCCGGTGCGGCAGAACTGGACCAGCGCGCGGTAGGCGTCGGTGCAGACGTTCTTGTTGCGGCGGGTGACGCCCTGGGCGGCGCAGCGCTCGAAGGTCCACTGGGCGCGGGGCGCCTCCTCGACGGGCAAGGCCGCGCAGGCCTCCTTGCGCTCACGAGCCGCCAGGCAGTGCTCCATGGTCATGGGCACGGCCTGGTCGCACATGCTCTTCATGGCCTCGCACCGCGCGTTCCAGGCCAGCACCTCGCCCACGCAGGCGTCGGCGTCCAGCGAGGCTCCCCGCGCGTCGAACTGGGCGAGGCTCTCGTGGATGAACCGCGAGCTGACCGAGTAGCGCCAGTACGCGACGACCCCCAGCACCGTCGCCAACGTGAAGACCACGGTGATGACGATGCCAGCGCCGCGGCTGGATCTCGGCGTTTCGGTGGCGTCCCTCATTGCGCGCCGGTTTAGATGACAGGGGGGGGGCTGTCAACGGAGAGTTTCCGGATTACGTTTTGTTATAGCGTGTTTCCGCGCGCCGGGCCCCGACGACGAGGAGGCCCCTCGACCGGAGGAGAGGATGTTGCGAGAGGCAGATCTGGATGCGGCGGTGAAGGCGTTGAGGAGCGGCCAGGTGATCGGGCTGCCCACGGAGACCGTCTACGGCGTGGCGTGCGACGCCCGCGACCCGGCGGCCATCGCCCGCCTCTATCGGCTGAAGGGGAGGCCCGACGGGAGGCCGCTCCCGGTGCTCCTGCCGGACGCGTCGGCGCTGTCGGCCTGGTGTGCCGAGCTTCCCCCGGGGGCGGCGCTGCTCGCGGAGGCCTTCTGGCCCGGGCCGCTGACCCTGGTGCTGAGGCGGGCCGCCGGTCTGCCAGATGCCCTGACGGCGGGCGGAGACACCCTGGGCTTGCGCGTCCCCCGGCACCCGGTGGCGCTGGCGGTGCTGCGGGCCTTCGGCGGCGGGCTGGCGACGCCCTCGGCGAACCGCCACGGAGAGGTCAGCGCCACCGACGCGGCGTCGGCGCGCGAGGCCTTCGGGGGCGACCTGGAGCTGGTGCTGGACGGGGGCGCCTCCGAGCTGGGCGTCGAGTCCACCGTGGTCGATCTCAGCGGGGAGCGGCCGCGCCTCCTCCGCGCCGGGGCCATCGCCGCCGACGCCGTCGCTGCCGCGCTGGGGCTGCCCCTGGTCGGCCCCGACGCCTCGGCGCAGACGACGCGCTTCTCGGTACGCACGCCGGTCGAGATCGTGGCGCCGCAGGGCCTGGCCGCGCGCTGCGGCGAGCTCGGCGCCGCAGGTCAGCGCTTCGCTGCCCTCGCGCCGGCCGCGACCGCGCTGCCCGAGGGCGTCACCCGCGTCGCGCTGCCGGAGGATCCGTCGGAGCGGGCGCGCACCTTCTACGAGCATCTCCGCCGCGCCGACGCGCTGGGCCTCGACCGCCTCCTGGTCGTCGACCCGGGCGAGTCGGCCTGGGCCGACGCCATCCGCCAGCGCCTCCGCGCTGTCGAGTGAGCTGCCCCCGACGCAGGAAGGGGCGCTCCGGTCTCCCGAAGCGCCCCTCCTCCATGGCGTCCCCAGCGGGGTTCGAACCCGCGTTACCGGCTTGAAAGGCCAGCGTCCTGGGCCACTAGACGATGGGGACCCACCGAAGACGTCCACTCCGCGTGCCCGCCCCCCGATTGCTCGGGCCGGCGGCGCCCGCGGCGCCCCTGGACTGTCTCCACTCCCACTGGCGATGCGTGGGCACCGCCGATGGTCTCCTCCTTGCGTGCGACGCCGCGTCGGACGTCCGTCGTCGATCGATCTGTTCGGGCGATCGGGTCGGGCACCGGTGTGATGAGCCGAGCGGGAGTCGAACCCACGACCCTCGGATTAAAAGTCCGGTGCTCTACCAACTGAGCTATCGGCCCGGAACCCGCGCCTCATAGCCTCCGGCCGCGCCGCTCGTCAAGGCGAGAGCGCGCTCGCCTGCCCTGAATCGCCCAGCGCGCGGGCGCGACGCGCCTCCATCATCTCGACGAAGGGGCCGAAGAGGTACTGCGCGTCGTGGGGGCCCGGGCTGGCCTCCGGATGGTACTGGACGCTGTAGCAGTCCAGCGCCTCCGACGCGAAGCCCGCCACGGTCTGGTCGTTCAGGTGGATGTGGGTGACCCGCGCCGACTCGGGGAGCGACGCCGGGTCCACCGCGAACCCGTGGTTCTGGCTGGTGATCTCCACCGCGCGCGTCTGCTCGTGGCGCACCGGGTGGTTGGCGCCGCGGTGCCCGAACTTCAGCTTGAAGGTGCGTGCGCCCATCGCCAGCGCCAGGATCTGGTGGCCCAGGCAGATCCCGAAGATGGGGAGCCTGCCCAGCAGCTTCTTCACCTCGGCCGGCACGCCCCGCACCGCGTCCGGATCGCCCGGGCCGTTGGAGAGGAAGATGCCCTCCGGCTTCCAGGCGAGGGCCTCCTCGGCGGTGGTGTAGGCCGGGACCACGATGACCTCGCAGCCGCGGCGCACGAGGTGGCGCAGGATGTTGTTCTTCACGCCGAAGTCGTAGGCGACGACGCGGTAGGGCCGCTCCGGCGTCTCCAGCACGGCCAGGGGGTCCTCGGCGTGCAGCGCGCGCAGGGGCTCGATCCACTGGTAGGGACCCGGCGTGGTGACGCCCTCGACCAGATCGACGCCGACCAGGCTGGGCACGTCGCGGGCGATGCGGCGGGCCTCCTCGTCCGACGGCGCGGGGCTGAGGATGCAGCCGGGCTGGGCGCCTGCCTCGCGGATGTGCCGCACCAGCGCGCGGGTGTCCACCTGCTGGATGCCGACCACGCCGTGGTCGACCAGATAGCTCTCCAGGTCCTGCGAACCGCGGTAGTTGGACACCACCGGGCTCAGCGCCCGCACGATCAGGCCGGCGGCGAAGACCCGGCGCGACTCGGGGTCGTCGGGGTTCACCCCGTAGTTGCCGATCTCCGGGTAGGTCATCGTGACGATCTGTCCGCTGTAGGACGGATCGGTCAGGATCTCCTGGTAGCCGGTCATCGAGGTGTTGAACACCACCTCGCCGCGGGCCTGCCCGCGCGCGCCAAGCGCCTTGCCGCGGAACAGGGTCCCGTCGGCCAGCGCCACCACTGCATCGTCGCCTCGATTCACTCCGCTTGCTCCTCGCCGGACGCGCGCCATACCACATCGCCGCCGACCATCGTGAGGATCGCGCGCCCCCGCAGCGCCTGGCCCAGCCAGGGGGTGTTGTGCCCGCGGCTCAGCAGCGTCCCCGCCGATGGGATCCAGGTGTGGCCGGGGTCGATGGCCGTCAGATCCGCGGCCTCTCCGACGGTCAGGCCGCCGCCGCCGAGGCCCAGGACCCGTCGCGGCCCGGTGCTCAGCAGCGCCATCGCTCGCGCGCGGGTGAGCTCGCCCTCGGCCACCAGCGCCAGCACCAGCGAGAGCGCGGTCTCGACGCTGCTCATCCCCGTGGCCGCGCGCTCGAACTCCTGGCTCTTGTCCTCGAGATGCTGC
Source organism: Deltaproteobacteria bacterium (assembly GCA_020632695.1). Lineage (GTDB taxonomy): Bacteria > Myxococcota_A > UBA9042 > PHBI01 > JACKFB01 > JACKFB01. The sequence continues at coordinate 254,450 of JACKFB010000006.1, forward strand.
GGCTGGTGGTCCGACGCGACCGCGTCGACCGTGCCGTCGGCCAGCGCCTCCCGGAGCGCGCGCCTGTCGGCTTCGCTGCGCAGGGGAGGCCGCACCTTGAGGTTGGGGTCGTAGGTCGCCAGCGCCGACGCGCCCAGGTGCAGGTGGTGCGGGGTCACGTCGCAGGTGACGGGCACGCCGCGAGCCTTGGCCTGGCGCACCAGCTCGACGGCCGCCGCCGTGCTGAGGCGCTGCAGGTGCAGCCGCGCCCCGGTCAGCTCGGCCAGCAGCAGATCGCGCGACACGGCGATGGCCTCGGCCGCCGCCGGCGTCTCGGGCAGGCCCAGCCGGGTCGACCAGGTCCCCTCGTCGCAGATCCCCGTCATGGTCGGCTCGGCCGGCGCCGTCAGCACGGTCAGCCCGAAGCCATCGGCGTACTCCAGCAGCCGCCGCATGAAGCCGGCGCTGCCCACCGGGTGCTCGCCGGTGCTCAGCGCGACGCAGCCGCTGGCGTGGAGCTCGCCGACGGGCGCCAGGGTCTCGTGCCGCAGGCCCAGGGTCGCGGCCCCCACCGGGAGCAGCCGCGCGGCGCGGGCGTCCTTGGCCAGCGCCAGCACCTCGGCCACCACGGCGGCGCGGTCCACCACGGGCTGGGTGTCCGGTGTCGCGCAGACCTGGGTGAAGCCTCCGGCGGCCGCCGCGCGCAGGCCCGAGGACACCGTCTCCTTCTCCTCGTAGCCGGGCTCGCGGAGCGCGCAGCGCAGGTCGGTCATCCCGGCGACCAGCCAGGCGCCGTCCAGCTCCTCGACCGCGTCATCGGGCCCCGGCGTCGCCGGCCCCAGCACGACCTCGACGATGCGGCCGCCCTCGACCGCCACCGCCCCGGCGCCGTCGATGCCGCGCTCGAAGTCGACCAGGTGGCCTCCCACCAGCCAGGTGCGGCCTGCGCTCATGCCTCGACCGCCTCTCGCCCGCCGCCGGCGACCAGGTAGAGCACGGCCATCCGCACGGCCACGCCGTTGGCGACCTGCTCGAGGATGACCGCGTGCTCGCCGTCGGCCACCTCCGGGGCGATCTCGACGCCGCGGTTCATGGGCCCGGGGTGCATCACGATGGCGTCGGACGCCGCCAGCCGGAGCCGCTCGCGGGTCAGCCCGAAGTAGCGGAAATACTCCCGGTCGTCCGGGTAGAGGCCGCCGGCCATGCGCTCCTTCTGGATCCGCAGCATCATCACCACGTCGGCGCCCTCGATGGCGGGCTCGATGCGGTGGTGCACCCGCACGCCCAGCTCCTCGAGGGCCGGCGGCACCATGGTGCGCGGGCCGGCCACGCTCACCTCGGCGCCCATCGTCACCAGCGCGTAGATGTTCGAGCGGGCGACCCGGCTGTGGGTGATGTCGCCGACGATGGCCACGCGCAGCCCCGCCAGGCGGCCCTTGTGTTCGCGCATCGTCAGCATGTCGAGCAGCGCCTGGGTGGGGTGCTCGTGCCAGCCGTCGCCCGCGTTCACGATGGCGGCGTCGATGGAGCGGGTGAGCAGGAGCGGAACGCCCGCGCCCTGATGCCGCACCACCACGATGTCGGGCGCCATCGCCTGCAGCGTGCGGGCGGTGTCCACCAGGGTCTCACCCTTGGAGAGGCTCGAGGTCGAGGCGCTGAAGTTGAGCGTGTCGGCCGACAGTCGCTTCTCGGCGATCTCGAAGCTGGTGCGCGTGCGCGTCGAGGCCTCGACGAAGAAGTTGAGCACCATCACGCCGCGCAGGGCCGGCACCTTCTTGACCTTGCGCTGGTTGACCCGCTTGAAGTGGTCGGCCAGGTCGAGGATGGCCGTGATCGTCTCGCGGTCGACGCCGTCCATGCCCAGCAGATGGGTGAGCTGGACCGTCATCGCGCTCCTCCCGGTCGGCGCAGCACCACGCGATCCTCCGGGGCTCCCTCCTCGGTGAGCTCCACCTTGACCGACTCGCCGGCCACGCTCGAGACCCGCAGGCCCACGAAGTCGGCCTGGATCGGCAGCTCGCGCATCCCGCGGTCGGCCAGCACGGCCAGGCGGATCCAGGCCGGGCGCCCGTAGTCGATGACGGCGTCCAGGGCGGCGCGGACGGTGCGCCCGGTGAAGAGCACGTCGTCCACCAGCACCACGCGCTGGCCGGTCACGTCGAAGGGCATCTCGGTGCGACCGACCACCGGCTGCGGCAGCCCGATGAGCACGTCGTCGCGGTAGAGCGTGATGTCCAGCATGCCCTCGTCGGGGCGCCGGCCCTCGTCCTGGGCGATGAGCTCGGCCAGGCGCCGGGCCAGGTGGACGCCGCCCGTGTGGATGCCCACGATGGCCATGCGATCCACGCCACCGCAGGACTCCACGATCTCACGGGCGATGCGACGGAGCGCCCGCCGGACGCCGTCGGCATCGAGGATCAGGCGCTCGTCCGCGGCGTGAGACATACGTCAGATCAACCAGTTGAGGATGCGGGAGGTGTCGCGGGCGAACCAGATGACGAAGGCGACGCCCTTGATGTGATCGTAGGGGACCAGGCCCCAGTAGCGGCCGTCTTCCGAGCGGTCGCGGTTGTCGCCCATGACGAAGACGTGGCCTTCGGGGATGACCACGTCGGGCCAGGCGGGGTTCGACGCCGCGTCGCCGAAGTAGCGGCCCCGGCCGTCGTGCAGCGGCCAGTCGGGCATGTTCATGCAGCCGCCGACGGCGAAGTGCCCGCCGTCGCTCGCCATGTGCTGCGTGATGTAGCGGTGGTCCCCGACGGTCTCCTCCTGCTGCACACAGGCGCAGGTCCCGCTGGGGTCGATGGGGTCGTCCTGGTCGCTGTCGTAGACCGGGCAGCGGCCCACGGGCACGCCTCCGGTGGCGATCCACTCCTCGGGCGCGGTGGGCCGGGTCTGCACCGGCTGACCGTTGACGTAGAGGATGTTGTCGTCGAGGCGGACGCGGTCGCCGGCCACGGCCACGACCCGCTTGATGTAGTCGTCGCCGTCGTGCTTGTCGCCGGGGCTGTCGAACTCGAAGACGATGATGTTGCCGCGCTCGGGCTCGCCCCAGTGGATCAGGCGGTGCGACGAGAAGGGGGCGTAGAGGCCGTAGGAGATCTTGTTGACGAAGAGGCGGTCGCCGATCTGCAGCGTCGGCAGCATCGAGCCGCTGGGGATCGAGAAGGCCTCGAAGATGAAGGAGCGGATGATCAGCGCCAGGACGATGGCCCAGGCGATGGCCTCGACGTACTCCCGCAGCATGCCCTTGCGGAAGCGCCCGAAGTGCTTCTCGAGCGCGGCGTCCAGGGCGATGGTCGCCTCGTCCACCCGCAGCGCGTCGGCCCGCGGCTTCCCCCGGCTGGGCAGCGTGGCCGCCAGCTCGGCGATCCGCTCCTCGACCGCCGCCGTCGCCGCCTTGCCGGCCACCTTCCCCTTGCGCTTGACCAGCCGCAGCGCCTCACCCTGCAGCTCGCGAGCGCGTCGGATCGCCTGCCGGCTCGCTCCGCTCTCGGCCTTGCGCGGTTGGGGAGGCGTCATCCGGGCTCTGCGTCACGAGGAGAGGGTTCGAGCGTCGTCGGCCGCCCGGCTTATAGGGTTCGACACCCCCAGTGTCAATCGATCGAGGCACCGTCAGCGGCGGCTGCGAACGCCGTGGGCGGCGTCGTTCGCTCGGGTCGCGTGTGCGGCGGGCCAGGAGCCCGCCTCCGTGCGCCCTCGCTCACTCCTTGCCCACGACGCCCGCAACCACCGCTGCCGGCGCCTCGGACGGGGCGCCGTTGTTGCGGGTCGTGATGATGGGGTGGGGTCGGTCTCGGTCTCGGTCTCGGTCTCGGTCTCGGTCTCGGTCTCGGTCTCGGTCTCGGCCTCGGTCTCGGTCTCGGTCTCGGTCGGTCTCGGTCTCGGTCTCGGTCTCGGTCTCGGTCCCGGTCTCGGTCTCGGTCTCGGTCTCGGTCTCGGTCTCGGTCTCGGTCTCGGCCTCGGCCTCGGTCTCGGTCTCGGTCTCGGTGTCGGCCTCGGTCTCGGCCTCGGTCTCGGCCTCGGCCTCGGTCTCGGCCTCGGTCCCGGCCTCGGCCTCGACTCCTCACGACACCGTCAGTCCTCGCGCCAGGCGCGCTCCGGGATGCCGAGGCGCAGCAAGGGGGCGCGGAAGTCGGCCGGCAGCTCGGCCTCGACGCGCACGGGGGCGCCGGTGAGGGGGTGGCGAAGCTCCAGCGTGGCGGCGTGGAGGGCCAGGCGGTGCAGGTCGTAGCTCTGGCGGAAGAGGCGGTTGTGGTCGCCCTTGCCGTAGCGGACGTCGCCGATGAGGGGGTGGCCGAGGTGCTTGAGGTGGCGGCGGACCTGGTGGCGGCGGCCGGTCTCGGGGCGGGCCTCCACCAGGGCGTAGGGACCGGGGGCGGTCACCGTGGCCAGGGTGCGCCAGGCGGTCCGGGCGGGGACCCGCGGGCCGTCCTCGCGGCGCTGGATGGGGTGGTCGATGAGGCCCGCGGGCTCGCGGGGGATGCCGCGCACCAGCGCCAGGTACCGCTTGTGGACGCGGCCCTCGGCGAAGGCCGCGCCCAGCAGGCGCGCCGACTCCGGCTGCAGGGCGAAGAGGAGCACGCCGCTGGTGGCGCGGTCGAGGCGGTGCACCGGGAAGACGCGCCCGCCGGCCAGGGCGCGGGCGAGGTCGACAGCGGTGATGGGGTCCCGGGCCTCGCCGCGGTGCACCGCCAGGCCCGAGGGCTTGGCGACCGCCAGCAGGCTCTCGTCGCGGTAGAGCGGGACCAATGCGAAGTCCGGCGCGAGGTCCGGGGGCTTCGGGGTCACCGGCCGCCGCCCGGGGGCCTCGCGGCGGAGGGTCTCACGCGTAGGCGTCGAGCGGCAGGCAGGTGCAGACGAGGTTGCGGTCGCCGAAGGCGTCGTCGATGCGCGAGACGGCCGGCCAGAACTTGTGCTCGCGCAGCCAGGGGGCCGGGAAGGCGGCTCGCTCGCGCGAATAGGGGTGGCTCCAGGCGTCGGCCGTCACCGCGCGGGCGGTGTGGGGCGCGTTGCGCAGCAGGTTGTCCTGCCGGTCGGCCTGGCCGTCGATGATCTCCTGGATCTCGGCGCGGATGCTCAGCATGGCGTCGGCGAAGCGGTCCAGCTCGGCCTTGGTCTCGCTCTCGGTGGGCTCGATCATGAGGGTGCCGGCCACCGGCCAGGACATGGTCGGCGCGTGGAATCCGTAGTCCATCAGGCGCTTGGCCACATCCGCCACCGTGATCCCGGCCGCCTTCTGCAGCGGCCGCACGTCGACGATCAGCTCGTGGGCGACCGTGCCCTGCGCCCCTGTATAGAGGATGTCGTAGGGGCCGCGGAGCCGCGCCGCCAGGTAGTTGGCGTTGAGGATGGCCACCTGGCTGGCGCGCTCGAGGCCGGCGGGGCCCATCATGGCGATGTACATCCACGAGATCGGCAGGATGGAGGCGCTGCCCCAGGGCGCGGCCGAGACCGGGCCCACCGTGTCGGCGCCGGGGATCGGGATGACCGAGTGGCCGGGCAGGTAGGGCTGCAGGTGCGGCGCCGCGGCGATGGGGCCCACGCCGGGGCCGCCGCCGCCGTGGGGGATGCAGAAGGTCTTGTGCAGGTTCAGGTGGCACACGTCGACGCCGAAGTCACCCGGCCGGCACAGCCCCACCTGGGCGTTCATGTTGGCGCCGTCCATGTAGACCTGGCCGCCGTGGCCGTGGACGACCTCGCAGAGCTCGACGATGCCCTCCTCGAAGACGCCATGGGTCGAGGGGTAGGTCACCATGATGCAGGCCAGCTCGCCGGCGTGGCGGGCGGCCTTGTCGCGCAGGTCGGCCAGGTCGATGTTCCCCAGCGCGTCGCAGGCGACGACGACCACCCGCATGCCGGCCATCACGGCGCTGGCGGGGTTGGTGCCGTGGGCCGAGCTGGGGATGAGGCAGACGTCGCGGTGGCCCTCGCCGCGGCCGGCGAGGTAGCCACGGATGGCCAGCAGCCCCGCGTACTCGCCCTGGGAGCCGGCGTTGGGTTGGAGCGACACGCCGGGCAGCCCGGTGATCTCGGCCAGGGCCGCCTCCAGCTCGGCGATGAGCGTCTGGTAGCCCCTGGCGTGCGCCCGCGGCGAGAAGGGGTGGACGTCGCCGAAGCCCGGCAGCGTGACCGGGATCATCTCGGCGGTCGCGTTGAGCTTCATGGTGCAGGAGCCGAGCGGGATCATCGAGGTGGTCAGCGAGAGATCGCGCGCCTGCAGGCGGTGCAGGTACCGCAGCAGCTCGTGCTCCGAGTGGTAGCGGTGGAACACCTCGTGGGTGAGGAACTCGCTCTGCCTGGCGAAGGCGCCCTCGAAGACGTCGGACGCCGCAGCGGCCAGCGCCTCCAGGTCGACGCCGGCGGCCGCGTCGCCGGCCAGCACCGCCAGCAGGTCGCGCAGGTCCTCGGCGGTCGTCGCCTCGTCCACGCTCACCGTCAGCGCGTCGGCACCCAGCACGCGAACCTCGACGCCCGCGGCCTCGGCCCGCGCGAGCACCGCGTCGCGCTGGGCCCCGGCGATCTGGAAGCGCACCGTGTCGAAGCGCGGCCCCGGCTGCACGCGCAGCCCGGCCTGGGCGGCGCCGGCGGCCAGGGCCTCGCAGCAGCGCTTGACGCGCCGCGCGATGCGCCGCAGCCCCTCGGGGCCGTGGTAGACCGCGTACATGCTGGCCATCACCGCGAGCAGCACCTGCGAGGTGCAGATGTTGCTGGTCGCGCGGTCACGGCGGATGTGCTGCTCGCGCGTCTGCAGCGCCAGCCGCAGCGCGGGGTGGCCCTCGGTGTCGCGGGAGACCCCGACCAGCCGGCCGGGCAGGCGCCGCTTGTGGGCCTCGCGGGTGGCGAAGAACGCGGCGTGCGGGCCGCCGTAGCCGAGGGGCACGCCGAAGCGCTGGGCCGACCCGACGGCGATGTCGGCGCCCAGCTCTCCCGGCGGGCGAAGCAGCGTCAGCGCCAGCAGGTCCGTCGCCACGACCACCAGGGCGCCCGCGTCGTGCGCCGTCGAGCACAGCGGCGCCAGGTCCACGACGCGGCCGTCGGTGGCCGGGTACTGCACGAGCACGCCGAACACGTCGGCGTCCAGCGTCAGGGCGTCGGGCGCCTGCACGCGCACCTCGATGCCCAGCGGCTCGGCGCGGGTCTGCACGACGGCGATGGTCTGGGGGTGGCAGTCGCTGGCGACCACGAAGGCCGAGCGCTTGCCGCCCGAGACGTCCAGCGCCAGCGTCATGGCCTCGGCGGCCGCGGTGCCCTCGTCGAGCAGCGACGCGTTGGCCAGCTCGAGCCCGGTCAGCTCGGTGACTACGGTCTGGAAGTTGAGCAGCGCCTCGAGGCGCCCCTGCGCGATCTCGGCCTGATAGGGCGTGTACTGGGTGTACCAGCCCGGGTTCTCCATGACGTTGCGCAGGATCACCGGCGGGGTGTGGGTGCGGTGGTAGCCCATCCCGATGAAGGAGCGCCGCACGGTGTTGGCGGCCGCCAGCTCGCGAGCGCGGGCGAGCATCTCCTGCTCCGTGCGCGCCGCGGGCAGGTCCAGGCGGCGCTGCAGCCGGATGGCCCGGGGGACCGTCGCCTCGACCAGGGCGTCCAGGGAGGCGTGGCCGGTCACCGCCAGCATGGCGTCCACCTCGGCCTGCGAGGGCCCGATGTGGCGGTCGGCGAAGCGGTCGGTGCCCGCCAGAGCCGAGCGGTCGTTGCCGGCCACAGCGGAGCGGTCGTTGCCAGACAGAGCGGAGCGGTCGGTCATCGCGGAGACCTCCGTGCGTGGGCCGGACCTCGTGGGGCCGGGGCGCCCCACATAGCGCAAGCGCGGGTCCCACCCAAGCGGGAAGATCGCAGCGGGCGGCCGCCGCGTCAGAACACGCGGCTGCGGTGGCCGACCGCGCGCTCGAAGAGCCAGCTCACCGCCGGGTTGGTGAAGATGTGGCGGATCTTCCACAGAGGCGAGTGGCAGCGCTCCAGCGAGAGCTGACCGGTCCACAGCTCGCTCAGCGCGTCGACGGCGTGCCCGGCCAGCGTGTCGAGGAAGGCCTCACCCAGCTCGGCCGACGCCACCGCGGGGTGACCCGAGTAGGTCTCCTCCTCGAAGTACCGGAGCTTCACCTTGAAGCCGCGCATCAGCTCCGGGAGGGTAGGGCGGCTGCCCTTCACCAGGGCGGGCTCGCCGCGCTCGCGGAGGCGGCCGTCCACCGTGCGCTGTGGCAGGTCCTGGTAGCCCCCGGCCACGTGCTGGCCCAGCAGGTGCAGCATCAGCGAGGTCTCGACGGCGCCGCCGTGGGTGTCCCCGACCAGGTCCTCCTTCGAGACCCCGTCGAGGTGGCCGAGGATGGTGGAGAGGTCGGAGCTGCCGCCGGTCAGGCGATTGATGAGCAGCGAGAAGAGCGACACCATGCGCGCGCCGTAGCGGCGGTTGACGCGATCGCAGGCCACCTCGATGGGGACGAAGTGGCGCGGGCCGCCGTGGAAGCTGGACACCCAGATGTTCTTGAAGCCCTGGACCGCGAGGCTGCGGCCCAGATCCTCGAGCACCCGCGTGATGGTCGAGCTGCGGAACATCACCGAGCCCACGTGGGGCAGCACGTCGGCGGCGACGTAGATGGGCGGCAGGCGCAGGAACACCGCCTCGGGGTGGCGCTCGGCCATCAGCTCGATGGCGCGGTCGGCGATGCCCTGGGCCTCCAGGTTGTCGGTGATGACAGGGAGGTGGGGCCCGTGGACCTCGAGCGGCGAGCAGGCCACGATGACGACGGCGGTGGAGCGGTCGACGGCGTCGATCTCGCGGCCGGTCATGTACTGCCAGTCGCGAACGTTGGCGGCACCTGGGGTCATGCGCTGTCTCCGGCCGCCCGCGTGGGCTGGCGATTGCTGTGCTCGATGATGGGGGGAGCTGCGCCCGCCCGGCTGGCGGCGCGGCCGGCTGGCGCGGGCGGGCTCAGCGGACCCGGCGCCCGACGCCCGACGCCAGGTGGTCGAAGGCCGCCGCGCCCAGCGCCGGCAGGTCGCCGCACTCCTCGGCCTCGAGCCAGGCGCGGATCACCGCGCGGATCATGCCCAGGATCGCCCCGGCCTCGATGGCCGCCAGGTCGGGCGGTGTGCCGTCGCGGCTCAGGGTGTGGGCGATGGCCACCTCCCAGCTCTGGTCGAGCTGGATGTCGTAGGCGATGAGGCGCGGCGACGCTTCGATGACGCGCCGCTGCACCTCCATCTCCGCCCGCAGGCCCATGTACTCGGTGCCGATGGCCACGCAGGCGCGCCGCACCGTCTGGTAGGGGGACTCCGCGGCGGGGGCGTCGGCCAGCAGCGAGAGGAACCAGCCGAGCTGCTCCTCGTGGCGCGGGAACACCACCGACTCCTTGCTCGGGAAGTAGCGGAAGAAGGTGCGGCGCGAGACGTCGGCGCGCTGCGCGATGTCGTCGACCGTCGTCGCCTCGAAGCCCTGCCGGCTGAAGAGCGCCCACGCCGCGGCGACCAACGCGTCCCGGGTCAGCGCCTTCTTCTGCTCGCGGACCGTCGTCATGGCTTCCATGGGCGAAGCCTCCCCCGCGGTGACACTGAGTGTCAATCGCCGCGCTCCGACAGGGCCAGAAGCTCCTCGGGCGAGGCGAGCCGGCAGCTCCCCGGCGCCAGATCCTCGGGCAGGGCCAGCCCCCCGATCGCTTCGCGGTGCAGCGCCAGCACGTGCCCTTCGACGGCGGCGACCATGCGCTTGACCTGGTGCGTGCGTCCCTCCGCCAGCGTGATCTCGGCGACGCCTGGCGCCCGCCAGCGGAAGCCTGCCGGCCGGCAGCGGGTGCCGTCGGCCAGGGCGACCCCGTCGGCGAAGCGGGCGGCGAGGGTGGCCTCGTCGGTCGCGAGCATCGCCGGGCCCTCGACCGTGGCCAGATACCGCTTGGGCAGGTGCCGCGCCGGGTGGGTGAGGGCGTGGTTGAGCTGCCCGTCGGTGGTGAGCACCAGCAGCCCCGTCGTGTCCTTGTCCAGCCGCCCGGCCGGAGCGAGCGCGGGGCGTCGCCAGGTGGCGGGGACCAGGTCCAGCACCGTGCGCTCGGAGGCGTCCAAGCGCGCCGTCACGCAGCCCGCCGGCTTGTGCATCAAGAGGGTGATCTCGGGCACCCACGGCACCGGCTCGCCGTCGCAGGTGACCTCGCTGGTGCCCGGGCGCACCGGCTGGCCGGGCTTGCGGGTGCGCTCGCCGTCCACGCTGGCGCGGCCGCTGCGGACCAGCGCGGTGGCCTGGCTGCGCGAGATGACGAGCTGTTCGGAGAGGTAGCGATCGAGGCGCAAGGTGTGACCTGCGGGCCGGGTGGCGAGACCTCGGAGGGTCAGCGCACGGGGAACGCCAACGGCAGCGTGAGCTCGACGCGCGTACCATGCCCCAACCGCGAACGCACGACGATCCCGCCCTGGCTCTCCTGGACGAACGCGTAGACCAGCGCCAGGCCCAGCCCCACGCCCTTCTCGGCGGAGGCGCCGTGGCTGCTGCTGTAGGGCTCGAAGATACGATGGAGGCGCTCGGGCGCGATGCCCACGCCGGTGTCGGTGACCTGGATGCGCGCGCAGCGAGCGTCGGGCAGCGATGGGAACTGCTGGCGCAGCGAGTGGGGCGGCGTGCCGGCGGAGACCTCGACGCGCAGGGTGCCGCCGCGGGGCATGGCGGTGACGGCGTTGCGGAGGATGTGCCGGACGCTGGACGCGAGCTGCTCGCGCGACACCCGCGCCGGCAGCGCGTCGGCGGCCACGTCGACGACGACCTCCACGTCCTGGGGGGCGCGGCTGGCGAAGTCGCTGGCGGTGGCCCAGACCACCTCCGCCACGTCGAGGGTCTGGGTCGTCTGTGGGCTGCCCTGGCGGAGCTGGCCCAGCATGCTCACCACGTGGGTGACCTGCCCGGCCGCGTCGGCGATCTGCGCCAGGTAGCGCCGCTTGCGCCCGTCGGTCTCCTGGGCCAGCAGCAGCTCGGCGTAGCCCGCGACCGCGGTCATGGTGTTGTTGATGTCGTGGGCGACTCCGCCGGCCAGCCGCGCCGTGGCCTCCATCGCCTCGGCCTGACGCGCGCGCCGCTCCAGGCTCCGCTGGCTCGCCACGTCCTGCAGCACGATCAGCGCGCCGATGACCGCCCCGACGTCGTCCCGCACCGGCACGCCCGCGTAGTTCACCCACACGTCCTCGCCGACGAGGCTGGTCAGGCGCAGCTCGCGCTCGAAGGGCTCTCCGCGCAGCAGCCCGTCGATGTAGGGCTGCAGGCCGGCCTCGCGATAGAGGTCCAGGGCGGCGATGTTGTGCTGCAGCGTCTCGCTCGACATCGACGGCGGCAGCCCGATGATGCGCCGGTAGCGCGCGTTCATCGCCAGGACGTGGCCATCGGCGCGCGTCACCAGCAGCCCCAGCGGGGCCGCGTCGAAGGTGCGGCGCGCCATGGCCCCGGGGAAGAGCGCCGACTCCGCGGGCGGCGGCACCTCGCGCACCGTCAGGTTCCACGCGCGCGGCGGGCCCGACCCGACGCAGACCGGCCCAGCGTCCAGCGCCACCCAGCTCGAGCGGCGCCCGTCGCGCTGCAGCTCGGCGATGGACAGACCGCGCGCGGCGCCTGCGTCCAGGGCGCGGCGCAGCGGCAGCTCGGCCGGCGGCACCGGGTCCCCGTCGATGACGAAGACCCCCTCGAGGCAGCGCTCGACCGCGGCGAGGTCGGGCGCGTCCGCGAGGCCGGCGATGCGCGCCGCCAGCCAGTCGTTGCAGAGGATACGACGGTGGGGCGCCCCTGCCTCGAGGAGCAGGATCCCCACCGGCAGACCCGCGAGGGTCGCAGCCTCGACCTCGCCCGGACGCATCGTCCCGAATTCCCCTTCTCTCGGCCCGACGGGCCGGCGCGAGAGCGCGCAGTTGCACCATCCAACGTCCGGTCGCCGGTAGTCAACCGCGGGGAGGCCGCGTCAACTGCCGCGCTGCGATGCAGCAAAGCGGCGCGCCGCTTGCCTTTCCGGGCGCCACGGTCTCTAGTCTTGCGCGTGACGAGCCGCCGCACCAAGGGGCCCGAGCGGCCCTCCGCATCCAAGCCCGGCGCCGACCCGCAGCGGCCAGGACGCCGCCGCGCGCTCAGCCACGTGGGCGGCGCGGTGCGGGCCGCCGGCGACCCGGAGCTGGCCCGGGCCCTGGAGGTCGCCGCCCGGCCGGCGCCGGGCGATGACGGGCGGGCGCTGACCCACGGATTCCACGCCTGGTCGGCGCGGATGCACCCGCACACGGCGGCCGCGCTGATTCGCGACGTGGCGGCGCCGGGCGGGGTGGCCGACCCCTTCATGGGCGGCGGCACCGTCCTGGTCGAGGCGCTGTGCGCAGGCAGGCCAGCGCTCGGCGCGGACATCAACCCGGTGGCCCTGGAGGTCGCCTGGGCGCGGACGCGCCTGTGGAGCCTGGGGCGGTCGGGGCGCCTCGTGGGCGTCGCCGAGTCGGTGGCAGAGCGGGCGCGGGAGATCCTGGCCAGCGAGCCGGTGCCCCGCGGGCTGCGAGAGCTGGAGGGCGGCTGGTATGACCCGCCGGCGCTCGCCGACCTCTGGAGCCTGGACGAGGCCATCGCCGAGCTCCAGGACACGGGGCTCAGGCGCATGATGCGCGCGTGTCTGTCCTCGCTGGTGGTGAAGGCGTCGCGGCAGCGCTCCGACTCGGTCGCCGAGCTGGACGCCGACCACGGCTGGGTGCCGGCCGGGCGCGTGCCCGAGTGGCTGGTGCGGCGCGCCGACGAGCACGCGCGCTCGCTCGTGGCGCTGCGCGAGGCGGTCCCGGCGGGCACCGACGAGCCGCGGCTGGCCCTCCGCGACGCCCGCGCCGAGGTGCCGGCGTTCGCGGGGACGGTGGGGCTGGTGCTGACCTCGCCGCCCTATCCGGGCGTCTACGACTACGTGCAGCATCAGGCGCGCCGCTACGCCCTGTTCCGGCTGGACGCGCGGGAGGCGGCGGACCAGGAGATCGGTGCGCGGCGCCAGAGCGTGCGCGCGGGGTGGATGTCGGTGGCGTGGCGCTTCGAGCAGGACCTCGGGGCGGCGCTGACGGCCTGGCGTCCCTGGCTGGCCCCTGGCGGGCGGGTGGCGCTGGTCATCGGCGACGGCGAGCACCCCGAGCGGGTCATCCGGGTGCTGCCGCTCATCGAGCGCGCGGCGGCGGCGGCCGAGCTGGTGGTGATGGCCTCGGTGAGCCAGCAGCGCCCGGTGTTCGGCCCGGCCCGCGCCCAGGGCGACGAGCATCGCGAGGAGCACATCGTCCTGCTGGAGGCCGCCGGGTGAGCGACGAGCGCCACTTCACCGACGCCCACACGCCCATCGCCGCGGTCGCGGACCGGCTGCGGGCCTTCAACCGCGAGCGGGACTGGGAGCAGTTCCACACGCCCAAGGACCTGGCCATCGCACTGAGCGTGGAGGCGGGCGAGCTGCTGGAGCCATTCTTGTGGAAGCGGCCGGACGATGCCTTGGCCCGCGAGGCGATCGAGGAGGAGCTGGCCGACGTGCTCATCTGCGCCATCAACCTCTCGCAGCGCCTGGGCGTGGACCTGCTGGCGGCGGTGGAGCGGAAGATCGCCCGCAACGCCGAGCGCTACCCCGTGAGCCTGGCGCGCGGCCGGGCAGACAAGCACGATGTCCTGAGAGAGGGCGTCGAGCCGGGAGGGGAGGGGTGAAGGCGCACATCGAGCTCGAGGAGGCGTCGGAGATCGTGGGACGGGCGGCGTCCGAGGCGTGGGCGCGGCGGGCTGCCGGGGCCACCGAGGAGCTGGCGCTGGGCGACGCGGTCGGGCGCGTGCTGGCGGGCGATGTGCGGGCGGATCGGGACCAGCCCCCCTTCGACCGGGCGGCGATGGACGGCTACGCCCTGCGAGCGGCCGACGCGGCGGGCGAGCGCCAGCGGCTGGCGGTCGTGGGCGAGGTCGCCGCGGGCACGGCGTGGGAGGGGGAGCTGCCGGCTGGGGCGGCGGTGGCGATCATGACCGGCGCGCCGGTCCCGCCGGGCGCCGACGCGGTGCAGATGGTCGAGCGCTGCCGCGAGCTCGGCCCGGCGGCGGTGGAGATCGGTGGGCCGGTGCGGGCCGGTCAGCACATCGCTCCGCGCGGCGAGGATCTGCGGGCCGGCGACGTGGTGGCCCGGGCCGGCGCCCGCGTCGAGGGCTTGCTGGCCGGCGCGCTCGCCTCGGTCGGGGCCGCGCGCGTCCCGGTGGTCGCGCGCCCCACGGTGGCCATCGTGGGCACCGGTGATGAGCTGGTGGACATCAGCCAGTCGCCGGGTCCGGCGGCGATCCGCGACAGCAACCGCTACACCCTGGAGGCGCTGGCCCACGCAGCCGGCGCTCGGGTGGTGCTGGTCGAGCGCGTCGCCGACGACCCGGCCGCCCTCGCAGCGGCGGTCGCCCGCGGCCTGCGAGCGGACGTGCTGGTCCTCTCGGGCGGCGTCAGCGCCGGCCGCTACGACCTGGTGGTCGGCGCGCTCGCGGAGGCGGGGGTGTCGCTGGCCTTCCACAAGGTGGCGATCAAGCCCGGCAAGCCCATGGTCTTCGGCACCCATCCCGGCGGCCTCGTGTTCGGCCTGCCGGGGAACCCGGTGAGCACCTTCGTGACCGGGGTGCTGCTGCTGGCGCCCGCCCTCCGCGCGCTCGGCGGGCAGGGCGCGGCGTGGCCACGGGCGCTCCAGGCCCGGCTCCTGGCGCCCATCGAGGCGACCACCGAGCGCACCACCTTCCACCCCGGCCGCCTCGAGGTCGCCGCCGACGGCGCGCTGGCGGTCACGCCCGTGGGGTGGAACGGCAGCGGGGACCAGAGCGGCTTCGCGCGCGGCGACTGCTTCATCCGGCGCGAGGCCCGCAGCGAGCGCGTGGAGCCGGGCGAGCGGGTCTCGGCGATCGTCTGGCGCTGGCCCTGGTAGGCTGAGGCGGCCGTCTGGAGGGGCGAGCACGCCGAGGGCGGGCGCCAGCGCGTCAGGTCAGCCCTTGCCGCGGAAGGTGGGGTTGGCGCCGGCCTCGCGCCACGCGCGGAAGCGCCCGCGGCTCTGCGCCAGCGCGTCCGGGGTGCGGTGGTCGACCAGCTCGATGACGTGGGCGAACCCGCCGGCGAACTCGAAGCTGCACGGCGCCTCTTGCACCAGCACCTCGGCCGCGACCGGCCGCTCCTGGGCCGTCACCAGGACCACGCGCGCCTCGGGGTCGGCCGGCGCGGCCCCGGGCCGGACCTGCTCGTGCGGGATGAAGGACTCCTGCTTCCAGCTCCACAGGTAGAGGTCCAGCGCCTCCGCCGCCCCCGCGTCCGCGCAGTGGACGATCACCCCCATCCCCCGCTCCCAGGCGGCCTCGACCAGCCGGGCGATGCGCGGCAGGCGCTCGTCGGGGGCGCAGTCGTAGAAGGTCACCACCGGCGTCATGGCCCGGCCTCCTCGAGGCGCACCACGCGATCGAGCAGGTCCACACTCAGCCGCGTCCCCTCCTGGGCGCAGGTGAGGTAGCCCACGTCACTTCCCCGCGGCTCGGTGGACACCTCCTCCAGCACCTCGGCGCACAGCGCGTCGAAGTCCTCCGCGTCGCCACCGTCGGACCTCAGCGCCACGCTCACCAGCCCCTCCCAGGTGAAGGTGCACTCGGCGGTGACCGCCACGCCGCACGCCAACGGCACTTGCGATACGATGAGGGTCTGGACATCCTCCGCCCGGCGGACGACCTCTGCGGTCGGCCACCGCCGGACGAGCTGGTCCGGCTCCGCTCCCCACTCGATGCCGAGGACACTCCCGATGATCGGCGCCAAGATGCGATCCGTTGTCCCGGCCTGCTGGGCGGCCAGGGGCGACCTCCAGCGCGGCACGGCGACGGTCTCGGCGATAGCAGCCGCGCGGCCACAGCGTCAACGGCGGTGCCCGCGATGACCTCCTACGAGCGCCGCGCGCCCGGGCTCCGCGCCGACGGCATCGGCCGCCTCGAGCCGCGCCATCGCTTCGCCGCCGTGCGCTTCCTCTCCCAGGAGGTGGCCCACAACGCGTACCTGCTGGCCCAGATCGACCGCGGCGCCATCGGCCGCGACGACGTGGCCGGGCCGATGCTGGGCCACTGGACCGCCGGAGAGCTCGACGGCATCTGCGTGTTCGGCAGCAACCTGGTCTTCTCGCGGCCGGCCTCCGACGCCGCCATCGTCGCCTTCGCCGACTACGCCGCCCAGGCGCGCTTCCGCGTGTGGGTCATCGTGGGCGAGGATCGCGGCGTCGATCGCTTCATGGACCGGTACGGCCGTGGCCAGCGCGGCATCCGGGTCGAGCGACCCGACCAGCGGCTCTACTGCCTGCGGCCCGGCGAGCTGACCTCCGATGCCCGCTCGTCGGAGGTGCGCCAGGCGGACATCACCGAGGTGGAGCTGCTCATGGAGGCGGACCGCGCCATGGTGGAGGAGGAGCTGGGCTTCGACCCCTTCGCCAGCGATCTCAACAGCTTCCGCGAGGGCTGGCGCCGGCGGGTGCGCGAGGGGCGGAGCTGGGTGGTGGGCGAGCCGGGCGAGCCCCTGCGCTTCAAGGCCGACCAGAGCGCGGCGGCCAGCCAGGTCGTGCAGCTCGCCGGGATCTTCACCCACCCGCGGTGGCGCCGCCGGGGCATCGCCCGCGGGGCGGTCGCCGAGGTGTGCCGCGCGCTGCTGCGCACGACCCCGCTGGTCACCCTCTACGTGCACGCCGACAACGAGCCGGCCATCCGGCTCTACGAGGGCCTGGGGTTCCGCGAGGCGGGCCGGGTGCGCTCGGTGTGGTTCGACCTCTGAGCGGCGGCACCCCCTGACGACGGCGTGCGCGCGGCGGTCCGTCGGGCCACGGTATGGCGCCGGGGGCCCGCGCCGCCGCGCCGGTCAGCTCCCGGCGACGGTCATCGATCCCACCCGGAAGCTCGGCGCCGAGCACGAGCGCCCCGGGTGGCGGTCGGCGGCGATGCCGTCGATTGCCAGCCACATGGCCTGCAGGGTCGAGGCGATGGTCAGCTCGTGCACCGGCCAGGTCAGCTCGCCGTCCTCGATCCAGATCCCCGCCGCGCCCTGGCTGTAGTCGCCGGTGACCCCGTTGACCCCGAACCCGAAGAGCTCGGTCACCAGGAGCCCGCGCCGGGTCGCGCCGACCAGCTCGGCCAGGCTCTGCTCGCCGTTGGCCATCAGGAAGTTCGTCGAGCCGGGGCTGGGGCTCCCGCCCAGGCCGCGCCGCGCGTGCCGCGTGGTGGTCAGGCCCAGCTTGCGAGCCGTGTAGCTGTCCAGCAGCCAGCTCTGCAGCACCCCCTCGGTGACGATCTCCCGGCGGCGCGTGGCCAGCCCCTCGCCGTCGAAGGTGCGCGAGCCGGCCCCGCGCACGATGCGCGGGTCATCGACGATGCTGACCTCCGGCGCGGCGATGCGCGTGCCCATGGCGCCCTGCAGCCAGCTCGACTTCCGGTAGATCGACGCGCCGTTCACCGCCGAGGCGATGCTGCCCAGCAGGCGGCTCGCCACCGGCGCCTCGAAGATGACCGGCACCTGACAGGTCGACGGCTTGCGCGCGCCCAGGCGCCGCAGGGTCCGGCGCGCCGCCTCCAGCCCCACCTCGCGCGCGCCCTCGAGATCGGCCAGGTGTCGCGCGTGGCTGTACCAGTGGTCCCGCTGCATCTGGCCGTCGGCCTCGGCCACCGGCGTCACCGAGATGCTGACCGCGCCCGAGCGCCGGTTGCGGTAGTGGCCGCGGCTGTCGAGCATGTGCAGCTCCGAGGTGCCCCAGGACATCTCGGCCCCTTCGGAGTTCGTCACGCGGGCGTCGCTCTGCCGGGCCGCGTCCTCCGCCTCCCGCGCCCGGTCGATGGCCTGCTCGACGCCCAGCTCGGCCAGGGCCGGGTCGTACAGATCGAGGTCGCCTCCGGGCGCCTCCCCGGCCAGCGCCTCGTCGGGCAGCCCGGCGAAGGGATCGGCCGCGATGACCTTGGCCGCCGCGCACGTCCGTTCGACCAGCGCCCGCAGCCTCGCCTCGTCCAGATCGCTCGAGCTGGTCGTCGCGCTGCGGTCGCCGACGAAGACCCGCAGGCCCACGCCCTTGTCGCGGCTCTGCTTGACCTGCTCGGTCTCGCCCAGGCGCACCCTGACCTCGGTCGAGCTCCCCTCGACGAACATCGCGTCGGCCGCCGTCGCGCCGTGGCGCGAGGCCTCGTCCAGCATCAGCTCGAGCCAGCGCCTCGGACCCGGCGCCTGCGCCTCGCCGCTCATGTGCTCACCCCGCCCACCGTCAGCCGATCGATCCGGATGGTCGGCATCCCCACCCCCACCGGCACGGACTGCCCGTCCTTGCCGCAGGTGCCGACCCCGCGGTCGAGCTGCAGATCGTGCCCCACCGCGCTCACCCGGGTCAGTACGTCGGGCCCGTTGCCGATGAAGGTCGCGCCCTTGACCGGCACCGTCACCCGCCCGTCCTCGATGAGCCAGGCCTCCGACCCGCTGAACACGAACTTCCCACTGGTGATGTCCACCTGCCCGCCGCCGAAGGCCACCGCATAGATGCCGCGCTTGACGCTGCGGATGATGTCCTCCGGATCGTCCTCACCGGCCAGCATGAAGGTGTTGGTCATGCGCGGCATCGGCACGCTGGCGTAGGACTCGCGCCGCCCGTTGCCGGTGACCTCCATCCCCATCAGCCGCGCGTTCAAGCGGTCCTGCATGTAGCCGCGCAGGATCCCGTCCTCGATGAGCACCGTGCGTCGCGTCGGGTTGCCCTCGTCGTCCACGTTGAGGCTGCCGCGGCGGCCGGGGAGGGTGCCGTCGTCGACCACCGTCACCAGCGGGCTGGCCACCTGCTTGCCCAGCAGCCCCGAGAACGCGCTGGTCCCCTTGCGGTTGAAGTCCCCCTCCAGCCCGTGCCCTATCGCCTCGTGCAGCAGGATCCCTGGCCAGCCGGGGCCCAGCACCACGTCCATCTCGCCCGCCGGCGAGTCCACCGCCGACAGGTTCAGCACGGCGCGTCGCGCGGCCTCGTCCACCAGCGACGCCCACTCGTCCTCGCGAGCCAGCGTCTCGAAGTCGAAGCGACCGCCGCCGCCCGCGCTGCCCACCTGCCGATTCTGCCCCTCGACCGCGATGCACGAGATGTTCAGCCGCACCAGCGGGCGCTCGTCGAACACCACGCGGCCGTCGGCGCGCACCACCGCCACGTGCCGCAGCTCGCAGGCGACGTTGGCGAAGACCTGCTCGATCCGTGGATCGTGGGCCCTGGCCCGGGCGTCCATCGCCTCGAGCAACGCCAGCTTGTCCTCCAGGCCCTCGTCCACCGCCTGACGCGCGACCGGATACAGGTCGTGGGACGCGGCGTGCGAGCCCAGGGCGACGACCTGCCCTCCCGACCGATCGCGCGAGATCGCGCGCGCCGCGCGGGCGGCGTCCACCAGCCGGGGCCCGTCGATGGCGTCCGAGTGCGCGTAGCCGGTGCGGTCGCCTGCCACCGCGCGCACGCCCACCCCCTGGTGCACCGAGCGCGCGGCCTTCTTGACCTGCCCCTCCTCGAGGGCCAGCCCTTCGCTGGTGACGTGCTCGAAGTAGAGATCGGCGTCGTCGACCTCGTGCCCCAGGATCTCGCCGAGCGCCTTCGCCACCAGCGGCTCGTCGACACCAAATCGGGCCAGCGCGTCCATCGAAGTCCTCCCCCGCGCGCTGCGCCCGGAGCATCGGGGCCGCAGGCCACCCGGTTGCGTCGTCCCCGCGTCTCCCGCACCGTAATGCACGCGGCGCTGGCGTGGCAATTCGGGCGACGGGGACGGGGCATGGAGCTACGGACGGAGCGGCGGGTGTGCGTGTCCACCCGGAACCCCCACAAACTGGCAGAGCTGGCCGCGCTCCTGGCGCCGCTGGACCTGGGCGTGGTCTCGGCGGCCGAGCTCCAGGTGCCGGAGGTCGAGGAGACGGGCGCCACCTTCGCCGACAACGCGCTGCTCAAGGCGGCCGCCGCGTTCCGGGTCACCGGGCTGGCCAGCCTGGCCGACGACTCCGGGCTGATGGTCGACGCCCTGGACGGCGAGCCCGGCGTCTACAGCGCGCGCTTCGCTGGCCCCGACGCCAGCGACGCCGACAACAACCGGCTGTTGCTCGAGCGCCTCGCCGACGTGCCCGAGCAGCGCCGCGGGGCGGCCTTCCACTGCGCCCTGGCGCTGCTGGTCCCCGAGGTCGTCGCCAGCGCGGCGGGCCCGGGCGGGGCGGCGGGACCGGGGGTGCCCGAGGGCGCCCGCCTCTTCGCCCTCGAGGGCAGCGTCGCCGGGCGCATCCTGGAGGTGCCGCGCGGCGCCGGCGGCTTCGGCTATGACCCGCTCTTCCTGCACCCGCCGACCGGGCTCACCTTCGCCGAGCTGGACGGCGCCCGGAAGAACCGCATCAGCCACCGCGCCCGCGCCTTCGCCGCGCTGCACGACACCCTGGCGGCCCTGTGGCCGGGCGAGCCCGCGACCCGGTAGGCCATGTGGAGCGACGGGCTGCTGGGAGCGGGTAGCGGACAAGGGATCCAGGCGGATCCGAGGTGCTCTCGGGGTGAGTCGGCGAGGCCTGGCCAGGCGAGGCCGTCGCCAGGACCCGAGGCAAACCAGGGGGTTCGCCGCAGCGGCTCCGGGACGACGAGGCGCCCGAGAGCGCCCGGAGCCGACGCATCATCCATCCGCTGCACGCACCTATCGCGGCTCGAAGCGGAAGGGCCAGTTCACCGTGCACACCCCGCCGTCGGGGGCGGCGAAGGTCGCCTTCTTGACGCTGTCCACCAGGCAGGACTCCACCGCCGGGTTCTTCAAGGTGGAGCCGGTGATCTTCGGCTCACCCGACACCTTGCCGTCCAGGCCGATGACGAAGCGCATCTCCACCCGGCCTTGCAGGGCCGGGCTCGTGCGCAGCTCCCGCTCGTAGCAGAACCGGAAGGACCCCTTCCGCACCGCCATCCCGTTCTGGATGGCGCGCTTGTCGCAGAAGCCGGCCGCCGGTGCCGGCGTCGGCGCTGCCGCCGCTGACCGCTTCACGTTGCCTGCCGGGCTGGACGTCAATCCGCGCCCCTCCGGCGGGGCCACGGCCGAGAACGCGACGGCCACCCCCGTCGGGCACTCGGTGGGCGCGCGCCGCAGCCGATCGTAGGCCTCCCCGCCGCAGGAGGTGCCGGGCCAGATGGCCCCCGGGTCCGCCAGCGCCTTGCCGGTCCTGGACTGGAACTGGTCGGCCACCCGCAGCACGTCGGCGGCGCGTGCTCCCTCGCCCGCGACCACGTGCACCACGGGCCCGGCTCCGGTGCGCGCCATGAACCACTCGATCGCGTCGACGGCGTTGGCCGCGTCGGCCGGTCCCAGCGCGGCGCCGCCGGCGGCGGTCACGGTCAGGCGCGCGATGTCCACGCCTCGGTAGGACGGCGTGGCGCCCGGCGGCAGCTCCTTGTCGGCATCGCCGGTGGGAGGGTTGTCCTCGTCGGGGCCGGCCGGCCGCCACACCTCGACGGAGTTCGGTCCCACCACGGCGATGATCGGCCGGTGGAAGCCGACGGGCACCTGCGTCTCCAGCGCCTCGGGCGCCTCGCGCACCACCAGCGGGAGCTCGCGGCCGTGGGTCTGGGTCTTGTCGAAGCGAAAGCGCGTCACACCCGCCTCGCGCAGCGTGTCGATGACGCGCACCACCTCGGTGGCGCTCGCCTCGGCGTCGACCACCAGCGTCATCGCCCGACCCATCCCCTCCGTCGGGAGCGCCGGCGGAGGCAGCACCTTGGGAGCGAGGGCGTCCTCGGCGCGCGCGATCTCGGTCGCCGCCGAGGCGACCGCGGGGATCACGTCCTTGGCGCCTCCGGGCGAGGCCTCCTGCGCGCTGGATGCGTCGTGGACCACGCGCCCGCCGGCCGGCAGCTCGGCCGATGCCGACCGCGAGAAGAGGACCCCCTTCTCGACGGCGACCACGGGCCGGAGCCCCGCGCGCACGCCTTCGGGTCCGATGCTGATGACGCCCAGGGCGGGGCGGGCCACGCTGAGGCCGCCGGAGCTCAGCCCGTCGATCGACGCCAGGGTCGTCCGCCCGTTCGCCGGGAGCTGCTCCAGCGGCGCGTCCACCACGGTCACCGGCAGCGCCCACGCGTTGTCGAGCTTGGCTCGCAGCGAGGCCATCTGCCGCCCCAGGATGCCGGCCAGCGGTCCGGGCGGGACGTCCAGCGCCGCGACGCGCGCGGACTCGAGCAGCAGCCCGACCAGCGCCGGGTTCTCGCGCCACAGAAGCGGCGGCTCCCCGCGCCCGCCGGCCGCCGCCAGCGCGGGGCAGTTGGAGAGCGCGGCGACGCGCCTGGCGGGGGAGTCGGCCTCCTTCGCCGCGCCCAGCGCCGCGTCGCAGATGATGCCGCCTCGGTTGCTCTCGTCGAGCAGCAGCCCGGTCACCCGGTCGGGGGTGAGGTGGTGGAGGTCGGCACAGCGGGGGCAGAGCAGCCGACCGGCGGTCCTCAGCGCCACCTCGGCACCCAGCTCGCTCGGCAGCGTGGCCAGGGCGTCCAGCGCCCAGAGCAGGCGCCCTCCCCACACCGCTCGCACCGCGGTCGCCTCGGGTCTGGCCTCGCCGACGAGCTGCAGCAGCGCCTCGCGCTCCAGGCGCACGTCCTTCACGTCGGGGTCCAGGCCCAGCATCGCCGCCGCGGCCTCACGGAGCCCGCTGGTCTCGGTCGCGCCGGCGGCCTCGGCCGCGTCCAGCGACGCGATCGCCCGGCGCAGCACCTTCTCCGCGGTGGGCGCCCGGGCCTCCAGGACGTCCCAGGCCGCCTGGGTGTCGAGGGCGGTGGCCGCGCCGACCGCCATGATGTCCAGGCGCGCGGTGGTCGCGTGGGCCGCGCCGACCTCGGCGTGGTCCGGGTGCTCCTCGATCCAGCCGTCCAGCGCAGAGGCGGCGCCGGTCAGCGCCTGGAGGCCGTCCACGCCGGCGATCGTCTGGTCTGCGAGCTTCTCGGCGGCGGCCACCGGCGAGGGCGTCTCGGCGGCGTCGGGCGTCGCGGCGCCAGCGTCGGGGCGAGCTGCCGCGGGCGTCGGCTGCGGTGGGGCGGCGGGGCCTGCGGGCTGGCCGCAACCGGCCGGGCTCAGCGACCCCACGAGCGCCACCAGGGCAAGGCCACGGCGCAAGAACATCGGGGCGACCCCACAGGCCGTCCCCAACCCCTCCCGTCGCGCGGCTGGCTCCTGCCCTGCCGGGCCCTCGAGCGCCGAGGTCTTCGGCGCGCGGCGAGCCTCCTCCGCGCTCGAGGCCGTCGAGAGACGTCGCTGGTGACCCGCTCGGTCCGAACCTGAAAACACCCTGTCGGTCATCGCGATCCTGCCTTCATCGAGTCCACCCGCGCCGCCGCGCGCTCCGGCCACTCAATCGCTCCGACGCGACGGCAATTCCAGGTGGCTTGCTGTGACCGCTTCCTATCACGAGAATGCCGCCCGTGGTGGAGCACTTCACAGCCCTGGACGGCGCCCTCTGCGTGGGCAGCCATCCGCACGCCCCCGAGCACTTCACGGCGCTGGCCCGGGACGCCGGCGTGCAGGCCGTGGTCAGCTTGCAGAGCGACGAGGACCTGGCTTCGCGCGGGCTCTCCTGGAACCTGGTGTGGCAGCTCTGGACCCGGGTCGGCGTCGCGGCGACCCGCGTGCCGATCAGCGACTTCGATCCGGTCGATCTGGCGCGGCGCCTCGACGGCGGCGTCGCGGCGGTCGCCGCCCACGTCGACGCCGGCCGCCGCGTGTTCATCCATTGCAACGCGGGGCTCAACCGGTCGCCGTCCGTCGCCATCGCGTTCGTGGCGCTGCACCGTGGGGTGCCGCTGGACCTCGCCACGACCTGGGTCATGGAGCGTCACCGCGCCATGCCGTACCAGGACGTGCTGGTGCGCTGGGCGCGCGACCGGGGGCTTCCCCTGCGGGCGCCGGAGCCGGGCGCGCGCTGACGCCGCGAGCGGCTCAGACGGCGAGGCGGGGGAGCAGACGCACCGCGAAGTCGCGGACGAGGGGGCGCGGGCGGGAGGCGAGCAGGTGGGCCACCACCGCGACGGCGTGGGGGCTGCGCTGGTCGACGAGGCAGCGGGCGACGCGCTCGAGGCCATCGGCTCCGTGGGCGCGGAGGCGCGCGTCCAGGTGGGCCCCCAGCGCGCGGGCGCCGCTGGCGGGATCGGCCAGCTCGAGCAGGGCGCGCACGACCTCGGCGTCCTCGGCGAGCAGCTCCTCGTCGGTGGGAGGCGGGAGGTCCGCGTCGGGCGCCGACCCGCGGCGGGTGAGGCGGCCCAGGGCGCGCCGCCACCGACCGCGGACCGGCTCGCGGTGTCGCCCCGGGCGGTGGTGGGCCGCCTGGTGGACCTCGAGGATCTGCAGCGCCATCGCGGCGTCGGTGGAGGCGGCGCCCGCGGCGCTGAGCAGCCGCTGGGCGGCGAGCTGCGGTGAGCTGGCGCGCGCGGAGCCGATGATGTCCGGGGGCAGGTTGGCCGCGGTGGCGCCCGACGCGAGGATCAGCCGGTCGCCGGTGTCCAGACGGACGCGCACCCGCTGCAGGCTGAAGCGCCCGCCGGGCCCCTGCACCGCGTCGCCCGCCGAAGCCTCGGCCAGGCCGTCGCACGCCTCGGGGGAGAGGGACTCGAAGGGGCTGGCCACGTCGCCACGGATCAGCCACGAGGTCCCGCGGCCGAGGCGGGCGAGCCACAGGGCGTTCGGCTCCAGCACCAGCGCGCTCAGCTCCAAGCCGGCCGCCCCCGGGACGCGCGCCACGCCGGCCTCCGCCGCCGCCCGCAGCGTCCACGCCTCCGCCACGCCGAAGGCCCGACCGACCCGAGCCGCGAGGTCTCCCGGCCGCGGGTCATCGCGGAATGCTCGCAGCAAGGCCGTCACGGCAGCCTGCGCCGCGGCCACGGCCGCCGCGCCGAGCGCGACGCCATCGCTCACCGCCAGCAGGTGGCTGGTGCCGAAGCCCCCGTAGGCCGTAGCCGTGGTAGCCCGCCCATCGACCCCCGCAGCGCTGGCCTGTCCCACGCGCACGACGGTGTCGCCCATCACTCCTCCCTTTCGAGGCGGGACGGTGCATCAGCAAGGCCGGAGAGTCGAGCCCGGGGCGATTGGCCGAGGCACCGCCTGAGTCGGCTACGGCCACCGCTGAGGGCAGCGCTCCCTCGCGTCAGGCCTGCGACGGGCCTGGGGCCCGACTCGGCCTGCGCTCGGTCGCGCCACCCTCAGCGGCGGCCTCGCTCGCCTCATTCGGCGCCTCTACATCGATGGCGGGCTGGGTTCGGGTTCGGTGGCGGGGCTCGGTCTCGGTGGCGGGCTCGGGCTCAGTCTCAGGCTCGGTCTCGGTGGCGGTGTCGGGCTCGGGCTCGGGCTCGGGCTCGGGCTCAGTCTCGGTCTCGGTGTCGGTGTCGGTGGCGGGCTCGGTGGCGGTGTCGGGCTCGGTGTCGGTCTCGGCTCAGGCTCAGTCTCAGGCTCGGTCTCGGTGGTCCTGGGTCTCGGTCTCGGTCTCGGTCTTGGTGGCGGGGTCGGTCTTGGTGGCGGCGTGCGACTCGGTCTTGGTGGCGGGGTCGGTCTTGGTGGCGGCGTGGGACTCGGTCTCGGTGGCGGGCTCGGTCTCGGTGGCGGGCTCGGTCTCGGTGGCGGTCTCGGTCTCGGACTCGGACTCGGTCCCGGTCTCGGACTCGGTCGCCGTCTCGGTGGCGGTCTCGGTCTCGGTCTCGGCCTCGGTCTCGGTCTCGGTCTCGGTGGCGGGCTCGCCGCCGGGGTGAGGGATCGACAGCTGGGGGCGACTCGGTTAAACCGAGCGCAGGGCGGCGGATTCGGTGGGGGACGCGGCGATGGGGCAGGGGACGAGTCGAGGGGCTGGGGTGGCGGTCGCGTTGGCTTTGCTGGCGTGGAGTGGTTGTGGGCGCGGGGCGGGGGATGTGACCGGGGCCGGGGCCGCGGCCGTCACCGCGACCGAGGCCGGGGCCGGGGCCGCGACCGAGTCCGGCACCGAGTCCGGCACCGCGACCGGCGCCGTCACCGAGACCGAGGCCGTCACCGAGGCCGGCGCCGGGGCCGTCACCGAGACCGGCACCGCGACCGGCGCCGGCACCGAGACCGGCGCCGGCACCGAGACCGCCACCGAAGCCGGCACTGCCACCGGTGCCGGCGCCGGGGCTGCGGCGGTGCCGCGGGTGGAGGCGCTGCCTTCCTTCGACCGTGCGGGGCTCGTCGAGCATGTGCGCGGTTTGGGGGCTCGTGCGACGGTGGTGTCGGTGTGGGCGAGCTGGTGCGTGCCCTGCGTGGAGGAGATGCCGATGCTCTCCTCCTTCTATGAGCGCAAGCGAGAGGCGGGGGTGGAGATCCTCGGGCTGGCGCTGGAGGACCGGACGCGCTCGGCCGAGAAGCTTCAGCGCATCCTCGACCGCGTGCGGGTGGCCTATCCCATGGCCACCATCGCAGAGGGGCGGGCCGAGGCCTTCATCGCGGCCACCAGCCCGGAGTGGGACGGGATGCTGCCCGCGGCGATCCTCTTCGACGCCGCCGGCGTGCAGCGGGGCTTCGTGACCGGGCGGCTCAGCGAGGAAGCCCTCGCGGCGCTCGTCGCGCCACTGCTGGCCCGGTGAGCCTCGCGGAGTCACGGGCACGCGCGTCCGCCGCCGGGGCTCCAGTGGGGCCTCTGGTCGAGTATCTGCTGCTCAGCGACGTGCACCTGACGCAGGTGCTCGAGTCGCCGATCCCGGGGTGGTGGGAGTACAAGAAGCCGTCGGCGCGCCAGGACGACGAGCTCGTCGAGCTGCTCGATCAAGTGGATGCCGTGCGCCCGGCGGCCTTCGCCTGCACCGAGGTGGTGTTCGGCGGCGACACCTGGGACTTCGACTCGGTGTACGGCGGCCCGGGCGACCTGCTGTCGCCGTCCGAGGGGCTCCCGCCCACCGTCCCCGGCAGCGTCTGGAAGATGCGCCGCCTGCTCGGCGACCACGAGCCCTTCGTCTTCGGCCTCGCGCGCTTCCTGGCCCGGGGCAACCGCGTCACCTTCCTCATGGGCAACCACGACCGCGAGCTGGCCTTCCCCGAGGTCGCCGAGGTCCTGCGCCTGGCGTTGGCCGCCGCCGCGCCGCCCGGCACCGGCGCGCGCGTGGCCGCCGCGGTCGCCTTCGAGCCGTGGTTCCTCTACGTCCCGGGTGTGCTCTACGCGGAGCACGGCCAGCAGTACGACGCGACCTGCAGCTACCGCGACGTGCTCGCCCCCTTCGTGCCGGCCCATCGCCGCGCACCGCGCGCGCTCGAGGCCTCGATGGGCTCGCTCATGGGGCGACACGTGCTGTCGAGCCTGGGCTCCTTCAACCCCTTCGACGACGACAGCTTCCTCAAGTCGCTGTCCGGCTACGCGCGGCACGCCTACGACTATTACTTCCCCAAGCGCCGCTTCCTCTCGATCTACGTCGGCCGCGCGTTCCGGGTCGTCCGCCTGCTGCGGCAGCAGCGCCGCCGCGTCCTCGCGTCCAAGCCCGACAGCTCGGCGACCTACGCCGCCTACGCGCGCTCCAAGGGCGTCGGCGCCGACTTCATCGCGCTGCTCCGGCGCCTGGGCTCGGTGCCCATCTCCGACCGACCCCGCCACCTCCTCCACGAGCTGTGGCTGGACCGGCTCCTGACGGCGCTGGCGGCCGCGCTCATCGTGGGCGCCGGCATCGCCAACGCGGAGACCTGGCCCCAGGCGGCGATGATGCTCGCCCTCATCCCACCGCTGCTCTTCGTGCTCCGCGCCATGGGCCGCGGCAGCCTCGCGCTCCAGGAGCGCGGCCGCTGGGGCCTGGTCGCCGAACAGATCTCCACCCACCTGGACGTCCCCATCGTCTGCTTCGGCCACAGCCACCGCCCCGAGCGCCGGCCGCTCCGAAACGGTGGCCGCTACTACAACCTGGGCACCTGGGCGCCGGTCCCCGATCCCGACGGCCAGCAGGCGCTCATCCGGGCGCGTCGCTATCTGCTGGTGCGTCACGTCGGCCCGGGACGCACGCACGTGGCCTTCCAACGCTGGCGCGGCGACGGCCCGGACGCCAACTGGTGAGAGCGCGCCGACCGGGCGAGTGGGGCCCGGGGACCCCAGCGGGGTGTGCCGTCCCCGGGGGCAGGACCCGGCCAGAGGCCCGGCCGTCCCTCGCACGGGAGGCACGAGCGCCGGCGATCCTCGGGGTGGGTTGGCTCACCGGGGTCACGTCACCCATGGCACGCGACTTGCTTTGTCCTCAGCCGGGTCGTCAGTCGCGTCCGCCCCCGAGACAACACCAAGGCGGAATACATTCACTGGGACCGACCCCCCAGCAACGCGCGCGACCCACCTTCCACCGTCCCCGCGGGACCCACGACGCCGGCGCTCCTCCCAGGTCGCCGGCGTCGCGCGTCGAGGCCCCGGCACTTCGGCCGCCCGGCCACCGGACGCCCGGCCGCCCGCCGTGTGCCGATCGTCACGAGCCCGCCCGCCCGCCATCCGGGCGAGGTGCGCCGATGCGCCTGCGCGGCTGCCGACCTCGTCCCGCGGACGCGAACGCACAGCGCGAAGCAGCACTGGAAGCGCAGCCCCAACCTGCGGGCGGTCTGGCGCCCGATCCCGCGCCGCCGCCGCGGCGATGACCGACGAAGAACACGTGTCACTTGTGTTGAGTTGGCGACCGTGCCATACAACCCGCCGACAACGGCCCCCGGTGCGCTCCGTCGCACAAACACTCACCGCGTTGACGACTGCCACGCGGGATTCCATTGGCCTAGCTGGAGGGAGACCAGAATGACTACTCGATTCGGAATGGCGGTCCTCACGACCGCAGTCTTCGCCATCGGCGCCGTGGCGTGCGACAGCGGCGGAAGCGACCCTGACACCACCACCGACGTCGTGGCGGACACGAGCACGCCGGACACCACCGGTGACACGACCACGCCGGACACCACTGCCGACACCACGACCGACACCACGCCCGGCCCCGACGCGGACGTGACCGCGGACGCCGACACCACGCCGGTCGACCCCTGCGACCCCAACCCGTGTACGAACCCGCCCGCGGCTGCCTGCAACAGCACCGCGACCGGCGTCGAGGCCTACGCCGCGACGGGCACCTGCGTGGCCAACGGCACGGTGGCGAGCTGCACCTACGCCGTGACCGACACGACGCTCTGCTCGGCCGCGGATCCCAAGGAGACCTGCGCTCAGGGCAAGTGCGTCGAGGTGGTCGAGACCATCGACTACACCTTCGATGCGGCCGCGAGCTACATCACCGAGCTCGGCATCGCCGACGACACCTGCTGCTTCGACTTCGACGGCGACAGCAAGATGGACAACGGCCTCAGCGCCCTGCTCGGTCTGCTCGGCCAGTTCCTCGGTGACACCGACGTGAACGCGCTGCTGCAGGAGCAGATCGACTCCGGCTCCATCACGCTGCTGCTCGAGAACGCCGGCCTCACCGACCCGAACAGCCAGGCCTCCGGGCTGGCCCTGAACGGCTTCTTCGCCGAGGCCCAGGACGACCTGGCGACCAGCAAGGCCGGCACGGGCACCTTCCTGGCCGATCCGTCCAGCTTCATCCCGGGCACCCAGACGCCCCTCATCAGCATGGACGCGAAGATCGACTCGGGCGTGCTGACGGCCGGGCCGGCGCTCTTCCAGCTCAGCATCCCGCTGGGCTCGCTGCTCGACGGCGCCGACACCACCCTGGATCTGACCATCGAGAAGACCCAGGTGATGGCGGACGTCTCGCTCGGCGCGAACGGCAAGGGCCTCACGATGGCGAACGGCAAGCTCGGCGGCGTCGTCCCCGTGGCCCAGTTCGCGGTGGCGCTCAACGCGCTGACCGCCGACTGCACCTGCCTCGGCACCAACGGCGCCGACATCATCCAGGTCGTCACCACCGACCCGAAGAAGCTCAAGCTCGGCTGCACCGCGGCCTTCTCGGCGGCCACCCCGTCCTGCACCGACGCCGACGGCAGCATCTGCTCGGCGCTCGGCGACAACAAGTCGCTGGTGTGCCCGGCCCTGGGCATCCTGCCCTTCGACCAGGACGCGGACAGCGACGGTCAGAAGGACTCGATCTCGGTCGGCATCACCCTGAGCGGCGTCAGCGGGACCATCACCGGGCTCATCCCCGACGAGACCCCCGCGCCCTAGTGAAGATCGGGACCGGTGCGCGTCTCACGCGCGCCGGTCCTGTCGAACACGCAGGAAGGCCCCGAGAGCTGACGTTCTCGGGGCCTTCCTGTTTCTGGACGTCGACGCCGCGCGCCGGCGCCTCTATACTCCGCGCTCCACCGACTGGTGAGGGACGATGCGCTACCCCAGCCGACACCTCCTCGGAGTCATCATCGCGGCCGCCCTCGCTGGCGGTTGCCGCGAGTCGCCGAGCGCGCCCGAGGGCAGGGCGACCCCCGCCGCGCCGGTCGCTGCGTCCGACGTGGGCGCGCAGCCGACGTCACCGGGCGCCAGCGCGGGCGACGCGGCCAAGGCGCCATCGGTGGCGATGCCCACGCCTCCGCCTGCCGCGCCCGAGCCGGGCGTAGCCGAGCGTCCCCCGGCTGCCGAGCCGGTGCCCCCGAAGGAGTTCGACGGCCACAAGCTGGCCATCCTGCACACCGCCAACATGGCCGGTGAGCTCGAGCCCTGTGGCTGACGGTCCAATCCTCTTGGCGGTCTTGCCAGGAAAGCGAAGATCATCGCGGAGCGGGCGGAGCAGAAGGAGTGGGACGACCTGCTCATCTTCGACGCGGGCGACCTCTTCTGGGCGGAGCACGCGCCACCGGCGACGGGCGCCCAGCGCAAGGAGGCCGAGGACACCGCCGCCTTCATCATCGAGCAGTACCGTCGCATCGGCTGCCAGGCGATCACCATCGGCGACCGCGACCTGCTGCTGGGCCGCGTGGAGCTGGAGAAGCTGAGCAAGAAGGCTCCCTTCCCGTTCCTGGTGGCCAACCTGGTGGACGCCCAGAGCGGCGAGCCCATCTTCGGTGACCACCGCGTCATCGAGCGCGGCGGCGTGAAGGTCGGGGTGTTCGGGGTCACCCTCGAGGCGGTGCCTGCCACCCCCACCTACGACCGCGGCGCTCCCTGGCGTGTGACGGACACCGAGGCGGCGGCGAAGGCGCAGGTCGCCGCGCTGAAGGGGGAGGGGGCGCAGGTCATCGTAGCGCTGGCACATCTGCCGGATCGCGAGCTGGACGACCTGGCCCGCAACGTGCCGGGGATCGACTTCATCCTCGGCGGAAACGACACGGGCATGCAGGAGCACCCGCGGCACGTCGCCGACGCGTTCATCGCGACCGCCTTCTCCAAGGGGAAGTATCTCTCGCTCTTCAACCTGCACCTCTGGAAGGACAAGGCGCCCACCGGGCCCTTCGCCGATCGCTTCGAGCGGGCAGGGCTCGAGAAGCAGATGGAGCAGCTCGAGGCACAGATCGGCAGCTACGAGACCATCGCCGAGGCCCGCGAGAAGTCCGAGCGGGAGGCGGCGCAGAAGTCGCCGGAGCCGGGAGGGGTCACCTCACGGCGGGCGGCGGGGGCCGGGTCGGAGTTCTACCGCAACCAGATCGTGAGGCTGCGTACCGAGAAGGCCCAGCTCGAAGCCCGGATCGAGGACGGCGCGAAGGTGGACCCCGACGCGAACTACTTCGCCTACGACCTGGTGCCTGCGGGCAAGACGATCGAGGACGACCCCGCCATCGGGAAGGCCGTCGAGGCCTTCCGGAAGAAGTATCCCAAGGCGCCCGGCCACTGAAGCGTCGGTGGCCCCGGCGGCGGGTGCGGACCTTGCTGGCGGCAGCGTCTCCTCGGGTCGCGTGTGCGGCGCGCCGTGAGTGCGCCTCCGAGCGCTCGGTGGTGCGCCGCCAGCGCCGTCCTCGCTCGCCACGAGCACCGACCGTGCCGCCGCGTTCGCGGCGTCGGCCGCGCGGGTCGCTGGCGGCCGCGCGCAGGTTGGCGGTGCGGCACGCCCGAGAGCGCGCCTCCGGACGTCTCAGTCGTCGAAGATGGAGCGGATGTCTTCGGCGGTGAGGCCGCTGCCGGCCAGGGTCTCCTGGGCGACGACGGCGTCGAAGAGCTCGCGCTTGGACTCCTGGAGCTGCAGGATCTTCTCTTCGACGGTGCCCTCGGCGACCAGCTTGTAGACGAAGACCGGCTGGGTCTGCCCGATGCGGTGGGCGCGGTCGGTGGCCTGGTCCTCGACGGCAGGGTTCCACCAGGGGTCCAGGTGGATGACGTAGTCGGCCGTGGCCAGGTTGAGGCCGGTGCCGCCCGCCTTGAGGCTGATGAGGAAGAGCGGCGGCCCGTCGGGCGCGTTGAAGCGGTCGACCAGGGCCTGGCGCTTGCGGGTGCGCCCGTCCAGGTAGAAGTAGGGGATCTTCGACGCGTCCAGCCACTCGCGCACGATGGCGAGGTGGCTGGTGAACTGGCTGAAGACCAGCGCCCGGTGGCCCTCGGCGACCGCCTCCTCGAGCAGCTCGTGGAGGATGTCGTGCTTGGCGCTCTCCTCGATACCGGCGGCGACGTCGAGCTTTACCAGCCGCGGGTGGCAGGCCACCTGTCGCAGCTTCAGCAGCGCGTCGAGGATGGTGATGGTGCTCGCCGCCAGGCCCTTGGACTGGACCGCGGCCATCACCTTCTGCTTCGTCAGCGCCCGCACCTCGTCGTACAGCTCCTGCTGACGCGGCGTGAGCGGGACATGGATGATCTGCTCGGTCTTGGGTGGCAGCTCCTTGGCCACCTCGGACTTCACACGGCGCAGCATGAAGGGCGCCACCTTGATGCGCAGCCCCTCGATGTCCTCGGGCTTCTCCGCGCCCGACCGCACGTAGCGCGAAGCGAAGTTCTTCTCGGTGTCGAGGAAGCCCGGCATCAGGAAGTCGAAGATGGACCACAGCTCGATGAGGCTGTTCTCGAGCGGGGTACCGGTCAGCGCCAGGCGCTGGCGGGCGGTCAGCTTCTTCGCGGCCAGCGCGGTCTGGCTGGCCGGGTTCTTGATGTGCTGGGCCTCGTCGAGGATGACGGCGGCCCACGCGCGGCGCGACAGGCGGTTGATGTCCAGCCGCAGCAGCGCGAACGTCGTGATGACGACGTCGGTGTCCTTGATGTCCTTGTAGAGCTTGTCGCGGTTGGGGCCGACCAGGCGCACGACGTTCAGGTCCGGAGTGAAGCGGCGCGCCTCCTCCACCCAGTTGGCCGTCACCGAGGTGGGCGTGACCACCAGCACCGGGTTCTCGAGGCGCCCGGCCTCCTTCTCGGCGAGGACGAAGGTCAGGGCCTGGATGGTCTTTCCCAGGCCCATGTCGTCGGCGAGGATGCCGTGGAATCCGGAGTCGCGCAGGAAGCAGAGCCAGTCGTAGCCGTGCTTCTGGTACTCGCGCAGCGTGGCCGTCAGCCCCTTGGGCAGCGGCTCGTCGTTGAGGCCCTTGAAGTTGCGCAGCCGCGTCGACAGGCGCGTCCACTCGGCGTCGCCCTCGATCTCGGCGTCCCCCACCAGCGCGTCGAGCACGGGGGCGTGGAAGCGCGGCACGCGGCCGACGCCGCCGCCGATGAGCAGGTGGGGCAGCTCCATCGCGACGTGCAGGTGGCGGGTCACCCACTCGTCGGGCACCAGGGCGAGCGAGCCGTCCTGCAGGGTGATGTAGCGCTTCCCGCTCTGGTAGAGCTGCAGCAGCGCGTCGAGGCCGAAGCGGGAGCCGTCGATGTCGATGCCCAGGTTGCACTCGAAGGCGTCCACGGTGCTGCGGATGCTGCCGATGAGGGTGGGCTGGGCCGCACGATACAGGAAGCGCTGCAGCCGCTCCCGCCCGAGGATGGTCCAGTGGCTGCCCAGGCCGTCGAGCTGCTCCTCGAGGAAGGTCAGGGCGTCCGCGGTGTCCAGCAGCACCGTCTGCGGGTGCTCGCCCACCGGCAGGCCCGCCTCACGCGCGGCCTGCAGCGCCTCGCCCTCGGCCTCGCGGTTGCGGATGACGAAGGGCGGCTCGTGCCCCTCGGGGGACCTCAGCACCGCCGGCGCCGCCTCGTTGAAGACCTGCAGCTCCACCGGGTCGCCGTAGCGGAACTGGAGCTGCACCTTCAGCCGGTCGCCGTCCTCGCCCAGGATGAGCAGGGGCTCGACCTCGCCCACGTCGGGCAGCACGCCCGGCTCGGCCTCGACGCGGATCAGCTCCTTCATGCGGATGAGCCCGCGCTCGAGGAAGGTGGGCACCTCCCGCGGGGGCATGCGCGCCTGGCGCCGGCTCAGGCCGTACACGATGACGCCGGAGCCCGGTCCGCCCAGCATCGGCATCAGCCCCGACTCACCGTCGAAGAGCCACGCGCTCAGCGGGCTTCCGGCGACCCGGCTCCGCTTGTCCAGCGTGCGCCGCTTGCCGTTGATGATGACCTGGATCTTGAGGGAGAGGCCGCCGTTCTTCAGCGCGTCGACGCGCACCCGCGGCCGCACGGGATCCAGCTTGATGTGCAGCCGCTTGTCGGTGTCGCCGAGGTAGAGCTCCTGCATGCGGCTCAGCGACCGCAAGAGCAGGTCCAGGTTCGCCTCGTCGGCCAGCAGCGTGTGCTCGTCGTTGGCCTCCAGCAGGCCGGCCACGCGCGCTGCCAGCGCCTCCTCCGGGTGCTTGAGGCCGAGGATGTCGTTCTCGGTCGCCAGCGCGGCCCGCACGGTCTCCGCCGGGATCGGCTTCTCCTGGGCGCGGCCCTTCTTGCCGAAGCGCGCCTTGAAGAACCGTACCCGCACGGAGTCGTCCGGATTGAGAGGCAAGCCGAGTCTTACGACCAGCCTCTCTTCCGCCTCTTCCTCACCCGCAAACTCCTGGGCCACCTCTTCCGCATCATCGAGGATGCGTCCCCAACCCGCGCTCTCCGCGCTGCGGAGGGTCGGGTCGGCGAGCGCAGCCAATGCGACGGCTACTTCATGCTTGCAGTAGCCGTGCATGTGGGGACAGGAACACTCGGCCTTGAGGATCCGACCGTCCTTCCCCGAAAGCTGCACGCGGATGGTGTAGTTGTCACGGCCACTACCAGTCACCTTGCCAACGACCGCGTCCGCCTCCCTCCGGGCATCTACGACGCGTCCGCTAGCGAAGTACTGGCAGCCTCTGGTGAAGGTCTTCTGGCCGACTTGCTTTCGGAGCTTGCGGGTGCGGAGCGATTCAATATCGACCGCAACCACCATAGCGTTGAGGCGTGTAGCAGACCGATGCGCAGGGCGCAAGTGAATTGGTGCCCGCGCGGAGCGGGGCGCCGGGCCCGCCGAGTCCCGCCGCCGGCGGAACGCGCCGTCCTTGCGCCACGAGACGCCCGCGTCTAGCGTGGGCCCGCCGACCGACGAGGAGCACGATGATGCCGGATGTGAGCTGTGCCCGCTGTGAGAAGGAGCGCCCCGCGATCACGGGTTGGGTCACCTTCGTGGGCCCGCTGGGAGACGAGATCCGGGCCCGGGTCTGCGACCCGTGCTGGCGCGAGTGGATGGACATGCAGATCAAGGTGATCAACGAGTACCGCCTGCACATGGGCGAGGCGGCCCACCGGGCGACGCTCGCCGACTTCGCGCGCCGCTTCTTCCGCCTCGACGGCGGGGACGGCACCTTCGGCACCCAGGGGCCCGAGGGCGGCCTGGGCTCGCCCGAGGGCGGCTGAGGTCCCCCCGAGAGCCTCGCTCGCCCCGGAGTGCTCCATGTGCACCGTCCTGCTCGCCTGGCGCGTGTGGCCAGGCGCCGACCTGCTGGTGGCGGCCAACCGCGACGAGCGGCTCGATCGCCTCGCGGCGCCGCCGGCAGCCTCGCGAGCGGGCGACGTCCCGATCTTCTGTCCCCGGGATCTCGAGGCGGGCGGCACCTGGATCGGCGTGAACGCCCGCGGGGTGGTCGTCGCGCTCACCAACCGCTTCGGGACTCCGGCCGATCGGACGCGGCGCTCCCGCGGCGAGCTGGTCCTGCTCGCCCTGGGCGCGGCGAGCGCTGACGAGGCCGCCGGACTGCTGCAGGCCCTGGACCCCGGCGACTTCAACGGCTTCCACTGCCTGGTCGCCGACCGGGAGGCCGCCGCGGTCGTGCGCCCGGACGGCCCGCGCATGCGCCGCGATGCCTTGGGGGCAGGGCAGGTGCACGTCGTGACCGAGCGCAGCTTCGGCGCCGCGCCCTCGCGCAGGGTCGCCTGGCTCGAGGCCCAGGCCGCCCGCCTGGCCGCGGGTCCGGAGCCCTCGACGGGGGCCCTGGCGGCGCTCCTGGGCACACACGCGGAGGCCATGGAGCCAGGGTCCCACCCCATCGACGGGGTGTGCGTCCACCTGGATGGGCTCGGCTACGGCACGCGCAGCGCCGAGATCCTCAGGATCGCGACGCCGCGCGCCGCCTCGCAGTGGCACCACGTCGCCGGTACGCCCTGCACCGTGCCGCCGGCGTCGCTCGGACAGCCCATGCGCGAGGCCCTGAAATGGTGAAGGGGAGCACGTCGCCGTGCTCCCCTTCGATGCCGTCCGTCGGTGGTCGGGGCGACAGGATTTGAACCTGCGACCACTTGACCCCCAGTCAAGTGCGCTACCAGACTGCGCTACGCCCCGTGGCTCCGACGGACAGGCTCCGCGCTCCAGGGACCCGGAGCGCGGAAGACGACAAGGGTGGGGTGTCCGACCCGAAGGTCGACTCAGGCCCCCTCTTCGTTGAGGGCATTCTTCAAGACCTGGCTGGGCTTGAAGGTCAACACCCGGCGCGCCGAGATCATGATCTGGTCGCCGGTCTGCGGGTTGCGACCCACCCGCTCCTTCTTCTGGCGCACGACGAAGTTGCCAAAACCGGAGATCTTGATCTTCTCGCCCTCACCGAGCGTGTCCTTCATCGTCTCGAACACACTCTCGACGATCTCGGCCGCGTCGCGCTTGGAGTACGACCCGACGGCGCGCAGCTTCTCGTAGACGAATTCGATGATGTCAGCCTTCGTCATCGACCGGATCTCCTGGGACTAGCCTGGGTCTGGGTTGTCGCGCGGTCACGCGACTTCAGGCTGCGGCGCGTGCGTGCTCGATGAGTCGCGTGAAGCTCTGCGGGTCGTGCACGGCGATCTCCGCCAGCACCTTGCGGTCGATGGCCACCGACGCGCGGTCCAGCAGGTGGATCAGCTCGCTGTACTTGATGCCGTTCATGCGAGCCGCCGCGTTGATGCGGGCGATCCAGAGCGCGCGGAAGGTGCGCTTCTTGTTCTTGCGATCGCGGTAGGCGTAGCTCCACGCCTTGAAGACGGCGTTGCGCGCCGTCCTGTACAGCTTGCTGCGCGCGCCGCGGTAGCCCTTGGCGGCCTTGAGGATCTTGTTGCGGCGCCGACGCGCCTTGAAGCCGCGCTTCACTCGAGCCATGGAAGTACTCCCTACTGATGTGGGGCCGGCCGCGTTGACGATCGCGGCCCCGGCGCGGTTCAGGCGTGCGGGATCATCCGCTTGATGAGCTTCGCGTCCACCGCGGTCGCGATCGCCGTGCCGCGGAGCCGACGCTTACGCTTCGGCCGCTTCTTGGTCAGGATGTGGTTCGCGTTGGCGTGCTGGCGCACCACCTTGCCGCTGCCGGTCAGGCGGAAGCGCTTGGCGGCGCCGCGATGGGTCTTGATCTTCGACATCTTCTGTCTCCGAGGGACGGCTTGCGGTCGTTCACTCAGACCACGGACCGTCGCATCCGGCGTCGGACGCGTCGCGAGCGGGGCTGGTAGGCACGGGCGGGTTTGAACCGCCGACTTCTACCGTGTCAAGGTAGCGCTCTACCACTGAGCTACGTGCCTGAAGGGGCTCCGTCCTGGCGGACGGCTCGCGAGTTTCGTTTCCGAAACCGAATGTTGTCAAGGGGCTTCCGAGTGCTCCTGCGCCTTCGGCCCGTTCGGACGCCGGGGCGCACATGGCCTGCCCGGAGTCGTCGAGGGCGCGCAAGCTAGCTTGCAGGTCAGGGCGCGTCAAGCTGGAATCGCGGGCTCTCCAACCACTCCGCAGCGGCGGCGATGGACTGGCCGCGGCCTCGGGTTCCGGGTACAGTGCCGCCGTTCCCCGTCCAGGATGCGCGGATGTCCCAGAGCCAGCGAGCGGCGCGACGGCGTGAGGTCGCCACGATGGGCGAGGTGCTGCGCGATGCGCGCTGGCGCGGGCGCGCCTCGTGGCAGCGTCTGGTCGGTGCCACCCTGGCCGAGGCGACGGCGCTGGTCGGCATCGACCACGATGGCACCGTGCGCGTGATGGCGCGGAACGAGACGGCGCAGCGCGAGCTCCTGGCACGCGAGGAGCACCTGCTGGCCTCGTGGAACGCCTCGAACCGCGGGCGGGCGCACAGGCAGGCGCGAAAGCTGGTGTGCTGGCTGCGGCCGGATCTCGTCACGCGACCGGCGCCCGAGGGGCTCAGGCCGCGGCGGGCGGTCGAGCCCACCGACGAGCACCGCAGCGTGGCGGCTGCAGCGGGAGCGGGCGTGCGAGACGCGCGCGTCCGCGAGGTCTTGATCGAAGCGCGAGCGCGGTCGCTCGCGCGCGCGCAACGCGACGCGGCGGCCACGACGGCCGGCGAGCATGGGAGCGAGAGATGAAGTTGGGTCGAGA
The DNA here is from genome assembly GCA_020632695.1 of Deltaproteobacteria bacterium. Taxonomy (GTDB): domain Bacteria; phylum Myxococcota_A; class UBA9042; order PHBI01; family JACKFB01; genus JACKFB01. The sequence continues at coordinate 292,934 of JACKFB010000006.1, forward strand.
GTTCGTGGCGGCGCTGGGCACGGTCGCGTGCCTGCTGTGGGCGTGCGGTGGTGAGGACGGCGGTACCGATACATCGGACGCCAGCGTGAGCGACGTCGGCGGTGACGTCGCTCCCGACGCGCTGCCGAAGGAGTGCAATGAGACCAAGGCCTGCACCGGCACGGGCGTCTGCCGTTCGGGCGTGTGCGTGGTCGATCCGCCGGGCACCAACGAATCGAAGATCACCGAGCCGGTGAGCAACGCCTCGACGAACCAGTCGCCGGTGTTGAGCTGCGCCGATCAGGCCGCGCCCACGCCGGCCGGGCCGGAGACCGTGACCCTGTACGGCGCCGTCACCCGCTTCGGGTCGGGCCGCCCCACCTTCGACATCGAGGTGGCGGTCTTCGACGCTGCGACCTGGGACCCCAGCGCCTGCGAGGACGAGCCGACCACTGAGAAGAAGCTGGATTGCTACCAGGAGTACGGCACGCCGCTGGCGTCCGCCGTGTCGGTCGAGCCGCAGAAGCTGGACCCGGCGCCCAGCTGCGCCAACAAGGACTTCAACGACGACTGCCCGTTGGGCTACGAGTGCACCGAGGCCGACGGCTTCCTCACCTGCAAGCTGCAGTTCGGCCTCTACCAGATCCCCGGCGTGCCCACGAACACGCCGCTGATCCTCCGCGCGCGCTACGCCGGCACGGAAGCGTTCATCGCGTCGAAGTGGCACGACGTGTACCTCTTCAACGTCTACCTCTCCGCCGACAGCGCCGACGCCGACGGGAACTACCGCTACGACGCCACGATGGTCTCGGACGCCCAGTGGATCCTGACGCCCAACACGGTGTTCCTGCCGGAGGTGCCCGAGGAGCACGGCGTGGTGGGCGGCCGCATCCGCGACTGCGGCGTCGCCGGGGAGCGCGAGAGCTGGCCCATGTCGGAGGTGAGCCTTGGCCTCGCCCGCGAGGCGCGGCGGGTGGTCTACTTCAACAACCTCGAGAACGACTCGCTGCCGCTGGTGGATCGCAAGTCGACGAACATCCTGGGGCGCTTCGCGGCGCTGGACATCGAGGGGGGCTGGAACGTCATCGCCGGCTCGGCGCGGGTCGGCGGGCAGCTCGTCTCCGTCGGTTCGGAGCGCGTCTACGTCGTCCCCAACGCCCTCTCGGTCATCACGTTCCCGGGGCTCCACCCCGTCTTCAAGCAGGAGGCCGCTGGTGAATTTCCGGAGTGAATGGCTCGCCGCCTCGGCGTGCGCGGCCCTGCTGGTCATGGCCTGCGACTCGACGGAGCAGCGGCACGTGTCGCCTCGCAGCACGCTCAAGGTCTCGTTGCCGGAGGCGCCCTCGCTCGAGCCGCGCGAGGTCAAGGCTCGCTACCCCGACGGCGCCTGGACCGTCGAGGGCTTCCTGACCGCCGACGGCCACGCTGCCGGTGAGAAGGCGAAGGTGCGGGGGCGCGTGGTCGAGGTCTTCACCTGCCCCAAGCCGCCTCCGCCGCCGCCGGTGGAGGAGGACCCCAACGCGCCGAAGCCCAAGCCCGGTGAGGAGCTGCCGCCACCGCCGCCACCGAAGGCGCCCTTCTGCCCGCAGCCGCCGCACATGTATCTGGCGGACGCGGTGGGCGCGACCCGTTACCAGCTCCTGGTCGTCGGGTCGGAGGCCACGGAGGTCGGTCGCGTCGCCAAGGGCGACGAGGTCACCGTCGACGGCAGCTTCGACGTGATGACGCGCGATGGCGCCTTCATCCGCCAGGCGGGCCTGCTGGTGCTCCCGGAGCCGCCCCCGCCGCCGCCGCCGGCCGAGGAGCCGCCGCCTTCGCCCTGACGCGCGGGTCAGCGGCCTCGGGTCAACGACGCCAGAGGCCGCGGCCCATGGCCACGTGCTCGCCCGCGAGCACCGAGGCCGGCACCAGCTTGGGATCGGCCACCAGCAGCACCACCGTCGAGCCCAGGTTGAACATGCCCAGCTCGTCGCCGCGCGCGATGGCGATGGGTTCGCGCGGCGTCACCGTGGTGGGACCGCGGCTGTTCCACGCCCCCGGCTGGTCGGTGAAGGACAGCGTGATGCGGCCCACGTTGGTCGCGCCAACGAAGACCAGCGCCACCCGACCGAAGCCGGGCGAGTCGAAGTGGACGACCACCCGCTCGTTGGTGGCGTAGAGGCCGTCGATGGCCCGCATCGCCAGGTTGTTGACCGGGTACAGGCGCCCCGGGATGTGTCGCCACGACAGGATGTGGCCGTCCACCGGGCAGTGCACGCGGTGGTAGTCGCGGGGGCTGAGGTAGAGGTTGGCGTACACGCCCTCGCGGAAGGCGCCGGCTTCGCCCTCGTCGCCGAGCAGCGCACCCAGGCGGTAGCGCCTGCCCTTGACCTGCTCGAGCATGCCGTGGGTCGGCACCCGCCCCATCTCGTGGACCCGGGAGTCCGCCGGGCTGACGATGGTGTTCTCGCCCGGATCGATGGGCCGCGCGCCAGGCCGCAGGGCGCGCGTGAAGAAGGCGTTGAAGGTCTCGAACGCGCTCAGCGGCTCGGCGACGTCGCTCATGTCCACGTCGTAGGCCCGGATGTACGCGAGCATCGCGCGCTCCAGCACCTGGCGCGGCAGGCGCAGATCGGCGAGGTGGCCGGTGGTGTGGCTCAGCGCACGCACCGAGACCAGCTCGGCGACGATGCGCTCCATGGTGGCCACTACCGGCGAGCGCAGGCGCACGCCGCC
>JACKFB010000007.1 GCA_020632695.1 Deltaproteobacteria bacterium
GGGCTCGGTCCCGGCCTCGGTCTCGGGCGCGGGCTCGGTCTCGGTCTCGGTCTCGGGCTCGGTCTCGGTCTCGGGCTCGGGCTCGGGCTCGGGCTCGGCCCCGGTCCCGGTCGCGGCCTCGGTCTCGGTCCCGGTGTCGGGCTCGGGCTCGGGCTCGGTGTCGGTGTCGGTCCCGGGCTCGGGCTCGGGCTCGGCCCCGGCCCCGGTGTCGGTGTCGGCCTCGGCGCCTCGGCCCCGGACTTGCGGCCCGCGACGCCTCGCGATACACACCCCGGCTCTTCGCACCGAGGGGGGGATTGATCATGAGGACTTTCGCGGCTGCCCGCGTCTGGGGTGTCTGGGCCATCCTGGCGTTCGGCGCCAGCGCCTGTGGTGACGAGGTGCCGGTGGTGCCCGCCGCCGGGGTGTTCGAGGATCTCCCCGTGGGCGAGCTCGAGGGCGACAAGGCCGACGGCGTCTGGGGCCACGCGGTGGAGTGCAAGCCCATCCCCGATCTGCCGGCCCTGGCCGACCCGGAGATCGTCATCAGCCTCGACGGCCTCACCCTGCACCTGCGCGATCGCGCCGGCAGCTACGACCGCGTGTTCCCCATCGGCCCCGGCGCCTTCGAGGACGGCGAGAGCCTCACCCCGACCTCGGACAAGGCCCCTGGCGGCGTCTTCTACACACGCACCGACCTGCCGCCGGTCGTGGACGGCCCCACCCCGGCCCAGGCCGCCTGGGGCTGGAACCAGGTCTGCCGCATGTGGTGGAAGAACGAGGCCGGGCGCATGATCCCCGTCTTCGCCGGCCTGCCCTTCATCCGCCTGCAGGGGCCGCCGTCGTCGGCCTACGCCATCCACGGCCCGGTCGACAACTACACCCTGCCCAGCGGCGGCAACCTGCGGCGCGGCTTCGTCAGCCACGGCTGCGTCCGGATGGAGGCCGCCGACGTGGTCGAGGTCTACGCGCGCATCCTCGGCCACAAGACGCCGGTGCGCGTCCAGAAGGCCGTCGAGCGGCGCGAGGACGGCCTCGCGGTGGACCTGGAGAGCCGCTGGATCGGCGCCGAGTGCGACACCGACGCCGACTGCGGCTACTCGGACGGCTGGTGTCGCCAGAACCCCTACTCGGGCCGCGGCGTCTGCACCCTGCGCTGCGATCTGGCCTGCCCCGACCGCGCCGGCTACCCGACCACCTTCTGCGTCGACGAGCCCGGCCAGGGCGGCGGCATGTGCGTCGTCAAGGCGATGGCCCAGAACGCCTGGTGCGCCCCCTACGACCATCAGGTCCGCAACAACGGCGTGCCGCGCCACAGCCAGCCCTCCAAGAAGGCGGACGTGTGCCTGCCGGGGACCGGCGGCTGGATGGGCGACCGCTGCCTGGCCGACGCCGAGTGCACCGGCGGGATCTGCCAGCCCCTGGCCGACGCCGGCGCGGGGCTGTGCACGCAGGCCTGCACGAAGTACTGCCCCGACCTGGCGGGAGAGGCCCCGACCTTCTGCGTCGCCGGCGGCCCGGACAGCGGCCTCACCGGCCAGTGCGTGGCCGTGTGCCAGAGCAACGACGACTGCGCCATCGGCACCACCTGCGAGGAGGAGCCCCGCGTCGGACAGCCCTCGGTCACGCGCTCGGTGTGCCTGCCGTACTGAGAAGGGGGACGCCTCGCGCTAAGGTGGCGCCCATGCGGCGAGACCTCCTGTGGCTGTGGGCGGCGACGCTCGGCGTGGGCGCCTGTGACGCGTCGAGCTGGCTCTGGGGACTCATCCCGCTCGGCGCCGCCTGCCTCTGGGTCGCCTGGCGCGCGCTGAAGAGACCGGCGCGAGGGCTGCGCGCCACCCGGCTTGGCGCTGGCCCCCGCCTGCCGCGCCGTGGGCTCCCCTCCGCCACCGACTCCGTGACCCTGAGCGGCGAACGCCAGCCCACCGGCGAGATGACCGCCGTGACCAAGGCCGCGGAGCCGACCGTCGCGCGCCCGCCTTCGCCCACCGAGCGCCTCGCCGGCGACGACGTCCAGTTCACAGTCTACCGCCCCGACCTCATCGCGCCGGGCCAGTGGGCCGACCTGCTGGTCTTCGCCCACCTCGCCCGCCCCCGCCCGGGCGCCGCGCCCGACGCCCCCTCGCCGCTCGAGGAGGTGCACCGCCAGGCCGCGGCCCTGCTCGGCGACGACCTGCCCGATTACGAGGATCTGCGCGCCGACGCCGCCGCGCCCGTGCCCCGCGAGGGCGAGCTCACCCTGGTCCCCACCATCGAGGGCGTGCGCTTCGTGCCGCCCCAGCGCCCGATGACCTGGCTCGAAGACGTCCACAGCGAGCGCTTCAAGATGCGCGCGGCGCCCGAGCTGGACGGCGCCACCGCCCGTGGCCACCTGCTCGTGCGCCTGGGCGCCATCGTGCTGGCCGACATCCCGCTGGCGATCCCGGTCAGCTCCGAGGTCCGCGCCCCCCGGCCCGCGGCGCCTGCCGAGTCGGCGACCCCCTACCGCCGCATCTTCGCCAGCTACTCCCACAAGGACGTCGAGGTTGTCCACCAGTTCGAGCGCTACGCCAAGGGCATCGGCGACCGCTACCTGCGTGACGTGGTCCACCTGCGCGCCGGCGAGGTGTGGTCCGCCGCCCTGGAGCGACTCATCGACGAGGCCGACGTGTTCCAGCTCTTCTGGTCGGGCCATTCCATGCGCTCACCCTACGTGCGCAAGGAGTGGGAGTACGCGCTGGCGCTCGGCCGTCCTCGCTTCGTCCGCCCCACCTACTGGACGCGCCCGCTGCCCGCCGACGAGGCGCTGGGCCTGCCGCCCCAGACCCTACGGGACCTCGAGTTCGGCTACATCGGCACCGAGGACGAGGGAGCCGTCCCGCCCGCCGGATCCACGAGCGCGCCAGGCGAGATCCCATTCGAGGTGCTGGCGCCTTCCGACGACGAGTCCTTCACCTTCTCGTCCACCGACCAGACCACGGCGGGCCTGCCAGACCCCACCCGCCCGGGCGCCCTGGGCTGGCTCATCGGCGCGGCGCTGCTCGCGCTGGCCGCCTGGGGTCTCTACCGCTGCCTGGGCGGGTGACCCTGGTTCGACAGGCCGCGGCCCGGCCGCTATCCTGCGGGTTCGCGACCCGCGCGCCCGGTCGCGTGGAGGTCGCCCTTGGAACCGGTCCGATTCTGGCTCAACGGAGCCCTCGTCGAGGAGCACGACGCCTCCCCGACCACCACGCTGCTCGACTACCTGCGCCGCACCCTCCGCCAGACCGGCACCAAGGAGGGCTGCGCCGAGGGCGACTGCGGCGCCTGCACGGTGGCCGTCCTCGACACCGAGGGGCCCTCGAGTGCGCGCTGGCGTTCCGTCAACGCATGCCTGGTCCTGCTGCCCATGGTCCATGGCCGGCACCTGGTCACCGTCGAGGGCCTGCGCCGGGACGGCGTCTACCACCCGGTCCAGGACGCGCTTGCCCGCGCCATGGGCTCCCAGTGCGGCTACTGCACGCCCGGCGTGGTCATGTCGATGTTCGAGGCCTGCTACCGTGACGACCTCGACGAGGACTGGCAGGTGGACGACCAGATGTGCGGCAACCTCTGCCGCTGCACGGGTTACCGGCCCATCCGCGAGGCGGCCCAGGCCATCGCCGGCCTCGCCCCCGACGACCACTTCGCCCGCCTGGCCGCCTCCCAGGTCCCGCCGGCCCCCGCGCTGAGCTACGAGGCACACGGCCAGCGCTTCTTCGCGCCGCGCAGCCTCGAGGCGCTCTTCGACATCCTCGACGCCCACCCGGATCATCGCCTGGTCACCGGCGCCACCGACCTGGGCCTCGACGTCACCAAGCGCCGCAAGCGCTTCCCCTGCCTGGTCTCGCTCGAGAACCTCAGCGACCTGCGCATCATCGAGGCGCGCACCGACGGCCTCACCCTCGGCGCCGGGCTCACGCTGGCCGACCTCGAGCTGGTCACCCGCCGGCTGCTCCCGCCCCTGTCGCGCATGCTGCGCTACTTCGGCGCGCGCCAGATCAAGAACCGCGCGACCCTGGGCGGCAACCTCGCCAACGCCTCGCCCATCGGTGACACGGCGCCGGTGCTGCTGGCGCTGGACGCCTCGGTCATCGCCCGCTCGCGCCAGGGCGAGCGCGTCATCCCCGTCGACGCCTTCTTCGAGGGCTACCGCAAGACCGCTCTGCGCCCCGGCGAGATCATCGCCCGCGTGGACTTCCCCTCGACCCCCACCGACGCCCGGGTAGGCGTCTACAAGGTCTCCAAGCGCCGCGAGCTGGACATCAGCGCCGTCTGCGCCGCCATGCGGGTGCGGGTCGGCGACGACGGCGTGATCACCGAGGCGCGCATCGCCTATGGGGGCATGGCGGCGACCCCCTCGCGGGCCCACCGCGTCGAGGCGCTGCTGGTGGGGCGCCCCTTCGAGGCCGTCACCTTCGAGGCCGCCGCCCCGGCCATCGCCGACGACTTCCAGCCCATCGACGACCACCGCGGCTCCGCCTGGTATCGGCGCACCGTCGCCCAGAACCTGTTGCGCGGCTTCTTCGAGGAGACGCGCTCCGCCCGCTTCCGCCCGCTGCCGGAAGCGCCTTCGAGCACCGTCCAGGTCGAGGTGGCCTCGTGAACGCCGAACACCCCCCGCGCTCCCCGCTGCATCAGCCCGCCCTGCACGACAGCGGCTACAAGCACACCAGCGGCGAGGCGCTCTACGTCGACGACCTCCCGCTGCCGCCCGGCACGCTGCACGCGCTGCCCGTCGGCTCCAACGTCGCCCGCGGCCGCATCACCGCCTGCGACGCCAGCGCGGCCCTGGCCATCCCGGGCGTGCGCGCCGTGCTCTTCGCCCGTGACATCCCTGGCGACAACCTCATCGGCCCCATCGTCCACGACGAGCCGCTGCTGGCCGACGGCGAGGTGTTCTACTGCGGCCAGGCCATCGCCGTCGTCATCGCGGACGACATCGAGGCCTGCCGGGACGGCGTCCAGGCAGTGCGCGTCGACATCGAGCCGCTCGAGCCCATCCTCGACATCGAGACCGCCATCGAGCGCGAGTCGTGGCTGGTCGACCCGCACGTCATCGCCCGCGGCGACGTGCGCCACGGCATGGCCCACGCGGCGACCATCCTGCGCGGCGAGACCCGCAACGGCGCGCAGGACCACTTCTACCTGGAGACCCACGCCACCCTCGCGCTGCCCGAGGAGGACGGCTGCGTGCGGTTGTACTCGTCGACCCAGCACCCCACCGAGGTGCAGAAGCTGGTGGCGCACGTGCTGGGCCTGGGCTCGAACCAGGTCGTCTGCGAGGTCCCGCGCATGGGCGGGGCCTTCGGCGGCAAGGAGTCCCAGGCCTCCAACTACGCCTGCATGGCGGCGCTGGGCGCCATCCACACCGGGCGGCCGGTGAAGGTGTGGCTCGATCGCGACACCGACATGGCCCAGACCGGCAAGCGGCATCCGTTCTGGACCCGCTACGAGGCCGGCTTCGACAACGACGGGCGCCTCATCGCCCTGGACGTGCACATCTATGCCGACGGCGGCTGGAGCATCGATCTCACCGGCCCCATCCTCGACCGCGCCCTCTTCCACCTCGACAACGCCTACTTCATCGAGGCGCTGCGCTTCGAGGGCCGCGCCTGCCGCACCAACCTGCCGTCGAACACGGCCTTCCGCGGCTTTGGCGGCCCCCAGGGCATGCTGGTGGTCGAGGAGGCGCTCAACCGCTACGCCGAGCAGATGGAGCTGGACCCCGCCGACGTCCGGCGCCTCAACTACTACGGCGCGGCGCCTCGCGACCTGACCCCCTACGGCCAGCAGGTCACCGACAACCGCCTCGAACGCATCCACACCGAGCTGCTCACCAGCGCCGACTACCTGGCGCGGCGCGACGCCATCGAGCGGTTCAACGCCGGCTCGCGCTTCGTCAAACGCGGCATCGGCTTCCAGCCGGTGAAGTTCGGCATCTCCTTCACCAAGAGCATCCTGAACCAGGCCGGCGCGCTGATGCTGGTCTACGCCGACGGGACGGTGCAGCTCAACCACGGCGGCACCGAGATGGGCCAGGGCCTGCACACCAAGATGATGGCCGTCGCCGCCCACGAGCTGGGCGTGCCCCTGGCCAGCGTGCGGGCCATGCCCACCTCCACCGAGAAGGTGCCCAACACCTCGGCCACCGCCGCGTCGAGCGGCGCCGACTTGAACGGGCAGGCCGTCAAGGCCGCCTGCGAGGAGATCCGCGAGCGCATGCGACCGGTCGCGGCCCGCCTGCTCGACGTGCCGGCGGCCGACGCCGCCACGCTGCACTTCGAGGGCGGCTACGTCAGCGCCCCGGCCGGCGGGCGCGTCACCTTCGCCGAGGTCGCCACCGCCTGCTGGGCCGAGCGCGTCAGCCTGTCGGCCACCGGCTTCTACCGCACCCCCGGCGTCCACTACGACGCCCAGGCCGGGCGCGGGCGGCCCTTCTACTACTACGCCTACGGCGGCGCGGTGACCGAGGTCGAGGTGAGCGGCCTCACCGGCGAGCATCGACTGCTGCGGGCCGACATCCTGCACGACGTGGGCGCCTCCCTGGTGCCCGGCATCGATCTCGGCCAGGTCGAGGGCGGCTTCGTCCAGGGCCTGGGCTGGCTGACCATGGAGGAGGTCCTCTTCGACGCCAACGGGCGCGGCCTCACCACGGGCCCCTCGACCTACAAGGTCCCCGCCGTGGGCGACGTGCCCTCGGACTTCCGCGTCAGCCTCCTCGAGCGCGCCCCGCAGCCCGGCGTCATCCACGGCAGCAAGGCCGTCGGCGAGCCCCCCCTGATGCTGGCCATCTCGGTGGTCACCGCGCTGCGCCACGCCATCGCCGCCTTCGGCCGCCCCGGCTACGAGGTCCAGCTCGCCCCCCCCTGCACCCCCGAAGCCATCCTCCGCGCCATCGTCAGCCAACGCGACCGAGCCCTCACCCACGCCGTGGGCCTGGCCCGGAAGGTCGCGGCGTCGCCGGAATTGTGATCGAGGCACCGGCTGAGGCGCCTGGGAACGCCGTGGCCGGCGTCGTTCGCTCGGGTCGCGTGTGCGGCGTGCTCGGAGCACGCCTCCGTGCGCCCTCGCTCACTCCTTGGCCACGACGCCCCCAGACGCCTCATCCGGCGCCTCGTACTTGCCGGGTTGGGCCCGGGCTCGGGCCCGGCCTCGGACTTGGACTCGGGCTCGGGCTCGGGCTCGGCCTCGGACTCGGACTTGGGCTCGGCCTCGGTCACGGACTCGGTCCCGGACTCGGGCTCGGGCTCGGCCCCGGTCTCGGCCTCGGACTCGGGCTCGGACTCGGGCTCGGACTCGGTCCCGGTCCCGGGCTCGGGCTCGGCCTCGGTCCCGGACTCGGGCCCGGGCTTGGGCTCGGTCCCGGTCTCGGCCTCGGACTCGGACCCGGCCACGGGCTCGGGCTCGGTCCCGGTCTCGGGCTCGGACTCGGACTCGGACTCGGTCTCGGTCCCGGTCTCGGCCTCGGTCACGGACTCGGTCCCGGCCTCGGCCTCGGACTCGGTCTCGGCGACGGCGCCGGTCTCGGCCTCGGCGCCGGCCCCGGGCCTCGGCCTCGGCCTCCGCCGTCCGCCTCAGCAGCAGCTCGGTCCGCAGCAGGGCTCTTCAGCCTTCCCGCCGGGCTTGATGGCCTCGATGTTCGCCGAGGCGACGTAGTCCTCGGCGCCGCTTCCCGGGAACCAGTCGGCGATGAAGGCGCGGCTCTCGGGCTTGACGTCGATGGCCACCTGCTCGAAGCCGGCTTCGCGCAGCATCGTCTCCAGCTCGGCGACGGGGGCCGCGGCGGCGACGCAGCCGGCCAGGGCCTGGAGATCGTTGGCCAGCGCCTCGGGGAGCGGGGCGGTGGCCACCACGTCGGAGATGGCCAGGCGACCACCGGGCGACAGCACGCGGAAGGCCTCGCGGAAGACCTGGGCCTTGTCGGGCGACAGGTTGATGACGCAGTTGGACAGGATGACGTCGACGGTGCCCGTGTCCACCGGCAGGTGCTCGATCTCACCCAGGCGGAACTCCACGTTGTCGGCGCCCAGCTTCTCCGCGTTCTCCCGGGCCTTGGCCAGCATCGAGGGGGTCATGTCCACGCCGATGACGCGGCCCGAGGGGCCCACCTTGCGCCAGGCGAGCAGCGCGTCGAAGCCGGCGCCGCTGCCCAGATCCAGGACCGTCTCACCCGGCTTCATCGCCGCGATGGCCTGGGGGTTCCCGCAGCCGAGGCCCAGGTTGGCGTCCGGCGCGGCGGCCAGATCCTCGGCCGAGTATCCGAGGGCCAGGGACGCGTCGGGACTGGGCCCGCAGCAGCCCGGCGTCGGCCCGCAGGAGCCCGGGGCGGCCTTCACCACTGCGCCGTAGTGGTCGCGCACCACCGTGCGCACGTGATCGGGGGTGGTCTCGTTCATGGTGCTCTCTCCTCGTGGGGCAGGCTTCGAGTCAAAATCGTACACAGGCGATACAGCCGCGAGCGCAGCGCTCAGAGGGCGCCCACCAGCGCCTTGAAGCGGCGCAGGGCACGCGGCTCGATGCAGTAGCAGACGCGCGGGCCGTCGATCTCGCCCTGCACCAGCCCGGCGTCCTTGAGCACCTTGAGATGCTGGGAGACCGTGGACTGGGCTACCGGCAGCTCGTCGACCAGCTCGCCGCACACGCAGCGGTTCTTCTCGACGAGCAGGCGCAGGATCCTCACCCGCAGCGGGTGGCCGATGGCCTTTGCGAACATCGCCAGCTCCGCCTCGGCCTCGGCGCCCTCCACGGGGCGGAGGTCCGGCGCCGGGGGCCGGGGCGCACAGCAGGTCGCGTCCATGTCGAGTCGCACATCCATCGTTGAACTACGATGAGCCTCTTCCGAGCCCGAGTCAAGCGATCGGCGCACCGCGCTCTGTAAGATCCGGCGCGCTCGCGACATAGGCCTTGGTGAACACGACGAACGGGCGCCGGCCCGGGCGCTCGCCTGAAGGAGCAGTCACCATGATCCACGTCGAATCCATCCCCGCCGCTCCCCGCCCCCGCTCAGGACATCGCGGCTCCCAGGCCCACCGGCGCGTCTGCCGGGAGACCCCCTTCATCGGCGGCCCGGGGCGGACCGACGTCGACGCCTGGGACCCGGCCGCCACCGCACCCGCCGGCTATCTGGGCTGCATCCGGGCCTTCCAGGACCTGCGCTCGGTGCTGATGGACGCGGCGGACGCGCGAAGCGGCTTCAACGAGGTCATCTTCGCCGTCGAGAACCTGGAGTGGGCCCTGGACGCCAGCCCATCGTGGGGGGCCGACCGCCTGGAGGGCATCCGGCGGCGCCTGGATCTGGCCCGGGAGGAGCTGGAGGAGCTGGTCACCCGCGACGGCGGGCTGATCCCGCCCTTTCTCCGGCTGCGCCTGGCCTCCCGCGTGCACTTCTTCCGCGAGTGCGCCCTGCATCTCGCGGCCGAGGTCCTGCGGATGCGCTGAGGGCCGCGCCGGGGCGCCGGGGCCGGCGCCGGCGCTCAGCTCCCGCGGTAGGTCGAGTAGCCGAAGGGGCTCAGCAGCAGCGGCACATGGTGATGGCGGGCGGGCTCGGTGACCTCGAAGAGGATGGTCACCTCGGGATAGAAGCTCCGCTCGCCGCGGCTGGCGTACCAGGCGCCCGTGTCGAAGACGATGCGGTACACGCCGGCGCCCAGCGCACCTTCGGCCAGCAGGTCCGGGGCGCGGCCGTCGGCGTTGGTGGTGGCGCGGGCCAGCTCGCGGAAGCTCCCGTCGGCGGCGCGGGCTTCGACGCGCAGGGAGAGGCCCGGGGCCGGCAGCCCGCGGGCGGTGTCCAGGACGTGGGTGGTCAGTGGGCTCATGGGCACAGCTTCTCCAGGCGGAGGCGGGTGATGCGCGCCTGCTCGGCCGCGGCGATACGCAGCTCGTCGGCCGGCGCGTTGGCCAGCCGGCCACGCAGCGCGGCCAGCATCTCGTCGGCGCTGCGGCCGGTCGCGCAGATGAGGAAGACGTAGCCGAAGCGCTCGCGGTAGGCGCGGTTTCCGGCGGCCAGCGCAGCCAGGGTCGCCTCGGAGGCGCCCGCGACGCCGGCCTGCTCGCCGGCCGACCAGGCGCTGGTGGCGGCGAAGCGCTCGCGCAGCGCCTCGATGCTGCCGCCGATCTCCGGGTGGTGCGAGAAGGCCTCGCGCCAGTCCTCGGGCTGCAGCGTCCACCACACCCGCTCGGCGGCGTCGAAGAGGGCGGCGTCATCGGCGTAGGGCAGCCCGGCGGCCATCCGGCGCGCGAAGGCCGCGCTCCCGCAGCAGCGGTGGAGGGCCCCCTCGGCCTCGGACCCCAGGGCCAGCAGGTGCTTCGCGATGGCGTCGCTCATCGGTCCATCCTCCCGAGCAGCGTCCGCCCCCGCGGCTCGCCCACCGGGACGCCGCCCTCCTGGACGACCGCGCCCCGCAGCCAGGTGCACCTGACCTCGCCCCACAGCTCGGCCCCCTGGTAGGGCGTGATCTTGTGCCGGTGCAGCAGCTTCCCGCCGTCGACCCGCGCCCGCGCGTCGGGGTCGAAGGCCACCAGATCGGCGTCCATCCCCACCGCGATGCCCCCCTTGCGCGCGGCGAGCCCGGCAATGCGCGCCGGCGCCTCGGCCATCCAGCGCACCACGTCGCTCAACGCGAAGCCCCGCCCCCGCGCCTCGGTCCACACCGCGCGCAGCCCGAGCTGCAGCGACGCGATGCCGCCCCAGGCCGCGTCGAAGTCTCCGCGCTCCAGGTGCTTGAGCGCCGGGGTGCACGGCGAATGATCGGACACCACCTGGTCGATGACGCCGTCGCGCAGCCCCTGCCACAGCGCGTCGCGGTTGTCCGCCCCGCGGATCGGCGGCGCGCACTTCCAGGTCGTGTCGCCCGGCGGCACCTGCTCGGCGCTGAGGCACAGGTAGTGCGGGCAGGTCTCGACGGTGACCGGCAGCCCCTCGGCGCGCGCCGCGGCCAGGAGCGGCAGCGCGCTGGCCGACGACAGATGCACGATATGCACCGCGCAGCCCGTCTCGCGGCACAGCGCGATGAGCAGGGCGATGGCGGCGTCCTCCCAGGCGGCGGGGCGCGAGCGCAACCAACGCTCGTAGCCGCCGGGCGAGAGCCCCTCGAGGGCCTCGGCGTCCACGGGCTGCTCCAGCTCGGCGTGTGCCAGCAGCGGCGCGCCCGCCTCGGCGAGGGCGCGCATGGCCGGCCGCAGGTCGGCCTCCGGCGTGTCCGGGAAGTCGTCGATGCCCGAGTGGCACAGAAACGCCTTGGCGCCCAGCACGCCCGCCCGCACCAGCGGCCCGAGCTCGGCCGCGTTGCCCGGGACCACCCCGCCCCAGAACCCGCAGTCCACCGACAGCTCGCCGCGACAGGCGGCCAGCTTGGCCTCGAGCGCCGCCACCGACGTGGTGACCGGGATGCAGTTGAGCGGCATGTCCACCAGGGTGGTGACGCCGCCCACGGCCGCCGCGCGGGTGGCGGTCACGAAGCCCTCCCACTCGGTGCGACCCGGCTCGTTGAGGTGCACGTGGCCGTCGACCAGCCCGGGCAGCAGCCACAGCTCGCCCAGATCGATGGGCTCCGGGCCTCGGTGCTCGGCGCGCGGACCCACCGCGGCGATGCGTTCGCCCTCGATGGTCACCACGCCGTCGAGCACGCCGCCCGGCGTCACCACGTGGCGGCTGGCAACCGCATGCGGGCCGCCGCTCGGACGATGCGCCCCCCCGCTCAATCGCGCAGGTGTTCGTCGAGGAAGACCATCGCCCGCTTCCAGGCCAGCCTGGCCGCCTCGGGCGCGTAGACCTCCGGCCGCGCCTCGTTCATGAAGGCGTGGTCGGCCTCGTAGCTGTAGAGCTCGTAGTCCACCTCACCGGCCTCGAGCCTGGCCTTCAGCCCCTCGACCGCCGACGGCGAGCACCAGTCGTCCTTGGTGCCGAAATGCCCCTGGAAGGGCGTGCGGATCTCGGCCGGATCGGCGGCCGAGGCCGGCGGGATCCCGTAAAAGCACACCGCCGCGGCCAGGCCGGGCACCTGGATGCCGGCCAGGATCGTCAGGGCGCCGCCCATGCAGAAGCCCAGCACCCCGACCGGCTGGTCCTTCTTGCCCAGGAGCGCCGCGGCGCCGGCGATGTCGCCGCGCACGGCCCCGCCCCAGTCCAGGTCGTCCATGAAGTGGGAGGCCTCATCGGCGTCGCTGGCGAGCTTGCCGCGGTAGAGGTCCGGCACCAGCGCGCGGAAGCCCGCCTCGGCGACCCGCTCGGCGACGCCCTTGATCTGGTCGTTGAGACCCCACCACTCCTGGATCACGATCACAGCGGGGCCCGACTTCGGGCCGGTCGACCACGCCGGCGCCTTGCCGCCGCCCGGCAGCGGCACCTCGATCATGGTTCCCATCACGTCCTCCTCTTCACGACGCCGCGCGTGCTTCGAGCTCGGCGATCACCTCGTCGAGCCATGCCTCGACCGCCCCCCGCTCCGCCCGCGCCCGGCGGACGAGCCGGAGGTTCCCGGCCGTGGAGCGAGGCTCCCACGCCTCGCGGACGACCGCCAGCGCATCTCCGAGATGGCGCACCGCGCGCTCCTCGTCGGAGCCCAGGACCGCGAGCTCCAGCAGGGTGGCGTGATCCCAGTAGTCGGCGGCCTCCCCGCGGATCCGCTGCTCGACGGCGTAGCGCACCACGGGCAGCAGCCCCTGCTTTCGCGACAGCGACGCGGGGTCGCCCTTGACCTCCAGCAGGGTCACCGCGTTCACGCCCGGGTAGGCGTCGCGCCAGTCCGTCTCGAAGCCGCGCAGATACGTCGCGATGGCCCGGTCCAGGTGGCCTCGGGCCAGGGCCGCCCTCCCCTCCGCCAGCGCGTCCTGCCAGCGGTCCTTGTGCACCCGGCCGAGGATCCCGCAGGTCTCCGAGCTCGGTCCCTGTTGGGCGATCACCCCCTCGAGCACCTCGATGGCCGCCTCCCGGTCGCCGCGCCGGTTCAGGGCGAAGCCGAGCTGCTCCCGCACCATGACCGTGCGCTGGAGCGCCGCCGGCATCGCGTCGCAGAGCGCGACCATGGCGTCCCAATCGGAGAGCGCGCGGTAGCTCAGCATCAGGTCGATGACCACGCCCGCCTCGACGTCCTCGAGGGGTCCGAGCCGCTCCTGGATGCGATGCAGCGCGTCGGGCTCGCCCCCCCGGCGCGCCTCGGCCAGCTCGCGCTTGAGCCCCTCCGCGTAGTCGACCCGCTCGCGGAACACGTCGGTCTTCAGCCGCGAGATGTCGGGCGGCGGGTACCCCTCGAGGAGCTGGAAGAGCGGGCTGTCGCAGGCCTCCGCATGCGGTTCCGCCCGCAGGACCCGCAGCCGCTCCGCCACGAGCCTGCGCAGCTCGGCAGCCTGCGCGTCGCCCAGGCCGTGGGTGTCGTCCAGCGCGTAGGTCAGGCAGCGCACCAGCCCCAGGTCGAAGGGGATCTTCTGCCCGGCGGCGATGACCGGCAGCGTGGTGCGAGGCCGCACCGCATGGCGCACGCCCAGCTCGTAGAACACGTTGGGGTTGGCCGAGGTCAGGTCGGCCACCGCGTAGTCGCAGAGCAGCAACCGCTCGAACATCGGCTTGTGGATGATCCCCATCAGGATCTCCGCATCCGCCCGCACCGGCGTGAGCTCCGCATCCTCGATCCCCGGCCGGATGCCCGCCTCATAGATCCGATCGAAGTCGATGGGAGGCCCCCCTGCCGGATCCGGCTTCACCCCGAAAGGCATGAGCACGAAGCACAGCGGACGCAAGGCGGCATTCGTCACGGAGAGCTCCCGGCGCGAGGGGGGAAGCAGCAAGCATATTCCGACCCGCCCCTCCCGGATAGACCCGGCCCCGGTATCGGCGGCGGCGGCGGCGCCGGCCTCGGTCTCGGTCGCGGTCGCGGTCTCGGTCTCGGTCTCGGTCTCGGCCTCGGTCTCGGTCTCGGTCTCGGTCTCGGTCTCGGTCTCGGTCTCGGTCTCGGTCACGGCGCCGGGCTCGGTGACGGTCTCGGTCTCGGCCTCGGTCTCGGTCTCGGCCTCGGCGCCGGTGTCGGTCGCGGTCTCGGTCCCGGTCTCGGTCCTCGGTCTCGGTCTCGGTCTCGGTGTCGGTCTCGGCCTCGGCCTCGGCGACGGTCCCGGCGACGGTCTCGGTGTCGGCCTCGGTGCCGGCCTCGGTCTCGGTGACGGTCTCGGCCTCGGCGACGGCGGCGGGCACCGAGACCGGCTCGGCCACCGACACCGCCACCGCACCGCCACGGCGCGCGCCGCCTCCTGGGCAGCCAGTCGAGGCTGGTTGGTCGCCTTCCTCGTCGTCTCCGTCAAGGACCTTCGGAGCTTCGCTCCTCGGCCGCTTCGCGGCGGCCTTCGGCCGTCCCTGACGGAGACGACGAGGAAGGCTGGGGGGTTGGGGGCCTCAACTGGCTGCCCAGGAGGCGGGACATGCGTGGTACGGAGAAGGCGTTGGAGGTCGAGAGGTTGGCGACGGACGCGGCGGTGGGCGTGTTCGGGCTCATCGAGGGCTTGGGGGCCACGTACAGGGCCATCGGGGACCAGGCGACGCGGGCCGTGGTGTCGGTGCCGCTGAACCTGGCGGAGGGGTCGGGGCGCTTCGGGCGCGACAAGGTGCAGTACTACCGCATCGCCTACGCCAGCTCGCGAGAGGCGTCGGCGGCGGTGCGGCTGCTGGTCGGGCTCCGGGCGGTGCCGGCGGCTGATGGCGAGCGCATCCTGGCGATGCTCGACAGCGTCCAGGCCATCACCTGGAAGCTCATCTTCCCCAACCGCTGAACCCGCGCCGTCCCCGGCGGCGCTGGCCGCCGGGGACGGGCGCTGCCGGTGGCAGTTGCGCTCTCGGCGCCGGTCTCGGTGCCGGTCTCGGATCCGGTCCCGGTCTCGGTCTCGGTCTCGGTCTCGGCCTCGGTCTCGGCGCCGGTCTCGGCCTCGGCGCTCGGTCTCGGTCTCGGCGCCGGCCTCGGTCTCGGTCTCGGCCGCGGTCTCGGTCTCGGTCTCGGTCTCGGTCTCGGTCTCGGTCTCGGTCTCGGTCTCGGTCTCGGTCTCGGTCTCGGCGCCGGTCTCGGTGTCGGTCTCGGTCTCGGTCTCGGTCTCGGTCTCGGCCTCGGTCTCGGTCTCGGCCTCGGTCTCGGTCTCGGTCTCGGTCCTGGTCCGCGGTCCGGCCTCGGCCTCGGCGCCGGTGTCGGTCGGCAGTCTCGGTCTCGGCCTCCGCCTCCGGTCTCGGTCTCAGTCTCGGCCTCGGTCATCGCCCCGGTGTCGGTCGCGGCTCTCGGCCTCCGCACCGGCCGTCTCGGTCTCGGTGCCGACTCATCGGCTCGGCCTCGACGCCTCCCGGCCTCGGTGCGCGATGCGGTCTCTGCACTCGGTCCCGCCCGACGCCCTCCCTCGGCCTCGGTCTCGCCACCGACGCCCCCCCCGGCCTCGCCTCGTCGCCCAGCGACGGAACGAAGGCGACAACCCCCGCGCCAACCCGAAGCCACCACCTCCGCCCGCGCCGCCACCCGCACCGCCTCGGCCCCGACTCTCCAACTCATCTCACCGGACCGCCAGTTGAGTCCGGCACCACCACCCGCTTACCGTCTCTGCACCGTCTCCGGCACCGAGACCGCCAAGCCACCGAGACCGCCACCGCACCGCCACGGACGGCGCCGCCGCCGGAGCTGGGCAGCCAGTCGAGGCTGGCGGTCGCCTTCCTTGTCGTCTCCGTCAAGGACCTTCGGACTTCGCTCCTCGGCCGCTTCGCGGCGGCCTTCGGCCGTCCCTGACGGAGACGACGAGGAAAGCTCAGGGGTCGGGGGCCTCAACTGGCTGCCCAGGAGGCGGGACATGCGTGGTACGGAGAAGGCGTTGGAGGTCGAGGGTTGGCGACGGACGCGGCGGTGGGCGTGTTCCGGGCTCATCGAGGGCTTGGGGGCCACGTACAGGGCCATCACGGGACCGAGCCACGCGGGCCGTCGTGTCGGTGCCGCTGAACCTGGCGGAGGGGTCGGGGCGCTTCCGCGCGACAAGGTGCAGTACTACCGCATCGCCTACGCCAGCTCGCGAGAGGCGTCGGCGGCGGTGCGGCTGCTGGTCGGGCTCCGGACGGTTCCGGCGGCCGATGGCGAGCGCATCCTGGCGATGCTCGACAGCGTCCAGGCCATCACCTGGAAGCTCATCTTCCCCAACCGCTGAGAGCGCGCCGTCCCCGGCGGCGCTGGCCGCCGGGGACGGCCGGTGCCGGTGGCAGTTGCGCTCTCGGCGCCGGTCTCGGTGCCGGTCTCGGTGCCGGCCTCGGTCTCGGTCTCGGTGTCGGCCTCGGTGCCGGTCTCGGCCTCGGGGACGGCCGGTGCCGGTGGCAGGTGCGCTCTCGGCCCCGGTCTCGGTGCCGGTCTCGGCTCCGGTCCCGGTCTCGGTCTCGGTCTCGGCCTCGGCCTCGGTCCCGGTCTCGGTCTCGGTCTCGGTCTCGGCCCCGGTCTCGGCCCCGGCCTCGCCCCCGCCCCCCCGCCTCGGCCCCCCGCGGCCCCCCGCGCCGCCGCCGTGGCCGCGCGTGACTCCCGTCCTGCCGCGTCGTATCCTCCCGCCCATGGAGACCCGTCCGTCAGGCCGTCATCGCTCCGCCGCTCTGCCCTCTCGCCGGTCGCGCTCGTGAGCGACGAGGCGGGCGGACGGCTCCGGGTCGACTATGTGGACGCGCAGGGGTTGGGGCGGATCCTCGAGCATCTGGCCTCCACCGACCTGTGGGCGCGTCTGTGCGAGACCTACGCCGTGGCCAGCGACGGCGGGGCGACGGCGCCCGAGGCGCTGCCTCGCGCGGAGCTGGTGGGCATCCTCAAGCTGCTCTTCAGCGAGCTGCCCGAGCACGTCGAGTTCGTCGGGGCCGCCGACATCGCCCACCTGGCCCAGGGTGACAACCCGGCGCTGGTGCTGGCTGCCCTCTGCGACGCGGTGGTGTTGCCCCCGGCCGAGGAGGCGCTCGACGACGCCGACGTGACCCTGGACGAGGACGAGGTGGCGCGGGAGTCGCGGGCCGGCCGCCCCATCTTCCGGTTCCGCTCGATCTACACGGCCGAGCGTGGCGCCGACCACATGACCTTCCGCCTGATGGGCGCCGTCGATGGAGAGGAGCGCAAGCTGATGCTGACGATTCGGAAGGATCGGCCGGTGCGTTCGCAGATCGCCCACGCCGAGGGGCTGCACAGCCTGCAGATCGTCCCTGCCGGGCGGCTGCAGCACACCATCGAGCTCGAGCTGGCGAGGCGGCGGCGTGGATAGCCACTCGAGGACGTTGGGACATGCGGCGGTCGAGCGCTGCCGGGTGCTGACCGGATGCACGGACGAGGAGGGCATGGTGCGCCGCGCCTGCCTCGGACCGGCGATGAAGCGCGCTCACATGCTGGTGGCGGGGTGGATGGAGGCCGCGGGGCTCGACGTGCGCGTCGACCCGGTGGGCAACCTCATCGGGCGGGTCGGCGACCCGAAGGGGCGGCCGCTGGCCATCGGCTCGCACCTGGACACCGTGCGGGACGCCGGTCCCTTCGACGGCATCCTCGGCGTGATGCTGGGCATCGCCGTGGTCGAGCATTTCCGGTCGCGGGGGCAAGCCCTGCCCGTGCCCATCGAGGTGCTGGGCTTCACCGGCGAGGAGGCGGCGCGCTTCCCGCTGCCCTACCTCGGCAGCCTGGCGATGGTGGGGGGGCTGCCCGAGGACGCGCTGAGGCTGTGCGACCCCCAGGGCACGACGCTGGAGCAGGCCATCGCCGACTTCGGCGGCGACCCGGGCCGGCTCTTCGAGCCTGCGTGGAGCGAGGCGAACCGCCCACTGGCCTACCTGGAGCTGCACATCGAGCAGGGGCCTCTGCTGGAGAGCCGCGGCCTCCCGCTGGGGGTGGTCAGCGGGCTGGTCGGGCAGCGCTGGTTCCGGCTGAGCTTCGAGGGACGCGCCGGGCACGCCGGCACCACACCCATGGAGCTGCGGCGCGACGCGGCGCCCGCGGCGGCCGAGCTGGTGCTGGTGGCCGAGTCGATGGCGCGCTCGACGCCGGGGCTGCTGGCGACCACCGGCGAGCTGCGCAGCAGCCCGGGGGCCATCAACGTCATCGCCGGGCGGGTCACCGTGTCCCTGGACGTGCGCCACGGCGACGGCGCCGCGCTGCAGAGCGCCGCCGACGCGCTGCTGGCCGAGGCGCGGTCGATCGCCGCCCGGCGCGGGCTGGACGTGAGGGTGGAGGCGCTCGCCGAGTCGGCGCCCTCGCCCTGCGATCCCGGGCTGCGCGCCCTGCTGGCGGAGGCGGTCGAGGCCGCTGGCGTCACCCCCACCGAGCTGGTCAGCGGCGCCGGCCACGACGCCCGCGCGATGGCGCGGCTGACGCCCTCCTGCATGCTGTTCTTGCGCTCGCCGGGCGGGCTGAGCCACCACCCCGAGGAGGACGTCGACGCCGACGACGTCGCGCTGGCGCTGGACGCCGCGGTGCGCTTCGTCGACAAGCTGGCACACGCCCCGCGTTGACAGCGCGCCGGGCGGCCACCAAGCTCGAAGCGCGAGCCGCTGGGTCCGAAGCGGCCCTCCGATCCCGGAACCGCCCCCGAGGTGCCCATGTCGCTGTCCGGCCTCACCCGGAGCCGCGTCCAAGCCGACCACGCGCTGCTCACCCCCGAGAGCCACGTACCCTGCATGCTGCCGGGCTGGCGTGACGCCACCTTGACCATCCTGGTCTCGCCGCGCATCGGCGCCGGCTTCACCCAGTTCTACGTCGACCTGCTGGCCGGAGGCGCCACCGCGCCGCCCCAGGACGGCATCCAGCGCTTCGTCTACGTGATGGAGGGCGAGCTGGACGCCGACGTGGGCGACGGCAAGCGCCGCGTGGGCGCCGGGGCCTACATCTACACGCCGGCCGGGCACGCGCACACGCTGGAGGCCTGTGCTCCGACGCGGCTCCTGGTCTTCGAGAAGCCCTGGGTGCCGCTGGGCGACTCGGTGCCCGAGCCGGTGCTCGCCCACGAACGGGACGTGGTGGCCGAGCCCTTCCTGGGCGATCCCGACGCCATGCTGAAGACCTTCCTCCCCGTCGACGACCGCTACGACATGGCCATCAACCACTTCACCTTCGTGCCGGGGGCCACGCTGCCCATGGTCGAGGTGCACGTCATGGAGCACGGCCTGACGCTGCTCTCCGGGGCCGGCGTCTATCGGCTGGGCGACAGCTGGTACACGGTCCAGAAGGGCGACTCCATCTGGATGGCGCCCTACCTGCCGCAGTGGTTCTGCGCGACCGGGAAGACCCCGACCAGCTACATCTACTACAAGGACATGAACCGGGACGTGTACGCCGCGGGCCAGCGCTGACAAGGTGAAGCGCCTCCTCGCCCGCTGCCTGCTCGCCATCGGACTCGCGCTGTTCGCGTACGCGCCGGTAGCGGCGGCGGCCGGGCCGCTCGACCCGGCGGTCCTGTCCAAGCGGCCGCGGCTCGTGGTGGTGCTGGTCATCGACCAGCTCCGCGCCGACTACCTGACCCGCTTCGGCAGCCGCTTCGCCCCGGCCCGGGGCAAGGGCGGCGCGCCGGGCGGGTTCCGGTGGCTGCAGGAGCACGGCGCCTGGTATCCGCAGGCCGAGTACCGCGTGCTGAACGCGCTGACCGCGCCCGGCCACGCGACCATCCTCACCGGCGCGTGGCCGGCTCGCACCGGCGTCATCCTGAACGAGTGGTACCAGGGCCCCAAGCGGGCCATGTGCTACTGCGTCGGCGACGAGGGCTACGCGCTGGTCGGGACCCGGCCGACCGGCCGGCCTCGCGGGACGGCGCCCACCGCCCTGCGCGGGACGACCTTGGGGGACGCGCTCAAGCTGGCCTGGCCCAAGGCCCGGGTCGCGTCGATCTCGTTCAAGGACCGGGCCGCCATCCTCCTGGGAGGCTTCAGCTCCGACGCGACGCTCTGGTTCGACGCCGCCAACTTCCAGTGGGTCACCAGCACCTTCTACCGGCCCGACGAGCACCTCCCCGGGTGGGCCGACCAGCTCAACCAGCGCTTGGAGGCGCGCCGCGGCGAGCCCTACGTGTGGGAGGCCAAGGGCGAGGGCTCGGGCGCCTCCTCCGACGGCGGCATCCAGGGCTTCCGCATCGAGTCCCGGGTGGGCGAGCTCGCCGCCGGCGCGTCGCCCCTCGCCCTCGAGCTGACGGTGGACGCCGCCATCGCCGCGGTGGACGGGCTGGCCCTCGGGCGCTCGGGCGCCACCGACCTGCTCGCGGTGAGCTTCTCGCCGCTGGACTACGTCGGACACGCGCTGGGGCCGACCTCGCGCGAGGCCGAGGAGCTGCTGGTCGCCCACGACGCCGCCATCGCGCGGCTGCTGGCGCACCTGGCCGAGGCCGTCCCCGGCGGGCTCGACTCGGTCACCGTCGCGCTCACCGGCGACCACGGCGCGCCGCCTCTGCCGGCGCGGCTCGAGGCGCTGCGCATCCCCAGCGTCGCCTTGGACGACGACGCGCTCGCGGTGGGGATGGGCGCGGCGCTGACCAAGGCGCTCGGCCCGCTCGAGGGCGACCCCTGGGTGGTCTTCGCCGACAAGCTGCACTTCTACTTCGACGAGGAGCACCTGCGCGCGGCCGGCCGGGATCCCGCCAGGGTCCGCCAGCTCGGCGCCGCCTGGCTCGAGACCCAGCCCGGCATCGCCCTGGCCATCACCCGCGACGACTGGCGCGCCGGTCGCCTGCCGCCGGGGCTGCTGGGCGAGCAGATCGGAAACTCGTACCACCCCGGCCGCAGCGGCGACGTGGTCGGGGTGCCGCTGGCCTTCGCCTCCACCCGCACCGACCCGGTGGTCCACATGACCGGCTATGCCTACGATCGCTTCGTGCCGCTGGTCATCGCCTCGCCGGCGGTGGCGCCGGGTGTCTACACCGCGGCTGCGCAGGTGGTCGACCTGGCGCCCACCCTGGCCTTCATCGCCGGGATCGTCCCGCCATCGCTGTCCCAAGGGCGCGTCCTGGGAGAGATCTTCCGCCCGCGCGCCGGTTCCAGGGCGAAGTGAAACGCGTTCCACATGGCCCCGCGACCGCGTATCATGCGCGCTCGTCCTCCGCGGAGAACCAATGAACGCCAGGAACTCCGACCGAGAGCTGCTCTTCCACCGCGTCTACGACGACGGCGACGTGCGCATCGAGGTCGGCATCGACACCGCATACAACAGCATCGCGACCCTCGCCGGCCGCGGCACGGTCAAGGGTGCCAAGGCGCTCACCCGGATGCTGGACGACGCCAGCGAACAGCTCGGCCGCCACAACCGCACCCGCTCGCTGGTGAGCCTGGAGGCGCTGCACGACTCGCCCATCCGGAGCCAGCTCGTCCTGGGGAAGTGGCTGTTCCAGAACCGCCAGCTCGTGGACGCCATCGCCGTCTACGGGGGCAAGCCCTGGGAGATGAAGCTGGCCCGCGCGGTCATGCAGATAGCCCAGCTCCAGAACGCCGGCTTCTTCCAGACCCGGCCCGAGGCCGAGGCCTTCCTGGGCTGGAGCTGAACCCCTCGCGAGTCGGCCGGCCGGGCGTGCGCCCTACTTCATGAGGCGCTTGAGCGGCGAGCCCCACATGATCTTCAGCGCCTTCTGCATCCCCTCCAGCTTCTCCTGGGTGTAGGGGTACCAGATCTGCTCGGCCTTCAGCCCGAAGCGGTCGGTGATGATGGGCTGGGCGTGGCAGTAGGCGCGCAGGCCCTCGGCGCCGTTGACCGAGCCCACGCCTGACGACTTGCGGCCGCCGAAGGGCACCTCCAGGGCGCCGTAGGTCACCGAGGCGTCGTTGATGCACACCGAGCCGGCGTCCATGCGGCGCCCGATGCGCTCCGCCCGCGCCTTGTCCCGGCTCCACACGTTCGCGCCCAGCCCATAGGTGGTGTCGTTGGCCATCCGCACGGCCTCCTCCTCGTTGTCGCAGCGGATGATGGGCAGCAGCGGGCCGAAGCTCTCCTCGCGCACGATGGCCATGGCGTGGGTGACGCCGGTGAGCACGGTCGGCTCGTAGAAGTAGGGGCCGAGCTGCTCGTTTCGCTTGCCGCCGCACAGCACGCGCGCGCCCTTCTCCACCGCGTCGGCGACGTGGCGCTCGACGATGTCGATCTGGCCCGACGCGATGAAGGGCCCCAGGTCGAAGTCGCCCTCGGTGCCGAGCTTGAGCGCGCGGGTCTTCTCGACGACCAGGTCGGTGAAGCGGTCGGCCACCGCGTCCACCACGTAGACCCGCTCGGTGGAGCTGCAGTACTGGCCGGCGTTCATGAAGGCGCCGAACACCGCGCCGCCGGCCGCCCGCTCGAGGTCGGCGTCGGCGCACACGAGCATCGGGTCCTTGCCGCCCAGCTCCAACGTGCAGGGGATGAGGTTGCGGCCGCAGGTCTCGCCCACCTTTCGCCCGGTGGCCACGCTCCCGGTGAACGAGATCTTGTCGACGCCCGCCTCGCAGAGCGCGGCGCCGGTCTCGCCGTCGCCGAGCAGCACCTGCACCAGGTGCTCGGGGAACTCGGCCTCGCGGAAGAGATCCTCGACGAGCTGGCCCGAGAACGGCGTCACCTCCGACGGCTTGATGATGACCGCGTTGCCGGCCATGACGGCCTGCACCGTCGGGTTCAGCGACAGGATGAAGGGGCCGTTCCAGGGCGTGATGATGCCGACCACGCCGAGGGGCCGGTAGACGATCTTGGCCTTCTTCATCCGCAGCAGGTGGAGGCCCACGCTCTGGTCGGCGAGGATCTTCGGGCCCCGGCGGGCGTGGAAGTTCACCGTGTCGCAGGCGGCGAAGATCTCCATGAAGAAGGTCTCCATCCGCGAGCGGCCCGTCTCGCCCATCACCCGGGCCACGATGGCGTCCTGGCGGGCCAGCAGCACGCCGAGGAGGCGGTCCATCATCGCCGCGCGGTCCTTGAGCGAGGTCAGCGCCCAGCGGCTCTGCGCCTTCCGCGCGCGGGTCAGCGCCTTGGCGACGTCCTCGGCGTTGGCGACGTCGAACTCGCCGAGGGGCGCGAGATCGACGGGGCTCTTCACCTGGAGGCGACGGCGGCCTCCGGCCTTGCTGGCGATGGGCTCCACGACGGCCATGGCGTTGCTCCCGGGTTGCGCGGCGGCGGGGGGCGGTGTAGAACACGTTACACTAGAACGTGTTTCACCCCGGAGGACACGGTGGCCGACGCGGTCCGCACAGTCAAGGCCTACTTCGACACGCTGGACCAGCGTTTCCGGGCCGACAAGGCCGCCGGGGTCGACGCGGTGTTCCAGTGGCTGGTCAGCGGGTCGGGCGGCGGTGCCTGGCACGCGATCGTCCGCGACGGCGCGCTGCAGGTGGCCGAGGGCACGCACCCCGAGCCCACGGTGACCATCAGCATCGCTGCCCCGGACTACCTCCTGGTGCTCAACGGCAAGATGGCCGGCGCCAAGGCGGTGTTCACGCGGAAGATGAAGGTGTCGGGCAGCATCAGGATGGCCCGCAAGATGGAGGAGCTGCTGCCGCCGGGGCCGCCCGCGCGCGCCGCGACGAAGCCGGCGGCCAAGGCGACCCGACCCAAGACCACGCCGAAGCCCCGCGGCAAGCCCCTGGCGACGGTGGGCAAGGCCGCCCAGGCGGCCGGCGAGTGGCAGCCGCGGGTGGCGCTGGTGACGGGCGCCTCGGGCTTCATCGGCTCCCACGTGGTCAAGGAGCTGCTGGCCGAGGGCGTGCGCGTGCGGGCGCTGGTGCAGGCCGGCGTGCCGCTGAGCAACCTGGACGGCCTGGACGTCGAGCAGGTGCCGGGCGATCTGCTCGACCCGGCGTCGCTGCGCCGGGCGCTCGAGGGCGTGGACACGGTGTTGCACTTCGCGGCCATCTACGCGATGTGGCTGCCCGACCCGGCGCTGATGTACCGGGTCAACGTCGAGGGGACGCTGCACCTGCTGGAGGCCGCGCTGGCGGCCGGCGTCGGGCGCTTCGTGCACTGCTCGTCCTTCGCGACCGTGGGGCTGGCCGAGGGCCGCGACGTCGCCGACGAGACGACGGCCTTCAACCACTGGGCCACCGCCGACCACTACGTGCTCAGCAAGTACATGAGCGAGCTGGAGGCGCTGAAGTTCAACCTGCGCGGCCTCCCGGTGGTCGTCGTGAACCCGTCCTTCCCCTTCGGCGGCGGCGACATCGCGCCCACCCCCACCGGCATCCTGGTGCAGCGCTTCGCCTACGGGCAGAGCCCGGTGGTCATGGCCGGCGGCATCAACGCGGTGCACGTGGGTGACGTCGCGCGCGGGGCGTGGCTGGCGGCCCGACGCGGTCGCCCCGGCGAGCGCTACATCCTCGGCAACGTCAACATGACCTACAAGGAGTTCGGGGCGATGGTGTGCCAGGTCGCCGGGCAGAAGCCGCCGCGCTTCGAGGTCCCGGTCGAGCCGCTGGCGCGTCTGGGTCGCGTCAACGAGTGGATCTCCGACCACATCACCCACAAGACGCCGCTGCTGGTCGACAAGGGCCTGCGCTTCGCCGGGGGGCGCTTCCTCTATTGCTCGGTGGACAAGGCCCGGCGCGAGCTGGGCTACGAGCCGCGGCCCATCGAGGAGGCCATCGAGGAGGCCGTGGTCTGGTTCAAGTACGGGCCGCTGGCGCCGAAGAAGGCGAGCTGAGCATGGCGACGCCCGACGACTCCGAGGTGCTGAAGGCGCCCTACGCGCTGCAGTACACGTACACGCGCTCGACCGGCCCGGTGCTGGGACACTTCTTCGCCGGCCTGATGGCGGGGCGCGTGCTGGGCGCGCGCACCGCGACGGGGCGCGTGCTGGTGCCGCCGGCCGAGTACGACCCGGACACGGGCGAGGCCGTCGAGGCCCTCATCGAGGTCGGCACCGCCGGCACCGTCACCACCTGGACCTGGGTGGACGCGCCGGCTGAGAGCGCCCCGCTCTCGCGCGCCTTCGGGTGGGCGCTGATCCGCCTGGACGGCGCCGACACGGCCATGCTGCACGCCGTGGACGCCGGCAGCCCGGAGCGCATGGCGACCGGGATGCGCGTGCGCGCCCGCTTCGCCGCCGAGCCCCGCGGCGCCATCACCGACATCGTCTGCTTCGACCCGGTGGAGGCCTCATGAGCATCCCGCCGACGCCCGCTGGTCCCGCGCTGGAATTCGACCCGCCCCTCTCCCCCGTCATGCGGATCGACTGCCCGGTGCGCCTGGACTACACCATCGCCGCCGGCCGCGAGCAGTCGCGCTTCCTGCGCGCGATGAGCCGCGGCCACCTGCTGGGGCGCCGCTGTCCCGAGTGCCGCAAGGTCTACCTGCCCCCGCGCGGCACCTGCCCCCGCTGCGGCGTGATGACCGCCGAGGACGTCGAGGTCCAGCCGCGCGGCACCATCACCACCTGGTGCGTGACCAACGTCCCCTACGAGGGGCAGGTGCTCGAGCTGCCCTACGTCACGGCCTCGGTGCTGCTCGACGGCGCCGACCTGCCCTTCTACTTCCTCATCCAGGGCCTGCCCGCCGACCAGATCCGCATGGGCATGCGCGTCGAGGCCGAGTGGGCCGACACCCTGGGGCCCACCCTGGACTCGATCCGCTGCTTCCGGCCCTCGGGCGAGCCCGACGCCGACCCGGCCTCCTACGCGGAGCACGTCTGATGGTCGACGTCGCCATCGTGGCCTTCGCCCAGCGCCCCTCGGTGCGCAACGCCGTCGGCGACGAGGTCGAGCTGGTGCAGCCGGTCATCCAGCAGGCCCTCGAGGACGCCGGCCTGCGCGCGTCCGAGCTGGGCTTCGTGTGCTCCGGCTCCTGCGACTACCTCATCGGCCGGCCCTTCTCCTTCGTGACGGCGCTCGACGCCGTGGGCGCCTGGCCGCCGCTCTGCGAGTCCCACGTCGAGATGGACGGCGCCTTCGCCTTCTACGAGGCCTGGGTGCGCCTGCAGCACGGCGACGTCGACACGGCGCTGGTGTACGCCTTCGGCCGCTCGTCGCTGGGATCGCTGCCCATCATCCTGAGCCAGCAGCTCGATCCCTACACGGTGGCGCCGCTCTTCCCCGACGCCATCAGCCTGGCCGCGCTCCAGGCCCGCGCGCTGCTGGACGGCGGCCGCGCCACCGAGCGTGACTTCGCCGAGGTCGCCTGCCGCAGCCGCCGCGCGGCCGAGGGCAACCCGAACGCCCAGCTCCGCCAGAGCGCCGACGTCGAGGCCCTGCTCGGCGCCGCCTGCCTGCGCCCGCCGCTGCGCGTCCACGACTGCCCGCCCATCTCCGACGGCGCCTGCGCGATGGTGCTGGCGACCGGCGAGCGCGCCCGCGCCATCGCGAGCGCCCGCGGCAGGGCCCCCGCCTGGGTGGCCGGCGTCGACCACCGCATCGACCCCCAGGACCTCGGCTCGCGCGACCTCACCCGCGCGCCCTCCGCGAAGCTCGCCGCCGAACGCGCCGGCGCCCACCGCGCCCCGCTGGACCTGGCCGAGCTGCACGCGCCCTTTTCGCCCCAGGAGCTGATCCTGCGCGAGGCGATGGGGCTCGGCCCCCAGGTCGCCATCAACCCCTCGGGCGGCGCCCTGGCGGCCAACCCCATGATGGTCGCCGGCCTCACGCGGGTCGGCGAGGCCGCGCTGCGCATCCACGACGGCCGCGCCGGACGCGCGCTGGCCCACGCCACCAGCGGCCCCTGTCTGCAGCAGAACCTGGTCTGCGTGCTGGAGGCACGATGAGCAGAGAGCCCTGCGCGGTCATCGGCGTCGGCCAGACCCGGCACGCCTCTCGCCGAAAGGACGTCTCCATCCCGGGGCTGGTGCGCGAGGCGGCGCTGCGCGCCCTCGACGACGCCGGGCTCACCTTCGCCGACATCGACGCGGTGGTGCTGGGCAAAGCACCCGACACCTTCGAGGGCGTCGTGATGCCCGAGCTCTTCCTGGCGTCGGCGCTGGGCGCGGCGGGCAAGCCCATGATGCGGGTGCACACCGCCGGCTCGGTCGGCGGCTCCACGGCCATCGTGGCGGCCCACCTGATCCAGGCCGGGGTCCACGAGCGCGTGCTGACCGTGGCCTTCGAGAAGCAGTCGGAGAGCGACGCCATGTGGGCGCTCTCGCCGCGCATCCCCTTCCAGCCGACCCTGGTGGCCGGCGCCGGCGGCTACTTCGCGCCGCTGGTGCGCAGCTACATCCAGCGCGCGGGCGCGCCGCCGCACATCGGGGTGGAGGTCGCCGTGAAGGACCGCCTCCACGCGCTGCGCAACCCCTACGCGCACCTGCACATGGAGGGCATCGACCGGGCGATGGTCGAGGCCTCGCCCATGCTCTGGGACCCGATCCGCTACCTGGAGACCTGCCCCTCGTCGGACGGCGCCTGCGCGATGGTGCTGGCCAGCGAGCGCGCGGCCCGGGGTGCTGCGCGGCCCGCCTGGGTGCGCGGCACGGCGATGCGCAGCGAGCCGACCATGTTCGCCGGGCGCGACGCGGTGAACCCGCGGGCCGGCCAGGACTGTGCCCAGGCGCTCTACCGGGAGGCGGGCATCGACGACCCGCGCCGCCAGCTCGACACCGCCGAGATCTACGTGCCCTTCTCCTGGTTCGAGCCCATGTGGCTCGAGAACCTCGGCCTCGCCGACGAGGGCCAGGGCTGGCGCATGACCGACGAGGGCGCGACGGCCCTGGGCGGGCGCTTCCCGGTCAACGCCTCGGGCGGCGTGCTCTCGTCCAACCCTATCGGCGCTTCAGGGATGCTGCGCTTCGCCGAGGCCGCGCTGCAGGTGCGCGGGATGGCCGGCGAGCACCAGGTGGACGGTGCCCGCAACGCGCTGGGCCACGCCTATGGCGGCGGCTCGCAGTTCTTCGCCATGTGGATCGTCAGCGAGGAGAGGCCGTGACCGACAAGACGCTCACCTACAACATCGCCGACCTCTACGAGTCGGTGGCCGACGCGGTGCCCGACGCCACGGCGCTGGTGTGCGGCGAGTGGCGCCGCACCTTCGCCGAGCTGGACGCCCGCGCCAACCAGCTCGCCCACTGGCTGCAGGGCCGCGGCGTGGGCCCCGGCGACCACGTGGGCGTCCACCTCTACAACTGCGACGAGTACGTCGAGACGATGCTGGCCGCGTTCAAGATCCGCGCGGTCCCCATCAACATCAACTACCGCTACGTGGCCGACGAGCTGGCCTACCTCTTCGACAACGCCGACCTGGCGGCCCTGGTGCACCAGCGTGAGCTGACTCCGGTGGTGCGCGAGGTGCTGGGCCGCGTGGCGCCGATGAAGGCGCTGCTGGTGGTCGACGACGACAGCGGCGAGGACGCGGACGACCTGGGCTCGGTGGACTACGAGCGGGCGATGCTGGTCAGCTCGCCGGAGCGGGACTTCGGCCCGCGCTCGTCTGACGACATCTACGTGGTCTACACCGGTGGCACCACCGGGATGCCGCGCGGGGTGATGTGGCGACACGAGGACGTGTTCTTCGCCGGGCTGCAGGGCGGGCGACCGGGCGGCGAGCCGATCACCCGGCCCGAGGAGCTGGCCGAGATCGCGCGCGCCGGCGACACGACCCTGACCGTGCTCCCGGCGGCGGCCTTCATCCACGGCGCGGCGCAGTGGGGCGCGTGGATAGCACTCTTCTCGGGCGGAAAGGCGGTCATCTCGCCGGGCAAGACCTTCCGGCCGCGGCACGTCCTCGAGCTCATCGAGGCCGAGCAGGTGCACACACTGCTGCTGGTGGGCGACGCCATGGCGCGGCCCATCGCCGACATCCTGGAGGCCGAGCCCGGCCGCTACGCCATGGACAGCGTGCTGGCGATGGCCTCGGGCGGCGCCGTGCTCTCGAAGTCGGTGCAGGACATCCTGGAGAAGCACCTGCCGAACGCCATGATCCTCAACAACTTCGGCGCGTCGGAGACCGGGCACCAGGGCACCGCGGTCCAGAGCGACGACGGCACGCGGATGCGCTTCGCCATGGACGCCAGCAACGCCGTGCTCGACGAGGCGCTGCGCCCCATCGCGGCCGGCTCGGGCCTGGTGGGGCGGCTGGCGCGCCGCGGCTACCTGCCGCTGGGCTACTACAAGGACGAGGCCAAGACGGCGGCCACCTTCGTGGTCATCGACGGCGAGCGCTGGGTGGTGCCCGGCGACATGGCGACCGTCGAGGCCGACGGGCTCATCACGGTGCTGGGGCGCGGGTCGGTGTGCATCAACTCGGGCGGCGAGAAGGTGTTCCCCGAGGAGGTCGAGGAGGCGCTCAAGGCCCACGCCGGCGTGTACGACGCGGTGGTGGTCGGGGTCCCCGACGAGCGCTGGGGCAACCGGGTCACCGCGCTGGTGACGGCGCGCGAGGGCAAGCGGCTGACCGCGAAGTCCCTGGAGACCCACTGCCGCAAGAAGGTCGCCGGCTACAAGGTGCCGCGCGCCTTCCACGTGGTGGAGACCATCGCGCGGCAGCCGAGCGGCAAGCCCGACTACCGCTGGGCCAAGGACCGCGCCATGGCGCTGGAAGCCGGGGAGGCCTGATGCATCTGGACCTGACCGAGGCGCACCTGGCGCTGCGCGACGAGCTGCGCCGGTACTTCGACGCGATGATGACCGACGCGCTGCGGGCCGAGCTGACCGAGACCGAGAGCGGCGGGCCCGAGTATCACCGGGCCATGCGGCAGCTCGGCGCCGACGGCTGGCTGGGGCTGGGCTGGCCCAAGGAGTACGGCGGTCAGGAGCGCTCGCCGGTCGAGCAGTTCATCTTCTTCGACGAGATCCAGCGCGCCGGCTTCCCGATCCCCTTCCTGACGCTGAACACCGTCGGCCCCACGCTGATGAAGTACGGCACCGACGAGCAGAAGCGCGAGTTCCTGCCTCGCATCCTGCGGGGCGAGCTGCACTTCGCCATCGGCTACACCGAGCCGGGCGCCGGCACCGACCTGGCCTCGCTGAAGACCACGGCCGTGCGCCAGGGCGACCACTACGTCGTCAACGGCCAGAAGATCTACACCAGCCTGGCCACGGTGGCCGACTACATCTGGCTGGCGGCGCGCACCGAGCCGAACGCGCCCAAGCACAAGGGCATCTCCATCCTCATCGTGGACGCCCGCGCCCCCGGCGTGGCGATGTCGCCCATCCACACCATGGGCGACAACCTCACCAGCGCCACCTACTACGAGGACGTGCGCGTCCCGGCGGACCGCCTGGTGGGCATCGAGCACGGCGGCTGGACGCTGATCACCAACCAGCTCAACCACGAGCGGGTGGCGCTCTTTCCGGTGGGGCCGCTGGCCCGCATGCTCGAGGAGACCACCGCCTGGGCGCGCGAGACCCGCGCCGGCGACGGCCAGACCGTGCTCAGCCGCCCCTGGGTCCAGCAGGTGCTGGCCAAGGTCGAGGCCCGCCTCGAGGTCCTGAAGCTGATGAACTGGCGCCAGGCCTGGAACCTGGAGGTGCACGGCGAGCTGCACCCGGCCGAGGCCAGCGCGGTCAAGGTCTACGGGAGCGAGCTCTACGTCGAGGCCTATCGCGCGCTGCTCGAGGTGACCGGCGAGGCGGGCCAGCTCAAGGCCGGCTCACCGGGGGCGGTCCTGGGCGGGCGGCTCGAGCGCTACTACCGCTCGTACCTGGTGCTGACCTTCGGCGGCGGCACCAACGAGGTGCAGCGCGACATCATCTCCATGGCCGGGCTGCGCATGCCGCGGGCCGACCGCTAGGGGGCGCCGGTGGACTTCCGATTCAACGAGGAGGAGCGGGCCGTCCAGGATCTGGCGAAGGCCATCTTCAAGGACCTGGCGACGCCGGAGCGGCTGCGCGCGGTCGAGGCGCGGGGCGAGGCGAGGGACCCCGAGCTGTGGCAGGCGCTGGCCAAGGCCGAGCTGCTCGGCGTGGCCCTGCGCGAGGACGTGGGCGGCAGCGACTTCGGGTTCATGGCCCTGTGCCTGCTGCTCGAGCAGGCCGGGCGCCGGGTGGTGCGCGCGCCCCTCATCCCCACGCTGGTGGCCGGGGCGATGGCCATCGACCGCTTCGGCACCGCCGAGCAGCGGGCGCGGCTCCTGCCCCCGGTGGTGCGCGGCGAGCGCCTTCTGGCCGCGGCCCTGGCCGAGCTGGCCGCCGAGCCAGGGATGGCGCCGACGGCGACGGCGGTGCGCGACGGCGACGCCTGGCGCCTGGAGGGCGAGAAGCTGGCCGCGCCGGCGCTGCGCGACGCCCACCGGGTGCTGGTCTCGGCGACCACGGGCCCGGGCGCGGTGGGGCTCTTCCTGGTCGACCCCGCCGCGCGGCGGGTGGCGCTGACCCAGGAACAGGCGACCGACGGCGAGCCGCTCTGGGACCTGAGCCTCCAGGGTGCGCGCGTGCCGGCCGAGGACGTGCTGGGCGATCCGGACGCCGGCGCGGCGGCGCTCGCGTGGGTCCAGGCCCGGGTGGCCGCCGCGACGTGCGCGTTCCAGCTCGGGCTGGCCTCCGAGGCGCTGGTGATGACCGCGCGCTACGCCACCGAGCGGCGCCAGTTCGACCGCCCCATCGCGACCTTCCAGGCGGTCAGCCAGCGCACCGGCGACGCCTGGATCGACGTGGAGGCGATGCGCCTGACCACCTGGCAGGCGGCCTGGCGGCTCTCCCAAGGGCTCGACGCCACCCGCGAGCTGGCCATCGCCCGCTACTGGGCCGCCGAGGGCGGGCACCGGGTCACCGCCGCCGCCCAGCACATCCACGGCGGCATGGGCTTCGACAAGGACTACCCGCTCCATCGCTACACCCTGCGGGCCAAGCGGCACGAGCTGGCGTTGGGCGGGGCGCACGCGGCGCTGGCCGAGCTGGGGCGCCGCCGCGCGGGCTGACGCGGCCTGCCTTCGCCGCTCAGGCTCGCGGGATCACGTCTCGGCGGCCGCCGTGGCCTTGTCGGGGTGCACCAGCGTGTAGATCGCCGGGATGAGCAGCAGGGTGATCAGCGTGGACGCCGTCAGCCCGCCGACCACCGCGCGGGCCAGCGGCGCCTGGGCGTCGGCGCCCTCACCGATCCCCAGCGCCAGCGGCAACAGCCCCAGCACCGTCGTCGACGTGGTCATCAGGATGGGGCGCAGACGCCGGCGCCCCGCCTCCATCATGGCGTCGCGGCTGAGCATGCCGCCCTCGCGGAGCTGCCCCGCCTGATCCACCAGCAGGATGGCGTTGTTGACCACGATGCCGCCCAACATGATGCAGCCGATGTAGGACTGCACGTTGAGCGTCGTGTCGGTCAGGTACAGCGTCAGCAGCACGCCCACCGCGGCCACGGGCACCGAGAGCATCACCACCAGCGGGTCCCGCAGCGACTCGTACTGACACGCCATCACCATGTAGACCAGCAGGAGCGCCAGCAGCATCGAGAGCAGGAGCTCGCGTGAGGACTTGTGCTGCTCCTCGACGTTGCCGGCCACGTACAGGTCGTAGCCCATCGGCCGCGCGATGCCCGCCAGGCGCTGGTCGACGTCGGCGGCCACCGAGCCCATGTCGCGGTCGGCGAAGTTCGCCTCCACGGTGATGGTGCGCTGCTGGTCCTTGCGCTGGATCTCCAGGGGCCCGCGGTCCTCGGTGGTCGAGACGAGGTTGCGCAGCGCCACCTGCTCGCCGGTCCCCGCAGTCAGCGTCAGGTCCAGGATCTCGCCCAGCGAGCGCTTCTCGGCGGCCGCGAGCTGCACCAGGATGCGATACGAGTTGCCCGCCGCCCGGTACTCGCCCGCCTGGCGCCCGGCGACCAGCGTCTCCAGCGCCTCGGCGATCTGCCGGACGCTCAGCCCCAGGTCCGCCGCCTTGGCGCGGTTCACCTCGACCCGCTCCTGGGGCATGCCGTCGTCGCGGCTCACGTCCACGTCGGTGATCCCCGGCACGTCCGCGATGGCCTCGGCCACCTGCGCCGCCAGCCCCTCGAGCACCTCCAGCTCGTAGCCGCGCACCTCGATGATCAGCCCCTCGCTGCCGCCCAGCAGCCGCTCGAGCAGGAACTGCCCCTGGGGCGCCCGCGTCCGGAAGGTCATCCCCGGCACCTTGCCCTCGAGCCGCTTGCGCAGGTCCTTGGCGATCTCGGTGTTGCTGCGCTCCCGCTCGCCCGCGGGGAGCAGCGACATGCGCAGCTCGCCGGCGTTCTCGCGCACGCTCACCACCGAGGCGACGGCCTCGGGCACGGCGGGATAGACGATGGCCTCCATGGCGCGGGTCTGCTCGTCCAGCAGGTCCAGACGCGTGCCCACCTCCATCTCCCCGGTGACCGAGACCTCGCCCTCGTCGCTGGGCGGCATGAACTCGGTGCCCAGCCGCGGCAGCAGCACCACCAGGCTCACCGCCAGCAGCGCAGCCGCCGACAGCGCCGTCATCCCCCGGTGCCGCAGCGCCAGCCCGAGGGTCCGGGCGTAGCCGCGGTCCAACGCCTCGGTCGCCCCGGCCGCCCGCCTCGCCAGCGCCCGCACCCAGCGCGCGCCCCCCGGCGCCCCGGCGTCGTCGCGGGTGCGCACCAGGCGCGAGGCCAGCATCGGCACCACGCTCAGCGACACGAAGAGCGAGCAGACCAGCGCGAACACGATGACGTAGGCCAGCTCCTTGAACAGGAGCCCCGACACCCCCTGCACGAAGACCAGCGGCAGGAAGATGACCAGCGTGGTCAGGGTGCTGGCGACGATGGCCGGCCCCACCTCGCTGGTGCCGGCGATGGCGGCCGGCACGGGGTCCTCGTGCTCCTCGTCGCGGCGCCGATAGATGTTCTCGAGCACCACGATGGAGTTGTCGACCATCATCCCGACGCCCAAGGCCAGGCCGCCCAGGGTCATCAGGTTGATGGTCATGCCGCCGCCGTACATCAGCGCGAAGGTGGCGATGAGCGAGATGGGGATGGCCAGCGCGATGACCACGGTGCTGCGGATGTTTCGCAGGAAGAAGAGCAGCACCAGCACGGCCAGCGCGCCGCCGTAGAGCACCGAGCGAGCGACGTTGGCGATGGAGCGCTCGATGAAGTTGCCCTGGTTCAGGACCGCGACGACGTGGATCTGCGGCAGGGCGCGGTTGATGGCGTCGATCTCGGCGAGCACCGCCTGGGAGACCTGCACGGTGTTGGCGTTCGCCTCCTTGCGGATCGCCACGCGTACGCCGGGGCGCTGGTTGATGCGGATGATGCGCGTCGGCTTCTCGTAGGTGTCCACCACCTTGCCGATCTGCTCGACGGTCACCGCCGCGCCGTCGCGCCGGGCCACGACGGTGTGGCGGATGGCGTCGAGGCTCTCGAAGTACGCCGGCGCGCGCAGGGTGACCTCGTACCGGCCGCGCTCGATGCGGCCGGCCGGCAGGTCCAGGTTGGCGTCGCGCACGCCTTGCAGGATCTGGTCGATGGGCAGGTCGAGGGCGCGCAGGCGGTCCGGATCCAGCTCGATGCGCAGCTCGCGGGTGAAGCCGCCCCAGACGTCGACCTGCGCCACGCCGGGCACCCGGCCGAAGCGGTAGCGGACCTGGTCCTCGATGAGGGTGGTCAGCTCGACGGGGTCCAACTCGCTGGCGATCCCCAGCAGCACCACCGGGAAGCTGTTGATGTCGAACTTGGCCACCCGCGGCCGGACGACGTCCTCGGGCAGCTCGTTGATCTCGTTGTCCAGCCGGGTCTGGAGCTCCACCGCGGCCGTGTCCAGGTCGGTCCCCCAGCCGAAGGTGACACTGACGCGGCTGTCGCCCTCCGACGACTCGGAGACCAGCTCCTCGACGTTGGGGACGGTCGCGGCGACCTCCTCGATGATCTGCGTGACCTGCTGCTCCATCACCTCGGGGCTGGCGCCCTCGTAGGAGGTGCGGATGCTGAGCGTCGGCCGCTCCACGTCGGGCAGCAGGTCGATGCGCAGCTTCGTCAGCGACGCGGCGCCCAGGATCACGACCATCAGGGTGACCATCGTGGTGAAGATCGGCCGCCTGACACTGAAGCCCGGGAGCTTCATCCGCCCGCCGGCGCCGCTTCGACCGCGGTCCCCGCCGCCTCCGGGATCGTCACCCGCACGCCCTCGTCGAGGAGCTGCTGCCCCAGGGTCACCACCCGCCCGCTCAGCCCCTCGCCCTCGACCTGCACCAGGTCCTGGTCGCGGATCCCGACGCGCACCGGGCGCCACGCCGCGACCAGGTCGTCCTGCACCACGAAGACCCCGTCCTCGCCATGGCGCCGGGTGAGCGCCGCCTCGGGGACCAGCAGCGCGTCCTCGGCCCGCTCCAGCGCCACGGTCACCCGCGCGAAGGCCCCCGGCGCCAGCAGGCGCTCCGCGTTCTCGACCCGAAGCTCCACGCGCGCCTGGCGCGACCGCTCGCTGAAGGCCGGCGCCACCCGAGCCACCGTCGCCGGGAAGCTGCGGCCGGGCGCCGCCTCGCTGGTGAGGGTCGCGACCTGCCCCACGCGCAGCTCGGCGTAGTCGCGCTCGGTCACCGAGATGACGGCCACCAGCGGATCCCGCTCGACGATGGTCAGAAGCGGCGCGTTGGCGGCCACCGTGTCGCCGGGGTCCACATGCCGCGCGGCCACGACCCGCTCGTCGTCGCCCTCGGCCCAGCTCGCCCGGACCTTCGTGTACTCGAGGCGGATCTTCGCCACCTCGCGCTCGGCCTCCGCCTGGCTGACCTCGGCGCGGGCCATCTGCTTGTCCGCGTCGGCCACCTGACGCCGCGTCCGCGCCGCGTCGAGCTGCGCGTCGGAGCTGACCCCGCCCGCCTGGAGCCTCCGCTCGCGCTCCAGCTCGCGGCCGGTGCCCTTCCAGGTGCTCGATGCCCCCGCCACCGCCGCGCGCGCCACCTTCAGCCGCGCCTCCGCCAGCGCCAGCGCCTGCTCCGCCTCATCGTCGTCCAGGGTCACCACGACGCTGCCCTGCGCGACCGTGTCCCCGATGTCGACCCGCACCTCGGCGACCCGTCCGCCGATCTTCGGCGCCACGTCGAAGCGCGCGAAGGCCTCGAGGGTGCCGCTGAAGGTGCGGTGCGCCTCGATGGCGCCTCGCCGGATCGGCGCCACCTCGACCGGCACCATGCGCTCCGAGCTGTGCGCCCCGCGGGGAGGCTCGCCGCAGGCCGTCAGCGCGATGGCGGCGAGGGAGGCGGCGACGAAGCGGGCGGCCGGGCGCGTGATTGTGAGTCGGTCTGGCACGCCCACCCGGAGGCCGTGGTCGCTGGGGAGTCGCCGACGGCAGCCCCGCGCGCCGATCCCGACGCCGAGGCTCTCGGGGTCGGCCCGATCCTGATAGCAGACAAGGCGAGCGCGGAGAAGGCACCGGCGCCGGCGGGAGGGGCGCGAGGCGCCCCCCCTTCCTAATAGAGCTCGCCGTCGTGCGCCACGCCCGGCGTGGCCGCGCTGCCCTCGAGCCAGTCCGCCTCGCGCCCGCCGTCGGCGCGCCGCTGCACCGAGGTGTCGGCGGTCGTGCCCGCACCGTACGCGACGTCGTCGACCGCGTTGCCGTCGATGTCGGAGAGCCGCACGTGGTCGCCGCCGTTGTTGAGGCCCAGGGCGCCCGTCGACGCGGTCTGTACCAGCGTGGTCCCGGGCACCAGCTCGGGCGCGCCGCCGCCGAAGACCAGCACCGCGCCGCCCGGCGCCACC
This sequence comes from Deltaproteobacteria bacterium, assembly GCA_020632695.1. GTDB lineage: Bacteria > Myxococcota_A > UBA9042 > PHBI01 > JACKFB01 > JACKFB01. The sequence goes on from JACKFB010000007.1 coordinate 36,447, forward strand.
AGCGTGCCGGCGGGGAAGACGTGGCGGACGCCGACCGCGTCCGACAGCGACCAGCCGGCGAGATCCACGGCCACCGCGCTGTGGTTGACCAGCTCGATGTACTCGTCCTGAACGCCACTCGCGACGCCGTCGCCGTTGTGGTCCGACTTCGGCGCCGGCAGCACCTCGTTGAGCAGGACGACGCTCTCGTCGACCGTGCGGCTGCAGGACAGCGACAGCGGCGCGCACACCTGCGAGCTCAGGTAGCCGCTGACCTGCACGTTGCGGCACTCGTAGCCCTGGCCGCAGCCCAGGCTCGCCGTGCACTCGGCCGCGCAGCCCTTGACGCCGTCGGCCATCGCGACGCAGCGCATGCCGTCGCCGCAGGTGGCGTTCGACTTGCAGGGCGCGCAGGCCTTGCTCAGGTCGGCCCAGGGGTGGGTGGTCGGGTCGTCGTCGATGCCGTGCACGCCGTACATGGTCGTGAACCAGCTCGAGTTGCCGTCCAGGTCGCGCAGCAGCTCGCTGAACCGGCTCGGCCGGACCTCCGAGCCCTTGGTGCCGATGAGGCGGGTCAGCAGGTCGGTGACGGTGGCCGGCGACGACGCGTTCGAGAAGCTGGTGGTCGTGATGATGTCCAGATCCTCGAGGCCGGGCTTCGACGGGTTGTCGTAGAAGGCCTGGCCCAGCGCGTAGGTGTCGCAGCCCTCGGCGACGATGAGCTGATAGTTGCCCTCGTTCAGCGGCACCATGGCCAGCTCGCTGTCGTCCAGGTCGCCCTCGCTGGTCATGCGCCAGTTGGCCAGCGCGAAGCCGTAGAAGGGGCCCGAGTGGCCGTTGAAGATGACCACCTCGCGGGTGGCCAGGCTGGTGAGCATGTCGGCCTCGAGCTGCCTGCCGCCCGACGCCGTGTCCGGGTCCGTGGCGTCGCCGGCGCGGCCCCAGAACAGCGAGATCTCCACGGCGATCTCGCGGCCGTGGTAGCGCGCGGTGCCCCTGAGGGGCCCGGCGTCGTGGCGCAGGTCCTCCCAGCGGGCCACCGGCGACTTGAAGCCCCGCGCGAGCAGCCAGTCGTAGACCTGCTTCGAGTGCTTCTCGTGGTAGGCGTTGTGGTAGTCCCAGCCGAAGTGGATGCCGACGGTGAGCGTGCCGTCCTCGAAGAGGCGCTCCTGCTCGAGCCAGGCGTCGTCGCTGGCCGGCTCGGGCCGGATGGTCAGCTCGACGGTCTCCACCTTCGACGCGTCCACCTTCGACGGATCGAAGCTCGACCACGGCGCCGAGCGGTACCACTCGCGGTCCGTGTCCAGCCGCTGCATCTCCTCGATGCCGATCTTCCCGACGGCCAACCCGAAGCGCCAGCTCCCGTCGCCCTGATCCACCGTGTCGGGGATGGCGGCGACCAGGTCGCGCTGCCCGCCGACCTCCTGGCGGAAGTCGAAGGCCCACACCAGATCGCTCTCGGCGCGCAGGTCCATGTCCTCGTACGAGCCGTTCTTGGTCAGCGCCTCGAAACCGCCGTAGGAGCTCTCGTCTTCTTCCTTGTCGACCAGGTAGCTGTTGAGGAACCAGCCGATGACCACCTGCTTGTAGGGGATGAGCCGCTGCACCTCGGCGCGCCGCTCGGCCTCGGACCTGCTGGCCCAGCTCGCCGGCAGCTCGATGCGCGTCGTCCCGGTCAGGTAGTACTCGCGCGCGCTCAGCGAGAGGAAGTCGTCCGCCTTGCCCGGCGCCACGATGACCCCACCCTCCTCCGAAACCGCCGGTTCCGAGGACCCGGACTCCCCGCACCCGACGACGAACCCGGAGACGAGCGCAAACGCAAAGACAATGCGGCCGATTCGCATGGCAGCAGCTCCTCGAAGGAATGAACGGGGGGCGGCAGCCTGAAGCAACCCGCCGAGGAAATCAAGCGACCGGGCGAAGGCGAGGCCCGGGGCCGAGGCCGAGGCCGGGGCCGAGGCCGGGACCGAGGCCGAGACCGACACCGACACCGAGACCGACACCGAGACCGAGACCGAGACCGAGACCGAGACCGACACCGAGACCGAGACCGAGACGGAGACCGAGACCGAGGCCGACACCGACACCGGGGCCGAGACCGACACCGAGACCGACACCGACACCGAGGCCGAGCCCGAGGCCGGGACCGAGACCGAGACCGAGACCGAGACCGACACCGACACCGACACCGAGACCGAGGCCGAGACCGAGGCCGACACCGAGACCGACACCGGGGCCGAGACCGAGACCGCCACCGACACCGAGACCGCCACCGACCCCGACACCGTCGAGAGATCCCGACGCGGGCCAATCCCGCCCCGTCCGAGGCGCCGTCAGCGGCGAGCGAGGGCGCCGTGGGCTAGGAGTGAGCGAGGGCAGGCCGAGTCGGGCCCCAGGCCCGTCGCAGGCCTGACCCGAGCGAACGACGACGCCCACGGCGTCCGCAGCCGCCGCTGGCGGTGCCTCGATCTAATGTGAGAGACCGAGGCCAAGCCCCAACGGATCGTTGGGATCGAAGCCGAACCCCGGGAAGTCCGGGAGGCTGCCGGGGGGGATGTCCCAGGGGTTCTTGCCCGAGCCGCCGGCGGGCTGTGTCGAGGCCTTGGCCTTGGCGTCGATGACCGTCTCCTTGAACTGGCGCGGCTGGAGCGGGCTCTGCTTCTCGAAGTAGGGCCAGAATCGCACCTCGTCGACGAAGCTGACCTCGATGTACTGGTCGCCCACCTTGGGGAAGGGATCGTAGAGGTAGAGCTTGCCCGAGCCGTCCTTGCCGAGCGTCACCGAGTGGGTCGCCGCGCTGGGCTGGCCGGCGGGGACGTCGTTGGGGTCCACGCCGACGCTGTAGGACTCGCCGGGGACCAGGGACTGCAGCAGGCCCTGGAGCTGAGCGCGGTTGGTCACGGTCTGGCTCATCGCGGTGAAGTCCGAGGCGCCCAGACCCAGGCCGTGGGCCTTGGCGGCGTCGGCGGGCGAGGGCTGGGCCGCCGTCGGGCCCACCAGGGCCCAGCGCGCTGCCTCGGCGATCCAGTCCAGGTCCTCGAAGCTGGCCAGCGGCCGCGAGGTCAAGGTGCCCATGTGCTCGATCGCCGTGTCGAGCCGGGTCGGCAGCTCACCCAGGGTCTTGGCCTCGGGGCCGGTGCCGGCCGGGTCGGCGATGCGCACCTGCATCGTGAGGATCACCATGTTGTTGATGAGCTCGGTCTTCACCTCCCGCGCGTAGGAGGTCAGCGTGTCGGGCCCGGCGACGATGCGGGCGGCCATGGCCACCTGCGCCTGGCAGCGCGTGCGGTCGGTGAGCGTGCTCTTGGTCTTGTCGACCTGGCTCCACCGCTTGAGGATCTTCTCGTGTTCCCACGAGAGCAGGAAGGGCGACCAGGGCAGGCCGTCGGTGTCCTCCCAGCCGTTGGCCTTCGCGTCCAGATCGTAGGTGTTGGTCCCGATGTAGTTGCCGCTGGTGTCGAACTCCATCACCTCGTCAGCGTTGTAGCCCAGCGACGACGGGGTGCCGCCGTCGGGGCCCACCAGGACGCCCGATGGGCCGGCGCCGCGGGTCTGTCCCGCCGTCTGGTCGAGGGCCCCCGCGGTCAGCGGCCCGATGATGGCGTCCGGTGCAAGCCCGTGGGCCGACTGGAAGCCCTTCACGGCGCCGGTGGTGCGCCCGCCCCACAGCCCGTCGACCAGGCCGCAGTCGTGGCCGAGCTGCTGCAGCACGCCCTGCAGCACGCCCACAGCCGCGCGGTCGCTGCAGCCGGGGCGCATGAAGGCCTTGCCGCTGAGCGCGTCCTGGAAGGCCTGCACCCCCGCGAGCACCGCGGACTGGAGCGTCGGCGGGGCCGCGGCGTCTTCGGGGGTCGGCGCCGCGGGGGCCGCCGCCTCGGGTGCCTGCTGGGGCGCCTGGCTCTGCGCCGGCGCCTGCGCCGCGGGCGCGAGCGCCTCGGCCCCCTGGGCGAAGTCCATGCCGCGCAAGCCGGCGACGAGCTGGTCCTTGCTCGTGGCCACGCCCTCGGGCACCTGCGCGTCGGAGGCGGGCGCGGGCTGTTGACTCAACAATTCCAGGGGACTGAACGCAGGCATGATGACCACCTCGATGACCTGGCCAGCCCGCAGCGCCTCTCGGAGCGGAACTGCAAGGGTGACGCACATCCCCTGAGGATGCGCGGCACTACAGAGCTGACCGACCCGAAAGAATGTGTCCATGGTAGCGCGGTGGCCGGCGAATGCAACGTCGCGGACCCCGCGTCGAAGCGGGAAGAGGCGGGCCCCGCGCGCGGTTGACTACGGGTTCGCTGACTCGCCACCATGGTCGCCGTGACCGGTTCGCGCCGCAGACTGCTGCTCCTCGTCCTCGCTCCCACCCTCTGCGGCTGGGCTGTCGGCGCACGTGCGCAGGGTGACGTCTCCACGGCCCCGGACGGCCGCGTGCTCCATCGGCGCCTGCCCCCCCCACCGGGCGGCGCCAGCGGTCCGCCGGTCTTCGTCTACGACCCGCGCCGAGGCGGCGGCCTGCCCCAGGAGCTGCAGCGCGACGGCCAGGCCCTCCCCGCGCCCGAGACCGGCGCCCAGCCCGAGCCCGGCGAGGTCATCTACGCCCGGGACGGCTCCACCGCTCCAGAGATGCCGGATGGGTCAGAAGCAGCCGCCGGCGCGCCCCCCGACGGCGCCGCCCCCGACGGCGCGCCCCCCGAGGGCGTGGCCCCCGCCCCCGGCGAGGTCAGCCCCTTCGGCGAGCGCATGGACCCGCGACAGGGCCTGGGGAGCCGCGCCCTCCCCGACCGGGACACCGAGAAGGAGGGCACCCTCGGCTACCACGCGGTCTTCGATCCCTCGGTGGTCCCCTTCAAGCGCAACCGCGCCCTGGACGTGGTCTCGCCGGACGGGAGCCTGGCCCTGGGCACGCCCCGGCTCGAGGTGGTCCGCCCGGTCGGCAACCACGGCTCCGCGGACCGCGAGGTGTTCTGGGGATCGGTGCTCGTCGACGGGCGCCCCGGCCAGGACATCCCCCTGCCCTCGGTGGCCCCCTCCGCGCGCATCCTCTCCTACGAGACCACGCCCCGCACCGCGCTGACCTTCGTGCGCGACCAGGCCGGCAACTTCTACGTGCGCACCACCGTGCCCGGCCGCTTCCGACTCATCTTCCTCACCGACGCCCCCTCGAGCTACTTCGGCCGCAGCGTGCCGCTCGGCCACACCGTCCGCGACGTCCCCAGCGAGCTGCGGCCGCGCCTGCCGTCCGAGTACGCCGGCCGCGCCCTCGCGGTCGCCTCCCGCCTCGGCCTCGACCCCTCGATGCCCTACGACCGCCTCGTCGGCGCGCTGGTGCGCCACTTCCGCGACTTCGAACCCGGCGATCCGCCGCCGGAGAGCGACGACATCTACACCGACCTGGCCCTCGGCAAGCGCGGCATCTGCCGGCACCGCGCCTACGCCTTCGTCGTGACGGCGCAGGGCCTGGGGATCCCCGCGCGCTACGTCTTCAACGAGGCCCACGTCTTCGTCGAGGTGTGGATCCCCGGCCGCGACGCCGGCTGGCTGCGGGTCGACCTCGGTGGCGGCGCCGAGCGCCTGGTCATCCGCGGCACCGAGGACAAGCTGCGCCATCGTCCCCGCGGGCGTGACCCCTTCGAGCGCCCGGAGCCCTACGTGCGCGCGCTGGCCGAGGGCCAGTCCTCGGCGGGCGCCTCCACCATCGAGGGGCTGCCCCCGGTTCGCCGGCGTGAGCGCGCGCCCGCCAGCGGCTCCGCCACCACCGGCGACCCCCTGGCCGGCGCCGCGCTCCTCCCGCCGCCGGTCGCCCGCCGCGAGGCTCGCAACGATCTGCTGGCCACGCGGACCAGCCTCACGCTGTCCGAGTCGCTGGTCTTCCGCGGCGACCCGCTGGAGGGCTCCGGCCGCGTCGTCGACGCCGACGGCCACCCGGTGACGATCGGCTCGGTCCAGCTCCTCCTGGTCGACGGGCCCGGCGGCCGCGCGCTGGGGCTGCTCGCGCTCACCGCGCTCGACGCCGCCGGCCGCTTCCGCACATCCTTCACCGTCCCGCCCGATCAACGGCCGGGCGGCTACGAGGTCGTCGCCGAGTTCCTGGGTGCCGACCCGTACGCCGCGTCGCGCAGCCCCTGAGCGCGCGAGGCTCCCTGCCTCGCGCATGGAGCGGCGGGCCGCTTGGAGGCAGCCCCGCCCTTCGGTATAAGCCACCGCCATCGAGGACCATCCGCGGAGACGCTCGACATGGAATCGCTCCCCGAAGATCGCCCCGTTCGTCCCTGGCCCCTCGCCGTCGCCCTGCTCCTCCTCTTCGGGGGCATCGGCCTCGCGCTGTACCTGACCTACGTCAAGCTCCGGCTCGGCTACGACCCGACCTTCGTCAGCGCCTGCAACTTCGGCGGCAAGCTGAACTGCGACCAGGTGCAGACCCACCCGGCCTCGGAGATCTTCGGGCTGCCGCTGGCCCTCTACGCCATCCCCACCTACCTGGTGATGGCGTTCCTGGCCTTCTTCGGCCTGCGCGGCGGGCCGCGCGCCGGCACCGCCACCAGCTATCTGGCCGGCCTCGGCGTGCTCACCGTGCTGCACTCCGCCTACCTCGCCTGGGTCAGCCACACGCAGATCGGCTTCTACTGCCCCTACTGCATCGGCCTGTACGTGGTGAACCTCAGCACCACCGTGCTGGCCTTCGCAGCCAGCCGCCGCGGGGTACTGGGCAGCGTGAGCCTCGCCTTCTCGGGCCTCGGCGCCCTCCGTCGCCCCCTGGTGCCGGCGGCGATCTTCTTCGTGGTGGCGGGCGCGCTGACCGTGCTCGGCTTCCTGCAGGCGCGCAGCCAGATGCTGGAGTCGGCCAAGGCCCTCATCGCCAGCCAGATGGCCGCGCCCGTGCCAGCCGAGGTGGCTCCGGCCGACGCCGCCGCGGCGACCGGCTCCGACACTGCGGCGCAGCAGACCACCGGCGCGCCTGCGAAGGTGGCCGCCGCAGCCAGGCCGCCGGCGGCGCGCCCCAAGCCGAAGGTGACCGAGAACGGCCTGGACTGGTTCGACGTGCCGCTGGCCGACGACGAGCACAGCCTGGGGCCGGTCGACGCTCCGGTGACCTTCGTCGCCTTCAAGGACTTCGAGTGCGGGTTCTGTCGCTTCGTGCACGCCCAGGAGCACCCGCTCCACGAGAAGTACAAGGACAAGGTGCGCTTCGTCTTCAAGCACTACCCGATGAACGGCGACTGCAACTACCGCATGGGCGGCGAGCGCATGCACGAGGGCGCCTGCCGCGCGGCCTTCGCGGCGTCGTGTGCGCAGGAGCAGGGCAAGTTCTGGGAGATGAACGACCTGCTCTACCAGAACCAGAAGCGCTTCTCCGATGAGGAGCTGCGCGGATACGCCGAGAAGCTGGGCCTGGACCTGGCCGCCTACGACGCGTGCAGGGCGTCGGACCGCCCCAAGCAGCGCATCGAGCGCGACGTGCGCATCGCCGCTCGGGCGCGCATCAACGGCACGCCGCGCATCTACATCAACGGGCGCATGGTCACGGGCTCCACCGCCACCGACGTGCTGGACTACTACATCCAGCAGGCGCTGGAGAACCCCGTGCTGGCGGCGCCGGTGGCCCAGCCGGTCACCGACGCCACTCCGCGCTCGGTGAAGGCCCAGAAGCAGGCGGGCGCCTTCTGGATCGACGCGTTCGAGGCCTCGATCGACGGCTCGGGCAAGGCGGTCAGCGTGCCGCAGGTCAAGCCGGCGATGGTGAACTGGTACGAGGCCAAGGCGGCGTGCGAGAAGGCGGGCAAGCGGCTGTGCAGCGAGGAGGAGTGGGTGTCGGCCTGCATCGGGCAGGCGGCCACCGACCCGGACGGCGACGGGCGCTTCACCGACGGCGCGGTGCAGGGGCGCATGTATCCCTACGGGGCCTTCTACGAGGTCGGCGCCTGTCGCGACTCGGAGGACGAGCTGCACGGCGCGCCGGGGGCCACGGGCGCGAACGCGGGGTGCGTCACGCCGGAGGGCGTCTACGACCTGACCGGCAACGTGTACGAGTGGGTGGGCGCGACGGCGGAGACCTCGGCCATGATGGGCGGCGACTGGCGAAGCGGCAGCGGCGGGACCTGCCGCCGGGTCACGACCACCTTCGGCGCCGGCTACAAGAACAGCACCACCGGCTTCCGCTGCTGCTCGGACGAGCAGACCCGCGAGGTGGCGACGGCGGCGCAGGTGGCCGAGCCGACGCTGCCCAAGGCGCTCGGCGCCAAGGTGCCCGACGACCTGGTGCTGGAGACCACGAGCGGCAGCAAGCTGTCGCCTCAGAGCTTCAAGGGCAAGGTGACCTACCTGACCTTCTTCGCGTCGTGGTGCGGCAACTGCAAGAAGCAGATGCCGGCGATCAAGCAGTGGCAGGACGAGTGGGGGGCGAAGGGCTTCCAGGTGGTCGGCATCAACGTGGACCGCACGGCGGCCAACGGCGAGCGGTACATCCAGGAGCTGGCGCCGAACTTCACCGTGGCGCTGGACCCCAGCGCGCGGACGATGAGCGACTTCGACATCAGCGCGATGCCGACCAGCTTCATCATCGACCGGGACGGCGTCGTGCGTGAGCGGGTGGTGGGCTACAAGGAGGCCGAGGTCGCCGCCACCCGCAAGAAGATCACCGACCTGCTCTGAGGGTCGCTGAGGGCGGCCTGTCGAGAAGGGGGACGCCTCGCGCCCCCCTCCCCGCGGGCAGAGCCCGCAGGGCCCCTCCCCCCCGACGCGGCCCGCCGACGCGGCCCGCGTAGCTGCCCACGCGCCCGAGACAGCCTTCACGACTCGGGAAGCGGCGAGGCGCATGGGCGGCTACTGGGTGTAGTCCCGGTAGGTGTAGAACGCCGCGCGCAGCCCGAAGAGCAGGGCCGCCGCCATCATCAGGCCGGCGAACACGAAGAAGAAGCTCACCAGCGGCAGATCCTTGAAGCCCGCGAGGAGGGCGACCAGCAGGTTGCCGATGGTCACGTTGAGCAGCCAGAAGCCCATGATGACCGACTTCATGGTCTTGGGGGCCTGGGAGTAGGCGAACTCGAGGCCGGTGATCGAGACCATCACCTCGGCCAGCGTGATGATGAAGTAGGGGATGAGCTGCCAGCCGACGTGGAGCTTCTCGGCGCCGTCGGCGAGGGCGTCGATGCGGAGCTGGAGCAGCGCGACGGCCACGAAGGCGAAGCCGGCGGTGAGCATGCCCAGGGTCATGCGGCGTAGCGGGCGCGGCTCGAAGCCCAGGCGCCCCAGCAGCGGGTAGAGACCGAAGGTGGTGAGCGGGATGAGGATCATCACCATGAAGGGGTTGACCGCGGGGATCTGGGAGGGCTGCAGCTCGTAGGCCGGGCCGAAGGCGTAGGCCGCGTAGCCGCCGGCGAGGCCGATGGCCAGGCCGATGGGCAGGCCGAGCACGCGCGCGCGGCTGCCGCGCCGGGCCGAGAGCAGGATGGCGACGCCGACCAGGGCGCCGAGTCCGCAGCCGGCGGCGAGCCAGCCGGGGAGGTCGAAGGCCACCCTGCGGTCGAGATGGCGGGCCTGCTCGATCCAGGTCGAGGAGTGCTGGTCGAAGAGCGCCCAGAAGACGCTGACCAGGAAGAAGACGCTGATGATGCGCCAGACGGCGATGGGGCCCTCGGCGGCGGCGCTGCCGAAGCGGCGCGCGGCCGGGCCGTAGAACCAGTGGTCGCGGAGATCGGGCACGTCGGGTGGCGGGGGCTCGCCCGGCAGCGGCTTGGACGGGCTGAGGCGCGCCCAGATGGAGAGCATGGTCTGGCTGAAGAAGCCGTCGTCCAGCGCCAGCCCCTGGCGGTAGCCGAAGAGCACGATGAACAGCAGCACCAGCCCGCCGCAGATGCCGAGGGTCACCGGCAGCGTGGTCAGCTCGTGGAGGAAGACCGGGTAGCCGAACACGCCCATGAAGAGCGCGCTGCCCGCGGTGACGTCGAGCAGGCCCAGGCGCCCACCGGGGAAGGGCGGCACGTGGACGAAGACCTTGCGGCCGCCCCAGAAGAAGATGGTCGCCAGCCCCATGAGGATGCCGGGGATGCCGAAGGCCCAGCTCGCGCTGCCGGAGAAGTGGGGGATGCCGGTGACCGGGTCGACGATGCGCTCGCCCAGGACCAGCGGGATGAAGAGGGTGGCGAAGGCCGAGCCGAAGTTGATGATGAAATAGAAGGCGTTGTAGACCTTCTCGAGCTTGTGCCAGTTGCCGCGGCCGAACTGGTCGCCGACGTGGGCCGACACGCAGGGCTTGATGCCGCCGGAGCCGACGGCGATGAGGCCCAGGCCGATGTAGAGGCCGTGGACGGGGTCCACGTAGACCTGCCCGAACATGTCGAGCTGCCAGGTCGGGCTCTCGAAGACCGCCAGGGCCAGGTGGCCGAGGCAGTAGACGATCGAGAGCCAGAGGATGGTCTGGTACTTGCCCAGCAGGCGGTCGGCGATCACCGCCCCGATGATCGGCAGGGCGTAGACCGCGGCGTTGAAGAGGTGGACCGTCTCGGTGGCGGCCATCTTGGCCATCTCCGGGTCCATCTCGCGCATCGCCTGGTAGAGCGCGACCACGTACACGTAGAGGATCGCGCGCATCCCGTAGAAGCTGAAGCGCTCGCAACCCTCGTTGCCGATGATGTACCCGATGCCGGGCGGATAGCTGGTGATGTCCGGATCGGGGGCTATCCGATAGCTGCGGGTCATGGGCGCTCCGTCCGAGGGGGTCGGCGGAGGCTACCGGCCCACCGCCCATGCGGCAAGCGGGCCGGGCACTCGCAGGGTGTGTCCCCGTCTTCGGACCGAGCGAGGCGCACGGCGGGATCCGGGGACGGCCTCGGAGGGAAACACACGCGTCCATGGACGCGGGAGCGACCATCTGCTATTCGGCGCGCGACGTTTTCGGACCTGTCTCGGAGAGACCCATGACTCGACCCATGCGCATCGCAGTGACCGGCGCCGCCGGCCAGATCGGATACTCCCTGCTCTTCCGCATCGCCTCCGGCGAGATGCTCGGCCCCGACCAGCCGGTCATCATCCAGGGCCTCGAGCTGCCCGTCGCCATGAACGCCCTCGAGGGCGTCGCGATGGAGCTCACCGACAGCGCCTTCCCGCTGCTGCACGGCGTCGAGGTCGCCGACGATCCCAAGATCGCCTTCAAGGGAGCGGACATCGTGCTGCTGGTCGGCTCGCGCCCGCGCTCGGCGGGGATGGAGCGCGCCGATCTCATCCGGGTGAACGGCCCGATCTTCACCGGCCAGGGCCAGGCCATCGACACCGTCGCCGCCGAGGACGCGAAGGTCCTGGTCGTCGGCAACCCGTGCAACACCAACTGCCTCATCGCCGCGGCCCAGGCCCGTCGCGTCCCGCGCGCCAACTTCACCGCGATGACGCGCCTGGACCACAACCGCGCCGTCGGCCAGCTCGCGCTGCGGGCCCAGGCCACGCCGGCCCAGGTCAAGAACGTCATCATCTGGGGCAACCACTCCTCGACGATGGTGCCCGACACGGACCGCGCGACCATCGACGGCCGCTCGGTGCCCGATCTGCTCGACAGCGCCTGGCTGGAAGGCCCCTTCGACGAGACCGTGCGCGAGCGCGGCAAGGCGATCATCCAGGCCCGCGGCAAGTCGTCGGCGGCGTCGGCGGCCAACGCGGCCATCGACCACATCCACGACTGGTTCCTCGGCACCGGCGACCAGGAGTGGACCTCGATGGCCGTCCCCTCCCAGGGACAGTACGGCGTGCCCGAGGGGCTGATCTTCTCGTTCCCGTGCCGCATCACCGGCCCGTGGCAGTACGAGATCGTCGAGGGCCTCGAGCTGAGCGCCTCGGTGAAGTCCAAGATGCAGGCCACCATCGACGAGCTGGCCAGCGAGCGCGAGACGGTGAAGGACCTGCTCTGACAGGTGCGGCGCGGCGACCTTGCTCCTGGGGGGCGCGGGCGGTGATACTCGGCTGAGCCTCGGCCTGCTGCCCGGCGCTACCCAGGAGCTGCGCGTGGTCCGCTTGCTCATCGTGGCCCTCTTCGGAGGGCCGGCCCTCGCCGGCCTGGCGAGCTGCGACAGCCCGCAGGAGATCATCTGCGTGGGCGAGATCGTGGTGGGCGCGGACGGGAAGACCCGCTGCATCGGCAGGGCGCCATCCACGCCCGATGGGCGCACGGGGCCCGACGCGGTGACGTCCCCCGACGTGCCCGGCCGCACCGACGTGGTGGTGATCCCCGAGGTCAGCGGCCCCGACCCGGAGCTGCAGTGCGCCGGGGCCGAGCTGCACTGGAAGCCGCTCATGGCCGCCTGCAGCAAGCACTGCGAGTGCCAGACGGGCTACTGCTACGACGAGGGCGCCTACCTGGGCGGCTTCCGCTTCTGCACGCGCCCCTGCAACGGGAGCTGCGCCGACCTGGGCAGCGGCACCCTCCAGGACACCGTGTGCCTGAACCTGAACGCCTTGCGGAAGTCCTTCCCCGCCATGGTGGAGGACCACATCTGCGCGACCATGTGCTCGAGCCCGGCCGACTGCGAGGCCCTGAGCACCGACTACGACACCTGCGGCACGGCCGGATGCAGCGGCGGGAACGCGACGTGCTGGGGGGGCACGACGCTGGCGCTGCAGAAGACCTGCCAGATCAAATCGACCATCCCTTGAGAGGAAGACCATGAGCAGCGGCGAACGCATCCGCGACGCGGCCCCACCCGTGACCTCGGACGAGGGCTTCGTCGACTGGGGACCGGCGCTGCCCGGCGGCTACGTCGGCGGGCGGGTGCGGGTGATGACGGCGTCACCGCGGCTGGTGCGGGCGGCCTGGGAGCTGGCCCGGGACCCCGAGGAGGGCTGGACCGTGCGCGCCGAGGGCGCTCGCGGAGAGGAGCTGGCGCGGGCGGAGCTTCCGCCGCACGCCCGGGAGGCCTGGGTGCGCGTGCCGCCTGCCACGCGAGGGCGGCTCGCGCTGCACGCCGGGGCCGACCGCGTGGCCATCCTGCCCTTCGAGACGCCCGCCGACGCGCCCTCCGAGGACCGCAGCGAGCGCTGGGCATCGGTAGGGCCCGACGGACGGCTCCAGGTCGCCTCCACGCCGGCGGGCCGCGCCGTCGAGCGCCTGGCCGGGCCGGGCGGCCCCTCCTCGGGCGGCTCCCGTGCGGAGGTGCCCGCATGAGCACCGGATGCCTCTCCCTGGTCCTGCACGCCCACCTCCCCTTCGTGCGACACCCCGAGCACCCGAGCTTCCTCGAGGAGGACTGGCTCTTCGAGGGCCTCACCGAGACCTACGTGCCGCTCGTGCGCATGCTGGACCGCCTCGAGGCAGACGGCGTCCCCTCGCCGCTGACGCTCTCGGTCTCCCCGCCGCTGTGTGAGATGCTCGCCGATCCGCTCCTCCGTGAGCGCTACGCCGAGCGGCTCGACGCGCTCATCCGGCTGGCCGACGAGGAGGCCGAGGCGCGCCGCGGCACCCCCACCCAGGACGCCGCGGACCACGTGGCCTGGCTGATGCGCGACACCCGCCAGGTCTGGCAGGAGTGCTACGGCCGCGACCTGCTGGCCGCGCTGGCCCACCACCAGGACACCGGCCGGCTGGAGCTCATCACCGTGGCCGGCACCCACGGCTTCTTGCCGTTGATGGCGACCGACGAAGCCCGCCGCGCGCAGATCGAGGTGGCCTGCGCGAACTTCGCCAAGCACTTCGGCCGCCGCCCGGAAGGGATCTGGCTGCCCGAGTGCGCGTTCGCCCCGGGCCTGGACCGCCTGCTCGCCGACGCGGGCCTCTCCTACTTCTTCACCGAGACCCACGGTGTCACCTACGCCCGCCCGCGGCCGCGCTTCGGGCACTACCGGCACGTGCTGACCGAGCACGGGGTCGCCGCCTTCGCCCGGGACCCCGAGTGCTCCCGCCAGGTGTGGTCGGCAGACGAGGGCTACCCGGGCGACCCGCTCTATCGCGAGTTCTACCGGGACGTGGGTTGGGAGGCTTCCGCCGAGCGGGTGGCGCCGATCTTCATGGGCGGGCCGCGTCGCGGCGTGGGCCTCAAGCTGCACCGGGTGACCGGGCGCGTGTCCCTGGACCAGAAGGAGGCCTGGGTCCCCGCCTGGGCCTTCGAGCGGGCCGCCGAGCACGCGGGCCACTTCCTGCGGAGCCGCCAGGAGCAGGTCGCCCGCATCGCCGACGCGATGGGCGCCGCGCCGCACCTGCTGGCGCCCTTCGACGCGGAGCTCTTCGGCCACTGGTGGTACGAGGGGGTCGCCTTCCTCGAGGCGCTGTTCCGTCAGGCCGCGACCCAGGACGAGGTCGCCCTGACGACGCCGCGCGGGTGGCTGGCCCGCGAGCCGGTGGCCCAGGTCGTGACGCCCTGCGCCAGCTCCTGGGGCGACGGCGGCTCGTACGAGGTGTGGCTCAACGGTGGCAACGCCTGGATGTACGAGCACCTGCACCGGGCGGAGGAGCGCATGGTCGAGCTGGCCAACCGCACCGAGACGCCCACCGCGCTCGAGCGACGCGCCATGTGCCAGGCGGCGCGCGAGCTCTTGCTCGCCCAGGCCAGCGACTGGGCCTTCATCGTCACCATGGCCACCGTGGTCCCCTACGCCGTGCGGCGCACCCGCACCCACCTGGCGCGCCTCGATCGCATCCACCGCGACGTGCTGGCCGGGACCATCGACGAGGCCTGGCTCAGCGAGGTCGAGGCCGCCGACTCGGCGTTCCAGGAGGTGGACCCGAGGCTCTGGCGCAGCGACGGGGTCCGCGCGCCGGGAGCCGGCGCCGCCGTCTGGAGCGCCTCGGCCGAGTGAGAGGACCGCTCAGTACTCGGCCCAGCTCGCGCGGTAGTGGGCGATGATCTGCTCGGGGCCCGGCTGGGTGCGCTCGTACCACGCCAGGGTGAGGTCCGCCGGACAGCGCCCGGAGCGGATGAGCGCCTCGAGCCCGTCCAGGTAGGTCGACTCGTCCGCCACGAAGTCGCCGCCAGGCAAGGTGGCCGACTCGGCCATGCCGCGCAGCGACTCGCGGGCGATGGACAGCAGCTCGCGCGCCAGCTCCAGCGTGGTGAAGCGCCCGCCCGGCGCCGGGGCGTCCAGGGCATCCCGCGCCACGGCGTCGCGGTGCGCCCGCCGCTCCTCCATGCTCCAGCGCTTGACCAGGTCCCACGCCGCGGCCCGCGCCCCGGGGTCGTAGAGCAGCCCCTTCCACAGCGCCGGCAGCGCCGGCAGCACCGCCGGCTTCACGCAGTCGGCGGTGCGCATCTCGAGGTAGGTCTTGAGCCGCACGTCGGGAAAGAGCGTCGACAGGTGCAGCTCCCAGTCGCCCATCCGCGCCTCGTGCCCCTGGTATCCGTTGCGCAGGAAGTCCCCGAAGCGCAGGCCCGCACAGTCCAGGTAGTCGTCTCCGCGCATGATGAAGAAGAGCGGCACCCCCAGCGCGTACTCCACCCACCGGTCGTAGCTGGGACCGCTGCCGTCGAAGACGTGGTCCAGCAGCCCCTGGCGGTCGGGGTCCACGTCGCTCCACACCTCGGCCCGGAAGCTCTTGAAGCCCGACGGCCGTCCATGCTGCAGCGGCGAGTTGGCGAACATCGCCGTCACGATGGACGAGACGCCCATCGAGGTCCGCAGCTTGTCGGCCATGTCGGTCTCGCTCTCGAAGTCGAGGTTGGCCTGGACCGTGCAGGTCGACTGCATCATGTGGTGGGCGTAGCGGCCGCGCGTCGGCAGGTAGCGCCGCATGATCCCGTAGCGGCGCTTGGGCATCCAGTGGATCTGGTCCAGCCGGTGCAGGGGATTGGCTCCCACCCACAGCCACTCGAGCGGGAGGCGTTGGGCCAGGTGGGCCAGCTCGGCCTCGTGCCGCTGCAGCTCCACGACCATCGCGTGCACCGTCGGCAGCGGCGCGCCGCTCAGCTCGAACTGACCACCCGGCTCCAGGGTCACCGAGGCGTCCTGGGTACGCAGCGAGATCAGCGCGCCCGCGTCATAGCCGGGCACCCAGCCGCAGCAGCCGGTCAGCTCCTCCAGGAGCGTGCGGATGCCGGGCACGTCGCCGTCGGGCAGGTACGCCAACGGCGCGCCCGTGCCGGTGTGCAGGGCGATCTTCTCGTACTCGGAGCCGACCAGCCAGCCCTCACGCGGTCGCTCGCCCCTCGCGAGGTAGTCGACGAGCTGCGTGCGCGAGGTGATGGGCGTCGGGTCTCCCGCGCTGAGCAGGCTCGTCAAGTACCGTCCCCTGACTTGGAGGGTGTTGACCTGTGCGGAGCGAGCCGGGCGCCAGCGACGTGATTCCAGCCACTTACGAGCCGATGGCGCATGCTGCCAGCATGAAGGCGAGGCTCGGAGGTGCCCGGAATCGCGTGAGCGAGCCAGGCGACGGGAGCATAGGTCGACACCCTCTTACTTCACGGTCTTGGACTTGCGGCTGCGCTTGCGGGTCTTCCGCGGCGACCGCTGGGTCTCCGGGCCGCTGTCCTCCTCGTCGTCGCCGCCGGGCAGGGCCTCGACCGAGACCGCGTCCACGCCGTCGTCAGGCATCGCCTGCATCATCGTCGTGGCGCCGTCCTCGTCGTCAGGCATCGCCTGCAACATCGAGGTCGCCTCCTCCTCGTCGTCGGGCATCGCCTGCAACATCGAGGTCGCCTCGTCCTCGTCGTCGGGCATCGCCTGCAGCATCGCGGTGGCGTCGTCCGCTTCCGGCATCGCCGCCATGGCGCGGGTGGGCTCCTCCGGCGCCGCGAAGGCGTCGTCGCCCGGGCCCTCGCCGTCCTCGAAGAAGTCCCCCTGGATCAAGCCCTCTTCGGCGGCCGGCTCGGCACCCCACGCCGCCGCGACCGCCGCCTCGTCCACCTCCGGCAACGTCTCGGCCTCCTCCTCGACGAAGAAGTGCCCCGGCGCGGCCGCGAACGGCGCCTCCCGGGTCGGAGCGTCGTCGGAGTCCGCGGCCTCGTCCTCCCAAAGGGGCGGCTCCTCGGCGCTCAGCGCCGGCAGATCGTGCGAGGTGGCCAGGGTCTCATCGACCTCCTCGACCTCCCAGGCCGCCGGCTCGGGCGCCTCGCTGGCCATCATCCCCGAGTGGGCCGCCTCCGCCGCCAGGCTCTCGAAGCTGGCGGCATCCGCCACCGCCTCGCCGGCCGCCCGCGCCGCCTCCAGCTCGTCGGCAGCCGCCCCCGAGCGCACCCGCTCCAGGGTCTCGCGGTAGTACGCGGCGAAGCGCGACAGCACCGCGTCGCTCGACGGGAGCTGCGCGTGACGGGTCAGCAGGCCGACCTCAACCGGTTCGATCGTGGGCTCCATCTCGTCCTCCAGCGGCTCCGGCCTCGGCGCCCGGTCGTGTCGCACCCGGCGCACCCCGAAGCTCATACCGCGCTTGGCGGCGGAGTTCCAGCCCTGGAGGCGCGACCACTCAGCGTCGCCGGCGCCTGCGCCCCGGACCGCGCGCCCTCACACCACCACGGGCGGGTGCTTGCTCAGCCAGGCGTCGATGGCCTCGCGCCCGCCCTCTTCGAGCCAGGTCAGCTCGATGCCCATGCCCGGCTTGCCGGTGCCCTCTCCAGGGCTCCTCCGCCACGCGACGATGCCCTTCCCGTGCCAGGCCCGCTCGGGCGTCAGGCCGATCTGCAGCTCGACCTCGCGGTCCTCCTTCAAGAGGTTCGCCGTCGCCACGAAGAGCCCCGGCAGCTCCTCGCCCTCGGCGTCCTCGGCGTACACGAAGAAGTGGTGGCCCTCGCCGCCGTAGAGCGGCGCGTCCAGGTTGAACCGCACCTGGGTCGTCCAGGCGTGCTGCCGCCCGCGCCGCTGGCGCTTGCCCCGCGGCTGGGGCGCCGCCTCCGATCGGGCGGCGTCGATGGCCACGGCGGGGCTGCCCTCGGGCACGGTCTGTTCCAGCTCGCCGCCGTCGTCCGGACCGCTGAGCTCGGCCGCCGACGTGATGAGGCGCCGCAGGGCCTGGCTCAGGTGCAGCTCGCGGGTCATGAGCTGCTCCTCGAGCTGGGCCATCCGCCCCTCGGCTCCGTCCAGCAGCTCGTAGCGCCGGGCGTAGGCCTCCTCGCGCTCCTCGACCAGCTGCAGCCGCACCTCGAGCAGCTCCTGCCGCCGCTGCAGCATCACCTCGCGCTCCTCGCGGAGGCCCACCGAGACCGGCTCCTCGGACTCGCCCGCCTCCTGCTCGAGCATCGACACGACCAGCCGCGTGGCCTTGGGCCCCAGCGACTCGGCGCGCCCCATCAGGTTGGCCTTCTGCTCGCCCACGTAGGTCGCCAGGCCGCGCAGGGCCGCCGTGCGCGTCGTGAACGCGCGCTCGGCCTCCACCAGCCCCTGCTCCTGCTGGTGGAGCTGCGCCTCCATCTCGATGAGGGCCGCCTCCCGCTGGTAGAGCTGGGCCTCTCGTACTTCGAGCTCGTCGGTCTCGTCACTCATCGACACGTTCTCCCGGGGCCCCGCGCCGGACCCGCTAGCCCAGGCTCGCCACCTTGCTCTCGCGCCGCACCACGTAGGGGTGCCCCGGATAGCGGTCCTTCAGCTCGGCGAGCAGCGTCTTCGCCTCCTCGCCGAGGCCATTGGTGATGTAGAAGTCCAGTTCCTGGAGCTCGTCGCGCAGCAGCTCCTGCCCTTCGTCGAAGGACTCCTCGCTCTCCTCGGCGCTGCTCGCGCCCGGGATCACCAGGTTCATGCCCGTCTGCACCTGGGCCAGGATGTCGGGCGGGATGAAGGAGTTGTCGGGGATGGTCTGCTCGCCGCCGTCGGCGAAGCCCAGCTCGTCGTCCTCGTCCTCGTCGCCGTCCAGGTCGAAGTCGAAGTCGTCCGACTCCGCGAGCGGCGGCGCGACGGACTTCGACGCCTTGCCGGCGCCGGTGGCCTCCTCGAGCGCGCTCTCGAAGAGCTCGCGCATGTCGTCGCCGGACGCCACGCCGTGAGGCAGCGTCTGCGGACGCGTCTGCGGCGACTCCGAGACGGACTCGCGGATCATCTGCTCGATCAACGCCTCCGCAGCGGCGGCGGCCTCGTCGTCGCTGGGGCCCGGCCGCGCGCCCGAGCGCAGGAGCGGGAGCGGCGGCACCGGCGGCCCGCCGTCGATGGTCTGCTGCCGACGCTGCGCCCGCGCCGCCTCGAGCGGGCTCAGCGCCTGCGTCGACGAACCCACGCGCCCCGAGGCCTCGCGCGCCCGCGGCTGCGCCCGCGCCTCCTGGGGCACCGGATCCAGGTCGTCCGCGTCCTCGAACTCGATGGTCCCGCCGGCCTCCTCGGCGACCCTCGGCGCCACGACCCGCCGCGCCGAGGCGTCGTCCGGGTTGAGCACCAGGATCTCCATCAGGCACTCGTTGCGCTCGTTCTCGAGGCCGCTCTTGTCGTAGAGGCGCGCCATCTCCTTGAGGACGGTCACCGCCTTGTGCGTCTGGCCCAGCTGATTGAAGGCGTCGGCCAGCGTCCCCAGCACCTCGAGGTCGCGCGGTGCGGCGCGGAACGCCGTCTTCAGCTTGGACAGCGCCTTCTGCGGATGCGACGCCGCCACGTAGGAGGCCGCCACCCGCTTGGCCATCGCCGCGTCGTCGGGCTGGTGGTAGAGCAGGCGCTCGGCGGTGCGCTGGAAGTCCTCGGTGTAGCCGAGCCGCTCCAGGGTCTCGGCCACCCGGCGGAACTCCCGCACGGCGTCGGTGATCTGGCCCAGCGCGCTGTAGGCCTCGGCCAGCCGCAGCCGGTCGGGCAGGTTCTCCGGGTCCAGCTCGAGGATCTGGCGGATGACGTTCAGCTTCCCGAGCTGATCGCCCTTGCCCTCCAGGAGCCTGAGCGCCTCGCGGTACTGCGCGGCCGCCTCGTTGAGCAGCCCGTGCTGCTGATAGTTCGTGGCCAGCGCGACGTAGAGCTCCTCGCGATCGGGCACGATCTTGAGGACCTGCTTGTAGACCGCGATCGCCTTGAGCGTGAAGCCGCCGTCCTCGTAGATGCGCGCCACCTTCAGGAAGGACTCGACCGCGCGGTCCAGGTCCTTCTGGCGGTAGTAGAGGTTGGCCAGGTTCAGGCGCGCCCGCACATCGGCGGGGAACTCCTTCAGGACCTTCTCATACTCCGCGATGGCCTTCTTGTACTGGCCCTTCCGCATGTACTTCTGGGCCGAGGCGAGGAGCTTGTTTTTGTTCATCGCGTGGGCACGATCGCGGATCGGGTCGGGGCGGGGGCGGAGACTGCCAGCGGATTCCGCCGAGCTACGTTAGCAGCCATTGAGGCCTCGCGCCACTTGCGGATGCGGCGCTCCGGGCGATGGCGGGCCGGCGGGTCCAGCCGTCGCGAGGGACGCGGAGACGCCGGGGCGGCGCCCCCTGCCATCACACCCCATCGGGCGCCAGCAGCCCCTCCAGGCCCAGCAGGTACCCGCGCGCGCCGAAGCCCATCACGCGTGCCTTGACCACGTCGGCGATCAGGCTCCGGTGGCGGAAGGCCTCGCGGGCGTAGACGTTCGAGAGGTGCACCTCCACCACCGGCAGCCCGGTGGCGACCAGCGCGTCGCGGATGGCCACCGAGGTGTGGGTGTAACCGCCCGGATTGATGACCAGGCCGAAGACGTCCGTGCCCATCGTGGCCTGGATGGCGTCGACGAGCGCGCCTTCGCCGTTGTGCTGCGCGCACTCGACGGTGGCGCCGAGGGTGCGGGCGCGATCGGCCAGCGCGCGATCGATGTCGGCCAGGGTCGTCGTGCCGTAGATCTCGGGCTCGCGCCGCCCCAGCAGGTTGAGGTTCGGCCCGTGCAGCACCACGACGCGACGCGCGCTCATGCGGAGCGCCGCCGCCGCTGCACGCGGTGCAGCAGGCTGCGCAGCCCCTCGACGCGGGAGCGGCGGCCCTCGTCCATGGCCCGCAGGCGCAGCTCCTGGCGAAGCTCCACCAGGCGCGCGGCCAGCGCCGGGTCGTCGGGCCGCTGAGCGGCCAGCTCCTCGTAGATCCCGCACGCTTCGGTCAGGTGCCCCTGCCGCGCGTAGATCTCGGCCAGGGTGGCGGTTCGGATGCCCCCGCCGCTCAAGCCCGTCCCCGCCGCGCGACGGATGGCACCACCATCAGGGGCCTGCCGTCGCCGGGACGAAGTCCGCCTCGAAGCTGGCGCCGTCGTTGGGGCACACCAGCGGGCTGCCCGCGGCCGCCGTACCCAGGCAGCGGTCCAGCTTGCACTGATCGCCGCCGTTGCCCGACAGGGGCCCCCACAGCGCGCCGCAGACCGCGTTGGGCAGCGGGTCGTCGGCGCCCAGGGTGCAGATGCCGTCGAAGATGCCGGCGTCCAACGCGCCGTTGGGGTTCGACTCGGAAAAGGGCGTGGTCGCGGTCTGGAGATCGTAGACCTTCTGGACCATGCAGTTGTTGCAGACCACCACCGGGTAGGCGAACTCGCCCGAGACCACCTTCACGCCGTCCTGACGATGGCCGTACACCTTGACCCGCGCGAGCAGCTCGACCTGGGTGTCCGGGAGACGGAGCTGCGGGACGGCCCGCAGCGCGCGCCCGATGTTGGCCGGGATGATGTCGATGATGAGCGCGCCGGAGTTGTTCGACTGGACCAGGGTGGCCGCGGGCCGGGTGTAGGAGATCACGGTGGGGTCGGTCAGCGTGATGCCCAACTCGGTGAGGCGGTCGACGAAGTCGGGCTCGGTGAGGATGGCGCTGCTCATCTCGAGGTCGACCTGGACGCCCTCGAGGGTGATCGCGCCAGCGTCGAGGCGCGCGTCCTCGATCTGGAAGCCGGTCAGCGCCGAGAAGGCGGGCGTGTTGTTCTGCACCAGCATCGACATGACGTAGGCGGTGCCGACCGAGACATCGAGGGTGCCGCGGGAGATGAGCACCTGCTGACCTCCGCCGCTGGTGACCTTCACCACGCAGGAGTCGTCAGGTTGCACGTTGCCCGCGATGACGAGCAGCGGCGGCACGTCGTCGCCGCATGCAGAACTGAGGAGGCCCGCAGCGCCCAGCGCGAGAAGGAGCGTCGAGAGCCGGCGCGTCGCCATCATGAAGTCACCTCTATTTCTGGAGACCGGAGCGCTGTCTCAGCGCCTCACCAATGTGGTCCCAGGCCAGGGTTCGTATCAAGGGACGGCCCACCGCAGCGAGCGTAACGAACATGACGGTACTTCCGTCGGCCTTCTTGTCGCTCCGCGCCGCGGCCAGGAGCGCGGGCACGTCGGGCAGCCCCGAGGCCTCCGTGTCGACGGGCAGACCCACCGCCTCCAGCGGCGCCCGCACGATGGCCTCCAGGCCGGCTGGCGCCACTCCCACGGCCTCGGACACGCGCGCCGCCTGGATCATGCCCAGCGCGATCGCCTCGCCGTGCGTGAGCGCGCCGTAGCCCAGCAGCTTCTCGTAGGCGTGGCCCAGGGTGTGGCCGAAGTTCAGGATGGCCCGGCGGCCGCCCTCGCGCTCGTCGGCGGCGACCACCTCGGCCTTGATGCGGCAGCTCGCCGCCACCAGCGAGCGCGTCGGGGCCGCCTCGAGCGCCGCCAGCGCAGGTGCGTTGGCGAGCACCTCGTCCACCAGCGCCGGGTCGGCGATGAAGCCGTGCTTGATGCCCTCGGCCAGGCCGCAGCGGCGCTCACGCTCGGGCAGGGTGGCGAGCACGGCCAGGCTCGCGACGACCGCGCGCGGTTGCCAGAAGGCGCCGATGAGGTTCTTGCCCGCGGCGTGGTTCACCCCGGTCTTGCCGCCCACGGCGCTGTCGATCTGGGCGAGCAGCGAGGTCGGCACCTGCAACAACGGCACCCCGCGGTGCAGGATGGCCGCCGCGAATCCGGCGATGTCCCCCACCACTCCGCCGCCCAGGGCCACCACCAGGTCGCGGCGGCCGAGCCCTGCGCCGAGCGCCCGGTCGAGGACCGCTGAGATGGTGTCGAGGCTCTTGGACGCCTCGCCGGCCGGCAGCTCGACCAGCACGACCTGCAGCCCGACGGACTCGAGGGCCTGCCGCAGGTCGGCCGCGTAGAGCGGGCCGACGTTGGAGTCGGTGACGATGAGCGCCCGGCCCTGACGCCCGCGCACGCGCTCGGCCTCGGCGGCCACGGTGGCGGCGGGCAGCGCGTCCACCAGGTGGATCGGGTAGGAGCGCTCGCCCAGGCCCACGGTCAGCGTGGTCACGGCGCGGCCAGCTGTCGACCCACCAGGGCGTGGATGGCCTCGATGGCCGCGGGGGCCTCCAGGTCGTCGACGTCGATGACGAAGGTGGCGCGCTCGTAGTGGCGCTTGCGGCGCGCGAGCTGGTCGGCGAGCACCGCGAAGGCCTCGTCGTGGTCGTACCCGTCGACGAAGGGGCGGCCGCCGTCGGCCAGCAGCCGGCGGGCCAGGAGCCCGGGGCGGGCCCGCAGCCACACCGACACGCTGTTGGCCACGATCGCGTCCATGGCGCCGGGGTCCGCCGGCGCGCCGCCGCCGGTGGCCACGATCCGACGCTCGCCGGCCAGGGCCTCGGCCAACGCATCCCGCTCCAGCGCCCGGAAGGCGGGCTCGCCCTGCTCCTGGAAGATGCGGGTCACCGTGAAGCCGGTCCGGGCCTCGATCATGCGGTCGAGATCCCAGACATCCCAGCCCCACAGGGTGCCGAGGCCGCGGGCGATGGTGGACTTCCCCACGCCCGCGAGGCCCACAAGGGTCAGCACCCGCGTGGGGAGGGACTCAGGGCCCACCGCCGTCCACGAGGCTGGCGCGACGGTTGGCGATGCGCGGGGTGATGAAGATCAGCAGCTCGCTGCGGTTGTCCGTCTCGCGATGGTTCTGGAAGAACCAGCCGAGGATCGGGATCTTCGACAGGAACGGCACCTTGGCGTTCGAGCTGCCCGTGTTGCGCGTGAAGATGCCGCCGATGACGGTGGTGTCGCCGTCGCGGACCAGCAGCGAGGTGTGCGCCTCCTTCTTCTGGATGGTGGGGGCGCCGTTGGCCGAGGTCTGCCCGAAGTCGGGCTCGTTCTTGGTGATGTCCAGGTCCAGCCGGATGTTGCCGTCGGGCGAGGTGTTGGTCTGGACCTCGAGCTTGAGCTCGGCGTTGAAGAACTGGGTGTTCACGCCGTTGGCCGACACGACCGAGATCGGGATGGAGACGCCCTGCCGGATCGAGGCCTTCTTGCCGTCGATCGTGAGGATCTTCGGGGCGCTGATGATCTTCACCTGGCCCGTGTCCTCGGCGGCGGACAGGCGCAGGTTCAGGTTGGCCGCGCCGCCCAGGCTGCCCAGGGTCAGCCCCAGCGCGCCACCGGCGCCGGCGCCGGCCGCGGCGGGCAGGTTGACGGCGAAGTTGGGGTTCGAGGTCAGCAGGCCGTTGGTGGGTGCGGTGCCGTCGTCGGCGCCACCGGAGATGCCGATGACCGACGGGAAGGCCAGCCCGGTCGGGTTGCCGAAGGCGGGGGACATGGTGAAGTTCCCGCCCCACTGGACGCCGAGCTCGCGGCTGAAGCTGGTGGAGGCCTCCACGATGCGGGCCTCGATGAGCACCTGCGGGAGCTGCACGTCCAGGCGCCGCACGATGTCCTCGGCCGCGATGACGTGCTCCTCTGTGTCCTTGACGATGAGCGTCGAGGTCGCGCTGTCGGCCGACACGGTGCCGTTCTTCGAGAGCACGGTCTTGATGTGCTCGGTGACCTCCTCGAGGGAGGCGTAGTTGACCGTGATGAAGCGCACGACCAGCGGCTTGAGCTCCTCGATGGTCTGCTTGCGCTTGAGCTCGGACTCGAACTCCTTCTGGATGTCCTCGACCTTGGCGACGCGATAGACCCCGTACTCCTTGACGTAGTCGTAGCCCTGGGTCTTGAGGATCATGTCCAGGGCGAGGTCCCACGGGATGTTCTCGAGGTGGAAGGTCACCTTCCCGGTCACGTCGTCCGCCGCCACGATGTTCACGCCGCCTTCCTTGGCGAGGAAGGTCAGCACGTGCTGGATGTCGGCGTCCTTGATGGTCAGGTTGATCTTCTTGCCGCTGTACTTGCGCTTGGCGCGCCGGCGGCGGCTGTCGAGGAACTGACCGCCCTGCCCGCCTGCGCCGGCCTTGCCGACGGCGCCGCCCTGGGCGGCGACCAGACCGGGGAAGGCGTGCACGCCGGGCGGCAGGCGCTGGCCGGGCTTCTGTCCCGGGGCCGCGCCCGGCGCGGACGACGCGGTGGCCGCGCCGACGAAGGACCAGACCAGCTTGCCGTCGGCCAGCTCGACCTCGTCGCGAACGGCCTCGCGCAGGTCGACGACCACGCGGACGGTGCCCGGCTCATCGGCCGATCGGAAGCTCGAGACAAGCTTCACCGGGCCGGCGAACTCGGCCGTGTCCAGGCTGCGCTCCAGCTCGCGAGGGATGACCGTGCCGCGGAGCTGCAGCTCGAGCCGCCGCGGGCTGCGACTGGTGACCTCCCAGGCGGCGTCCTCGGTCAGCGCGATCTCCACGCGCCCGTTGCCGTGGGACTCCCGGTAGTTCAGGTCGGTGATGACCGGCCGCGCAGCGACCTTCGGCGCAGCCTTGGGCTCCGGCGCCGGCTCGGCCTTGCGCTCGGCGGCCGCGGCCTTCGCGTCCGCGGCCGCGGCCTTCGCGTCGGCGGCCCTCTTCGCGTCGGCGAGCTTCGCGTCCGCGGCCCGCTTCTCGGCCGCCTTCGCAGCCTCGACCTTCATCGCCTCCAACGCCCGCTGCGCCTCCGCCGCCTTCGCGGCTTCGGCAGCCTGCGCGGCCCTGGCCGCCTCGAGCTCGGCCAACGCCCGCTCTGCCTTGGCAGCCTCGGCGGCCCGCGCCGCCTCGAGCGTGCGCATCGCCGCCGTCTGGTTCGCCTCCGCCGCCGCCCGGCCATCGCGATCGATGCGCTCGATGGCGGCCATCTGGCGCTGGTAGGCCTCCTCGGCGGCCTTGGTGCGCGCCTCGGTCTCTGACAGCTTGTCCTCGAGCCCGGCGACCTCCTTCTTCAGGGTGTCGACCTTGGCCTCCTCGACCGCGCTGGCCGACTTGAGCTGGCTCAGCTTGTCCTGCTCGGCCGTGAGCTGGTCCTTCAGCAGCGCGATGCGCGCCTGCTCGACCTCCGACTGCTCCTGCGCCTTCTCGACCTGTCCGCGCTGCTCGCTGAGCGCCTTCTCCAGCGCCGCCAGCCGCTGCTGGGCCAGGGCGCTCTCCCGCGCCGCCGCCGCCGAGCGCCGCGTGGCCTCGGTCTCGTCCCGCCGCGCCACGGCCTCGCCCAGGGCCTCCGTGCGCTTCTTCTCCTGGTCGGCCGCCTCGCCGGTGGCCACGCGCCGCCCCTCCTCCAGCGCGTCGCGCCGCAGGTTGGCCTCACGCAGCGCCTCCTGCGCCTGCGCCCGCGCCAGCCGCGCCTCATTGGTCGCCTCGCGCCGCGTCACGACCACCTCATCGGCAGCCCGCACCGCGCGCATCTTCTCGCCCAGCTCGGCGTCCAGCGCCACCACGTCGGCGCTGCGCCCCGCGGCGGTCGCCTCGGCAAGCTTCGCCGCCACCGCGTCACGCTCGGCCTGCGCCTTGGCCAGCGCCTCCCGCGCCGTCGCCTCCTCGGCCTCCCGCTTCTCCAGCGCCCGCCCGCTCGCGGCCATGGCCTCCTGGTGCGTGCGCGCCTCCTCCATCGCCTGCTGCAGCGCGGTCGCCTTCTGACGCGCCTCTTCCAGCGCGGTCTTCCGCGCCTGCTCGGCCCGCACCGCCCGCGCCAGCGCGTCGGCCTTGGCCTGCTCCAGCTCCTTGGTCTTCTTCAGCAGCTCCAACTCGCTCTGGACCTTGTCGGCCTCGCGCTGCGCCGTCTTCGACAGCCGCTCCGCCTCCGCCCGCGCCTTCGCCACCTCGGCCGTGAGCTTCTCTTCCTGCACCCGCGCGTTGCGGGCCTCGACCCGCAGCCGCTCCTCGTCGGCGCGCGCCGACTTCAGATCGGCCAGCAGCTTGCGCTCGCGCTCGATCGCCTGCTCGATCCGGCGCGCCTCGACCTCGGCCGCCTTCAGCCGCAGGTCGGGCGCCGTGCGCTGGGTCCCGTCCACCATCAGCCGGATCGTCGAGCCGACGGTCTTGATGTCGTACGCCGCGTTCTGCTCGAACTCGATGACGATGCGCCCCACCTCACCGACGTCGCCGTTGTACTGCAGGGCGTGGATGCGCCCGATGACCCCGTTGGACACGTTCATCGTCGCTTCGAGAGCCGACACGTCGGCGCCCACCACGTCCACGAAGAGGCGCGGCGGGTCGGCGAGCTTGAAGACCGTGAACGTGGGCTTGGCCTGCGACTCGATCTCCACGATCGTCTGGTCGGAGGCCTCGCGCACCTGGATGCGCTGGATCGCGTTGGCCGCGCGCGGGCTCGCCGAGACTGGCGCCACCGTCGCCGCCACCATGAGGGTGGTGAGCACGACCGGGATCTGGGATGGAAGGCGCATCATCGGAGCGGCTCCTATGGTCTCACAACCGGCCGAAATGATTGCGAATTTTCGCATTCGGCGGGCGTAACGGCCATGTTAGGTGGGGCCAGGTTCATGGTCAAAAAAACCAGGAAGTGACGGAGTGCCAAGGGAGAGTGGCACAAATCGGGTCGGTCAGGGGAGATCGGTCACGGGACGGGAGGGTGGCACGGCGAACTCCTCCTCGGGGGGAGCCTCCTCGTCCTCGAAGCCGGCGTGGGTCGCCAGGTCGAGGTAGGGCGGCTTGATGGTGATCTTCGTGGCGTTCTCCTCGTTGGGCTCCTTCACCACGACCATGTACTGGGTGATGGACTCGACGATGCCGCCCTTGCTGCCGATGCGCGTGTCGCGCTGGATGACGTAGGCCTGGGACTTCGGGTCCACGACGACGGCCTTCGGGACCGCGGTGCCGCTCATGATGATCATGAGACGGTAGTCCTTGAGCGCGTACTGCTCCAGCGGCCCCCGCGGCGGCTCGTCCTCCACCTTGGCGATGGTCTCCTCGACCTCCTCCCGGGTCTCGACCGCCGGGCGCGGGATGAACTTCGCCACCCGCGGCGCGAAGAGGTCCTTGGGCGCCGTGTGCTTCTGCTCGAGGAACTTCGCGAAGTAGGGCTGGATGAGGTCCCACTTCGGGTTCTCGAACTTCAGCGTGACGATCTCGTCCTTGTCGCCCGACGAGGAGGAGCCCGGCCGGCTGGGCCGCTTGGGCCGCTGCGGCTTCTCCATGAGCTTCTCCTCGCTCCCACCGCACGACGTCACCAGGGGCGCCGTCACGAGGAGGCCGGAGATCGCCAGCAGGACAACGAGGCGTCGCATGATGTCAGCTCTCCACATCCCGTCCGCCTACCGCCGCGTCCGCTTGCGGCGCTTCTTGGTCTTGTCACGCTTGGCCCGCTCCGCATCATCGAGGAGCTTGCCCGAGTAGCTGTAGGCGTTCACCGTGAACCTGGCCTCGATCTTCCAGTTGCCGATGACCCGCGAGTACGCGTCCAGCGCCGACAACACGGCCGAGCTGCGCACGCTGTCGCCGGCGTCGGCCTCGGTGTTGGTGGGATCCCTGCGGGTTCCGGGCTTGATGTGCCGCTCGTCGCCCGCGGCGCCACCGCCGGGCAGCACGTTGGCCGACTGCTTCCGGAAGGGGATCGCCGACAGCTCCAGGTCCTTCACCGTCATCATGCGCATGCCCGGCTGGGCCAGCGCCTCGAAGAAGGAGACCACGACCGGGAACGCGCCCTCGACCTCCATCTTCACCGGGATGATGTCGACGTAGTCGTCGGGCTGGCGGTCCTTCTTGTCGAACTTCATGATCTTGAGCCCGCGCTCGTCCGCCTGGCGCTTGATCGACGTGATGAGCGCCGGGATCTGCTCCTTCTCGGGCAGCAGCGCCTTGTTGGCGGCGAGCTGCTCCTTGAGCTCCTCCTCCTGGGCGACCAGCGCGTTGAAGGGCTCGTCGTCCTCGTACTTCTTGAGCGTCGCCGCCTTCTTCTCGAAGTTCGCCGTCGCGTTGATCGCCTGGGTGATCTCCGCCTGGGCGCCGTCGATGAGCACGAAGTAGAGCGCGCCCGCCACGCCGGCGACGACGAGGAAGAAGATCAGCGCCCGCTGGGCGGACGGGAGTGCGTCGAAGCGGTCCATTACTTCGCCCCCCCGGCCGGCGGCGTCTTGGCGGGCGCCTCGGCTGCCGGCGCCGCCACCAGTCCTTCCAGAGCCTCGGGAACCTCGTCACGACGCATCTTCAGCTCGCCGTTCGGGTTGTAGTTGAGCAGCGCGAACGCCTCGAAGTTGACGACCTCGATCTCCTTGAACTCCGTGTCGTTGGCGATCTGCTGCACCACGGGGTCGATGAGCGGGAAGTAGATGCCGCTCTCCAGCCGCCGGTAGAACTCGGCGACGTCCTCGTGGCTCTTGGCCGTGCCCTTGATGTTCAGCTCGCCGTTGTCCTCGGTGAGCTTGGTCACCCAGAGGCGGTCGGGATCCCAGCCGGACGACCAGCCCGCGGCCTCCTGGGCCTTGAGCTCGTCACGGTTGTAGAGGTTGTCCTCCTTCTGGGTCAGCACGTAGCTGAGGAACTTGAGCATCTCCGCCGGGCCCGACTTCTCGTGCCGCAGCTTCTCGAAGATGACGTTCTGCCGCGCCAGCTCCAGCTTGGCGACCTCGCGCTCCTCGAGCTTGGTCTTCTGCT
This sequence comes from Deltaproteobacteria bacterium, assembly GCA_020632695.1. Taxonomy (GTDB): domain Bacteria; phylum Myxococcota_A; class UBA9042; order PHBI01; family JACKFB01; genus JACKFB01. The sequence goes on from JACKFB010000007.1 coordinate 65,941, forward strand.
TCTCGAGCTTCTCGACGCGCACCTTCGCGTCGGCCGCCTTCTTCTGCTCGATGGCGACGTCGCTCTGGATCGACTGGTACCAGAGGAAGAACGCGAAGCACTCGACGAGGACGACCAGGCCCAGCAGCGCCAGCATGCGCTTTCCGGACTGTCGGCGACCACGGCCTTCGCGAGTCGGTAGCAGGTTGATGCGAATCATGTGTTGTCACCGGCCTTGCGCAGGCCCTGGCCCACGGCGACGGCGGCCACCGGCGCCATGCGCTGGAGCGCGTCCACGTCGAACTTCCGTGGGTCGATGATGATGTTCTTGAAGGGGTTGACCAGCTCGACGGGCACCTCGAGGTTGCGCTCGAGCAGCCGGATGAGCGGTGGGATCTGCGCCGAGCCGCCGGACAGGTAGAGCCGGGAGATGTCCGTGTTCACCGTCGTGGCAGCATAGAAGTCGAGGGAGCGCTGGATCTCGGTGACGAGCGTCTGGGAGACCTTCTCCGACAGCACCTGCACCTCGCGGGCGATGGTGCTGTTGGTGATGTTGCCCTCCCCCGCCGTCTTGTAGTGCTCCGCCTCCTCGTAGGACACGTTGAGGTGCTTCTGGATCTCCGCGGTGAGCAGGCCGCCGCCCATCGAGATGTCGCGGGTGAAGGTGGTCATGCCGTTGGCGATGACGTTGATGTTGATGACCGCCGCGCCGACGTTCACCAGCGCGATGGTCTCGTTGGGCGGGAAGCCGTAGCCCAGCTCGAACATGTTCTGCAGCGCGAAGGTGTCCACGTCCACGCAGACCGTGCGCAGCCCCGCCTCGGCGACCACCGAGACGTAGTCGTGGATGACGTCCTTCTTGGCGGCCACCAGCAGCACGTCCATCTGGCCCTGGCCCGCCTTCGGGTTCACGATCTGGACGTCGACGTTCACGTCCTTGATGTCGAAGGGGATGTACTGCTCGGCCTCCCACTGGATCGACTCGTCCAGCTCCTCGGAGGTCATCTCGGGCAGGCTGATCTTCTTGATGATGACCGAATGCCCCGAGACGCTGACGCACACATCCCGCTGGCGGATGCGGTTGGCAGCGACGAGCTCCTTGATCTTCTCCACGATGGCCGTGAAGTTCATCAGGGCGCCATCGACGACCGCCTCCGGGGGAAGCATGGCCATATCGAAGGCCTGCAGGTGGACCCCTTTGCGATCCTCCCGGAGCTGGATGATCTTGATGGAGCTGGAGCCGATATCCAGCCCGATCGCGTTCTTGCCAGCCATAGAAGCAGCGCCTCCGTCGTGGTTGCATGGGATGAACGGACCCCCCGCCGCGCCGTAACAAACGCCGCTCGCCAATTTTCGCCCGCCGGTCGCTCGCCGCTTCGTCGCCCTGGAGTCCCCCGTGTCCTTGCGTGTCCTGATCATCGATGACGAGAAGCCCTTCGCCGACATGCTCGACACCATGCTGCGAGGCGCCGGCTACGAGACGGGCGTGCGCTACCGCGGCGAGGACGGGCTGCAGGCGATGGCCGAGGCGCGCTGGGACCTGGTGCTGTGCGACATCAAGATGCCGCGCATGAACGGGCTGGACCTGCTCGACGCGATGGCCGAGCGCGGCCTGTCGTCGACGGTCATCATCATGAGCGCCTTCGGGACCATCGACCTGGCCATCGAGGCCCTGCGCCGCGGGGCCTACGACTACATCTCGAAGCCCTTCAAGCGCGACGAGGTCGTGCTGGTGCTGCGCAAGGCCGAGGAGCGGGAGCAGCTCCGCGCCCGGGTGGCCGAGCTGGAGGAGCAGGTCAACCGCCTGGAGCACATCGAGGGCGGCGAGCGGCCCCTGCTGGGCGAGAGCGAGCCGATGCGCGAGCTCAAGCGCCTGCTGGTGAAGGTCGCGGCCTTTCCGACCACCGTGCTGCTGACCGGGGAGTCGGGGACGGGCAAGGAGCTGGTCGCCCGGGCCATCCACCGCGCCAGCCCGCGCGCCGACAAGCCCTTCGTGGCGGTGAACTGCGGCGCCATCCCCGAGACGCTGCTGGAGTCCGAGCTCTTCGGCCACGTGCGCGGCGCCTTCACCGACGCCCACGCGGACAAGCCCGGCCTCTTCGTCGAGGCGCACACCGGCACGCTGCTGCTCGACGAGGTGGGCGAGCTGCCGCCGTCGCTGCAGGTGGGGCTCTTGCGCGTGCTGCAGGAGGGCGAGGTGCGTCCGGTGGGCTCTGCGCGCAGTCGCAAGGTGGACGTGCGCGTCATCGCCGCGACCCACCGCAACCTGGGCGAGGACGTCGCCGAGGGGCGCTTCCGCGAGGACCTGTACTACCGGTTGAACGTGCTCCCCGTGCACGCGGCGCCGCTGCGCGAGCGCGCCAGCGACATCCCGCTCCTGGCCGAGCACATCCTCGGCCGCATCGCCGCGCGCATGGGCTTCGAGCGCAGCACCCTGGACCCTGCCGCGACCAAGCTGCTGCTCGGCTACTCGTGGCCGGGCAACGTCCGCGAGCTGGAGAACGTGCTCGAGCGCGCGATGGTGCTCTCGGACGGCAGCGTCATCCGCCCCGAGGACCTGCCGGCCTACCTTCGCACCAGCGGCGACCCGGTCCAGGCGGTCGTCGCGTCCGGCGAGCTGTCGATCAAGAAGGCCCAGGCCTTCATCGAGCGGGAGCTCATCAAGCGCGCCCTGGCGGAGACGGGCGGAAACCGTACCCAGGCGGCCAGGCTGCTCGAGCTGAGCCACCGCGCGCTGCTCTACAAGCTCAAGGACTACGACCTGCGCGACATCTGAGCGCGGCGTCCACAGATCCTCGGCGCCTCGCGGGGAGGCCCGTTGTCCTGGGCCCTCGCTCTCTGGCAGGCTGTCGCCATGCGGAATCTCGCGATGGGGCTGCTCGGGCTGGCCGGGTTGCTGGCGGCGCTCGCCGGGTGCTCGGACGGCGGCGACGGCCAGGGCCCCGACCGCGCCACCTTCGCCGTCGAGGTGCGGGACCTCGCCCTCACCTTCTGCGGCTGCCACCACGGCTTCGGCTTCGGGCTGGACGGGACCGCCACGGTGCTGGTGGCGAACCTGGGCGACACGCCGGTGACGCTGTCCGTCGAAGGCCTGGCCATGGACGCGGTGGCCCTGGAGCGGATCGTGGCGGTGAGCGACGCGACCTCGCTGGGCTCCTTGGACTTCAGCAGCGAGCCGGGCGATCTGGGCTTCACGTTCCGGCGGGCCCGCGACCTGGGCCTGCCGGGGGGCGGGCCGGCGGGGGGCGGCCTCGGCGGTCAGGGCAGCTTCTCCCACGCGATCATCATCCCGCCCGGGACGGTCGACGCCCTGGGCCTGACCGTCTACCAGGACCCCGCCTTCTCGGGCGAGATCGTGCAGGAAGGCAGCGCGCACTACGCGGTGACCCTCTCGCTGGCCGCCGACACAGGTCAGCGCTTCGTCGTCGAGCGCGACGTCACCGTGGGCTTCGAGCCGGGCACGCCGTGAACGGCGCGAGCCGCGAGGCGCGGGTCAGACCGTGCGTCGGCGCCTGACCAGCAACGCCAGCACCAGCAGCGCGCCGGCCCAGGGGAGAGACGAGGGCCCGCCCTGGCAGCCGCCGCCGCCCTCGCCGGGCGGATCCACCAGGTCCAGCGGCGGAGTGGGCTCCCAACGTGGCAGCCGCTCGAGCTCGATGGGCTCGTCCTCGAGCTGCAGCAGGAAGGCCTCCAGCTCCTCCCGACGCTCGGGCGGGAGCTGGCTGGCCACGCCGACGTGGGCCGGGTTCTCGAGCACGTGACGCAGGGCAGGCGCGCTGCCGTCGTGCAGGTAGGGCGCGCTGGCCCACACGCCCCGCAGGGTCGGCGTGTCGAAGCCGTCGAGGGGACCGCCCAGGCGCTGGCCCGAGGTCTCGCGCCAGGTGCCGACGTCGTGGCGCACCCCCGGCGCGCTGTCGGTGAGCTGCTGACCCGAGTGGCAGTCGAGGCAGTCGAGGCTGCGGAAGAGCTCCTCGCCGGCCACGGCCGCGGCGGTGCGGGTGCCGTCGGGGTTCCGGTACGGGCTGCGGGGGAAGGTGTCGAGGCTGGTGACGTAGGCGGCCAGGGCGTCGAGGCTGGCGCTGAGGCCGGCCTTGGGGGCGCCGAGCGGGTCATCGTGGCCGTCGCCCTCGAAGGCTTCGTCGCTCATCAGGCCGGTGCCGCCGAAGTGGAAGCGGATGTCGTTCTCGAAGTCCTGCACCTCGTCGAAGTTGGCGGTCCAGTGCAGCGGCCCGTGGGCCACCCCGGCGCGGCCGCGCAGATCGATGGTGTTGCGGTAGCCCTCGCCCCGGCCGGTGAAGTCCCACACCCGGCCGTCCTCGGCGCCCTCGAAGTGGCAGGTGGCGCAGGAGATGTAGCCGTCCTGGCTCATCTGGCGGCTCTGGGCGTCGTGGAAGAGCTGCTTGCCCAGCAGGATCTGGGGTTCCAGCGGCTCCTGGGCCACCGTGGGGAGCTCGGCCAGGTGGTGGGCGGCGCCGTCGGTGCCGGCGAGCAGTCCGGCGACGTCGTACACCGACAGGGTGCGGTCGAGCTGGTTGCGCACGAAGAGGCGGCCCGACTCGCTGAGCGCGAGGCCGTCGGGAGCCAGGCCGGTGGAGAACCCGCTGACCAGCCGGCCGGTCTCGGCGTCCAGGACGTCGACGACGCGGGTCCCCAGGCTGGCGACGAAGAGCAGGTCGCCGCTCCGGCTGGGCACGATCGCCGAGGGGAGGTTGTGGTCGTCGAGATCGACGCGCGCGTCGATGAGGTCGGCGCCGTCGGCGAGCGAGAAGGGGGCGATGACCGTACGCACCGTGTTGCTGGTCGAGGACGCGAGGCCGTCGCGCGCCAGCCCGCGGTCGGTGTCGTCCTTCTTGGCGGCCACGAAGGCGCGGCTGCCGTCGGGCAGGATCGCCGGCGCGCTGAGGTAGTTGGGGACGCCGCGGCCGGAGTGGTCGGTGTCGGGGCCCGGATCGACGTGCAGCGCGATGACGCCGCGCACCGACAGCGACGCGGTGTCGACGTCGTAGACCTCGGCCACCTGGGGCAAGGTGCCGGAGTAGCTGGTCGAGACGAAGCGGCTGGCGAGCAGGCGCGCGCCGTCGCCGGTGAGGGCCAGGCCGCGCGGTCGCGGCTGGATGAAGCCCTGGTCGAGCGGGAGCGCGAGGGTCTGGCGCAGCGAGCGGGTCGTCGTGTCCAAGGCGCCGACGGCCCCCGGTCCGCTGAGCGCGACGTAGGCGGTGGCCGTCGCGGCGTCGATGACCAGGCCGCGAGGCGCCGCGCCGTGACCGAGCGCGATGGTGTCCAGCGAGGCGCCGGTCAGCGCGTCCAACACCACGACGGCGTCACCCTGGGAATCGGTGGCCCACAGCGTGCCGTCGGGAGCGAGAGCCAGGTCCTGGGGCGAGACGCCGGCCGGCGCCTCCCAGAGCGGGGCCAGCGTGTCGAGGTCGACGGCGCTCACGGTCCCGGCGTCGGGGTTGCTGACCAGCACCAGGGCGCGGGCCTCGTCGATGACCACCGGGCTCGAGCGCGCGGGCGGACGCGCGGTCAGAGGTCGGTGGACGACCTGCAACGCGCTGCAGGTGCGGCTGGCGCCGCCGACGTCGACCGTCAGGGTGACCGGGTACCGGCCGGCGGCGTCGAAGACGTGGCTGGTCGCCGGGGTGGCCGCGGGCGCGCCGGTGGCGGTGGCGCCGAAGCTCCAGGTGTAGAGCGCGCCCGGGCCTGCGCTGGCGGCCTCGAAGGCGACCGGCGCCCCGACCAGCGCCGGCGGGCGCGCGCTGATGGCGCACGGTGGGGCCACGATGTCGGCGCCGGTGGAGAACTCGGCGCGGTACTCGTGGGCCACGGGGTTGCCCACCAGGTCGCTGACCCCGCCGGCGGGCAGCAGCACCTCGTAGGTCGTGTCGGGGAGCAGGGGCTCGGCCGGCCAGAAGTTCAGCACGGTGAGGTTCAACCCCCACATGCCGGCCAGGGGCTCGCCGCCGACCGGGCGCACGATGAGGGTCTCGGGCGTCACCGTGCGCAGGTCGATGGCGTCGCTGAACGAAAGCCCAACCCGCGTCGTGAGGGGCTGCGCCGTGGCCCCGTCGGGCGGGTTGGCGTAGAGCACCGCCGGCGGCGTCGAGTCGCGCTGGGTGTCGTGGACGGCGAGCACCGAGCCGATGTTGACCTCGTCGTCGCTCATGACCAGCAGGTTTCCGATGGCCAGCGAGAACTGGTCGTCAGAGAAGATCGTCTTGATGAGGTCGTCGGGGTCGCGGCGCCCGGCGATGAACACGCTGGTGTCGAGCACGGTGGCGTCGGCCGCGGGCAGCGGCACCTTGAACTGGCCGCCGTTGGGGCGCAGCGAGCCGAGGAAGAGGAAGCCGTCGGAGAAGCTCATGTACTCGCTCAGCGGCGACTCGGCCGAGCCCAGCAGGCGGATGTCGGTGGGGTCGGAGGTGACGTCGTAGGTGCGGAAGGGCGTCAGCAGGTAGGCGTGGGCGCCGTAGAAGCCGCCGATGTACGAGTTGTCGGGGGGCAGCACCGAGTCGAGCAGGGCGGGCGAGCGGGGGTCGCCGATGTCGACGGTGGCGATGCCGGCATGCTGCTTGGGGGTGGTGACCACCAGCAGGTTGCCGATGGCCTCGACCGGGCCGGCGCTGACGCCGCCGAGCTCGGTGGTGGAGAGGTGGGCGACGACCTCCGGGTGCCTGGGATCGCTGGCGTCGACGACGTGCAGGCCCGTGTCGGTGCCGCCGACGAAGATGAAGTCGCCCTGCCAGGCGACGCCCCAGACGGCGGCGGTGTTGTCGCCGTAGTCGATGCCCTCGATGACCAGCGCGCTGAGCAGCTCCGGGGAGGTCGGGTCGGTGAGGTCCCACAGGTCGACGCCCTTGCCCGAGATGGTCACCAGCAGCGAGCGGCCGTCGGCGCTGCGGGCCGATGACACCGAGTGGGACTCGGCCTCGCCCGCCGCGTAGGGGCTGACGAAGGAGGACACCATCACCGGCGCGAAGGGATCGGCGATGTCCCAGAGCTGGTGGGAGGCGTTGCCGGCCAGGAGCAGGTAGCCGTCGACCACCGAGGGCTGGTTCTGCGGCTCGGCCCCGAGCTGAGGGCTGATGATCTGGTAGCGCTGGTCGGGCGTGTACGAGCGGTCGGGCAAGGTGCCGCCGCTGGCGAGGGCCTCGCGGGAGGCGCCGAGGACGCCGAGGACGCCGAGGACGCCGAGGACGCCGCACAGGGTGAGCAGAGGTCGGGAGAGGCTCATGGCGGGACTCTCTCAGCGTCGGAGGGTGGACTCAACCTTCGAACGCGGGAGGGATGCTACTGATCTCGGTGTCCGGCCGCCCCTGGTCCTCGGCGCCGCCCGGCGCGGGGAGCACCACCGTGAAGCTGGCGCCCTTGCCGACGGTGCTCAGCACCTCGATGCTGCCGCCGTAGGACTGGGCGATGCCGTGGCAGACCGCCAGCCCGAGCCCGGTACCCTTGCCCGGCTCCTTGGTGGTGAAGAAGGGATCGAAGATGCGGTTGAGGCCGGTCTGGGTGATGCCCATGCCCTCGTCGGCGATGGTGATCTCCACCTGCCCTCGGCGCGCGACGACCCGCAGCTCCACCGCGGCGTCCTCCGGGCTGGCGTCGGCGGCGTTGAGCAGCAGGTTCACCAGCACCTGCTCGAGGCGACCGGCCGGGATGGCCACCGGCACGGCGGCGGCGGGCAGCCGCAGCCGCAGCTCGAGGGTCTTGAAGCGCTTCTGCGGGCCCACCAGCTTGGCGGCCGCCCGGGCGACGGCCACCGCGTCGCACAGGGGCTCGGCGTCCTCGGCCGGCCGGGCGAAGTCCAGCAGATCGCGGATGATGGTCCCGATGCGCTCGACGGAGGTCTCCATGATCGCCAGGTACTCGCGCCGCCGCTCCTCGGGCAGCTCGGGATCGGCCAGCATCTCCAGGTAGCCCTGGAGCACGGCGATGGGGTTGCCGATCTCGTGGGCGACCCCGGCGGCCAGCTCGCCGACGCTCGCCAGCTTCTCGGTGCGGACCAGGCGCTCCTGGGTGCGGGCGATCTCGCGGTTGGCCAGCTCCAGCTCGCTGACCTGGAGCTGGATGCGGCGCCGATCCACCGACAGCGTGTCGATCATCTTCTGGAAGGCCGTGTAGAGCTGGCCGAGCTCTCCGGACGGCTTGGCGATGGCCAGCGACGGCGAGGGCTCACCGCCGCCGGACACGCGGGCGACGATGCGCAGGAGCTGATGCACCGGGCGGATCACCGTGCGACCGAGCAGGATGTATCCGAGCAGCACCGCCAGCACGAGGATGATGAGCGTGAAGAGGAGGAAGAGGCGCTCGATGCGCTCGGCGCGGTCCATGGTGGGGCCCAGCTCGGCCAGCAGGCAGACGGCGACGGGCTGTCGCACCGGGTCGGTGCCGGGTGGGCGCGGGCTGCCGACGAAGGGCGCCATCACGACCAGCAGCGGCCGGCCGTCCTGACCGCGCACCACCTCGTGGGCGACGTCGGACTGGCGCAGCGGCGCCAGCTCGCGCGGGCTCACGGTGGCCTCGAACCGGCGCCGCCCCTCGGCGGAGTCGGCGATGGGCAGCATGTCCGGGCCCAGCACGTAGACCATGTCCGGCTCGGTGATGGCGCGGAGCCGCGCGGTGAGGTCGGCCAGGGCGTGGCCGTCCACCGACACCCCCTCGAAGGCGTCGGCCACCAGCGCGGCGGCCTCGCGAGCCTGGCGTACCCGCGACTCCACCACGGCGGCCTGGGTGACCCGCGAGGTCACCAGGTACGACGCGATGAGCCCGAAGGCGAGCACCACCGCGAGGGCCAGCAGGACTTGCGTGCGGATGCCCCAGCGGATCATCGGAACGTCACCCGAACGAGAGGGCGGACGCGAGGAAGCCGCGGATCTCCTCCCGGAACAGAAGATACTCGATGGCAGCCAGCGCCAGGAAGGGCCCGAAGGGGATGGCGAGCTGACCGAAGCGCGTCGCGTCCGCGGTGGCGTCGGGCGCGGCCGCCGCGGGGTCGGGGACGGGCTCCGCGACCAGGTCGCCTGCGGGGTCCGGGGGGAGCTCGCTCACCGCGAAGGCGCGGCCGAGGATCAAGGTCAGCGCGATGCCCTGGATCGACGCGGCGAAGAGCACGAAGGGCAGGCCCTGCCAGCCGAGCCACGCGCCGATGGCGCCCAGCAGCTTCCAGTCGCCGCCGCCCATGCCCTCGCGGCCGGTGAGCAGCCCGTAGCCCAGGATGACCGCGAGGATGACGCCCGCGCCCGCCGCGGCGCCGATGAGGCTGTCCACCCAGGTCACGCCGACCGCGTGGCCGGCGGCGAAGCTGGCCAGAAGGCCGAGCGGGATGGCGGGCAGGGACAGGCCGTCGGGGATGATGAACCAGTCCAGGTCGATGAAGGTGATGGCCACCAGCCCGGCGAGGAAGGTGAGGTAGACGACGAAGGGGCCGGCGACGTCGAGCAGGAAGTCGGGCGAGACCAGCAGCTCGGCGGTGAGCAGACCGCCCGAGAGGTCGGCGAAGAGCGCCAGGGCCAGCACGCCCATGGCCAGCTCGACCAGGGCGTAGCGCGCCGAGATGGCCACCCCGCATGCGGCGCAGCGGCCGCGGAGCATGAGCCAGCCCAGGACGGGCACGTTGTGGCGGGCCCGGATCGGCGTCTCGCAGGCGGGGCAGCGGCTGGCCGGGCGCACGATGGAGAGGCCGGCCGGCAGGCGGTAGATGACCACGTTGAGGAAGGAGCCGATGGACGCGCCGAGGATGAAGACCAGGGCCGCGAAGGCCAGGCCGAGCCCCACGCCGGTCATCGGACCTGGAGGGTGCCGACGCGCACGCGGTTCTGGCCGTCGTGCTTCACGCGCCCCTCATCCCAGTTCTTGACCTTGAGGCGCTCGTCGCTGCCCGGCGTGTAGAAGCCGATCCAGATGTCCTGCGGGCCCGACGGCGTCCCGACCGGCACCTCGCCCTCGTAGACGTCGACGACCACGTCGCCCGGCATCCAGTGATCGGTGCGGTAGCAGCCGACGCAGATCTTGCCCTGCTCTTCGCCCTCGGTGCCGGCGCCGGGCAGGTTCAGCGGCCAGTGGTCGCCGTGGATGCGGTTGGAGCTGCCCTGGCGGTCGATGTGCATGAAGATCTTGTAGGAGGTGCGGATGTCGCCGATGGCCTCGTAGTAGACCGAGAGCTTGTAGGTCTTGCCGCGGGAGACGACCTCCTCATCGAGGCGGTAGCCCAGCACGCGGATCTTGTCCTCGAAGTTGGCCCAGCCACGGTGCACCGAGGGGTCTTCGAGGGCGTCGAACTCGGCCCGCGTCATGGTGTGGGCGGCGTAGCGGTTCTGGTTCTCCTCGCCGGGCAGAAGCCAGCTCGCTCCCAGGAGCACGCGGCTGGACCGACCATCCAGCACCGGCACGTGCCGCCCCCCCGAGAGCTCGCGGAAGGCGTGATTGAGCTCGGAGAAGTTCTCGGCCGGCAGCAGCGTGTAGTAGCGCTGGCGCTGCTCGGCGGTGGCGGTGTGCACCGGCGCCCGGGCGTCGTCGAGCGTGTAGGCGCTGCGCTGGGGCACGGTCGGCGAAAACGACGGGACGCCAGGTCCCTCCAGGGTGAGCGAGGTGGCGTCGTTGCCCGTCACCTTCCACTGCTTGCCGTCGGCGTCGACCAGCACGCGCCCGACGAGGCTGTCGGGGGCCCAGCTCCGTGTGTCGTCGACCAGGCGCCCCGGGCCGACGGCGGTCGCGACGCCCCGCTCCACCGGGTAGTCGCGGCGTCCGTCGCCGTTGGCGTCGTTGGCCGGGTCCCAGCCCGGGAACACCCGCGCCACCGAGCCGGTGCTGGTCTCGACGGCCGCCGGCGTGTCGGTCTGCCCCAGCAGCACGCGCAGGGCGGTCTGGCGGTCGCGCACCTCGGGGATGTCCGCCGTGTAGAAGTTCGAGTCCTTGCGTCCGGGGGTGCCGAAGCTGCCGTGCCGGATGATGCGGTCGCCCATGGCGTGGGCCGACAGCCCCTCGGCCTCGCGATAGGTCTGCAGCACGTGCTTCTGGCTGACGTGCTCGGAGAGCGTCGGGTAGAACGCGCCGGCGGCCAGGGCCGTGAAGACCAGGGCCGCGCTCACCAGGCCGAAGGCGGCGGCGGGGCCGCGCTCGAGCGGCTCGGCCAGGCGCCCCAAGCGCGCGGTCATGGCGCGCGGGAGCACCGCGTTGAGCACGACGCCCACGATGACCAGCACCGCCAGGGCCGTGGTGCGCGACTCGAAGAGCAGGTAGCGGGTGAGGTTCTCGGCGGCGTCGGGGTAGAGCAGCGGGGCCATCTGGTCCCAGCGATCCAGCAACGGCAGGGTCAGGGCGAAGAGCGCCGCGCAGCCGAGCAGGCCTCCCTCACGGGCGAAGGCCGGCAGGTCGCGGGCCAGCCGGGGCACCAGGGCGCGACACAGCGCCACGGCGGCCAGCAGCACGAGGACGGTCACGGCGGTCGGCCGCAGGTCGGCGTCGCGCGAGAGGCGGGCGGCCAGCGCCAGGGTCAGGGGGATCGAGGCCGCGGCCACGGCCGTGAGGAGGTCGCCCGAGCTGCGGCGCGTCGCGACGAGCAGCGCCACCGCCACCACGAGCACGCCGGCGGTGGCCGGGTGGCCGAAGGTCTCCGCCCAGTAGCCGTCGGGCCAGCTCACCGAGGCCAGCATCACACCGGCCGCGACGGCCAGCAGCGCGGCGGCGGCCAGCAGCGCCCGCCGAGCGCCGACGGGGCGCTGCACGGCGACGACGACGCGACGGAGGCCCCGGGCAGGGAGGACCACGACGACGCGCGTCGCGTAAGCCGACACGACGCCGATGGATCGGAAGGGGAGGCCCAGGATCGACACGTTCTCGCGCGGCGCGACGTAGCCGCGGCCCCACAGGAGCAGCCTGGGGCCGAGGTGCTCGGAGAGCAGCACCAGGCCCAGCATCGCCAGCATCACCCAGGCCAGCAGCACCGCCGGGTCGGTGGAGAGCAGAAACGATGAGGCGAAGACGCGCTGGTCGGCCGAGAGCGCGTTGGCCGTGTCGAGGTTCATGCCGGTGGCGTACTTGCCCAGCACCCTGGCAAGCCACATCAAGGGCAGCAGCACCAGGAAGATGCCGGCGGTGATGGAGGCCGGCCCCTCGCGCCGGAACCAGCCGGCGAGCCGGGACAGCGCCGTCACCAGGCGCGTGACGTGCACCAGGAGCAGCCCCGAGAGGAGGAAGACCAGCAGCATGGCGGTCTTCGACAGGTGCACGTCGGAGGGGAAGCGCTGGCCGGGCTTGTCGGCAAAGGGAGGATCGTAGGCGAGCAGGTCGGCCAGCGGCTGTGGGCTGGTGGAGAGCTCCTTCCACAAGATGATGGTCGTCAGCAGCACGAAGAAGGCGACGACGCGACTCCAGAGGCCGCGCTCGACGAGCTGGCGGAGGAAGAGCGCCACGCCGAGGGCGACGGCGGCGGGGCCGGTGAAGTGGGTCTGGTTGAAGCCCTTGAGCAGCCCCATGGTGGCGATGGCCGGCACGGCCAGCCACACGACGAGGACCAGGCTCTCGCCCTGGCGCTCGTGGGTGGAGCGCCAGGCCAGGGAGCCGAAGGCCACCAGGATCGCCGCGGACCAGGGGAAGGTGCCGAAGCCGATGCGCTTGACCGCGTAGTCGAAGTTTCGCGCGTAGGCGCTGGGGCCCTCGGTGAAGAGGGGCTGGGTGAAGCGGAGCTGCCCGGCGAAGCCATCGGGCGGGGCGCGCAGCACCCATACGGCCGCGACGGCCAGGATCGTGGCCAGCAGGATGGCCGGCGCCCAGTCGTCGGCGCGCCGGGCGCCGGACACCAGCGCGACCGAGGTCGCCATCACGGCCCCGATCAGCAGCACGGTGAGCCCCGCGGCGAAGAGGCCGAGCACGGCGCCGAGGATCAGCATCACGTAGACCGTGGGGGCGGGCGACCTCCGCGCGTGCTCCAGCAGGCCTGCCCCGATGAGGGTGACCGCCAGCGTGGCGCCCGTGTTGCTGGCGACCGAGCGCGCCTCGGCGAAGAAGAGCGGGGTGGTGATGAGGACGATGCCTGCGAGGAGCGCGACGGTGCCCCCGAAGTGGCGGCGGGCAGCCAGCGCGAGCACCAGCACGGTCAGCCAGCCCAGCAGCGCGCCGCCGAGCCGCGAGGTGAACTCCGAGATGCCGAAGGCCCTGTAGAAGCCGGCCGTCAGCCAGATGCCCAGCGGCGCCGCGGTCAGGGTCTCGCCCGCATCCTTGAACTGGACCACCCGGCGGGTGGAGGTGCCGGCCTCGCGCAGCGCGCTGGCGAGCTCGTCGCGCTGGCTGGCCGTGAGGTGGACCAGCCCCGGCGGCGGCGTGAGCACCGCGATCGCCGGGTCCCACGCGGGATCGGAGGCGGGGGGCATCTCGAAGGCGGGCAGCCCGACGAGCTTGCGCAGGTCCTCGTAGCCGGTGCGGATGCGCGCGACGGCGATCTGCCGGTCCACGGCCGCCCGGTCCAGCCCCTCGTCCGGCCAGAGCACGATGACCTTCCCGTTGGGCGTGTACTTCAGCGCCTCGGACAGCCAGTTCCACGCGGCGCCCAGGCCGACGCCACCCGCGCGGGGCTCGCCGATGAGCGCGCCGTCGATGACCACCGCGGCCACGATCTCCGTGCGCGCCCGGTCCAGGGCCTCGCGCACCTGGCGAGCGCCGGCCGTCGCGGTGCGTGCGCCGGTGGCCTCCGGCTGGGCGTCGCGGACCACCAGCCCCGCCTCGGCGGCGGCGTCCGCCAACGTCGCGTGCAGGGCGCTGTCGCCCGACTCGAGCGCCGCCGCGACCTGCCCGGGCTCCACCATGGTCCGCGCGAGATCGGCGCGGTCCATCTCCCAGGGCTCCCAGAGCCCGGGGCGGCCGAGCCCAGCGAAGAGGACGACCGCGGCGAGCACCAGCGCGACGAGGTGCCCGCGCTCTTCGACGAAGTCACGGATGGCGACGAAGGACATGAGGGCGACCGGTCTCCGGTGGGCAGAGCCGGGCCGTTCTATGCGCTGGGCCGCGCGGGCGCAAGTCCGAGCGCCTCCTACCGGATCGCGGCGGCGGGATCGTCGGCGGTCCTCGTCCGGTCGCGTCCGCGCCGAATCCGCACCGGTGCACCTTGTCAGGCGCCTCTCGCGTGTCTATGTCAGGCCGCCCATGACCGACTCCCCCGCGCCGCCCCCAGCCCCCCCCGTCCCGCGGGCGGGCTCACGATCGCTCGCCGACCTCGCCGGTCGCGCGCGGATGCCCGCCGAGCTGCGCGGCGCCAACGGGATGCGGAAGCTCAACTGGCTGCTCGATCTGGCCGATCCGAAGGCCATGGTGCGCAGCCTGAGCACCGGCGAGCTCTACTTCCTCACCAAGGACATCGGACACAACGACGCCGGCGCGCTGCTCGAGCTGGCGTCCAACGAACAGCTTCGCGGCATCCTCGATCTGGATGTCTGGTCGGGCCACGAGGTGCGCTTCGAGCGTTGGCTCGGCTGGCTCGATCTGGCGCGCGACGCCAGCCTGGAGACCGCCCAGCGCCTGGTCCGGCAGACCGAGGACGAGCTGCTGCTGCTGCTCTTCACCAAGCGGGTCCAGGTCCACGCTTCCGATCTGGAGACCGACACGGTCCCCGACGAGCTGCAGCTCCTCCAGACGCCGGACTTCGCCTACTGGGTCACGATCCCGCACGAGGACGAGGACCTCTGCGATCGCCTGCGCGACCTGATGAGCCTGCTCTGGTCGTCGGACCCCGAGCGCATGCGCGAGCTGCTGCTGGCGGCCCGCTTCGAGCTGCCCTCCGCCGTCGAGGAGAGCCTGATCTTCTTTCGCCAGGGCCGCCTCGAGGAGATGGGCTTCGTCGGCCCCGAGGAGGCGCTCCGGGCCTACGCCTGGCTGGACCCGGGCCGCGCGCGCCAGCGGGTGCGCGAGCACCTGCAGCGGGTGCGCCCGGCGATGCCGCTCGCGCCGCTCGGCGACGTGGCCCAGGACCTGGTCCTCCGCGACGTCGAGCCCCCGGCCCTGCTGGCGGAGGCGCTCTCCCTGCTCGACGACGACGCCCGGGCGCGCGTTGCCGAGGCCTTCGCCTACCTGGTCCACAAGGTCTTCATGGCCTGGACCGGCGACCTCTCCCACACCGACGAGCTGCCGGCCGTCGGCCGCCACGTGGCCGCGCTGACCAACCTGGGCCTGGCGCATCTGGCCGACGAGTCGGCGACCACCGGCGCCCAGGTGCTCGAGCGCCTCTGGGCCGAGCCGATCTTCCGCGTGGGCCACAGCCTGACCGTGCAGCTCGCTCGCCGCGCCCGGAAGATCGAGGCGCGCTCCGGAGCGCGCCTCGGCCTGCACCTGCTCGGCGAGCCCACCCACAGCGCCATCGCCTCGGCGTCCCAGGCGCGCCCGCGGTACTACGAGGGCGTCGAGGGCGGCGCGGCGATGGGCTACCGCGATTTCACCACCATCGCCGACCTCGTGCGGGTGGAGACCCTCATCGACGACGCCGATCGCGTGCTCGCCTTCTTCGAGCAGCACCTGGGCTTCTCACCCGAGACGCTGCTCACGGCCGAGCTCGGCGGCCTCGACGACGACACCCGGCGTCAGGTGCGGCTGGAGACCCTGTTCCGGACGGCGATGGCGCGGCTGCTGCTCGACGAGGAGCTGGGTTTCGCCCCGCTGACCAAGGCCGAGCTGGCGCGCGCCTTCGAGCTCCTCTTCGAGCGCGACGCCGAGGCACCCACCCTGGGCCTGCCAGTGCGCCGCGCCATGGACGCGCTGGCGCCGCACGTCGACGAGGCCGTCCGCCGCTGGATGGAGCGCGCCATGGACGAGCTGGTCCTGGCGCTCGGACGCGTGCGCGCCCACGACCTGGACCCGCGCTACGTCGCCGAGCTGCTGCTCGCGGTCCCCGACGAGACCTGAGCGGGTCGGAACCGGGCTCCCGCAACGACGAAGCCAGCCCGAACCGAGCGCGCTTCGCGTCGGTCTCGGCCCCGGCCTCGGCCC
The DNA here is from genome assembly GCA_020632695.1 of Deltaproteobacteria bacterium. Lineage (GTDB taxonomy): Bacteria > Myxococcota_A > UBA9042 > PHBI01 > JACKFB01 > JACKFB01. The sequence continues at coordinate 81,889 of JACKFB010000007.1, forward strand.
CGGTCTCGGTCTCGGCCCCGGCCCCGGCCCCGGTCTCGGTCCCGGCCTCGGTCTCGGTCTCGGCCCCGGCCCCGGTCTCGGTCCCGGCCCCGGTCTCGGCCCCGGTCTCGGTCTCGGCCCCGGCCTCGGCCCCGGTCTCGGTCTCGGTCCCGGGCTCGGTCCCGGCCCCGGTCCCGGCCCCGGCCCCGGTCTCGGTCCCGGCCCCGGTCTCGGTCCCGGCCCCGGTGCCGGTCTCGGCCTCGGTCCCGGTCTCGGTCCCGGCCCTGGTCTCGGCCCCGGTCCCAGGTCTCCCCTGGTCTCGGTCTCGGTCGGCCCCGGCCCCGGTCTCGGCCCCGGTCTCGGTCTCGGCCCCGGCCTCGGCCCCGGTCTCGGTCCCGGCCCCGGTCTCGGCCACGGCCCCGGTCTCGGTCTCGGCCCCGGTCTCGACCCCGGCCTCGGCCCCGGTCTCGGCCCCGGCCCCGGCCTCGGCCTCCGAGTCCGTGGAACCCGCCTCCCGAAACGGAGCCGGCCTCCTGAAACGACGAAGCCAGCCCGATTCGGGCTGGCTTCGCGTCACTGCGGCCCGCTCGCGCGGGCCTGCCGGACTCAGCCGGCGATCTTGCCCTGGAGCAGGAACGAGATCAGCAGCGAGTAGATGACCAGGGACTCGATGAGCGCCAGGCCGAGGATCATCGGGGTGAAGATCTTGTCAGAGGCACCCGGGTTGCGGGCGATACCCTCGAGGGCGGCGGCCGAGGCCTTGCCCTGGCCGAGCGCGCCACCGAAGGCGGCCAGGCCGAGGCCGAGGCCCGCGCCGAGCGCGAGGTAGGCCTGGACGGTGAACGCGTTGTCGCCCGAGCCGTCCGCGGCGAGAGCCATCGGGGCAAGCAGGCACAGGGTCACGAGGGTCAGCAGCGCGGTGCTCAGCGCCTTTCTCATCGGACAGCTCCTTGGGATGGACAATGGGATTGGGCGGGAGCCCGGTTTTACTCGCCGCAGGGCGGCGCGTGATTAACGCAACGAGTTCGGGCGTGCAACCCGAAATGGGTCGGTCAGTGCGCGTGCGCGTGCGCCTCGCCGTGCTCGGCGTGGTCGTCGTGGTGCTCGTGCTCCTCGACGGCCAGCGCGATGTAGACGATGGACAGCAGCGTGAAGACCAGGGTCTGGACGGTGACCACGATGAGGCCCAGCACCATGACGGGCAGGGGCAACAGCAGCGGGAAGATTCCCAGGAAGATGCCCAGCACCATGTGGTCGCCGAACATGTTGCCCATCAATCGGAAGGCGAGGCTCAGCGGGCGCACGAAGTGGCTGATGATCTCGATGGGGATCATCAGGGGCGCCAGCCAGAGGATGGGGCCGGCGAAGTGCTTGAGGTGCGCCACGAGGCCGTGCTGGCGGATGCCCCAGTAGTTGTAGGCCAGGAAGCTCACGATGCCGAGCGCCAGCGTCGTGTTCAGGTTGTCGGTGGCCGGCAGGAAGCCGGGCACCAGGCCGAGGAAGTTCGAGAGGAAGATGAAGACGGCGAAGGCCATGATGAGCGGCAAGAAGCGCAGCGCCTTGTCCCGCGGCATCATCGAGCTCATCAGCCCCAGCAGGCCCTCGGCCACGATGTCGAAGACGACGGTGGCGCTCAGCCGCTTGTCGGGGACCAGCGCCGCCTCCGGGTCGCTGAGGCGCTTGGAGGCCGCGAAGATCAGCAGCATCCCCAGGAGGAAGGCCACCAGGGCCATGATGACGTGGCTGATGTGCGGGTGGGGGTTGTGCTCGTACCAGGTGGCGCCGTTCGGCCAGGTGGCCAGCGCGCGGAGGTTGTCGGCGACGGCGCCCGGCAGGAGGTAGGCCAGCGACCAGTGCTCGCCATCCCACCCGGCGTGGGCGCCGTGGTCGCCGTGATCGACCTGGCGGTCGACGTCGGTGGCGTCCTCGACGCCCGGCTCGGTGGTCTCCTCGACGTGGTGCTCGACCTTCTCCTCGACCTGATGCTCGTCCGCGCGCAGCGCGGCGCCCGTCCAGGCGAGTACACAGAAGCTCAGGATCAGCGTGCCCACAATGCGCTTCATCAGGCGTGCTCCCTCGAAGTGGACGGGACCGCCGGCGCGAGCGTGCTCCACAGCAGCATCAGCATCACGGCGGGGAAGAAGAGGCCGACGCCGAGCAGGAAGCCCAGGGGCGACAGCGGCAAGAGCGTGAGCAGCAGCCAGATGACGCCCAGGACCAGCATCATCTTGGTGAGGAAGATCACCGCGTAGACGCCGCGGCTCTGCCCGCGGGCGCGGATGAGGCGACCGCCGAGCCACGCCATCGCGAAGAAGTTCACCACCCCGACCACGCCGCCGACGGCGACGCCGGCGACCATGGGCGGCTCGGCACCGAGCAGGTGGCAGAGCACGGCGGCCACCAGCACCAGCGCGGTCTCGACGCGCAGGGCGCCGGCGATGAAGGCCGGCATGCCGGGGGCGCCAGCGTCTGGGGTCGCGGCGGTCATCGCTGGCGACTCCCGGGGACGCGGGCGCCCAGCACACGGGACGTCGTCGCCGCGTCCACCGAGGGGGCCGCCATGACCGCGCGCGTCTTCTTCACCACCCGGAGCAGCCCCTTGATGGCGGCACCGAAGCCGCAGAGCACGAAGAACGACATGCCGAAGGGGGCAGTGCCCAGCCGGGCGTCCAGCCACGAGCCGAAGAGCCAGCCGACCGCGACGCAGCCGCCCATCTCGAGGCCGACCGAGGCGACCTCCATGCCTTCCTTCATCTTGCTCACGGCGAGGGCGTCCTCATGGGCGTCGGGGCCGGAAATGCCGGAAAATGCTGCCTCTCATGGGCGCGCGGCGCCGCGTGGTTAGCACAGCGCCTCGGATCCCGTCAAGGCTTTCCGCAGAGGGCCGGCGCGCCGATTTACCCTTCAAATCCGAAGGCTTGCATCATCCGATCGGCCGCCGCGGCCGAAGAAGTCCAGCACCGGCCAGCCGCGCCGCCTGGCGACCCGCTCCAGGCGGGGATCGGGGTTCACCGCCACCGGGTGGCCGACCGCCTCGAGCACGGCCAGGTCATGGATCGAGTCGGTGTAGAACCACGCCGCCTCGAGGGCCACACCGCGCGCCGACGCGAACCGCCGGGCGATGGCGAGCTTGCCCTCTCCGTAGCAGAGCGGCTCCACGACCTGCCCGGTGAGCTGGCCGTCCACCACGTGCAGCCGCGTGCACAGCGTGTGCCGCACGCCCAGGTGCGTCGCCAGCGGCTCCACCACATAGGGCGTCGACGCCGAGAGCAGCGCCAGGTCGTGGCCCTGGGCCTCGTGCTCGCGGATGCGCTCGACCGCCAGCGGCAGCACGTGAGGCAGCACCGCCGTGTGGAAGAAGCGGCGCGAGCGCTGCGCCAGCGCCTCCTCCTCGACCCCGTGCAGGGTGCGGATGGCCTGGGTCATCAGGGGCCCGGGGTCCATGACGCCCAGCCGATAGCGCGCCACCGCGAACATCAGCCGCGCCATCGTCAGCACGCCCAGCTCGCCCCGCGCGAAGGCGTCGCGTATCCACAGCTTCCCGGTGTTCGCGCCGACGATGGTCATGTCCATGTCGAAGAACGCGATGACCTCGGCGGGCGCCTCGTCCACGACCTCGGGCCGGGTCGCCGTCACGTGAGGATCCGCGGCTGGCTGGGGTGGATGCGCGAGACCACCTCGTAGTTGATGGTCCCCATCCAGCCGGCGAGCTGCTCGGCGCTGACCTGCTCGTCGCCGTCGCGCCCCAGCAGGGTCGCCACGTCGCCGGCCCGCACGTCGGGGATGTGGGTGACGTCCACCATCATCATGTTCATGCAGACGCGGCCCCGCACCGGCGCGCGGACTCCCTGGACCAGCACGTGCGCCAGGTTCGAGAGCCGGCGGTCGTAACCCTCGTGGTAGCCCACCGGGATGACGGCGATGCGCATGGGCCAGGTGGCGCGGAAGGTGCGGCCGTAGCCGACGAAGGCGCCGTTCGGCACGTCCTTGACCTGGGCGAGGCGCGCCCGCCACGAGAGCGCGGGCGTCAGGTCGGGGAGGAAGCCGTCGCCGCCCTGGGCGTGGATCTGGATGGCGGTGGCGAAGGTCTCGGGCGAGGGCCACAGCCCGTAGGCCGCCAGACCCACCCGCACCAGGTCGCCGTGGGTCTCGGGGAAGAGGATGGTCGCCGCCGAGTTGGCCGAGTGGACCACGGGCACCTCGAGGCCCGCCTCGGCGAAGGCCCGGCGCGCCTCGGCGAAGGCCGCCACCTGCTGGCCCGCGAAGCGATGGTCGGTGGTGTCCTCGATGTCGGCGAAGTGGGTGGCCAGCCCCTCGAGCCGGAGGCCCGGCAGGGCGGCGGCCAGGCGCCCCAGCGCCAGGGCGTCCCGCAGCACCAGCCCCTGGCGGTGGTTGCCGGTCTCCACCTTCAGATGGACGGGCACGACCCGCCCGGCGGCGCGGGCGGCCCCGTCGAGCGCCCCCGCCAGCTCGTTGTCATAGATGACGCAGCGCGCGTCGGCCGCCACCACGTCGGCGGCCCGCGCCGGCAGCACGCGACCGCAGATGTAGATCGGCGCGTCCACCTCGGCGGCACGTAGGGCCAGCGCCTCGTCGACGCGGTCGACCACCAGCCAGTCGGCGCCCGCCGCCAGGAAGGTGCGGGAGGCCTCGATCAGGCCGTGGCCGTACGCGTTGGCCTTCACCACCACGCCCAGCCGCGCGCCGGGGCTGAGGCGGCGCCGGAAGATGCCCACGTTGTGGGTCAGGGCGTCGCGGGAGACCGCACACCACGAGGCCAGCGCGAGGTTCGACTCGGGGGGCGTCACCATCGACCGGACCATAGCCCCCGCCCCACCGGGAGTCCACGGGCAGGAGCCGCCGCGACTTCACCTGGCCTGGATGAGCCCGATCACCCGGCCGCCGGTGCGCGCCAGCAGGCCGAGCTGGGCCGCCTCGAGGGCGATCGAGGCCAGCACCTGGCTGCCCTTGCTCTTCACGTCGACCCGCCGGACCAGGGCGGAGATCCCGAGCGCGGTCAGGATCGGCGAGCTGCCCGCGAAGGCCTCGATCTCGCGCTGGAGCGCCTTGGCGGCGGCCTTGGCCGAGCCCGCGTCCGTGGCGAAGCCGATGACGCGGAAGGTGATGGCGTCCTTGCCCTCGGCGCGCAGGACGGCCCGCTCCACCTTGGCCAGCTCGGGGGCCGCGCCCAGCGCCATGTCGTCGCGGACGCGCTTGGGCACCCAGGCCAGCGCCCACATCGCCGGGGAGCCCTTCTGCGCCGCCGCGAGCAGGGCGCGGAACGCCTTGCGGCCGGGCAAGGCGGGCTTGTCGCCGGCGGCCACCTCGAGCACGGCGTCGAGCTTCGCGGCGGGCGCGATCACCGCGACGCCCGGGGCCAGGACGGCCGCGCGCTGGGCCGGCGCGATGCGGAACCAGCCGATGCCGGCGTGCTCGCCCTCCGCGTAGCCGGCCGCCATCGAGCGCTTCGCGAAGTCGCGCAGGCGGTCCCCGTCGACGCCGCCCGCCAGGATCGTCACCTCCTGGCCCCGGCCCATCTCGAAGGTCCAGGTGCGCTGGAAGCCCTTGCCCGGCGCGAGCCCGGCGGCCTCGGCCAGGCGGATCCCCTCGCCGCGCCCCTGGGCTCGCGCGAACTCCTGCATGGCGCCGTACTGCGAGTGCTCGACGAGGCGCGCGTGGTCCATGAAGGCCACGCCGCCCGCGTTGGCGGGGACGAACTTCAGCTCGGCCGCGGCCGGGTCGGCCAGCGCGGCGGGGGCCATGGAGAGCAGCAGGAGGGAGGCGAGGAGGAGGCGAGCAGGCATGGAGGGCTCCTGGGATCGAGGCGCGGATGGACCGCCGGCGCGCCCGCACTATTCACCCGGCCTATGCATCCGTGCCGGAATGGGGTGTGCTCGTGGGCGCGCGGCGATCATGCCACGGCGGCCGCGTCGGAGGGCCCAACGCGATGAAGTTCCGTCTGATGCCCGAGGTCTGGGAGGACGCGGCGCCAGAGCGCGAGCGCGAGTGGCGGCAGACCCTGGGCGAGCTGAACCTCGACCACGGCAGCCTGGTGCGCCCCGGGGATGCCGGCGCCGAGGAGCCCGTGGTGACGCTGGGCCGGCACCCGGAGGGCGGGCTGCTCATCGTGGTGGCGCTGGCCGGCGGCGAGGAGAGCACGGTGCACCTGAACCACCGCCGGATGCGCGGCGCCTTTCGCGACTACAAGCAGGTCATCGAGCAGATCGCCCGTGCCACGAGCGGCGCCTTCGGCCCGCGGGATCTCGAGACCCTCGACTACGCCAAGAAGGTCGTCCACGACGAGGCCGCCGAGCTGATCCAGGAGGCGCTGTCCGAGCGGGTGCACCTGCCCCACAAGCTGGCGCGGCGCATCTTCACGCTCGCCTTCCTCATCACTCACGACCTCCCTCAGGAGATCGTGAGTCATTTCCGGCACCCTCGCTGAGCACGGGCGCGCTGGCCGAGACCGCCAGCGTGGTGCCCGGCGGCAGGTCCAGGGTGCGCATGGGGAATGGGATGGTGATGCCCTCGGCGGCGTAGCGGATGTGCAGCGCCCGGATGAAGGCGTCGCGCATGCCGAAGTGGCCCTCCCAGTTGCGGGCGCGCATCCACACCTTGAAGTTGATGCTGGAGTCGCCGAAGGCCTCGTAGGTGACCCGCGGCTCGTAGCCGGGGACGGCGCGCGGGTCGTTGGACTGGATGTCGCGGGCGACCGCGACCGTCGCCGCGCCGGCTGCGTCGAGATCGCTGTGGTAGGCGATGCCGACCGGCACCGTGAAGCAGAGATCGGCGGCCGGCATGCTGCGGTTGACCACGGTGGACTGGGCCAGGCGCGCGTTGGGGACGACGATGTAGGTGTCCTCGCGGGTGCGGAGGCGCGTGGTGCGCCACCCGATGGAGAGCACGGTGCCGGAGACCGAACCGTCGACCACCTCGACGAAGTCGCCGACGCGGATGGGCTGGTCGGCGGCGATGAGCAGGCCGGCGATGAAGTCCTCGAGGGTCTTCTGGAGCGCGAGGCCGATGGCCAGCGAGCCGATACCGAGAGAGGTGAGCAGGGGGGCGATGGGGATCTCGGCGACCGAGAGCAGCATCAGGGCGCCGATGATGTAGACCAGGATGCGGGCGGCGGAGCGCAGCACGCCGCCGCTGGTGGCGAGGACGTTGGACGTGGCCGCGCGCAGCTCGATGGTCTTCCGGACGAAGCCGTCGAGGAACACGGTCGCGGCGAGCACGGCCAGCGCGACGGCCGCCAGGTGGACGGGCTGGCGGACGTTGGCGGGGAGCGGCACCGAGGAGGCCCAGACCAGGGCGCCGCCGACGACGATGAGGAGGTGCAGCGGCGTCAAGATGGCGGCGGCGATGGCGTCGTCGAAGACCGAGTGGGTGCGGGCGGCGCGGCCGGCGAAGACGTGGACCGCCTTGCGGGCCACGTAGAAGCCGCCCAGCATCCACAGCAGGAAGAGCACCGTGGCCGGCACCCAGGGCTCGAGCTGGTGGATCGTGTGCTCGAAGGGTCCGCGGTTCGGCAGCGCCTGCGCCGCCCGGTACACGGCGCCGATGATGATGCCGGTGGCGGCCAGCTTGTGCAGGCGCGAGAGGATCCGTTCGTCGACGCGGGGATCGCTCCCTATCCGACTCTCGATCCAGTGGAAGATGCGGCGCAGCGCCCACAGGGTGACGACGATGCCGCCCGCGAGCAGCAGCAACGGCCACACCCACGGCCACACGCGGGACCAGGTCAGGTCGCCCATGGCCGGATGGAACCACAGGGCCCCGCGGGCCGGCAACCGGGCGCGGGGCTGCTCTTGACGCGGGGCGCGCCGGCGGGGGAGCGTCGGCGACGTGTCTGACCTCGCGCGCGGCTTCGGGTGGTTGACGCTCGCCGTCCTCGTCGGGTGCGGCCCGGGGCGCGAGGCGGCGCGGCTGCGCGTGCTGGCGGCGGCCAGCCTGGCGCCGGCGGCGCGGTCCATGGCCGAGGGCTTCGAGGCCGAGACCGGCGTCGGGGTCGACGTGGTCGCGGGCGCCTCATCGACCCTGGCCCGGCAGATCGAGGCCGGGGCGCCCGCCGACCTCTTCCTGTCGGCCGACCCACGCTGGCTGGCCTGGCTGTCGGCGCGCGGCCGGGTCGCGCCCTGCGACATGGCGGACCTGGCGACCAACCGGCTGGTGGTGCTGGCCCGCGACGGCGACGGCGCTGCCTGGCGGCCCGGCACCGAAGCGCCGGGGCCCCTGCCCGCCCGGCTCGCCGTCGGCGACCCCGAGCACGTCCCGGTGGGCCGCTACGCGCGCGAGTCCCTGGAGGCGCTGGGCCTGTGGGCAGCCGTCGCCCCGCGCGTGGTGGCCACCGCCGACGCCCCCGCCGCCGTGGCGCTGCTGGCCCGCGGCGCCGTCCCCGCGGCCATCGCCTACGCCACCGACGCCCGCGGCGCGCCCGGCGTCCACGTGGTGGCCGAGCTCCCCCCGAGCTCCCACCGCGTCATCGTCTACCGCGCCGGCCTCCTGGGCGACGCCCCACACCCCAGCGCCCGCGCCCTGCTCGCCTGGCTGCAGACCCCGCCGGCCCGCGCCCGCATGGCCGCCCTGGGCTTCGGGCCCCCGCCCGCCGGCGCCGACGCCGCCTCCCAAGCGCTCCCCACCGCCCCCGCCCTCGCCCCCTGATGGCCGACCTGCTGCCCGTCATCGCGCTGTCCCTGCGCGTCGCCGCCGTCAGCGTGCTCCTGGCCGCGCTCCCCGCCATCGCCCTCGGGCACCTCCTCGCCCGCCGGCGCTTCCCCGGCCGCGCCCTGGTCGAGGCCCTGGTCCACCTCCCGCTGGTGCTGCCCCCGGTCGTCACCGGCTACGCCCTGCTCCTGCTCTTCTCGCCGCGCGGCCCCCTCGGCGGCCTGGGCCTGATCTTCACCTGGCGCGGCGCCGCCGTGGCCAGCGCCGTCGTGGCCTTCCCCCTCTTCGTCCGCGCGGTCTCCCTCGGCATCGCCTCCGTCGACCCCGCCCTGGAGGAGGCCGCCCGGGTCACCGGAGCCTCGCCGGCCCGGGTGTTCCGCACCATCACCCTGCCCCTGGCCCTGCCGGGGGTGCTCGGCGGCGCGCTGCTCGCCTTCGGCCGCAGCCTGGGCGAGTTCGGCGCCACCATCGCCTTCGCCGGCAGCGTCCCCGGCCAGACCGACACGCTGCCGCTGGCCATCTGGCAGGCGCTCCAGACCCCGGGCGGCGAGTCGCGCGCCATGAGCCTCGCCGCCGCCAGCGCGACCCTGGCCTTCCTCACGCTGCTCGCCGGCGAGCTGGCCGCCCGGAGGCTGCGTTGGACGCGCTGAGCTTCGACCTCGCCTGGACCCACGGCGCCTTCCGCCTGGAAGCGCGCGCCACCTTCGACGCGCCGGTCACCGCGCTGCTCGGCCCCTCGGGCGCCGGAAAGACGACGCTGATGCGCCTGCTCTGCGGGCTCCAGACGCCCGAGCGCGGCCGCATCACCCTGGGCGGGACCCTGCTCTACGACTCGCAGACGCGGGCCGCCCTGCCCGCCCACCGGCGGCGCATCGGCATGGTGTTCCAGGAGCCTCGGCTGTGGCCCCACCTCACCGTGCGCCGCACCATCACCTACGGCGGCCGCCACCACCTCGACGCGGCCATCGCGCTCTGCGAGCTGGAGCCGCTGCTGGAGCGCCGCCCGCACGCGCTCTCGGGCGGCGAACGCCAGCGCGTCGCCATCGCCCGCGCCCTGACGGCGGCCCCCCGCGCCCTGCTCCTCGACGAGCCGTGGACCGGGCTGGACGAGGCGCGGCGCGACGGGGTCATCGAGCTCCTGACCCGCGTCGGCGCGGCCATGGCCATCCCGATGGTCGTCGCCACCCACGACCTGGGCACGGCGCTGTGCATGACCGACCGCGTCGCGCTCCTGGACGCCGGCCGGCTGGTGGCCCACGGCGCCGCCCACGAGGTGCTCCGCTCGCCCGACGCGGCGCGCCTGGGACGGCGCCTGGGCCTGGAGTCCGTGCTCACCGCCGCCTTCGAGCACCGCGACCCGGCCACGCACACGGTGCGCGCGCGGCTCGGCGACGCGCTGCTGACGCTGCCGGCCACCGAGGGCGCGCCCGGCGACCTGCTGCGGGTGGGCGTGCGGCCCGAGGACGTCCTGCTGGCCCTGCACCCCCTCGAGGGGCTGAGCGCCCGCAACCGCCTCGCCGCCCGGGTCGTCGAGCTCACCGAGCTGGGCTCGCAGGTCCTGGTGCACCTGGAGGTGGCCGGGCAGCCGCTCCGCGCCGAGATCACGCGCGACGCCGCCGAGGAGCTGGCCCTGGGCCCCGGGACGCCCGTCCACGCCTGGATCAAGGCCACCGCGCTGCGCCGCCACGGACGCGCATCGGTCCTTTCGCCCGAGCCCTCACCGTTGTACAAGGCGCCGACCCCGAGCCCTGCGACGGAGACCCCGAGATGACCCTCGTCCGCGACGGCAAGCACACGTATCGCCATTGGAACGGCCGCTTCCAGCGCGCCCTGATCATCGAGAACCCCGATCCGCTCCTCGACGAGCGCCTGCGCGAGATGGGCATCGAGCCCCACCGCGTGGCCGACGCCCCCGACGAGGACGAGCTGGTGCGCCTGCTCCAGGAGGGTCAGCACCACCTGATCTTCAAGCGCAGCAAGGTCGAGATCACCGAGCGCGTGGTCGCCGCCAGCGAGAACCTGGCCGCCGTGATGCTGTGCTGCATCGGCGACGACTCGGTCGACAAGGTCGCCTGCGCCCGCAGCGGCGTGCTGGTCACCCACGACCCCGTGTCCAACGGTCGCTCGGTGGCCGAGCTGGTCATGGGCGAGCTCATCGCCATCGCCCGCCGCCTCTTCGAGAGCGTGCCGGAGATGGCCAACTCCGAGTGGAACAAGGGCTCCCAGGGGCGCTACGAGCTGATGGGCAAGCGCCTCGGCATCCTGGGCCTGGGCAACATCGGCCGCCAGGTCGCCCAGCTCGGGCAGGCCCTGGGCATGGAGATCGTGTTCTTCGACACCGCGCCGGTGCCGCGCGAGGTCGGGCTGGCCATGGGCTGGCGGCCGGTGTCGAACCCGCGCGAGCTCTTCGCCCTGGCGGACTTCGTCTCGGTGCACGTCTCCGCCACCGACATCCACGGGCGCAGCAACCGCGGCCTGGTCACCTACGAGATGCTCTCGGCGATGAGCGACAAGCCCGGCGAGAGCCCGCGGGCCTTCATCAACCTGGCCCGCGGCTTCATCGTGGACCCGGACGTGCTGCGCCGCGCGGTCACCGAGGGCCACGTCGCCTACGCCATGACCGACGTGTTCCCGGAGGAGCCGGGCCGCGCCTCGACGACCCGCTGGATCAACCCCTATCAGGGCGAGCCGCGCATCTTCGCCACGCCGCACATCGGCGCCGCCACCCGCGAGGCCCAGCCGCGCATCGCCGCCTACGTGTCGCGCACGACGCAGATGCTCAACGAGATGGGCATGCTCAGGAACTGCGTGTTCCGCACCCGCGCCGCCATCGAGTTCGACGTGGACTTCGCGTCGTCGATGCTGGCCGTGGTGCACGTCGACAAGCGCGGCACCAAGAAGGCCGTCGACGACGCCATCTTCAAGGCCGGCGCCAACAACCTGCGCTCGGCGCACATCGACTTCCCGGACTACGGCATCGCCTACGACCTGTCGGCGCTGGACCGTGAGCTGACGCCCGAGCAGATCACCAGCCTGCTGCACGACGCCGCCGAGATCACCGGCGACCCGACGGCGATCCGGTGGCTGCGCTCGATCCCCCTCGAGGGCGGCACCGGGAGCTGAGGCGACGCTCCGGCGAGCTCGGGCGCGGCGCGGATCGCTTGAATTCGGAGGTCGCGCGGGCGACGATGGCGGGCGGTCCTCGATGAATGAACCTGCCCCTAGCACGCGCTTGCTCCTGAGCGGACTGCCCGCCGTGGCCGAGCTGTTGCTGGGTGAGGGCGACGGCAGCGCCTGGCGCGCCTTCGAGGACGAGGTGCGCAGCGAGCCGCCCGGCGAGCGCATCAGCAGCCTGGTCAAGCGCTTCGGGCTCTCCAGCTTCGAGCTCAAGTGCATCATGGTCGGCCTGGGTCAGCACGTGCAGCCGACGATGGCCGCCGTGCTCGAGCGCAGCGGCGGCTCCGTCTTCTCCCGCGCGGTCACCGTGCGCCTGCTCATCGACCGCTTCTGCGAGGGCACCGACGAGACCCTGCGGGCGCGGCGCTCGTTCTTCCGCAGCGCGCCGCTTCTGCGGCATCGCCTGGCCAGCCTGGGGCAGCCCGAGGCGGGCTCCAGCGCCGGGCTGATGGCGCGGCGCCTGGTGGTGACGGCGCCGACCATCCGCTACCTGCTCTGGGAGGAGGAGCTGTCGGAGAACGTCGAGCGCATCGCCCAGCTCACCGACCCCGAGGTGGACCTGCTCAACGTCATCATCGACCGCGACCAGCGCGAGCAGCTCCGCGAGATGGTCGAGAACCACGACAAGTACCGCCAGGCCATCGGCGACTGGGGCTTCGACAAGATCCTGCCCTACGGGCGCGGGCTGACCCTCCTCTTCTCCGGCCCGTCGGGCACCGGGAAGACGCTGCTGGCCCACGCCCTGGCCGGCCACATCGGGCGCTCGCTGCTCTCGGTGTCCGCGTCGGACCTGCCTGAGAGCGAGGGGCTCGAGGCGGTCCTGTCCGACCTCTTCACCGAGGCCACCATGCGCGACGCGGTGGTGGTCATCGACGAGTGCGAGGCCCTGCTGGGCAAGGGCGACAAGCGCAAGGCGACCGCGTTCCGGGCGATGGAGGACTTCGAGGGGATCCTGGTGCTGACCACCAACCACCCGGAGCGCCTCGACGACGCGCTGGAGCGGCGGATCATCGTCAATCTGCCCTTCGAGATTCCCGACGCCGAGCTGCGCCGCCACATCTGGGAGGTGCACCTGCCCCCGGGGGTGCCGCTGGCCGAGGACGTGGACCTGGAGGCCCTCGCCAACACCTACGATTTCAGCGGCGGCACCATCAAGAACGCCATCCTGGTGGCGGTGAACCGGGCGCGGGCGCGGGACAAGCCGGTCTCCATGGGGCTGCTGGAGGAGGGCTGCACCAGCCAGCTCCGCTACGCGCTCGAGGACCTCACGGTGCGCACCACGACGCACCTGCGCCTGAAGGACATCGTCCTGCCCGACGCGGCGAAGAAGAAGGTGCAGGAGATCCTCGCCGCGGTCCGGAACCAGTCCACCGTGCTGAACCGCTGGGGCTTCGGGCGGAAGCTGGTGACCGGCAAGGGCATCACCGTGCTCTTCGACGGGCCGCCCGGTACCGGCAAGACGCTGTGCGCCGAGATCATCGCCGGCGAGTTCAACCGCGCGCTCTACCGGGTGAACATCCCGGAGGTCGTGTCGAAGTGGGTCGGCGAGACCGAGAAGCACATCAAGGCCATCTTCCAGCAGGCGCGCATCAGCCACGCCATGCTGCTCTTCGACGAGGCGGACTCGCTCTTCTCGGCGCGCACGGCGGAGACCCAGACGGCGACGGATCGCTACGCCAACATGGAGGTCAACCTGCTCCTGCAGGAGATCGAGCGCTTCCCGGGCATCTGCATCCTGACGACCAACTTCTATGGCTCGCTGGACCGCGCGCTGATCCGGCGCATCCAGTTCCGGGTGACCTTCGAGGAGCCCACCGTCGAGCAGCGCGCGCTGATCTGGGAGACCCTGTGCCCGTCGGAGGCGCCCTGCGCGACGGACGTGGACTTCATGGCGCTGGCGAAGAAGTACGACCTGACCGGCGGCATGATCAAGAACGCGCTCCTGCGGGCGGCGTACATGGCGGCCGACCGTGACAGCGCGCTGACGCAGGCGATCCTGCACGAGGCCTGCCGCGACGAGTACGTGGCCGCGGGCAAGGTGACGCGCGACGCCTCGGCGGTGGTCGAGAAGCGGGCGCGGGTGCACCGCGGGCTGGCCGAGGAGGACGAACCGGGCGGACCGGCCGCGGCGGCTGGCGCGCCGTCGGCGGCGACCGCGGCGGCGGGACCCACGCGGCGCTCCTACTACGACGAGCTTCCGCCCGGCGGAGAGGCACCCGACGACGATGGCGCGGCGCTCGGCGGCTGACCGGTTCCTGGCGGGCTGTTGGATCGGCGCTTGCTAGTATCTCCGTGGCCCGGGCCCGCTGTTCAGCGGTCGGGTTCGTGATAGGATCGCGTGCGTCTCCCGGCGAGCCAGGAGCGGCGTGATCGATCGATGCTCCTGGCGGCGGTGGAGTCGCCCGGGGCGCTCTCAAAAAGCAGGCGTGCAGGTCCTCGAGTGCTGGTGACCGGAGTCCCCGGCGGGGTCGACAGACCCCATGGTTCGAGGTCCCTCGGATGGCGATGGCCGGCACGCGGTCAGGCGCCGCCCGGGCGAGGTAGGGCGTGAAGACCCACAACGACGATCACGACATCCGCACCCAGGAGCGCGAGCAGCAGCGCCTCCGGCTGGAGCGGCGCGCCCAGCAGCAGCAGCGGGCGCTGGACGTCGAGATCGTCGAGCTGGTGCGCGACTTCCGGGGCAGCCCCGAGCAGATCGGGCGCTACCTGGCCGAGCTGAACGAGCGCGGCTTGCTGAAGCCGGCCGACGTCGAGCGCCTCTACGACCAGGTGCGCGACGCCGCCGGCGCCACCTTCGCCGACAGGGCCTTCGGCCGGCAGGCGGGCGCCAGGACGACGGCCGAGCTGCTCGCCCGCTTCGCGCCCGCTGCCGGTGAGGCCGAAGGCGCCCCTCCCGACAACGTCATCGACCTGGACCGCGTCCGTGCGGACCGCACCGCGCGGCTGGTGCAGCAGCTCGCCGGGGCCCTGGGCATCTCGCTGGACGACCTCACGGTGCGCAGCGACGACGAGGCCCGGCGCCGGACCGAGGCGCGGGGCGCGCGCGGCCTGATGGAGGAGGGGCAGGTCTTCCTGCACCCGCAGTCCTATGACCCGGCGACCTCCGAGGGGCGCTACCTCCTCGGTCACGAGGTGGCCCACGTCGCTCAGCAGCGCCAGACGGGCGCGCGTTCGGGCGAGGCGCCCATCGCCCACGCCGAGGCCGAGGCCGCCACCATCGGGCAGCGCTTCGCCAGCGGACAGACCCCGGGCCGGGCGACGGCGCCGCTGGCTCCCTCGGCGCGCGCGGCCGACACCGGGGCCGCCGCCGCCGCGGCGCCCGCGGCCGCCGGCACCGCCACCCGGCCCGAGAGCCTGGACCTGGACGTGTTCGGGCACCCGGTGCACCTGTCGATCCCGCGAAACGATCGGAAGACGGTGCGGGTGGTGGTCAACGCCACGCCGATGCCCGGGCTGCAGCTGAACTGGGTCGAGATCGAGTTCGACGAGTCGTGGCACCTGAAGCGCGGGACCGCCGACTGCACGATCTCGGTGGGCGAGTACGTACACCTCGAGGGGGTGCGGCTGACGCTGAGCGAGGAGCAGCTCCCCGGCGAGAGCGAGCCGCACATCGAGGTGCGCGGCAACGTCACCGGCGCGGCCTTCCAGGTGGGCGAGCTCATCGAGGGCACGCTGGACCTGAGCTTCAGCTCGGGCGGCATCAGCGGCCACGGGACGATCACCCACGCGGGCGTGCACCTGCACGAAGCGGTGACGCTGACCGGCGGGAGCATCGACGTGACCCTCGGCGAGGACGGCGAGTTCTCGGCGCGAGGCACGGTGACCGGCGAGGTCGCGCAGGTCGGGCGGGTGACCTTCGAGGCAGGGCTGGCCAACGGGCAGCTCTCCGGCGCGGTCACGGTGACCCTGGCAGAGCCGCTGGAGCTGGTCCCCGACGTGACCCTGGACGCCGTGCAGCTCGCCGGGCAGTACAGCGCGGAGGGGCTGGAGGTCTCGGGCACGGTCGACATGACCATCGCCCACTGGGTGGGGCTCGGGATCGTCGGGCGCTACAACGTCACCACGGGCGAGTGGGGCGCCGCAGGCACCTTGACCCAGCAGGGCGACATCCGGCTGGGCGAGCTGGAGGTGACCAACTCGAGCCTGACCGTCCAGGTCGACAACAACGCGCTCACCCGGGCCGACGCCACGGCGACCGTGACCATCCCGCACTGGCAGGCCGTGCTCACCGGCAGCTACGTGCCGGAGGACGGGCAGCTCAGCGGGCGGGGCGAGGTGACGCTCACCGAGGAGCTGGCCCTGGGGACCGGCGGCGCCGTGCTCAAGGAGGCGAACGCGACGGCGACGGTGGAGGCCAACCGCCTGGTGCGCGTCCAGGGCGGCGCGATGGCGGAGTTCCCGCTGCAGGGCGAGCCCACCTTCCGGGTCACCGGCACGGATCTGACCTGGGTGGCCGAGGGCAACGAGGTGTCCGGGCAGGGCCAGGTCGAGACCCTGCGGGAGCTGACGGTGGGCAGCCCTGGCGGTCTGCACGCGACCATCGCCAGCGGCGCGAGCGGGACGGCCACCGTGGAGGCCAACCGCGTCACGGCCGCCTCCGGTGGGCTGATCTTCTCGGTGGCCGAGGGCGAGCGCGAGGTGGGGACCGGCACGGTCGACCTGAACTTCGCGGCCGAGTCCGGCGGTCTGAGCGGGCGCGGCACCTTCACGCTGACCAACGACTTCGGCATGCCCGACCGCGAGGCCGGGCCCTTCTTCCTGCGGCGCGATTCGACGATCATCGCCGTGCTGACCGAGGGTCGGCTCAGCGAGCTGACCCTCGAGAACGTCGGGTTCGGTCTGACGGGGCTCGGGCCGGAGGCGCTGGGCGTCATCGGCGGCACGATCAACGGTACGCTGAGCCTGCCGGCGACCGGGGCCTCGACGGCGACCGGGTCGGTGACGGCGGCCGTGGAGACCGGCTGGCACATCGCCGCGGACTGGGGCGACGTGGAGATCCAGCAGGGCGGCAACGTCCTGGCGCAGGTCACCGACAGCGAGCTGACCCTGGTCGAGCTGCACGTCCCGCTGGGCATCAACGTGCTGGCGCCACAGGCCACCGCGCCCATCCGGTTCCAAGGCAACATCGACGGCACCTACGTCAACCTGCCGCAGGAGTCGGTGTCCGGCACCGCCAGCGTGCGGCTGGTGGGCGACACCACGTTCCCGCTCGGCGAGACCGGCGACTCGCTGGTCGTGAAGGACGGCGCGACGGCGACGGCCGAGATGGCCAGCAACGCGCTGGAGCGCCTCACCCTGGGCATGGAGCTGGAGTACCACCGGCAGGGCTCGTTGCTGCTCGCCGGGCGCATCAGCGACGGGGTCTACACCACCAGCGACCACAAGATCGGCCTCAACGGGAACCTGACGCTGAAGGCGCCCGTCGAGAAGACCCTGGGCGAGAACTCGCCGTGGAAGCTGGTGCTGATGCCCGAGGTGACGACCCTGGACGTGGTCGTCGAGGGCTCGCGTCTCACCCGCATGGGCGGCTCCATCCAGCTCGAGCTGCACGACGGCACGACACCGCTGTTGCGCGGCTCGCTGATGAACGCCGAGCTGCAGGTCGAGGAGATGCTCTTCTCCGGCGACCTGGACGTGCGCTTCATCGACAACTTCTCGTGGCCGCGCTCGCCCGAGGACGCCGGTGCGCTGCCGCCGGCCGCGGCGATGCGGGTCATGGCCGGCTCGCACGTGTCCGGCCGCATCGACAGCAACACCCTGTCCAGCGCCCAGGTGGAGCTGGACTTCCAGTTCGATCTGGCCGCGTCGCTGCTCGGCACCGGCCGCATCGAGGGGAGCTGGAACGTCCAGGACGACAAGGTCGACGGCGAGGGGCGCTTGACCCTGGCCCGCGACCTGGACATCGGGGATCCCACCAACACCGGCGAGGAGCCGGCCGGCTGGGCGCTCTTCATCTGCCAGAACGCCTCGGTGGCCGTGAAGATCGGCAACAACCGCTTCGAGAAGACGACCATCGACGTGCCGCTGCGGCTGAAGAACGGCCGGACCGAGGTGGCCACCGGCAGCGTGAACGGCGAGTACCTCCCCGGCGAGGAGGGCGGTTTCAGCGGGCAGGCCAGCTTCCAGATGGTGAGCGAGGTGCTGCTGAAGAACGCGGGGCGCCTGGGCATCTACCTGGGCCAGGGCACCCACGCCACCGCCACCGTGGCGCACGGCCGCCTCACCGAGGCGACGGGCGACTTCGAGCTGCTGGGCAAGGAGGGCGAGACCCGCAAGCTCGAGCTGAGCATCAACACCACCTACCGCGAGGGCGCGGCCTTCAACGGCGTGGCCACGCTGCGGGTGGTGGACTCGATCCGCATGGGCGGCTCGGGCGAGTGGGGCGTCCACCTGGACCCGGGCACCACCGGCACCGTACGCCTCGAGAACAGCGAGCCGCGGGACATCACCGGCGAGATCTGGGTGAGCGTCTCGCGCGGCGAGGAGATGTTCGCCCGCGGCCACTTCTCGGTGAACTACGACTTCGCCCAGGGCGAGAGCGCCGTAGTCGACGCCGAGGGCTCGGTCGAGCTCATCGGCCAGGTCACCCTCGGCAGCGCCGCCGGATACACCTTCACGCTCAATGGCGGCACCGGGCTCTCGGCCAAGGTGACGCGCAACGCGCTGGAGTGGGTCGAAGGTCAGCTCGTGCTCGGCGTCGGCGACCCGGTCGAGTTCGGCACGCTGGCCCTCAGCGGCCGCTACGAGGCCGGCGCAGCGCCCAGCTTCAGCGGCCAGGCCGCCGCGACCATCACGCGCCCGAAGTCCCTGGGGCTGCAGTTCTCCGGCTACGACTTCTGGCTGATGCCCTCGCTGGTCACCGTCGACCTGCTCGACTCCGACATCACCCATATCGGCGGCCAGATCGGCGTCCAGGCCCGCAAGGCCGAGGGCAACATCACCCTGGCGCTGACCGGCGACTGGGTGAAGAACGCGACGGGCGGCACCTTCAACGGCACCGGCTCCGGCACCGTGGAGGGGCAGGTCACCGTCGGCTCTGCAGGGGCCTACACCTTCATCGTCCAGGGCGGCTCCGGCCTCGACATCCACGTCGAGAACAACGAGTTCACCCGCATCCACGGCACGCTGAACGCGCTGGTGAAGGAGGGCGAGACCGACTTCTTCGCGCTCAACTGCATGATCACCTATCGCACGGCGGACGGCGGCTCGATCGACGCCGACGGCTCCTGCTCGCTCCTGGGTGAGAAGAAGGTCTTCCAGCTCGGCACCTACGAGTTCTGGTTGCGGCGCGGCTCCGGCTTCACGGCCACGATCAAGGTCCTCGACAACGACGTGAAGGAGGTCGGGGGCGTCATCGCGTTCATGATCAAGGACGGCCAGCCCCTGCCGCTGATCGTCGCGACGGCGAGCGGCCGCTACACCGACGAGGACGGCTACTTCACCGGCGAAGGCGACATCCGGCTCGGGCGACCGGTCACCTTCCCGCCGAACGCCACCTCCGGGCCGAAGCTGGAGTTCCACGCCGGTTCGGGCGGCCGAGGCCAGGTCACGAACAGCGAGCTGCGGCGCCTCGGCGGGAACCTGAACGTCGACGTCTGGGACAGCACCGGGGCCCTGGTCAACATCAACGCCGACGGCGAGTACGACGTCGTCAACAACAACCTGGTCCGCCTGGCCGGCAACGCCACGATGATGCGGTCGATCGAGATCGGCGGCACCGGCGACCAGGCGATGCTGCGGGTGCTCAGCCTCACCGGCCACGCGGTCATCGAGAACAGCGAGCTGGTGAGCGCCGGCGGCAGCTGCGACGTCGTGCTCCCGCGCCTCAACAACATGCGCGGCCACTTCGAGGCCAACTGGCGGACCGCAGGCGGCCAGGACTTCTTCAGCGGCTCGGGCACGATCAACTTCGTGCTCTTCCCGCCCGACCCGCAGACCGGGCGCTCGATGTCGGGCGAGGTGTCCGCCACCTACAACGAGGACGGCAGCTTCGTCATCGACGGCGACGTCGACTACAACATCAACCACATGCTGGGGGGTACCCTCGGGGTCCACGTCGACCAGACCCTCCAGCCGGTCCTGAGCGGCACCATCCGCTGCACCGACGTGCCGCTGGTCCGCGGGCGGCCGCTCTTCGACCTGGGCATCGACATCCTCCCGAAGATGTCCATCCCCATCTTCCCGCCGGTCGGCGCGATGCTGGACATCGGCATCCGCGGCGGCCTGGGCCTGGGGATGCAGGATCTGCGGTTCTCGGCCGAGATCGGCATCGACAACTTCCGGCCGCTGGCCGACCACGTCACCGTGCCAGACTTCCACGCCCAGCTCGCGCTGTCCTGGGGTCTGGACTTCCACGCCTTCGTCGCCGCGTACATGGGCGTGTCCGTCGGCGTCCCCGGCGCGAACCTGGGCGCGGGCGTCGAGGGCGAGGTGCGGCTGAACGCGCCGCTGACGGTCACCCCGTCCGGCCTGCTGCGCTCGGAGGGCGGCCGCTTCAGCGGCGAGCTGGGCGTCGGCGTCTCGATCGAGCCGACCCTGGATCTGTACGCCCGCCCCTACCTGCAAGCGACGCTGGGCGCGGAGCATCGCCTGAACCTCGACGAGTGGCACGCTCCGCTGGGCAGCATCTTCCGCTTCGAGTGGGGGACCACCTATCAGTGGGGCGATCAGGGCAGCCGGCGCGAGCAGCGGCCGGCCGACCAGCACCCGGGCCTGCCGGCGCCCACGCGCCCGCCGACCCCCACCAGCGAAGCGGAGATCAACGCCCGCACACCGAACCGCGCCAGCGGCGCCGAGCCCGTGCCCGGCGGCCCCTCGCTGGAGAGCGGCTCCGAGATGGCCTCGCAGCAGCAGAGCGGCCGAGACGCCGGGCCGATGGGCGAGATCCAGCAGAAGATCGATCGGATCCAGACCATCGCCGAGGGCGTCGGTGCTTGCGCGCGCCTGCTCTCGCTGCTCATCGGCATCGTGACCGCCGCGCTGAGCTTCGGCCCCATCGGCGTGGTCATCTACCTGGCCTGGAAGGCGTTCAAGGGAGAGTTCAGCTTCTCGCAGGTAGCGCGCGACGTGGCGGCGGTGGTCCGGCTGCTCCAGACCTGCATGGATCTCATCCAGCCCTACCTGCCCGACTGGTGGGACCGCATCATCGGCTTCTTCAGCGGCGACGCGCCCAGCCTGTTGGACGCGCTCTTCGGCGCCGACGACGCGATGCGACGCTCGGTGCGCGCCGGCGAGCATCGCCACGCACCGCCCGAGGTGCGTGCGTCGATGATCGACGAGATGATCAGCGGCTACACGGGCGAGGACGACCAGGAGTGCATCCTGGAGGTCCTTCGCTTCTCGTCCAGCAACGGTGACATCGCGGCGGTCGTCCGGCGCGTGGACGGGGGCGCCGACCAGATCCTCGACGATCTGGACGGCTACGAGGACGACCAGGCGCGCATCCTGTTCCGGCGCAACGGCATCACGTGGTGAGTGCGGGCGGCGACCCGCCGCTCCCCCCGCGGGGACGCCGGGCGATGGACGCAGTGAGCGCGCTGGGCGAGGCGATGGGCGTGCGCGACGAGGACGCCGCGCGCGCGCTGTGCACCGAGCGCGGCTTCGCGGCCGCCGGCGACAGCGTCGGACGCCTCTACGCCCAGGGCGCACGCAAGGGCTTCCGGGTGCAGCCCCTGGCCGCGGTCGAGGGAAGGGAAGGTCGCGTCGTGGTCACCGCGCTGCTGGGATCGAAGGGCTCCTCGCGGGGCGCCGGGCAGGTGTGGCTGCTGGGTCACGATGACGGCGAGCGCTGCCGGCTCGAGGGCGTCGCGCGAAACAGCGCCCTGGTCGCGCTCTTCCTCGACGGTGAGCTGCCGGCGCTCTTCGACGGACGGGCGCTGCCCCCGGCGCCAGCGGCGGAGGCTTGGGGCGGCTCGCTGGCGAAGGCGCTCCGAGAGGCGCCGGGCTCGGTGGTGGGCCACGTCGACCCGACCTCACCCGCGGGAGCGCAGGCCGCCGAGGCAATCTCCGCCTTCACCCACGACACGGTGGGCCCCATCCGGGTGCTGGGAAGCGGCGCCGTCGCCGCCTTGGACCGCCAGACCGTGGGGCTCATCGCCGGCGCTTCGGACGGACAGGGCGAGCGCCAGCTCTGGCTGGTCATCGAGGGCACGCCGGCCGAGGGATCGGCACGCGTGGTGGGCGCCGGGGAGTCGCCCACCGCGGACCGTGTCCTCGGAGCAGGTGCCGACGGGCGCCTCCGATGACAGCCCGGCCCGGACGCGGTATCTCTGGGGGCGGACCACGAGGAGCCGACCATGGCCGATGACGATCAGACCGAGACCCCGCCCGAGTCCGGCGAAGCTGCAGCCGCCCCCGTCGACGACCAGGAGCGCCCCACCGGCGAGGGAGCCTCTGCGGCAGGCGCCGGACCCTCCGCTGGCGGCGAGGGCTCGTCAGGCACCGGACCGTCCGCTGGCGGCGAGGGCTCGGGAGCCAAGGGCGCCCAGGTCGACTTCGCCGATCAGTTCCGGGTGGCCGCCCAGAAGCTGATGGCCGACAAGCTCGGCGTGTCACAGAAGGCCGACGGCACGCTGGACCTCGGGGCCGAGCAGTCCGAGAAGCTCAAGCAGACCGCCCAGCAGTTCCTGACCAACCTCATGCAGGGGCTGCAGCCCAGCGCGCAAGGCAGCGGAGCCGGCGTGACCCCCATCGGCGCCAGCCCCAACCCGGCGGGCCGCTCGGGGGAAGCGGAGGGCCACCCGGCCAGCGTCATCGATCTGGACGAGGCCCGGCGCCGCCGGGAGCCCACCGGCCCCTCGGAGCTGGAGCAGCGCATCAGCGCGTCGCTGAAGCAGGCCTTCGAGGGCTACATGGCGGAGCACGTCGTCCCGCCCGGCAGCAGCGGACGCGTCGACGTGAACGTGGACCCGGAGATCCTGAGGGAGCACGGGCCCCAACTCGCGCTGGCCCTCTTCGGCGCCTTCACCCGGGCGCTGGTCCCCGAGTCGGTTTCGGTGACCGTGCCGGCCAGGAAGGAGACCGCGCCGGCGCAGGACGCCGGAGCCGGCAGCACCCAGCCGACCGATGAGCCGCGGGGCGAGTCGAAGTCGTCCGAACCCGCGCCGGTGCAGGTGAAGCTGAACGTCGATCTGGCGGGGCTCTTCCGCGGCTTGCTCCAGCCGAAGAAGCCCCAGGGGTGAGGCGCGCGCGCAGCCTGGCGGACACGGCGAGGACGACCGACGGTCCCGTCGGCACGAGGCGCTCGAGCCCGCACGGCACGCCGCACCCTCCGCGTGGTCGACGGTGAGCCTGTTCGCCACCGTCGCCATCACGCTCGTGCTGCTGATCCACTACTACCTGTGGGCTCGGCTGGTGCGCGACACCCACCTCGGCGGGACCGCGCGCTTCGCGGGGACCAGCGCGCTGGTGGTCCTCCTGCTGGCGCTGCTGGCCAGCGTGGTGCTGCGGCGCTCCGTGGAGCGCGAGGTGCTCGGGCCGCTGCCGCTGGTGGCGTGGACCTGGGCCGGCCTCATGTTCTATCTGCTGCTCCTCCTGGGGGTCGGCGACCTCATCCGCGCCGCCTCACGGCTGACCACCGGCCTGCGCCGCCGTCTGGGCCGCGATTCGGCGTCGCCCGGCCCACCCGACCCGGGCCGCCGACAGGCCCTGGCGCGCCTCGCCGCGGGTGGCGCGGTGCTCGGCTCCGCGGGGCTCGGCATCTACGGCGTGCGGCGCGCGCGCAGCGGCGACTTCGAGACGCCCGAGCACGTCATCGCCATCCCCCGACTGCCCCGCGCCCTGGATGGCTACCGCATCGTCCAGCTCAGCGACGTCCACGTGGGACCGACCATCGGCCGCCGCTTCCTCGACGAGATGGTCGAGCGCACCAACGCGCTGCGCCCCGATCTGGTCGTCATCACCGGCGACCTGGTCGATGGCTCCGTCGCGATGCTGGGGCAGGACGTGGGCACCCTCAGCAAGCTGCGCGCCCGCCACGGGACCGCGTTCGTCACCGGAAACCACGAGTTCTTCTCGGGCGTGGACGAGTGGCTGACCTGCTTGCGACGCCTGGGCATCCAGGTCCTGGGCAACCAGCGCGTCTCCATCGGCGATCGGGGTCCGGGCGGCGCCTCCTTCGACCTGGCCGGCATCCACGACGCCTGGGGAGGCCGCCGCGGCGACGCCTACGCCCCCGATCTCACCCGGGCCCTGCGCGGCCGCGACCCCGAGCGCGCGCTGGTGCTGCTGGCCCATCAGCCCAAGCAGATCGACATGGCTGAAGGCCACGGCGTCGACCTGCAGCTCTCGGGCCACACCCACGGCGGACAGCTCTGGCCCTTCGGCGAGGCCACCGCGCTCGTGCAGCCCTGGATCCGCGGCCTCCACTCGCGCGGCGACACCCGCATCTACGTCAGCAAGGGCACCGGCTACTGGGGGCCTCCCATGCGGGTCGGCGCTCCGCCGGAGATCGCGTCGCTCGTGCTCACCGCCGGCTGAGCTCGACCGCCCGCGCCGCTCTCACCAGTAGGCCTCGTAGGTGAACTGGCCCGGCGAGCGCGGGGAGTTCCGCGAGTAGCCAGCGGCCTCGAGCCGCAGGCGCATCTCGTCGACCATCCGCGGGTTCCCGCAGAGCATGACCTGCGCGTCCTCGACCCGCATCGCGAGCCCGGCCCGGGCCTCCAGCTCGCCCGAGTCCCAGGCGGTGGTGATCCGCCCGTGGAGCACCCCGGCGGCGCCGGGATCCCGGCTGACCACCGGGACCACGCTTAGCCGGCCCGGGTGGCGCGCGGCATGAGCGCTCAGCTCGTCGCGGTAGGCCAGGCCCTGGGCGCTGCGCACCCCGTGCGCGACCACGATGCGCTCGAAGCGCTGCCAGGGTTGCTCGGTCCGCAGCATCGAGAGATAGGGCGCGAGGCCCGTGCCGGTGGCCAGCAGCCACAGGTGGCGGGCGTCGGGCAGGCGCTCCAGCGTGAACACGCCCGCGGCCGGCCAGCGCAGCCAGACCGACGCGCCGACGGGCGCAGAGAACAAGCGCGGCGTCAGCTCGCCGCCGGCCACCAGCGAGACGAAGAGCTCGGGCGGCTGCTCCGGCGCCGAGGCCAGCGAGTAGGAGCGGCTCGTGCCGGCGCCGCCGGGCTCCAGCGCCACGTCGATGAACTGACCCGCGCGGAAGGGCCCGATGTCGGCGTCGAAGACGACGCTGATCAGGTCGGCGCTCCACGCCACCCGCCGCGCCACGGTCACTTCGTGCCACTCGCGCTTCACGGCACGATCAGAGCACGCCGCCGCCGGGGATCACAAGGCCCGTCAGAGGAAGGCGGCGTTGACGCGCACGCGCGGCGCGCGGAAGTCGACGTTGTTCCAGCGGGTGCCCGCCAGCGACAGCACCACCACGGAGAGCGGAACGACCGCGGCGCCGAGCTGGCGGGCCAGCGCCTTGGTCTGCGGCCCGCGAGGCAGGGCCAGGCCCAGCCAGTCCCACGGGCTGTCGGCGTGCACTCCGGCCACCGCCTCGATGAGGCTCTGCATGCGCGCGTAGTCGTCGCCCCGCGCCTCCAGGGTCGACACCCACAGCACCTCGGCCGGCTCGCCGTCGTCGGGGAGCTGGGACCCCAGGCCCAGGGCGCGGCGTCCCAGCGACCGGACCCGGGCGAGCCCGGTCGTGCGCTGGGGGACGAAGCGGCGGAAGCGCCCGGTGTCCACCACGGTGAGGCAGCCGGCCAGGGCCCCGGTGCCGTCGCGCAGCATGAAGGTGTGGTCGACGCGCTGACCGGGGATGCGTCCCAGCTCCCGCGCCAGACTCTCGATGCTCACCGGCTCGGCCAGACGGCGCGTGGCCTGACGCGCCGAGATGAAGGCGCCGAGCTCGGGCAGGTCCTGGTGGGCGGCCGGGCCGAAGAAGCGCAAGCTCGTCGCCGGCACGGCACCCAGGGGCACCAGGAGCAGATCCACCAGCGACGCGACCTGGGCCATGGGCTGCTCGAAGCGCTCGCGGGTGCGGCGGATGAAGGGCGCCAGCGCCGTGTGGTCGTGGTCCACCACCGTCGTCACGGCCAGCTCGGCGCCCTGACGCACGCGCACGTCCTCCAGGGCGGTGCGCAGCAGCGACGGCAGCACGGCGCCGCCCCGCAGCTCGGGCCGCAGGCGCAGGTCGCCCAGGTGCGCCAGGGGAACCACCCCGGCGGCGGTGGCGCCCGGGCGGACGACGATGGAGGCCGCTCCACCGATGACCCCGCCGTGGTCGACGACGTAGAAGTCGGGCGCCTGATCCGGCTCCATGGTGCGGTGCTGGCGCAGCGCGAACACGTCGGGGGCGCGCGTCTCGACGATGGGGCTCGAGCCCCCGAAGGGGACCTCTGCCAGGAGGGCAGCCAGGGCCGGCCCATCCTCCGGCGTCGCGCGGCGGACCACCCACCCTTCACCCTCGTGCAGGGTCTCGGCGGCGCGGACCGGCCGTCGGTTCGAAAGCGGTGGCACGGCGGACTCCGAGCGCGCGCCGCGACCTGCGGCGCATCGACCAACGCAGCCTATAGCACGGGTCGCCGGATCGCGCCGATCGACGCCCCATGGTAGTAGCAACCGGGATGGCGGCCCCGACGGGAGCCGCCCTGGCGGCGAGGCCGGCAGCGGGCCGGCGGGAGGCGGACCGATGGGAGGTCTGGATCGTTCGACCCGGGAGGCCCTGGCCAGCGAGGCGCTGGAGGCGGCGATGCGGGCCGGCGCGCGCTTCGCCGAGGCGCGGTTGGTCCGGCGCACCCGCGAGTCCCTCGAGTTCAAGAACGGGCGGCTCGAGCTCTCGTCGCTCCAGATGGACGCAGGCATCGGCGTGCGCGCGCTGGTGGGCGACGGCTGGGGCTACGGGGCGACCAACCTGCTCGATCGGGACTCCCTGCGGGACGCGGGCGCGCGAGCGGTGGCGATGGCGCGCGCCACGGCGGCGTCGGCCCAGCAGCCCGTGGAGGTACCGCCGGCCGCCTCGGGCGAGTACGCGACGCCGCTCGACGAGGACCCCTTCGCCGTGTCCGTCGCCGAGAAGGCGGCGCTCTTCGCCGAGGCGCATGGGCGGCTGCTCGCCGAGCCCGGCGTCAAGGCGGCGCGGGGCACCTACACCGGCCACCGGCAAGAGACCACCTTCCTCGCCAGCAACGGCTCGCGCCAGCACCAGTCGGTGACCTTGTGCGGTGGGGGCATCGCGGCCATCGCCCAGGCCAACGGCGACGTCCAGCAGCGCTCCGCGCCCAAGAGCTTCGAGGGCAACGTGCTCCAGGGCGGCTACGAGCGCCTGCGCGCCATGGACCTCGCCGGTCTGGCGCCAGAGGTGGCTCGGGAGGCCGTGGCCCTGACGGCGGCCGCGCCGACGCCCGGCGGCCCGACCACCATCATCCTCGACGGCGCGCAGCTCTCGCTGCAGATCCACGAGTCGGTCGGGCACCCCATCGAGCTGGACCGGGTGCTCGGCGAGGAGATCAGCCTCGCCGGCGCCAGCTTCCTGTTGCCCGAGAACCTCGACCGCCTGACCTACGGCTCCGAGCTCGTGAGCCTCACCGCCGACGCCACCACGCCGCTGGGGCCGGGCACCTTCGGCTACGACGACGAGGGCACGCCGGCCACCGCGACGCCCATCGTCGAGCGCGGGCGCTTCCGCGGCTACCTCAGCGGCCGCGACACGGCGGCGCGGCTCGGTCGCAGCTCGGCGTCGGCGCTGCGAGCCGAGTCCTGGTCGAAGCTGCCCATCGTGCGCATGGTCAACGTCAACCTCGAGCCGGGGCGCGGCAGCCTGGACGACCTGATCGGCGGCGTGGACAAGGGGCTCCTGCTCTCGGTCAACAAGAGCTGGTCCATCGACGACCTGCGCCTGAACTTCCAGTTCAGCTGCGAGATCGCCCATGAGATCCGCGCCGGGCGCCTGACCGGGCGCATCTTCAAGAACCCGATCTACGCCGACGTGACGCCGCGCTTCTGGCAGTCGTGTTCGGGCATCGCGGGCCCGGAGGAGTGGCGGATGTGGGGCTGGACCTTCTGCGGCAAGGGGGATCCGGGCCAGATCATGTACGTCGGGCACGGCTGCGCGCCCGCGCGCTTCGAGGGCGTGCAAGTGGGGTCGTCATGAGGGAGGTCTTCGAGGAGGGGCTCGTCGCCGAGCGGCTGGACCTCGCGATGAACGCGGCGCGCGCTGACGCCGACGGGGTGGAGGTGCTCTTCCGCGGGCACGCGGCCAGCTTCATGCGGCTGGCCGAGGCGGCGGTCGTGCAGGCCGCCGACGTGGTCGAGGGGAAGGTGACGGTGCGCGCGGTCGTGGGCGGGCGCGAGGCGCGGGTGGTGACCACGGACCTGACCGACGCAGGGCTGCGAGCCTGCGCGCAGCTCGCTGTGGCGCGCGCGAAGGAGGCGCCGGCGGGGCTCGAGCCGGCGTGGCTGGCCGAGCCGGGCGGAGCGCCCACCCAGCTTCCGGGGGCGCTGGACCCGGAGACGGCGGCGCTGGACGCAGAGACCAAGGGCCGCTGGCTGGCCCCGGGGCTCGAGGCGCACGCGCGCGACGGTCTGGCGCTGGCCGGGCGCTTCCACACCGGGGAGCTGACCCTGGCGGTGCGGTCGACCACCGGCGTCGACGCCTTCCACCGCGGCAGCTTCTCCGAGCTCTGCCTGAGCTCGCTGGAGCGGCCGGCCGGCCACCGGGCCAGCGCCTACCGGGCCCGAACGGACGCGCGCGTCGACGAGGCCACGGTGGCAGACCTGGCCGAGACCACCCGCGACGAGTGCCGCCGCGCCCGCGACCCGGTCAGCGTCGAGCTGGGCGCCTGGGACGTGGTCCTGGCGCCCCCGGCGGTGGCCGAGCTGCTCATGTGGCTGGGTGAGATCGCCTTCACCTCGCGTGCGGTCGATGACGGCCTCAGCTTCGTCGAGGGGCGCGTGGGCGAGCAGGTGACCGGCGAGGCCGTCAGCATCGTCGACGACGGCTCCATGCCCCACGGCGTGGGCGTGCCGCTGCCCTTCGACGCCGAGGGGCAGCCCAAGCGGCGCACGCGCCTGCTGGAGCACGGCGTGGCCCGGGGCATCGTGTACGACAGCGCCTCGGCCCGGCGTGCCGGCTGTGCGTCGACGGGCCACGCGGCGCTGGCCGACGAGTTCCCGACCAGCGGGTCGAAGCCCACCCACCTGCACCTGGAGCCCGGCACCGCTTCGCCGGAGGCTCTGATCGGGCGACTGGACCGCGGCCTGCTGGTCACGCGGCTGCACTACGTCAACGGGATGATCGAGCCGAAGCGCGCCGTGATGACGGGGCTCTTGCGGGACGCGGCCTTCCTGGTCGAGGGCGGCCGCCCGGTGCGCGCGGTGCAGCCGATGCGCTTCACCGACTCCATCCTCGAGGCCTTCGCCCGCATCCCCGGCATCGACGGCCTCTCCCGGGATCTGGAGGCGCACACCGGCTGGTTCGACCCGTGGAGCTGCCAGGTGGCGCCCTGGGTGCTGGTGCCCGGCCTGCGCTTCACCAGCGGCCGCTGACCGGCCCGCAGCGGCCCGAGCGCCCCGGTCCCTGCGCGCGTCAGCGCCCCAGCAGCTCGCCCACCCAGCGGAGCCGCGGCATGTGATCGCAGACGATCTTCACCGTGGCCATCAGCGGGACGGCCATCAGCGCGCCGGGCACGCCCCACAGCCAGCCCCAGAAGATGAGGCCGACGAAGACCACCACCGGGTTGAGCATCAGGCGCCGCCCCACCAGGTAGGGCGTGATGACCTGACCCTCGAGCGAGGTCAGGACCAGGAATACCAGGGGCGCCAGCAGCGCGCGGCTGGTGCTCTCGAAGGACAGGAAGGACACCATGAAGAGCACGGCGAAGGTGACCATGGCGCCGAGGTAGGGGACGAAGTTGAGGACGGCGGCCAGCACGCCCCAGAGCGCGGGGTTGGGCATCCCGAGCAGGGCCATCGCGACGCCGACCGCCAGGCCGAGACAGGCGTTGATGACCGTGACGCTGAACAGGTAGGCGGAGACGTGGTGCTCGGTCTGGGTGGCGATGGCGATGGCGCGCTCGCGCGCGGCCGGGTCGGGGAGCAGGCGGCGGGCCTTGTCCCGGAAGGTGTCGCCTGAGGCCAGCAGGAAGAAGAGCAGGATCACGACCACCAGGACGCCGGCGACCAGCGCCTGGGTGCCCGAGAGGAGGTTGGAGGCGAGGCCGGTGCCCTCGATCTGGACCTTGCGGGGCGGCGCCGAGTCGCCGCGCGCGAGACGCTCCACCTCCTTGGCCGCCTTGCCCACGTCGCTGACCGGCTCGCGCAGCTCGCGGATCTTCCGTTCCAGGCGATGCAGCTCGCGCGGGGCCTTCTCCAGCCAGTTGGCGGCCGGCCCGGCGAGCCCGTAGCTGGCGAAGCCGACGGTGCCCAGCACGCTCAGCATCACGACGATCGAGGCCAGCCAGGCGGGGAAGCGCAGCTTGCGCAGGCCGCGCACCAGCGGCCGCAGCAGGAAGCTCAGCAGGACCGCCAACGTCACGGGCAGGAAGAAGGTGCGCGCGAAGTGCAGCGTGAAGAAGAGCAGGATGACGAAGATGCCCGTCAGGGCCGGGTGACGACCGGGCGGAACGGCGACGCTCGGCGGGCTCGGTGCCTCGGCCGACGCCGTCCCGGCGTCCGGCTGCGCGGGGCGGTCAGCCTCGGGGGTGACCGCGGGAGCTCCTTCGTCGGGCATCACGATCTCCGTCTTGCGACCCACTCCCAGGAGATAGCGCGACGGAGGATGGCCCGTCCAGGGCCGGCGCCCGGCGCCCGCGCGATTGAAGACCCCCAGGCCCCGCGCGTAGTCTGATGTCTCACCCATCGCCTGACGCCGGCGCCTCCGTCGCGGAGCGGGGTCCATCTCCGCCCGCGCGCGCGCCAGGGAGCCGCCCATGCCCGAGCCTACGCCTTGTCAGGCCACCGCCCGGTTCATCCAGACCCACCCGCACGCGGCGCTGGCGCTGCCCCAGCCCTACCAGACCCACGTCGAGGGCTGCGCCACCTGCCGGGCGATCGTGGCCCAGGCCTCGCGCCTGCAGGCGCTGGTGGACGCCGCCGGGCACCCGGCCGAGCCCACCGCGCGCCGCCGAAACCCCGCGTGGATCTGGGGCCCGCTGGTGGGGTTCGCCGCCGGCGCCGGGGTCATCGTCGGCCTGCACCTCGCGGGTCCGCCGCCCGGCGAGGCGCCGCCGCCCGCCCCGACCAGCGCCGCCGACCTCCCGCAGGTGCCGGCCGATCGGGCCCCCGCGCCGCCCGAGCCGGGTCATCGCCTCGCCGTCGCCGGGTGCACCGTGGTCGCCGCGGGCCGCGCGCCGGCCCCCTGCGCGCCGGATCGGCCGCTCGAGACCGGCCCCGGCGAGCGGCTGGAGGTGACGCTCTCGGACGGCTCCGCACTCACCGTCAACCACAGCTCGCGGGTGCTCCTGCGCGATGACGCCCCGCGCTCGCTTCGCGTCGAGGGCGGCGAGGCGCTGCTCGCGGCGGCCCATCGCGATGAGCTGCCCGCGCTGCGGGTCGCGCTGCCCGCGGGCGAGGTGGAGGTCACCGGTACGCGCGTCGACCTCTACGCCAGCCCCACCCTGTCGGTGGCAGGCGTGCTGGAGGGGAGCATCCAGGCCAGCTCGGCCGGCCAGACGCGCCGGATCGACTCGGGCGGCGAGGCGTTGCTGGTCCCAGGCCTGGCGCCGGTGGTCAAGGCCGCGCCCGACCTGGCCGCCGCCGCCGCGTGGGCCGAGCACCGTGACGCCAGCCTGCCCGACGGCCCGAGCGGCCTGGGTAGCCTGCGCGCCCGCAAGCCCGGGGCGCGGGCCGACAGCGAGCAGGCGCTGCGCCTGGCCGATCACAGCGTCGACGTGCGCATCCAGGGCGCCATCGCCCGCACCACCATCGAGGAGTCCTTCGCAAACGAGACCTCGGCCACTCTCGAGGGCACCTACACCTTCCCGCTGCCGTCGGGCGCGCGGATCGCGGCGCTGGACCTGATGGTCGACGGGGAGTGGCAACGCGGCGCCATCGTCGAGCGCGAGCGCGGCGACAAGATCTGGCGCGGCGTCATCCGGCGAGCCACCCCGAAGCGCAAGCGCGTCGCGCACGAGGAGTGGATCTGGGTGCCCGGGCCCTGGCGCGACCCGGCGCTGCTCCAGTGGAAGCAGGGCAACCAGTTCTCGCTGCGCATCTTCCCCATCCCGCCCCACGGCGAGCGCCGGGTGCGCATCGCGTACACCGAGTCGCTGCCCTCGTCCCCCGGGGGCCGCCGCTACGTCCTGCCGCTGGCCGCGGACCCGGGCGGCGAGGCCCGCGCAGACCGCTTCCGCTTCGAGGCGCGAGTGGGCGGCCTGCTGCCCGAGGCCGAGGTGCGGGCGACTCCCTACGCGCTGGGCGCGAGGCGCGACGGGGACGCGGTCACATTGACCGCCAGCCTCGATGCCTTCGCCCCCATCGGGGACATCGTGCTCGACATCCCGGACGCGGCGCCCACCGCCGACCTGCGGACGACGGCGTACCGCGATCCCGAGCGCGACGAGGCCTTCGCGCTCTTCGCGCTGCAGCCTCCGCTGCCGCCGCGGACGGCTGCCGAGCCCATCGACCTGGTCATCGTGGTCGACCGCTCCTACAGCACCCAGACCCTGCGCCTGGAGCGCGCCGCCGACCTCACCGCGGGCATCGTGCGGGCGCTGGGGCCCCGGAGCCGCGTCCAGGTGCTGGCCTGCGGCACGTCCTGCGAGCCGCTGGGCGAGGCGATGCGCCCGGCCACGGCGCAGCTCGCCGACACCCTGGCGGCGGACATCCGGGCGCTCGAGGCCTTCGGCTCGACCCGCCTCGACGAGGCGCTGGCGGCGGCGGGGCGCGCGCTCAGCGCTGGTGGCGGCGAGAGCGCGCGCGGGCGGGTGGTCTACCTGGGCGACGGGATCGCCAGCGTCGGCGAGCTGGACCCGGCGCACCTGGCGGGCCTGGCCCGCGAGGCGCTGGGGGGCGCCCGGCTGACCACGGTCGGGCTGGGCGGCGAGGTGGACGACGTGGTCATGCGGGCCCTGGCGCGCGCCTGTGGTGGGGCCTTCGTGCCGATGCGGCCTGGCGACTCGCTAGCGGCGGTGGTGTGGCGGGCGGTGGACCGGCAGCTCGCCGAGCCGCTGCGCGAGGCGCGGCTGGTGCTGCCCGAGGGCGCGCGCGATGCGGCGCCCGCCGAGCTCGGCGTGGTGTGGCCCGGCGAGGAGCTGCTGGTGGCCGCCCGCCTGGAGGGGCCGGTCAGCGGGGCGGTGATCCTGAGCGGGCGTGTGGCCGGCCAGCCCTTCGAGTCGCGCTTCACGGTCGACCTCCGCCCCGAGCCCTCGGCGGGCAACGCCTTCGTGCCGCGGCTGTGGGCGGAGCGGCGCATCGACGAGCTGGAGCAGACCGACGCCGAGGGGCAGCGCGAGGCCATCGTGGCGCTCTCGACGCGCTTTCACGTGCTGAGCCGCCACACCAGCCTGCTGGTGCTCGAGAGCGAGGCGATGGCGCGGGCTTTCGGGGTCGAGGCGACGCGACCGGAGGTGGAGTGGACGGGGGACGAGGCCGCCGAGACCACCGCCTCCGAGGACGAGATGGCGGCACCACAGGTGGCGATGAAGCCGCGCCCCGCGGCGATGGAGGGCGCGGCCACCAAATCGGCCGACGTCCTGGGAGGATCCGGCGGCTTCGACCGCAAGGGGGGCGTCGGCGGCGCGCGGACCCGGCCCGAGGCACGCAAGCGCGGCCCCAGCGAGCCGGCGCGTCCGACGGGCCACTGGGTGAAGGTGCGGCGCAAGGCCGTCCGCGAGGCCAGCTTCGCCAGGCCCCGAGACGACAGCGCCCGAGACCTCGAGGAGCTCTCCAAGCGCGAGGCGGCGCTGCGCGAGCAGCCCGAGAGCCGTGAGCGCACCGAGCGGGCGCTGCGGTGGAAGCTGCGGCTGGGGCGGCTCGATGAGGCGGAGACGCTGGCGCGGCGGTGGCTCGACAAGGACCGCCTGGACGCGGGGGCGCTGCTGGCGCTGGCGGACGTGGCCATCCTGCGCGGGGACTTTGCGCGAGCGCTCTCGTGGCTGGAGAGCGCGGTCGACCTGGAGCCGGGCAATGGCGAGGCCCACGCGCGCATGGAGGCGGCGTGGCGGGCGCGGGGCGAGCGCGAGCTGGCCTGCGCGCACACGCTGTCGATGGCGCTCATGGCGCCCGAGGACGCCGAGCTGCAGACGGCGGCCATACGCTGTGGCGGTGCGCGGGAGCGGCACCTCGCCGGGCTGAGCGGTGGCGAGCGGCGCAAGGCAGACAAGGCCCTGGAACGGGACGAGGCGTCGCCGCGGGTGGGCGGATCGCTGGTGGCCACCACGAGCTGGGACGAGGGAGACGACCCGGTGGAGGTGGTCATCGTGACGCCGAAGGGGCGGGTGCTGAGCCGGCTCGGAGGCGAGTCCAAGCTGCGCGCCGACGGGACGCCCGCCGAGCGCAGCGCGCGGGTGGGGACCCCACTCTGGGAGCTGGGCCGCTATCAGATCCGCGTGGTGCACGCAGCGCCCGACGGTCGCCGCTCGCGCGGGAAGGTGCGCCTGATCGCGTACGGGCAGGCCCAGGAGCGTCGCTTCGACACGGACGCCGACGCCGACGTGGCGGCGCTGGACGTCTCGGTGCGCTGGGAGGCCGAGACGATGCGCTGGGAGACGACGCGGCCGCCAACCCGCTGACCCCGTGAGCACGCCGGTCAGTCTGCGGAGACCTCGCGGCGCATCAGGCGCACCCGCTCCACCGTCGCCGCGCCCGGCTTCATCACCTCGACGCTGACGTCGCTCCCCGGGTCGCCGCGGAGCAGCTCCAGCGCCTGCTGCATGCCCATCGAGGTGGCGTCCTGGCCGTCGATCGACAGGATGCGGGTCCCCTTCGTGAGCCCCGCCGCCTCGGCGGCCGAGCCTCCGAACACGCTGGCCAGCGTGATGGCCCCGTCCTGGATCCGCAGCGCCGCGCCGATACCTCCGTAGTCCATGCCGCCGCGGCTCCCGCCGTCGTCAGCCAGCAGGACCAGCCCCACGTCGGTGACCTCGCCGGGCCTCGGCTCCACCCCGGTCAGCAATCGCATCCGGTGCCCCGCGGCCCGGACGTGGATGCTCATGCGCCGCACCGGCAGCTCGTCGAGGACGAAGCGCCCGTCGGAGCCGGTGGTGGTCCCGCCGCCCTGCCCCGACGGCCCGCGCGCGTCCGACCCCTGCGCGGCGACCTGCGCGCCCGCCAGCGGCTCACGCGTCGTGGCGTCGAGCACCTGCCCCACCACCTGCGCGCCGGGCCTCAGCACCAGGGTCCCCACGTCGACCAGCCGCCCGGCCGGCACCTCCACCCGCGCGCTCTCCGCAGGCGCATACCCCGGGGCTCCCGCCAGCACCGACCAGGTCCCCGGGCGCGCCACCGGCAGGTGGAAGCGCCCGTCTCGCGGGTCGGCCACCCCCTGGCCGGCCGGGCCGCTCGAGCGCCGGTGTCCGCCCGACGTCGCGGCCAGCCGCACCCCCTCGATGGCGCGCCCACGCGCGTCCACCACGCGTCCGACCAGCCCGCTGCCGCCGCCCAGGCGCAGCGTCACGTCCTCGCCGGGGCCCTCGACCCGCGTCCACGGGCTGGCCCCGAGCTCGGGATGCGCCGCCTGCACGAAGATCGGCCAGACCAGCGGCCGCTCGACCAGGAAGCGCCCCTCGGTGCGCGTCG
The DNA here is from genome assembly GCA_020632695.1 of Deltaproteobacteria bacterium. Taxonomy (GTDB): domain Bacteria; phylum Myxococcota_A; class UBA9042; order PHBI01; family JACKFB01; genus JACKFB01. Next base: position 117,385 of record JACKFB010000007.1, read on the forward strand.
TCGCGATGCGCCGGCCGCCCACGCCTTCGGGCACCGCCGTCGTCGACTGCACGTAGATCGAGGCGCCCACCACCGGCTGCCCGTCCGGCCCCAACACCTGACCCGAGAAACCCGGCGCCGTCTCGAGCTCGACCGGCAGCTCGGTGGTGTCTCCGGCCAGCAGCTCCACCGGCAGGTGGCTGCGGGTCACGAAGCCTCGGGCGCTCACCGTGGCCAGGGCCGCACCCGGTCCCAGACGTTCCAGCGCGTAGCGCCCGTGGGCGTCGGTCGCGGTGCGCGCGGCCACGCTCGCCCCTGCCGCGTAGACGCGCACGATGGCGCCCTCCACCGGCTGCCCGTCGTCCGCGGCGCTCACCCGACCCTCGAGCCGCGCCGTCTCGCCCAGGTGCACCACCACGCCGCGCCGCGTGGTCCCAGGCGCCAGCACCAGCACCTCGCTCTCGCCCAGGCCGTCCTCCGGCGGCTCGGCCAGCACCTGCAGCTCCCCCGGCAGCAGATCGCGCAGCTCGAAGCCCCCGCCGCTGTCGGGCCGCGCGCCGACCTCGACGTGGAAGCTCTCCGGTTCGCCGCCCGCCTCCACGTAGAGCACCGACAGCCGCACCTCGTCCGGAGGCCCCGTCCCTCCCTCCACGCGCCCGACGACCGTGACCGTCTCGCTGAGCGCCACGGACACCGTGGCGGTGGCCCCAGCTGCGATCTGCACCGCCTGTGGACGCCCGGTCGTGGGCCCTCCCGCCACATAGCCGGCCTTCGCCGCCGACACGGAGCACTCACCCGCCGGCAGCGCGTCCACCGCGAAGCGCCCCTCGGCGTCGGTCTCGGCGACGACCGGCGGCCCTTCGCCGCAGCTCACCGTCACCTGGGCGCCTGCCAGCGGCCGCCGGCGCTCGCGGTCCGTCACCTCGCCGTCGAGCGCCGGGCGCGCCGAAGCCGCCGGCGCCGCCACCTCCGCCTCGGCGGCGCGGGGCGGCGGCTCGGTCGCGCCCCGGTCCTCGGGCGCCAGCCACCAGGCCACGCCGCCGACCAGCAGCCCTCCCAACAGCCCCGCCAGCGCGACACGCCTCGCTCGTCCGCCGTGCTCCGACTTCAATCCGCCCTCTCCGACGGTGACGAGGTCCTCACCACCCCGTCACTCGATGACCACCCTGGCGCTGGCGCCGCGCCCGAAGGTCTCCGGCGAGTACATCTCCTCGGCCTTCGGCGGCGGGACGACGAAGCGTCCCGGCGTCGTCGCCCGGGCGACGTACGCGTACTCGTACACGCCCGCGCCGAGGAGATAACTGAACGCCTCGGCCCGTTCATCCCGCAGGTTGTCGTGCACGTACCACGGGCCCCACCACCAACCGCGGCCCGACACGCCCCCGGCGCCCCCGGCCTGGGGGTCCGGCGGCAGCGAGCCGGTGACGGCGAGCTCCGGGTTCACCGCCTCGAAGCCGGCAGGCAGCGGGTCCACCAGCGCCACGTGGTAGCGGCGCGTCGGCGCCACCATGCTCACCCGCACCCGCACCCGGGCGCCGGCGCGCACGTGCCAGACCCCGTCGCCGTCCCGACTCACGTCGGTGGGCTCGTCGATGGCCTCGTAGGTGCGCCCGACGACGAAGCCGTGATCGGCGGCCTCGAGGCTCAGATCCTTCGGGGCGTATCGCATCCCGATGCGGTAGTAGAGCCGGCCCTGGCCCTCCTTGGCGATGACGAGGGGAGCGGGCTGGGCGCCCTTGGCCACCTCGGCCATCGGGATCTCCACATGCTGTCGCTCGGTCGACCGACCCTTGAACCGGTGCTCGCCGGCGTAGCGGTCGCCCAGCCAGAGCCTGGCGACGAAGGCGGGCGTCACCGACTCGAACACGCGGAAGTACTCGTCGAGCGCCAGCAACACGAACACGTTCTCCTGGGTGTTGGACCAGCGCCCCTTCACCCGGTGCGCCAGCAACCCACGCACCAGCTTCGGGATGAGGTCGGACTTGGGGTCGTCGCCGATGAGGCCCTCGAGCAGGACCGCGTCGACGCGCCGGTCCGAGTAGAGGAGCAGGTGCTCCCCGTCGGCGTAGCTGGTCTGGAAGTGCGCGGCGCCCGCGGTCTCGACGACGCGATTGCCCAGCATTCGCCGCAGCTCGGCGGTCAGCGCCGCCTGCGAGCGGTCCGAGGCCAGCACGGGGTAGATCCAGGCGACGGCCTCCATGCCGAGCTTGTCCAAGCTGCCCGCGGAGGCGACGAGCTCCGCCGCCTGCTTCGGTTGGGGATCCCCGGCCAGGTGCCGCACGTAGAGCGCGTATGCGCGGATGGTCCGGCGCGCCGGCTCGGGATAGTCGGCCGGGAAGTGCCGGTCGATGCGCCCGAGATACGCGAAGGCCATGTCGCGCGTGCGGTCCGGCACCTGGTAGCCCTTCTTCGCGGCGCGCACCAGCGCGTGGGCGACGTGGACGGTCAGGAAGGGCCAGCTCTCCTCGCCGCGGCGCCAGAATCCCCATCCGCCGTCGGGGTTCTGCAGGCGCTCGAGGCGCTCGAGGTCGGCCGACATCTGCTGGGCGATGGCCTCGCTCGAGGGCATCCCCTCGGCCTCGAAGGCCTGGAGCACGTCACGCAGGGCGGCCACCCCGAGCACCCTCGAGGCGACCTGCTCGCTGCAGTCGAAGGGATAGTTGGAGAGGTAGATGAAGCCATCGGTCAGGGCTGAGAGCTCCGTCGACGAGGTGGTGACCTCCAGGCCACCGAAGCTGGGGATCGCGTCCTCGGGGGCGCGCACCGGCTGGGCCACGGCGCCCGAGTCGACCACCCCGTAGGTGGCGAAGGCCTCGGTGGTCGCCGGGGTCCACACCGGCAGGGACACGCTGGCCGCGTCCGCCGCCGAGCCCGCCGTCGCCGCGAACTGGAAGCGCGCGGTCCCCGGCTTCGCCGCCGCAGCCGGCAGGCGCACCTCCACCCGGTCGCGCGCCGGCACCTGGACCCGCCTCCCCTGGCCGGCGGTCAGCTCGGCGTTGCTCGCCCGCGCCGCCAGGGCCACGCTCATCGGAGCGTCGGTCTGGTTCTGCAGCACCACCGGCAGGTCGAAGCGGTCGCCGAAGTTGAGGAAGCGCGGCGCCGAGGGACGCACCATCAGGGGCAGGCGCGCCGTCATCGTGGCCTCGCCCTTCCCCGCCAGCCGCGCGCCCGCCACCGCGACCGCCATCAGGCGGTAGCGGGTCAGGTTGTCGGGCACCGCCAGCGGCACCCGGGCCCGCCCCTCGGCGTCGGTGCTGACCGCGGGCGCGAAGAGCGCCAGGGCGTCGAAGTTGGTACGCAGCGCGATGGCGCCGCCGCCCACGTCCCCTCCGCCGGGGACGGCCGAGTCGGGCATCGCGCTCTCGGCGACCATCGGGGCCGGCATGGCCTGGCCGCGCATCATCATCTTCGCCCGCGGCCCGCCGCCGCCCCCGCGATCGACTTCTCGCGGCGTCGGCTCGGGAGCCAGGTCTGTCTCCAGCAGCACCCACTGCCGGCTGTGGTGGTCGCGCACGCCCGGCCCCTGCGCCGGGTAGAACGCGTCGATGGGATCGGGCAGGGCGTAGCCGGTCAGCGCCAGCACGGCCTCGTCCACCACCACCAGCGCCACCTGGGCGTCGGCGACCGGGTGGCCGGCGGCGTCGCTCACCCGCAGGTCGATGTGCGTCTTGGTGCCCGGCTCGAGCTCGGCGCGCTCGGGCGTGACCGCGACCGCCAGCGTCCGCGCGTGCGGCGGCACCTCCAGGCGCAGCTCTCCCGACGCGTAGGCCGGCCTCGGAGGGGCGCCGGCCACCGGCTTGCCATCCTCGGCGGTGCGCGGCGCCGAACCCACCAGGTCCACCTGCACCTGCACGCCCGGGATGTAGGCCTCGACGATCGGCACGGTCACCGTGGCGCTGGGACCGTCCACGGTGAAGCGCTGGGTGGTGACCACGCCCCGACGCCGCACGGTGAGCAGGCCCTCGGCGGGCTGGAAGGGCGAGAGCACCAGCAGCCTGGCCGCCTCGCCGGGCTGATACTCCCGGCGGTCCGGCACCAGCTCCACCGTGTCCTTGTCGAGCTCGCGCCCGGGCGGACGCTTGCCGCCGCTCACCCACACCGTCAGCTCGGTCTCGTTGGGCCGCCCGCTGGCGTCGCGCACCCGCGCCCGGATCCTGTAGCGGCCGCCCTCGCCGGTCTCGAAGGTGCAGCGCTCGGGTCCGGCCGACGAGGTCAGGCGACACTCGACCGGATCGCGGGGCTCCTCGAGCCAGTGCCCCTGCTTCTGCGTCCACACCAGCCGGGTGGCGACCACGCTCAGCGCCTTGCCCGCCACCGCCTCACCCTCGAGATCCACCGCGAGGGCCTCGACGACGATGGGCTCGCCCCCCTCGACGAAGGTCCCCGGCGTCCGCAGCCCCACGTACACCTCGGCCGGGTGCACCAGCATCGTCGAGCGCGCCGTCCACGCCTGGCGGTTGACGTCGGTCACCGTCGCCTCGGCCTCGACGCTGTAGGCCCGCGGCGGCGACACCGACCGGAAGTCCACCCGCAGCCGGTGCGTCCCGGCGCCGTCGGTGCGCCCGGTGAAGGTCTGCGTCTCGGTCTCGCCGCGCTCCTCCATCGTGCGCCACCACGGCTGCCACACACCGAACACCCAGCCATCGCGGTTGGGCGGCACGAAGCTCGCCGGCCGGCTGGTCACGTTCCACGTGGTCTCCGCGTTCGGCAGCCCGCCACCGGCGTAGTAGGTCGCCGACACCTCGAGGGTGGCGCTGCCCCCGACCACGTGCGGGCCGGGCGGGGCCGTCGCGCCGACCTCGAACTCCGGGCGCCGGAACTCCTGGATCTGGAAGCGGTGGCGCGTGCTGGTGCCGTCCAGGCCGCCGCCACCGTGCAGCTCCAGCTCCAACGTGGCGTACCCGAGGTTCGCGGTGTCGGGCAGGTCGAAGCTCAGATCGAAGCCGCCCAGCGCGCCCACCTCGGCGCTCCCCTCGGCCAGGTCCGCCCCGCGCGAGTCGCGGGCCTTCCACGCCACCATCGCTTTGGTGATGAGCGCCAGCTCGCCGGCCGGCCCGGCGTCGAGCCGCCGCAGCCAGCCCTTCACCCGCACGCGCTCGGCGGGCTTGTACATCTGCCGGTCGTCGGCCACGTACCACAGCGCCTGGTCGCTCCGCTTCTGCGCGACCCACCCGCTGTCGCCCGCCCAGGCCCAGACGTTCTCCGGCAGCAGCGTCTGCTCGCCGCCCGCTTCCACGGTGAGCAGGCCGCGCCCGCCGCGCCCCGGGGTCTCCGGGAGCGGCACCACGACCGTCCCATCGGGCCCCGTCCTGGCCTCCACATCGCCGGGCATCAGCCGGACCGCCGCGTCGGCCACCGGCTGGCCATCGGCGAGCCGGTTGGCCCACACCACCATCTTGCGATCGTCGACGAAGGCGTCCACTCCGAGCGAGGTCGCCTCGACCCAGCGCCGGATGACCGGGGGGAAGCGCCGGCGCAGCTTGTCGATGAGCCCCACCGGCGGGCGCACCTCCAGCAGGACGTGCCCGTGCCCATCGACGAGCGCGTCGCTCAGGTCGATGGAGGTCTCCACCGGCGCGTCGGGCTCACCGCCCACCTCGACCGTGCGCTCGATGACCAGCTCGCCGGGCGGCGCGGCGTCCCCGTCGTCGCGCGAACCCTGCTGCACGTAGCTCAGGAAGGCGCCCCAGTCCGCCGGCTGCACCCGCCACGCGCGCACCTCCAGCTTGTCGTAGTTGACCGAGAGCACCGAGAAGCGGCCCTTGGACGAGGGATCCAGCACCACCAGCAGCTCGCCGGCGCCCGCCAGGCTGGGCTCCGCCTTGCCCACCGAGAGGCGCACGCTGACCGGCGCGGCCAGGGTCTGCCCGAAGACGTCGCGCAGCCCCTTGTCCACCGTGATCCCGTAGGTGGTGCGACCGCGACTCTGCCCCTGGATCTCGAGCACGTTGCCCCAGCTCCGCACCTCCATCCCCTCGAGCGGCGGCTCGACGTGCACCAGCGAAGGGTCGAGGGCCTCCGAGTCGATGGGGTTGGTCATCTCCAGCTGCCAGGGCCACCCGGGCCGACACTCCTCGCCCCAGCCGCAGCGCGACTCCTTCAGCTTGAAGGGGCCGTAGGTGCGGAACTCGAAGTCCTGCGCCTTGGTCGACCGCTTGGGGCCCTCGAGCGAGGGCGTGCCGGGGCCGACGGTGACGACCACCCGGCTGTCGAGCGGGAGCGGCGTGACGGGGCGGAAGGCGAGCCAGCGGCCGTCGTCGGCGCGCTGGGCCAGGCGCGGGTCCTCGGCGCGGGCCGCCGCATCCAGAAGCCGCACGCTCACGGGCTTGCCGCCGGCGGTGACGCGGACCGACGCCATCACGCTCTCGGGGTCCACGCGCTGGTCGAAGCCGATGAAGATGATGGCGTCCCGCGGCTGCGAGTCACCCTGCGGCCAGCTCTCGACGACGCGCGGCGCCGGGGTCTCGAAGGTGAAGCGGTGGGCCTCCGCCAGCGCTCCGCCCAACGCGGAGCGGACGCCCGCCGGCACCTCCACGGTGTAGGTGGTCGCCATCGGGAAGCGAGGATCCGCCTGGAAGATCAGCGTCTCGGTACCCAGCCAGCGCCACTGCCCCGCCGGCTGCGGGGTGAGCTTCACCGGCAGCTCGGCGGCGGCCAGCGTGGCGTGGGAGGTCACCTCCACCATGGGCTGGTTGAAGGTCACGCTCACCTGCCCCGCCACCGGGACCGCGCCCTCCGGCGAAGACCGGAGCACCCGGAGCGGGCCGGCCGCCTCTACCGACGTCACGCGGGCCGGCGGCGCGACGACCGGCGGAAAGGGCGTGTCGACGGTCTCCCCAGGGCGCGGCGCGGGCTTGGAACCCTCGCGCAGCGCGAAGGGGACGGCGTCGTCCGGCGCCGCCTCGATCGGCGGCAAGCGAGCCAGCAGGCGCGCGACGTCGTCCTCGCCGAGCGGCGTGGCCTCGGCCAGGGGCGGGCGGTCCACAGGCGGCGCCTCGGAACTGCCCTCGGCCAGCACCAGAGTCAGCCCGGCAGGCACGTCGTCGGATCCCATCATGATCTGCTCCTCCGCGCCGGACCCGCCTGGGCCCGGCTGCGTGCCGACGACCGTGTCGCGAGCGCCGCGCTCGGGGTGGCACGAAGCGCACACGGCGAGTGAGAGGAGCGTGCCCACCAGCGCGCGCCGCGCCGGAGTCCTGATTCGTCCCTGCCGCATCGTATCGCCCTCCTCCGAGCTCGCAGCCGGCGAGCCTATCACCGTCGTGGCGGCAGGTCGCGGGCCCACGGGGCGCCCCTTCGTGTAAAGTGTTGCTTGACACATGACGCCTCCAGCCTCCACCCTGTCTCCATGAGCCTCACTCGCGCCCTCTCGCCTCGTCGCCTCCGTGTCAGCACCGCCCAGCTCCGCCGGGACATCGAGTTCCTCTGGGCGCACCGCGACCGCACGCCCGCACCGGTGCGCGCGGTCGCGGCGCCGGACGAGGCGCCACGGCCCGGCCTGCGCCTGCGCGTGCTCGCGATCCGTGAGGAGACAGCCGAGGCGCGTACGATCTTCCTGGAGAGCGCCGACCCCTCACGCCCGCTGCCCCGCGCCGAGGCCGGCCAGTTCCTCACCTTCGAGCTGCCCATCGGCGGCGAGCGGCTGCGGCGCTCCTACTCGCTGTCCACCTCGCCGCTGGACCCGGGTCCCGTGGCCGTGACGGTCAAGCGCGTCGCCGAGGGCCGCGCGTCGACCTGGCTCACCAGCGCGCTCGCGGTGGGCGACCAGCTCCAGACGGTGGGCCCGCCCGGCGGCCGCTTCGTGTTCCGGCCCCAGCCCGGCGCCGCGCGCACCGTGGCGCTCATCGGGGCGGGCAGCGGCATCACGCCGCTCATGTCCATCGCCCGCACCGCGCTGGCCTCCGAACCGGGCTCGCGGGTCGTGCTCGTCTACGGCAACCGCAGCCCCGAGGACATCATCTTCCGCGCCGCCCTCGACGAGCTGGTGGCCGCCTCGGCCGACCGCTTCGCGGTGCATCACGTCCTCGAGCGCGGGGCGGGCACGCTCGGGGCGACCCGCGGTCGCCTGGGCGCGGCCCTGCTGGCGCGGCAGCTCCCCGTCGCCCTGGCTGGGACCGCCCCCGGAGAGGTCGACGCCTTCTACGTCTGCGGGCCGCCCGCGGTGATGGACCATGCGCGGACGGCGCTCCTGCAGCACGGCGTCCCCGAGGCGCGGATCCACGAGGAGCGCTTCCAGCCCCTCCCGCCGGCCCACGCCTCGGACGTCGCGGCGACGGTGCGCGTGCGGCGCGGCCGCTCCGAGACGGACGTGCGCCTCGAGCCGGCGGAGACGCTGCTCCAGGCCGCCCTGCGCGCCGGTGTGCCCATGCCGTCGAGCTGCACCATGGGCGGCTGCGGCGCCTGCCGCGTCCGCGTGCTCGAGGGCGCCCTGGCCATGCCCGACGCGCACTGCCTGAGCGCCGCCGAGCGACGCGACGGCTACGCCCTGGCCTGCGTCGCCCGCTGCGCCGGCCCCGCCACCGTGGAGGTGCCGGAGTGAGCGCGCGCCCGGGCCAGCTGCGCATGAGCGATCTGTGCCGCGAGTCCGGCCTGGACCGCCAGGCGATCCACTTCTACATCCGCGAGGGGCTCTTGCCGCCCGGCGAGAAGGCCGGCCGCAACATGGCCTTCTACAAGCCCTCGCACCTCAAGCGGCTGCGCCTCATCCGCAAGCTCCAGCACGAGCGGTTCCTGCCGCTCAAGGCCATCAAGGGCGTGCTCGACCAGACCGACGAGGGCTTCAGTGACGAGCAGCGCGCGTTCCTCGCCGATCTGAGAGGCCGGATGGCCGGCGAGCTGGCGCCGCGCGCGCAGGCGGACGGCGAGGTGATCCCGCTCGGGCCGCTGCTGGAGCGCACCGGCGTCAGCGAGGCCGACTTCGAGCAGATGGTCGCGCTGGGCTTCGTCGCCGCCATGCCGACCACCGACGGCGCGCCGGGCGTGCCCGCCGCCGAGGCGTGGCGGGTGGAGTCCTGGGGACGCCTGCGGGCCGCCGGTTTCACCGAGGCCCTGGGCTTCGGCGTCGAGGACGTCGCCATCTACGAGGGCTTCGTCGACCGGCTGATCCAGGCGGAGGCGGGGCTCATCTCGGCGCGGCTGGGCGCGCTGGATCCGGCCGAGGCCGCGCCGATGATCGAGGCGGCCCTGCCCATCATCCAGGAGCTGCTCGTCCGCCTGCACACCGAGCGCAGCCGCGCGTTCCTGTCCGAGCTCTGATCCGCGCCATCCTGGAGTCCGCCATGATCGACGACCTCGCCGCCCGACTGCCCCTGCCCGTCTCCCGCTGGTACGACCGGTTCCGCCGCTTCAGCGAGCCGCTCGGCGCCACCGACAACCGCCGGGTGATGGTGGGGATGCTCCCCGCCGCCGTGCGCGGCCTGCTGCTCCAGCGCGGCAAGCAGGGGACGCCGGTGCGCTTTCCGGCCAGCCACGACGCCTGGTTCGACTTCGGCTATCCGCGCGACGAGCCCGAGATGGCCGACCTCTACGAGCGCGCCAAGGACGGCCAGTGGGACGGCGGCCGCGACCTGGCCTGGGGCACCTCGGTGGACCCGCGCGACCCCGACGTGCCCATCCTGCCGGCCGGCTTCCTCGACTTCTCGGTGCTGCGCCGCGCTGGCGTGACCCTGGACGCCGAGGGCGAGCGCGCGCTGATCCACGACATCGCCGCCTGGCTGCTGAGCCAGTTCCTGCACGGCGAGCAGGGGGCGCTCATGGCGGCCTGCCAGGTCACCGAGGCCGTCGAGCGCTTCGACGGCAAGCTCTACGGTGCCACCCAGGTCGTCGACGAGGCCCGCCACATCGAGGTGTTCCATCGCTACCTGAGCAGCAAGCTCGGGAAGCTCTACCAGATCAACGACAACCTCTTCGTGGTCATCGACGCGCTGATGACCGACGCACGCTGGGACATGAAGTTCCTTGGCATGCAGATCATGGTCGAGGGCCTGGCGCTGGGCGCCTTCGGCTCGATCTTCCAGCTCACCCGGGAGCCGCTGCTCAAGGAGCTCTTGCGGCGGGTCATCCTGGACGAGGCGCGGCACGTGCACTACGGCGTGGTGGCCCTCCGCTCGCACGTGCGCGGCCAGCTCAACGAGGCCGAGGTGCGCGAGCGGGAGGACTGGGCCTTCGAGATGGCCGTGCTGATGCGCAACCGCTTCCTCGCCCGCGAGGTGTGGGAGGAGCGCTACGAGGGCCGGGTGCCCTGGAGCGTCTGGGCCGGGTTCATCCAGGACTCGGTGGGCATGGAGCACTTCCGCCGGCAGATGTTCCGGCGTCTGGTCCCCAACCTGCGGGAGATCGGCCTGCTGGGCCCGCGCATCCGCCCCTACTACGAGAAGGAAGGCATGGGCGCCTGGTTCGAGGGCGAGGCCGCGCCGACCCTGAGCCCCGAGGACATGCTGGCGGCCTGATGGGGCGTCCGGCCGTCCTCTCGGGGCCCGGCCGGCCCCTGGGTTCCTGGCCACCTCGCTGGGCGGCCAGATGCTCGATCAGCCGATGTCCTCGCTGACCCTGTGGATCAGAGCACCACCGGCATCCCGAAGGTCTGGGTGTCGGGGCCGGGCGGGAAGATCGCCTGCTCGAGGATGCCCTTGACGCACTGCGCCTTCTGCGCGCTCGAGGTGCCCTTCACCGAGACGCTGGTCACCCGGCCCGAGGGCGAGACCGTGAACTCGGTCTTGATCTTCTCCTCGGTGCCGGTCTTGCAGCGGGCGAGCTGGCGGCGCTTGCGCCCGAAGGCGGTGGCCACCTTCTCGACCCGGTCGTCGGCCACCGCCTTGGCGGCCGTCGGCTCGGCCGGCCGCGGCGCGGCGCCCACCTCGATCTTCACCTCGGCCTTGCCGCCGCTCTCCGCCGTCAGCGCGGCGAACTCCTCGGCGGACAGCTTCCGGAAGCGCTCCTCCGCCCGCCCGGTGCGCTGGGCCACGGTGTCCACCGACCGCACGCCCGGCTCGGCGCGGGCGGCGGGTACCGCCCCCTCACCTCGCGCGAGCTGCGCGGGCGCCGGCCGCAGGGCGCCGTCGGACGCGGCCGCGGCGATCTGCTTCTTCTCTTCTTCGCTCAACACGCGCGGCGCCTTCGCCGGCACCTTCCGCGCCGGCCGCTTGACCTCGTAGGCGGCGTTGTACTCCGCCACGGGCACCGACCGCGACGCCGCCCGCGAACGGGCCGCCTCCTCGGCCCGACGGGCGTCCCGCTGCTCCATCCACAGCATGGTGCCGGCCGCCAGCGAGGTGACCAGCAGCACCGCGAGCAGCACGAACTTCACCCCCCGCCGCTTCTTCTCGCTGTGCAGCTGGGCGACCACCGAGAACTCCTGCTGGAGCGCTCGGATCTCCTGCTTGCTGGGCGGGGCGATGTGCGACGGGAGCTGGACGTCGGCGCTGCGCAGCGCCTCCTTCAGCATCCGCTTGTCCTCGGCCGTAGGCGCGCTGAGGTCCACCTCGAGCGGCTCCATCGTCGCCGCGGGCGGCGCGGCTCCAAACGCCGCGAAGAGATCGCCCTCGTCGAGCATGTCGAGGCTCTCACCCGACGGCTCGGCCGCGGCGGCCTCCCGATCGACCCCTCCACCGCCCCCCGCCGCCATGCCCGGCAGCTCCGGCAGATCAGGAAGCTCGGGAAGCCCCGCCGGCGGCCCCGACGGCAACCCCGGCATCCCCTCCTCGACGATCCCCACGTCATCGACCAGCTCGACCGAGTCCACCTCCAGAAGCCCGCTCTCCCCCGCACCCGGCAAGGGCGGCAAAGCCGGCCCCGACCCGCCATCCCCAACCGGCTCCCGCTCGGCGGCGGCGCCGGACCCGGGCTCGGCCTCGGCGGCGGCCTCGGGCTCGGGCTCGGTGGCGGCTTCGGGCTCGGTGACGGCGGCGGCGACGGGCTCGGGCTCGGGCTCGGTGACAGTCTCGGCCTCGGCGGCGGCCTCGGGCTCGGTCTCGGTCTCGGCCTCGGGCTCGGTGACGGACTCGGTCTCGGTGACGGACTCGGTCTCGGCGACGGCCTCGGGCTCGGTGGCGGTCTCGGCGACGGCCTCGGGCTCGGTAGCGGTCTCGGCGACGGCCCCGGCCCCGGTCACCGCCCCGGTCTCGCCCCCGGCCCCCGCCCCCGCCTCGGTCACCGCCTCGGCCCCCGCCTCCTCGGGCGTCTCCTCCGCCGGCGCTTCCTCGACCCTCGGCACCAGCGTGGGTCGCCGCCGCGGGCCGTCCGTCGCGCTCGGCTGCCCGCCGCCCTGCTCGACCTTGAACGGGCGGGCGGCGGTGTCCTTCGGGGGGCTCTCGGTCCCCGCTGCGGCCGCGGTCTTGTCCTGCTCGGCGGCGTGGGCGGCCAGGGCGACGACCGACGCCGGCGAGTTGGTGGTCGTCCCGCTGCGCGTGATGACCGCGGTCAGCGGGCGGATGTGCGGGTCGTCGGGCAGGCCGTACTCGGCCTCCGTCGAGCGGCTCGGCGCGGCCGAGAGCTCATGGACCTCGTGAAGGCGCTCCCACTTGGGCATCCCGGGTCGCCAGACGTACGACAGCGCGTGCAGGTCGCCGGCGGCGACCAGCCCGAGCACCGCCGAGCGGGAGATGGGACCATGTTGCTGGCCGCCCAACGCGACGAACCACATGTCCTCGCTCGCCGCGCGCGGGGCCTCGCCGGTGGCGGTCGCACGACGCGCCAGGGCGGGGTCGCGCACGACGATGACGACCGAGCAGTTCTTGCACCGAACCTTCAGGACGCGGTTGGCGACCTTGTCGTCGGGCAGCTTGTAGCGCGTCTGGCAACGGGAGCACGAGAAGATCATCGGCTGTCGACCCCCCGGCTTCTCTCCAGCGAGAGAAGATGACCGGCGGGACATTAGCACCCCGATCCCCACCCGGCCAGACTCCTATTGTATCCGCCCCGCGATCGGCGGCCCCCCCGGCGGGCGTCCCGCCCCCAGGGGGGCAACGCCGCGCGGCGGTTACGCAGGGCGTTCGAGTAAACGAACCGCTACCGACCGGGCCGCCTCACCGGCGCTGCGCCCTCGGGCGCGCGCAAGCAGGGCGCAGCCTGCAGGTGCATGGGCGCGCTTCGCAGCCCCCGCCCGCCTCGCGAGCGCCGTTGGCCCGCCTCGCTGCTGCTTGACACGCCACTTCCGCTCGCCCTATCCTTCGCTGCCGGTCGGGCCAAGGCCCCTATGTCCCTGAATTTGCAGGGAAAACAGTGCATCGCGGTCGGCCTCGACGCCGCCCCCGAAACGTCGCCCGCGCATGCCGGGAGGAGACCCCCAGATGGATCAGTGGAAGCGCAAGTCGCTGTTGCTCGCGGCCGTTGCGGCCCTCTTCGTCGTCGCCTGTGACGGCGGCAGCTCCAATGACGGGGATACGTCGGCCGACGCGTCCGGCGACGTCACGGTCAACCCGGACACGAAGGGCCCGGACGGGGTGACCAATCCCGACACGAGCAATCCCGACACGAGCAGCCCGGACACCAGCAAGCCGGACACCATCACCCCGGACACCACCAAGCCGGACACCACCAACCCCGACACGACCACCCCGGACACCACCGGGCCGGACGCGTCGGATCCCTGCGGGAACAAGGAGTGCGGCACCGGCAGCGACGGCAGCAGCTGTGGCACCTGCTCCGCCGGCCAGGTGTGCACCGTCCTCGGACAGTGCCGCGTGCCGAAGCTCCCCGATGGCTCCTACTGCGGAGTCACCGCCGACTGCACGGCGCAGATTCCCGACCCCAGCGGCGGGCCCGACCCGGTCGACAACCCGAACTGGCCGGCCTGCGCGCACGCCCAGTGCGAGTCGAACCTCTGCGGGTCGCTCGGACAGCCCGGGGCGATCATCTTCAATGTCCCCGTCTGCACCCGCCCCTGCAACATCACCAAGGACCAGCTCGACAACACCTCCGGCGTCGAGTCGCCCGACGGCGTCGAGGACCTGGACACCCCCATCAACGAGTGCGAGGGATTCGCCGACGGCCCGAACGGCTCCGATTTCCGCTGTGTGGACTTCGGCCATGGCCTGAACCAGTCGGGCCTCAGCTTCTGCGAGCCGACCAAGTCCTTCGACTCCTGCCAGGGCAACAGCGACTGCCCCGAGGGCGAGAGCTGTCAGTTCGCCGTGGTGGGCAACTCCTTCACCCAGCGCTGCGCCGCGACCCAGAAGTCGGGCACCTGGTTCCAGGTGGCCGACATCTCCGAGGAGTGCAACGGCGATCCCGCGTCCGGACAGCAGATCGAGTGCGGCGGCGGCTTCTGCTACGGGCTGGGCTGCGTGCCCTTCTGCAAGAATGACGCGGACTGCGACACCACCACGGTGAACCCCGGCACGGGCTGCGACACGGCGGCGGGCACCTGCAAGGGCTGGCCGGAGCAGGCGTGCACGGCCGACGTCGACTGCAGCGCCTGGACCTGCTCTCCCGGGCGCACCCCCTTCGGGACGCAGCTCGACTTCACGACCTCCCTGTGCTGGCCGCGCGGCTGCGACAAGTCGGTGGACTGCGCTCCGGGCAACTACTGCCAGTGGAGCTGGGACGGCGAGCCGGGCGTCGACGCCGGCCTCGACAACCTGTGTCTGGCCGAGACGCCGGGCGGCAAGGCGCTGGGTGAGGCCTGCGAGACCGACGACGACTGCGCCGGCTACTGCGAGGCCGGCTACTGCTCGACGCTCTGCGACGACGACAGCGACTGCGCGACCGACAAGGGTCAGCTCTGCGCCATCGACGAGCTGCTGGGCGACGCCTCGGGTGACAACCTCGCCGACTTCGTGCTGGTCGTGCCCCAGTGCCACACGCTGCCGGGTACCGGCGGGTCGTGCCTGGGCATCGGCGACTGCGAGGCGGGCGAGACCTGCGCGCACTACGAGGTGCCGAACTACCTGCCCGAGACCAGCACGCTGGATCCCGACGCGCCCTACACCACGCGCGGCAAGTGCATCCCCGCCGAGGCCGGCAAGGGCCAGTGGGGCGATCTGTGCGGCACCAACGCCGCCGCGGACTTCCTGGGCTGCCAGTCCGGGTTCTGCCGCCGCGCGAACGCCGACGGCACGCTGGGCTACTGCACCCACGGCTGCACCAGCCACCTGGAGTGCCCGGCGATCACCTTCCAGGCGGGCACGCCGAACGCCCAGAGCTTCTCCGGCCTGTGCATCAGCGACCAGCTCGGCTTCGCCGGCAACCTGGACGACCCGACGCGCTGGACCTGGGAGTCCGTGTGCGTCATCGGCAACCCGGCGTCCTCGCTCACGGATTGTTCGGAGACGCTGACCTGCGACGAGGAGGGCGAGGCCTGCGCGCCCTTCGTCATCAGCTTCGGCCCCGACGTGCCCTCCACGGTCGACTACGTCTGCGACGACCTCAAGACGGACGCGGGCGTGGGACCGACCAAGAACCTGGGTGAGAGCTGCGATCCCGACGCCGTCGACGCGAACGGCGATCCGGTCGAGGAGTGCAAGGGCGGCATCTGCCTCCCCGACGAGGTCGGTGGCGGCAACTACTGCAGCCAGCTCTGCAAGCCGGAGTCGGACACCACGTGCGCCGGCGCGGGGCTCATCTGTTCGCCGCGGGTCACCCAGCCCAAGGCCGGCAAGTACAAGGTCAACGAGGCCTCCTTCGGCCTGTGCACCAAGGACCAGGACTGCGAGCCCTGCGTGTCGTCCGGCTTCTGCCCGGCGGGCCGCATCTGCGCGAACCTGGGACAGCAGCCGGGGTCCCTGGACGACTTCCGCTGCATCCCCGCCTGCGAGACGGCGAGCGACTGCGCGGGCACCCCGTCGGCGGCCTGCACCGAAGGCGTCGACGACCTCGGCCAGAAGGCCATGGGCTGCTTCGAGCTGAAGGACGAGATCCCGGTCGACTACTGCCTGGACAACTAGTCCCGACCCTGTAGAGGGCCGGGCGGGCGCCTCGGGGCGCCTGCGCGGCCGCCGCGACCACCGAAGGGCGCGTCACCTCGAGTGATGCGCCCTTCGCCCTTTGTGCGCACCGGGTCGCCGGCGGGCGCTCACGCCCCCCCTCCGATCTCGCGAATTCCCAACGAAATCGGGCCTCGGCGTGGGCTCGTCGGGAGCCATCTTCCGCTTGACGGTCCCTGAAACCGTGTGCTAGGCACGGCGCGCCTTCGCGGGCGGACGGCCCGACGAGACAGGGCCGAAATCCTCACCGCCAGACTCTCGGCTTCCAGCACGGAGCGGCAGCGCATGCTCGAGTCCATCCAGGAACCCCTCCTTCGCGCGGGCCTCGTCGACCTCGACGCGACCTTCCTGGTGCAGCTCGCCATCTTCATCGTCTTCGCGGTCGTGCTGAACAAGAAGATCGTGCAGCCGATGGTGCGCACCCAGCAGGCGCGCTACGACCGGATGGCCGGCGCCCGCGTCGAGGCCGAGCGCATGGACCTGCGCGCCCGTGAGGCGCACGAGGCGTACCAGACGCGACTCGACGCCGCCCGGCGCGACGCCGTCCAGGTCCGCGACCGTATCCGCGACGACGCGCGCCGCCAGGCCGACGCCCGCGTCGAGGCCGTACGCAGCGAGCTCACCGAGGCCCAGGGCGCGACCCGCACGGCGCTCCAGCAGGAAGGTCAGCGCGTGCGCGCTTCCGCCGACGCCGTGGTCGAGGACCTCGCCCGCGCGTTGGCCGACCGGGTCCTGGGAGATGGGGGGGCGCAGGCATGAGCAGGAGAACGC
This sequence comes from Deltaproteobacteria bacterium, assembly GCA_020632695.1. Lineage (GTDB taxonomy): Bacteria > Myxococcota_A > UBA9042 > PHBI01 > JACKFB01 > JACKFB01. The sequence goes on from JACKFB010000007.1 coordinate 134,055, forward strand.
TCCATTCCGCCGCCATCGGCGTGGCGACCCTCCTGGTGGCGCCCGCGGCGTCCGCCGCTGAGGGCTTCATGCCCTTCACCCACCTGTCGTACCTCCTCGACTTCGCCATCCTGGCTGGCGTGCTCGCCTACGCCCTGCGGGGCCCGCTGGCGACCTACCTTTCGGACCGCCACGACAGCATCCGCAAGGAGATCGACGAGGCCGCCGCCCGCAAGGCCGACGCCAGCGAGCGCCTCGCGCGCTACGAAGGCGCCCTGCGCGACCTCGACGCCGAGGTCGAGCGCATGCGCGCCGAGTTCGAGCGCGACGGCCAGGCCGAGCGCGCGCGGATCGAGGCCGAGGCCGAGGCCACCATCGAGCGCCTGCGTGCCGAGGCCGAGATGGACGCCGTGCGCGAGGCCGCCCAGATGAAGTTGGACCTGGAGCATGAGGTGGCCGAGCGCGCCCTGGTGCGCGCCGAGGCCATCGTGCGCGAGCGCATGAACGCCGCGAGGCAGCGCGCGCTGGTGGAGCGGTTCATCACTGATCTCGAGACCCGCAAGGATCTCGGCTCCCTCTCAGCCTGACCGAACCCCCGCCGACGGAGAGCAGCCGGTGAGCGCATCGAAGATCGCCCGTCGCTACGCGAAGGCTCTGGCCGAGGCCTGTGTCGAGGCCAAGAACCACGCAGTGATCGGCAAGCAGCTCGAGACCTTTGCCGAGACCTGGACCGCCAGCCCCGAGCTGCAGGCCGTGCTCAAGAGCCCGGTGGTGTCGCTCGCCGACAAGCGCGACATCCTGGTCAAGCTCTTCGCGAAGTACCTGTTCGCGCCCACCACGCGGAACTTCGTGCTGGTGCTGCTGGAGCACGGCCGCATCGACGAGATCGTCGCGGTCAGCGACGCCTTCCAGGATCTGATGGACGGCCTGTCCGGTCGGGTGCGAGCCACGGTGGTGAGCGCGGCCCCGCTCGAGCGCAGCGAGCTGACTCGCATCCAGGCCGCGCTGAAGCAGCTCACCGACAAGACGGTGATGCTCGAGGCGCGCGTCGACCCGGACCTGCTCGGCGGTGTCCAGGTGCGCATGGGCAACCTGGTGCTGGACGCCACCGCCCGGATGCACCTCGACAGCATGCGGGACCGCCTCCGCGTGTGACCGCCCGCCTGTTTCCCAGAGTTTCCAGAGTTGAAGGGTGGGTCGTCGACCCGCCTGGAGTCCCCAAACCCGTCTGAATCGGGAGCCCTCGATGAACATCAGCGTTGCGGAGATCAGCTCGATCATCAAGCAGCAGATCACCGACTACGACAAGAAGATGGACGTGCGCGAGACCGGCACGGTCCTCACCGTCGGCGACGGCATCGCGCGCGTGCATGGCCTCGAGAACGCCATGGCTGGCGAGCTGCTCGAGTTCCCCCACGACGTCGTCGGGATGGTGCTCAACCTCGAGGAGGACAACGTCGGCGTCGCGCTGCTGGGCGCAGCCAACAAGATCAAGGACGGCGACGAGGCCCGACGCACCGGCAAGATCGTGCAGGTGCCCGTCGGCATGGGCCTGCTCGGCCGCGTCGTGGACGCCCTGGGCCTGCCCATCGACGGCAAGGGGCCCATCGAGTCCCAGGACTTCCGCCGCGTCGAGCTGAAGGCGCCCGGCATCGTGACCCGCAAGTCGGTGCACGAGCCGCTCCAGACCGGCCTCAAGGCCATCGACGCCATGGTCCCGATCGGCCGCGGCCAGCGCGAGCTCATCATCGGCGACCGCCAGACGGGCAAGACCGCCGTCGCCGTCGACACCATCATCAACCAGAAGGACACCGACGTCTTCTGCATCTACGTGGCCATCGGCCAGAAGCAGTCGACGGTGGCCCAGGTGGTCGACCGCCTCGAGCGCGCCGGCGCGATGGAGTACACCATCGTCGTGTCGGCCTCGGCCTCCGAGATGGCGCCGCTGCAGTTCCTGGCGCCCTACACCGGCTGCACCATGGGCGAGTGGTTCCGCGACAACGGCAAGCACGCGCTCATCGTGTACGACGACCTCTCGAAGCAGGCCGTGGCCTACCGCCAGATGTCGCTGCTGCTGCGCCGCCCGCCGGGCCGCGAGGCCTACCCGGGCGACGTGTTCTACATCCACTCGCGCCTGCTCGAGCGCGCCGCCAAGCTCAACGACGACCTGGGCGGCGGAAGCCTCACGGCGCTGCCGATCATCGAGACCCAGGCGGGTGACGTGTCGGCCTACATCCCGACCAACGTCATCTCCATCACCGACGGCCAGATCTTCCTGGAGTCGGACCTCTTCTTCCAGGGCGTTCGGCCGGCCATCAACGTCGGCATCTCGGTGTCCCGCGTCGGCGGCGCCGCCCAGACCAGCCTGGTCAAGAAGGTCTCGGGCACGCTGAAGCTGGACCTGGCGCAGTACCGCGAGATGGCGGCCTTCTCGCAGTTCGCATCCGACCTGGACGCCGCCACCCAGCGCCAGCTCGCCAAGGGCGAGCGCCTGGTCGAGCTGCTCAAGCAGCCCCAGTACCAGCCGATGCCCTTCGAGGAGCAGGCGCTGCTCATCTTCGCCGGCACCGCCTCCGAGGGCTTCCTGATGGAGGTCGGCGTCAAGGACGTGAGCCGCTACGAGGCGGCGCTGCTCGAGTACGTGCGCACCCGGCACAAGGACCTGCTCGACCGGATGCGCAACGAGGCGAAGCTGACCGACGCCATCCGCGACGAGCTGGTGACCGTGCTGCGCGCCTTCGGCGATGTCTTCAAGGCGACGAAGAAGGAGTAGTCATGCCGAGCCTGAAGGACATCCGGAAGCGCATCGGCTCCGTCAAGAACACGCAGCAGATCACCAAGGCGATGAAGATGGTCGCCGCGGCGAGGCTGCGGAAGGCGCAGGAGGCGACCGAGACCGCGCGGCCGTACAGCTACCGCCTGCGTGACGTCATCGCTCAGCTCGCCGCCCGCGCCGACTTCTCCGACCACCCGCTGCTCGAGCAGCGCGAGCCCAAGCGCGTGCACCTGCTCATCATGACCAGCGACCGCGGCCTGTGCGGCGGCTTCAACGCCGGCATCAACCGCGCGACCGAGCGCTACCTGCGCGAGAACCCGCGCGGCCACGAGGAGGTCACCCTCGACGTGGTGGGGCGCAAGGGCCACGAGTACTTCAAGCGGCGAGAGACGCCCATCGGCAGCTACCACCGCGAGATCTTGAACAACGTGACCCTCGAGTCGGCCTCCGACATCGCCGAGAAGGCCATCGTGTCCTTCGTCGAGGGCGATCTGGACGCGCTCTACGTCGTCTACAACGAGTTCAAGTCGGCGATCTCCCAGGAGGTCGTCATCGAGCAGCTCCTGCCGGTGGCGCCCGCCGTGCCCGAGGGCGGCGGCGAGCTGGCCGAGTTCATCTACGAGCCGTCGAAGGAGCAGGTGATGGACGCGGTGCTGCCGCGGCACATCACGGTGCAGATCTACCGGATGCTGCTCGAGAGCGTCGCCTCGGAGATGGGCGCACGCATGAGCGCCATGGACAGCGCGACCAAGAACGCCGGCGAGCTCATCGACCGGCTGACGCTCCAGTACAACCGGGCGCGTCAGGCGAACATCACCAAGGAGCTGATGGAGATCATCGGCGGCGCCGAGGCCCTCAGCTAGCCCCGCGGGCGCCCTCACGGCGCTCGCCCGACCCCCACGACCGAATCCCCAAGAGCCAAAGAGGCAGACGATGGCAGCAGCAGTCGCAGAGAGCGGGTCCATGGGACGCGTGACCCAGGTCATCGGCCCCGTCGTCGATGTGGAGTTCCCGGAGGGCGACCTGCCGGAGATCCTCATGGCGCTGCGCGTGACCAACGCCAACATCGACGAGCGCGAGTTCAACCTCGTGCTCGAGGTGGCGCAGCACACCGGCGACCGCACGGTGCGCACCATCGCCATGGACACCACCGACGGCCTCGTCCGCGGGCTGGCCGTGCGCAACACGGGCCGTCCCATCGTGATGCCGGTCGGCGACGCGACCCTGGGCCGCATCATGAACGTCATCGGCGAGCCGGTGGACGAGCGCGGCCCCATCGAGGCCAGCCAGCACGACCCGATCCACCGCGAGCCTCCGAAGCTCGTCGACCAGGACACCAAGGTCCAGGCCTTCGAGACGGGCATCAAGGTGGTGGACCTGCTGGCGCCCTATCAGCGCGGCGGCAAGATCGGGCTCTTCGGCGGCGCCGGCGTGGGCAAGACGGTGCTCATCCAGGAGCTCATCAACAACATCGCCATGCAGCACGGCGGCGTGTCGGTGTTCGGCGGCGTCGGCGAGCGTACCCGTGAGGGCAACGACCTCTGGCACGAGATGGAGGAGTCGAAGCTCTCCACCGGCGCCTCGGTGCTCTCCAAGACCGCGCTGGTCTACGGCCAGATGAACGAGCCGCCGGGCGCCCGCGCCCGCGTCGCCCTGTCCGCGCTCACCGTGGCGGAGCACTTCCGCGACGAGCAGGGCCAGGACGTGCTGCTCTTCATCGACAACATCTTCCGCTTCACCCAGGCCGGCTCCGAGGTCTCGGCGCTGCTGGGCCGCATCCCCTCGGCCGTGGGCTACCAGCCCACCCTGGCCACCGAGATGGGCGGGCTCCAGGAGCGCATCACCTCGACGAACCGCGGGTCCATCACCTCGGTGCAGGCCATCTACGTGCCCGCCGACGACCTCACCGACCCGGCGCCGGCCACGGCCTTCGCCCACCTCGACGCCACCACCGTGCTCTCGCGAAACCTGGCCTCGCTGGGCATCTACCCCGCCGTGGACCCGCTGGACTCGACCAGCCGCATCCTGGATCCCCAGGTCGTGGGCCGCGAGCACTACGAGGTCGCCCGCCGGGTGCAGGAGATCCTCCAGGCGTACAAGGACCTGCTCGACATCATCGCCATCCTCGGCATGGACGAGCTCTCCGAGGACCAGCGCCGCACCGTGGAGCGCGCGCGCAAGATCCAGCGCTTCCTCAGCCAGCCCTTCCACGTCGCCGAGACCTTCACCGGCACCCCCGGCGTGTACGTGAAGCTCGAGGACACCATCCGCGGCTTCAAGGGCATCTGCGACGGCGAGTACGACCACATCCCGGAGCAGGCCTTCTACATGGTCGGCACCATCGAGAACGTGCTCGAGCGCGCAAAGAACCTGTGATGAAGGCGTGCGCCAGCCCGGATCTCAGCCATAGGAGCCGACGATGCATCTGAGGGTCGTGACGCCGAAGGGCGCCAAGGTGGACGCCCAGGTCGCCGAGGTCACCATCCCCGGCGAGATGGGCGATCTGGGCGTGCTGCCGGGTCACCGCGCGCTGCTGACCAGCGTCGGCATCGGCGCGTTGAGCTGGAAGCCCGTCCAGGGCGAGATCGGGTGGCTGGCGATCAACGGCGGCTACGCCGAGGTGGCCGACGACGAGGTCGTGGTCATCACCGAGACCGCCGAGCGCCCCGCCGAGATCGACGTGCAGCGGGCCGAGGCGGCCCAGTCGCGCGTGACGGCCGAGCTGCGCGCGGTCGACGCGGCCCGCGGCGAGGAGGTCGCGCGGCTCCAGCAGGCGCTGCGGCGTGCCGAGAACCGCCTCGCCGTGGCCAAGCGCACCAAGCCGGTCATCCCGGCCTGACGCGCGGCGTAGAGTCGGGGCGCGGCCCTGCGTGGCCGAGCCGCGCGTGGCCGCCGCTCACGCGTCCAGGTCCAGCTCCTCGGTGACAGGCTCGTCCTCTTCGGGCCCCTCGAGCTGCGGCCAGTCCACGACGCCCATCCGGCAGTTCCCGTCGAACATGGCGCCACGCTCGACGATGAGCGAGGGGCTGATGATGTTGCCGACGAGGTGGCCGGGCGCGTGCAGCTCCACGCAGTTGCTCGCGCGGATGTTGCCGTAGACCGTCCCGTAGATGAGCAGCGTGGCCACGTCGAGCTCCGCCCGCACCTCGGCGCCCTCGCCGATGATGAGCGTGTCGTCGCTGACGATCTCGCCCTCGAAGGAGCCATCCACGCGCACCACGCCCTCGAAGGTCATCTTGCCCTCGAAGTGGCTTCCACGACCCACCAACGTGTTGACGTCGCTCATCGAGCCCTCCTCTCTCCCGCGCGGCGCGGGCACCTTGCTTAGCACCCGACCCCGGCGATGGGAATAACTTCCCCAGAGCTGCGGTTCGGCGCGCCCGTTCGCATCGAACCACCGCCACGCGGCGGGCCGGCGGCGTAGCTTGACGGTCCGTCGCAGCCAAGTAACCTGCGGCGCCGCCCCCTGTCCGGGGCCCCGACACCTCCACTTCGGGGAGAGCCATGATCCAGGTGTCCAACCTCACCAAGACCTACGGCGATCTCGAGGCGCTCAAGGGCGTCAGCTTCGAGATTCAACGTGGTGAGATTGTTGGCTTCCTCGGCCCGAATGGCGCCGGGAAGTCCACCACGATGAAGATCCTCACCGGGTTCATGCCGCAGACGGCGGGCCAGGTGAGCGTCGACGGGGTCGACGTCAACACCGACGGCCTGGCGGTGCGCCGCCGCATCGGATACCTGCCCGAGTCGACGCCGCTCTACCCCGAGATGCTGGTCTACGATTACCTGGCCTACGTGGCGACCATCCGCGGCATCGCACGCGGCGACATCCACGGGCGGGTGGCGCGCGCGGCCGGGCTGTGCGGCATCGCCGACCGCGCCGGGCAGGCCATCGGGACGCTCTCCAAGGGCCTCAAGCAGCGCGTCGGCCTGGCGCAGGCGCTCATCCACGAGCCCGACATCCTCATCCTCGACGAGCCCACCAGCGGCCTGGACCCCAACCAGATCGTCGAGATCCGCAACCTGGTGCGCGAGCTGGGCCGCGACCGGACCATCATCCTGTCGACGCACAACCTCCCCGAGGTCATGGCGACCTGCAACCGGATGATCATCGTCCACCAGGGGCGCGTGGTGGCCGACGGCACGCCGGCCGAACTGCAGGCCCGCGAGGAGGAGCGGCCGCGGGTGCGCGTGGTGCTGCGAGGCGCTCCGGCCGCCGGCGCCGCCGAGGCGCTGCGTTCGCTCGCCGGCGTCGACTCGGTCAAGGACGCCATGACGGCCGAGGACGGCGCGACCGCGCTGGAGCTCACCGCGGCGGCGGGCACCGACGTGCGACCGCAGATCTACGCGCTGGCGGTCGAGCGCGGCTGGGAGCTTCTGGAGCTCCATCGCCAGGTGCTCGACCTCGAGGGGATCTTCCGCAAGCTGACGCAGGTGGTGTGACATGGCGGACGCGGTACGCAACGTCTCGGCCATCGCGAAGCGCGAGCTGGCCTTCTATTTCGGCAGCCCCATCGCCTACGTCGCCGTCACGGTGTTCCTGGCGATCTGCGGGGTCTACCTCTTCGTCGTCTACGACTTCTTCGACGGCAACCAGGCGACCATCCGCCCGCTCATCGAGCAGATCCCGCTCTTCTTCATCCTCTACATCCCGGCCGTCACCATGCGGCTGCTCAGCGAGGAGAAGCGCGCGGGCACCATCGAGCTGCTGGTGACCTGGCCGGTGACCGACACCCAGATCGTGGTGGGCAAGTACCTGGGCGCGCTGGGCATCCTCGCGGTGACCCTGGTGATGAGCCTGGTCTTCCCGCTCATCGTCGGCAGCCTGGGCGACCTCGACGGCGGCCTGGTGGCCGGCGGCTATCTGGGGCTCTTCCTGCTGGGCGCGGCCTACGCGGCCATGGGGCTGCTCACCTCGACCTGGACCCAGAACCAGATCATCGCGTTCATCCTCGCCGTGCTGCTCTGCACCTTCTTCTACGCCATCGACACGATGGTGGGCTCGGTGTGGGAGAGCGCCCGCGACGCCTTCGCCGCGCTCTCGATGAAGGCGCACTTCGCCAACATCGCCCGCGGCGTCATCGACACCCGCGACCTGGTCTTCTACGCGACCTTCATCGTGGTCTCGCTGGTCGCCGCGGTGCAGTCGCTGCAGACCCGGAACTGGAAGTAGGGAGACGCATCGATGGCCAAGACGAGCAAGCTCACCGGCGGCCTCTACGTCACCACCGTCCTGGTGGCGACGGTGGTCATCGCCGTGCTGGTCAACATCATCGCCGGCCGCCTCTTCGGCCGCGTCGACCTCACCGAGGCCAACCTCAACACGTTGAGCCAGGCCTCGCGCGACGCGGTGCGAGGCTTCGACGATCTCGAGGTCACCCTCTACATCTCGCCCGACTTCCCGGAGACCATCCGCGACGAGGCGGGCCAGCCCCGGGTGATGCGCGACGTGGCCCAGGCCTTCCGCGACAAGATCGAGGAGTACCGCAGCTACGCCAACGGCTCGATGACCGTGCGCGAGGCCGACGGCGACATCGTGGAGCAGGCGAAGAAGGCGAACCTTCGTGCCTTCTCCGGCGAGGAGGCCACCGCCAAGGAGGGGCGCCTGGAGTTCAAGCAGTACGTGCTGGGCGCGACCTTCCACTACAAGGACGCCATGGAGGTCTTCCCGCTGGGCCTCTACCCCGAGCACTACGAGTTCGAGATCACCCGCCTGCTGACCCGGCTGCACGACAAGGTCGAGCACGCCGGCGAGATGGAGGACCTGCTCAGCGCCGGCAAGGCGCTGGACGAGGCGGTCCAGGCTTGCGACAAGGCGCTGGCCGACGCGGCCCCGAGCGAAGACGACGGCGGCGCCAACCCCTTCGGCCTGCTCACCGCCGACGTGGCGGAGAAGCGGGTCGGCGCCTACCAGACCGCGGCCAGCGACATCCAGAAGGCCTGCGACGGCCTGACCCCCGCCCTGGCGACCGCCAAGGCCAGGCAGGGCCAGCACCCGGCGCTGGACTCGCTCATCTACATGGCCGACGCCTTCGCCCAGACCTTCGCCCAGTTCCAGCAGGCGCTGGCCGCCACCGAGGCCGAGCAGAAGCAGCAGGCGCTACAGCTCGTGGAGAACCTCCACGCCATCAAGGGCGAGGTGGTCGCCGAGGCCAAGAACCTGGCGGACTCGCCGGGGCGGAAGAGCATCGGCTTCATCTGCGCGGGCGACGCGTTCTGTCCCTTCCCGGACGACACGCCGCTGGTCCCGCCGGAGCTGGCGCCCGTCCTGGGCCAGAAGAACCCCTTCGCCCAGCAGGTGGTGCAGCAGCTCGGGCTCATGCAGGACCGCATCAACCAGGTGCTCGGCGGCGTCGAGCGCAACCTGTTCCGCCGCCAGGGCTTCGACATCGCGAAGGTGGACCTGGACAAGCCGGTGCCGACCACCGTGGGCGGGCTCGTGCTCTTCGGCGCCCGGTCGGCGCTGACCGAGCACCAGCTCTACCAGCTCGACCAGTACGTGCTGGGCGGCGGCTCGCTGGTGGTGTTCCTCAACCCCTGGGACGTGCGGGTGCTCAACGTCACGCCCAAGGGCGAGATGACCGACACCGGCATGACGAAGAACAGCTCCAACATCGGCGAGCTCCTGGCCACCTGGGGCATCGCGCCCGACGGGGGGCTGGTGGCCGAGAAGACCGACCACGACGTGCTCAACGTGCTGTCGGTCGTGCGCCAGGGCCAGCTCGCCTGGCAGACGCAGCGCCAGTTCCCCTACCCGCTGCTGCCGGTCTTCCACGACATGGCCACGGAGAGCCCGCTGGTGCGCGCCATCGCGTCGCTCACCCTCCCCTGGGTCGAGGGCTTGAAGCTGACCGACGCGCCGGGCCGCACGGTGACGCCGCTCATCCGCTCCACCGCCTCCGCGCTGAGCGTCTCCGACCCGAGCTTCCCGCTGGAGCCCACCGCCCAGCTCGCCCAGGTGGCCGGCGCCACCGGCGAGGGGCCCTTCGTGGTCGCCGCCACCGTCACCGGCGAGCTGCCCAGCCACTTCGCCGGCAAGGACGCCCCGCCCGCCCCGGCGAGCGAAGGCGACGACAAGGGCGAGGCCAAGGCCGAGCCGGCCGTCAAGCCCCAGCGGCGCGACAAGGGCGAGGGCCGGGTGCTGGTCATCGGCTCGAACCTCGGCCTCGAGCCGCTGTCCCAGGGGACGATCTTCAAGGGCTTCGACCTGGCCGCCCTGACCAACGGCTCCTTCGAGATCATCGACCAGTTCCAGCAGTGGCGCGCCAACCTGCAGAACTGGGAGGTGCGGCTGTCGCAGATCCAGCACACCCTCAACGACAACATCCAGTTCCTGTTCAACGCGCTGGACTGGTCGATCCAGCAGGAGGCGTTGGTGGAGATCCGCTCGAAGCAGTACCAAAGGCGCCCGCTGCAGCAGCTCGACGAGGGCCAGCAGAGCATCATCAAGGTCGCCGCCACGGTCGGAGCGCCCCTGCTCTTCATCCTGCTCGGGCTCATCGGCCTCGCCGTGCGGCGTGGTCGCCGGCGCCGCCTCATCGCCTCGATGTCCGGAGGTAGCAAGGCATGAAGCGCACGCTCATCGGCCTCCTGGTGGGGGTCGCCGCTCTCGGGCTGGTCACCTGGCTCGTCACCCGCAAGCCCGCCGCGCCTGCGCCGAGGACGTGGAGCGCCGAGGGCTACGCGACGAAGAGCCAGCTCGAGGCGGAGAAGCAGAAGAGCATCCTCGAGGCCTCGGAGGCGGTGGAGTATCCGGTCGAGCGCGTCGTCCTCGAGCGCGACGGCGAGACGATCACCCTGGCGCGCCAGGGCTCGGGAAAGGAGCTGACCTGGTCTCTCGAGACGCCCATGGCGTCGCCGGCGGTGCGCTATCAGGTCGAGCAGATCGTGCGCCTCTTCAAGGAGGAGACCGGCTCGGTCTATTCGAAGCACGTCGACGACTCGGAGCTGGCCCGCTACGGGCTCGACCCGGCCCATCGGGTGGGGCTGAAGCTGCTCGCCGATGGCTCGGTGTGGCACGGGGTCGACCTGTGGATCGGCAAGGTCGAGACGGCCGAGAGCCAGGGCGGCGAGGGCGAGCCGGCGCCGAGCGACACCTGGGTGGCGCTGCGCGAGGACCCCAACACGGTGTATCGCATCGCCGGCAAGGACCTGGGCACGCCGGTGCGGGCCAAGCTCTCCGAGCTGCGCGACAAGAAGATCTTCGACGTGAAGGCCGATGACCTGGTCCATATCGAGGTGGCCGCGCCGTCGGGGGCCAAGGTGGTGCTGGACGGCGAGCGCACGGAGACGCCGGGCACCAAGCCCGAGGAGCCGCCCAAGCACACGGTCACGTGGACGTTGACCGAGCCTGGGGGCTTCTCGGTGGACGACACGGCCGCGACGCTGGCCCGGAACATCGCCGGCGCACGCACCCGCGAGTTCGTGAAGACCGCCGAGGCGCCGACCGACGCGCTGGGCGCGGAGGTCTGGAAGGTGCAGGCGCGCACCTTCGACGGGCACGAGCTCGCCCTGGAGATCGCCGCCGGCGACGAGGACCCGGTGTGGGCGCGCGTTCCCGGGCGCGACGAGCTGCTGCAGCTCGACAAGTTCACCGCCCAGAACCTGCGAAAAACCCTGGCCGACGTGCGCGACAAGACCCTGCTGGACCTGAGCGCCGACGCCGTGTCGCGCATCCGCTTCGCGCCGGCCGCCGGCGGCGAGGTCGTCGTGGCGCGCAGCGGTGAGGCGTGGCGGTTCGAGAAGCCCGCCGAGCGGCTGCCCGCCGACCCGCAGAGCCACCTGGCCTCCCTGCTGACCTCGAAGGCGAACCGCTACGCCCGGCCCGAGGAGCTGGAGGCCGCGCGCGTCGCCCTGGACGCCCCCGAGTTCGTGAGCGAGCTGGACGCGGGCGACAAGCGCTACGTGCTGAGCTTCGGCCCCTCGATGACCGCCGAGCCCTACGCGCGCCAGCGGTGGGCGCGGCTCACCCTGGACGGCGTCGCCGGCGATCCGCTGCTGGTGGCCGACTTCACGGCCGAGAAGTTCCGCAAGGGGCTCGACGACCTGCGGCTCAAGAAGGTCTTCGACATCACGCCCGACAGCATCGAGCGACTCACGGTCACCCCGCCCGGCGGCGAGGCGACGACGCTGGTGCGCGAGGGCGGCGCTTTGGTGCCGAGTCCCCTGCCCGAGGGCAAGAAGGCCAAGGCCCAGGCGGTGACGACCATGAGCACCACCCTGGCCACGCTGAAGGCCAAGGCGGTCGAGCCCGGGAAGCCGCCGGCGACCGTGGGCCTGACACCGGACGCCGTGACGACCGTGGAGGCCACGCTCAGCGGCGGAGACAAGCTGGTGCTGGAGCTGGGGCCGAAGCCGGAGAGCGGCGATCCATGGGCCATCGCCCGCACCGGGGCGCTGGCCGGGGTGCCGGTGCAGCTCAACGGGTTCCAGGCCGACAACCTGCGGAAGCAGGTCTCCGACCTGGTCGAGTGACCGCCCCGGGCGCGCCCCTCAGAGCTCCAGGTAGCTGGCGATCTCCCAGGCGCTGACGTGGGTGTGGTACTCGTCCCACTGCTGCTGGGCCGCGCGGATGAGCTCGTCGTGCAGCGCGTCGCCCAGGGCGCGGGTGAGCAGCTCCGACTCCCGTGAGCGGCCGATGGCCTCGGCCAGCGAGCGCGGCAGCGGGACCCCGGCGTGCTCGGGTGCCACATCGGACGCGCGCGAGGGCGGCGGCTCCAGGGCGCGCTCGGCGCCGTCCAGCCCGGCCTCGAGCAGCGCGGTCAGGGCGAGGTAGGGGTTGCAGCTCGGGTCGGCCACCCGGTACTCGAGGCGGGTGGAGCGCGGCCCGTGGCCGGTCTGCAGCGCCGGGATGCGCACCAGGTCGCCACGCCCCGAAGGCGCCCAGGTGCAGGCCACCGGCGCCGAGAAGCCCGGCGCGAGGCGCTTGTAGCTGTTGACGGTGGGGTTGGTCACCAGGGTGATGGCCGGCGCGTGGTCGAGCAGCCCGGCCAGAAAGCCGCGCGCCAGCCCGGAGAGGCCGGTGGCGTCGTCGGCGCCGTAGAAGGCGTTCTCCTCGCCGCGGGTCAGCGACAGCGAGAAGTGCAGCCCGCTGCCCTCGTGCTCGGTCAGCGGCTTGGGCATGAACGAGGCGACGATGCCGAAGCGTCGGGCCACCTGGCGGGCCACCTGGCGGTAGGTCACCAGCCCGTCGGCCATGCTCAGCGCGTCGTTGTACTGCAGGCCGACCTTGTACTGACCGGGGGCGTCCTCGTGATGGAACGAGTCCACCGCCACCCCGAGCTGCTCCAGCGCCAGCAGGGTGTCGCGCTTGAGCGACATCAGCTCGTTCGGCAGGCCCGGGTCGTAGCGGCGGCCCTGGTCCATCGGCGTGAGCGGCCCGTCGCCCTGGCGGAAGTAGAAGTGCTCGATCTCGCAGCCGGCGTAGAAGGTGTAGCCGCGCGCCGACGCGCGGGCCAGCGCGGCCTTGAGCACGGCGCGGGTGTCGTCGGGGGCGGCGTCACCGGCGGGGGTGCGCACGTCGCAGAACATGCGCCCCACCTCGCTGACGCCGTCGAGCGGCGGCAGCAGCGCGAAGGTCGAGGCGTCGGGCACCAGGATGAGCTCGCTCTCGTCCTGGCTGGGTCCGCCCATAACGCCGCCGTCGACGCCGAGGCCGTCCTCGAGCACCGACTCGAGCTGCTCGGACGTGATGGCGACCTCCTTGAGGCGCCCGGCGACGTCGGCGAACCAGAGGCGGATGAGCTTCACGCCGAGCTCTCGGACGTGGTGGAGGATGTAGTCGTGGTCAGCGGACTCGGACATGCGGTGCTCCGGAGGGGTCACTCGTTTGGATCCGGGACGACTTCGCGGGAGACCCACTTGTAGCCGACGTGCCGGATGGTCTGCAGGCAGTTCGCGTAGGGCTGGCCGAGCTTCGCGCGGATGCGCCGCACATGGATGTCCACCGTGCGCGAGCCACCGTAGTAGTCGTAGCCCCAGACGCGGGCCAGGAGCTGGTCGCGGCTGAAGGCCTGACCCGAGCTCGACGCCAGGAACTTCAGGAGCTGGAACTCCTGGTAGGTGAGGTCGAGGACGGCGCCGTCCTTGGAGACCTCGAAGCCCTTGAGATCGATGATGAGGCCGCCGATCTGGATGCGGTCGGCGTCGTCGCGCACGCCAGCGGCCAGCGGCCTGCGCGCGCGCGCGGACAGCTCGCCCGGCCGCAGCGGGCGCAGCACGAAGTCGGCGAGCCGGCGCACGCCGCCTGCCTCGCGCACGGCGTCCTGGTCGACCACCGCCAGGATGGGGATGTCCTCCATGCCCGGCGCGGCGATGACGCGGTCGACGGCAGCCCGCACCGAGCCGTGCACCGGCACGTCCACGACGACGACGTCGGGCTGGTCGGCCGCGATCTCGTCGGTGCCGCGCCCGGGGTAGCGCAGGACCACGCGCCAGCCGCCCTCGCGCAGCGCCCGCACGACCGCGCTCTCACTGGGCGCTTCGGCGGTGATGACGACGCAGATGTCCAATTCAGGCCACCCTCGGAGACCACGGGCGCAGGTGGGGTTCCCCGCGGGTCAGAGCGAGTTGGCCGTGATCAGCCAGGCCCCCTCGTGGCGACGCAACCGGATGGGTGTCGGCTGCTCGCGGATCTTGCTGTTGACCGGCTGCAGGAAGATGCGCACGTCGTCGTCGCCCTCGCCGAGGTGCTCGGGATCCTGGCGCGTCATGAGGAAGCCGCCCTCGGTCCCCTCGAGCACGTAGTCCTTTGCCTGGCGGCGAAAGCGCTGCCAGGAGAAGGCCTCGAGCTGGCGGATGGCCTTGTCGTTGTGCTTCCAGTCGGGGTGCATCAGCTCCAGGTAGCGGCGGAAGGCGGCGCGGGCGTCGGGCTCCTGGGCGATGATGAGGGCCTGCTGCACCACGTAGGCGCTGGTGCCCTGCGCCGGCTTCTCCACCCGCCGAGGCCAGGTCTCGGGCTTGGGCCGCTCGGCGTCGCCGGGCTTCGTCTCGGTCTTGGGTGCCGGCGCCGGGGTCGGCGCCTCGGCCGCCCACCCGGCGGACGCGCCGAGGGCGAGCCCTGCGAAGAGGGCTGCCGCTACCGCGCCACGCCAGCGTTGCCTCGAGACCATCGGAATCCTTCGCGAGGGCGCTCTCCGCGAGCGCCTTGAGCGGAGTATCCGCGCGGGGCCGGCACGAGGTCAAGGTCCGGAGGCGGCCGCCCGACCGGGCTCACGGCCTCGGTTTCTGGTCGCCCCGCGCACCCGCTGCTAGCTTCGGCGCATGGGAATCCGCCTGCCACTGCTGGCCGCCCTGGCCCTGTGCACGCCGCTGCTGGCCGGCGCCGCTCCGGCGGAGATGCCGCCGCCGGAGGCCCCCTTCGCCGCCTCCTCTCGCGGCGCTCCCAGCCCGCTCGACACCATGCTGCCGGCGGCCCCCGAGGGCATCCCCGACTGGCGCGTCCCCCCGGAGTCCCGACGCTCCCGCAGCGTCGGCGCCCCCAACGACGGCCGCCTCGAGCACGGCGTCCCCCTGCCGCTCGAGGGCCCCGGCTTCGTCCGCTTCGACCGGGACAGCCACTACGGCACCGACGAGACCATCGCCCTCATCGAGTACGCCGCCGCGCGGCTGGCCCTCGCCTTCCCGGGCACGGCCCCCATGCTGGTCGGCGCCATCTCGCGCGAAGAGGGCGGCAAGCTCCCGCACCACCGCTCCCATCGCACGGGCCGCGACGTGGACATCGCCTTCTTCGAGCGCGGCAACGTCGGCCGCACCCTGTTCAACGAGGCGCTCACCGCCGACGACGTCGACTATGCCAAGTCCTGGTTCGTGCTCGAGGCGCTGATCACCACCGGCCGGGTCGAGTACGTGTTCGCCGACCACAGCCTGCACGCCGGCCTGATGGCGGCCGCCCGGGAGGCGGGCTGGGACGAGGACACCCTCGACGCCTTCTTCCTGCTCGAGGACGAGTCGGGCTACCGAGGCATCATCCGCCACGCCCCCGGCCACCTGGCGCACTTCCACGTCCGCTTCCGCTGCCCCGAGGGCGACGCCGACTGCGAGAGCTATTGAGAAGGGGGACGCCGCGCGCCCCCCTCCCCCGAGGCGGCCCGCCGACGCGGGCCGCGTAGCCGCCCACGCGCCCGAGACAGCTTTCATGACTCGGGATTCGGCGAAGGCGCATGGGCGGCTATCAGAAGGGGGACGCCTCGCGCCCCCCTCCCCGCGGGCAGAGCCCGCAGGGCCCCTCCCCCCGAGCCGGCCCGCCGACGCGGGCCGCGTAGCCGCCCACGCGCCCGAGACAGCTTTCATGACTCGGGATTCGGCGAAGGCGCATGGGCGGCTATCAGAAGGGGGACGCCTCGCGCCCCCCCCCGCGGGCAGAGCCCGCAGGGCCCCTCCCCCCGAGGCGGCCCGCCGACGCGGGCCGCGTAGCCGCCCACGCGCCCGAGACAGCCTTCATGACTCGGGAAGCGGCGAAGGCGCATGGGCGGCTACTCGCCGGCCCGCGCCCGGACTACTTGCTCGCCGCCTTCCCGCTGAAGGTGTCGATGTTGCGCTCGATGCGCTTCAGGTTGGTCTCGGCCGTGCGGACGGCCGCCTCGAGTCGGGCGGCCTCCTCCGGGCGCAGCCCCAGATACCAGAGCCCGTCCGGGCCCTGACGCAGCAGCACCTCGTCCCCGGCCCAGGTGCGGACCGTGGCCTGACGCCCCTCGTCCGCCATCGTCACCGTCCGGACGCGAGCGCCCACCCGCGCCATCGCGGAGAGCGGCTCCGGCGCGGTGCCGGCCACCAGCGTGTCGAAGAGCGCGTGCCCGTCATCGAGGGCCCCACGCCGCCCGCCGTCGAGCGCCGCGAGCGCAGCCGCCTGCTTGTCGGTCGGGTAGCGCAGCCGGATGGCCTCTACCGACTTCTTCTCCGCCTTCACCCAGCGGTCGAAGAGGTCCACCGCAGCCGGGTCCAGCAGCATCCAGAGCGTATCCACGTCGCCCGCCTGACGCGCGCGGAGGATCGCGTAGTGCGCGGACTCCGGCGTCGCCTGATCCCCCATCGGGAGCGAGCAGGAAGCCACCAGCGCGAGAGCGCCCATCCCGAGCAGGGCTCTGCGTCCTCGAGGTCCACGGTTCATCGGCGGCCGAGACTAGCCGTACCGCGGCGATCTCACAACATCGCCCCCCCTGAGTTGGCCGAGGCACCGCCTGAGTCGGCTACGGCCACCGCTGACGACGTCGCTTCCTCGCGTCAGGCCTGCGACGGGCGGGAATTGGCCGAGGCACCGCCTGAGTCGGCTACGGCCACCGCTGACGACGTCGCTTCCTCGCGTCAGGCCTGCGACGGGCGGGAGCCCGACTCGGCCTGCGCTCGGTCGCGCCGCCGTCAGCGGCGGCCTCGCTCGCCTCATTCGGCGCCTCTACATCCGGGCTGGGTGGCGCGTCGCGGGGCGGGTGGCTGGGGTGGGGGTTGGGCGCTCGGTCGTGACGGTTCGGACTCGGGTTCTCGGTCTCGGGCTCGGGGTCAGGCTCGGGCTCGGCCTCGGGCTCAGGCTCGGGCTCAGGCTCGGGCTCGGGCTCAGGCTCAGGCTCGGTGTCGGCCTCGGCCTCGGTGTCGGGCTCGGTCAGGCTCGGGCTCGGTGTCGGGCTCGGAGTCGGGCTCGGGCTCGGCTCGGGCTCGGACTCGGACTCGGACTCGGACTCGGACTCGGGCTCGGGCTCGGACTCGGACTCGGACTCGGGCTCGGGCTCGGGCACGGCCTCGGGGTCGGCCTCGGACTCGGGCTCGGACTCGGACTCGGGCTCGGGCTCGGGCTCGGCCTCGGCCTCGGACTCGGACTCGGGCTCGGACTCGGACTCGGTCACGGTCTCGGGCTCGGCCGCCGCCACCGCCGCCGCCGCGGGCTCCGGCCGCCGCCGCCGCCGCGGGGCGCATTGACGGGAGGCTCCGGCCATGGGAAGAGGCGGTCTCACCACCTCGTCTCACGCACCGTCACGCGCGGGAGGGTCCGTGGCTCCGAAGCAACACGGCGTCATCTTGTTCAGCCTGCTGGCGGCTACGGCCGCGGGCTGCAATCTCACCAAGATGGCTGCGGGGCAGACCATCGCCATCATCGAGGCGGGCAAGCCCAGCGTGGATGCCCAGCCGGACCTCCGCGTGGCGCGGGTCTCGATCGAGTCGAACCTCGGCATGATGGAGGGCCTGCGCCTCACCAAGCCAGACGACGCGCGCCTGTACGCGCTCATGGGCGAGGCCTACACCGGCTACGCCTTCGGCTTCGTGGAGGACGACCTCGACGCCGCCGAGCTCGAGTCGGAGCGGGAGGTCATCTCGGACCGGGCCGCCCTGCTCTACCTGCGCGGACGCGCTGCTGCGCTCGAGGCGCTGAAGCTGAAGCGCGGCATCCCCGACCTGGTCGAGGCCTCCGACGCCGAGTTCGAGGCGGCGCTGGCGAAGCTGCGGGTCGAGGACGTCGGCTCGCTCTTCTGGGCCGCCAACGCCTGGGGAAACCTGGTCAACCTCCGGCAGGACCCCGTCCTCCTGATGGAGATGCCGCGGATCGAGGCGATGATGGCGCGGGTGCTGGAGCTGGACGAGACCTACTACGACGGCGGCGCACACCTCTTCTACGCGCTGATGAAGCTGGCCGTCCCCGCGGCGCTGAGCGACGAGACGGAGGCGGCCGCCCGCCACTTCGACACGGCGCTGCGCATCGCCGACGGCAAGAACATGCTCATCGTGGCGCTGCGCGCGCGCTTCTTGCTGGTGGCGCTGCGCGACCGCGAGGGCTTCCGCGAGGCGCTCGAGACCGTGCTCGACACCGAGCCCGAGCTTTCGCGCGAGCACAACCTGCTCAACGCCCTCGCCCGCGAGCGCGCCCGCCGCTGGCTCGCCCGGATCGACCGCTTTTTCCCCACGGGAGGCTGACCGATGCGCCGATTTCGTACCCTGAGCGTCGCGCTCCTGGCCCTGGCGATGACCGCCGGCCCGGCCCTGGCGACCACCCTCAAGCTGGCCACCCTGGCTCCCAAGCGCTCCGCCTGGGGCAAGCTCTTCGAGCACATGGCGGCCGAGCTGGGCGAGCGCACCGGCAACCAGCTCGCCGTCGACATCTTCGACTCCGGCGTCCAGGGCGACGAGAAGGAGGTGGTCGAGAAGATGAAGAGCGGCCAGCTCCAGATGGCGGCCATCACCGTGGTCGGCCTGGCCAAGATCGTGCCCGACACCATCGTGTTCCAGCTCCCCGGCCTCTACGACTCCCCGGCCGAGCTGGACCGCGTGCGCACGGCGCTGGCGCCGCAGATCGAGGCCTCGATGGAGGCCGCCGGCTTCATCCTGCTGGGGTGGGGCGACGTGGGCCCGCTCTACATCTTCAGCAACACGCCGGTCGTGGCGCCCGACGACCTGAAGAAGACCAAGTTCTGGACCTGGACCGACGACCCGGTCGGCCCCGCCGTGGCTCGGCTGGCGGGCACCGCCGGCGTGCCGCTGGGCGTCCCCTCGGTGACCTCGGCCCTGGCCAACGGCAAGGTGGACGCCTACCTGACCAGCCCCCTCGCTGGCGTCAGCCTGCGTTGGTACAACCGGTCGAGCCACATCAACCCGTGGCCGGCCGCCATGGGCATCGGCGCGGTCGTGATGGCCAAGCCGGCCTACGATGCCCTGCCGGCCGACCAGCAGAAGGCGCTGCGCGAGGTCGCCGCCAAGTGGTCGACCATCCTCACCAAGAAGGTCCGGCAGGACAACACCAAGACCCTCGAGCTGATGGCTGGCAAGGCCTACGACGGCGTCAAGGTGAGCGACGCGGGCCTGCTCTCGGTGGGCGCTCGCAAGCCCGGCGTCGACAAGCCCATCATCACGCCGGTGCCCGCGGACGCCCAGGCGAAGTGGCGCGCCATCTTCGTGAAGGTCCAGGACGAGCTGGCGGGCAAGGTGTACTCGCAGAAGCTCCTCGATCAGGTGCGTGGGCTGGTCAAGTGAGTGAGGCCGCCGCCCCGCCTCGCGGGTCCATCGGCTGGCTCTACGGCGTCGCGCTGGCGCGGGTGGAGCAGTGGCTGGTCTTCGCGCTGCTGATGGCCGTCATCGGGCTCTCGGCGGTGGAGCTCATCGTCCGGAACCTGCAGCTCGACCTCTTCGACCGGGTCACGGCCCAGGTCGCCAGCTACTTCCTGGCCTTCCACCTGGGGCTCTTCGGCGGCGTCCTGGCCTGCCGCGACGCCCGCCACATCGCCATCGACGCGCTGGCCCCTCACCTGCCCCAGCGTCTGCGGCGCCCCATCCAGGCCGTGCTGCTGGCCGTCGCCGCGCTCACCTGCGCCTGGCTTGCGGCGGTGGCCTGGGACTACGTGTTCCACCAGATCGAGGCCGGGACCACCATCGTCCCCGGCCTCACCAGCGGCTTCTGGAGCGAGCGCCTCTGGAAGTTCCCCCTGGTGCTGGCCTTCGCCTGGATGGCCCTGCACTTCGGGGTGACCGCCGTCGCGGCCGCTCGCGGCACCCTGCCCGACCCGCTGCACGTGGGCGGCGTCGACCCCGCGCATGAGCAGAGCCTGGACGTCCACGAGGACGCGGCCTGATGGGCGCGCTCGCCAACCTCGGCGTCCTCGGCTACGCCCTGCTCGGAGGGCCGCTCTTCGTCGTCATCGCCCTGGCGACCCTGGTCGCCTACCACGGCGCCGACCCCGCCATCCCGATGGTCAACATCTTCGTGGCCATGGGCGCCCTGCTGGACAAGCCGCACCTGCTGCCGATCGCGCTGTTCATCTTCAGCGGCTACCTGCTGGCCCACTCGGGCACCCCCCGACGCACCGTGCGCCTCGCCGAGGCCATCTTCGGCACCATCCCCGGCGGCCTCGCCATCGTCGCCGTGGTCACCTGCTCCTTCTTCACCGCCTTCACGGGCGCCTCGGGCGTGACCATCGTCGCCATCGGCGGCCTGCTCTATCCCATCCTTGCGCAGCGCGGCTATCCGGAGCGCTTCAACCTCGGCGTGCTCACCGCGTCGGGCTCGTTGGGCCTGCTCTTCTTCCCCAGCCTCCCGGTCTTCATCCTGGCGACGGTGTACTCGCTGTCGGCGGGCAGCCACTCGGTCGAGCCCGAGGCCATCTTCGCAGGCGGCGTGGTCCCCGGGCTGCTGATGGTCGCCGTGCTCTCCGCGTGGTCCATCCGCGCCGGTGTCGTCAACCGCGTGGGGCGCACCCCCTTCCGCCTGGGCGAGGTCATCGCCGCCGCCCGCGGCGCCATCGGCGAGGTGCTGCTGCCGGTCGCCCTCATCGCCGCCTTCCAGTTCGGCCTCATCGGCATCCACGAGGTCGCGACCTTCATCGCCGTCTACGTCCTCTTCATCGAGGTCGTGCTCTACCGCGACATCCACCCGGTCCGCGACCTGCCGCGCCTGGTGCGCGAGTCGATGGTGCTGGTCGGCGCCATCTTCATGATCCTGGCCGTCGTGCTGGGCATGAACAACTACCTGAAGGACCAGAAGATCCCCCAGATGATCCTGGCGACGGTCCAGGACCTCATCGACTCGCCGGTCATCTTCCTGCTGGCGCTCAACGGGTTCCTGCTCATCATCGGCTGCCTGATGGACGTCTTCAGCGCCATCGTCGCCGTGCTGCCGCTCATCATCCCGCTGGCCGAGCAGTACCACATCGAGCCCGTGCATCTGGCCATCATCTTCCTGGCGAACCTGGAGATCGGCTACCTCACGCCGCCGGTGGGCCTGAACCTGTTCATCTCGGCCTTCCAGTTCCGCAAACCGGTGCTGGACGTCTATCGGGCGGTGGTCCCGGCCATCGCGCTGTTGATGGTGTGCCTGGCGGCCATCACCTACATCCCGTCGCTGACGCTGGCGCTGCCGCGAGCCATGGGCATGGTCAGCGAGGCCGCCGCCGCGCCCGGGACCGAGGGCGCCGTCGAGTCGGACTCCGACGAGCTGCTGCGCGAGCTCGAGCTGGACGGCCTGGACGACGCGCTGCCCGAGGACGAGGCCGCGCCGGCCGGCCTGCAGGACGCCGCCCCGGAGCAGGACGAGGAGGCGCCGGGCGAGTCGGCCGAGGACGCCGCCGCCCGCGAGCAGGCCGAACGGCGGGAGCTGGAGAAGCTGTTGGAGTCGGACTCGCCAGCCGGCGCGGGCGACGACGACGAGCTGCAGAAGCTCCTCGACGAGTGAGCCTCCGGCGACCGCCGCAGCGACCGCAGCCGCCTGGCGCGAGGGCCGAACAGTCACCGGGTGCCATTCTTTGATTTGATCGGCGGGCGCCGGCCCGTATACTCCCGCGACGCACGCCCTGCGCTCGATTCGGGGCGCGACCGATCAGCGACGCGAGAGCGTCGGAGGGACCACATGTCGGCACGAAGCCTGTTCGCCCCCGCCCTTGTCCTTGGCCTCCTGCTGGCCGGCGCCTCTCTGTCGTCATGCGACGGCAAGTCCGACGGGACCCCCTGCGACTCGGACCAGGCCTGTCAGCAAGGCAACGTCTGCGTGTCCTCCGTCTGCACCGCCGTGGCGTGCGAGACGGCGGGCGACTGCTTCAGCATCGACCACATCTGCGCCGACACCGGCGCCGGCAAGTTCTGCAGCGCGCCCGAGTGCGGCTGCGCGACCTGCGGCACCTGCAGCCTCGGGCAGATCTGCAGCCAGGGTCAGTGCAAGACCGATCCGGGCGGCCCCGGCCCCTGCACCGACACCTTCTGCCCTGGCAAGGCGTGCATCGCCGACAGCGAGTGCGACATCACGACCGAGAAGTGCGTCGAGGGCGCCTGCTGGAGTCAGGACGCCTGCTTCGCCAGCACCGACTGCCTGAGCGACCAGGTGTGCGAGGGCCACGCGTGCCGCGCCTGCGTCGGCGCCGAGTGCCCGACCACCGACTGCACCGTGACCGGCTGCGAGACCGGGAAGGTGTGCGACGCGACGACGAAGGAGTGCAAGGACGAGCCCGCGAACTCGGGCGATCAGTGCGGCGTCTGCGCGAGCGCGACCGACTGCCCCAGCGGCTGGTCCTGCGATCCGCTGGCCAGCGGCAAGGCCTGCCTGAAGCCCTGCACCAACGAGAACGACTGCACCACCGGCTGGTCCTGCCAGGGCGGCAAGTGCACGCCGGCAGGCTATCGCTGCGACAAGTGCATCAGCGAGGGCTGCCCCGACGGACAGGTCTGCGACACCATCGGCGGCACCTGCAAGGCGCCGCGCGCGCTGTGTGAGCCCTGCACCTACTCCTGGGAGTGCGGGCCCGAGGCCGCGTGCCTGCGGCTGGAGACCGGCGCGCGGGTGTGCAAGCCGCGCTGCGCGGCGGCCACGGACTGTCCTGGCGGCGGCGTGTGCGAGGTCGACTCCGACACCCAGATCCAGTACTGCAAGTCGGTGGCGGGCGCCTGCTGCTACGAGGAGGCCGCCGGGGCCTGCGGACCCGTCGACGTCTGCGACCCGCCCTGCGGCGGCGCGACGCCTTTCTGCAAGGACTCGAGCTGCGTGCAGTGCCTCAACGACACCCACTGCGAGGACGGCGCCAAGTGCAACGCCGCCGGCACCTGCCAGGGCGAGAACCAGGAGTGCTTGGACCCCACGCCCTTCCTCTGGGAGGGCAAGTGCGTGGCGTGCCTGAACAACACCCACTGCACCACCGGCTACTGCGCGTCGGCCACCCACACCTGCGAGGAGTCGGGCGACGTCTGCTCGAGCTGCAGCGGCTCCTACCCGGCCTGCGCCGAGGTGGGCGGCGAGCTCTTCTGCGTGCCCTGCACCGATGACAGCTACTGCAAGAGCGGCTGCAAGTGCGACACCACCAGCTACACCTGCGAAGGCAATTGCGTGACCGACACCTTCGAGGAGTGCAAGAGCGACGCCGACTGCGACCCGGGCATCACCGGCTTCAACCTGACCTGCGAGCTCTCGTCCGGGCTCTGCGTCGACGCGTCGGGCGGCTGCGACGACATCACCGCCTTCTGCAAGGGCGGCGGGAAGTGCTCCAACATCCTCGAGGCGTTCGGCCTCGGCGGAGGCGGCGCGGGCTTCCCGATCCCCCTGCCCGGCGGCGGTGGCGGAGGCGCTCCCACGCTGCCCGGCGGCTGCGAGTGCAACGGCCTGGTCGAGCTGGTCTCCCCGCCGGAGAAGAAGGTGTGCGGCACCGGCTTCTGCTTCGGCTTCTCGGCGCTGATCGGCTCCGGCTCGGACGTCTGCTTCCCGGCGAACTGACCCGGACCGGGACCCTACCGTCCGGCGAGCCGCTGCCCGCCGGACGATTCCACCGCCAGGCCCGCCGCCAGGCCCACCGCCAGCGCCCGCGCGCTGGCGGTGTCATTTTCGGCGCCCGGCGCGCGGCTACCACCCACCGGCGCCCGCGCCAGGGGCCGTTCTGCCTCGGGCCGCGCGCTCTCCCACCGATCCCCACGGCGGGCCCCACTTTCTCCCCCGGACCGAGGTCAGATCGGGGGGACGGCGGCCCTGACGCTCGCGATCGCGCGTAGTTTCAGCCGGTTCCGCCCGGGAGCCCTCTCGGTGCGGATCGTGGTGGCGCGTGGTTCGGAAGGCACGGAAACCAGCCCGCAGCGGCGGCTTCCGGGCAGCGCGGAGCTGCGTCCGCCGGATTGCACTGAACATAAGGTGGGTATGTGCCAGTCACATTACCCAGCTTCGATCCATCTTCTCCCACCTCGGCGGGTTGGACGCGTGATATTGCGGCAAATCCGACCTCGTGCCGCTACATCTAGTGGTGGGGTCACGGTGGAGCCCCCATCCCGGCGCAGCCCCCCCGATCCGTTTCAACTCCCCGTCAAGCTTGGCCCTTGACGGTCTGAAAGGGCGATGGGTACTCTCCTGCGACACCTCTCGGTGGTAGATGACTCTCTAAACGTGGGAGCTGTTCCCGCACGCAGGTCTTCGTCCATGTTCTCCGGTCGCTACGACCACGCACTCGACGACAAGGGTCGCACGATGGTGCCCAAGGACTTCCGAGACCTTCTCGAGAAGCGGGGGGAGACCGTACTCAAGGTGACCAACGGCCTGGGCGCTCCGCACCACCTGGAGGTTCGAACGGCGGCTTCGTTCGAACGCTTCCAGCAAGAGGTCGACGCCATCACCGATGAAGAGGACATCGAGGACTTCAAGGTCTTCTACTTCGGCTCCGCCCACACGGTGGAGATCGACAAGGCGGGCCGCATCCTGGTGCCCGCCACGTTCCGAAACCTGCTGGGATTGCAGGACACGGTGGCCTTCACCGGCGTGGACAGCGAGCGCTTCCTCATCTGGAAGCCAGAGGCGCTCAACGCCAAGTACGCCGAGGTGAACCGCCGCTCGGGCAGCATCATGGGCCGGCTCGGCCAGCTCCGGAAAGGGGCCACATGACCCGCACACCCAGCACGGGGAGCGCCAGCGCGCTGCCCTACCACGTCCCCGTGATGGCGGACGAGGTGGTGCGGTGGATGGCCGATTGCCCTGACGGTCCACTGGTGGACGGCACGCTGGGCGGGGGCGGGCACACGGCCGCCCTCGCGGCGGCGACGCCCGCGGACCGGCCGCTGGTCGGCGTCGACCAGGACGGGGCGGCGCTCCGGGAGGCGCGGGCGCGCCTTGCGGACGCCGGTGAGCTCCCGCAGCGCCTCAAGCTGCTGCAGGGCAGCTTCGCCGACCTGCGCGCGCTGCTGGACGCGGCCGGCGTGCCGACCGAGCACGGCGTGGCCGGCATCCTGCTCGATCTCGGCGTGTCGAGCCACCAGCTCGACGCGGCCGAGCGCGGCTTCGGCCTCAAGCACTCGGACGCGCCGCTGGACATGCGGATGGATCGCGACTCGCAGCGCCCGACGGCGGCGGACCTGCTGGACACCTGGTCGGAGGACGAGCTGGCGCAGGTGCTGCGCGAGTTCGGCGAGGTCCAGGGCGCGCGCGGCGTGGCGCGGGCGCTGAAGCGGGCGAGGGCGGAGGGTCGTCTTTCCACGACCGGCGATCTCGCACGCGTGGTGGAGAGCGTCCAGAAACCCCGCCGAATGCGCCCGGGCCTGCACCCGGCGACCACGGTCTTCCAGGCTCTGCGCATCGCCGTCAACGACGAGCTGACCGCCCTGGACCGGGCGCTGTCCGAAGCGCCGGAGCTGCTCTGCGAGGGCGGCCGCCTGGTGGTGCTGTCCTATCACTCGCTGGAGGACCGGCGGGTCAAGCAGGCCTTCCGCGAGGGCGAGCGAGGGCCCGAGCGTCCCGGCCACCTGCCGCCGCCCAGCGAGTGGACCCAGCGCTGGCGCGTGCTGACGTCGAAGCCCATCTCGGCTAGCGACGAGGAGATCCGAGTCAACCCGCGCGCCCGCAGCGCGCGACTGCGCGTGGCCGAGCGGGCGCCGCTGGTCGCGAGGAGGCGCCCATGAGCCCTCCCCGCAAGAAGGGCAGCGCGACGCGGCAGCTCGGGTGGCGCTCGGGGCGCTTCGCCGCCCTGATGCTGCTGACCATGGGCGTCGCTGGCGCCGGTCTGTATCAGGTGCGCGCGCGCTTCGAGATCGTGCGCCTGGGCTACGCCGTCGACGCCCAGCGCTTCGAGCATCGGCGCCTGCTCGAGCAGCAGAAGCGGCTCCGGCTCTCCCTGGCGACCTTCGAGGATCCCCGCCAGGTGGAGAGCTACGCGCGCCAGCACCTCGACATGCACGAGGCGACCGAGCGCGACGAGCTCATCGTGCCCGACGGAGCGACGGTCGAGGCGGTCCCGATGGCGAAGGCCCGGCTGCTGGTGTCGCCCGACGAGGCCGAGGCGGTCTCGGTGCCTGCCCCTGTGCCGCCCGGCCCGGCCGAGGGGGTGACGCCATGAAGCGGCGCGTCGCGACCTGCCTCCTCGCGGTCCTGCTCCTCGTGGGCCTGGGCTCCTGCGGCCAGAGCGCCGAGGAGCGCATGAAGGAGGCTGACTACCACTACAAGCTGGCCACGAACTTCTTCTACGACCGCAACACCCAGAGCGCGATCAGCGAGCTCTACGACGCGATCAAGCTCAACCCGCGCCACGCCCAGGCCCACCATCTGCTGGGCTTCATCTACTTCGGCCGGCAGGACTACGCCCGCGCCCACGACGAGTTCCAGGCCGCGGTGACCATCGACCCCGAGTTCGACGAGGCGGTGGCCAACCTGGGCAACCTCTACCTGGCGACCGAGCAGTGGGACATCGCCGTCCCCTACTTCGAGCGCCTCATCGACCGGCCGCTCTACAAGACCCCCTACCTGGCGCAGAACAACCTGGGCTGGGCGCTCTACAAGCTCGGGCGCTTCGAGGAGGCCCAGCGCCACATCGGGATGGCCATCTTCCTCAACCCCAAGTTCTGCCTCGCCTACAACAACAAGGGCCGCATCTTCGCGCATCTGGGCGACACGGCGGCCGCGCTGGAGGCCTTCAACAAGGCCATCGAGCTCTGCCCGGCCTACGCCGAGCCCCACTACTTCCTGGGCCGCATCTACGCGGCGCTCTCCGCGCCCGACCGCGCCCAGACGCACTTCCGCCGCTGCCACGAGCTGGGGCCCGACACGCCTTACGGGCGTCGCTGCGGGGACGCGCTGTGACCGACAACCGCAAAGCGCGGGCGTCGCGGGCGCCCGACAAGCTGACCCGGCCGCCCGAGACCCGTCTGACCTCGGTGCGCCGGCGGATGATCCTGACGGGGCTCGGCCTCTTCGTGGGCATCCTCGCCGCCTTCACCCAGATCGCCGTGCTCCAGACCGTGGAGGCCGACGCGCTGCGGGCCGAGGCGGCGCGGAACTACCAGCGCACGATGGCCCTGGACGACTGGCGCGGCGACATCACCGACCGCGACGGCCAGCTCCTGGCGGTCGACGTGCACCGCTGGGCCGTGACGGCCGACCCCACCCACGTCGATCCGGCCGAGGCGCCTCACGCCGCGCGCATCCTCGGCGAGCTCATCGGCGTGGACGTGGGCGAGACCATCGACAAGCTGGTGGGTTCGCGCACCGACAGCCCCATCGACGACACGGCCGATCCGGCGACCCGCTTCGCCCGGCAGGCCGTGCGCCCGGCGGCGGAGGCGGTGGCGGCGATCTTCGAGTTCCCCGTCTCCCGCTTCGAGCGGAAGATGCGCCTGCTCGAGTACTTCTACCGGATGGACCAGCTCCGCACCCGGGGCATCTACCAGCTCGTCGACACGCTGACCCGCATCGCCGAGGTCACCGCCAAGGCCATCAACGCGGGCGCCGCGTCGCTGCGCTTCTTCCCCAACCGCGGCAAGCGCTTCGTCTATCTGGCGCGCGACATCGACGACGACGCCGCGCGCAGCATCTACGACGCCCGCCAGCGCCTCTTCGAGGAGTGCGCCCGGGTGCGCGACGAGGGCGGCGAGTGCACCAACCCGCTGGCGGCCATCCAGCTCCAGCCCGAGCCGCACCGCTACTACCCGAAGCGCGAGCTGGCCACCCAGTTCCTGGGACTGGTCGGCACCAACTCGCACGCGTTGGACGGCATCGAGCGCGCCATGGACGGCGTGCTGGCCGGCGGCCACCACCTGGTCGAGGTGATCCGCGATCGCCGCGGCCGCTCGATGTTCCTCGACGGCATCCCGGACGACGCCCCGCTGGCCGCGCCCGCCGTGGAGCTGACCCTGGACCAGCAGATCCAGGCCCTGGCCGAGCGCGAGCTGCACCACGCCTGCCTCGCCGCCGGCGCGCGAGCCGGGTACGCCATCGTCATGGCCGTGAAGACCGGCGAGGTCCTGGCCGCCGCCAGCTTCCCCACCTTCAACCCCAACACCTATCGGGAGTTCTACGAGGACCGGCAGCCCCTGGTCGACGAGCGCGAGGTGCTGGCGCAGAAGCGCGAGGACCTGAACTGGGCGGCGACCTGGCCGGGCCTCAAGAACGCCTTCCCCGGCTCGGCCGGCGTCGCGATCCGCGAGGCCCAGGCCAGCCAGGCGCGGGAGACCAATGCCTTCATCGAGTACGAGCACCACTACCCGAACGCGGCTCGCCACAGCGCGCTCCAGGGCGCCTACGAGCCGGGCTCCATCATGAAGGTGTTCACCCTGGCGGCGTGGCTGGACTCGGCCATCCATCCGCTCTCGTGGCGCTACGGGCTGATGGACGGCGCCTGGCACCTCGAGGACGCCGAGGACAACGTCATCCACGACGACCACCACTATGACGTCGAGAGCGCCGACGTCGCGTACGCGCTGAAGACCTCGTCGAACATCGTGTTCGGGCAGATGGGCGTGGACCTGGGCGCCGAGACGCTGTGGAAGTACCTGGACGCCTTCGGCTTCGGCCAGGCCACCGGCAGCGGCTTCCCGGGCGAGTCGGCGGGGCGGCTGCGCCACGGCTCCGAGTGGAAGCTGGTGGAGACGGCCAACATCGCGTTCGGGCAGGGCATCTCCGCCACCGGGCTGCAGCTCGTCACGGCCCTGGCGGCGCTGGCCAACGGCGGCGTCCGGATGCGGCCGCTGCTGGTGCGGCGGGTGGTCGACGCCGAGGGGCGCGAGCTGCGGCGCTGGGACCCCGCGGTGGTGGGGCGGGTCGTGTCGGAGAAGGCGGCGCGGACCACCCTGGACATGATGCGCGGCGTGGTCGAGCCGGGCGGCACCGGCGTGAAGGCGCAGATCCCGGAGTATCCCGTGGCCGGGAAGACCGGCACCGGGCAGAAGCCGCACCTGCGCATGCGCGGCTACGCCGAGAACATGTGGGTCGGCACCTTCTTCGGGGTGGCGCCGGTGGACGAGCCGGAGCTGGCCGTGCTGGTGCTGGTCGACGAGCCCCAGGGCAAGCGCTACGGCGGCGTGGTCGCGGCGCCGGCCTTCCGCGAGATCATGCGCGGCGCGTTGCGGCGCCTCGGGGTGCCTTCGCCCATGGACGCGGGCAAGCAGGTGGCGTGGATCGACCCGGAGACCCTGGCGCGCCGGCGAGCGATCGTGGCGCCCGTGCGGCGGCGCCTGAGCGCCGAGGCCCCCCCGGTGGACCCCGGAGCCGCCGGCGACGTGCCGGTGCCCGACTTCCGCGGCTCGACGATGGACGCGGTGCGGAGGGCGGCCGCCGAGGTGGGGCTGCTGGTGCACCTGGTGGGCTCGGGCACGGCGCGTAGCCAGGATCTGTCGCCTCAGACGCGGGTGCCTGCCGGCAGCGAGGTGACGGTGGTCTTCGAGCCGCGTGCGCCTGGAGCTTCGCTGGCGATCGGGACCGCGGCGGGCCCCCGCGAGCGGCGCCCGCCCGGCCAGCCGGCGCGCGATGGCATCGCCCTGCCGCCGGCGCTCCAGGCCCCGCCGGCGCTGGCCCCGCCCGCTCCGGCGCCTCTCGGAGGTGCGCCATGACGCCGCGCACGTTGCTCCAGGAGGCGACGCCTCAGGCCGTGGTGACGGGCGGCGGCGCCGGCGCGGTGAGCGCCGTGGTGTCGGACTCGCGCGCCGTGGTGGACGGCGCCATGTTCGTCGCGCTGCGCGGTCTGGGCGTGGACGGGCACAAGTACATCGAGGCAGCGCTTTCGCGCGGCGCCCGCGCGGTGGTGGCCGAGACCGACGCGCCGCCCGGCCTGGCGGCAGGCCTCACCTGGGCCCGCGTCCCCAGCACCTCGGCCGCCCTGGGGCCGCTGGCGAGCGCCTTCTTCGGGCACCCGTCGCGCGCGCTCGAGGTGCTGGCGGTCACCGGCACCAACGGCAAGACCAGCGTGACCTGGCTGCTCGAGCAGATCCTGCTCTCCTGCGGCATGAAGCCCGGCGTGCTCAGCACCGTCGAGGTGCGCTACGCCGGCCAGCGCCGGCCCACGCGCTTCACCACGCCGCCCGCGGACGAGCTGCAGGCGCTGCTGGCGGCCTTCCGGGACGCAGGCTGCACCCACGCGGTGATGGAGGCGTCGAGCCACGGGCTGGTGCAGGGGCGCCTGGGGGGCACTCGGGTGGCGGTGGGCGGCTTCACCAACCTCACCCGGGACCACCTGGACTATCACGGGACGCTCGAGGCGTACCGGGACGCCAAGCGCCTGCTCTTCACCGACCTGGCGGAGGCGGGCTGCTTCAACGTGGACGACGCGGTGGGGCGTGAGCTGGCGGCGGCCTTCGAGGGCCGGCGCCGCACCACCTCCGCCCGTGGGCTCGGGGACGCCGACCTGCGCGTCGAGGACCTGCGCAGCGGCCTCGAAGGCAGCGAGGCGACCCTGCACACGCCGGCGGGCCAGCGGCGGCTCGCGCTGCGTCTGCTCGGGCGCCACAACGTGGAGAACGCGCTGGTCGCGCTCGGGATGGCCGAGCTGGCCGGTGTGCCGCTGGACTCGGCGCTCGCCGCGCTGGCGGACGCCTCGGCCCCGCCCGGCCGACTCGAGCGCGTCCCGGGCCCGGTCTCGGTGGTCGTCGACTACGCCCACACCCCCGACGCCCTCGACAACGTGCTGGCGGCGCTGCGGCCGCTCGTGGCAGGCCGCCTCATCTGCGTCTTCGGCGCTGGCGGCGACCGCGACCCGGGCAAGCGCCCCGAGATGGCGCGCGCCGTCGCCCGGCTGGCCGACCTGGCGATCGTCACCAGCGACAATCCGCGCACCGAGTCGCCCGACGCCATCGTGGCCGACGTGGTGCGCGGGATGCCCGTCGGCGCGGCCTGGGAGGCCCAGGTGGATCGGCGCGCGGCCATCGAGCGCGCGGTGGCGATGGCCACGCCCGGCGATCTCGTCCTCATCGCCGGCAAGGGCCACGAGACGACCCAGACCATCGGCACGGTGCAGCACCCCTTCGACGACCGGGACGAGGCTCGCCGTGCGCTGGCCGGGAGGGTGGCGCGATGATGCCGCTTTCCCGTCGTGAGATCGCGCGCGCCATCGGCGCCACCTCGGCGCGAGGCGAGGCCGGAGGGCCCTTCCCCTCGGTCAGCACCGACACCCGGAAGCTCTCGCCGGGCGCGCTCTTCTTCGCGCTGGTGGGCGAGCGCCACGACGCCCACGACCACCTGGGGGCGGCCCTCGACGCCGGGGCGGCCGGGCTGGTGGTCTCCCGCGCCAACGCGCTCCCGGAGCCGCTCTCCGAGGGCGTCTTCGTGGCGGTGGTGCCCGACACCCTCGCCGCGCTGACCGCGCTGGCGCGCGCCGTGCGGGGCCGCCTCGAGGTGCCGGTGGTGGCGGTGACCGGGTCGGTCGGCAAGACCACCATGAAGGACATGGTCGCCGCGGCGCTGACCGATGCGGGCACCGTGGGACGGACGCCGGGCAACTGGAACAACGAGATCGGCACGCCCCTGTCGATCCTGTCGCTGCGCGGCGACGAACGCTTCGTCGTGTTCGAGATCGGCATGAGCGCGCCGGGCGAGATCGATCGCCTGACGCAGCTCACCCGCCCCGACATCGGCCTCATCACCGCCGCCGCGGCCGCGCACCTGGAGTTCTTCCACGACGTGGACGCCATCGCCGACGCCAAGGCCGAGCTCTGGGGAGACGCCCTGCCCTCGGGGAGCCGCGCCATCACCTGCGCCGACGACGCGCGCCTGATGACGCGAGCCCGGGCGCTGCGTCCCGAGGGGCTGGTCACCTACGGGCTGGCCGCCGACGCCGACTTCCGGGTGGAGTCGGTCGCGCAGGACGCCGAGGGCACCACCGCCCGGATCGCCTCCGGCCAGCGCCGCGCGGAGGTGCGGCTGCGCGTGCTCGGCCGGCACAACGCGGTGAACGCCGCCGGTGCCCTCGCGGTGGCCGCCACCCTGGGCCTGGACCTGGACGCAGCCGCCGCCTCGCTCTCGGAGCACTTCGCCTCGGCGCCCCACCGCATGGCCGTGCGCCGCGCGCCGAGCGGGCTCGTGGTCCTGGACGACTGCTACAACGCGAACCCGGCCAGCGCGAACGCGGCCATGCGCACCCTGGGCGAGGTGGCCCGCGACGCCTCCAAGCGCGGCGCCATCATCGGCTCGATGCTCGAGCTGGGCCCCACCTCGAGCCTGATGCACTACGGCCTGGGCGAGGCGGCCGTGAGCGCCGGCGTGGATTGGCTGGCCTGCACGGGCCCCCACGCCGACGACGTGGCCGCCGGCGCCCGCGCCGCGGGCCTCACCGAGGTCACCACCGCCGCCGACGCCCTCGACCTGGTCGACGCCGTCCGCGCCTTCGCCGCCCCCGACCGCTGGCTGCTCCTGAAGGGAAGCCGCGGTCAGCGCCTCGAGCGCCTCCTCGACCCGCTGGGCATCAGCGACGCGCAGGGGGCCGCCTGATGTTCTACTGGCTCTATCAGATCCAGGCCAACGACCCCGGCGTGTTCCGCCTCTTCGGTTCGCCGGTGTTCCGCGGCATCGCGGCGCTCTTCACCGCGCTCATCACCTGCCTGCTGCTCTACCCCTGGCTCATCCGCCAGCTCCAGCTCAAGCAGGTCGGCCAGGTCGTGCGCGACGACGGCCCCGAGAGCCACTTCAAGAAGCGCGGCACCCCGACCATGGGCGGCACCCTGCTCATCGTGGCCCTGGTCGCCACCTGCCTGCTCTGGTGCAACCTCGCCAACCCCTTCGTGTGGCTGACCCTGGCCATCACCACCATCTACGGCGTCGTCGGCTTCATCGACGACTGGATGAAGCTGCACCGCAAGAGCTCCGGCGGCCTGTCCGAGCGCGCGAAGATCGTCGCCCAGGTCGGCTCGGTGGCCCTGCTCATGGCGCTCTTCTTCACCACCATCGCGCCCGACGCCGGCTACTCCACCAACCTCCACATCCCCTTCGTGAAGCCGGAGACCTTCACCCTGGCGCTGCCCGGCTGGGCCTACGCGATCTTCGCCGTGTTCACCATCTTCGCCACCTCGACCGCCGTGAACCTCACCGACGGCCTCGACGGCCTGGCCGTCGGCCCCGCCATCGTCTCGTCGGTCACCTTCGGCATCCTCTGCTACCTGACCGGCGCCACCCTCTTCGGCGTCAAGGTCGCCGACTACCTGCTGCTCCCGCGCGTCGCCGGCGTCGACGAGCTGGCGGTGTTCTGCGCGGCCATGGCCGGCGCAAGCATCGGATTTCTTTGGTACAACACCTATCCCGCCATGGTCTTCATGGGCGACGTCGGGGCCCTGGCCCTGGGCGGCGCGCTGGGCTCGGTGGCCGTCTTCGCCAAGCACGAGCTGCTCAGCATCCTCGTCAACGGCGTCTTCGTGGTCGAGCTGCTCAGCGTGGTGATCCAGCGCTACAGCTTCCGCTGGACGGGCAAGCGCGTGTTCGCCATGGCGCCCATCCACCACCACTTCGAGAAGAAGGCGAGCGCCTGGCCGGAGAGCCGCATCACCGTTCGCTTCTGGATCATCAGCATCATGCTGGCCCTGGTCGGGCTGGCGAGCCTCAAGGTGCGGTGACCGATGTCCGCAACCACCGAAAACTACAGCCCCGACCTGAGCGACGAGATCCGCCGCGTCGACCCCTACGACACGACGCTGCTGCTCTCGGTGTTCATGCTGCTGGCCCTGGGCGCCGTGATGGTCTACTCCGCGACCATCAACGACGACACGTGGCGCACCGGCGACGGCACGGTGCACCTCCGCACCCACCTCGCCCATGTGGGTATCGGCCTGGGCGTCCTGCTGCTGGGCCTCACCCTGCCCTACCGGACCTGGCGCGGCCTGGTCTACCCGGGCCTGCTGGCCGTGGTCTTCCTGCTCGTGCTGGTCATGGGATTCGGCACCACCGCCGGCAACGCCCGCCGCTGGCTGGCCCTGCCCGGCTTCTCCGTCCAGCCGGCCGAGATGGCCAAGCTCGCCTTCATCATCTTCCTCGCCTACTCCCTCGAGAAGAAGGGCGAACGCGTACGTCGCTTCTCGGTCGCCTTCATCCCGCACCTGCTGGTGTGCGGCGTGCTCATCCTGCTCTGCTTGTTCCAGCCCGACTTCGGCACCTGCGTCCTGCTGGTGCTCCTGATGTTCGGCATGCTCTTCGTCGCCGGCACCCCCTTCGCCTACATCAGCCTCTTCGGCTGCGTCGGCGGCTTCCTGGCCTTCCAGGCCATCGCCAGCAACGACATGCGCCTGGGCCGCATCATGGCCTTCATCGACCCCTGGGCCCACCGCTCGGACCGCGGCTACCAGATGGTCAACTCCATGATCGCCGTCGGCTCCGGCGGCATCACCGGGCAGAGCCTCGGCTTCGGCGGCCAGACCCTCACCGGCTACCTCCCCGAGGGCCACACCGACTTCATCCTCTCGGTGCTCGCCGAGCAGCTCGGCCTCCTCGGCGTCCTGGTGGCCGTCATCCTCTTCGGGCTGGTGCTCTGGCGCGGCCTGGCCATCGCCCTGGCCGCTCGCGACGACTTCGGCCGCTTCCTCGCCTTCGGCATCACGCTCCTGCTGGGCCTGCAGACCGTCATCAACATGCTGGTGGCCGTCGCCCTCATCCCCACCAAGGGCCTCACCCTGCCCTTCGTGAGCTACGGCGGCAGCTCCATGCTGGTGAGCTGCCTCGGCGCCGGCATCCTGCTCAGCATCAGCCGCGACATCCGCAAGGGCCGCCTGGCCCCGCTGCTGGACATCACCGACGAGGAGGACGACGACGCCTCGGGCCCCAAGCGCCCCCGCCGCCGTCGCCGCCTCCGCCTGGGCTCGCGCCGCGCGAAGCAGCGCCCCCTCGACGAGGTGATCGGATGATCCGCCGCGCCCTCATCGCCGGCGGGAAGACCGGCGGCCACCTCTACCCCGGCGTGGCCATCGCAGAGGAGCTGCGTCGCCGCCAGCCCGACGCCCGCGTCACCTTCGTCGGTACCGCCGAGGGCATCGAGGCCCGCGTGCTGCCCCCGCTCGGCTGGACCCTGCTGACCATCTCCGCCTCGCGCCTGGCCGGCGGCGGCCTGCTGGACCGCCTCCGCGGCCTGGCCCGCGTCCCCGTCGCGATGTTCCAGTCCTGGCGCCACCTGCGCCACGAGCGCCCCCAGGTGGTCATCGGCGTCGGCGGCTACGCCTCGGGCCCGGTGCTGCTGACGGCCTGGCTCTGCCGCTACCCGACGGCCATCCAGGAGCAGAACGCCCTTCCCGGCTTCACCAACCGCGTGCTCGGCCGCTTCGCCCGCCGCATCTACCTGGGCTTCGACGCTGCAGCCGCCCGCTTCGGCGGCCGCCCCACCCTGGCCACCGGAAACCCCATCCGCCGCGCCCTGGTCGAGGCCCTCGCCTCGGCGACCTCCACTCGCGAGGCCAGCGGCCACGCGCTGCGCGTGCTGGTCTTCGGCGGCAGCCAGGGCGCGCGCTTCCTCAACGAGCGGGCGCCGGCGCTGCTGGCCAGCCTCCACGCCGCCCACCCCGAGCTGGCCCTGACGGTCACCCACCAGACCGGCGTCGCCGACGAGGCCGCGACCCGCGCCCGCTACGCCGCCACGCCGCTGGCCGACGCCGCCCGGGTGCTGCCCTACATCGACGACATGCCCGCGGCGTACGCGGCGGCCGACGTGGCCATCTGCCGCGCGGGCGCGCTCACCATCGCCGAGCTCACCGCCGTGGGCCTCCCGAGCGTGCTGGTGCCCTTCCCCTTCGCCGCCGGGAACCACCAGGAGGCGAACGCCCGCGTCATCGCGGACGCCGGCGCCGGGCTGCTGGTCCGCCAGGGCGAGTGGGACGAGGCCGCCGTGCGCGACTGGCTCTACGACGTCGCGACCACCCCCGGGCGCCTCCGGGAGCGCTCCGAGCGCGCCCGCAGCCTCGCCCGCCCCGACGCCGCCAGCGCGCTGGTGGACGACCTGGAGGTGCTGGCCGCATGAACGCCACCCTCCAGCAGCAGCTCGCGTCCACGCCCGGCCTGCGCGCGCGCTTCGACGAGCCCATGGCCGCCCACACCACCTACAAGGTCGGCGGCCCCGCCGCGGCCTTCGTCGAGGTGCACTCCCCCGATGCGCTGGTGCGCCTGCTGGCGCTGCTGGCCGCCGCCGCGGTGCCGTGGCTGGTGCTCGGCAACGGCTCGAACGCCCTCTTCGCCGACCGCGGCTACTCGGGCGCCGTACTGCACCTGGGGCAGGGCTTCGACCACGTCGCCGTGGCGCGCGACGCGGGCGGCCCCGGCACCCACCGGCTCAGCGCCGGCGCCGCCCTCTCGGTGACGAGGCTGCTGCGCTTCGTGAAGGACGAGCAGCTCAGCGGCGTGGAGTTCCTCGGCGGCATCCCCGGCACGGTCGGCGGCGCCGTGCGCATGAACGCGGGCACCGCGGCCGGAGAGGTCTCGGCGACCCTGGAGGCGGCCGAGCTCACCAACGCCGGGGGGGCGTCCTGGGTGCCGGCGGCCGCGCTCGGGCTGCGCTACCGGCACTCCGAGCTGCCCGAGGGCTCGGTGGTGACCGCCGCGCGCTTCGCCGTGCGCGACGCCGACCCGGACATGCGCCAGCGCCTCGACGCCGTGCTGGCCTACCGCAAGGCGACCCAGCCGCTCCAGGCGCCGAGCTGTGGCAGCGTGTTCGCCAACCCGCCCGGAGACCACGCCGGACGCCTCATCGAGGCGGCGGGCCTCAAGGGCCACACCGTCGGGGGCGCCCAGGTCTCCGAGCAGCACGCCAACTGGATCATCAACCGCGGCGGCGCCAGCGCGGCCGACGTGCACGCGCTCATCGCGCTGTGCCGTCGGACCGTGTTCGAGCGCTTCGGCGTGGAGCTGCACCACGAGGTCCAGCTCCTGGGCGACTGGGAGGTGACGGCATGAAGCCGATGCCTCGCAACCGCCGCCGCGCCGGGATCGTCGGCCGCCTGCGCACGCTGCTTCCCAGCCGCCGCGCACGCACCGCCGTCGATGACGTGGTCAGCGTGCCGCGCCCCACCGAGCCGCTGCCCCCGCCCCCCGAGGCGCCGACCCGGGCGCCCAGGAACGCCCGCCGGGAGAACCCCTTCGCCCTGCTGCTGGGCTGGCTCTTGCCGATGATGGCGGCGCTGCTCGCCTTCACCACGCCCTTCGTGGGGGCCCGCGCCTACGAATACATCATGCGCAGCGGGCACTTCTACGTGCGCGAGGTGCTGGTCAGCGGCAACCAGCACCTGTCGCCCGGCGCCGTCCGGGACCTGGCCGGCATCCGCCCGGGCACCCACGTGCTGGCGGCCGACCTGGACGCGATGAAGGCCGCCCTGGAGAGCGACCCCTGGGTGGCGCGAGCCCGGGTGGACCGCGAGCTGCCCGACCGCCTGACGCTGCACATCGACGAGCACCAGCCGGCGGCCTACGTGGCGCTGGGGGAGCTGATGCTGGTGGACGTGGCGGGCGAGCCCTTCACGGTGGCCGACCCGCACGACGACCAGGAGCTGCCGATCGTCACCGGCATCCGCGAGGACGCCTTCGACGACGAGGCGACCAGCGCCCAGGCGCGCGCCGACCTGCGGGCGGCCATCAACCTGAACCGGCTCTACGAGGCGATGGGGCTGGCCGGGCGGTGGCCGGTGGGCGAGGTGCGGGTGGAGGCCGGCAGGCGGCTCACCCTGGTGCTGAGCGAGACGGGCACCGAGGCGGTGCTGGGCACCGGGCCGTACCGGCAGAAGCTGTATCGGCTGGAGTGGGTGCTCGAGGAGCTGCACGACGAGGGCAAGAAGGCGGACTACGTGCTGCTGGACAACGCCGACGGGCTGGGTCCGGACGAGGACGACGGGCGCGTGGTGGTGGCGGCGGATCTGGCGCCCAGCCCGGAGGAGGCGGCGCAGGAGGCGGCGCGGCGGGCGGAGGCGGCGGTGGCGCCGGCCAACGCGCTGCTCCCGAGTGGGCTCGGGGGGGCGGCCGGCGGGGACGCGGGCGCGGCGGCCGAAGGCGCAGGCGAGGCCGCGGACGATGGGGTGGTGGGCGAGGACGAGGACGCTCCGGCGGTCGAGGGACCGCGCGGGGTGAGCGCGAGCGTGCGGCCGGCGGTGGAGCCTGAGTGGCTCGACGAGCGGGAGCGCGCGGCGAACCCGGATGAGGCCGACCCGGCGGCGGGCGGCGGAGCGAACGATGGCGGGCATTAGCCCCCGAGGAGCGAGGCAGATGGGACACAAGTCGGAGATCGTCGCGGGGCTCGACCTCGGCAGCAGCAAGGTCTCGGTGGTCATCCTCGAGCTCGATGGTGACCGGCGGGACGTCATCGGCGTCTCGATGGTGCCGAGCGATGGGGGGCTGCGAGCCGGGCACGTGGTGTCGATCGACCGCACGATCGCGGCGATCCGCACGGCGGTCGAGGAGGCGTCGCGCATGGCGGACGCCGACATCTCGAGCGTGCGACTGGCGGTGAGCGGCCCCGGGACGATGGGCTTCAACTCCGACGGGACCGTGGCGGTGCGCGGCGGGCAGGTCGACGCCTCGGACGTGAGCCGGGTGCTGGAGACCGCCAGCGCCGTGCGCCTGCCCGACGACAAGCAGGTGCTGCACTCGCTGCCCCAGGAGTACATCATCGATGGCCACGACGGCATCCGGACGCCCATCGGGATGACCGGCGTGCGCCTGGAGACGCGGGTGCACGTCATCACCGGCAGCCGCACCGCGCTGACCAACGCCATCGAGTGTTGCAACAAGGCGGGGCTGGCGGTGGAGCGCGCCGTGTATGGCGGGCTGGCCTCGTCGGCGGCCGTGCTCTCGCGCGAGGAGCGGGAGCTGGGCGTGGTGCTGGTCGACGTGGGCGGCGGCACCACCGACATCTGCGTCTGGTACGACAACGCGTTGGTGCACACCGTCTCGCTCGAGTGCGGCGGCGACGAGCTGACGCGGCAGATAGCGCGCGGGCTGCGGACGCCGGGCGACGCGGCGGAGCGCATCAAGCAGCGCTTCGGCTGCGCCCTGGCCAGCATGGTGACCGACGGCGAGACCATGGAGGTCCCGGGCGTCGGGGGGCGCGAGGCGCAGGTCCGGCAGCGGCACCTGCTCTGCGAGATCCTGGAGCCGGGGCTGGAGGACTTCTTCCAGCGCGTGCTCCAGGAGATGGACGTGGCCGGGTGCCGGGAGCACCTGGCGGCGGGCGTGGTGCTGACGGGCGGCACCGCGAACCTGGAGGCCATCGCCGAGCTGGGCATGGACGTGCTCATCGGGATGCCGGTGCGCGTCGGAGCGCCCAGCGGCTTCGGCGGCCTGGACGACGTGGTGGCGGACCCGCGCTACGCGACGGCGGTCGGGCTGTGTCTCGACACCTTCGACGCGGGGCTGCAGACGCCGGTCGCCAAGGCCAGGCCGCAGTCCGGGCGTTGGTGGAAGCCCGTGAGGAGGCTCATCGAGTCATGGTTCTAGGAAGTGGAGATGTGTCGGGGGTCCTGGAGGGTGCCCCCGACACGGATACCGGGCTCCGCGTCCCGGGGGAGCGCGAGACAGCGTGACGCGGATCTTGTTCGAGCAACTCAGTCTGTTTTCAGCAATCACACCCGGAGAGGGTGGCCACTTGGTTGAGAGTCGGGGAGACCACACGATGATCAGTTTCGAAGAAGAGCTGGCCGGAGGCGCAAACATCAAGGTCGTCGGCGTCGGCGGCGCCGGATGCAACGCCTTGAACAACATGGTGAAGAACAACCTCAACGGGGTCGACTTCATCGCGATCAACACCGACCGTCAGGCGCTCGACAAGAACGCCGCGACGCACAAGGTGCAGATCGGCATCGAGCTGACGCGCGGCCTGGGCGCGGGTGCGAACCCGGAGAAGGGCTGGCACGCGGCGATGGAGAACCGCAACGACATCGCGCGGCTGCTCGAGGGCGCCGACATGGTGTTCGTGACGGCGGGCATGGGCGGCGGCACCGGCACTGGCGCTGCGCCGGTGGTGGCGGAGCTGGCTCGCGAGGCTGGCGCGCTGACCGTGGGCGTGGTCTCGAAGCCCTTCGAGTTCGAGGGGCGGCCGCGCATGAAGAACGCGCACAGCGGCCTCGAGGCGCTGCGGGCGCGGGTGGACACGCTCATCGTCATCCCCAACGACAAGCTGCTGGGGATCGCCAACCAGAACATGACGCTGCTGGAGGCCTTCCGCGAGGCCGACAACGTCCTCTACAACGCCACCAAGGGCATCAGTGATCTCATCACCATCCCCGGTCTGGTGAACGTCGACTTCGCCGACGTGCGCACCATCATGAGCGACCAGGGCATGGCGCTGATGGGCGCTGGCATCGGCACCGGCAAGGACCGGGCGGTGCACGCGGCGCGGCAGGCCATCTCGAGCCCGCTGCTCGAGGACACCTCCATCGACGGCGCTCGCGGCATCCTGGTGAACATCACCGGCGGCGAGGACATGGGCCTGATGGAGATCAATGAGGCGATCCGGCACGTGCAGGAGGCCGCGCACCAGCAGGCCAACATCATCTTCGGCGCGGTCATCGACCCCGACCTGAAGGACGCCCTGCACATCACCGTGGTGGCCACCGGCTTCGACCGCGGCGACGAGCAGCGCGAGGTCATCGAGGTGCGGTCCTCGGCCGAGCGGCGCAACGACGCGCCGCCCGAGCCGCCGCCGCTGGAGCCGGGCTACGACGAGGTCCCGCAGTACGCCCACGTGGGCAGCGGCGGGGCCGCGAAGCAGCCGCCGGCCGAGATGGCCACCAACGACGGCGGGCGGCCGAAGCCGTGGAAGAGCGGCGGGCGCAGCCTGGGCGACATCCTCGGCTCGGGCAACGCGCAGGCGCCCAAGCGGCGGAGCCCCTTCGCGGCGAGCCCCGACTCGGAGTTCGGCCCCGGCGGCTACCCCTTCGGACGCAAGTAGGCGGCCGCGCGGAGGTCCGGGGCGCCCTTGCCCGCTTCGGACCTCCGCCCGCCGACCTCTGCGGGCTGGCAGGTCGCGACGGCGAGCCCTCGGCCCGAGGCGGGCCTGGACGCCTCGGGCAGCATCGCCTCAGACGGGTAGCGGCTACGGACGACCGGGTCGGAACCCGCACGCGGGCCGCTGCTTGACCGCGTATCGGGGCCGGCCATAGCATCCAGGAGTGACGAAGCCTGCGACGACATTCGCTGACCTTCGAAGCGCGCTCGTACGGAAGATCGAGTTGGATCTCGAGCGAGAGCGGGCCGAGGCCGAGGAGCTTCGTGGCCGCGTGTTGCCGACGCTGCGTGCGGCGATCGAGCGCCTCCGCAGGGAGGGTCGCTGCGGCGAGGTCTGGCTGTTCGGCTCCTACGCGTGGGGCGAGCCCACGCCGCGGAGCGACGTCGACCTGTTGGTAGCCGATGCCGACGACGTGTTCGCGCTGGCCGCCGAGGTGAGCGCCGAAGTGGGGCCGGACGTCCACGTCGTCCCGATCGAGGATGCGCCCGAGACCCTCGAGCGCCGCGCGCGCGCCGAAGGGATGCGGCTTTGAGCGCGGTGGAGGCCCGAGCCGCGCTCCTCGCGGCCGAGCTGCGGCGGGATTGGCAGCAGGTGTGCCGACACCTCTCGACCGCGGCCGAGACCGACCTCGGCTCTGGAGCGGCCGCGCACGCCCTGGTCGCGTTGTCGCTCGACCATGCCTACCAAGCCTTCGAGACGATCCTGCTGCGTCTCGAGCGCGGCCTCGGCCTCCCCGAGCGCCAGGGAGCCTGGTGGCACGCGGAGCTCCTGGACGCTGCCGCCATGGAGCTCGCGGGCATCCGGCCCGCGCTCCTGGATCACTCGGCGGCGCTCCAGTGGCGCCAGGTGATGGCCTTTCGCCACTTCCTCCGGCACGCCTACGCCGTCGACCTCGATCCTCGGAAGCTCGCATCGAATGTCGCGGCGCTCGACGCCGCCGTCCGCGCGACCGAGCAGCCGCTCGACTGCGTCATCAAGAGCCTCGAAGGCCGGCCCGACTGCTGACGCTGACCCCCGGTGGCGGCAGCGCACGCCGAGGATCGATTGAACGGCGGGCTGGACGGGAACTTCCGGAGGCTGTGGGGGGTCCGATGGTTCGGGACGCGGACGGCCCGGCCGCGCCACAGGCGCCGTAGAGGACCCGATCGGTCCAGCGCAGCCGGCCGGCCCGACCGCCGGGGATTGTCGGTCGGCTCGACTTCCCCAGACAACGGTCACTAGAATGCTGTCAATCCCGCCCAATCTTCCTGGACAGCATGGACGCAGCATGAGCCGTCGGCACTCCGTTGCATCGCTGCTCGCGGCTGCTCTTGTGGCAATGCCGGCTTGCGCCGAGAGCGCGTCGCCCGTCGACGCTGACGTCGGTGGCGGCGATGGGGTCGTCGACGGTCAGAAGAACAGCGCGCTTCTGTCACCGTTTCGGCCTGGAACCCGCCTCATCTATGGCTCCGGCGGCACCGTGTCGAGCGAATTCGTGGTCTTTCGGCGCGAGGGCGAGCGCGCCGTCACCTCGGCCGGCGTCTGGCGCCACGTCAACGAGGGCTGGGGGCCCGAGTCCCCGCTGGCCTACTCGAGCGCGCTCGGCTTCGCTCCGGAGAGGGGCGCGGTGATCGGGCGGGTCACGCCGAGTCTGTTGGAGGTGCCTGACACGGTGCGCGAGGGCATGACGTGGACGTCCGGCCCGCACCGGTTCGAGGTGGTGCGGCGCACGTTCGAGGTCACAGCAGCGGGCACGCTTCCTGTGTGGGAGATCGAGCGCGGCGAGCGGGCCGACACTCCCGGGGCCTACGCGTTTCGCCCCGGCAGCAGCTTCTGGGCGGAGGGGGTCGGGCCGCTGACCGCTCCAGACGCGGTCGATAGCCGAGACCTCATCGGCGCATTCGTGCCGCTCGAGGACGCGCCGGATCAGCAACCGGACGCGCCGACCTTGGCGATGGAGCCGATGGCGATCACGGGCACGGACGCCAAGTCGTGGGTGGGCGCGGAGCCCGAGGTGGGCTGGGCGTGGTCGCGCGGCGGACAGACGGTGCTCTATCTACGGATTCGCGGCTGGACCGGTGGCTTCGGACAGACCGTGCTGCGGCGGAGCTGGAGCTGCTGGCGGTTCACGGCCGGTGACACTCGGACCGCCGCCGTCGAGGAGCCGAAGATGGAGAGCGCCGACCTGGACAGCCCCAGCACGACCGACATCAACTGCTATGGGATCTTCCGAGGCCCGAACGAGGGAACGCTCGAGATGCCGTGGAAGCCCGCGTGGAACACGCGCGGGGTGTGGATCGACGCAGACGCGATTCGCATGCCTTCGCCTGCGCCAAACCACGCCCAGGCGGGGGTGTCAGTGACGAAGACGGTGCATCCGGAGTTCACCTTCGTTGGCGGCGGCCCCGGAGCAATCCCGGCAGGCCTCACGCACGGTGAGCTGATGTACCGGCTCCAGGGCGGGGGCGACTACGCCAATCACATGCCGCAGCTTCCGGCGCTCGGGCACTTTCGGGGGCTGAGCGGCCTCACGAGCGCGCGCCACCTGCAGACACCGCGGCATCCGCTGGCCCTCGAGTTCGCGGGCGGACTCGTCGCCGAGGCGTGGCTCGACGCGGACGGCACGGTCGGCGAGCTCGCGCCAGTGGCCCAGCTTGGCGGCGCCCAGACCTGGCTTGCCCGCGAGGGGGCGAACGACCTGTTGATGGTCGACGCGCAGGGGCGCGTCGACGAGTTGGTGGTCGACGGAGACGGCGTGCGCGTCGAGCGCCTCGGCGTGCTGGACCTGCCCGAGGGCGTCGAGGCGCGGCTCGCGTTTCGGATCGACGAGCAGGTGCTCGGGGTTGTCACCTTCGAGGTCACCGAGGAAGATCCGGTGGGTTCGGAGCCTGACACGCGGAAGACCGGGTTCTGGCGAGTTGCCCTCGGCGCCCCGGAGTCGCCGCGGCCGCAGGTCAAACCGGCGCCGGCGCTCATGGTGAGCGCCACCAACGCGGGCTCGGACCTGCTGGTCTGCTGGCAACCGACGGAGCCGAGGACGGCCATCGAGCCGGGTGGCTGGGAACTCGGCGGGGCGCCGGCGCTGGCGGTGATTCCGCGCGGCGACTCCTGCGCGCTCATCGTCCGCGACGCCACCCTGGCGCGAGACCCGTACCTCATGGGCGGCAACACGGCGGTGGGGCCCGTGCCGGGGGTCGGCCGGATGCTCATCACGGTCCCCCGGGAGCTGGTTGAGCTGCCGATGCCGTCGGCGTCCAGCGACGCCGAGGAAGCGCTCCACGCCGCAGCACCCATTGGGATGCTCTTCGACAGCTACGGCCTGCCGCTGCGCGGGACCGTGGAGACGCAGACGAAGGAGCTGCGCACGACCTACGATGCGCGAGGCGATCTCTGGGTGAT
Source organism: Deltaproteobacteria bacterium (assembly GCA_020632695.1). GTDB lineage: Bacteria > Myxococcota_A > UBA9042 > PHBI01 > JACKFB01 > JACKFB01. Next base: position 178,764 of record JACKFB010000007.1, read on the forward strand.
CGAGGTGCCGGAGCCCGCGACGGGGATGGTCGCGGTCAAGCGGCTGACCGGGGGCAACCCGGTCGCCGTCACGGTTCCGGGCGACAAGGACCAAGGATTCTACGGCCTGGTCGAGGGTGGCGGCGTCATCTTGAGCCCGCAGGGCACGACCCTCGCCATCAAATCCGACGGCACGATCGTGGAGCTGCACCCATGGAACTTCACGTTGGTCCTCTTCGCCGACGGCACCCAGTGCGGCTCTGGCCCGAACGGGCTCCGGTGCGCCGACCCGGCGGGGGTCGTGCGCGATCTCGGAGGCTACGCTCCGACCAAGGTCGAGCTGATCGGAGACCGCATCGTCATCAATCGGTGGCGAGAAGGGAGCGGCGGCGTCCAAGAAGGCACGGAGTACTTCGACCCCAAGACCGACACCTTCATGCCCCTGCCTCAGATCCTCTTCGACTACGTGCGCGGACCCGGTGGCGAGCTCTTCGCAAGACAAGGCGACCTCTCGGTGCCGGGCACGTTGAAAGCCTTGGTCCAGGTCGCACGCGACGGGGTCGTGCCTTTCGACGACGGCGACCCCATCTATCAGGCCGAGTTCGCGAGGCCCATCGACCAGCTCCTGGTGCTCGAGGACGCCTACCTGCTGCGCCGCGGCACCGACTACACGCGGGTGCTGCGATGATTCGCCGCATCGCGCTGCTGGTGGTCGCGAGTGTCGCCGCATCTGGCTGCGCTCAGGACGACGCCACGCCGAACGAGACCCCGCCGGCCACCGTGTCGAAGGCCAGCGCCACCTTCACGTCCCAAGGCAGCGGCGACACCAACGCGGAGCGCCTCGACCCGCTGCGGTCCGGCCAGCTCGCCATCTCGACCGCTACGGGCGCCTCCCGCGCGGTCACCGGCAAGGCGCTGTTCGGCGGCGACGCGCTGACCGAGGTGATCTGGGCGCGGCCGGGCATCGCGACGTGGCTCGCGTTCGATGAGCTGGGCCTCGTGGCCTATGGCGACTCGGTGGTCGGCCTCTACGCGGAGCCGCGGCTGCTCGTCCCCGACTCGGTCCGGTTGGGCATGGCCTGGGAGTCGGGGGGCCACGTCTTCGAGGTCACCGATCGCGCCACCGCCGACACCGCCTGGGGCAGCGTCCCCACATGGACGATCACCGAAGACGCGGCTGACGCCGAGGTCGCGCGCCCGCTCGTCGCCAGATACGCCGAGGGCCATGGCGTCATCGCGTGGGGCGACGAGATCTTCGACGCCATCATCGAGCCCACCGTCGACATCGAGGCCCGCGCCCCGGAGTCGGTGGCGCTGAAGCCGTGGGTACAGGGCGGCTGGCACTTCACCGTCACCGGCGACGCCGCGGACGCCTGGGCGCTGGACCCCGACCCGGGCCGCTGGCCGCTGATGGTCGGGATGCCTCGGGTCATCGTGCCCGGCACCTTCACCACGTCGTCCGGCTGCGCGCTGTTTGCGGCGGGCCTCGCCTGGGAGCGCGTCCCCGCGATTCGCGACAAGGACGATGACGGTTACGAGAACCTCGACTGCCTGCCCGGACTGCACGCGTCGTCCGCGTGGCTGCCTCCCGGCATGAACGCGCCCGTGGACTGGGGCCCAGGCGGCGGCCGCAACGTAGGCGCCACGACGTTTGGGGGCAGCGAGCCCAGAGTCGATGGGTTTACCGAGGCGCCGCTCCCGGGTGAAGCGGACGAAGAGCTGCTCCAGCTCGGGCCCTTGGCGACCCAGATGGCGCCGGGTGGCGCAGAGTTCAGCCTCGCGAGCCCCGTCTACGCCCCCGACGCGAGCGCGGGCGGGCACCCCGTGGCGATGCTCACCGGAACGGGCGGGCTCGCGACCACGTCGCTGGCCCCGAGTGGCACGCCTCGCGGCCTGGGCGTCGGCCCGTGGACCGGGCCGTGGTGGAGCTACCGCGTGACACCGTCGGAGCGCCACGTGCTCGTCACGACCCCCGCCGGCTCGGTCGACCGCCTCTGGTACGACGGGCTGTCGTGGCGCCGCGAACCCTTGCTCGACGCGGCCTTGCCCGAGGGGGCGCTGCGCGTCTATGCGGCGTTCGACCTGCCCGACGCCGCCGGGCGGGTGCTCATCCTCACCCTGCACCCGGGACGCGATGGCGGGCCGCCGGAGACCCGCTTCTGGACCGCCGACATCCCGACCGTGCGCCCCGTCCGCCCCTGGGTCGACGCGATGTCGGTGAGCATGCAGCAGCTCGACGACCGCGTCGTCCGCGTCTGTCTGCCTCCGAAGCCGGGGGGCGCGCCGCTCGAGGGTTGGCAGCTCGGAGACGAGGCTCCCCTCGCGGTGGCACCTCACTTCGCGGACGAGCGCTGCGTCACGCTCTTCGGCGACCGCGCCTTCGGTAGCCATGTGGTCGTGGAAGCCCCGCTCTTGTCAGGAGGAAACGTGCGGCTCGCAGCGCCGACCCGCCAGGACTCGACCTGGAGCCGGTCGGCGGGCCCGACGCTGAGTGCCGGCGGCTGGGTCGACGCCTCCGGGACGCCGGCAGGTAGCGGCCTGCTCTTCGGCACCGTCCACGGCGGGGGCGGAGCGCAAGTCGGCACCTTTGTGTTTCCCGCACACCACGAGACGACCTTCCCGGACATCGGCGGCAACGGCCTTTGGATCGCCGAGCGCAACAGCGGTTGGTACCTCGCCGGGGCGACCGGGACGCGCCGCGTGTTTCCCGAAGCATTCGGCTTGCTCTTCTCGACGGTCAGCGGCTACGCGGCAGGCGGCGGCCTGCTCTGGGCGGGCTATCTGGCCCCCGACGGCACGCACACCGCCTTGCCGGACGCGACCAACGACCTGCTCGCCATGGCCCGGCTGGTCGACGGGACCGTCTGCGGCAACACCGCCACGGAGGTGCGCTGTGTGGCCCCTGACAACACGGTCCGTACGGCGACCTCGAGCCCCCCGACGCTGCCCAGCGGAAGTACATACGACTGGTGGCCGCTGTCCGACGACACGCTGGTGATGGCGCTACCCTCTGGAGGCGTGTGGCACCTGGATCCGGACGCGATGAGCCTCGTCGAGCTGGACCCGGCCATCCTGACCGAGCCCGCTTGGGATCCCTCGGGCCGACTCTTCGCTCGCCGCGGCGCTGGCTGGGTCGAGGTGACCGCGAACGCTCTGGTGTCCATGCCGCAATTCGACGGCCGGGGGCTGGTCCCCGGCGCCAATTGGTTCGTGGGCCTCGAGCAGTCCGCGCCCGCGGTCATCCTGCCCCGCTGGCCCGCCGACCCGGCCGAGGGCGAGGACTGCGGGCCCAGCGCGTGTACGTCATGGTCGGCCTGCGACTATGCCGATGCGTGCGACCAGACGGGCAGCCGCACGCGCGAGTGCGCCGCACGCACGTTGATCGGCGGCGAGTGCGTGCGCGCGACCGTCGTCGAGACCGACGCCTGCTCTCGAGCGACCACCGGGCGCACCTGCGGCGAGCCGTGCACTGCGTGGAGCAAGTGCATCGTCGAGAACGACTGCCGCGTGTTCGGCGAAGAGTCGCGGGTCTGCACGCCGCGGTCCTGTCAGGCCGAGACCTGCGTGGTGAGCGGTGAGGAGTTCGTCGAGGCGCGACAGTGCATGCGCCCTGAGCCCGCCGGAACCGACTGTGGCCCTGGCACGACCTGCGACGGCGCGCTCTGCTTGGAGACCGACTGCAGCGACGGCGCAGACAACGATGGCGACGACCTCGTCGACTGCGAAGACCGCGACGACTGCCTGCTCAAACCGTGCGCGCCCGACAAGACCTGCAACTTCATGAACACCTGCGGCTTCTAGCCGCTCGAGGCGGAACTCGAGCGGCCGGTCGCGGTGCTCCTCGTGGCCGCCGGACTCCGGCGGGGCCGTGACCCCTCGAGCACCGAGCGCGCCCCGTCCTGGGATCGACCGTCAGTTCGTGGGCGCGAGGCGTTCCAGCGAGATGCGCTTCCTGGGCACATCGACGCTCAGCACGCGAACCGGGATGCGGTCCCCGGCTCGGACGACGGCGTGGGGGTCCCGCACGAACCCAGCCGCCAGCTTGGAGACGTGGACGAGTCCGTCCTGGTGGACGCCGATGTCGACGAAGGCGCCGAAGTCGGTGACGTTGGTGACGACGCCTTCGAGCTCCATCCCGTCGCAGAGGTCGGTGATGGAGTGGACGTCGTCCCGGAACTTCGGCGCTTCGAAGGCGCTTCGCGGATCGCGGCCGGGTCTGGCCAGCTCGGCGATGATGTCGCGCAGGGTGGGCAGGCCGAGCTCAGCGTCGGCGTAGCGCTCCAGCGGGATGGAGTGCGCCAGGGTGGCGTCGCCGACGAGGCGGGCCAGCGGGACGCCGAGGTCGTTGGCCATGCGCTCCACGACGGGGTAGCACTCCGGGTGAACGGCCGAGGCGTCGAGCGGGTTCGGCGCGCCGGGGACGCGCAGGAAGCCCGCGCACTGCTCGTAGGTCCTGGCGCCCAGTCCAGGCACCTTCATCAGCGCCGAGCGGCTCGGAAATGCCCCGCGCCGCGCTCGCTCGGCGACGATGGTCTGCGACAGCTTCGGCCCGATCCCGGCCACCTGCGCCAGCAGCGGCGCGCTCGCCGTGGCCAGGTTCACCCCGACGCGATTGACGCAGCTCTCGACGACGTCCGACAGCCGCTGCCGCAGCGCGCCCTGGTCCACGTCGTGCTGGTACTGCCCGACGCCGATCGCCTTCGGGTCGATCTTCACCAACTCCGCCAGCGGGTCCTGAAGGCGCCGCGCGATCGACACCGCGCCGCGCATCGTCACGTCCATCCCAGGCAGCTCGGCCCGGGCGATATCGGATGCGCTGTAGACGCTGGCGCCCGCTTCGTTGACGCTGACGACGACCACATCGGGGCACTGGTCCGCCACCACCCGGCGGATCGCCGCCTCCGCCTCGCGCCCGCCGGTGCCGTTTCCGACCGCGACCGCGTCCGGTCGGTGATTCGCCAGCAATTCCTTCAAGATCTGGAGCGACCGCGGGTCCTCGCGACCCACCAGGTGCACGGTCGCCTCGGCCAGCACCTCGCCGGTCGCCGACACCACCGCGCACTTGCATCCCGTGCGGATGCCCGGGTCCACGCCCAGCACCTTGCCGGCTCCGAGCGGCGGCGCCATCAGCAGGGCTTCGAGGTTCTGACCGAAGACCGCGATGGAGGCCTTGTCGGCGTGGGTCTTCAAATCGGCGCGGACGGCGGTCTCGGCCGAGGGGATGAGCAGCCGCTTCAGGCTGTCCTCCACCGCGTCCCGAAGCGCCGGCCCGAGCGGCGACCGGGGCTCGTAGCGGATGCGGCGCAGGACGTTGTCGACCGCCCGCCCGAGATCCACCGCGACCGACACGCTGAGGAACCCCTCGGCCTCGCCTCGGCATACCGCCAGATACCGGTGCGGAGGCACGCGGTCGACGCGCTCGGTCGCGCCGTAGAACGCCTCGAACGCCGACGGCCCATCGGGCGCCGTCCGCTTCTTCTTCGTCACCAGCTCGCCATGTCGCGCCAGGGCCTCGCGGAGGAGGCGCCGCAGCTCGGGACGATTGGCCAGCTCCTCGGCAACGATATCCTGCGCTCCCGCCAGGGCCTCCGCAGCCGGCCGACGCTCGAGGCGCTCGACCTGACGCAGGATCAGCTCGGCCAGCGGCCCGTACCCCGCCTCCCGAGCCTTGTCCGCGCGCGTCTTGCGGCTCTTCTTGAAGGGCGCGTACAGATCCTCGAGCTCCGCCCTGCTCCTGCACGCCTCGAGCCGCGCCACCAGCGCCGGGGTCAGCGCCCCCTGCTCGGCAATCGCCGCCTCGATGGTCTTCCGCCGCGCCGCCAGGTCCACCAGCGCCTGCCTGCGCTCGGCGATATCCCGAATCTGCACCTCATCGAGCGACCCGGTCCGCTCCTTGCGGTAGCGCGCGATGAAAGGCACCGTCGCGCCCTCGTCGAGCAAAGCCACCACAGCCGCCACCCCCTGCGGGGACAGCGACAGCGAGGAGGCGATCTCGGCGGACAGGTCGCGATGCGTCATCGCCGCGGGACTAGCGATGTCGGCAGCGGACGTCAAGGTGACGGAGGCCGAGGCCGAGGCCGAGGCCGAGCCCGGGGCCGAGGCCGGGGCCGGGGCCGGGCCGAGACCGAGGCCGAGACCGAGGCCGGGGCCGAGGCCGGGGCCGGGGCCGGCGCCGTGACCGAGACCGAGACCGGCGCCGGGGCCGAGGCCGGGGCCGGGGCCGAGGCCGGGGCCGAGACTGAGACTGAGGCCGAGACCGAGACTGCCGAGACTGAGGCCGAGGCCGAGGCCGGCGCCGAGACCGGAGACTGAGGCCGAGACCGAGGCCGAGAGGCCAGACTGAGAGGCCGAGAGAGGCCGAGAGACTGAGGCCGAGACCGAGGCCGAGGCCGAGCTGAGACTGAGACTGAGACCGAGACTGAGACCGAGACCGAGACCGAGGACCGACCGAGACTGACTGGGGCGAGGCCGAGACCGAGACCGAGGCCGAGACCGAGACTGAGACTGACCGAGACCGAGACTGAGACCGGGGCCGAGACCGAGACCGCCGGGACTGAGGAGACCGAGACTGGACCGAGACCGGGGCCGAGACCGGCACCGGCACCGAGGCCGAGACCGGCACCGAGGCCGAGACCGGCACCGGGGCCGAGACCGGCACCGAGGCCGAGACCGTGACCGGCCCCGGTGCCGGTCTCGGACCCGCCCTTCACCCATCGCCCCCCTCCAGGGCCGCCAGTCGAGGTGGGTGTCGCCACTTCGGCGCTGGGCCGTCAAGGACCTGCGTCGCTTCGCTCCTCGGCCGCTTCGCGGCGGCCTGCGGCCGTCCCTGACGGCCCAGCGCCGAAGCGGCTGGTGGTGGGGGCTCAACTGGCGGCCCTGGAGGCGAGAGATGGTTGGCGAGTCGGGGATGGATGCGGAGCGGGTGGCGGCGCGGCCGGCGGTGGGGCTCTTCGGGTTGGCGCGGGGGTTGCCGCCTTCGTTCCGGGGCTTGGGAGACCAGGCGACGCGGGCGGGGGCGTCGGCGGCGCTGAACCTGGCCGAGGGCTCGGGGCGCTTCGGGCGGGACCGGGTGCAGCACTACCGCATCGCCTACGGCAGCGCGCGGGAGGCGTCGATGGCGTTGGAGCTGATGGTCGGCGCGGGGGCAGTGCCGGAGGCGGCCGGTGCGGAGGTGCTGGAGCTGCTGGACCGGGTCAAGGCGATGACCTGGCGGATGATCCACCCGCGGCGGTAGCGCGAGCGGCGGCGGCGGCGGCGGTCGGGGTGGCCGCCGCCGCAGGGGTCGGGGCCGAGGCCGAGACCGAGACCGACACCGAGACCGAGGCCGCCACCGAGGCCGAGACCGAGACCGAGACCGAGGAGCCGAGGCCGACACCGAGACCGAGACCGGCGCCGAGACCGAGACCGAGACCGGCACCGAGGCCGAGACCGCCACCGAGGCCGGCGCCGAGGCCGGCGCCGAGGCCGACACCGAGACCGAGGCCGACCGAGACCGAGACCGAGGCCGGGGGCCGAGACCGAGACCGAGAGACTGAGGCCGAGACCGGCCGCCACCGCCACCGAGGCCGAGACCGAGGCCGAGACCGAGACCGCCACCGAGGCCGGAGGCGAGACCGAGACCGAGACCGCCACCGAGGCCGGCGCCGAGGCCGAGACCGGGGCCGGCGCCGAGACCGGGACCGAGACCGAGACCGCCACCGACACCGAGGCCGACACCGAGACCGAGCCCGCCACCGCCACCGAGGCCGGGCCAAAGGCCCCGGCCGAGCCGAACGCTCCAACCTCGGCACCGGCGAGGCGCCGTCAGCGGCGAGCGAGCGCGCCGTGGGCAAGGAGTGAGCGAGGGCAGGCCGAGTCGGGCTTCAGCCCGTCGCAGGCCTGACCCGAGCGAACGACGCCGCCCACGGCGTGCGTAGCCGCCGCTGACGGTGCCTCGATCAATGTTGAGTGCTGACGTGCTTTCCTAGCGCAATGATATAGCGAAGGGTGACGTCCACCGGGATGCCGTGGGCGGCCTGGATGCTGGCGGCGATGTCCTTGACCGGGATCTTGGCCTGCCACTGCTGCACGATCTCGGGGGTGGCCTCCTCGAGCTTGGGGCCCCAGCGGGCGACCTCGTCGTCGGAGAGGTCCATGCGCTCGCGGGTGGCGCTCCAGAACCAGAGCTGCAGGGCGGCGTAGATGGCCAGGAGCATCCAGATGGGCAGCGCGAAGCTGTCGGTGACCTGCACTCGGAAGATCGGCTGCCACAACAGGTCGGTGAGCCACATCGCGAGTGCGACGACGGCCGCGACGACCCCGAGCTGGAGCGGATTGAACCTCATGACCCCGCCGAGACTACCAGAGGTGCCGGGCGTCGCGAATCACTGCCGCGAGGGAGCTTCCGGGGGGCGGTTGCCCGCCGCGTCGGGGAGCGGGGCAGGCGCTCCGGCGGGCGTAGCCTCCGGGGCGTCGGCGGTCTCTCCCTGCGCCTCCTCCTCGTCGGTCTCGGGCGCGGGCGTGGGCTCGTCGCTCTCGTCGGCCGCCGCGCCCGGATCGTCGTCCGTCGCCGCCGTCCCATCCGCCAGCGGCGGCGCGTCCTCGGGCGGCACGTCGTCGTCGGCCGCCGCCTCCTCGGCCTCCTCCGCGGCCGCCACCTCCTCGGAAGCGGTCGCGCAGGCGCCGATGAGCTTTCGCACCGGCTCGGCCAGCAGCCAGCGCACGGCCTCGCTGGTCAGGTGGATGCCGTCCTCACCGTAGGCCGGTTGGGCCTTCTTCGACCCCGGCGCCTTGAAGGTGCGGATCGGGTGCCCCTTGGCGTCGGTGGTGGCGGCGTAGGAGTCCACGAAGATCGCCTTGCCGTCGAAGGCCTCCACCTCGCGGGCGATGATGCGGTTGATGATGGGCCCCTGATGGCGCGCGATCTTGCCCTCGAAGGCCGTCGGTCCCATCCAGACGACCAGGCGCCGCCTGCTCTTTCCTGCGGCCAGCGACAGCGTCTCCCGCACGCGCTCGGCGTAGGTGGTCTCCCACTTCGGGTTGTCCAGGCGGATCCACACGCCCTTGCGCACCCAGAGCGGCTGGTTGTCGTTGGTGCCCAGCGAGATCACCACGATGTCCGGCCGGTGCTTGACCATCAGGCCCGGCAGCAGCCCCGGCCAGTCGTGGAAGTCGGGGCGCGCCAGCCCCGACGAGGCCTTGCCCCAGCGACGCGCCTCCAGCCCCCACTCCTTGTCCAGCAGCGACTGCAGGATGGGCCCCAGCAGGCTGCCCATGGTCGAGCTGCCCATCAGGTAGACCTTGGGCTTGCCCGACACGCGCGGGCACTTGTCGACCTGGCCGGCGGCCGCGGCGGGCCCCCATGAGAGCGCGAGGGACAGCGTCACGAAGAGCAGGCGTCGTCGCATCATCTGGAGGACCTTCCTGTCGAAGGTTCGGCCGGCCGAGGGCGCGACACGGGGGACATCCGGGCTGGGGACGGGCCGCAGGCTAGGGGCGCCGCCCTGGCAGGTCAACGACCGGGCCCGTGGCCGGCGCTCGGGCCCGGCCCGACCCGCGTCGACGCCGCGTCAGATGGGATCGATGAACACGTCGCGCGGGCGGCTGGTGCCATCCGAGGGGCCGACGACGCCCTCGTGCTCCATCTTCTCGACCATGCGAGCCGAGCGGTTGTAGCCGATCTTGAGCTTGCGCTGCAGGAAGCTGATGGAGGCGTTGCGCGTCTCGGCCACGATGCGGACGGCCTGGTCGTAGAGCTCGTCGACCTCGTCGTCGTCGGGCCGGCCGCCGCTCTCCGCCTCCTCGTCGTCCGAGGCCAGGATGCCCAGGTCGTAGTCGGGCGCGCCCTGCTGCTTGAGGTGGCGCACGATGAGGTGCACCTCCTCCTCCGAGACGTAGCAGCCGTGGACGCGCTTGGGTGAGCCGGCGCCCGGGGAGAGCCAGAGCATGTCGCCCATGCCGAGCAGGCTCTCGGCGCCGCCCTGGTCCAGGATGGTGCGCGAGTCGATCTTCGACGACACCCGAAAGGACATGCGGGTCGGGAAGTTCGCCTTGATGAGGCCGGTGATGACGTCCACCGAGGGTCGCTGGGTGGCCAGCACCAGGTGGATGCCTGCGGCGCGCGCCATCTGCGCCAGCCGCGCGATGCACAGCTCGACGTCCTTGCCGGCCACCATCATCAGGTCGGCCAGCTCGTCGATGATGACGACGATCTGCGGCATGGTGACCAGCGGCTCGCCGCGCGCGTCCAGCACCGAGCCCTCCGGATCCAGCTCGCCGCGGGCCTGGCGCTTCGCCTTGGCCAGGGCCAGCCGCTCGGGCAGCGGCTGCGCCGGGTTGTTGGTGAGCTGCTCGGTCTTCGAGTTGTAGTTGGCCAGGTTGCGCACGCCCAGGTCGGCCATCGTGCGGTAGCGGCGCTCCATCTCCTTCACGGCCCAACGCAGCGCCGTCGCGGCCTGCTTCGGGTCGGTCACCACCGGCAGCAGCAGGTGGGGCACGCCCTCGTAGATGCTGAGCTCCAGCATCTTCGGGTCGATCATGATGAGGCGCACGTCCTGCGGGGTGGCCTTGTAGAGCAGCGAAACGATGAAGGAGTTGATCGCCACCGACTTGCCGGCGCCGGTCGCGCCCGCCACCAGCAGGTGCGGCGCCTTCGCCAGGTCCATGGCCACCGGCGTGCCGACGATGTCCTTGCCCAGCGCCAGGGTGAGCTTGCTCTTGGACCGCGAGTAGCAGCCGTCGCTCAGGATCTCCTTGAGCCACACGGTCTCGCGCGTCTTGTTGGGCACCTCGATGCCCACGACGTCCTTGCCGGGGATGGGCGCCACGATGCGGATGCGCAGGGCGCTCAACGCCATCGCCAGGTCGTCCGAGAGGTTGGCGATCGACGAGATCTTGATGCCCGGCGCCGGCTTGAACTCGTACATGGTGACGACGGGGCCCGGGTGGATCTCGACCACCTTCCCCTGGACCTTGTAGTCGGCCAGCTTGGACTCGAGGATCTGGGCGTTGGCGCGCAGCAGCTCGCGGTCGTAGGTCTGCCCTTCGGGCGCCTCGTACTCCAGGAAGGACAGGGTCGGCAGCTCGAAGGCGCGCTCCTCGCGCTCGTCGGGGATGGCGATCTGCTCACCGACGATGAGGTCGCGGCTGCGGCGCATGGCCACCGACTCGACGATCTTGATGTCGTCCTCCGGCTCCGGCGCCGGCTGGGGCGCGGGCGCGGCGGGCTGCGCGGGCGCGGCGGCCACGGCGTCCTCGGGATCGTCCGGCTCCTCGTCGGGCGCGTCGAGGTCCGCCGTCCCGACCTCGGCCTCCGCCGGCGCGGCGCGCTCCGGTCGCTGCTTCGGTCCGGTCTTTGCTGCGGCCGGCTCGTCGAGGGACCCGACCATGTCCTCGGTCGGCGTCAGCACGCGCCGCTCGGGCAGCACCACCTTGGGCCCGCGCGCCTTCTCGGCCGCGTCGTCGTCGCGGGGCTCGCGCGCCGCCTCGGCGCCCTCGCCCTCCGCCACCGCGGGCTCGGGCGCGTCGCCGTGCCGCAGCAGCCTGACCACGGCGGCGCCCCCGCGCCACGCCGAGCGCGCCGCCAGCGTCGCCAGCTCGAACACGCTGCGCCGCGTGACCGCGATGAGCGACACCACCACCACCGTCAGCGCGAGGATCAAGGTCCCCGTGGTCGAGAGCAGCGCGCGCGCCACCTCGCCGACGTACTCGCCGGTCAGGCCGCCGGGGGTGTGCCCCAGCAGGTGCGCCGGCGCGAAGCCCACGTGCATCAGCACCGCCGCGCCCACCAGCAGACCGACCCAGCCCAGCACGTCGGTGCGGGTGATGTGGAAGCGTCGCCCGATGAGGTAGGAGAGCCCGAGCCAGCCGAAGAGCAGCGCGAACGCGAAGGCGCCGATGCCCAGCGCCGACAGGAAGATGTCGGCGACGTGGGCGCCGATCGGCCCGATGATGTTCTCGGCGGGCTGGGCGCGGGTGCCGCCGATGGCTCCGACGTCCGCGGGATCGAAGGTCAGCAGCGCCAGCAGCAGCGTGGCGCTGAAGGCCAGCACGATGATGCCGTACATCTCCAGCCGGATGATCGGATCGCCGTCGGCGCGGCGCCCCACGATCCGATCGCGCGCACGGAAGCGCTCAGCGTCTGAGAGATTCGTCGACACGGCGTGGAAGCTACGGGGGCGCGAAAGGGCGATCAAAATATCGCACTGCACGCGCGTTCAGAGCGCCAGGCCGGATGACCCCGGTCAGGCCTGGAGCGCGCCCCCCGCCGGAGCGGCCTGTCCGGTCCGTGACTTCCGATACGCCAGCGCCGCGCCGATGAAGCCGGCGAAGAGCGGGTGCGGCTTGAGCGGGCGCGACTTGTACTCCGGGTGGAACTGCACGCCGACGAACCACGGGTGGTCCGCCACCTCGACGACCTCGACCAGATCCAGCTCGGGGTTCACGCCCGTGGCCCGCATGCCCTTCTCGTAGAGCTGCTCGCGGTAGGCGTTGTTGAACTCGTAACGATGGCGGTGCCGCTCGCTGATGACCCGCTCGCCGTAGGCCTGGTGCACCCAGCTCCCGGCCGTGAGGCGGGCCTCGTAGGCGCCGAGGCGCATCGTACCGCCCTTGTTGATGACGACCTTCTGGGCCTCCATCAGGTGGATGACCAGGTTCTTCGAGTCCTTGTCGAACTCCTCGGAGGCCGCGTCCTCGAGGCCCAGCACGTGCCGCGCGTACTCGATGACCGCGCACTGCATCCCCAGGCAGATCCCGAAGAACGGCGTGCGGTGCTCGCGGGCGAAGCGCACCGCCTCGATCTTGCCCTCGATGCCGCGCTGACCGAAGCCGCCCGGCACCAGGATGGCGTCGGCGCGCTCGAGCGCCGCCCGAGCCTGCGCGTCGCCCGACTCGAGCAGCTCGGAGTCCAGGTACTCGATCTTCACCCGGCAGCGGTTCTTGAGCCCGCCGTGCTTCAGCGCCTCGTTGAGCGACTTGTAGCTCTCGACCAGGTCGACGTACTTGCCGGCGATGACGACCTCGACCTCGTCGTTGGGGCGGGCGGTGTTCTGCACCACCTCCTCCCAGGGCGTCAGGTTGGGCGCGCGGCACCAGATGCTCAGCGCCTCCACCACCTGGTCGTCCAGCCCCTCGTCGTGGAGCGCGATGGGCAGCGCGTAGATCGACGCCTGGTCCTCGGCGGTGATGACGCGCTTGGGCGGCACGTTGCAGAAGAGGCTGATCTTGCGCTTGATCTCGTTGCTCAGCGGGCGGTCGGTGCGGCACACGATGATGTCGGGCTGGATGCCGATCTCGAGCAGCGACTTCACCGAGTGCTGGGTCGGCTTCGTCTTCAGCTCGCCCGCCGCGGCGATGTAGGGGACCAGGGTCAGGTGCACGAAGATGGCGTTCTCGTGGCCGACGTCGAAGCGGAGCTGGCGCGCCGCCTCCATGAAGGGCAGCGACTCGATGTCGCCGACCGTACCGCCCACCTCGATGATGGCGACGTCGCGCCCCTCGGAGGCCGCCAGCGCGCGCTCCTTGATCTCGTTGGTGATGTGCGGGATCACCTGCACCGTGCCGCCCAGGTACTCGCCGCGGCGCTCCTTGTTGATGACCGCCTCGTAGACCTGCCCGGCCGTGAAGTTGTTGCGGCGCGTGGTCGTGATCGACACGAAGCGCTCGTAGTGGCCCAGGTCCAGGTCGGTCTCGGCGCCGTCGTCGGTGACGAAGACCTCGCCGTGCTGGAAGGGGTTCATCGTGCCGGGGTCGACGTTGATGTACGGGTCCATCTTGACGATGGTCACGTTGAGGCCGCGCGCCTCCAGCAGCGCCCCGAGCGCGGCGGCCGTCAGGCCCTTGCCCAGTGAGGATGTCACGCCGCCCGTGACGAAGATGTACTTCGTGTGCTTGTAGGCCATCGCCTCACCCTACGCGCCCCGGGTCGGAGCACGTCGTCTGGACGTCCGCTGGGCCTGCCCGCGAGGGCGGCCGGCGCGTCGTGTCGAGATGCCGTTGACCCGGAGGTCAGGCGACCCTAACGAGCGGGATCGGGGCTGTCAACGACCGGATCGGTCGCCATCAGCTCGGCGTCGCTCGGCCGCACGTAGGCCGGATCCAGGGGAGGCGCCGCCGCCGGGTCGCGGCCGGCGCGCTCGAAGGCCTCGGCAGCCAGCCAGGCGACCTCCGCGGCGCGCGGGAGCTGCCACGACGGCGGCACCGCGCTGCTGCACCCGTAGAGCGCCGCGCCCGAACCGAAGACCAGCGGCGCCGGCTCGCCCACCGCGGCCGACAGCTCGGCCAGCACCTGCTGCGCCGGGCCCACCCGGGCCGGGGCCAGCATCACCGGCGGGCCGTCCAGCGGCACCCGCCAGGCGGCCGCGTACACCTCGCCCTTGCGCGCGTCGACCATGGGCACGATCGCCTCGGGGCGGCCGGCAGCGTTGCGCGCCAGGGCGGCCAGGCTGTCCACGGGCCAGAGCGGCGCGCCGACGCCCATCGCCAGCCCGGCCGCGCTGGCCAGGCCCACCCGCAGCCCGGTGAAGCTGCCCGGACCGCGCCCGCAGGCCACCAGTGACAGGTCGGCGGCGGCCAGGTCCTGGCGCTCCAGCATCGCCGCCAGCAGGTCGAGCACCCGCTCGGCGTGGCGCCGTCCGAGGTGGCTGGTGACCTCGTCGAGCAGCTCGAGCGAGCGCGCCGTGGGGTCGGCCTCCTCGCTCAGGCGGCACAGGGCCAGGCCCAGGTGCGGCCCTGCGCTCTCGATGCCCAGCACCACCGGCCCCCGCCCCGCCCCGTCGGCGCGAGCGAACAGACGCGCGCGGCGGTCGCTCATCCGAGCGGCCGCTGGATGTCGTTCTTCACCCCGATGACGAAGAGCAGGATGATGATCGCCAGGCCGATGTAGGTCGCGATCTGCCGCGTCTGCAGCGAGACGGGCCGCCGCCGCACGGCCTCGAGGCCCAGGAAGAGGATCTGCCCGCCGTCGAGGATGGGGATGGGCAGCAGGTTGATGAGGCCCAGGTTGATCGACAGCCACACCATCAAGAAGAAGAAGTAGCCGGCGCCCTCCTCGGCGGTGCGCGAGACGAGCTGGGCGATGCCGATGGGGCCGCTCAGCTCGGTGGTCGGCACCTTGCCGCGGATGAGCCCGACGATGGCGGCCAGCACGGCGCTCATGGCCTCGTTGGTCTTGCGCACCGAGTGCGAGAGCGCGAAGGCGACGCGGTGCTCGTCGGGCACCAGGTCGGGCCCGTCCAGCCCGTACTCGTCCACGGCGACGCCGAAGGTGCGGACGATGCGGTCGCCGCGCCCCTCGCCGCCGGCGGGCACCTCGGCGAGCCAGCCCGAGTGGGTGATCTGCCGCATCTCGCCCTCGCGGCTGAACACCAGCGTGTGCTCGGCCTCGGGCGTGTTGGCCAGGCGCTGCATCAGGAAGGGCCAGCGCACGCAGGGGAAGCCGTCGACGCTCCAGAGCTGGTCGCCCGCCGCCAGGCCCATCGTGGCGGCCGGCGTCCCCTCCTGGACCGAGGCGATGGCGCAGGCGCTGGTGCCCAGGCCGCGGTTCGGCACGGCCGTCGCCGCCGGCACTTCGGCCTGGTGCGGCTCGAGGCGCACGAAGCCCTGCTCGATGCCCAGCGCCGGATCGAAGACCGCCCGCTCCCAGGCGACCGACACCGGCGTCTCCCGGTTCTCGGAAAGGCGCGACGCCGCCTGGTCGAAGCGCTCGACCGGCTGCCCGCCCACCGCGGTCACCCTGTCGCCCGTGCGCAGCCCGGCCTGCCACGCCGGCGACCCCTCGGCCACCACCACGAAGGGGCGCGCGTAGGCGGGCATGACGCCGATGCGACCGCGCTCGTCGCCGAAGGACAGCCCGGGCAGCAGCTCGCGCCGCCGGCCCTCGGGGACCACCTCCACCGTGACCGGCGCCGCCTGGCCCGGGCGCTCGACCGTGACGGACAGCGCCTGCGCCGGCGCGTCGGCCACGACCTTCTCGAGCTCCCACCAGTAGTCGATCGCCTCGCCGTCGACCGCGACGATGCGGTCGCCCGGCGCGAGCCCCGCCTCGGCGGCCG
The DNA here is from genome assembly GCA_020632695.1 of Deltaproteobacteria bacterium. GTDB lineage: Bacteria > Myxococcota_A > UBA9042 > PHBI01 > JACKFB01 > JACKFB01. The sequence goes on from JACKFB010000007.1 coordinate 194,774, forward strand.
CGCCCGTCGGGTCCACCGTCCCCACCCAGGCGGGCACCTGCTGCCCGGCCATCAGCCCGGCGATCAGGTAGATGATGTAAGGCAGCAGCAGGTTGAAAGCGGGCCCGGCGGCGACGATGAGGAAGCGCTTCCAGACGGCCTTGGACTGGAAGCTGGCCTCGCGCCAGGCGTCGGGCACCGGCTCCGAGGGGTCGGCGCCCAGCATGCGCACGAAGCCGCCCAGGGGCAGCGCGCCGATGACGTACTCGGTGGGCTCGAGGGCGCCCTTCTGCTTGCCGCGGATGCGGAACAGCGTCGGTCCGAAGCCGATGGAGAAGGTGACCACGTGCACGCCCATGCGGCGCGCCAGCACGTAGTGCCCCAGCTCGTGGAAGAAGATGAGCCCGCCGAGCAGCAGGATCGTGAACAGGGCGGTCAGCAACGCGGATACCATCGACGCTCCGGACAAGGGTGCGGGGACCCGGTCGACGCACCATACGTGCGACAACGGGGCGGGCCAAGTGGCTTGTTCCCGGCGGCCGAGCAGGCGCCCGTGCCCCTGGCCGCGGGGCGCACCCGCGGGCTATCATCGGGGGGGCGCGGGGACATGCGGCGCACACCGGGAGGGGCGATGAGGGCGGCGTGGGTGTGGGCCGTGGCCGCGGCGTGGCTGGTCGCAGCGGCGGGGTGCGAGGACGGCGGCGGCGGCGTCTGCGTGCCGAACCAGAGCGTGCTGTGCTCCTGCGCCGGGGGCCTCTCGAGCGTCCGGTCCTGCAACGCGGAGGGCAGCGGGTTCGGCCCCTGCGCGTGCGCGGCGCTGGGCGGCGAGCCGGACGCCGATGCGGAGGCGCCCTCGGACACCACGGAGGCAGCGGACACCAGCGCTCCCGGCGACGCCGTGGCGACCGATGGCGGCGGGGACGTGGAGCCGCACGCCGACGCCGACGCCGACGCCGACACGACGTCGACGCCCGATGGCTGCACCCCGACCGGCACGGCGCCGTGCTGTACGGCCTGCGAGGCGCCCGCGCTCTGCCTCGAGGGCGCCTGCCAGGAGCCGAGCTTCGACGGCACCTGGCAGGTCACCGCCGATCCGCCCAGCCAGCTCGTCGGCGTGCTCGGCACGGTGAGCTTCCCCGCGACCACGATGGAGATGACCACCACCGGCACCGCGGTGACCCTGGTCGACGTCGGCGCCACGCCGCCCGTCACCTACACCGGCACGCGCGATGGCCCGGCGCTGGCGCTGAGCGCCACCTACACCCGGACCCGGGACGCACAGAACCTCACCTACGAGGCGACCGTGGCCGCCACGCTCGCGGCCTCGCTCCCGGCCCCCGGACAGCCGCCCCTGCTGGAGCTGTCGGGCACCCTCAGCCAGACCATCTCGAAGGAGGTCGCCGGCCTGGGCCGGGTGCCCGTCGCCACGGCGGTGTGGAGCCTCAGCGGCGTCCGCACGGAGGACGAGGCCCGTCCTTGACACCCCGCCGGCCGCGCCGCGAGACTCCGCCGCCATGAAGTGTCCCGTCTGCTCGGCCCAAGCCCCCGCCCCAGCGGAGAATCCCCACCGCCCCTTCTGCTCGCTCCGTTGCAAGCAGGTGGACCTGGGGCGCTGGGTGACCGGCGCCTACGCAATCCCCGGCCCCCCGGCCGAGGAGCTGCTCGTCGACGGCTTCGGCGAGCTCGACCCCGACGACGTGGCGAACGCCCTCGACGGCTCGGGGCCCTCGCCCTGGGCGCGCAGGGAAAAGGACGACGACCGATGACCTTGCCGCGCTCGCTCCTGTCGGCCGTGCTGGCGTTGTCGCTCAGCGCGTGTGCCAGCAGCCGCCCCAAGCCCACGCCCCCGCCGTCGGAGTCGTCCATGACGCCACCGCCCCGCGTTCGCCCCGACATCATCGAGGCCACCCTCGCCAACGGCCTCCACGTCTACATGATCGAGGATCACTCGGCGCCGCTGGTCAGCTACCAGGTGTGGTTCAAGGTCGGCTCGGTCAACGAGCACGAGGCCGGGCCGGGCGAGTCCCACGGCATCACCGGCCTGAGCCACTTCTTCGAGCACATGATGTTCCGGGGGACCGAGGCGCACCCCTCGTTCTTCGAGTCCGTCTACGCGCTGGGCGGGAAGCTCAACGCGTTCACCTGGCTCGACGAGACCGTGTACTGGGAGAACATGCCCAGCCAGCACCTGGAGACGGTCATCTCGATGGAGGCCGACCGGCTCGAGCACATGAAGATCGACTTCCTCAACCTCGAGCCCGAGCGCGAGGTGGTGAAGTCCGAGCGGCTGCTGCGTACCGAGAACCGGCCGGAGGGGCTGGCCGAGGAGGTCATGCAGGCGCGGGTGTTCGAGTTCTTCCCCTACCACTGGGGCACCATCGGCTGGATGCGCGACCTCAACGCGGTCACCGTGGCCGAGGCGCAGGCCTACCACGACGTCTACTACGCCCCGAACAACGCCTACGTGCTCGTGTCCGGCGACCACGATCCCCAGCAGACGCTGGCCTGGCTGCAGAAGTACTACGGCGGCCTGGAGGCGCGGCCCATCCCGCCCGAGGACTTCCCGGTCGAGCCACGGCAGGAGCACGAGCGGCGCGACCGCGTGACCAAGCCGGTGGACCCGCAGTTCGTGGTGTGGGCATACCGCGCCCCGCCCGTGCGCGACCCCGACTACGCCGTGCTGGAGGTCCTGGACCGGGTGCTGGTGAGCGGCAAGTCCTCGCGCCTGCAGCAGGCGCTGGTCTACGCGTCGCCGCCGCGGCTGGGCCGCCTCAACGCGTCGCTCTACCCCATCCGCCACCCCTTCCTCTATCAATGGAGCGCGAACCTCGAGCCGGGCATGACCACCTGGGAGCTGCAGAAGGCCGTGGACGCCGCGGTGACCGACATCGTCGAGCACGGCGTGGACAAGGCCGAGCTGGAGCGGGCGGTGGCGGGGCTGCGCAGCGACATCGTCAGGCAGAACCTGTCGAACCAGTCGAAGGCCGACCTGATCGGCTTCTCGCTGCGGGCCACCGACGACCCGCTGCTGCTGCTCGACCGGCTCGAGAAGTACGGGACCATCACGGTCGCCGACGTGCAGCGGGTGGCGGCCGAGGTGCTGCGTCCCGACAACCGCACCTGGACCACGGTCGTCGACCCCGGCCGCTTCGTGGGGCTGGTCGAGCAGCTGGGTGCCGACACCCCGGCGGCGCCGGTGCAGCTCACCGGGCTGGCCAAGGACGCGGCCGAGTGGGTGGTGGCCGGCCAGGAGCTGGCTGCCGAGCAGGCGCAGCTCGACGAGGAGGCGCGGGCGATCCGGCTGCTGGCCGAGCGGGCGGACAAGCACCTGGCGGAAGCGGACGAGGCCGGCAAGAAGGCGATCCGCGACTACCTGGAGACCAACGAGAAGGGCACGAAGAAGCGCACCGAGCGCCTCGATGCCGGCAAGAAGACCCTGGCGGCTGGCGAGGCCGAGCACGCCAAGGCGGGGGCGGCGCTGCGCAAGCGGCTGACGGCGCTCGAGAAGATGCGCTTCGACGCCCAGCGGGGGCCGCTGCGCTACCTGCACGACCTGACGGTCACCATGCTGCGCGGGCTGCCCCCGGGCAAGCTGGTCACGCCTGAGCTTCCCGACGACACCGACCCGGCGCTGCTGGCCTCGAGGCTCGGTTGGGGCGCGGCGCGGTCGTGGCTGCTCGACGCGGCCGGCCTGGCGGCGTCGGCCGAGGCGCAGCGCCAGCACACCCTGGAGGCGGCGCGGGCGGCGGGTCGCGACCCGATGGCCGACGGGCCCGCGGCCCTGAGCACCCGCGCCTTCGCGCTGGCCTGGGACACGCAGGTGACCGGCAAGCTGCTGACCGACGCGCCGGTGCGGGCCCGTCCGACCGGCAGCCTCCGCGGGGGTGGCCGATGAGCGCTGCGCGCAGCCGACCGACCACGTTGCTGGTGGCGTTGACGATGGGAGTGACCCTGATGGCCCAGTCCGCATCCGCGCGTACGACCCTGCCTCCGGTCGAGCGCTACACCCTGGACAACGGTCTGGAGGTCCTGCTGCTGCCGCAGCGGACCAACCCCTTCTTCGAGTGCCGCTTCGTCGCACGCGCCGGCAGCGCCTCGGACCCGGCCGGCAAGGAGGGGCTGGCGCAGCTCACCGCGCGGATGCTCACCAACGGCACGCCGACCATGAGCGAGGAGGAGCTGGCCCGCGCCATCGAGGACATGGGCGCCACCCTGGCGGCCTCGGCGTCGCTGGACACCTTCGCGGTCCAGGGCACGGCCGTGACGTTGGATCCCAGCCACCGCGACCGCCTGCTGGCGCTCTTCGCCGACGTGCTCTTCAACGCCAGCTTCCCCGAGGAGAGCCTGGCGAAGACGCGCGCGCTGACCCTGGCGGGCATCAAGCGGCTGGTGGACGAGCACGACGACCTGGCCGACGCCGCCTTCGCCGCGGCGCTCTACGGCGACGGGCCGCGCGGGCGGATGAGGTCGGGCACGCTGGCGAGCGTGCCGACGCTGACCCGGGCGGATCTGGTGGGCTACCGCGACCGGGTGCTCATCCCGCAGCACGCCGTGTTCGCGGTGGCTGGCGACTTCGACGTGGACGCCATGCGCACCTGGATCTCCGAGACCCTGGGCCGCGCCGACTGGGGCAAGGGGATCTGCGAGCCGGGCGATCTCCCCGGGCGCTGCGCGCGGCTGGTAAAGGGCGGCGAGGCGCTGGTGAACCCGTTCGCGAACCGGGTGGGGCTGCGGCCCGCGCCGGCCGCCCGCGCCGAGGGCCGCCGCGTCGTGCTGGTCGACCGGGACGACCCCTCGCTCAACCAGGTGCAGTGGCGACTGGGCCAGGACAACCCGGTCACGCTCCTGGCGCCGTCGTGGGCGGCGTTCCGGTTGGGCACCCAGATCCTCGGCGGCGACTTCACCGCGCGCCTCAACATGGTGCTGCGCGTGCGCGAGGGCCTCACCTATGGCGCCCGCTTCAACGTCAGCTACGGGGCGTGGGACTCGGGCTCCATGCGGGTCGCGACCTACGTGGCGCCCAAGGACGTGGAGAAGGCCATCGATCTCAGCCTGGGCGAGCTCGAGGCCGTGACCTCGGCGCCGCTGCCCGACACGGAGGTCGAGAGCTTCAAGGCGAAGATCAACAACGGCTTCCCCTTCAAGTTCGAGACCATCTCCGACACCCTCGAGCAGTACCTCTACCTGGCCGTGGACGGGGTCGACGTGAGCTGGCTCGAGACCTACACCGACCGCATCGCGGCGCCGACGCCGGCCGAGGTGAACGCGGCGCTCTCGGTCATCACCCCCGCGTCGATGACCCTGGTGGCGGTGGGCAACCGGGACCTCATCCCCGTCCTGGCGCGCTACGGGAAGGTCGAGGTGGTCAGCGCCACCGACTTCCTCGAGTCGGGCCTCACCCACGCGACCGCGGCCGAGTGACGCCATGACGAACCTCATCCGCGAGGATCACGACGGCGTCGTCCGCCTCTCGCTCGCTTCGGGCACGGGCAACCCCCTGACCCCGGAGGTGCTGGCCGAGCTGCGCGGCGCCATCGCCGAGTTGGGCGAGCGGCCGCCCCGGGCCCTGGTGCTCGACGGCGGCGCCGGCAAGCTCTTCTCGGGCGGCTTCGACGTCCCCACCATCGCGACCTACGACCGGCCCGCGCTCAGCGCCTTCTTCGGCGGCTTCCTGACCATCGTGGACCGGCTGCTGGTGCTGCCCTGCCCGACGGTCGTGGCCATCCACGGCTCGGCCATCGCCGGAGGCTTCATCCTCAGCCTGGCCTTCGACCTGCGCGTAGTGCAGCGCGGCCCGCTGAAGCTCGGCCTCTCGGAGGTGGACCTGGGCATCGCGGTCCCCGCCGGCACCCAGGTGCTCCTGGCCGAGCGCACCTCGCCCCAAGCCGCCCGCCGGCTCTCGCTGACCGGCCAGTACATCGACGCCGAGGAGGCCGCCCGCCTCGGCTACTGCGACCGCCTGGTCGACGACGCGCGCGCCGAGGCCCTCACCCTGGCCCGAGCCCTCGCCGACAAGCCGGGCGACGGCGCCGCGGTCACCCGGAGCTTCCTGGCCGAGGAGCTGCGCCAGCGCGTGGCGGCCGCCGACGCGGCCTTCCTCGAGCCCTTCCTCGACACCTGGCTCTCGCCGCCCGCCCAGGCCTGCCTGCGCGCCCTCGCCGCCCGGCTCACCCGGTGAGTGACGACGCGACCGACCGCCGCATCCAACCGGACGGCAAGCTGGTGCTCTTCGCCGGGGGCGGGCTGCTGGTGGCCGACAAGCCGGCCGGCCTGCCCTCGACCGGCCGCACCCTGGACGACCCCGACTGCCTGCAGTCCCTGCTGATGCAGCGCCTGGGGCGCCGCAAGCTCTGGGCCGTCCATCAGCTCGACGCCGGGACCACGGGCCTCAACCTCTTCTCGCTGCGAAAGCCGCTGGTCGCCCGCTTCGGCGAGGCCCTGGCCGAGGGCCAGAAGACCTACGTCGCGCTCTGCCACGGCCGCGTCGAGGGAGCACCCCGCGACATCGAGCTGCCGCTCGGCCGCAGCGTCCAGCCCGACGGACGCTCGGTCCCGGCCGTGCGCGAGGACGGAAAGCCCTCGCTGACCACGATCACGCCCATCGCCGCCACCGACGAGGCCAGCCTGGTGCTGGCGCGCATCCACACCGGCCGCACCCACCAGGTGCGCCTGCACCTGGCCGCCATCGGGCACCCGCTCTTCGGCGAGCGCATGCACCGGGACCCGCCCTGCGAGCGCTTCCCGCGCCACGCCCTGCACTCGTGGCGCATCAGCCTCGCCGCGCGCCACGGCCACATCGAGAGCTTCGAGGCGCGCTTCCCCGACGACCTGCGCGAGCTGGCCTCGAGCCTGGGGCTGGGCGACGCGCTGGACGCCCTGGCGGTCACGCCCCTTCCCTCCACCGAGCCCGGGGGCGCCTGATGTCCGGCAACCCCCGCCCCCGCCGCGCCCTGCGCCGGAGCCCGTGATGGTCGCCGACATCCGCCACGACTGGACCCGCCACGAGGTCCTCGAGCTCTACGCCCGCCCCCTTCTGGAGCTGGTCTTCGACGCCCAGTCCGTCCACCGGCGGCACCACGACCCCCGCCACATCCAGCGCTGCACCCTGCTCTCGGTGAAGACCGGCGGCTGCCCCGAGGACTGCAGCTACTGCCCGCAGTCGGCCCACCACGCCTCCGCCCTCGAGGCCACCCCGCTGATGGCCGTCGAGGACGTCCTGGCGACCGCCCGCGCCGCCCGCGAGGCCGGCGCATCACGGTTCTGCATGGGCGCGGCCTGGCGCAGCGCCCGCCGCGGGCCGGCCTTCGACGACGTGCTGGCGATGGTGCGCGGCGTGCGCGAGCTGGGCATGGAGGCCTGCGTCACCCTGGGCATGCTCAGCGACGAGCAGGCGCAGGCCCTGGCCGACGCGGGGCTCTCCGCCTACAACCACAACCTGGACACCTCGGCCGAGCACTACGGCCGGGTGATCACGACGCGCACCTACGAGGAGCGCCTCGAGACGCTGCAACGGGTGGCCGACGCCGGCGTCTCGGTCTGCTCGGGCGGCATCCTGGGCCTGGGGGAGACCGACGCCGACCGCGCGGAGCTGCTGCGTACGCTGGCCAACCTCACACCCCACCCCGAGTCGGTGCCGGTCAACACCCTGGTGCGCGTCGCCGGCACGCCCCTGGCCGAGGGCGCCGACGTGGACCCCTTGGACGTCGTGCGCGCGGTCGCCGTGGCCCGCATCCTGATGCCCGCCGCCCGCGTGCGCCTGTCCGCCGGCCGCGAGGCGCTGAGCCGCGAGGCCCAGGCCCTCTGCTTTCTGGCAGGCGCCAACTCGATCTTCTTCGGCGACAAGCTGCTGACCACGCCCAACCCGCCCGTGGACGAGGACACGCGCTTGCTCGGTGACCTCGGCCTCGTCACGATTTGACGCCGCGCGACCACCTGCGCGCCGAGCTGCGCGCCGGCCTGCTGGCACGCGGCGCCGAGGGGCTGCTGCGCTCCCCTCGCCTGCCGGAGGGGCTGGACCTCACCTCCAACGACGTGCTCGACCTGGCCCGCGACCCCTGGATCGCCGCGCGGGTGGCCGAGCGCGTGCTCGAACGAGGCGTCGGCGCCGGTGCCAGCCGCCTCCTGCGCGGCCACGGCGAGGCCATCGAGCGGCTCGAGGCGCGCCTGGCCGGCTTCTGCGGGCGCGAGGCGGCGCTGCTCTTCCCCTCGGGCTACCAGGCCAACGCCACCGTGATCCCCGCCCTGGTGGGCGCGGGCGACCTCATCTTCAGCGACGCGGCCAACCACGCCAGCCTCATCGACGGCGTCCGCCTGTCCAAGGCCCGGCGCGTGCTCTTCCCCCACGGCGACATCGACGCCCTGGGGCGCGCGCTGGCCGAGCCGGGCGGCGGCCGCCGACTGGTCGTCGTCGAGAGCATGCACTCGATGGACGGCGATCGGGCTCCGCTCGAGTCGATCTGCCAGCTCGCCGAAGCCCACGGCGCCCTGGTCTACGTCGACGAGGCCCACGCCACCGCCCTCTTCGGCGCCCGGGGCTCCGGCCTGGTCGAGGCCGCCGGGCTCAGCGAGCGCGTCACCCTCACCGTCCACACGGGCGGCAAGGCCCTGGGATCGTCTGGCGCCTGGGTCGCCGGCGACGCCGAGCTCATCGCCCACCTCACCAACCACTGCCGCGGCTTCATCTACACCACGGCCCCCCCGACCGCGCTGGTGGCCGCCCTGGACGCCGCCCTGGAGCGCATCGGCCAGGTGCCCGAACGGGTCGCCCGGGTCCACGCGCTGGCCGCGACCCTGCGGCGCGCTCTCGCGCGGGGCGGTCTGCAGCTCGGGCGCGCTGGCGACCACATCGTCCCGGTGGTCCTGGGCAGCGCCGAGCGCGCGGTGGCCGTCTCGGATGCCCTGGCCCGGGACGGCTTCGACGCGCGCGCGGTGCGGCCGCCGACGGTGGCGCCCGGCACGGCCCGCCTGCGCATCGTGGTGCGCTCGAGCCTGGACGCGCCGACCCTCGAGCGCCTCGCGGCGCGGATCATCCACCACGCTCGCGAGACCGCGGCGTGAGGGGGGTCTTCGTCACCGGCACCGACACCGGCGTCGGAAAGACGCTCGCCTGTGCAGCGCTGATGGCCGCGGGCCCTGCCGATCTGCGCTACTGGAAGCCGGTCCAGTCGGGCGCCGACGACGACGACGACCGCGAGACCGTGCGCCGCCTCGCCGGGCTGGCTCCCGAGCGCATCGTCAGCGAGGGCGTGCGGCTCCGCGCCCCGGCCTCGCCCCACCACGCCGCGGCGCTGGAGGGCCGCGTGCTGAGCCTGGCCCCGCTCGAGGCCATCGGGCGCACCCTGTCGGAGCGCGTCGTGGTGGAAGGCGCCGGCGGCCTCCTGGTGCCGCTGTCCGACCGGCTGCTGCTGCCCGACCTCGTCGCGGCCCTCGAGCTGCCGCTGCTCGTGGTGGCGTCGACGCGCCTCGGCACGATCAACCACATCCTGCTCACGCTCGCCGAGGCGCATCGCCGCGGCCTCGCCGTCACCGGCCTCGTGCTCTCCGGAGCGCCCGATCCCTCGGCGCGCACGGCCCTGGCGGCCCACGCCCCCGAGGTGCCCGTCGCGGAGCTTCCACCGCTCGACCCCACCGACGCCGACGCGCTGGCACGCGCCGGCCGGACCATCCTGGCGATGCCGCCGCTGGCGCAGCGCATCGGCTGAGCGGGCCCGCCGCACCGGCCGCCGCCTCAGCTTCGGTCCAGCACCGTCTGCGCCTCGGCCCGCAGCGCCTCGATGCGCTCGCGCACCAGCGCCATCAGCTCGTCCTTCGACGCCACGTCGAAGCCGCTCGTGTCGATGGGCTCGCCCAACACCACGGCCACGTCGTGGTTTCGCACCCAGTTCCACCCCTTCGGGAGGATGTGGCGGCTGCCGGCGATGCCCACCGGGATGATCGGCACGTGCGCGCGCGCCGCCATCACGAAGGCGCCCTTCTTGAAGGGCAGCATCTCCGGCTGGTCCAGGGCGACGCGCGTGCCCTCGGGGAAGACCAGCACCACCTTCCCGGCGCGGATGTCCCGGGCCGCACGGTCGATGCTGGCGAAGGCCTTGTCCTGGCGGCCGCGGTTGATGGGGACCATGCCCATCGCCCACATCGCCCAGCCGAAGACCGGGAAGAGGAAGAGGGTGTGCTTGGTCAGGAAGCGGATCGGCACCGGCGAGAGCAGCATGAGCGCCGGCGGGTCCATGTAGCTCTCGTGGTTGCTCATGAGGATGGCGCCGTCGCCCGAGCCCAGGCGCTCGGCGCCGCGCACCTCGAAGCGCTGGAGCCCGCAGGCGTGGAGCAGCGCCCAGGACCACGCCCGGGAGATCGGCCACCACAGCCGGGCCTTCCGATCGAAGAAGGCCAGCACGAACACCGAGAGGCCGCAGAGCACGGTCATCACGAGCAGCGTCAGGACGGCGAAGATGGTGCGCAGGCGATGCATCGCCGGAGGCTAATCGAACGCGGACGATTCGACCAACCCTCCGTCGCCGCGGCCGCGTGGCGCTCGGAGCCGCGAGCCAGGGCCCCGGCGCCGATCTCCAGGGGCACCGGTTGCACTCTGACGCGGGGAACGCTTTACTCATGGTCGAGTCGCGCCCGCACCGGGATGCGGCCGTGACCGCGTACCGCCCCCCGGCGAGCCCGCGGTCGGTAGAGGGGACCGCTGGCGGAGCCGGCGGGTGGACGATCGACGCGGTGGAGCTGCACGACGGCGCAGCACGCCACTTCTACGGAAGAACCGAAGGGCGAGGTGGAACGATGAAGCGGCGCATCGCGATAGCAGCAGTGGCGGCCATGTCCGTGCTGGCGCTCGCCAACTGCAAGGACGGCACCAGCATCTCGGTCGACGAGGACACGGACGTCTCGGGCGACATCATCGGCGACGGCGGTGGCGAGGTCAGCCCCGACGCCGACGTGGTATCCGACGCCGACGTGGTGCCGGACGCCGACGTGGAGCCCGACGCCGACGTGGTGCCCGACGCCGACGTGGTGCCCGACGCCGACGTGGTACCGGACGCCGACGTGGTGCCCGACGCCGACGCGGTGCCCGACACCGACGTGCTGCCGGGCTGCACCGCGGCCACGGACTGCGCGGCCGAGTTCCCGGAGATGACCACCTGCCAGACGGCCATCTGCAACGAGGGCACCGGGCTCTGCGAGCTGGAGAACCGGCCCGCGTTCGTGGCCTGCGACGACGGCGACGCGTGCACCAGCCAGAGCGTGTGCGACGACGCCGGCGCCTGCGGCGGGGGCCAGACCGTGAGCTGCGACGACGGCAACCCCTGCACGGACGATGCCTGCGACGCCGCCACGGGTTGCACCCACACGCCCAACACCGCGGCCTGTGACGACGGCAACGGATGCACCACCGACGACGTCTGCGCCGCCGGCGTGTGCGCCGGGACGTCCGGCGCCTCCTGCGACTGCGTCATCGACGTCGACTGCTTCGGCTTCGACGACGGCAACCTCTGCAACGGCAGCGTCACCTGCCAGGCCGGGAGCTGCGCGGTCGACCCGAGCACGGCGGTCGTCTGCGACACGAGCCAGGACACGGACTGCTCCGTGACCGCGTGCGTGCCCGCGACCGGTCAGTGCGAGGCCCAGCTCCTCGACGGCACCGCCTGCTCCGACGGCATCCCGTGCACCACCGGTGACGCCTGCGTGGCCGGCGAGTGCCTCGCGGACACCTCGGCGTGTGGCTGCGCGACGACGGCCGACTGCGCGGTCTTCGAGGACGGGAACCTCTGCAATGGCACCCTCTCGTGCGTCGAGGGCGTGTGCGTGATCGACACCACCACCGAGGTCGTCTGCGATCAGTCCGGGATCGGCCCCTGCAAGGTCGCCACCTGCGCGCCGGCGACCGGCGTCTGCTCGGCGTCCGACCGCCCGGACGGCCTGAGCTGCACCGACGTCGACGAGTGCACGACGGGCGACCGCTGCCAGGCGGGGAGCTGCGTCGGGACGCCGAAGGACTGCAGCGACGGCGACGGCTGCACCACGGACGCGTGCGGCGCCGACGGGAGCTGCACCCACACGCCCATCCCCGACTGCGGTGGCGGCTGCGGCGACGCCACCTGCGACGCCAGCGAGGACTGCACGAGCTGCCCGACCGACTGCGGTGAGTGCCCGGCGGGCTCCTGCGAGGGGGCGTGCGGGACGACGGCCGACGACTGCAACTGCGACGAGCTCTGCTTCGGCTTCGGCGACTGCTGCGACGACATCTGCACGTTCTGCGCGGACCTGTACCCGGGCCCGGCTCCCTCCGAGGGCTGCGGCGAGTGCGTGCCGGACTGCGACGGCAAGGCCTGCGGCGACGACGGTTGCCAGGGCTCCTGCGGCGAGTGCCAGACCGGTGAGATCTGCAACGCCAGCGCGCAGTGTGAGGTCTGCGTCGCGTCGTGCGACGGCAAGGCCTGCGGCGACGACGGCTGCGGCGGCTCCTGCGGCGAGTGCCAGACGGGCGAGACCTGCAGCGCTGCCGGGGTGTGCGAGGCCTGCGTGCCTCAGTGCGAGGGCAAGACCTGCGGCGACGACGGCTGCGGTGGCTCCTGCGGCGAGTGCACCGACCCCGAGATCTGCAACGATTCGGGCACCTGCGCCGAACCCAGCGGCACGAGCTGCGACGGTTTCTGCGGCAGCTTCATCTCCGACACCACCTGCAACTGCGACTCGGCCTGCTTCTCCTTCGGCGACTGCTGCGACGATCTCTGCACCGTGTGTGCCGACACCTTCCCCGACCCGGCTCCAGACGGCTGCGGTGAGTGCGTCCCCAACTGCGAGGGCAAGGTCTGCGGAAGCGACGGCTGCGGCGGGACCTGCGGCGACTGCGCCGAGGGTCAGGGCTGCACCGACGCCGGCGAGTGCGTCGCCGCCAGCTGCGAGGGCGCCTGCGACAGCCCCGACCCGACGGCCGCCGGCTGCTACTGCGACGCGGGATGCTTCGGATTCGGCGACTGCTGCGACGACATCTGCACCTACTGCACGGACAGCTTCCCCGATCCGGCGCCCGGTGGCTGCGGCGAGTGCATCCCGGACTGCGACGGCAAGAGCTGCGGCCCCGACGGCTGCGGCGGCAGCTGCGGCGACTGCACCGGGGACGACATCTGCGTCGGCGACGGCACCTGCCAGGCGATCGCCTGCTGCGCCGACAACGACTGCTGCACCGGCAACGGCGGCCTCGGCTGCAGCGAGCCGCTCGTGCAGGCCTGCGTCTGCGACGCGGACGCCTACTGCTGCGAGACCGAGTGGGACAGCACCTGCGCCGACGAGGCCATCAACAACTGCGCCGACGCCTGCAACTGCGTCGCCGAGTGCACCGACAAGGAGTGCGGCGACGACGGGTGCTTCGGCTCCTGCGGCGAGTGCGGCGAGGGCCAGGCCTGCCTGCCCGAGGGCACCTGCGTCGATGACCCGGCGCCCACGACCTGCGACGAGGCCCACGGGTTCGCCGGCTGCTGCGGACTCGACGGCACCGTCTACTATTCCGAGGACGGCGTGGTGCAGAGCATCGCCTGCGGGCCCGGAAACTGCGGGTGGGATTCCGCGAACGGATTCTACGACTGCGGCCAGGTCGGTGAGGACCCCAACGGGACCTTCCCGGCGCAGTGTGGTCAGCCGAACCCCGACCCGACGAGCTGCCAGCCCGACTGCGAAGGCAAGGAGTGCGGCGACGACGGACAGGGCGGGAGCTGCGGCGACTGCCTCGAGGGCTCGACCTGCCTGGCCGACGGGCTCTGCTGCACGCCGTCCTGCGACGGCAAGGTCTGCGGTGACGACGGATGCGGCGGCTCGTGCGGCGAGTGCGAGTCGGGCTCGTCGTGCGACATCGACGGGACCTGCGCCGCGGTGGCGTGCTGCCAGGGCAACGACTGCTGCGCGGCCGGAGAGGGGACGGGGTGCTCGGATCCGGTGATGCAGGGCTGCGTCTGCGCGGCGGACGGCTTCTGCTGCTCGACCCAGTGGGACGCTCAGTGCGCGGCGACGGCGACCAACGACTGCGCGACGGCGTGCGAGTGCGTGCCCCAGTGCGACGGCAAGCAGTGCGGCGACGACGGCTGCTTCGGGAGCTGCGGCGACTGCAGCGAAGGCGACACCTGCCTGGACGACGGAAGCTGCTGCACGCCTTCCTGCGACGGGAAGACCTGCGGTGACGACGGCTGCGGCGGAAGCTGCGGCGACTGCGAGCTGGGCCAGGCCTGCGGCGCCGCCGGCGCCTGCGAGGCGGTCGCCTGCTGCGAGGGCAACGACTGCTGCGAGGGCAACGGCACGCCGGGCTGCAGCAACGCGCTCATCGAAGCCTGCGTGTGCGATCTGGACGCGTTCTGCTGCGACACCCAGTGGGACGACCTGTGCGCCGAGAGCGCGGGGACGGACTGCGGCGGCTCCTGCGAGTGCACGCCGGACTGCACCGACAAGGAGTGCGGCAGCGATGGATGCCTGGGGAGCTGCGGTGAGTGCACCGGCGGCCTGGGCTGCAACCTCGCCGGGCAGTGCGTGAGCTGCGTGCCCGACTGCGAAGGCAAGGCGTGCGGAGACGACGGCTGCGGCGGGAGCTGCGGGGAGTGCACCGGCGGCGAGGCCTGCAACATCTCGGATCAGTGCGTGACCGACGCGACCTGCGACGGCGGCTGCGGCGGCGAGGCGACGGCGGGAGGCTGCTACTGCGACGACGGCTGCTTCGCCTTCGGAGACTGCTGCGCCGACATCTGCGCCTTCTGCTCGGAGCAGGCGCCGAACGACGAGTGCGGCGTGTGCGTCCCCGACTGCGCCGGCAAGGACTGCGGCGACGATGGCTGCGGCGCGACCTGCGGCGACTGCGCGGAGGGCGCCGTGTGCACCTCCGAGCAGGTGTGCGTCGTGCCGTCCGACTCGTGCGAGGGCCAGTGCGGCACCTTCTTCGGGGCGCCCGCCTGCAACTGTGATTCGGAGTGCTTCTCGTTCGGCGACTGCTGCGACGACATCTGCACTTACTGCGAGGCCGAGTTCCCGGCGCCCGTCCCCGACGGCTGCGGCGCCTGCGTCCCGGACTGCGAGGGCAAGAGCTGCGGTGACGATGGATGCGGGGGGAGCTGCGGGACCTGCGACGGTTCGGACATCTGCCAGCTCGACGGCACCTGCCAGGCCTGCGTGCCCGCATGCGACGGCAAGGTCTGCGGTGACGACGGCTGCGGCGGGACCTGCGGCGAGTGCGGCGCGGCCGAGGGCTGCGTCGACGGCGCCTGCCTGTCGGCGTCCTGCGAGTCCTCCTGCGGCGTGCTGGCACCCGCCGAGTGCGGGTGCGACAGCCTGTGCTTCTCGGTGGGCGACTGCTGCGACGACGTCTGCGACTTCTGCCCGGGCCAGGCGCCCGGTGCCGAGTGCGGAACCTGCGTGCCCCAGTGCGACGGCAAGAACTGCGGCGACGATGGCTGCGGCGGGACCTGCGGCGAGTGCGCGCTCACCGAGGCCTGCGGCCTCACCGGCGTGTGCGAGACCGTGGCGTGCTGCAACGACAACGACTGCTGCAGCGACACCGGCACCCCGGGCTGCACCGATCAGGGACTCGAGACCTGCGTGTGCGACTTCGACGCGTTCTGCTGCGAGGTGAACTGGGACGACGTGTGCGCGTCGGAGGCCGTGGCCGAGTGCGCCGACGCCTGCAGCGGACCCTGCGTGCCCGCATGCGACGGCAAGGAGTGCGGCGACGACGGCTGCGGCGGGTCCTGCGGCGACTGCGAGGGGCCGGCCACCTGCAACGCCTCCGGCGTCTGCGAGGTCGTCGGTTGCGGCGACGCCACCTGCGACGTGGACGAGAACTGCGCGACCTGTCCCGCCGACTGCGGCGCCTGCACCGGCGACTGCTGCGAGGCGAACGACTCGCCCGGCTGCGACGACGAAGCGATCGCGAGCTGCGTGTGCGGGCTCGACTCCTTCTGCTGCGAGGCCGCCTGGGACGTGACCTGCATCTCGGAGGGCGAGACCCTGTGCTCGCTCGAGTGCAACGTGGCGTCCTGCGGCGACGCCACCTGCAACGGCGACGAGGACTGCGCGACCTGCCCCGACGACTGCGGCTTCTGCCCGCCGACCCCGGGCGACATCGTCATCACCGAGATCCTGCAGACGCCGGACCTGGCCAGCCAGATCACCGAGTGGTTCGAGATCCTCAACATCTCGACCAGCCCGGTGAACCTGGCCGGCATGGTCATCAAGGACAAGGGCGTCGACTCGGTCACCCTGTCGCCGACGACGCCGGTGATCATCAGCCCCGACCAGTACCTGGTCATCGGCCGGACCACCACCATCGGCGGCGGGCTGAGCTCCGACGTCAGCCTGGGCAACAAGTTCTACCTCGCGGCCTCGGACTCGATCGTCCTGGTGATGAACGGGACCACCCTCGACGAGGTGACCTACAGCGCGGCGCTGGGCTTCCCCACGCCGAGCGGCGCCTCGATGAACCTCGATCCCAAGGCCTTCTTCGGCAACAACAACCTGGGCGCGAACTGGTGCACGTCGCAGACCGAGTACGGCACCGGGCCGGACCAGGGGACGCCCGGGGCGGGCAACGAGGCCTGCTCACAGCTCGCGTCCTGCACGATGAGCTTCGAGACCGGCAACTGCCCGACCACGAAGCTGGTGTGTGGTGCGACCTCCGTGGGCGGCTCGTGTCTCCCGGCCGTGCCCCCGTCGTGTGCACCCGCAGGCGCCGACGGCCAGGGTCTCCTGGTCAGCGGACCCGGCGCGACGGCGAACATCACCTTCGTGGACGCGGTGACCTCCATCAGCGTGAACTTCGCCAGCATCGACGGAGTCGCAGGCACGATGGCCTTCCGCAACTTCCTGGGCGGGCCGGTGGCCACGCTGACGACCAATGGGAGCTGCGTCGCCGGGGCGACCGACGCCCAGACGCTGACCTTCGCCGAGCCCGTGTTCGGCGTGACCATCAGCGTCGGCGCTGGCGGCACCGGCGTGTGGGTCGACGGCCTCCAGATCAACACCCCCTGACCTGAGCGCCCACCGTCGTGCCGGCGAGGCGTCTTCGGGCGCCTCCGGCCGACGTGGGCCGGGCCGTGAGCCGACATGAAGCCTCCGGACGACCGGCGAGCGCGGGGACCCACGCCGCCTGTGCCCGACGCCCCGGTCTCCCGTTGGCCGACCGTCAGCGAAGGGAGCGTCGAGCCCCACGGGATCTTCGACCTGCAGACCCTCGCCCGGCGCTCGCCCCGCACCGGTCGGATCGGCACCTACAAGGTGCTGCGGATGGCGCCGTGGGTGAACGTCATCGCCCTGACCCCCGAGCGCGACGTGGTGCTGATCCGCCAGTACCGCCACGGCGTCGACGCGGTGACGCTGGAGATCCCCGGCGGGCTGGTGGACCCGGACGAGGCGCCCGAGGCCGCGGCGCTCCGTGAGCTGGCCGAGGAGACCGGCTACGCCGGCCCGGCGGTGCGCCGGTTGGGCGAGGTGGAGCCCAACCCGGCGATCCAGGACAACGTCTGCAGCACCTGGCTGGTCGAGGGAGCACGGCTGGCGGGCGCGCCGAGGCCCGACGACGGCGAGCACATCGACGTGGAGCTGCACCCGCTGGCCCGGGTGCCCCAGCTCCTCCGGGACGGGACGATCCGACACGCGCTGGTCGTGGCGGCCTTCCAACACCTCTGGCTGCAGCGGGCCGATCTGACGGCGTGAGCTCGCGCTGACGGCGTGAGCTCGCGAGCGGGCGGCGCCGGCACACTGCACCACCGCCGCGGCGCGTCGCCGGCCCGCGCGACGACGCCCGGCGCTCGCGTCGTTGCGCCTCGCGGGCCCGGTGCGGTAGACCGATCGCGCGCACGGCGCCCCACCCGGAGACAACGCGATGCCAAGCCCCCCGACCACCGCGAGGGTCCGCCTCTCGTTCGCAGCCCTCCTCATCGCCTGCGCGCTGACCTGGGCCTGTGACTCGGGCGAGACCCAGACCACCCGCGCGGGCAGCGTCACCCTCCGCGCCGAGGAGGGGGTCGACTTCGCCACCGGCGCCATCTTGCGCCCCGGCGGGTTCGCCAACAGCGACCTCTACGTCACCGCGAACGGCGACTCCTTCCGCATGTCCCCGGGCGGCCCCTCCCCGGTGAAGGTGCGCGACACGAGCTGGTTCAAGACCGGCGGCGGCGTGCTCCGGACCTTCGACAGCCTCGCGGAGGTGCCCGACGACCTGCCCCAGCCCGGCGCGGGCTCGCCGCTGCCCCAGGCGAAGGCGCACATGGGCTTCGTCCTCCAGGACATGCGCGGGGGCTTCGCCAAGGGCTGGGTGCGCACTCTCGAGGCCGACTCCATCACCATCGAGTACGCGCCGGTCACAGCGTCAACGCCTTGACGCTCCGCCTCCCTGGGCGCCAGCGCGCTGACGCGCGGCTCGCCCCCTCGCCTGGCGGCCGAGGGCGCCGAGCGCGCCAGGCAAGATAGAACCTGCACCATCGGCGCGCTGACCCGCGTGGCATGGCCGTTGCACATCGTGGCACCGGACCCTTCCCCCTCGAGGTCAGCGCCATGCACACCCGCCGCACCCCACGCCGTCGCTCCAGCTTCCTGGTCTGGATCGTGCTCGGCGGCGGCTTTCTCTGCGGAGCCGCCTTCGCCGTCCCGCCGTCCACCGACGGCGCCCCCGCGAGCGCCGCGTCGGCGCTGACCCCCACGCCGGCAGCGACGCCGCCCGAGGCCCCCGACGCGCCCGGGGTGGCGCCCGGCGACCTCATCGGCCCGGTGGCCTCGGCGTGGACACCCGCGGGCGCAGCCTCGCCCGAGGCCGCCCTGACCGGCGCGCCGCCGGTGGACCTGACGCGGAGCCTGCGCAACCTGCTCGTCTTCGCCGGCCTGCTGGTGATGGCCGGCGCCGGCTGGGTCTTCCTGCGCGATCGCCGCGGGCGGGGCGGGCTGCTCCGCGAGAGTCCGCTGGAGCTCATCGCCTCCGTGCGCCTCGGGGGCCGCTGGCCGGTTTCGCTGGTGCGGGTGCCGGGTCGCCTCCTCGTGGTGGGCGCCACCGACAACGGCATCGCGCTGCTCACCGAGCTCGACGACGAGCTGGAGGACGAGGTGGTCCCCGACGTGGACGACGAGCTCGTGCCGCCGAGGCGCAGCGCCCGCCGCGACACGGCCGAGTTCGCGCCGCCCCGAGCGGGCGCCGGGGAGCGGCCGACCGCCTGGGAGGAGGAGGAGCTGACCTACCGCCGGCCGGGCCGACGCTCGGCCGCGACGACGGTGGCCCAACCCGCCCGCCGCCACGCCGAGTCGCCGGCAGACGACGGCTTCCTCGAGGAGCTGCTCGGTCGCCTCGACGAGAGCCGCGGCGCGGTGATGCGCGCCGCCGCGCCGGCGGACGAGCGGGCGGCGCTCCGCCAACGTCTCCAGACGCTGCGCCGCGGCCCGACGGCACTCTGAGCACGCGCGAAAGCCGCACCATGAAGCACCGCCGCACCGCCGCCCTCTGGACGCTGGGTCTCCTTGCCGCTGCCGCGCTGACCCTGGCGGCGCCCGAGGCGGCCGCCCAGCTCGCCCCGCCGACCAGCCCGGCCGGCGTCCACATCGCCGTCGCCGGCGAGAGCGTGGGCCTCGCCGGCGGCGTGAAGATCATGCTGATGCTGGTCGCCCTGGCGATGGCCCCCAGCATCGTCCTCTCCATGACCTCGTTCACGCGGATCATCGTCGTCCTGGCGCTGCTCCGGCAGGCCGTCGGCGTCGCGCAGCTCCCGCCGAGCCGCGTCCTCGTCGGCCTCGCCCTCTTCCTCACGCTGTTCACGATGGCCCCGGTCATCCGCGCCATCGACGACACCGCCTACACGCCCTACCAGCAGGGCCGCCTGGACGACCGCCAGGCCCTCGTGGAGGCCGCCAAGCCCCTGCGCGCCTTCATGCTCCGCCACACGCGCGAGGCCGACCTCGGCCTCTTCCTCCACGTGATGGGGGCCAGCCGCCCCGCGACCGTCGACGACGTCCCCATCGTCGCGGTCGTGCCTGCCTTCATGCTCAGCGAGCTGAAGACCGCCTTCCAGATAGGCGCGCTCCTCTTCATCCCCTTCCTGGTCATCGACATCGTCGTCGCCGCGGTCCTCATGTCCATGGGCATGATGATGCTGCCGCCAGCCACGATGTCGCTGCCTCTCAAGCTCATCGTCTTCGTCGTGGTCGACGGCTGGGGGTTGGTGGTCACCTCCCTCGCCAACGGCTTCAAGGGGTGACCCATGAACTCCCTCGCCGCCGGTGATCTCCTGCAGCGCGCGCTGCAGGTCACCTACCAGATCTCCGCCCCCATGCTCTTCGCCGGCCTCATCGTCGGTGTCGTCGTGTCGATCTTCCAGGCGGCCACCCAGGTCAACGAGGTGACGCTGGTCTTCATCCCCAAGATGCTGGCGGTGGGCGCCGTGATGTGGCTCGCCGGCCCCTGGATGTACGACCTCATCTTCGGCCTCTTCCGGGAGATCGCCGCCCACATCGATCAGATCGGCGCGGGGAGGTTCTAGCCCGTGGCGAACCTCCCCGAGGCGGCGAGCGGCTCGTTTCTGGGCGTGCGCAGGCGCGACCTGGCGATGCCGCTCACCCTGGTGGGCATCCTCGGGCTGATGATCGTGCCCCTGCCCCCGCTGGCGCTCGATCTCCTGCTGGCCGTCAACGTGACCATCTCGCTGGTCATCCTCCTGACGGCCGTCCAGGTCACCCGCCCGCTGGACTTCTCGGTCTTCCCCTCGCTGCTGCTCATCACCACGCTCTTCCGCCTCTCGCTCAACGTGGCGACGACCCGCCTCATCCTCCTGGGCGGCGCGGACGGCACCCAGGCGGCCGGCGAGATCATCCGCACCTTCGGCGAGTTCGTGGTCGGCGGCAGCTACGTCGTCGGCATCGTCGTCTTCCTGATCCTCACCCTCATCAACTTCATCGTCATCACACGAGGCGCCGGCCGCATCGCCGAGGTCAGCGCGCGCTTCACCCTCGACGCCTTGCCCGGCAAGCAGATGAGCATCGACAGCGACCTCGCCTCGGGCCTCATCACCCAGGACCAGGCGCGGGCCCGCCGCCTGGAGCTCGCCCGCGAGACCGACTTCTACGGCGCCATGGACGGCTCCAGCCGCTTCGTCCGCGGCGACGCCATCGCCGGCCTCATCATCACCGGCATCAACATCGTGGGTGGCCTCATCATCGGCGTCGCCCAGGAGCACCTCTCGCTCGCCGACGCCGCCACCACCTACACCGTGCTGACCATCGGCGACGGCCTGGTCAGCCAGATCCCGTCCATCCTCATCTCGACCGCCGCAGGCGTCATCGTCACCCGCGCCGCCGCCTCCACCGATCTCGGCGGGCAGGTCGTGCTGCAGCTCCTTCACAACCGCAAGGTGATGGTCGCCTCCGCGGTGGTGGTCGCCGCGCTGGCCTTCATCCCGGGCATGCCCGCGACGATCTTCATCGGCCTCTCCGGTGGCTTGTTCTGGTGGTCCAGGCGCGTGCGCGACGTGTCCGCCGAGGCGGGCGGCGAGGGACGCCGCGAGGGCGGCGGGCCGGGCGCCGCCGGGGCGCCGCAGGAGGAGCCGCCGCGCGGCTCGGCCCAGGGGATCGAGCGCGATCTCGAGGTCCCCAAGCTCGAGCTGAATGTGGGCTACGGGCTGATCTCCCTGGTCCAGTCCGACGAGGGCGGAGACTTCGTCAGTCGGGTGAGCGTGCTGCGCGCCAACATCGCGCGCGACCTGGGTTTCGTCTTCCCGCACATGCCCATCCGCGACGACCAGGGCATCGGGGCCAACGAGTACCGCCTGCTCATCCACGGCGTGCCCGCGGCCTCGGGCGCGCTGGTGCCCGACCGCGTGCTGGCCATGGACCCCGGCGACGTGCGTCGCCCCATCGAGGGCGACCCCACCATCGAGCCCACCTTCGGGCTGCCGGCGCTCTGGATCCGCGCCGCCGACAAGGGCCGCGCCGAGCTCGCCGGCTACACGGTCGCCGAGCCGGTCTTCGTCCTGCTGACCCACATGCGCGACGTCATCGAGCGCGAGGCCTCGCGCCTGATGGGGCGCGAGGAGCTGCAGGTGCTGCTCGACGCGCTGGCGCGCCGCCACCCGCGCATCGTCGACGAGCTGGTGCCCGCCGTGCTCAGCCACGCCGACATCCTCGGCGTGCTGCGGGCGCTGCTGGACGAGCGGGTGAGCATCCGCGACTTCAACACCATCCTCGAGACGCTGTCGGAGGCCGTGCGCTTCGGCAAGAGCGCACCCTACCTGGTCGAGCAGGTGCGCAAGCGCCTGGCGCCGGCCATCGTCCAACCGCTGCGCGACCGCAACGACACGCTGCACGTGGCGCTCTTCGACGACATCAGCGTCGAGCTCTTGCGCGGCTCGACGTTGCGCAACGAGGTGGACACCCGCCTGGCGCTGCCGACCGCCGCCGCCCGCTCGCTGCTGCAGCAGCTCGCCCGCTACCGCAGCCTCAGCGAGGACATGGAGCGCCACCCGGTGCTGCAGGTCCCGGCGGACCTCCGCTATCCGCTGGCGCGCTGGGTCGTGCTCCAGGAGCCGCGGGTCCGGGTCATCGCCAACGACGAGCTGCCGCGCGACGTCCCGGTGGTCGTGGTCTCCACCTTCCACCTCGACGGGGCACGCGTCGAGACGCCCCCCGCAGCCGCAGGCGCCCGCCGGACCACGTCATGAGCGCTGGAGGCCCTCCCCCGATGATCCCGCAATCCACCCGCCGCCACGCGCCGCCGCCGCGCCCGGCACGCACCCCGCGCCGCCCGCTCCGCGCCGCCGATGAGGGGGACGCCCGATGAAGACCGAGACCTTCGAAGCCAGCTCGATCCGCGAGGCCATGCTGCAGGTGCGCGAGTCGCTGGGCCCTGAGGCCGTCATCCTGGGCACGCGCGAGATCCGCCGCGCCCAGCCGAACGCGCCCCTGCGCTTCGCGGTCACGGCGGCCAGGCTCCCGCAGCTCCAGCCCTCCGCCGAGGCGCACCCGGAGGCGGCTGCTGCCCCCGCCGGACCTCCTCCCTTGCCGGTGTCGCACCGTACGCGCCCCGCGCCGGAGGCGGCGGCCCCCTGGCCACCCGAGAACGCCGCCCCCACGGCCCCCCGCTCCCCCGACGTCCCCCCGCCCGTGTCCGCGGCGCCCGCGCCCGCCGGGCTCGCCGCCGCCGCGCGCGACCCGCGCCGCCGCGCGCCGCCGCCGCCGCGCCGACCCGCGCCGCCGCGCCCGCCGGCCGCGTCGACACCCCGCTGACGGCCATGGAGCGCCGCCTCGCCGCCTCCATCGCCGAGCTCCGCGATGAGGTCCAGGAGCTGCGACGCGCCGCGCGCCGCCAGACCACCGTCACCGAGGAGGCAGACCCCGACGTCCGCGGCCTCGTCGCCGGCGGCGTCGAGCCGGCCATCGCCGCCGCGCTGGTCGCGCGAGCCCGCGAGCGGGTAGCGCCCGACCGTGGCCTGGCCGTCGCCCGCCAGCCCGACGTGGAGGCCGAGATCCTCGCGCTCCTGGAGCCCGCCCCGCCGCTCTGGGCGCGCCCGGAGCGCGTCGTCGCCGCCCTGGTCGGGCCCACCGGCAGCGGCAAGACCCGCTCGGTGGCGAAGTTGGCGGCCTTGGCCAGCTTCGGCCACAATGTCCGGGTGGGTATCATCACCACCGACACGCGCCGTATCGGCGGTCTCGAGTCCCTCGAGGCCTTCTGTCGCATCCTCGGGTTGCCGCTGCGCAAGGCCCGGGATGCCCGCGGCCTGCTCGGCTCCATCGAGCGCTTCGCCGACAAGGATCTGGTGCTCATCGACACGCCGGGGATGGGCCCCTGGGACGACGCCGCCCTGGCGCAGCTCGACGCGACCCTGGGCGAGGGCGTCTGTGAGCGCCACCTCGCCGTGCCTGCGGCGACCTCCTCCCAGGACGTGCGCACCGTGGCGCGCCGTTTCGCCCCGCGCGACCTCGCCTCGGTCATCGTCACCAAGGTCGACGAGGCGCGCGGCCCGGGCGCCATCCTGTCCGCCGCGTGGGGCGGAGGCGCCCCGATCTCCCACCTCTGCGACGGCCAGGACGTACCCGACGCCTGCCGTGCGCTCGACCCCCTCGTCATCGCCCGCGGCATCGCCGCGCGCGCGAACTGACAGGGCGACGTGAAGTCCTCCCTCGAGACACGCGCTGAGTGACGCGATGAGCCACCCCTCCAAGCCCGGGCCCCTTCGCGCGCTGCGCGTCATCGCCGTGACCAGCGGCAAGGGCGGCGTCGGCAAGACCAGCCTCACGGTGAACCTGGCCCTCACCTTCGCGCGCCAGGGCCGTCGCGTCCTCATCATCGACGGCGACACCGGCCTGGCCAACGTGGACATCCTGCTCGACGTGCAGCCCCGGGCCACCTTGCGCCACCTGCTCAGCGGGCAGGCCAGCCTCGACGAGGTGCTGCTCGAGTCCGAGCACGGCGTCACCATCCTGCCCGGCAGCTCGGGAGTCGCCGAGCTGAGCGAGCTGTCCGCCGGGAGCCAGCGCGACCTGCTCGAGGCGGTGGACGTCCTCGGCGAGCGCTTCGACACGGTCCTGGTCGACACGGCCGCCGGCATCGGGTCCAACGCGCGCTTCTTCGCCGGCGCCGCCCAGGAGGTGCTGGTCGTCGCGACGCCCGAGCCCACCTCGCTCGCCGACGCCTACGCCATGATCAAGGTGCTCTCCCGCAGGTGCGGCGTCCGCAGCGTCGGCGTGGTCCTCAACCAGGTGGTCGGCCGCGACGAGGCCCGCGACGTGTTCGAGCGGCTCGAGTCCCTTTGCGCCCGCTTCCTTCCGGTCGCCCTGGACTTCGTGGGTACCATCCCACGCGACCCTCACGTGCGGGAGGCCGTGATGGCCCAGCTCCCGCTCGTGACCGCATATCCCGCGTGCCCCGCCAGCCAGGCCATCACCCGGTTGGCAGACGACATCCTCAGCCGTCCGGCGCCCACGGGCCCGGACGGCCGGCTGCAGCTCTTCTGGACGCGCTTGCTGGCCGACGCGGCCGACGCATCGCGCGCCGAAGCACGAGGTTCGGTATAGTGTCCGACGGCATGCCACCCACGAAGCCTCAATCCCTGCGCCGCAAGCTCAACGCCGCCTATGCCGCGGCGGGCGGGGGACCGACCGGCGGTGACGACGAGCGCCCGACTCCCGAGGAGATCATCGCCGAGCACGCGGGCCTGGTCCGGCGCGTGGCCCGGCGCTTCGCGCACAGCTCGGGGGGCGTCGTCGACGTGGACGACCTCATCTCGGTCGGCATCATGGGGCTGCTCCAGGCGCGCGAGAACTACGATCCGGCCGGCGGGCGACCCTTCCGCACCTACGCCGAGTTCCGCATCCGCGGCGCCATCCTCGACGAGCTGCGGCGCCTGGACCCCATGTCGCAGCCCCAGCGCCGCAAGGTGCGCGCCTACGAGCGCGCGGTGGCCGAGCTGGCCAACGAGCTGGGGCGGGAGCCCACCGAGCAGGAGATCGCCGACACGCTCGGGATCTCCATCGAGCAGCTCCACACCACGCGCCGCGAGCTGCAGCAGGTGCGCTTCGTCTCGACCGAGAACGACGAGATGCCCGACCTGCGCGCCGAGCTGGCCGCCACGCGCATCGACCGTTCGACCCTGCGCCTGATCCTGGTGGACGCCATCCGCCAGCTCCCCGAGCGGCACCAGCAGGTGCTCTCGCTCTACTACTTCCAGGACATGAAGCTCAAGGAGATCGGGGAGATCCTGGAGGTCACCGAGGCCCGGGTCTGCCAGATCCACAAGGCGGCGGTCACCGATCTCAGGGCCGTGCTCGAGGCCGCCGAGCGGACGTGAACCGCGCTCTGCCAGCGGCGTGCGCGGCCGCTCTGGCCTTGAGCGCCGTCGGTGCGCGGCCCGCCGCTGCCGCCTCGGTGGGGACCACGGCCGAGGGGCGCCTGGAGGGCGGCTTCCGGTTGCCGCTCGCGGGGACGTGGCACCGCTTCGCCGGGCCGGTGCGCACCCGCGGCACCAACTACGCGAGCCTGGAGCTGGCTGCGCTCATCGCCCGCGCCGCGCGCACCGTCGCCCGGGCCGTGCCGGGAGCCCCCATGGTCATCGGCGACGCCAGCGTCGAGGGCGGCGGCGCCGTCGCGCGTCACGCGTCCCATCGCTCCGGCCGGGACGTGGACCTCCTCTTCTACGTGCGGGACGCGCGCGGCCGCAGCGTCCCCAGCCCCGGCTTTCGCGCCTTCGACGGCCGGGGGCGCTGCGTGGCCGAGGGGTGCAGCCTGCGGCTGGACGTGCCGCGCACCTGGTGGATGATCCGCACGCTGCTGGCCAGCAGACGGCCCGCCGTCCAGTACCTCTTCATCGCCGAGCCGCTCGCCAGGCTGCTCCTGGCGCACGCCCGGCGACGCGGCGAGCACCCCGCGCTGCTCGCGCGGGCCGAGCGCGTCCTCCACCAGCCGTCGGACAGCACGGCCCACGACGACCACATCCACCTGCGGGTCTACTGTGCCTCGGCCGATCGGCCCGCCTGCGTCGACACCGGACCGCGGTGGCCCTGGGTGGACGAGGACGGGCGCGCAGAGACCATCGCGCCCGAGCGGCGCCGCCGGGTCCGTCCGGGATCGGCCGCTCCCGCGCGGTAGGGGCTGCGGGCTCCGAGGCGACCGGCCGCGCGCTCAGCCGCCCCCGCGCCGGGACGCGAGATCGTCGATCTCCCGCTGGAAGCGCTTCTCCACCTCGGCGCGGCGGCGGCGCCGGTGCTCCTCGTAGAGCTTCTCGCGGAGGTTGACGTTCCCCAGCCGCTCGTCGTGGACGACCACGGCCGCGTCGCGGGCGACCTGGCTCTCGTCGCGGGTCTGCGTCGCCAGCCCGCGATGCTCGCCATACACCTCGCGCCCGACCTCGAGCACGCTCAGCGTCGGGGCGTGCAGATTCGGACTGGCGGCTCGCATCTCGGCCTCGGCCTCGAGCTGCGCGGCGTCGAGGACCTCGATGGCCTCCTCGGCACCCCGGAGCTGCGATTCGGCGCGCGCGCGCTGGGCGCGAGCGACCCGCTCGCGGGCGATGGCCAGGCGCTTGAGACGGGCCGGAGTGTCATTTCGCATCTTCGTCCCTCCGAGCCGGTCGGGGCAGAGCGTGACCTTCAGGTTAACCGAGCCTGCGGAGATCTCCAAGGCGGGGACACAGGCGGTCGCGCGGCCGCCTGGCGACCTCGCCCCTCCCCTCGGCACCGCCTGCCGCTCCTGCCGGGTACCCGGCAGGTCTTGCCGGGCACCCTCCGGCTGATTTCCGTTGCATATCGCGCCATTACCGACGCGGAGTGGCTGGCATGGGCCTTGCTCGATACCTGCGGCGACGCGGGCCTGCGTCTCGCCGACGCGCGGAGGTCTCCCGGTGCGCACCCCACTCCCACACGCTCTCCTGTTCCTGGCGGCGATCGCCACGGGCACCAGCGCTTGCAAGGTCTCGCACATCCGCGGCTACACCCCGAAGCAGCGGGACTACCAGAGCCCGGTCACCTTCGACGATCTCGACCACGCGACGACGCCGGGCTCGCTGTTCAACCCCACCCACGCGGTCAGCTTCCTCGCCACCGACCACCGGGCGATGCGCAAAGGCGACATCGTCACCGTGCGGGTCAGCGAGCGCGCCGACGCCCAGCGTGGCGCCTCCACCGACCTGTCCCGCAGCTCGGACACCCACATGAACATCTCGGCCTTCCTCGGGCTGATGAGCAAGCTGGGCGCCATCCTCGACAACGGCAACGAGCTGCTCAGCCTCGGCTCGGGCTCCACCTTCCGCGGGGAGGGCTCGACCAGCCGCACCGAGAAACTGGAGGCGACCGTGCCGGCGCTGGTGCGCGAGGTCCTGCCCAACGGCAACCTCTTCATCGAGGGCCACCGGGTGGTGCTGGTGAACTCGGAGGAGCACCACTTCTACATCAGCGGGCTCATCCGGCCGGTGGACATCCAGCAGGACAACAGCGTCGCGTCCTACCTCATCGCCGACGCCGAGATCGAGTTCACCGGCCGCGGGGTGGTGACGGAGAAGCTCGACCCGCCCTGGCTGCAGCGCGGCCTCGACTTCATCAGGCCCTTCTAGATGAAGGTCGACGCCTCCGGTCAGCGCATCACCCAGCTCCTCCTGCGGGCGGCCGAGCTCAGGCGCAAGCAGGTGCAGCACCAGGAGGCGCGCGCCCGCGGGCAGGTGTCGGAGCTGGCGGCTCGACGGGAGGCCGAGGTCCGCACCCAGGCCGCCGGGCGGGACCAGCTCCGCGGGTCGGGCGAGGCGATCCCCGCGCAGCGCCTGGCGCTGCTGGACGACGCGCGCCTGGCGGACGGGGCGCGGATGCTGCACCTCGATCGCGCCCTCGAGGACAGCCAGGGGCAGCTCGACACGCGCCGCGACCAGCTTCGCCAGGCCGGTCGGCGACACCTCCGGGCCGCGCACGTCGCGGCCTACGTCGAGACGCGACGCCGCAGCGAGGCCATGGCGCTCGAGCAGCGGCGCCTCGAGGAGGACTCCGCCGCGCACCGCGCACCCAAGGGGACACCGTGAGGGGGCTCGGCAGCGTACCCGGCAGCTTCGGCCGGGCCTGCCCGGCACGGTGCCGGGTGGCGCGCCCGGAAGGCCTCATGAACACAGGCATCGGGCGCTGGCACGGGGATTGCTCTCCATCACCGGTGAGCGCTCGCTGAGAGCGGTTCGGGCGCCGCCCAGGCGCCCCAGGAGCGAGATCGATGGCAAATGGCATGTACGTAGCGGCCTCCGGCACCGTCAGCCGCCTCGCGCAGATGGAGGTCCTGGCCCAGAACCTCGCGCACGCTCGCACGCCAGGGTTCAAGCGATCCGCGGTCTCCTTCCACGAGGTCATGGACCAGGAGCGGGGCGATCGCCCGGTCGACGCGGACAAGGGCTTCGTCCAGGCCGACGAGCCGAGCGCCCGGCTCGAGGAGGGGCCGCTGGTCCAGACCAACAACCCGATGGACATCGCCCTGTCCGGGCCGGCCTTCCTGCGCGTCGAGACCAGCGCGGGCGAGCGACTGACCCGCAACGGGCGCCTGATGATGGGCCCCGACGGCGCGCTGCGCACCCAGACCGGCCTCCCCGTGTTGGACGCCCAGGGCTCGCGCATCCACCTGCCCATCGACCGCGTGCCCGAGGTGGACCCCGACGGGACCATCCGCTCGGGCGAGCTGCGCATCGGGCAGCTCGGCCTCGCGCGGGTGGACCTGGCCGGCACGCTGGACCGCGACTCGGCAGGCCTCTTCATCCCGCCGAGCGAGCCGTCGTCCGCCCCGGGCGAGGTGACGGTCATGCAGGGCTTCGTCGAGGAGTCGAACACCCCGACCGTCCAGATGATGACCGAGCTCATCGAGGTGCAGCGCCACTACGAGACGCTCCACCAGGTCATCAGCACCTACCGAGAGATGGACCAGACCGCCGCGGCCCTGCCGCGCTGACCCGGAGCAACACGTGATCCGCAGCCTGCACAGCGCCGCCTCGGGGATGGAAGCCCAGCAGCTTCACATCGACGTCATCGCCAACAACCTGGCCAACGTGAACACGACCGGCTTCAAGAAGGCCCGGGCCGAGTTCCAGGATCTCTTCTATCAGGAGATCCGCGCGGCGCGGCGCAGCGACACGGTGGAGGCCGAGGGCTCGCCCATCCCGCTGGAGGTAGGCCAGGGCACGCGCCCGATCGCCACCCAGAAGATCTTCACCGGCGGCGACCTGCTCCAGACGCAGAACCAGCTCGACCTGGCGATCGAGGGCGCCGGCTTCTTCCGGGTGGCCATGCCCGACGGCACGGTGGCCTACACCCGCGCGGGCGCGTTCAAGCTCGACTCCGACGGCCGCATCGTCTCGATCGAGGGGCGGCCGCTGGACCCGCCCATCTCGGTGCCGCCCGAGACGACGGCCATCACGGTCGAGCAGGACGGCACGGTGAAGGCGCTGCAGCCGGGCGACATCGAGCCGCTGGAGGTGGGCCGGATCGAGCTGACCCAGTTCGTGAACCCGGCCGGTCTGAAGAGCCTGGGACACAGCCTCTACCAGGCGACCTCGGCGGCCGGCGAGCCGCTGGACGGCCTGCCCGGCGAGCTGGGCCTGGGCGTCATCTCCCAGGGCTCTCTCGAGGGCTCCAACGTCGTGGTGGTGGAGGAGATGATCGAGCTCATCGCCGCGCAGCGCGCCTACGAGATCAACTCGCGCGTCATCCGCGCGTCGGACGAGATGCTGCAGACCACCACCCAGCTCCGCTGAGGCCCCCACGCCACGCGAGGATCCCGCCTGATGACCACCGTCCTTCCGCTGTTGACCGCGCTCGCCCTGAGCGCGAGCACCGTCCCCGCGGCGTCGCCGGCCGAGGTCGAGCTGCGCGCTGCGCTCGGCGACGCGGTGCGGCAGCGGGCCGCGCTCCCGCCCGAGGCGCAGGTGGAGGTGGGCGAGCTGCGCATCGCCGACCGAGACCTGCTGGAGCGAGCGCTGCGGCTGAGCGGAGTGGAGCTCCCCCCCGGCGAGCGTGGGCTGTCGAGGGTCTCGGCGCGCGCGCGGCTGTCCCTCCGCGGCGGGGGCGAGGCGTGGACCTGGGTGAGCGCCCCGGTGGAGGTGCGGGTCCCGGCGCTCATCGCGGTGCAGCCTCTCGAGCGGGGCCGCACGATCGCCCCCGATGACGTCGCCGTGGCGCTGCGGCCGCTGCGGCCGGGGCTCCTGACGGAGGGCGGCGCCGCCGTGGGCAAGGCGCCCCGCCGTGACTTCCGGGCCGGCGAGGCCCTGGACGACGCGTGGCTGGTGGCGCCCTCGGTGGTGCAGCGGGGCGACAGCGTCGAGGTGCTCATCGCCGACGGGGCCCTCTCGGTGCGGGCCCGCGGCGAGACGCTGGAGCGGGGTGCCGTGGGCGAGCTGGTCAGGCTGCGCGTCGGCGCCACCGGGCGCATCGTTCGTGGCCGCGTCGTCGACGCCACCACCGTGGAGGTGAGGCCGTGAGGTCCCTGCGCGCGCTCGGTCTGGCCGCCCTCCTCCTGGTGGTGTTCGCGCTCCCGGCCCAGGCCGTCCGGATCAAGGACATCGGCAGGGCGGCGGGGGTACGCGGCAACCAGCTCGTGGGGTACGGCCTGGTCATCGGTCTCGATCGAACGGGCGACACCCAACGCTCGGCGTTCACCCTGCAGTCGCTGTCCTCGATGCTGTCGCGGCTGGGCGTGCGGGTGGACCCGAAGGATCTCATCCTCCGCGACGTGGCGGCGGTGATGATCACCGCGACCCTGCCCGCGCTGGCCAAGCCGGGCACGCCCATCGACGTGACGGTGAGCGCCATCGGCGACGCGCGCAGCCTGGAGGGCGGGACGCTGGTGTTGACGCCGCTGCTGGCGGTGAACGGCCAGACCTACGCCATGGCTCAGGGACCCATCCAGGTCGGGGGCTTCGGCGCCGTCGGGCGCTCGGGCAGCCGCCTGGTGCAGAACCACCTCAACGTGGGCCGGATCCCCAGCGGCGCCATCGTCGAGCGCTCCGTTCCGCTCGAGCTGGCCGAGGGCGGGGTCCTGCGCATCCAGCTCGACCGGCCCGATTTCGCCACGGCCCAGGCCGTCGCGCAGGCCGTGGAAGGCGCGGCGCCAGCGCTCGGAGGCGCCGCGGGCATGGCCAGGGCCGTGGACGCGGGCGTGGTCGAGGTCACCGTCCCGGCGGGCCGCCAGGACGCCGTAGCCAGCTTCATCGCCGACGTGGAGGTGCTCACGCTGACGCCGGACTTCCCGGCGCGCGTGGTCATCAACGGGCGTACCGGCACCGTGGTGATGGGCGAGGACGTGCAGATCGGCGCCGTGGCCGTGTCGCACGGCCCGCTGACCATCGAGGTGCAGGAGCGGCCGGTCGCGGTCCAGCCGGCGCCGCTGGCGGCGGGCGAGACGGCCATCGTCCCCAGCTCGCGCATCACCGCGGAGCGGGGCGGGCCGCCCTTGAAGATGGTGGCGCCGGCGACGACGCTGCAGGCCGTGGTGCGGTCGCTGAACGCGCTGGGGGCCAGCCCTCGGGATCTCGTCGAGATCCTGCAGGCGATGCACGCCGCGGGGGCCATCCACGCCGAGCTGGTCGTGCTGTGATGGACCCGAAGGTCGGCCTGGTAGCGATGGGCCCGGGGCTGCGCCCCGCTCCCGACGCATCCGACCTGGAGCGCGCGACCGGCGCGTCCTCCATGGGCGAGGCCTTCGAGGCCATCCTGCTGCAGCAGCTCTTCGTCTCGATGCGCGCCACGGTGCCGAAGTCCGGGCTCTTTCCCGACAGCTCGGCCGACGGCCTCTACGATCACATGGTGGAGCAGGCGATGGGTGAGCACCTGGCGCGCTCGGGGGGCATCGGGGTGGCGGCGCTCTTCGATGAGCCGCCGGTACCGCGCGTCCACGAGCACGTCGCGTCGATCCCCTCGTGGCAGGCCTCCGCTAGCGCGCCCTCGTTCGGGCGGTCCGACGGCACATCTGCTACGATCCCGGGCGACACGCTACGCCCCTTGGGGCAGGATCTGCCCCCCCAGGAAGACCCCTGGCTCGATGACGCTGACGCGTCCTCCCGCTTGCGCGCCTTGCTCGGTGCAGACGATTGACAGGGTGCAGACGATTTTTTCTCGCCCCTTTAAGTTGGCGCTGAAGCATCCCGATGTGAGGGATGACGGCTGCGTGTACAGCCTGAGAGGTAAAACACCATGGATACGACACGGCCACTGGACAATGCGATTCCTTCCAAGGGCGCTGGCGCCCCCACGGTCACCCGAGTGGTGCCGGCGGGAGACGCGTCTTCGGCCCAGGCGCGCAACAACGCACCCCCTGCGACCGTCGCACGGAGCATCGACGTCGCCCGCCAGCTCCTCGACACCGGCAAGATCGAGATCCGACAGCTCGATCAGCACCATGTCGATGAGTTGAAGGCCGCCGTTGCCTCGGGCAGCTACCAGGTGGATGCGGAGGCGCTGGCGGACCGGCTGCTGCACGACGCGTTCGAGGAGCTCTAGGCCGATGGAATCGGCACGGCTCCAGGCACTCTGCGTGGCGCTCGACGAGGAGATCGTCTTGATGCGAGACCTCGTCGAGGCGTCACAACGAGAGCAGGCGCACGTGCTCGCCTTCGAGGCCCACGAGCTCCCCGCATGCGTCGAGCAGAAGCTGGCCCTCACGCGCCGGCTCGAGGCACACGAGCAGGTGTGCCGGAGCGCCATCCTCGACGCGGCCTCCGCCCTCGGCCTCACGCCGGCGGCGGACCTCACCGTCACGAGCCTGGCGATGCGCGTCCCCGAACCCGCTCGGACGAGCCTGCTCGACCGTGCGGGCAGTCTTCGTTCCCTGGCCGGCGCTCTCCGCGAGCTCCAGGCCATGACCGCGCTCATGTCCGCGCGCGGAGCCGACGTGCTCCGGGCGTGGCTGTCCTCGCTGACCGGCGGGGACGCTCGCGGGCTGACGCCCGCAGACACCTACACCTCCCATGGCCGAAAGCGGCCTGATCCCATCACCAAGCGCGACCTCCTCACGAGCGTCTGAGCACAACGACCATGGCCACACTTCAGGAGATCTTCAGCATCGGCAACGCCGGCATCAACGCCGGTCGCAGCCTCGCGTCGCTCGCCGCCTTCAACATCGCCAACGCGCAGACGCCGGGTTTCGCCCGCCGCGTGCCCAACTTCCAGGCGGGCGGTGCGGCCGGCCTCGGCGTCATCGTCGGACCGGCCCAGACCATCCGCAACACGGTGCTCGCCCGCAGCCTGATGAGCGGGCAATCCCGCCTGGGCTTCCACGAGGGTCAGCTCGCCGCGCTGCAGGTCGCCGAGACCGCGCTCAACGACCTGGACGGCTCGGGCGTGAGCGTGGCGTTCACGGCGTTCACCCAGGCGCTGAAGGACCTCTCGGTCACGCCGGCCGGCTCGGCCGAGCGCCAGGGAGTCATCGGCGCCGCGAAGTCGCTGGCCACCGTGTTCGCGACCACGAGCGCCCAGCTCGGCGACGCGACCCGCGCCGCCCTCGGGCAGGCCCGGGACACCGCCGACGCGGTGAACACGGCGACGCAGCAGATCGCCGACCTGAACGCCCGCATCCGGAGCAACGTCGGCTCTTCCGAGGACCTCGTCGGGCTGGTCGACCAGCGGGAGGCGCTGTTGACCTCCCTGTCGAGCGATGTGGAGATCCAGGTGGTGCGTCAGGCCGACGGTGACGTCCGGGTGTTCACGGCCGGTGGCCGTCCCCTCGTGACCGGCGCCGGAGCCTCGACCCTCGAGGTCGCCACTACGGGCACGCCCCCCGACTACTCGATCGGCGTGTCCATCACCAAGCCCAGCGGTGAGACCGTGAGCAGCATCGCGCCGCTCGGCGGGCGGCTCGGTGGGCTCATCAACGCGAACAATGACCAGCTCGGCCCGGCCCAAGCGCGCCTCGACGAGATCGCCTTCGCCTACGTCCAGGCCTTCAACACCCAGCACCAGTCCGGCACCACGCCCGACGGCCAGCCGGGCGGGCCCTTCTTCACGCCGCTGACCAGCGCCGTCGGCGCCGCCGGCAGGATCCAGGTGAGCGAGAGCATCGTCGCCGATCCCTCGCTCATCGCTACCGGCGGGGCGACCTCGTCCGGACCCACCGACAACGCCAACGTCCTGGCGCTGCTGGGCATCCCCGACCAGGAAGGCGTGATGGCCGACGGCGCCTCGGTGCTACAGGCGTACGACACCCTGGTCTTCACCATGGCCCGCAGCATCAACAACGCGGACACCGGCGCCGCCATCGAGGAAGCGTCGGTGAGCCAGGTCGAGTCCCTCATCGCGTCGGAGAGCGGCGTCAACACCGACGACGAGCTGCAGCGGGTCGCCCAGGCGGAGGTGGCCCTGCAGGCGTCGGCGACCGTCGCCCAGCGGGCGGACGCGATGACCAGCGCCCTCCTCGACATGCTCGGTTGATGCCTGCCATGAACATGCCCGCGCCGAGTCCATCCGCACCCAGGCCCTGAGCATGCGCGTCTCCGATTCCATGATCTTCACCTCGATTCAGCGCAACAGCTCCGCGGCGCAGACGCGGATGCTCGAGGCGGCGTCCCGGGCCAGCTCGCAGCGCGCCATCGAGAAGCCATCCGACGACCCGGCGCTGGCGGCCCGCGTGATGCGCGCCGACCGGATGCTGGCTTCGATGGAGTCCGCCGAGCGCTCACGCCAGACCGTGCGTACCGACCTGGAGCTGGGCGAGTCGGGGCTGCGCGCGGGCATCGACGTGCTCGGTTCCTCGCTCGAGCTCGCCATCCAGATGAGCAACGGCTCGCTCTCGGCGACGGATCGCGCCTCGGCGGCGCTCGCGGTCGACCAGCAGATCGAGGCGATGCGCCGGCTGGCCAACACGCAGCTCGAGGATGGCCGCTACCTCTACGGCGGCACACGGGACGGCTCCCAGCCCTACCCGGCAGCGGGCGGGTACCTGGGAGGCGACGCCGGCCGGATGATCGAGATCGCGCCCGGCGCCATGTTCGACGCGGCGATCGTCGGCGACCAGAGCTTCGGCGACTCCGACCAGGTCTTCAAGGTGCTCGAGGACTTCGCCACGGCGCTCCGGAACAACGATCTCGCAGGGATCCAGGCCTCCCAGGAGGCCGTGCAGGGGCAGCTCGACACCTTCGTGCCGCGCCTGACCGCGCTCGGGACCCGGATCCAGGTGCTCGACGCGATGGACACGCTGACCGCCAGCAACAAGCTGGCGCTCCAGACCCGCCGCGGCAGCATGATCGACGGCGACTTCGCCGCGCTGGTCACCGAGTTCACCGCGGCCACCAACACGATGCAGTCGGTCTCCGAGGTGAGTCGCCGCCTGATGTCGGCGGCGTTCGGTTCCTTCGCCGGCTGAGGGACGCGGGCAGGTCGTCCGGCCGCGCGCGCCATGCCCGGATGAGGGCCGGCGCGAGGCTCGGAGGGCGCTCTTTCTTGCGGGGCGGGTGGGGCGCGGCACAATCGCTGCGGCCGTGCCCAGACTCCCGGAGACCCGATGACCCAAGCCGATCGCGACCCTCCCGCCATCGAGGCGGAGGTTGAGCTGCCTGACGGTCGCCGCTTCCATGCGCGCATGGTCGACCTGGGCGAGCGCAGCATCGCCGTCGCAGCGCCGCGCCGCTCGGTGCCCGAGCTCGACGGCGGTGACCGTCTGAGCGTCACCATCCGCTCGCCGGCGTTGTCCGGGCCGGTGCACGCCCGGGCACACGTCGAGCGCGTCCTCGAGGAGGGCCCGCAGACGCGGGTCACGCTCCACTTCGCGGAGGTCGGCGAGTTCCAGGCCCTGCTCGACGCGGGCATCGGCTCGGTCTTCAACCGTCGCTTCGCCTACCGCGTGCAGCCGGCCGACGGCGAACCCATCGCGATGGTCGTGCACCCCACACCGGACGAGCCGGTGGCGGTCGCGCTCCAGACCGACGGCGATCTCCCGCCGCTCGTCGGTACGGTCGAGGACATCTCGGTCACGGGCGTGGGCTTCGTCCTGCCCGAGGCCACCGCCGGGGTGGTGCGGGTCGGCTCGCGGGTCACCCTCGCGCTCGAGCTGCCTCCTTATAAGGAAGTCGCACGGGTCGCCGGCCTGGTGCGCTACCGGGCACCGTGGAACGAGGGTCAGCGCATCGGCGTGGACTACGACCGGGGCTCCGCGCTCTTCGAGGCGGCCAGCGAGTCGATCACCACCTATGTGATGCGCCGGCAGCGCGAGCTGCTGCGGGCCAAGCACACCGCTAATTGAACAGTTGTTTCGCGTCGCTTTAAGCAAGTGACGAGCGCTCACGATGTAGGGGGTGAGCGGAGACGACAGCCCCTCGGGGAGAGGGGTCGCAAGTCAGCCGCTGACTTCCCGTGAGCGCCGGTTGAGCCGGTGCAGGAGTGAAGAAAATGGCTCAGCCACTTGCAATCCTGACGAACGTCGGGTCGCTCTCGGCCCAGAACAACCTCGCCGGCACCAGCGCGATGATGTCCAAGTCCATCGCCCGCTTGTCCTCGGGGCTGCGGGTCCAGTCGGCCGCCGATGACGCCGCCGGCATGGCGGTCAGCGAGAACATGCGCGCCCAGCTCCGCGGCTTCCAGCAGGCGCTGCGGAACGCGAACGACGGCGTGTCGGTCCTCCAGACCGGTGAGTCCGGGTACCAGTCCGTCTCCGACATGCTGGTGCGTATGCGCGAGCTGGCGGTCCAGGCTGCCACCGACGCCCTGTCCGACTCCGAGCGAGGGTTCCTCAACACGGAGTTCCAGGACCTGGTCCAGGAGATCGACCGCGTGTCCAACACGGTCGAGTACAACGGGATCCACCTCCTCGACGGCACCGCGGGCGACGGCGCGGGCAACATGACCTTCCAGGTCGGCACCCGCAACTCGGCCAACGACCGCATCACCATCCTGCTGGGTGACGTGGACTCCACCGCCCTCGCCGTGAACTCGGCGTCGGTGGACACGCTGACCAACTCGCAGAGCGCCATCGACTCCATCGACGGAGCGCTGGACACCCTGGCGAACTACCGCTCCGACCTGGGCGCGGCCATCAACCACCTGACCCAGGCCTCGACGCACCTCGGCCGCACGGTCGAGAACTACGGCGCGGCGGTCGGCCAGATCCGCGACACCGACGTCGCCTCCGAGAGCGCGAACTTCGCGCGCGCCCAGGTGCTGCAGCAGGCCGGTGTGTCGGTCCTCGCGCAGGCCAACTCGATCCCGGCGCTCGCCCTCCGTCTGCTGGGCTAGTCGTCTTCGCACGAGGTCGGCTGAGGAGCCCCTCCGGCAAGCGCCGGGGGGGCTCCCCAGCCCGCCGCGTCGGCACTTCGAGAAGGGGTACGCATCATGTTCAACATTCTCGGCCTGGCCTCCGGTGTCGACTCGGGCGCGATCATCGACGCCCTGCTCGCCGCCAGGCGCGTCCCCATCGACTCGCTCCAGAACTCGCGCTCCCAGGTCCAGACCAAGATCTCGAAGCTCGGCAACGTCACCTCCAAGCTCGCGACGCTCAAGACCGCGATGGAGACGCTGGGCAGCCGCAACGACATCCTCTCGCTGACCGCCAACTCGTCCAACGCCGACCTGGTGTCGGCGAGCGCTGACTCCAGCGCCGCCTCGGCCTCCTACGCGATCGAGGTCACGGCGCTGGCCCGAGGCGAGAAGAACCGCTCGGCGGTGTTCGACTCGCGCGACGCCGAGGTCACCGCCGGCACGATGTCCATCTCGGTCAACGGCGGCACCGCGGTCGACGTCACCATCGAGGAAGGCGACACGCTGACGCAGGTCGCCGACAAGATCACGTCGGCGTCGGCCGGTGTGGACGCGACGATCATCCATGACGGGTCTGGGGGCTACTACCTCCAGGTCACGCAGCGCGGCTCGGGCTACACCACCGCCAACGCCAGCGACGCCGTGTCGTTGACCGAGACGTCGACGGGCGCGAGCGGGCAGGCGCTGGGGCTCACCGAGATCTCGACGGCCCAGAACGCCGCCTTCACGGTGGACGGCCTGGCGGTCACGTCGCAGACCAACAAGGTGACCGACGCCATCCGCGGCGTCACCCTCGAGCTCTTCGAGACCGGCACCATCACGCTGGATGTCTCCAACGACCGCGCCGGTACCAAGGAGAACATCAAGTCCTTCGTCGACGCCTACAACGACGTCATCGGGATGCTGCGCGACGAGCTGGCCGTGGACGAGGACACCAACCGGGCCACCTCGCTGGCCAGCGTCTCCGCGGTGCGCGGCCTCCGCTCGGACTTCGTGAGCATCATCTCGGGCGCGGTCACTGGCGCGTCGGGAGCCTACTCGTCGCTCGCCCAGCTCGGCATCCGCACCGACGGGACCGGCAAGCTGGCGATCAACGACGGCGTGCTCGACGCCGCCCTGGACGCCGACCCCGACGCGGTCGCCGACCTCTTCGTCCAGCAGGACACCGGGCTCGCCGCGGCGCTCACCAAGAAGATCGACCTCTACACGGACACCTCGACGGGCCTCTTCACGCTCCAGAAGAAGTCCTTCAACTCGCAGATCGACCGCATCGACGACCAGATCACCACCCTCGAGGGGCGGCTGGAGCAGATGAACACGCGGCTCGTGGCCCAGTACACGGCCCTCGAGACCGCCACCGCCTCGATCCAGTCGCAGGGCAACGCGCTGGCGGGGCTCCTGAACTTCTGAGCGCGCTCGCGCCATCCGGCATCGCAGGGGAGATGAGATGAACGCACGTGACACGTACAGGCGGCAGCGGCTCGAGAACGCCGATCCCGGAGAGCTCATCGTCATGCTCTACGACGGCATCCTCCGCTTCATGGAGGAGGCCGCCCGAGCGCTGAGCGCCGGAGACCCGAAGGGTACCGGCGAGAAGCTCGGCCGGGCGCTGGATATCGTGGCCTACCTCCAGTCCACGCTGCGCGCGAGCGTCGCACCGGAGCTGGTGAAGAGCCTGGACAACACCTACTTCGCCTGGTCGATGCTGATGCTGCGCGCCCAGGCCGAGCGCGACGTGACCATCCTCGAGCGGGTGCGCACGCAGGTGGACGAGATGCGTGAGACCTGGGTCGAGGCCATCCTCAAGGCGCGCGCCGAGAAGCAGGGGTCCTCCCCGCAGGCGGCCGGGGGTGTGCGATGAACGCGCTGCATGCACTGGGTCCGGTCGCCGAGACGCGGGCCGCCATCGACGAGCTGCACGCGTTCTACGAGCGCTTCGAGTCGGCCATCCTCGACGCGGACGTCGAGCGCGTGACCGAGCTGGTGGGCGCGCGCGAGGAGGCCATCGACCGCCTGCGGCGCGCGGTGGCGCAGTCGCCGCCGGCCCAGGGAGAGTCGGAGTCCATCCGCGAGCGAGAGCACCGTCTGCAGGAGCGCATGGTGGCGTTTCGCGACGAGCTGCGCGGAAACCTGGGCCAGATGAGCGCTCGCGCGCGGGCGCTGAGGCGGTACGCCCAGCGCTGAGCGCGCGGCGCCTGACGGGCGGGCGCCGCCGGAACCCCGGTCGGCAGCCCGAGCACCCGGGCGGGCTCCGACCCGTCGCTGGCGTGGCAGCGGCCGGCCTGCGCCGGGCTCACTCGGGCTGAGCCCGGAGCCGCGGCGGCGCCAGGATGATGTCGACCCGCCGGTTTCGCGCCCGCGACTCGGCGTCCTCGTTCGGCACCAGGGGGCGGGTGTCGGCGTAGCCCTGGGCCACGACGCGACGCGGGTCGATGTACTCGTCGTCGGCCTCGGGCGAGAGCAGCACGTGGACGACCGACGACGCACGAGCGGCCGAGAGATCCCAGTTCGAGCGGAAGCGCGCGGTCGCGATGGGCACGTCGTCGGTGTGGCCGGCGACCACGATGCTGCCGGGGATCTCGGCCAGCTCGCCGCGGATCTTGCCCAGGATGGGCAAGAACGAGTCGTCGAGCGCGGCGCTTCCCGAGGGAAACACCCCCTGCTCCGGCAGGCGGATGATGATGCGGTCGGGCAGCACCTCGATCTCGAGGCGCTTGTCCTCGAGCTCTTCGGCGAAGCGCTGGCGGATGAGCAAGGCCTCAGGGCTGAGCTTCTCCAGGTCGTGCTCCACCTCGACGGTGCCGACCTCCTTCTGCTCCTTGGGCTCCTCCACGCCGCGCAGATCGGCCTGCTCCGAGGGCGGCCCCTCGGGCAGCGTCACCTCGAAGCTGTCGGTCTTCACCCCGAGGGCCTTCTTCATGGAGCCCGACACGGCCTTGTACTTCACGACGTCCATCTCGCTGAACGCCAGCAACAGGACGAAGAAGCTCATCAGCAGGGTCGCCATGTCGGCGAAGGTCGCCATCCACGCCGGCGCTCCAACGGGCTGAGGCTTCTTGCGCTTCGCCATCTCCGCGCCTACCCCTCGGTCTTTTCGGCCTGCATCGAGCCGGGCAGGAAGGACATCAGGAGCTCCTCCATCAGTCGCGGGTTCCGGCCCTCCTGGATGGACGCGATGCTCTCGATGATGAGGGTCTTGTTCAGCGCCTCCTCCTGGGTGCGCACGCTGAGCTTGTCGGCGATGGGGAGCGCCATCAGGTTGGCGATGGCCGAACCGTAGAAGGTCGTGAGCAGGGCGACGGCCATGGCGGGGCCGATGGCCTTGGGATCGTCCATGTTGGCGAGCATCTGGACCAGGCCGATGAGCGTCCCCAGCATGCCCATCGCGGGTCCGGCCTCACCCACCGCCTTGAAGATGGCCTGACCGCTCTCGTGACGCTCGACGGTCTTCTCCATGTCCTCGGTCAGGAGCTTGCGCACGAACTCGGGCTCGAGGCCATCGACGCAGAGCCGGAGCCCCTTGGCGAGGAACGGGTTGTCGACCTTCTGGCTCTCGAGCGCGAGCAGGCCTTCGCGGCGCACGATGGCGGCCAGCTCGACCGACTGCTTGATGATGGTCAGGGGCGACTCCACCCGGAAGCGGAACGCCTTGAGCGCCACCCGGAAGGCCCCGAAGCAGGTCTTGAGCGGAAACCGGATCAGCGTCGCGGCGATGGTGCCCCCGCCCACGATGAGACAGGAGGCCAGGTCGACGAAGAGTCCGGGACTGCCACCGGTGAGGATGGCCGCCACCATGACGCCGACGCCGCCGATGAGTCCGATGAGGGTAGCCAGATCCACTCGCCGCGCCTCCGCCTTGCCTCGGATCAGCCCGGCGCGACCACAGCTCGCCCGGCGCCGCCATGCTAGGAGCGGCGCCGGACGTTGACCATTTTCTGCAGACGCGCCGCCTCACGCGCCAGCAGCCGCCGGCTCATCGACCCAGGTTCACCAGCTCGCCGAGCAGCGTGTTGGCGGTGGACACCGTGCGGCTGGAGGCCTGGAAGCCGCGCTGCGTGGTGATCATCTGCGTGAACTCGTTGGTCAGGTCCACGTTGGACTGCTCCAGCGCCCCGGAGAAGATCTCACCACGGCCGCCGGCGTTGGCCACACCGATCGCCGGCTCGTCCGTGCCGGAGCCCTGGCGGTACAGATTGCCCCCGATCGCGTCGAGGCGGTCGGTGGCCTGGAAGAGCGCCAGCGCGAGCTGCCCCAGCGCCAGGGTGTCGCCGTTCGAGAAGGAGCCGCTGATGGTCCCGTCGGGCTCCACGGTGACGAAGGCGAGGTCTCCGGGGGCCTGGCCGTTCTGGTCGACGAACTCGATGCTGCTGGGCTGGTTCACCCCCGTCGAGCCCGCGAAGTCCATCGCGATCGTCTGGGGATCGGCGCCCTCGAAGTTCACATCGAAGTCGGTGATCGAGCTGGCGCCCTCGTCGAGCTGCCCCGAGGTGTCGAAGACGAGGGTGCCGGAGCCGATGTTCTGGGGCGGATCCCCCGGCGTGCCTCCCGAGACCTCCGCGCCGTCCACGGTGGCGTCGTAGGTCCAGCTGCCGTCGTCCTGATGCGTGAACTCCAGGTCGACATCGTGCGCGTTCCCGAGGGAGTCGAAGACCGTGAAGCTGGCGGCGTAGTGCGGGCCGGCCGAGTCGGTCACCGTGTCGGTGTTCGGGTCCAGGTTCAGCCGCAGCGAGGCCAGGGTCGTCGCGATCGGTGGGCTCTTCTGGAGGCCGACCTGCAGGTCGCCCAGGCTGGTGTCCAGGGCGCCGGACGCCAGGGCAGGATAGCCCTGCACCCGCAGGCCGCCCAGGGTGGTGAGGAAGCCCTCCGAGTCGATGCGGAACTGGCCGTTGCGGGTGTAGAACTGCCCCTCACCGCCCTGCGCCTCGCCGCGGACGACGAAGAAGCCATTGCCGCCGATGGCCAGGTCGGTGGACACGCCCGTCTGGAGCAGCGCGCCCTGGGTGTGGAGGCGTTGGATGGCCTGGACCGCCGAGCCCTGGCCCTGCTCCGAGAAGCCGGCCGAACCGATGATCGTCTGGTTGAGGACATCGGAGAAGGCCGCGCGGCTGGCCTTGAAGCCCACCGTGTTCATGTTGGCGATGTTGTCGCCCACCACGGCGAGGCCGGCCTCGTTGACGCGCAGGCCGGTCATGCCGATGTAGAGGGAGGAGAAGATGCTCATGGGGGACTCCTGACGTCAGCGGGCGGGGGTTTGCTCGGTGGAAGTTGAAGACGCGGCCGGCTCGTGGACCTCGACGACGCTCGCGAGGGTGATCGTGCGCGGCGGGATGTCGTCGCTCAGCAGCTCGGGGTAGCCGTTCTTGAACGTGATGCCGGCGATGCGGGCGAGCGCCCTCGTCGAGACCTCGACGGGTTCGCCGGCGGCATCCACGGCGTTCATCACCACCGAGTAGGTCCCGGCAGCCAGCGGATTTCCCTGGTCGTCGTTGCCGTCGAAGGCGATCTGTCCCTCCCCGGCGGCCGCGCCGCTCACCTTCACCGTGCGGACCACGGCGCCGGAAGCGTCCTTGACCTCCACGGTGAGCTCCTTCGCCTCCGCCTCCAGGCGATAGAAGAGGTCGTGAGCCTCGCCGGGCTTCGCCAGCACCACCTTGTCGTCATCGAACACCACGTCCTTGCCGACGAAGGACACCATCTGGGCGCTGGTGGCGGAGCTCTGACTGAGCGCCAGGATCTCGATGTTCGAGTTCACGCTCACGAGCTGTTCCAGGCTCGAGAACTGGGCGAGCTGGCTGACGAACTCGGTGGGGTCGCTGGGCGCGAGCGGGTCCTGGTGGGTGAGCTGGGTCGTGAGCAGGCGCAAGAAGGCCTGTCGGTCGAAGGACGCGTCCGGGTTGGCCGCGGCGGGTGCGGCCGCCGAGCCCGCCTGGGTGAGGGCGGCCGTCTGTGCGATGTCCATGTCTCGGCTCCGGGCTGGGGTTTCAGGCGATCAGGAGGAGGCGGCGACGGTCGCCGGGCTGGGCGGTGCTGCCCCCTT
This sequence comes from Deltaproteobacteria bacterium, assembly GCA_020632695.1. GTDB lineage: Bacteria > Myxococcota_A > UBA9042 > PHBI01 > JACKFB01 > JACKFB01. The sequence goes on from JACKFB010000007.1 coordinate 238,488, forward strand.
GGGGCGGGCGCGGTCGGGGGCGCGCGTCGTCGGGCGCGCTGGCGGCCTGGGGCTCATGGGCCCCCTCTTCGCCAGCGCCGGGTCCCTGTTGGGAGCCGCCGCGGCCGAAGGTGTCGGCCGGCACGTCCCCGCGCACATCGATGCGTCCGACGACCAGCGCGCTGGCGTCGAGCTCGCGTCGCACCGCCGGCAGGGCCTGCAGCAAGCGGGCCTGGTGCTCGGCCTCCACCGCGCGCAGACGGACGCTGATGTCGACGCCGTGACGGCTGAGGTGGGCCTCGATGGCGCCGATGCTGGTGCGCTCCACGCGCACGATGGCGACGCCGTCGTCGTCCATGTGGAGTTGGGCCAGCGCGTCCGAGACGGCCGGGTCCCGGGCCACCGCCTGGGGTGCGCTCAACGCGACGGGCGTCAGCGCCGCCGCGGTCCCGGTGGGCGCCGCACCCGAGGCTGCGCCCGAGAGCGCCGCGACGAGCGCGTCGCCATCGATGGGGTCGGTGTCGTCGAGAGCTTCCCCGGAGGGCCCGTCCACGGCTCCGATGGCGCGGCGCATGGCCTTGGCGACCACCGCTCCCACCGCCGACAGCTCCGAGCGTGGCGCGGCCTGGGCCACCTCGGCCGGCGTCGCTGCGGTCCTGGCCGCGGCCACCGGCGCCGCCTCGACCGCCGGCTCCCGGGCGCTCCGCTCGGCCGTCGCCGCCGCGCTGCCTCCTTGCCCTGGCTGCCGCAGGTCCACCGGGTTCCCGCTGGCGTCACGGACCACGGCATCGCTGCCCGCGCCCGCTCCCGGTGGCGCCGGTCCCGAGCCCGCCGCTGACGCGTCCGCGGGTCCGGCGCCCGGGCGCCCTCTCGCCGCCCCGGACCCCGTGTTGGCGACGTCCCGCGCCGCGCCCTCCCTGCGGGCGGGGGTCGCGTCGGTGGGCTGCGCGTCCCGCGCCCCGGACGCCTTCGAGCCGCCAGCCTCGGCCGGCGTCGGGGAGCCCAGCTCGCCGGTGCCCTCCCCGCGTCCGTCGGCCCGTCCGCGGCCGGGTGAGCCGAGCCCATCGGTCCCGGCCGCTCCAGCCTCCGCCCGCCGGGCGGCGACCCTCGGCTCGGGCGTGGTTCCTGGGCCGTCCGGGCGCGCCGCCAGGGCGGCCGCCATCCCGGGTTCCTCGTCGATCCGCCTGCGTCGCCGCTCCGGGGGCTCCCGCTCCAGCTCCTGCGACGAAGCCTCGTCGGCCTGGGAGGACTCGGCCCGCGCCACCGCCTCATAGTCCTGCGGAGACTGAACCTTGACGGGCAGCTCGGCGACCGTCTTCGGGGTCACGGCCGGTTCGAAGGCCACGGTCTTCATGGGAGGGCTCCTGAGCGGCCGAGGGTGGGCCGGCCGGTGGCCATGCGTCGCGTCAGTCGCCCCGCGACCTCGGGCGGCATCTTCGAGACGATCGGGGCCGCGGTGCGCGCCGACACGATCGCCAGCACGCGCACGGCCAGCGCATCGTCCCACTGCTGGAGCAGCGCCGCGGCGTCCTCCGGCTTCATCTTCTTCACGACGGAGGCCACGTAGTCGACGCGCTCGTTGGCCTGCTCGATGGTGGGCGGCACCACCCCGACCTCGCCGGGCCGCGCGACGATCGCGGCGCCGCAAGCCTCCTCGGCGAAGCGCCGCGCCCGCTCCGCTTCGGCCCACCGGTCCTCGACCTGCGCTTGCAGCTCGCGCACCTGGGCCATCTCCTGGTTCAGGGCGATCTGCGCGCGCACCAGGGCCACCTCGCGCGCGGCCAGGCTGTTCTCCCACCCCGTGCCCTCCACCACGGGGCCGGCGGCCTCGATGGGAGGACCGACGAAGGTCGTGGTGGCCTCCGGGTCCGGCACGCGGCCGAGCCCGAACGAGAAGCCCGGCGGACGGGGCAGCGCCTCTTCATCGACCCGAGGGCGACCGACGCGCACCGGAGACGGCTCCACCGGCCTGCCGACGACCGGCGGCACGGGCGGAGCCGGCTGGGACGGCGCGGTCTCGATCGGGCCGCCGACCGGCGCTGGCGACGGCACCTCCGGAGTCGGCGCGGGGGCGGCGGGCTCCACCGCGGGCGCGGCGGGCAACCCCGCCGGCGACACTCCCCCGGCCGGCGGATCGGCGGCGTCGGCGGCGACGACGGCGGCCACGCCGCCTGCCCCCAGTCCCAGGGTGATGAGCCACGGCAGGACGCGCACCATCAGGCCCCCCCGCCGAGGTCGGGCTGTCGCGTGCGCTCGCCGAGGCGCAGCACGGCCTGCCGGGTGGTCTCGAAGTCGTCGGTGTCATCGGAGCGCTGGCGCAAGAAGCCTCGCACCTCCGGTCCCAGCGCCATCGCCCGGTCGAAGCGCGGCACGGTGCCCGGCTCGAAGGCAGCCACGCTCTGCAGCTCCTCGGCCTCGAAGAGGTCCGAGAGCACCCGCCGGATGTCCGCGGCGGCGCGCCGATGGCCCTCGGTGGTCACCTCGCTCATCACGCGGCTGGTCGACGCGAGAACGTCGATGGCCGGGAAGTGGCCCTGCTCGGCCAGCTTGCGCGACAGGACGATGTGACCGTCGGTGACGGCACGGATGGCGTCGCCGATGGGGTCGGTGAGGTCGTCGCCCTCGAGCAGCGCCGTGTAGCACGCGGTGATCGACCCGCCGCGGGTGCCGGGGCCCGCCCGCTCGAGGAGCTGGGGGATGATGTCGAAGGCGGATGGCGGGTAGCCGCGGGTGGTTGGCGGCTCGCCGGTCGCGAGGCCCAGCTCCCGCTGCGCCATGCAGACGCGCGTCAGCGAGTCCATCAGCAGCAGGACGCGCTGTCCCTGGTCGCGGAAGTACTCGGCGATCGAGGTCGCCACCCGCGCCGCCCGGATGCGCAGCGCCACGGCGGTGTTGCTGGTCGACGAGACCACGATCGAGCGGGAGAGTCCGGCGGCGCCCAGCTCCCCCTGGACGAACTTCTTCACCTCGCGGGAACGCTCGCCGATGAGCGCGACCACGGTCACGTCGGCCTCGGTGTTGCGGGCCATCATGCCGAGCAGCGTGCTCTTTCCGACGCCGGCGCCCGCCATGATGACCACGCGCTGGCCCTCGCCGCTGGTGAGCAAGCCGTCCACGGCCCGGATCCCCAGTGGCAGCGGCCGCTCGACCAGGCCGCGCTCCATCGGGTTCAGCGGCGCCGGCTGCAGCGGCACGCGGTCGATGGCGAAGATGGGCGGCCCCCCGTCGATCGGTTGCCCCCAGCCGTCCAGCACGCGCCCGATCATCTCGTCGGTCACGGGGACGGAAGGATCGTGGTCCCCGGGCTCGATGCGCGTCCCTACGGTGATGCCGGGGACCGCGCTCAGCGGCATGAGCGACACGCGCCGGTCGTGCAGCGCGACGATCTCGGCCGGCACGCCGGTGTCGTCGCCGCGCAGCATCAAGCGACACATCATCCCCATCTTGGCGCCGGGCATCGTGCCCTCGACCAGCAGCCCGCCCACGCGCACCACCCGACCGCTGACGCGGATGGGCGGCGTGGCTGCGAGGACGTGGTCGATGCGGTCCCAGGGGAGCTCCATCAGAGTTCCTCCCGCTCATCGACCGACGGCGGCTCCGGCGGCCGGGGGATCCTCATCGGCTGCGGGCTCATGGCGGTGCGCACCGCCGCGGAGATCCGGTCGATCTGGACCTGCCAGCGCGCGTCGACGATGCCCTCCTCGAAGAGCACGATGCACGAGCCGCGGTCGACGTCGCCCGACGGGCGCACCGTGACCTCCACCGGGCGTCCCGAGATCTCCGCCGCCAGCCCGGGGGCGTGGGTACGGATCGCGTCCGCGTCGTCTGCGTGGCACCGCAAGGTCAAGCGCGTCACGGGGCCTGCCACCTGCAGAGCGCGTTGGATGTTGGCGATGAGCGGCTCGGCGTCCAGCTCGGCGTCGCGGTGCAGGATGGCGGTGGCCATCCTGGCGGCGAGCGAGACGACGTTCTCAGCGAAGCGGTCGGTGAGCTCCTGGGTCGCCCGCTCGAGGGACTGAGCCGCCGCGAGGTAGGGCTCCATCAGCGTCGCGGCCATCTCCTCGAGGTCGCGGGCGGCCTCCCGGCGCGTCTCGTCGCAGTGCTCGCACGGACCCGGCTCCAGGAGCTCCGGCTCGCCGAGCGCCTCGGCCAGCTCGGCCTCGGGATCCGGCGCCTCCGTCTCCGACTGGGGTGGCGACGCGGGAGGGCGCTCCTCGCTCGTGCCCCCGATGCCCGGTGGCCACGCCCGGGCACCCGACCCGCCGGGCGGCAGCGTCCAGGGCGCCGGACGCACGTTGGCGCTCGCGCGTCCGAAGAGCGCGCCGCTGGCCTTGTCGTCCGGTGGATCCCGCTCGCCGCTCACACCGCGTCTCCTGGCCGCATGTTGACCTTGCCTTCCTCGGCGAGGCGCGAGACGACCGCCAGGATCTGAGCCTGCGCCTCCTCGACCTGGGGCCGGGCGACGGGCCCCATCACCTCCATGTCGTCGAGCACGCTCATCGCGGCGCGGCTGGACATGTTGGAGAGGATGAACTCCTTGAGCTGGTTCGACGCGGTCTTGAGGCCCACGGCGAGCTGCTGCCCGTCCACCTCCCGCAAGATGAGCTGCACCTCGCGCGGGCGGAGCATGAGCAGATCCTCGAACACGAACATCCGGGCGCGCAGCTCCTCGGTCAGCTCGGCGTCGCGGCGCTCGAGGTCGTCGAAGATCACCTCCTCCTGATCGCGGCCCACGGCCTTCATCAGCTTGACCGCAGAGCCGAGCCCGTCGATCTGTACCGGGCCCGCCTCATCGCCGACCCGCAGCTCGCGCCCGACGATCTCTGCCACCTCCGCCAGCATCTGAGCCGGGACGGCCCGCAAGGTGGCGACGCGGCGGATGGCGTCCGCCTTGATCTCGGGCGCCAACAGCCCGAGCACTCGACCTCCGACGTCGGCGCTGAGGATCGCGAGCACCACGGCGATGACCTGCGGATGCTCCCGCGAGATGGCCTGGGCGAAGGCCGCGGGGTCTGCCTCGGCGATGCGGCGCAGGTGGTCCGTGGCCGAGCTGGTGTCCCGGCCGAGGATCGCGATGAGGTTGTCCCGCCCCAGCGCGTCCACCGCGACCTCCCTCAGCTTCGTGTCGTGGCCGGCCACGCCGACCACGTGCCGGTCCAGCTCCGCGTTCAGCTCCTGCAGCACCTCGAAGACCTCGCGGGCGCTCACGTCGCCGAGCGTGTCGGCGCGCCCGAGCAGCCGCTCGATGTCCTCGGGGGGGAGGATCTTGAAGAGCTGTCGCGCCTGGTCGGACTCCAGCAGCATGACCGCGATCGCCGCCATGCGCGCGGGGTCACGCGGCGGCTTGGACTCGCCCCGCTCCCTCGGCGCCTCCGACCCGGCCTGGGTCGCTCCGGCCTCGTCGCTCATGCCGCCTCCTCCTTCTCCGTGCCCTCACGGATCCAGCGTCGGATGATGGCAGCGGTGCGCCGGACGTCCTCCTCCGTGTGCTCCTGGGCGCGCCGGCGCAGCGCGGCGATGATCTGCTGCATCTCCCGCACCTCGGGCTCCGCCTCGGGCATGTGCGCCAGCGCACGCCGGGCCTCCTCGAGTTCCTGCCGGCGGGCCTCGTCACGCTCGTCGACGCGCCGCCGGCGCGCGCGACGCCAGAGCAGGAACGCGGTCACGAGGATGAGCAACAACACCACGGCTCCGATGATGAGCCAGACCGGCGAGATGCTGTCCAGCGACAGGCCGGCGGCGCTCCCCTCCGCTGGGGCCGTCTCGGCCGCGAGCGGCTGGGCGAAGCGCTCGGCCACCACCTCGACGGCGTCGCCGCGGGCGGTGTCCAGGCCGGCAGCCCGGGAGACCAGGGTCTTCCACGCCTCGATCTGTGCATCCGTCGGAGCCTGCTCGCCGGCGCTGCTGTCCACCAGGACCGCGATGGAGAGGCGCTGCACGCGCGCCTGCGGCGACTCGCGGCGGGTGGTGGCCCGGTCCACCTCGTAGTTCTTGATGTGGTCCAGCTTCTCGCTGCGCGCCGCCTCCACCGGAGCCGCGTTGGTGTTGGCGGCCGGGCGGTCCGGCAGGTTGGAGGCCGTGCCCGGCGGGCCGACCTCGGGGCGGTCCACCTCGCGGACCGTCTCCGTGCGTTCTCGCTCGCTGCGGATGACCTGGCTCTCCGGGTCGAACTTCTCCTCGGTCTCCACCAGGCGGGAGAAGTCCACGTCCGCGGCCACCTGCGCGCGGACCCGCCCCCTGCCGATGACCGGCTCGAGCAGCGCGACGATGCGCCGCTCCAGCCCCTCCTCCAGGCGACGCCGATAGACGAGGGCGTCCTCGGAGAGGCCGTCGTCGCTGTCGGGGCCTGCCAGCATGGTGCCGCTCTGGTCGACCACCGAGACGTTGCCTGCCGTCAGACGCTCGACCCCGCTCGCGACGAGCTGCCGGATCGCTTCCACCTGACGACGCTCCAGCTCGGAGCCCGGCACCAGATCGACCACCACCGAGGCGCTGGGCAGGCTCTGGTCCTCCTCGAAGAGCACCCGCTCCGGGAGCACCAGGTGCACCCGCGCCCGCTGCACCTGCTCGAGCGTCTGGATCGTTCGCGCCAGCTCGCCCTCGAGCGCGCGGTGGTAGTTCACCCGCTCGGCGAAGGTGGAGCGCCCCAGCTCGCTCTCGTCGAAGAGCTCGAAGCCGACCGTCTTCCCGCTGGGCATGGCGCTGGTCGCGATCTCCAGCCTGGCGTCGTAGATGCGGTCCTCCGGCACGAGGATGGTGCCGGCGTCGGCGAGGCGGTAGGGGATGCTGCGCGCCTCCAGCGCGGCCACGGCCGCCTGCTGCTCGGTCGGGTCCATGCCGTGCGCGACCGGGCGCCACCCCGGCTCGGTCGCCCCGCGGAACGCGATGTAGCCGAGACCCAGCAGCGCCGCCGCCGCGACCGCGGCGATGAGCCGGCGCCGCGGCGCAGGGAGGCTCTCGTACACGCCGCGATATCGGGCGAGTACGGACTGCTCCTCGGGTTGTTCGTCGTCGGCCATGGGGTCCTCTCACGCAGCCGCCGGCGGGAACTTCCCCCCGCGCGGCCGCGTGTCCTCAGATCTGCATCCGGGCGATCTCCTGATAGGCGGAGATCGCGCGCGTCGTGACCGCGGCGGTGAGCTGCATCGCAATTCCGGACTCCGCCAGGGCGACCATCACCTGATGTACCGGTACGTCCTCACCCCCGACGAAGCGCTCGACGACCTCGTCCCCGTGGGCCACGGTGGCGTTGGTCTCATCGAGCGCCTTGCCGAGCGCGTCGGCGAAGTCCGCCACCGGGTCGCGCGCGCCGCCGACGGGCGACTCGGTCCCGACCGGCGCCCGCAGCGCCTGCGTCTCGCCCAGCGGCAGATGCGGAGAGATGGCTGAGATCTCCACGGTTACCTCCCGATCTCGAGGGCCCGCAACGCCATGTCGCGGACCGTGTTGAACGCCTGTGCGCTCGACTCGAAGGAGCGCGACGCGCTGATCATGTCGACCATCTCCTCGACCAGGTTGATGTTCGGCAGGCGCACGTTGCCGTCCGCGTCGGCGTCGGGGTGGCCGGGGTCGTAGACCAGGGGCCCCGGGCTGGGATCCTCCTGGATCCCCACCACCCGCACCCCCTCACCCTCGATGGCCGGGCCGCCCTCGAGGCTCTGTCCGGCCTTCCGGGCGATCGCCTCGAAGACGATCTCCTGGCGCTGGTAGGGCCCGCCGTCCTCGGTGCGCGTGGTCGAGGCGTTGGCGATGTTGGAGCTGACGACGTTGAGCCGCGCCCGCTGCGCGGCCATCCCGGAGGCCGCGATGTCGAGTCCACGAAACATGATTGCTCTCCACGGAAGGCATGCGCGGTGCGCACGCGACAGCGTCAGATGCGGCTCATCTCGGAGATGAGTCCCACCAACATGGCGCCGCGGCGACGAAACGCCTCGACGGAGGTGTTGAAGCGGATGGAGTTGTCGGCGAGCCGCGCCATCTCGAGGTCGAGGTCGACGCCGTTTCCGTCCAGCGTGTTGGTGACGTCCGGCCGCTCCACCACCGTGTCCGAGTGGTCGGTCTGGTCGGTCGCGGGCAGGTGGGCGTCGTGGGTGCGGACGAAGCCCGGCGGCACGACATCGTCCGCCATCGCCTGAGCCAGGGCCCCCTCGAAGCTCAGGTCCCGCGGCGTGTAGCCTGGCGTGTCGGCGTTGGCGATGTTGCCGGCCAGCAGCTCCTGCCTGCGGAAGCGGAGGTCCATCGACGCCTCGAGCGCCGCCCCCGTGTCATCCCCGATGGGTCGCATCGCTACCTCCTGTGGTCATCCTGCTGATGGCTGGCCCGCCAGCTCGGGCGAGCGGGACCCCCGATGCCGGCTCCGGCACCTCGACTCCCCGCTCGCGATAGGCACGCAGCCGATTGCGCAGGGTGCGGATGCTGATTCCGAGCTGCTCCGCGGCGTGGGTGCGGTTGCCGCCGCAGCCATCGAGCACCTGGAGGATGGTCTGGCGCTCCAGGTCCTCGAGCGTCTCGCTGGCCGCGGGCCGGGTGCCCTCGCGCCGCGCGCCCACGCTCTCCATCGGAGCGTCGATGACCAGGTGCTCGGTGCCGATGCACCCTCCCGGCGCCAGCACCACACCGCGCTCGAGCACGTTCGCCAGCTCGCGGACGTTCCCGGGCCAGGACGCGGCGGCGAGGGCCGACAGCGCGTCTCGGCTCACCCGGCACGCGTCGTGCCCGAACCGTGGCGCCAGCCGGGCGAGGATCGCCTCGACCAGGGCCGGGAGGTCCTCCATCCGCTCCCGCAGGGGAGGCAGGTGGATGGGGAACACGTTGAGGCGGTAGTAGAGATCCTCGCGGAAGCTACCGTCCGCCACCATGCGCCGCAGGTCCCTGTTCGTGGTGGCGACCACCCGCACGTCGATGGCGATGGGGGCGGTGCCTCCCACCCGCTGGATCTCCCGCTCCTGCAGCACGCGCAACAGCCGCGTCTGCAGCGCCAGCGGCATCTCGCTTATCTCGTCCAGCAGCAAGGTGCCGCGGTGGGCCGCCTCGAAGCGGCCCACGCGCCGCTCGGTCGCGCCGGAGAAGGCCCCGCGCTCGTGCCCGAAGAGCTCGCTCTCCACCAGCGTGGCGGGCATCGCGCCGCAGTTGACCGCCACGAAGGGGAAGCGAGCGCGCGGCGAGAGCTGGTGGATCCAGCGCGCCAGCACCTCCTTGCCCGTGCCGCTCTCGCCGGTCAGGAGCACGGTGGCCGGCGTCGCGGCCACGCCACGCCCCAGCATCAGCACGCGCTGCATCGCCGGGTTGGCGCTGTCGAGCAGAGGCCCCCGCTTGGGGGGCGGCGTCTCGGCTGGTCGTGCACTGAGGGTGGCGCTCACCGGGTCTCCGTGTTCGCTGGGCCGTCGGGCGGCGTGGAGGGGAGCACTGCACGGCGCGTGCCAGCCGCCGCGGGACAGCTCGGGACAGTCCAGATGCGGGCCGGAGGCGGGGCTTGCGCCGCTCGGGCGTGCCGAGCGTCAAGGCGGTGACGGTGTGCTCGCCCGCGGGCGTCAAGGGCATGACGACCGTCGGGCGGCGGCGGCCGGCATCTCCTGCCCACCCACCCGGCAAGACCTGCCGATGTCGGGAGGCCCGAGGACCGAGGAAGTTTGACCCCACCCCAGCGCCAGAACAGCATGCGGTGTTCGAGCCGCCTTTGGCCCGCCACGTGCAGACGCGTCGCGTGGCTCCTCTACTGGCCCCCACATCGCGCGCAAGACGTGGATGGACCCGACGACGACAGCTTCCACCGCCGGCAGGGGATGGCACCGACTCGCGCGGCCGATCATCCATGCCCCGGGTTCGCCCATCGTCTCGGTGCTCGAAGAGCTGGAGCAGCTCGCCGACTCGCCGATCGCCGTGCTGGTCACCGGCGAGAGCGGGTCCGGCAAGGAGGCGGTGGTCCGGGCGCTGCACGAGCTGTCGCCCTGGCAGGGCGGGCCCTTCGTGCCGATCAACTGCGCGGCCATCCCCGAGACCCTGCTGGAGAGCGAGCTCTTCGGGCACGTGCGCGGCGCCTTCTCTGGCGCGGATCGGGCCCACGTCGGCCGTCTCGAGGCGGCCAACGGCGGCACGCTATTCCTCGATGAGATCGGGGAGATGCCGCTCTCGCTGCAGGTGAAGCTGCTGCGCGTGCTCCAGGAGAAGGAGTTCTTCCCGGTCGGCGCCAGCACGGCTCGCAAGGCGACCTTCCGGCTGGTCAGCGCGACGAACCGGGACCTCGAGGACGCGGTCGCCGAGGGCAGCTTCCGCCAGGACCTGCTCTTCCGCATCGACGTGGTGCGGCTCGTCGTGCCGCCGCTGCGCGAGCGCCCGATGGACATCGAGGTGCTCGCCCGCCACTTCTTCGACCTCTACGCGCCGACCCGCCGACCCGACCTGCGCGGGATCAGCGACGACGCCATCAGCCTGTTGCGGCGGCACTCCTGGCCCGGAAACGTCCGCGAGTTGGAGAACCTCATGCAAGGGCTCATCGCCCTGGCCCGCCACGAGCGCATCGGCGCCGACGACGTGATGGCGCGCCTGCGGGGACGCCTGCCCGAGCCTCGCAGCGCCGAGCGCCTCGAGCTCCCGGAGACCGGGCTCGACCTGCGCGCCGCGATCGAGGACCTGGAGTCCGACCTCATCCGCCAGGCCCTCCGACGCTCCGAGGGCAACAAGGCCCAGGCCGCCAGCCTGCTCGGCCTGAACCGCACGACGCTGGTCGAGAAGCTCAAGCGCAAGCCGCTCAGCGCGGAAGGCTGAACGCGGGTGCGACTCCAGCGCTTGGCACATCGTTTGCTTGTCACCGACGGGAGGACGGACCTCGCGACGGCCGCGCGTGTCGCCCCCCCAGGAGACGGATGAGTTCCAGCGACGAGCTGCTGACCGCAGAAGAGCTGGCCGCCCTCAGCGAGGCCTTCTCGGGGAGCCCCCGGGCGCCGCGCGCCACCAGCGAGGTGCGCGCCGAGGACGACACCGTCGTGCTGCGCTACGACCTGGTGGGTGGGTCCTCGAACCAGCGCCACGACTACCCCGCCCTCGACCTGGTCCACGAGGCCTTCGCCTTGCACCTGGGCGCCACCCTCCAGCGGGCGATGCGCCAGTACGCGAGCTTCGTGCCGACGCGGCCCGACATCCTCAACTTCTCCGAGGTGTACGCGTCGCTGCCCACACCCTGCAGCATCGTGGTCCTGGAGGTCGAGGGCGTCTCCAGCACGGGCCTGCTGGTCTTCGCCCCCAACCTGCTGCAGCTCTTCTTCGACCTCCTGATGGGGGGCACCGGCACCGACCCGCCGCCGACGTCCGAGCAGCCCACGGCCCGCGGCTTCACCCCCACCGAACGCCACCTGATCCGGCACCTGCTCGGCTTCGTGAACCACAGCCTCCGCGCCGCGTGGGCCGACATCGTCCCGATGTCCATCCGGATGGTGCGCGCCGAGATGGACCCGAGACACGCGGCGATCTTCAACCCCTCTGAGCGGGTGGTGGAGCTGCGCGTGGACGTGGTCTGGGGCGAGGTGCGGGGCGACGTGCGCTTCATCGTGCCGATGGCGGCCCTGAAGCCCTTCGAGAAGCGGCTCGCTCGCACGGCCGTGAGCAGCCCCAACCCGGCTGATCCCGGCTGGAGCGAGACCATCCGGGCGCGCCTGGGCGAGGTCGAGGTGAACATCACCGCCGTGCTCGGGCGCGCCGAGATGACGGTGCGCGACCTGCTGCGCCTGGAGGTGGGCGACGTGTTGCGGCTGGACCGCGACCCGGAGGCCGCCCTCGAAGTGTTGGTCGAGGGCGTCGAGAAGTACGCGGGCAAGGCGACGGTCCAGCAGGGCAACATGGCGGTCACGCTGGCTGCCACGAAGGACGAGCTACGCGCCGCCAACGACGGCGCAAAGGCCGAGGGGACATCATGAGCGACGAATCGAAGGGCTCGGGCCGTGGCGTGGAGCCGCGCGCGATGCAGATCCTGCTGGACGTGCCGCTCCAGGTCACCGTGGAGCTGGGCCGGCGCAAGATGCGCATCGGTGAGCTGCTGGCGCTGGTGAAGGGCTCGGTCCTCGAGCTGGACAAGGTCGCCGGCGAGCCGCTGGACGTGCGGGTCAACGACAAGCTGGTCGCCCGCGGCGAGGCGGTGGTGGTCAACGACAAGTTCGGCGTGCGCCTCACCGACGTGGTCAGCCCCTCCGAACGGGTCGAGCGGCTGTCGTAGGCCGTGTTCGACGCGTTCCCGTCGGCGGATCTCATCTCCGGCTACGTGCTGGGCGCCATGCTGCTGATGCTGCGCGTCCTGGGCGCGGTGTGGTGGGCGCCGTCCTTGGGCGAGAACCAGGCGCCGATGCAGCTCCGGGTGGGCTTCGCGCTGGTGGTGGCCCTGGTGCTGGACCTGGGGCTGGGCGGCCTCTTCATCGCACTGCCCACGACGCCGCTCACGCTGGCGCTGCTGGTGGGGCGCGAGCTGCTGCTCGGCCTGGCCCTGGGCTTCGCGATCTCGCTGGTCCTGACCGCCGTGGAGAGCGCCGGCTCCCTCGCGGCGCTGAGCATGGGCCTCAGCTTCAACGTCTTCGTCGATCCGACCTCCGGCAACGAGAGCCTCGCCCTGGGCGGGCTCCTGCGCACCGCCGCGGCGCTGCTCTTCGTCATCCTCGGCGGGCCCAACGTCATGCTCTTGACGGTGTTCGAGCACCTGCGCCACGTCCCGCCCGGCCAGCTCACGATGGCCATCCCCACCGCGCAGACCCTCGCGTTCCAGTTCGGGAACCTGGCGACCACGGCGCTCTCGCTGGCGGCGCCCGTGGTCATCGCCACCCTGGTGCTCAACATCGCCATGGCCTTCGTCACCCGCGTGGTGCCGGCCGCCAACCTCTTCGCCATCGGCGTCGGCGCCATGCTGCTGGCGGGCCTGCTCTCGATGGGCATGATGGGCGACGCGCTGGTCTTCCACATGGACCACGCCGTGCAGGATCTGCCCCGCCAGATGCTCGACATGGCCGGCGTGCGCTGAGCCAGGGTCCCCCCGCCCGGTGGCGCGCTTCTTGCGAGCCACCGGAGGCGACGGCGCGGTGAGTCCCCGCGCCGGTCCCGGCACTCCGAGCGCGCGCGGCGCGCAGGGCCCCAGGCATGGCCGAAGACAGCAGCAAGGAAGACAAGGTATTCGACCCCTCCCCCCAACGGGTGGAGGAGTATCGACGCCAGGGGCGGGTGGCCCAGAGCCGCGACGTCGGCAGCGCGGCCCAGCTCGCCATGGCGCTGCTCGCCTTCTCCATGCTGGGGATGCCGGCCCTCGGCGCCATGCTCGAGGGCACGCGCTGGGCCATCCAGCACGCGGCTGGCGGCGACGGCATCCCGCCGACGACCGCCAGCACCTTCGTCGCGATGTTCAAGACCATGGGGCCGCCGGTCATCCAGATAAGCCTGCTCATGGCCCTGGCCGCGTCGGCCGCCGGCTTCGCCCAGACGCGCTTCAACTGGGCGCCCGAAGCCTTGGGCTTCAAGCTGGACCGCATCAACCCCATCCAGCGCCTCAGCGACACCTTCTCGCCGAAGAAGTTCGCCTCGCGGGCGCTCCTGGCCACGGCGAAGCTGACCCTGGCCGGCCTGGTCATCGGCGGCATCTTCATGGCCGACCTGCCCGCGATGAGGGGCCTGGCCGCCGCTCCCCTCGGGACGGCCGAGCGCTTCCTGCGCACGAACCTGTGGGAGATGCTGCTCGCCACCACCCTGGTCCTGACCATCCTGGCGGTGGTCGACTACATCTATCAGAAGAACCAGTACGACCAGCAGCTCAAGATGACCCGCGAGGAGTTCGTCCGGGACATGGAGCAGACCGAAGGCAAGCCCGCCTACAAGCAGCGCCGCCGTCAGATGCACCGCGAGCTGTCGATGAACCGCATCCTCAAGGAGGTCCCGACGGCGGACGTCATCGTGACCAACCCGACCCACCTCGCCATCGCGCTGCAGTACCGGCCCGGCAAGGACAAGGCGCCGCGAGTGACCGCCAGGGGCGCTGACGACCTGGCGCTGCACATCCGCCGCCTGGCGCGCCGCCATGGCGTCCCCATCATCGAACAGCGCGCCCTCGCCCGCACCTTGTGGCGGCGCTGCAAGGTGGGCCGCCCGGTGCCCGACACGCTGTTCCAGGAGGTCGCGCGCGTGCTGGCCCGGGTGTACCGCGCACGCTCCCAACGTCTCCGCCCCACCCGCCGCGGCTGACCCCCCGCAGGCCGGCGACGGGCCCACCGGCGACGCCGACCGCGTCTCAGCCGGGTCGGTCGAAGGCTCTGGGGTCGCGGGTGTAGTGGTAGCGGAGCTGGGGCTCGGGATAGCGGAAGTGTCGGCCCACCGGGCAGGCGTCGCGCACGGCCAGCCAGTCCTCCCAGTGCGGCAGCGGCCGCGCGGCCGTCGGCGGCTCGCTCGCACGCGCACGCACGCGCTCGAGGGCCACCAGGCACGGCTTCGGGCAGGAGGCGCACAGGTCGGGCGCCGCCTCCGGGTGCAGCCCCGAGGCGTCCAGGTCCAGCACGATGGCGGCCCGGAGCGAGATCCACGGCCCGTGGGTCGGATGGACGCTGAGCCACGCCGGACCGAGGTGGGCCATCCCGGCCACGTGCGCCAGGCGCTGCATGGCGACCCGCCGCGGGGGCGCCTCGTGACCGAAGCGCACCTCGGCGGCCACCGGCAGCGTGGCCACGATCTGCTCGATGCGGCGAGTGATGTACGAGTCCACCGGGTGCCCGCCGGCGCTCAACGCCGGGTCGCTGGCGACCGCCTCCTGCAGCTTGGCCCACAGGCGGCTCGTGTTGCCGACGACCACCGCCAGGCTGGCGGGCGAGCCGAAGTCCGGCAGCCGGTAGGCGTCGTCCACCGCGTCGTTGTACGCGCCGACCTGCACCGCCGCGACGAGGTCGAAGCCGGCGTCCGAGCACGCGTCGCGAATGCGTTTCATCCAGGGGCCGATCATCGCGCCTCACCCGGGTGGCGGCTCACGCGGATGCGAGCGCGCGTGGGCTCCGGGTCGCTTGCATGAGCCGAGGTATCCCAGACTCCGACTCCCGGCGTCAACGTCCTGGCGATCGCACCCCGGGGCCGGCCGATGCTACGCTCGGCGCCGGCTCACCGCCCCGGAGGACGCCCGTGCTCGCTTCCCATCGCCGACTCGCCCTCTGGACCGTGGCCCTGGGCGCGCTCGCCTTCGCCCCCGGCCCCGCCCACGCGGCCCGCCCCAGCGCCGGGCCCGAGCCCGCGCCGCCAGCGAGCGAAGGCCCCACCGTGGCCGTGCTCTACTTCGATTACTCTGGCGAGGACGACAGCCTGGCCGTGCTCCGCAAGGGCCTGACCCAGATGCTGGTCAGCGATCTGACGGCGCTGGGCGGCCTGCGCGTGGTGGAGCGCGAGCGCCTGGAGGAGGTGCTGGCCGAGCTCGAGCTGTCGAAGAGCCGCAAGATCGACCCGGCGACCGCGGCGAGGCTCGGCAAGCTGCTGGGCGCGCGCTACCTGGTGATGGGCTCGTACTTCGAGCTGCTGGGGACGCTGCGCGCCGACGCCCGCGTGGTCGAGGTGGAGACGGGGCGCATCGTCGGCTCCTTCGGCGGGCACGGGAAGCCGGGCGAGTTCCTCGAGGTCGAGCAGAAGCTCGGGAGGAGCCTGGGCGAGGCGCTGACCGCGACCCTGGCGCTCCCGCCCGAGCCGCACGAGCCCCAGCGCAAGACGGCGGCGCGGCGGCGGCCCAAGCCGCCCAAGCGCCTGGCGACCAAGACCGCCGTGCGCTACTCCAAGGCCCTCGACGCCAAGGACAAGGGCGACCTGAAGGAGGCGCGCAAGGAGCTGGAGGCCACCCTCGCCGAACAGCCCGACTTCCAGCTCGCCACCGCGGAGCTCGACCGCCTCATCCAGTAGGCGCGGCGGGACGACGACCTCGGGGACGACGACTGGCGGGCGCGCTCAAGGACAGAGCGGCGCGGCGCTGGCCTCGCCCAGCTCCTTCGCGCGGCAGAAGGCGCGCCGGGCGTCGTCGGCCTTGCCGGTGAGCTGAAGGGCCTGCCCGCGCAGCAACCACGCGCCACCCTGGTCCGGGTCGCGCTCCAGCACGATGGCCAGGTCCGGCAGCGCCGCTTCCGCCTGATGGCGGGCCAGGTTCGCCTGGGCGCGAGCCAGGTGGGCATTGGGGTGGCTGGGATCGCGCTCGAGCAGCCCGGTGAAGGCCGCCACCGCGGCCTCCTGGTCGCCCGACCGCATCGCCAGCAGGCCGACGTTGAAGCGCGGCGCGGCGTACGATGGCCACATCACCAGCGCCCGCTCGTAGGCGGCGCGAGCTCCGGTCAGGTCGCGCTGGAGCTGCAGCGCGTTGCCGATGAGGTTCTGGGGCCAGGCCCAGTCCGGGCAGGCCGCGGCGGCGTCCCTGGCCGCCTGGAGCGCCGACCCGGTCTCGGCCCCCGCCAGCAGCCGCGCCCGCGCCAGGAGCGCGCCCCGCTCCGCCCGCGCGACCTCCCCATCCGCGTCCGCCTCGCCATCCGCTGCGTCCTCGAGCAGGGTCACGGCGCGCTGGTCCTCCGCACGCGCACCGCCGACGGCTCCTCCCAGCAGCAGCGTCGCGGCGGCGGTCAGGCGCGCGACCTCCGCGGCCTCACCCGCCCGGCACGCTGCGGGCGGGGGCGGGTCACCGCTCTCCCGGTACAGGGCGTCGAGGGCCTCGCGTGCCTGCGCCGTGGCCAGCGGCGCCAACGGCTCGGGCGACGCGTCGCTCGTGGCCACGTGGGTCGCGACGTCGGGCACGCGCTCGGCCGGCGCCTGCGCGCCGTCCGGCGCCTCCGCTTCGACCGCCACATCGGCGGCGACTGCGACTGCGACGGCGTCATCGGCCCCGCCCACCTCGGTCGCCGCTGCCACCGCGTCGGCGGCGGCGCCTGAGCCCTGCGCGCCGCCCATGGCCCACCACGCCGCGCCGCCCACCAGCGCCGCCACCAGCAGCACGGCCCCGACGATGAGCCCCATCACCACCCACACACCGTGTCCGCTGCTCACCGCGTCGCCGTCGCCGCCGGGCGGCTCCTGACGAGCCATCGAGGCCTGCACCTCGACCGCCGGCCGCTTCGGGCCCGTGGTCCCGGCCGCCTCGGGCGCGCAGGCGCGGAGCCGCTCGACCACCTCGGCCGCGGTCGCCGGCCGCTGGTCCGGCGCCTTGGCCAGCAGCGCCAGGATCAGGCTCTCGAGCGCGTCCGGCACCTCCACCAGCTCCGAAGGCGGGCGCGGCGGCACCTGCACGTGCATCACCAGCACGCTCACCGTGGTCGGGCCGCGGAAGGGGGCGGAGCCGGTCACCATCTCGTAGAGCACGACGCCCAGCGCGTAGAGATCGGTGCGCGCGTCCACACCGACGCCCTTGGCCTGCTCGGGCGCCATGTAGGCCGGCGTCCCGATGATGGCCCCGTCGGTGGTGAGCTGCGTGTGGCTCTGGTCGAGGAAGTGCGCGATGCCGAAGTCCAGCACCTGGAGCTGATCGCGCTCGCCGTAGCGGTCGATCAGCATGATGTTGTCCGGCTTCAGGTCGCGGTGGACGATGCCTTCGCTGTGCGCCGCGTGCAGCGCGCGCGCCACCTGGGTGCCGATGTGGACCACGCGCTCGAACCCGAGCGGCCCCTCGTCGCGGATCACCTCGGCCAGCGACCGCCCCTCGAGGAACTCCATCGCCAGGTAGAGCCGCCCCTCCTCGGTCTGGCCGTAGTCGTAGACCTGGATGGTGTTGGGGTGACGGATGCGCGCGGTCGCCTGCATCTCGCGGGCGAAGCGCTCGACGCCGGCCTGCGACTGCACGACGTGAGGGTGGATGAGCTTGAGCGCGACGCGGCGGTCCATCGCGAGCTGCCGCGCCTCGTAGACGGTGCCCATCCCGCCCTGGCCCAGCGTGCGGATGATCTCGAAGCGCCCGGCCACGGTCGTGCCGACCAGGGGATCCGGCTGCGTGTCCGTCACGAGGTGGCTCGCCGCTGATGGGGGTTCATGGGCCGTCTCTACCCGGGCCGCCGCCGCCGAGCAAGCCCGCCACCGACGCCGGGGCTTCGCCGGCGTCGAGCGCGCGCTCCAGCACGTGCCCCAGCGCGCGCAGGCGCAGGCCGCACCAGGGGGAGGGGGCGCGCCTCAGCCGCTCCAGGGCCCGCGCGCCGACCTTGCGGGCGCCCACCAGGTTGTCCCGCTCGAGGTGGTAGAGCGCCGCGGCGGCCTGGATCAGCCCTTGGAGCGCCTCGCGGTCGGGCCCCTGCTCCATCTGGCGCCAGACCTCCTCCCAGGCCTCGTGGGCCTCGTAGTAGGAGCCCGCCTCGAAGGCACGCAGCCCCTCGGCGAGCGGGTCCTCCCCGCTCATGCGGACGTCGCCGCCCGCAGCTCGGCCACGGCTGCGTCCACCGCGTCCAGCACCCGCGGCACCTCATCGTGGGCGTTGGGCCAGTGCGGGGCGAAGCGCAGCACGCCGTCGGGCGTCGACGTGACCACGCCGGCTCTCCCGAGGGCGGCGTGCAGCGCGATGAGCTCCACGTCCCCGGGCGGGAGCACGCCGAGGATGCCGGCCCGCGCTCCGACCGACGCCGCCCGCAGCGTCCGGAAGCCGCGGGCGACCAGGCCTTCGGACAGCGCGCCGTTGTAGCGGTCGACGTGCCCGAAGATGGTCGCCGTGCCCAGGGCCTCCAGCGGCTCGATGGCCGCCCCGAGCGCGATCAGCCCGATGGCGTTGGCCATCCCGCTCTCGAAGAGGTCCGCCCGCTGGCGGATCGGCCGGTCGTAGCGCAGATGCCCGGCACCGCGGCCGAGGAAGTCCAGGCCCCCGGCCTCGTGGCTGAGCCACCCCGCCATCAGCGGACGCAGGGCGGCCGCGCGCTCGGGGGCGACGTAGAGGAGCCCGCAGCCGTCGAGGCCCATCAGCCACTTGTGGCTGCCCGCCGCGAGGTAGTCCACGCCGTCGGCGACCACGTCGATGGGGACGGCGCCCACCGCCTGGATGGCGTCGATGAAGAGCTCGGCGCCGTGCGCGTGGCAGAGCGCGGCCAGCTCGCCCAGGGGCAGGCGCATCCCCGTCTGGAAGGCCACCGCCGAGAGCGCCACCAGCCGGGCGCCGCCGCGCAGCGCCTGCTCGAGGCGGTCGAGGAAGTCGCCGACCGGGCGCAGCGGGTCGGGCGCGTCCACCCACACCGGCTGCAGGTCGTGGGCGCGCGCCGCCTGCAGCCAGGGCGTGACGTTGGTGGGGAACTCGCCGCGGCACAACACCACCCGCTCGCCGCGTCTCCAGGGCAGGCACACCGCGATGGCGGTGATCCCCTGGGTGGTGTTGCCGGTGAAGGCCACGTCGCAGCCCGGAGCGCCGATGAGCGCTCCCAGCCGCGGCCGCAGCGCCTCCCGCGCCTCCTTCCATCGCATGAAGGCGCCAGCGCCCTTCGCGGCCTGCTCGCGCATGAAGTCAGCGACGGCCTGCTCCACCCGCGACGAGGGGGGCGAGATGGCGGCGTGCGCGGCGTAGACATCGGCCTCGAGCCGCGGGAAGAGGCTGCGGTCGCCCAGCTCTGCGGGACGCTGCACCGGGCCGCTCAGGGCGTCGACGGTGCCACGATCGGCACCGTCGCGGTGGCCTCGACCCCCGCGCCATCGTCCGCGGCGGCCCAGCTCGCCCGGAAGCTGCACGTGCCCTGCGCGAGCCCGCGCACGGACACGAACCCCGCCACCAGGCAGGTGCTCTCGCCTCTGGCCTCGATCTCGCAGATCTCCGGCGTGTCGTTCTCCACCGTCATCGGCGTGCGCGGACAGCACACGTACTCGCCCGCGACCGTCGGCAGCATGCGGATGTAGCCCAGCGCGTCGACCGGGACGGTGTCGTCCAACGAGGCCGGCGAGAGCCCGCCGCCGTCGACGTCGCCCACCCGCACCAGGCGCATGCCCAGCGATTCGGAGTCGATGCGGCTGGACAGCGTGACCAGCCCCGGCGTGGCCGAGGTGTGCACGTGGAAGTTCTCCTGGTCCTTCGAGCTCTCGTCGAAGGTGAGGCCGCTCGCCGGCTCCACGTCGACCGGGTGCAGCCCGTAGCCGACCAGCGCCTTCCCGCTCCGCAGCGACATGTCGAAGGGCACCAGCACGTCCGTGTCCACGAAGTACGCCGCCTCGCGGTCGGGCGAGCACACGTGCCGCAGCTCCAGCACCTCGGGCTCGCGCGCCAGCATGTCCACCGAGTCGTCCACGGTCTCGCCGCTGGAGAGCCGGGCCCGCACGTCGATGTGGGCCGTCCCGTCCCCGCGCCCCTCGAGCACGATGGGCCCGGCGGAGCTGGTGTCGACGACCTCGAGCGCCTCCGGGCTGCCGCTGCGGGCCAGGATGATGGTGACGTCCTTGCGGTTGCCGGCCTCCCGCACTCGCAGGTCCAGCCTGGCGCCGACCGCGACCGGCTTGTTGAAGTCCGACAGCTCGTCCACGGCCTCGTACGAGAAGAGGAGGTTCCCCTCGTTGCCGGTGAGCAGGGACTCGCAGCCCGCGCCGGCGAGCCAGGCGAGCGCGAGGGGCGCCATCAGCAGGGCGCGTCGGAGCGCAGGGGTGTTCACGTCGTCCTCCTTCGGGCGCCGCGTCCGTGAAGTGGCGCCCGCGCGCAGGATAGCGCCGATGGGCTCCCGTCGCGAACCTGCCGCCAGCGCGCCGAGGGCCGACCGGGCTCTCCCTCGCCGACCCGGAGCCGGGCCCGGGCGGGCTCAGCCCTGCCCGACCGCCCGCAGGCGTTCGTGCACCAGGTCGGCGCGCTGCTCATCGACGCGCGGCACCAGCCCCATCAGCTCGAGGGCGCTCAGGATGCGGCGGACGCCGGACTCGACGGTCTCCACGCCCGTGTTGACGATGACCTCCGGGTTGTCCGGCGGCTCGTAGGGGTCGTCGATGCCCGTGAAGTGCTTGAGCTCGCCCTTGAGCGCCCGCGCGTACAGGCCCTTGGGGTCGCGCTCGATGAGCGTCTCCAGGGGGCAGTGCACGAAGACCTCGACGAAGCTGCCGACCGGGAAGGTGTCGCGCACCTGATCCCGGGTCTCCTTGTAGGGCGAGATGGCCGCGCCGATGGCCACGACCCCGTTGCGCGCCAGCAGCCGCGCCACGTAGGCGATGCGCCGTACGTTGGTGTCCCGGTCCTCCTTGGAGAAGCCGAGGCCCTTCGAGAGGTTGGTCCGCACCTCGTCGCCGTCGAGCACCTCGACCTTCAGACCGCGATCACGGAGGACGGTGGCCAGCTCAGCGGACAGCGTGGACTTCCCAGCGCCCGACATCCCCGTGAACCACAGTGCGTATCCTCGTTGCCCCATCGGCGTGCCTCCTGACATCGTGTCAGCGCGCGAATCCGTACACCTCGAAGGCTTCGGGGAGGGCCTGTTGAACGAAGGCCGCGTCCAGTCCGAAGTCCTCGAGCGCGTAGCGATGCCGGCTCTTGTAGCTCTCGTGTCGCCGGGTCTCGGCGTCCAGTCTCTCCAAGAAACGGGGACTCAGCGAGAATCCCAGCGCTTCGTAAACCCTGGTCACGACCTTCGAAGCGTCCTGTACCAGGTCCTCGTACATGACGGTGACGAACCTGTCGCCGGGGAATTTCCGCGCGAGGTCCAGGTAGCACTTGTAGTAGTCGATCATGAGCTGCGCGAAGGCCCGGGATGCGTATGAGTCGCCAGCGAGGTGTGGCGATGCCTGGGTCCACGCCGTCTCGAACATGCTGACCGCCGACGGGATGGCCTTGTAGGGGTCTCGGACGAGATACACCACTTTGGCGTCGGGAAACAGTTCCATCAGCGAGCCCATGCGGCCCGCGGCGAGCACGGTCTTGTTGAGGAAGATGCGATCGGTGCCCGTCGCGTAGAGGTGGCGTTGGATGCAGCTCTGGTAGTAGCGCATCAGCCGCTGGCGCGTGGGCTCGGGCATGCGGTCGACGAACTGGCACTCCTTCAGCTCGTCGAAGAAGGGCCACAGCATGTGGACCGCCGGGCTGCAGAGCGCGAGCACCCAGAAGGCCTCGTCCTCCTCGGCCTCGGCGAAGCCCATCTTGTGGATCTCCTCCCAGCCGCCCATGAAGATGCGCTCGATGCCGGTGAACACCCAGCGCAGCGGGCCTCCGAGGCGCCGGTCCACCGCGGCCACCGCCCAGACCAGCTTGTACAGGGTCACCGACGGCATGATCGTCTGGTAGAGCTTGAGGCAGGTGAAGCGCTCGTCGTCGAGCGACATCAGGCGGTGCAGCAAGGTGGTGCCGCTGCGCGGGTTCGCCAGGATGAAGACCGGTGATCGGACCGAGACCTTCTTGAAGCCTGGGAAGAACACGTGGTCGAGCGCGCGCCCGAGCTGAACGAAGAGCCAGACGCTCAGGAAGATGCTCGACCAGAAGGCGGTCATCAGCACCAACCTCAACCGGAAGTACTTCCGGGAGAAGAGCAGTCGAAGGATCTTCAGGAGGAGGCGGATCGGGATGAACATCCGGCTGGACACCCGGGAGGCGAGGCAGGGCGCGTGTATACACGAACCGCCCGATCGCGTCGACGGGCCTGATCGGGCGTCGGACCGGGCAGATGTCCGGTCGGAAACTGAACATGTTCCAGAGGTTGGAGATCGGCTCGGCGGAGCGAGGGCCGCGCGCCGCGGGCGGCGTCGGGTGGGGGGCGGCGGTGAAGCGGAGGACGGGCGGGTCGCTCAGGCCGTCAGGCGCTCCGCCAGCTCGCAGATGCGTCGGGGTACGATCACGCCCTTGAAGGGGTAGACCAGACCCGCGTCCAGCTCCGGCAGCTCCGCTGCGTCGGCGCGCAGCCGGGTGGCCAGGGCCACGATGAGGTGGGGGGGCCCGGCCTGGCGCAGCAGCTCGAGGCGGCGCTCGAAGGCCTTGCGCCGCCAGAACCACACGATGTCCAGCAGCACGCGCCGCCCATCGGCGTGGGTGAGCACGTAGTCCGGGACCAGCACGTCCTTGCCGTCCAGGTCGATGATCTCGGTGGCCCGGCGCAGCGTCCACTCCAGGTCGCCCTTCTTCCAGGTGGCCCGCAGGTGGCGCTCCTCCTCGCTCTCCCAGGCGCCGACGTCGCGCGTGTGCGAGCGCAGCCCCATGGTGTGGTCCAGCGCCAGCACCGCGGGTTGGCGGCGCGGCCCCCAGACGATGTCGGCCTCCAGCGACCACTCGGGCAGGTGGCAGAGCGCCGGCAGGAAGAGCGCGAGCTGCAGGCCGTAGCGCTGGGTGTGCCGGAACAGGGAGAGCGGCCCGTCGACGACGAGGCGCCAGCCCTCGGGCCCGCGCTCGGCCCGGTGCATGAGCTGGCGAAACCGCAGGGCGCGGAAGAGCTGGCGCGCGCGGGCTGGCGTGAGCCTGGGCAGCGTGATCACCACCTCGCGGGCGCGCAGCAGCACGGCCTGGGCCAGGCCGAGGTTGTAGCGGTCGAGCAGCGAGGCGGCGTCGGGGAGGTCGATCGCGGTGAGGCGCGCCTCGGCGGCCAGGTCGGCGTAGAGCGCGTCCTCGACCTCCGCCGGCGTCATCTCGAGCGCTGCGGCGGCGCGGGCCACCACCGCGTCCCGGTCGCAGAGCCCCGTCTCGTGTGCGGGCCCGACCGGCCAGCTCGAGGCCGCCTCGCGGAAGACGGCGGCCCGGACCTCGCCCGGCGGTCGGGCGGCGGCGACCTCGAAGGTGGCCCGGTCCATCAGCAGCTTGGTCAGGCCGCGCCAGACCACGTAGTCGGTGCCGTCGCCGATGTGGTCGGCGATGGCCTCCTCCAGCGCGCCGACGCGGCCTCCGGTGTGCTCGGCGAAGAGCGCGCGCAGCGTCTCGGCGGCCGCGACGAGCGCCGGGTCGTCGGTGGCCACGAGACGCGGCACCAGTCGGCCGCCGCGCGAACGCACCCGGACGAGATCAGCGGTAAGCACCGTGCTCCCTCCTCCGGTCGCTGGTCTGCTCCTCGGCCGTGTCGGCGGTGACCACCTCGTAGAGGACGGCCTCCTTGTCGCCGTGGCGCCGCAGGATGCGTCCCAACCGCTGCACGTGCTCGCGCACGCTCCCCGAGCCGCTCAGCACCACGCCGACGCTGGCGGCCGGGAGGTCCACGCCCTCGTTGAGCACCCGCGAGGTCACCAGCGCCCGCAGCTCGCCGGCGTTGAAGGCCCGGAGCACCTCGGCCCGCTCGGCCGCCGGCGTCTGGTGCGTCAGCGCGGCGATGAGGTGGCGCCGCGAGATGGCGTGCACCGTGTCGTTGTCGGCGGTGAAGATGATGGTCTGCTCGCCGGCGTGCTGGCGCAGGATGTCGGCCAGCATCCGCAGCTTCGCCTCCGACTGCAGCGCGATGCGCTTCTGCTCCCGCCACGCGTGCCAGGCTCGCCGCCCCGCCCGCGAGCGGCTGGTGGCGATGAGGAAGCGCTGCCAGCCGTCGCTCTGCCCCATGCGGATGCCCTCCGAGGCGACGAAGCCCCGGTACTCGGCCCGCGCCGCGTCGTAGGCCTGCCGCTCGGCCTCGGTGAGGCGCACGCGCAGCCGCACCACCTCGTAGTCGGCGAGGTACTCCCCGGCGAGGTCCTTGATGTCGCGGCGGTACACGGTGGGGCCGATGAGCTGGTCCAGCAGCGCGTGGCTGCCGTCCTGGCGCTCCGGCGTCGCGCTCAGGCCCAGGCGGAAGGGCGCGATGGCGCACTCGGCGCCCTGGGCGTAGGTGGGCCCGGGCAGGTGGTGGCACTCGTCGAACACGATGAGGCCGAAGCGGTCGCCCAGCCGCTCCATGTGGATGTAGGCGCTGTCGTAGGTCGTCGCCATCAGCGGCGCGAGCGTGGACATGCCCCCGCCCAGCCCGCCGACGCGCTCCTCGCCGAAGGCCGCGCGCAGAAGGCCCAGCCACTGGGTCATCAGATCGATGGTGGGCGACACCACCAGGGCCGAGCGCGCGACCTGGGCGATGGCCATCTCGGCGACGTAGCTCTTGCCCGCGCCCGTCGGCAGGACCACGACGCCGCGCCGCCCGGCGGACACCCAGGCGTCCACCGCCTCCCGCTGGTGGGGAAAGGGCTCCCGCTCCCGGCGCGGGACGATCTCCAGCGCCTCGTAGCCGCGCGCCTGGTCGTCGACCACGCAGCCCGCGCGCACGAGCTCGCCCAGCGCGCGCCGGTAGGCGATGGCCGGCGCGCGCAGCCTGCCGGCGCTCCGCGGGTCCGGCGTGAAGCCCGTCGGGGCGTCCACGGGCTCGCCACCCTCGGCAGGCTCCAGGATCAGCGTCCCCCGGTCGAAGGCGAGCCGGACCCGCGGGCCGACGCCGTCGTCAGGCGGCATGGAGCACGAGGTGGTCTCGCCGGGCGCTCACCTCCGCCACGCGGAGCTGCAGGCGGTCCCCCGGCGCGATGCGCCCCGGCGACACCATCGGG
Organism: Deltaproteobacteria bacterium; assembly: GCA_020632695.1. Taxonomy (GTDB): domain Bacteria; phylum Myxococcota_A; class UBA9042; order PHBI01; family JACKFB01; genus JACKFB01. The sequence continues at coordinate 263,832 of JACKFB010000007.1, forward strand.
GTCTGCAGGCCGATGGCGTCGAGCTCGACCAGCCAGCGCCGGCCCAGCTCCCGCAGCACCGTCCCCTCCCACACCCGGTCGCGGTGCTTCTCGAGGTAGCGCAGCGTCCAGTAGCGCCGCGTGTCGTTCTCGATCCGGCGCAGCGCCCGCGCCAGGCGGTCCACCTCGCTGAACTCGGCCATGAGCTGCCCGTCGCTCAGAAGCGGTCGCCGGGTCCGCAGCCAGGTCTTGATCTGCTGGTGCATCAGCAGGTCCTGGTAGCGCCGGATGGGGCTGGTGACCTGCGTGTAGGCGCCGACGCCCAGGGTGAAGTGCCCCTGGGCCTGGGTGGTCAGCTCCGAGGGCTTCAGGGTGCGCAGGATGGCGATCTGCCCGGCGGCGTCCAGGTCGCCGGCTCCCTCGGTGTCGATCGGTTGGTCCGGCGGCGCCTGGGCCCGATACACGCACGGGATCTGCTGGTCCCGACACCAGGTCGCGGTCGCCGCGCACACGGCGATCATCATCTCGCTGACCAGCCTCCGCGCCGGGCCGTTGGCGTCGATGGAGGTCACCTCGACCCCGAGCTCCGGGTCGACGCGCACCTCGAACTCGCTCCGCTGCAGGAGCAGGGCACCGCGCGCCCGCCGCGCCGCCTGGTGGCGCTCCATCCACTCGGCGGCCTGACGCACCAGCGCCACCACGTCGGCTGGGACCTCGGCCGCGGTCGGGTCCCCCTCGAGGATCGCGTCGGTCTGCACGTAGGTCAGCCGCCGGTCCACCCGGCACAACGCCTCGCTCACCTCGAAGCCCACCAGCTCGCCGTCCGCGCTCAGCTCGCCGGAGAAGCACAGCGCCGGGCGGTCCACCCCCTCCAGCAGGCTGGCCACGTCCTCCGCCAGCCGCGGCGGCATCATCGGGACCTTCCCCTCCGGCAGGTACAGGGTGGACGCCCGCATCGACGCCTCGCGATCCACCGCTCCGCCGCGCGGCGCCACCGCCGCCGCGTCGGCGATGAACACGTAGAGCCTCCCCCCGACCACGGCGAAGGCGTCGTCCACCTCGGTGGTGCGGGCGTCGTCGATGGCCAGGGTCAACAGCTCCCGGGCATCGAAGTAGCGAGGCGGCATCGGCGGCGCCTGCGCCAGCCGCTCGGCCTCCGCGAGCACCTCGGCCGGGAAGCGGGTCCGGATCGCCGCGGCGCGAACGAAGAGGTTCTCGTCCTCACCGAACTCGCCCAGCTTCACCAGCAGCTCGAAGGCGCGCCGCGGGGGGTCGCCCGTGCGCTTGACCTGCAGCGCTTCCATCACCTGCATCGCCTTGCGCGCCGCCGGCGAGTCCTTGCCCTCCACCGCGAAGTCCACCAGCGCGCGCACGAAGTGCGCCTCGGCCACCTCGTCCGCCTCGTCCTGCGCCTCCGGCCGGGGCTCGCCACGCAGCCGCGCCGCCAGCCTGGCCGTGGCGCGCGTGAGCTGCTCCGCCTCCCGCGCCTCCTCCAGCAGCCGGTGCCGCGTCGCCTCGACGGCCTCCCGCCCGGTCGGCACGATCTGCCCGCGCTTCACCTTGAAGTAGAGGGGATCCCCGAAGATGGCCACGATGGCGGCGTCCGCCTCGACCGCCGAGCGCCCTCCCACGATGAGCGCGGCGATCTCCTCGGCGCTCTCGGGCTCGAAGGCCTCCGACTCGGCCAGCAGCTCCCACGCGCCTTGCAGGTCCAGCCCCTCCGAGCGCGCCCGCACGGCCGCCGCGTGGTCCTTCAGCTCCTCCGGCCGGCTGACCCGCTGCGCGCTCACCCAGTAGAGCCGGTCCGGCGCCACGATGCGCTCGACCCCGTCGGTGCCTCGCGTCCGCAGACGCTTGCCCTCCATGGCCGTCACGTGAACCGCCAACAGCTCGCCGCCCACGGCGAGCCAGGCCACCTGCCCGATCGCGGCCTCCCGCTCTCCCCGCCCTTCGCTCAAACCTCTACCCCTGCTCCCGATGTGGTGGCGCCGAGCTGCGGGTCGGCCAGCCGCTCCGCCAGGAGCGTGTTGCGGGCGGCGACGTCGCTGTTGCGAACGGCGATTCCCATGGCCCGCGGAGTCCCAACGATCACGACGAGCCTGCGCCCACGCGTGATGCCAGTATAGACCAGGTTGCGCTGGAGCATCTTGAAGTGGTGCGTCGTCACGGGCATCACCACCGCCGGGTACTCGCTGCCCTGCGACTTGTGGACGGAGATGGCGTAGGCCAGCACCAGCTCCTCGAGCTGCTCCTTCTCGTAGACCACCGGCTTTTCGTCGATGGCGACCAGGAGCCGCCGCTGCGAGGCGTGGACCTCCATCACGAAGCCCATGTCGCCGTTGAAGACGCCGCGGTCGTAGTCGTTGCGGATCTGCATGACCCGGTCGCCCTTGCGGTAGGTCGTGTGGCCGACCCGCAGCTCCTCGCCGACCGGGTTCAGCAGCGCCTGCAGCCGCAGGTTCAACGCGTCGACGCCGACCGGTCCCGCGCGCATCGGCGCCAGCACCTGGACGTCGCGCATGGGATCCAGGCCGAAGCCCTGCGGGATGCGCGCGCTGATCACCTCCTCGATCGTGGCGACGATGTCGTCGGGCTCGCTGCGCTGGATGAAGTAGAAGTCCTGGCGCGGGGTCCCCGGCGGCGTCACCTCGGGCACCTCGCCGCGGTTGATGCGGTGGGCGCTCTCCACGATCGCCGAGCCCGCGCCCTGCCGGAAGATGCGGGTGAGCCGGGCCACCTGCACCCGCCGCGAGCGGATCAGATCGGTGAGCGGCGAGCCGGGGCCCACCGGCGGGAGCTGGTCCACGTCGCCCACCAGCACCAGGCGCGCCCCCGGGGGGACCGCGCGCACCAGCGCGTCGAAGAGCGGCAGATCCGCCATCGACGCCTCGTCGATGATCACCAGCTTCGCCTCGAGGGGGGTGTCCTCGTCGCGCACGAACTGGCCGTCCTTGGGCGAGAACTCCAGCAGGCGGTGGATGGTGCGCGCCTCGTGGCCGGTGGCCTCGGCCATGCGCTTGGCGGCGCGGCCGGTGGGCGCGGCCAGCTCGATGTCGTGCGGAGCCAGGCCCGAGGCCACCAGCAGCGTGCGGATGATGGTGGTCTTTCCGGTGCCCGGGCCGCCGGTGATGACCACGACGCCGGTGGTCAACGCCAGCATCACCGCGGCCGCCTGCTCGTCGGCGAGATCGATGCCCAGCGCCACCGCGGCCGCCCCCACCCGCTCGGCCAGGTCGGGCGTCGGGAGCACCCGCGCCTCGAGCAGGTCGCCGATGTGGGCCGCCACCCGCTGCTCGGCCGTGTGCAGGGCCACCGGGTAGACGGCCTGATCGTTCGGGTCGTGCGGGAGGGTCTCCAGCACCACCTTGCGGTCGGCGACCAGCGCGTCGACGGCCGGGTCCACCACCAGGTCGTCGACCTCGGTGAGCTGCCCGGTGCGCGAGACCAGCTCGCGCCGGGGGAGGAAGCAGTGCCCCTCGCCCCGCGCCTCCCGCAGCACGTGCAGGGCGCCCGCCCGCAGCCGCGCCGGGTGGTCGCGCTCGATCGACAGCCCCCGGGCGACCTGGTCGGCCTTGTGGAAGCCGATGCCGTGCACCTCCTCGCTCACCGCGTAGGGGTTGCGCCGCACCGTCGGGACCGTGTCCTCGCGGTAGCGCTGGTAGATCTTGCCCGCCAGCCCGGGCGTGATCCCCAGCCCGTACAAGAAGACCATCGCCTCCTGGGGTCCGTGGCGCTCGCGCACCGCGGCCGCCACCGTCTCGGCGCGCTTGCTGCCCAGCCCCTGCACCTCGCGCAGCCGCTCCGGCTCGCGGCGGATGACGTCCAGCACCTCGAGGCCGAAGCGGTCCACCAGCCGCTCCGCCATGCGCGGGCCGATGCCCGCGATGAAGCCCGACGCCAGGTAGGCGGCCAGCCCCTCGCGGGTCGCCGGGATGCGCTCCACACAGCGCGTCGCTCGCAGCTGCCTGCCGAATCGGGGGTCGTCGTTCCACTCGCCCTCGACCCGGACGGGCATGCCCTCGACCACCCCCGGGAGCACGCCGACCACGGTGACCGACCCTCCGTGCCCGTCGCCGTCCGGGCGCACCGAGAAGACGGTCCAGTGACTCTCCTCGTTGACGAAGCGGATGCGCTCCACCGTGCCTTCCAGCAGGTCCGACATGCTCGGACCTTCGCACGCGCGCGAGCCCTCGGACAAGACGGCCACGCGTCCGCCGCGCCGGCGCCCGCGAGGGGCCCCCGAGGGGTCGAGCGACGGGCGCCGCGCGCGGTCGTCCGGCACCGGCCTCGCCTCATCGCCGGCGCGGGGAGCGGGGAATTCCGGGACGGTCAATGCGTTGACCCCGGGCCGGCAGGCGCACATAATCCGGCCGCTCGTGGCCCGGGAGGCGCGTGAATTCCGCATGAGGCGGCGCCACCCAGGGACGCGGACGCACCGCCCGACGAGGACCTTTGATGCATCTGGCCCAACGCCTGTCCGCCTGCCTCATCCCCGCGATGGGTGCGGCGCTCCTTCTCCAGACCGCGTGCTCGAGCTGCCAGAAGGAGGAGGCCGCGGCTGACGAGGTGGCCACCGCCGCCGAGGGCGAGGAGGAGGCGGACGCGGCCAGGTCGGGGGTGCACTCGGACACGGTCGGCACCGCCGCGCCCGAGCCGAAGGCGGAGGGCGCCGAGGCGGAGGCGGAGGCCAAGGTCGCTGGCGACGAGGAGGCAGCCGACGAGGCGACGACGCGGGGCGCCGAGCGTGCGCGCGCGGCCGGCGCGGCCGAGCCCTCGGTGGACAGCCTGGACCCGGAGGAGCAGCGTCGCATCGACCGCGAGCGCCGGATCGCGGAGCTGAAGCGCCGCAACGAGGAGCGCCGCAAGGAGCTGGTCGCCCGCGCGGCGGCGGCGGCCGAGGGCGCGGAGACCCCGGAGGGGGCCGAGGCCGCGGCACCGCAGGCCCCAGAGGCAGCAGCCCCCGAGGCGGCGGCCGAGGCCACGCCGGAGGAGGCCGCACAGGCCCCTGCGCCCGCAGCCGCAGAGGCACCCGCCGAGGTGCCCGCCGCCCACCAGCCGACCGCCGGGCCGGTGGGCCTCGACATCAGCCGCTTCCTCAACGTCAACGACGTGCGCCGCATCACCGGCGACCGCACCCTGACCCCCAACGGGACGCTCTCCGGGATCCCCCCCAGCGAGACCTACGGCTCCATGTATTTCGCGCCGCCGGTGCGAGCGAACTTCGGCGTCTCGCTGCAGGTGTGGATCGAGCGCACGCGGCGCGACGCCAACGACCGGTTCCGCCGCATGCGCCGCGACTACACCAACGCCGAAGACACCACCGTGGTGGGCCCCAAGGGCTTCTTCTCGTACTGGAACGACATCCTGACGATCAGCTTCAGCGACCTCACCAAGCGGGTGGTGGTCAGCGTGAGCTGCAACGCGTCGATCTGCAGGCCCGATCAGCTCATCGCCCTGGCGAACGCGGTGCGCGAGCGGCTCTGAACGCGGCGCTCCGGGCGGCATCCGGCCGCCGGGCGTCCTTCCCGAGCGATGTCGACGGCGCCGCGCTGGGCCGCGGCCCCTTGCCCGCCGCATCGGGGGCGCCCCTGCTCGCATCGGCGCGTGCGATGGCCTCCGCCCACGCCGCCGCCGTCGGCTGCGCGGGCCCTCTCCGGCACCCTTGTGATTTCATCGCCTTTCGCGATTCTGCTCCGGCAGATTCGCCGGGCGGCCGAATTGACAAGATCGGGCGCCGTGGCGGAAGCTCGGCCGGGGTCGGATCACCGTGAGGGGCAAGCGTGGCAAAGGTCAGGACAACGATTCTCATCGTCGATACCGACCCGCGGACGCGCGAGCTGGTGGAGAGCGCCGTCGACCGGAACCGCGTGACCATCGAGGTGGCCACCGACGTGCGCGCCGGCTGGGAGGCGGCCAAGCGGCTGCTGCCCGGTCTCATCGTCGTGGACGCCGATCTGCCGAAGGGCTGGAGCCTGTGCACCGAGCTCAAGCGCAAGAGCCGGCGCCTTCGCCAGGTGCCCCTCATCCTCTTGAGCGCCAAGGCCGACGACGAGATCTTCCACAACCACCAGCAGCTCCCGACCCGCGCCGACGCGTACCTCATCAAGCCGCTGGCCGCGAGCCGCTTCCAGACCTCGGTGGACCTGCTGCTGGAGTACACGTCCGCGGTGGACGAGGACGATGCCGACGACGGCGCCGAGGAGTCCGAGGACATCGAGCTCGAGTTCGAGATCGACCTCGACGACCTGGTCGAGGCCGCCGACGACGAGGAGATCGAGGCGGTGGTGGTCGAGGCGGACGCGACCCACGCCGAGCGCACGCCGGTGCCGTCGGCGCTGGACGCAGCGGCCATGGGCGAGCTCGACCGCATGCGCAAGCGCATCGCCGAGCTGGAGATCCAGCTCGCCGAGCAGCGGCGGAGCGAGGGCGACCGGCTGAGGGAGCAGGCGCGCGAGGGGTTCCAGCGTCTGCAGGCGCTGCGGGACGAGCTGGACGCCGCGCGGCGCGACGCGGACGAGCTGCGAAAGAACGAGGACGTCAAGGGCAGCGATGCGGAGCTGGCCGAGCTGCGCTCGCGCAACGAGGCGCTGGCGAAGGAGCTGCAGTCGCTGCGGGAGGCCGGCCACGGGCTCGAGGAGTCCGGGACGGCGGCGGCGCGCGAGGTCGAGCGCCTGCGCCGCGAGGTGGAGGCCCTGGAGGCCGAGCGGGAGGCGCTGGCCGAGCGGGCGCGCGGGGACAGCGAGCTGGCGCAGGGGGCGCTGGCCTCCGAGGCGCGGCTGCGCGACGCGGAGGCGGCGCGCGACGCGCTGCGCGAGGAGCTGGAGGCGCTGCGCGCGAAGGCCGAGGCGGCGGAGGCGAAGGCGGCGGAGGCTGAGGAGGCACGCGCGGCCGCGGTGGAGGCGGGCGACAAGGCGCGCGCAGAGCTCTCGGCCACCGCGCACGAGCTGGGGGAGGCCCGGGACGTGCTGGGGTCCGCCGAGAAGGCGCTCGCCGACGCGGAGTCGGCCCGGGCCGAGGCCGAGGGCAGGGTCGCGGAGCTGGAGAAGGGGGGCGAGGAGGCGCGGGCGAGGACCGCAGACGCCGAGAAGGCGCAGCAGGCTGCCGTCGAGCGCGCCGAAGTCGCCGAGAAGGCCCGGAAGGAGGCCGACGAGCGGGTCGAGGCCGCCGAGAAGGCCCGGAAGGAGGCCGACGAGCGGGCCGAGGCCGCCGAGAAGGAGGCGGCCGAGCAGCGCAGCCGGAGCGAGGCGTTGGCGGAGGCGGCGAGCGAGCGCGACACGGCGGTCGCCCGGGCCGACGCGTCGGACGAGGCCCTGACCAAGGCGACCGAGGCGGTGAAGGCGGCGGAGCAGGCGACCGCGGCGCTCGCCGATGAGCTGGTGGAGGTGCGCGAGGAGGCGCAGGGGCTGCGGGCCGAGCGTGACGCGGCGGTGGAGCGGGCCGAGGAGCTGGCCTCCCGCGCCGAGGACGCCGAGGAGCGCGCTGGCGAGCTGGCGGCCGGGCGGGACGCGGCGGTGGAGCGGGCCCATGAGGCCTCGCGCGCGGAGACCGAAGCGCGGGCGGCGCTGGCCGAGGCCACCCGCGAGGCCGCGGCGTCGAAGGCGGCCCTGGACGAGGCCCTCGCGGCGCGCGACAAGGAGCTGGGGGAGCTGCAGCAGCAGCTCGCCGACGCGGTGGCGCGCGGCAAGGCGCTGCGCGACTATGCGACGCAGCTCGAGGATCTCTACGCGCTCACGGCCGAGCGGGTGCAGGCCGAGCAGGCGCAGGCGGCCGAGGTCGACACGGCGCTGAGGAAGGCGCTCGAGGTGGCGAAGGCACGGGCTCGGGCGGCGAGCGAGGGAGCGGCAGCGCGGGCGAGCGCGATCGAGCAGGCGGTGCGCGACGCGAAGGCGCTGGAGCAGACCCTGAAGGACGCCGCGGGGGCGCTGTCCGCGCTGGCCGGGCTCGAGCTGCCGTCCCAGGGCGACGAGCTCGCCGCGGACGACGGTCTCGAAGTACCGGCGCCCGTCGTCCATCAGCCGGCGCCGGCGCTGCCCGAGGCTCCCAAGCTCAACCTCATCATCGGGACGGTCCCGGCGGCCGCAGACTCGTCTGGAGCGCGCGGGCTCCAGGCCAGCTCCAAGCGCGGGCGCGCCGACGCCGAGGGGCCGCCGCCGATGCCGGCGAAGGGCGCCACCGCGGCGCAGGCCGCCGAGCTCTACGACGACATCCTGGACGAGGACGAGGCGGAGGTGGGCTCGGAGACCATCGTCTTCGCGATGCCCCCCACCACCTTCGATCAGGTGGAGGCCAACATCCTCGAGCCGCCGCCGCTGCCGCCCTCCCTCCCGCCGGACGCGGTGGAGGAGACCCTGGCGGACCTGGACGTGGTCGATGAGGCCGCCGGCACCCGCCGCGGCGGCAAGGGCGCCTCACGCCGCGGCCGCGAGCCCGAGCTCGACGAGTGGGAGTCCCTGGAGCGACCGGATTGAGGGGGCACGCCCGGACCGACAGCGAGAGCGGCTGCCGAGCCCGGGAGAGCATCCGGACCCGACCACGGCTCCGGCAGGACCGCTTCAGTCGCCGCGCTTGTCGATGAGCTGCTTGGCGGCGCGCGTCACGTGGCTCGGCACCTCCTTCGCCCGGGCCAGCATCGCCAGATCACGGCGCCTCAGGTTCCGGATGAAGGTGATCGTCTGCTGCGGCGGGGTCTTCGGGTTGTAGACGAGGCTGTGCATGATCGCGTAGTTCTTCGTCCACTCGCGGTTTCGCGCGATGATCCGCACCACCTCGCCGTCGACGGCCTTGTCCATGGCGAAGTTGGAGATCTCCTTCTCGGTGATCTTCGGGCTGCGCAGCACGCTCATGGCCACGAGCTTCTTGTTGTCGCGGATCAGGATCTTGCGCGCCGCCGCGTCGCCCATGAGCGCCAGCCGCACCTTCTGGGGCAGCGTCATGTCCTCGACCAGCTTCCAGAGCGGGACCTTGACCTTGCGCTCGGCGTCCTCGCCCCCGCGCAGGAGCGCCTCGAGCGCCTCATCGTCGATGCCGTGTGCGTCGGCCGCCTCGGCCGCCTCCTCGTCGGTCGCCTCCTCACCGTCGGCGGTCTCATCGTCGTCCTCGTCGGGCTCCGGCGGGAGCTGCTCCTTGGCCAGGTCGGCGAAGAAGGCCTCGGCCAGCGGCTTGAAGCCGGGGATGCGCGAGGTGTCCACCGAGTTGCGGAGCGCGGTCTCGATGACCCGCGCGAGCAGCGGCGTCGACGACGCCGGGTTGGCGATGAGCGCCCCGATGATCGGCGGCGAGCGCACCAGGCGCACCTGATTCGACCCGATGGCGTCGAGGATGGATCCGCGCAGGTTGCGCGCCATCCACCGCACGGTCTCGTCGAGCACGGCGTTGTTGCTCAACAACGCCTGCAGGATGGCCATGTCCTCCTTGAAGACATGCGCGTAGACGTCGAGGATCGGCCCCGGCATCGTCGAGGTGACCGTCTGCCGGCGCACGTCGGCGGGCAGCTCGGACAGCGACGCGGTGGCGGCCGCGGCGATCTCGGCATTGGCGTCGCGCGCCAGGACGCCCAGGGCGATGCCGAGCTGGTCGGGCGGCATCGGGAGCATCGCCTTCGCGATGAGCAACCGCGCGCGCTCGGGCGCCTCGGGGCCGACGCGGGGCAGCAGGTCGGGGGGGATGGCTGGGGCCGGGACGCTGGACCCGGATGCATACTCGTGGATGGCCATGGATGGGCTCGGGACAGTCAGGGCGGCGGCGGTACGGGCTCTCCGTCCGCCTCCAAGGTCTGGCGATGACGCTCGTGGATGAGGCGCAGGCCCTCCAGCGTCAGGAAGGGCTCGACCGAGTGGATGTGCCGCGTCTCGCTGGAGATCAGCGCGGCCAGACCGCCGGTCGCGATGACGCGCACGTCGTCCTCGGGCATCTCCTCGCGGATGCGCTCGACCAGGCCGTCGACCAACCCCACATACCCGAAGACGATGCCTGCCTGCATGGAATCGACGGTGCGCGTGCCGATGACGCGCTCGGGTCGGGCGATGTTGACGCGCGGCAGCTTCGAGGCGCGCAGGAACAGCGCGTCCAGGCTGATGCCGATGCCCGGGGCGATGACGCCGCCGCGGTAGACGCCCTCGGCGCCGATCACGTCGAAGGTGGTGGCGGTGCCGAAGTCGACGACCACGCAGGCGGTCTTCCAGCGGGCGTAGGCTGCGACCGCGTTCACCAGGCGGTCGGCGCCGACCTCCCGCGGGTTGTCGTAGGCGATGGGCATGCCGCAGTCCACGTCCGCGCCGACGAAGAGCGGGTGCACGTCGAAATAGCGGTCGCAGGCGCGCGTGATGGCGTGCACGGCGGGGGGCACGACGCAGGCGACGATGGCCGCGCCCACCTGCTCGGGAGGGATGCGGCGGGCCGCGAAGAGGCTCATGTAGAGCACGCCGAGCTCGTCGGTGGTGGACTGCGCGTTCGTGGCCACGCGCCAGTGCTCGATGAGCTCCTCGCCGTCGTAGACGCCGAGTACCGTGTTGGTGTTGCCGACGTCGATGACCATGAGCAGGGAACGACTCACGAGGGGGACTCCTCGGGTGGGCCGACCAGGGTGACGGGGCCGCTGCGGATGCTCTGGATGTCGTTCCAGCCGGGGAAGCTCACGCCGAGCGCCCCGTCGGCCATGACCCGCCGGATGGTCGCCTCGCCCCCCTGGCCCACGCGCACGCGCCAGCCGACGAAGGGGAAGCGTCGCTCGTAGGCCACGAGGTCGGGGCCGCCGACGGCCTCGTAGCCCGCCAGCTTCTCGATGAGGCGCCGGCCGATGAGCAGCGCCAGCTCGCGCGGGGACGAGGAGCGTCCGGTCACCTCGAGCAGGCTGGTCGCGACCTCGGCCAGCTCCGGCGGGAACTCCTGCGGCTGCACCTCGACGTTGACCCCCACGCCGACGATGACCACCGGCGAGCCGTCCGTCGACAGGTCGGTGTGCAGCTCGGTGAGGATTCCGCCCACCTTGCGGCCGCGCAGCAGCAGGTCGTTGGGCCACTTCAGCGACGGGAAGCAGCCGGCGAAGTCCTCGATGGCGGTCGCCGTGGCCAGGGCCACGTCCAAGGTCAGCCCCGAGAGCTGCGCCGCGGTCAGGCGCGAACGGTGGACCAGCGAGAGGTAGACGTTGCGGTCGGGCGGCGAGAACCAGGTCGCGCCCTGGCGCCCGCGCCCCGCGACCTGGGAACGGGCGATGACCAGCGTGCCGTCGGGGGCGCCGCGCGCGGCCAGATCGCGGGCGACATCGTTGGTGGAGGTGACCTCCCGGACCTCGTGCAGCGCCCTCACGCGATCACCCGCATCGAGAGGTCGGCCGCCGGCGCCGAGTGGGTGAGCGCTCCTACCGAGAGCAGGTCCACGCCCAGCTCGGCCACGCGGCGCACCCGGTCCAGCCCCAGGTTGCCGCTGGCCTCCGCCAGCACCCGGCCCGGGGCGCGCCGGATGCGGGCCACGGCCTCGCGCGTGGTCGCGTCGTCCATGTTGTCGAGCAGCACGATGTCCACGCCCGCCGCCAGCGCCTCGTCCAGCTCGTCCAGGGTGGTGACCTCGACCTCGATGCGCAGCCCGTGCGGGCTCTCCGAGCGCACCCGCTCGACGGCGCGTGTCAGGCCGCCGCACGCCGCGATGTGGTTCTCCTTGATGAGGATGCCGCTGTCCAAACCGAAGCGGTGGTTGGAGCCGCCGCCCATCCGCACGGCGTGCTTCTCCATCGTCCGCATCCCCGGACCGGTCTTGCGCGTGTCGCAGATGCGCGCGCCGGTGCCGGCGACGGCGTCCACGTAGCGCCGGGTCAGCGTGGCGATGCCGCTGAGCCGTTGCAGGATGTTCAGCGCCGTCCGCTCGCCCATCAGCAATTCGCGCGCCCCCCCGCTCAGGCGCAGCACCACCGTCCCCGGCTCGGCGGCCTGACCGTCGGCGACCAGCGTCTGTACCGCCACGTCTCCACCGCACAGCGCGAAGCTGCGCGCGAACCACACCCCACCGGCGACCACCAGCGGGGCCTTGGCCACGACCACCGCCTGCGCACGCGCGTCGGCGGGGATGGTCGCCAGCGTGGTCCGGTCGCCCGTGCCGATGTCTTCAGCCAGCGCCAGACGGATCAGCGCGTCGGTGGCCTCGGTGTTCATGGCGGGGATCTACCTTTGCCACCGGGGAGGCGCAAGCGCGGAGGCCGGCCGATTCCTCCCCGGCGCGTCTTGACAGCGATCCCCTCGTGGCGTGCGATGCGCGTCATGACGACCAAGAACTTCATCCTCGACACCAACGTTCTCCTCCATGATCCCGAGGCGATCTATCGCTTCGAGGAGAACACGGTGTGCATCCCCATCGTGGTCATCGAGGAGGTGGACACCTTCAAGAAGGACCCGACGGAGCTGGGCCGGAACGCTCGTGAGATCGCCCGGCGCATCGACGCGATGCGCACCAACGGCAGCCTCACCGAGGGGGTGCCGCTGCCCGACGCCGGCCTGCTGCGCGTCGTGGTGTCCGACCGCGACCTGCCGCGCGGCCACCGCATCAGCCACCAGGCGGACAACCTGATCATGGCGACGGCGCTCCACATCAAGGAGTCCGAGCCGGACCGCCCGGCCATCTTCGTGTCGCTGGACACCAACCTGCGCATCCGGGCGAACGCGCTGGGCATCGAGGCGGTCGACTACGACACCGAGCGCATCTCGATCGACGAGCTCTACCCCGGCACGGGGGAGGTCGAGGTGGAGTCGGGCGTCATCGACACGCTCTTCGACGAGGGCACGGTGGCGCTGCCGCCGCCGGTGGGCGGTGGGCGCTGGTACGAGAACGAGTACCTGACGGTGCGCGACGGGCGGCGGACGGCGCTGGCCCGGGTGCGCGCGGCCATGGGCACCCTGGAGCTGACCTACGGCCTCAAGGATCCCATCTGGGGCATCCGACCGCGGAACCGCGAGCAGCACTACGCCATCGACGCCTGCCTGCGCCAGGACATCAAGCTGGTCACGCTGGTGGGCAAGGCGGGCACCGGCAAGACGCTGCTGGCCATCGCCGCCGCGCTGCAGATGGTCACCGAGGAGCAGGCCTACCAGAAGGTGGTGGTGGGGCGGCCGGTGATGCCGCTCGGCCGCGACATCGGGTTCCTGCCAGGCGACGTCGAGGAGAAGCTGAAGCCCTGGATGCAGCCCATCCACGACAACGTCGAGTACCTGCTGGGGCTGGGCCACAAGCGCGACAAGCGGCGCGGCCAGGGCACCAACGACCTCGTGGACATGGGCGTGATGGAGGTGGAGCCGCTCACCTACATCCGCGGGCGCTCGCTGCCGCACCAGTTCCTGATCATCGACGAGGCGCAGAACCTGACGCCCCACGAGGTGAAGACCATCCTGACCCGGGCCGGCGACGGGACGAAGGTGGTGCTCA
>JACKFB010000008.1 GCA_020632695.1 Deltaproteobacteria bacterium
TCATGATGACGGCCCACGCGACGATCCAGACGGCCGTCGACGCCATGCGGAAGGGCGCCTACGACTTCCTCACCAAGCCCTTCGAGCCACCGGAGGCGCTGGTCCACGCGGTGGTGCGCGCGAGCGAGCGCAAGCGACTGCTGGACCGCAACCGCTTCCTCGAGAAGCGCCTGGGCCTGGAGGACGACTACTACGGCATCGTGGGCAGCGCGCCCTCCATGCGGCGGCTCTTCGCCCTCATCGAGGCGGTGCGCCACGCGTCGTCGAGCGTGCTCATCCGAGGCGAGAGCGGCACGGGCAAGGAGCTGGTGGCCCGGGCGCTGCACCACGGGTCGCCGCGGCGCCAGCGCGCCTTCGTCGCCGTGAACTGCTCGGCGCTGCCGGACGCGCTGCTGGAGAGTGAGCTCTTCGGCCACGCCAGGGGCGCCTTCACCGGGGCCGACCGCCCCCACGAGGGCCTCTTCGAGGCGGCCGACGGCGGCACGCTGCTGCTCGACGAGATCGGCGACATGCCGCTGGCGCTGCAGGCGAAGCTGCTGCGCGTGCTGCAGGAGGGCGAGGTGCGGCGCATCGGCGAGAGCCAGCCCCGCAAGGTGGACGTGCGCATCGTGGCGGCCACCCATGTGGACCTGGCCCGGGCGGTCGCCGACGGGCGCTTTCGCGAGGACCTCTACTACCGGCTCGACGTCATCAGCCTGACCATGCCGCCGCTGCGCGAGCGGCGCGAGGACATCCCGCAGCTCGCGTGGCACTTCCTCAGGCGCCAGGCGGCACGCCAGAAGCGTCGGATCGAGGGCTTCTCCGACGAGGCCCTGGCGCGGCTCACCGCCTACGGGTGGCCGGGCAACGTGCGCGAGCTGGAGAACGCCATCGAGCGGGCGGTCGTGCTGAGCCGCACGCCGACGATCGAGGCGGAGGCGCTGCCCGACACGCTGCGCCAGGGCGGCGGCGCGGGTGAGCCGGTCCTGGGGCAGGTGAGCGCGCTGCCCTTCCAGGCGGCGAAGAACCAGGCCATCGAGGCCTTCGAGGCGCGCTACGTGCGCGAGGCGCTGGAGCGGACCGGCGGCAACGTCTCCGAAGCGGCGCGGCTGGCGGGCCTGGATCGCTCGAACTTTCGGCGCCTCGCGCGGCGCCACCCGTCCGTGTATGGCGGCGGCGACACTCCCTGACGGGATAATTCGACACCCCTGGGGAGCGACGCTAGGCTCCGCGCATCCTTGTCATGGAGCGAGCTCAGGATGGGCATGGATGCCAGCAGGAAGGGGCCTGATCCGCCCCCCGACCGGGCCAGCGGCACGCGAGCGGTGTGCCCGCTGTGTAACGCCACGTTCCCGGGCGAGACGCTGGTTTGCCCCCAGGACGGCACCGGGCTGCTGGAGATCCCCGACGCGCCGCTTCTGACCGGCAGCGTCCTCGACGACCGCTACGACATGGGCGGCGTGGTGGGCGCCGGCGGCATGGGCATCGTGTATCGGGCCCATCAGCGCGCCATGGAGCGGGACGTCGCCGTCAAGGTGCTGCACCCGCACTACGCGCACGATCCGCGCGCCGTCAAACGCTTCTTCCGCGAGGCGCAGGCGTCGAGCCGGCTCATCCACCCCCACGTCGTCACGGTGTACGACTTCGGGCGCAGCCGCGAGGGCCACCTCTACATGGTGATGGAGCTGCTCGAGGGCTGGACCCTCGGCGACCTCATCTACCACCGGGCGCCGCTGACCGCGCCGACGGCCGTGCGCCTGGCGGTGCAGATCTGCGAGGCCCTCGACGCGGCCCATCAGCGCCGGGTGGTGCACCGGGACCTCAAGCCGGACAACGTCCAGCTCATCAGCCGCGACGGCCAGGTCTTCGCCAAGGTGCTGGACTTCGGCATCGCCCGGGTGATGCGCGACCCCGACGCGGACCTCGGCGTGCACCTGTCGACGGTGGACATCGCCGGGACGCCTGCCTACATGAGCCCCGAGCAGATCATGGGGCGCGACCCCGACCCCCGCTCGGACCTGTACGCCCTGGGCGTCATGCTCTACGAGATGCTGACGGGCGAGCGCCCCTTCGACGACGAGAACTCGGTGACGCTGTGCATGCGCCAGCTCAACGAGCGCCCGTCGCCGATGGCCAGCCACGTCGGCGACGGCGTGGTGCCCGAGGACGTCGAGGCGGTGGTGCAGTCGCTGTTGGCCAAGGACGTCGAGTCGCGGCCCGACAGCGCCAAGGTCGTGCGCGACCGGCTGCTGGCCACCGAGTCGGGCAAGGCGTCGCTCAGCGTACGCAGCCTGGCGGAGCGCAGCGTGTCGCGCCGCGTCAGCGGGTTGCCGACCCGGCCCGACGCCGGCGCGATGATGGCGCTGCCGACCATGGAGGTCGCCGACCAGGCGCACGCGGCGCAGGCGGGGCCGGGGTCGACGAGCCTGGGCGGGGTCATCGACGCCGTGCGCACGGGGCCGCCGGCCGAGCTGTCCGGGAGCGGGGCGGCGCCGTGTCCGATCTGCAAGACACCCGACGTGGCGCCCGACGCGGCCTGTCGCCGGTGTGGCCACGTGCGCCGGGCCGTGGCCGAGGGGCGCGCGCCGCAGGAGCGGCCCGAGCGGGCCAAGGTGCCCGCGGGCGCGCCGGCCGCGATGGCGACGCTGCTGGTCGGGCGCGAGGCCGACTTCAAGGGCGAGGCGCTCTTCGCCTGGCTGGAGAGCTGCTTTCACGAGGGCTGGCACGTCCAGATCCGCGACGCCGCGGCCACGGTGCGCGTGCCGCGCCGGCCGGGCGTCGGCCTCATCGAGGCGGTGCGGCAGCTCTTCGAGAGCCTCGAGATCATCCGCTCGGCCGCGCTGCGCGCCAACCTGGCCCTGCGCATCGGCCTGCTGGCCGGCACCGACGAGGACGAGCGCAACCTGGTCGACCTCGCCAGCCGCCTGGCGGTCGCCGCGCCCTACGGCGACATCGCCGTCCCCAGCGCGCTCGCCCGCGAGCTGCAGCTCCGCGGTCGGCCCATCACCTCGGTGTTCCTGCCCTCGGGCAAGGCGCTGGGCTGCTGCGCCATCGCGAACCTCGAGGGTCAGGCCGAGCGCCTGGTGCCGCTCGAGTTCACCGGCCACAACCGCTCCCTCCGGCGCCTGGGGCAGCTCGCCGACGACGCGCGCCACGAGGGCGCCATCCGCACGCTGGTCGTGGGGGATCGCGGCGCCGGGCGCACCTCGCTGCTGCGCGCCTTCGCCAGCGGCCGCAACCAGCTCTACCTGCGGGTGAGCGCCGCGGCCCACGCGTGGCCCGGCTTTACGGCGGCGCGCATCGCCCGGGCCTGCCTGGGGATCCGCGACGACGCCGACGCGCCGGTGGTGCGCGGGCGCATCGAGCCGCTGCCCCTGATGTTGCGAGACCGGCTGGCCGTGCTGCTCCTGGACGACGCCGACGAGCACGGGGTGACCGCCGGCGGCCTCGCCCACGCGCTGGTCGAGGTCCTGTCGTGGCGGGCCGGGGAGGGCGCCTTCACGGTGCTGCTGGACGACGCCCACCTGATGGACGAGGCCAGCCGCGAGATCCTCGAGGCCACCGCCGTGGCCGCCGGCGAGCGCCCCTGGCTCTTCGTGGCCTCGGCGCCTCGCCACGCGGTCGACGAGCGCCCGGTGCTCTTCGCCTCGGCGCCCGGCGTCGATCTCAGGCCGCTGGGACTGCGCGCCGCGGCCGCCTTGCTGCGCGCTCACAGCGCGTCGGGAGCCCGGCGCACGCAGCTGCTCGCCGCCGGGCAGGGCAACCCGCTGGCGCTGCAGCTGTTGAGCGAGTGCGCCGAGGACGCCCAGGTGCCGCGAGCCGACGCGGTGGTCACGACGCTGCTGCCGAACCACCTGCGCGGCGTCGCCCCGGACGTGGCCGAGTCTGCCTGGATGGCGGCGATCCTCGGCGGGCCCGAGGCGGTCGACGACATGGCGATCCGCGCCGCTCGGCTGTACCTGGAGCTGGGCGTGCCGCCGAACGTGGGGAGCTGGATCGCCAGCCGCCTGCGCGGCGCCTCCGGACTGCACGCCGAGCTGCTCTCGGCCTTCTCTCCGGTGCGGCGGCCCGCGGGCTGGCGGGCCGCGCGCACCGAGCGCCTGGGGCTCTGGAGGCTGGCGGCCGAGGAGGCCGAGAAGGCGGCCGAGTCGGCGCCGCAGGAGGCCGGGACCCTGTTGCTGGCCGCCGCGCGCCTCCGGGCGCTGGCCGGCGACGTCGCGGAGGCGCTGGTCCACTTCGAGGACACCCTGGCTCGCGGCGGCGGTCGCGCCGACGTGGGCGGGCTCATCCGCCTGGGTGCCGTGCTGCTGCAGACCGGTGAGGGCGTCCGCGCCGAGCCGGTGCTGCTACGCGCGCGCGCGGCCTCGACGCCCGACACGTCGCCGGTGCTTCACGGGGAGCTCTCGGCGCTGCTGGCCCGGTGCGCGGTGCGCCGCAACGAGACCCACGACGCCATGGCCCACCTGGGCTGCGCGCGCGAGACGCTGACGCTGCTGCAGCCGGTGGACGCGCGGGCCGCGCGGGCCTTGGAGGCGCTGATCCAGGAGGTGCGCGCCGAGGTGGCGCTGGCGGAGGGCGACGCCCACGGCACGCGCACCAACCTGCGCCAGGCCCGGGACGCGTTCCGGGACCTGGGGCTGCCGGCGGACGCCATCCGCTGCCTGGTGGAGCTGGGCCGCGTGGAGCTGGACGACGGTGAGCCGACCCGGGCCTCGGAGACCTTCCGGGCGGCGATGAGCCTGGCCAAGTCCGCGGGCCTGCAGGGCGAGCTGCGGCGCGCCCGGGTGGGCCTGGGTGAGGCGCTGGTCGGCCTGGGCGACTGCGAGAAGGGGGCCAGCGTCATCCGTCGGGTGCTGCGCGAGGCCGGCGGGATCTGCGGCGACGCGCGGGCGGTGGGCGAGGCGGCCGTGGGGCTGGCCTTCGCGATGCTGGCGCTGGAGCTGCCCGAGGATGCGCTGCGCTACGCCGAGCGGGCCCTGGCGGGGACGCCGCCGCCGCTGGTGCGCGCGCGCGCGCTCTATGCGCTCTCGGAGGCGCGGGCGGCCTCCGGGCAGATGCGGGTGGCGGCGCGGACCCTGGCCGAGACGCGGCTCGCGGCCCGAGCGGCCGGCCACGGGCTGCTGGCGGCGCGGGCCGAGGAGCGGCTCATCGACCTCGAGATGCAGCACGGCGTGACGGCCACGCCGGGGCGCTCGGCGCTGGCCTGACGGGGCCTGGACCCGGCTCCCGGCCACCGCGTGGCTCACGTGCCAACCGACGCGTGCGCTGGTCGGTCCGGTGCCCCGGGCAGGGCACGTCCTCAGGTGGGCGCTCGTCGCGCATCGCTGGCGCCCGCCTCGGTCCGAGCGCTCACCGCGGGCGGGGCGGTCAGCCCAGGGCCTGGTCGCCGCCCGGCTCCCGCCGATAGATCGACAGGTAGCGCGGCCTCGACGCGCTCATGTCGGCGCGGAAGAAGCTGTCGAGGGTGAAGTTCCGGAGCTGCTCGCTGATGAGGGCGTTGAGCGCCTCCATCGGCTGGCGGATGTCGCAATGGTCCTGCTGCTGACAGTCGCAGGGATCGGTGGTGTCCATGCAGTCGACCAGGTGGGTCTGCTCGTTGAAGAGCCCCAGCACGTCCACCAGCCCCATCTGCGCTGCCGGTCGCGCCAGGGCGTAGCCGCCGGCCGAGCCCTTGACCGAGGTCACCAGGTCGCCGTGCTTGAGGCGCTGGAGCACCTTGGCCAGCAACATCTCGGGGATGTTGTAGTGCGCGGCGATCTCGCGCACGGAGCTGACGGCGTCCTCGCCGCGTTCGACCATGTAGCGGAGGGCGAGGAGCGCGTACTCTGTCTTGCGGTTGAGCTTGAGCACGCGCGAGGCTCCGGGGGCGTGGTACAGACGGGATCAGCCTAGTCTCGCTGTGAGAGGAGCGTCAAGGATGGGCGGGAGAGCAGCAGGAGATGCGTGGCCGGCCGCGCCGCCGGCGGACGGTCCCGGGGAGTCGGTGTGGCGCGCCGTGGGCCGGGCGGTGGAGTCCGCCGGCGAGCGAGCGCTGTGGGTGTTCGACGCCGACGGCACGCTGTGGGACGGCGACCTGGGCGAGGTGCACCTGGACACCCTGGCCGACGAGGGGCTGGTGAAGGCGCCCGAGGGCTTCCCCTCGGCATTCGCCGCCTACCGCGCGCGGTGTGAGCTCGACGCCAGCGAGGGCTACGCCTACGCGGCCTCGATGATGGGCGGCATGGACGTGGCGACGGCGAGGGCCTCGGCGGAGCGGGCCTGGGCCCGGCACCGGGGCTACGTGCTGGCGGCCGTGCGTGCGCTCTTCGACGCCGCGCGGAGCCGGTCGGAGGTGTGGATCGTCAGCGCCAGCAACCGCTTCGCCATCGAGGCGGCGGCCCAGGAGCTGGGGCTCGCGCCGGAGCGGGTCATCGCCATGACCAACGGGCTCGAGGGCGAGCGCCTGCTCGAGACCATCCGCGACCCGCGGCCCAACGGCGCCGGAAAGGTGCGCTGCATCGAGACCTTCATCGGGCGGCGGCCGACCGTGGCGGTGGGCAACAGCATCCACGACGCGGAGATGCTGGACGCCGCCGAGCTGGGCGTGCTGGTGCGGGCCGTGGACGCGGGCGGCGTGCCCGAGCCGTGGCCCGACGCGCTGGCCTCACGGGCTGCGAGGGGAGGGTGGCTGACCCTCGACTGCCCCCTCACCCCGCGCGCCCCGGCCATCGTCGGGTAGGGCGAGCAGGGCGAAGCTGAGCTCGGGGCGGGCCTCGTCGCCGCAGCGCCCGTCGGCGGGACGCGACGCGTCGAGGGCCAGCAGCCGGAAGGGGTGCCCGTCCACCCTCAGGGTGGACTCGGTGCCGGGCGGCACGTAGCGGAAGCTGTCGCGCTCACGCACGCGCAGGCGAAAGTGCAGGGTCGCGACGGTGCACAGCGAGGGGAGCTGCCGGGCGTCGGAGTACACCATCCGGCCCGAGGCGCCGAGGTCGAGCTCGGCCCCGAGCGCGCCCGCAGGCAGCCCGCCGCCGGCGGCGAGCGCCGCGACGAGGCGGCCGGCGCGGTCGCGGACGATGAGCGCGGGTCCGCGATAGGCGGACTCCGGGTCCGGGGGCAGGAGCTGCACGAGGACGGCGTCGCCCGGATCCACCGGGAGCGGCAGGTCGCCGGGCGGCGTGTAGACGACGGTCAGCTCTCGCCCGTCGATGCGCTCCAGCCGCAGCTCACGCAGGCTCGGGGGGCTGCCGGCGCGGTGCGACACCACGCTGAGGGCCGCCGGCTCGGCGTCGAGGGCGTCGGCGGGGTGGACCTCCAGGGTGGGTCGCGGGCGGGCGCGGGCCATGCTCACGTCCCCGTCGGCGGGCACCATGGGCAGGCGAGCCGGCTGGGCGTCGGGGCCGGGGATGACGTAGCCCCGGCGCGCGCAGCCAGCAGACGATGCCAGCAGCAGGAGGGTGACGGCGGCGAGGACCAGGGGGCGAGCGCTCATCGCGCGCAGCATACGTCGGCCGGGCCTCGGGGAGAACCGTCCCGGCCCGACCGCCTTTTGCGCGGGATCTCGCCAGACGGTAGCATCCGCAGCTTCAGGGAGGCGTCGATGAGAGCACGTTGGGGGTTGGCGATCGTGTGCGGCGCGCTGCTCTGGGCGAGCGTCGCGGAGGCGGCGCCGATGCGCTTCGGCTACAGTGGCGTCCACGCCCTGCCGGCGAAGGTGTGGGCGCCGCTCAGCGACGACGCGCGCGCGCTCTTCGTCGCCGACCGCATCGCGCAAGCCGAGCGCCTGGGCGCGCAGGTGCTGCGGCTCGGCAGCACCACGCCACGGCTCATCGACTTCGCGCTCATCCACAAGGGGCAGTTCCGCAACTGGCTCTTCGCCGACCGGGTGGTGGGCCTGCTGAGCGCGGCGCCGCTGGATGTGTGCCTGACCCTGCCCGAGCTCTTCGACACGCCGGACATCGGGGCCTTCCAGGCCTTCATCGACGCCCTCGCCGAGCGCTACGACGGCGACAACCAGTTCGGCGTCGCGCCGGCGGCCTTGGGCCACGAGTTCCCCGACCTCAACGCCAGCGGGGAGATCACCTCCAACGAGTTCGAGTTGCCCGCCGACGCTCCCGAGGTGGTCGCCTGGGGCGAGGCGCACCGCATCGACCTCATCGAGCCGGGCGACGAGCCCCTCCTGGCCGAGCTCACCAGCAAGCTCTCGACCGGCGCCTACGCGGCGCAGGTGAAGGCCGCGCACACGGCGGTGGTCTCCGCCGGGGGTGGGCAGCGGGTGATGCTGGCGGGGACGGCGGTCGACCACCCGAAGGCGAGCAAGTCCTCCTTCGTCGCGCGCCTGCCCGGGCTGAGCATCGGCGGCCCCTGGTTCGATGCGGCCAACGTGCACCTCGCGACCAGCCTCGACGACCTGACCGGCGTCCCCGCCGCCACCGACGTGGCCAAGTTCCAGAACTGGCTGGAGGCCGTCGGCCACGGCTCGGCGGAGCGCTGGATCGGTGCGCTGAGCATCGGGAGCGAGCCCGGCCCCGACCGCGTCTGCTCGGACCCGCGCTGCTCCGAGCGCACCCAGGCCGCGTCGCTGGTGCGCCAGCTCGTGCTCGCGGCCGCCGGCGGGGTCAGCGTGGTGCTCTACGCCGAGCCCATCGAGGTGGTCGGCACCACCGCGACGCCCGGGCCGCGAACCGGGACGGGGCTCCTGACCCTGGATCTGCCGGACGGCGTCGATCCCTTCCCGCGTGAGGGCCACCCCCCGCTCAGGCTCACGCCGCGGCCGGCCTACGCGGTGTGGCGCCGCCTGACCGCGGTCCTGGGTGCGGAGGGTGCGACCGTGACGGCCCTGTCCGGCATGCCCGAGAACGTCCGCGGCTTCCGCGTGGGCCAGCAGGGCTACGTGCTGTGGCACGACTGGAGCGAGGAGGTGCAGCCCGGCGCGCCCTGGTCGGGGCCGCCGCGCCCCGTGACCCTGGAGGGGCAGGGCTCCCGGTCGGTGCGCGTGGTCTCGCTGTGGCCGGCGTCAGTGGAGAGCAGCCTCGCGGCGGACGGGAGCGCCCAGGCCACCTGGGACGAGACGCTGGTCGCGGTCACCGGCGGCACCGCCCGGCTGACGCTGGGCAAGGACCCGGTGTGGGTCGAGGCCAGCACGGAGGTGGTCGAGGGCCCGGCCGACGACGGCCCGGCGGACGCTGCCTCGGACACCAGCGTGGCTGAGGGGGCCGAGCTCAGCGCCGACAGCGGCGGTGGGTGCGCGGGCGCGCCCGGGGGCGTCGAACTGCCCTGGGCGGCCCTGCTCGCGCTGGTCGGCCTGGTCGCGCTCGGCGGGCGACGAGGCCGCGCTCAGGCGCGGATGTGACGCGCGACCACCGACTCGTAGTCGAGACCGATCGACTTGCAGTACGCCTGCAGGCCGACGCGGTTGACGTTCCGGATGGCGCGGGTCGACAGGCGCATCCGGATCCAGATCCCACGCTCCGGCAGGAAGACCCGCTTGGACTGCACGTTGGGGAGCTGGACCTTCTTCGTGTGGTTGTTGGCGTGCGAGACGTTGTTGGCAACGTTTCGGCGCTTGCCGGTGAGTTCGCAGACGCGCATGATCCTACCTCTCGCCAGGGGCGGCTCTGGTAGCAGAGGGCGCGGAGGCCTGTCAAATGCTTTCACCGTCTGCGATCGAGGACGAACAGGGGCTGGCGGTCCTCGCGCTGCGGACGCCGACCCTGCCGCCCGCGACCGCGACGAACACCTCCTTCGTGGGGCGGCGCGACGTGTGGGTCGTGGATCCGGCGACCCCCTTCGACGCGCCGCGTGACCAGCTGCTCTCGGCGGTGCGCGCGCTTCCGGCCACGGGTCGGCGCGCCGTGGGCATCGTGCTGACCCACCACCACGGCGACCACATGGGCGCCGCGGCCTGGCTGCGCGAGGCCGCTGGCCTGCCGGTCTACGCCCACCCGCGCACGGCGGAGCTGCTGGGCTCGATGCTGCGGGTCGACGAGACGCTGGAGGAGGGCGCCGAGCTGCGGGGCTCCGAGGCCGACGACGACCGCTGGGCCGTGCTGCATACGCCCGGGCACGCGTCGGGCCACATCGTGTTGTGGGAGGCCGAGCGCCGCCGGATGATCGCCGGCGACATGGTGGCGGGGATCGGGACGATCCTCGTCGAGGCGCCCGACGGGCACATGGCCACCTACATCGCGCAGCTCGAGCGCCTGGCCGACCTGGGGCCCGAGCGGCTGGTGCCGGCGCACGGCCCCGTGCTCGCCGACGGGCAGGCGAAGCTGCGTGAGACGGCGGCCCACCGCCTGATGCGCGAGCAGCGCGTGGTGGAGGCGCTGGAGGAGGGCCCCGGCGACCTGGTCCAGCTCACCGCGCGCTCCTACCCCGAGCTGGCCCGCCCCATGCTGCCTCTGGCCGCGCGCTCGTGTCTGGCCCACCTGCAGAAGCTCTGCGAGGAGGGGCGCGCGCGGCTCTCGGGCGAGGTCTACGAGCCGTCCTGAGGCGGCCGGAAGGCGTCGATGACACCGAGCAGCGCGCTGGTGTCCTGCTGGCTGCGCGGGGTGGCTCCGCTGCCCATGACCAGGGTCCCCTCGGGGCTGACCAGCTCCAGGCACACGCCGCGCACCGGCTCGGCGCGCAGTCGCCACCGGGGGTGGGGCGCTGCGACCGTGCGCGCGGCGAAGGTGCGCCCGAAGAGGCGCCAGCGGTGTGTCCACAGGCCTCCGCGGTGGCTCAGCTCCTCGGTGCCGAGGCGCTTGATGGCGGCGACCGTCAGCAGCGCCAGGCCCAGCAGGAGCAGCCCGGGGCCGAAGAGCAGCGCGACCAGGGGCGAGCGGAGGGTCACCGACAACAAGAGGACGCCCAGCAGCGACGCGGCGAGGCCGAAGCTCGTGACCAGGGCCTGGAGCGCGGCGAAGCGACGCACGGCCAGCGTCACCTCGCCAGGCGGAGGGCTCACCTCGGCGGGCGGCGCGTCGACGGTCTCGAGCCCGCAGCCACGGGCGACGAGCTCGGCGACGCCGTCGGCCAGCTCCCGCTCGGCCGTCTCGACCAGGACCAGGGCGGCGCCGTTTCGCAGCTCGAGGGCCGCGGTGAACGTCGCCTCGTCGTCGCGGACCAGGTGGGTGGAGCTGACGCCGCGGATGGCCGTGAGCGGGATCCACCAGACGTGATCGGGCGACATGAGGCCCACGCCGACGCGGGCCGCGGCGCGGTCGAAGAAGAGCCCGCCCCGGGTGCGCCCGAGCTGCCGCACGCCGATGAGGAGCGCCGCCACGAGGGCGAGGCCGGTCAGGCCCACGGAGATGCGAGCCGGCGTCGGGACGTGCGGATCCACGGCCAGGGTGACGACGATGGCCGCGGTGAGGGCAGCGACCAGCGAGGCGCCGAAGGCGAGGCCGACGGAGCGGTGCGGGGGGACCAGGGGCTCGGGGGAGGGCATGGGGGCTCACAGCCGGGAGGGCGTCAGGGGATCGCGGGTCAGAAGGCCGGGGTTCGCGCGTGGGCAGCCAGCCGGGCGGTGATGCGCTGGCGCAGCGGCGCCGTGGGCGGGAGGCAGCGCAGGGCCGCGTCGAGGAGGTCGAGGGCCAGCGGGAGCTCGCCCAGCGGGAGGGGCGCGCGCTCGAGGCGCTCGAGGCGCTCGTCGATGGCCGCGCCCAGCCGCGCCTCGACCGGGCCGAGCAGGGCTGGCCGGGAGGCGGAATCGAAAGGAGGCGGCATGGGCGCAAGCGGCAGGGGCCGCCAGGGCGCGGGGCCGGCGAGCACGCAGTAGAAGGCGATCGCGTCGGGCGCGGGCTCGGCGTCGATGACGCCGTCAGTGTCGGGCGGCAGGGCGATGGCGTCGGCCGGGGGCGCGTCGGCGAAGGTCGCCAGCTCGGAGGGGTCGATGACCTGGGAACGGCGCACCATCTGGAGCGGAGCCGACGCGGGGGGCGTGAAGGCCAGGCGGATGAGGGACCAGCGCTGCCGGGCAGCGAAGGGCTGGCTGGCCTCGGCGCTGGGGGCCGCCGCCGGCAGCGCTCGGCCTCCGGCGGCGCTGAGCGCCACGCGGCGGGCCAGGCTCTCGAGGTCGGGGCTGCGCGTGCCCTCGACGAAGACCAGCTCGGGCGCGGCGCCGGGCTCGTCGCCCTCGTGCCCGACGTGGCTCACCGGCGCCTCGAGGGTGCGCGGCGCAGGCGCTGGGGCGAGCAGGCGCAAGGTCTCGGCGGGCTCCGGGGTCCCGTCGGCGTGACGCCAGACGAGGGCCAGGTGCAGCTCGCGGCCGGCCGGGACCCGGAGGATGGCCGCGGCTGCCTCCGGGCGCACCGGGTGGCGGATGATGTCGGCGTCCAGGTCGCCGGCCCAGAAGGCCGCGAGGTCTGCGTCGGGGATGGGGCGCAAGCACACCAGCAGGTTGGCCCGCGCCGGCGGCTCGGCGGGCGGGGTCCAGGTCAGGCGCAGCTCTCCGTCCGGCGAGCTCGCCACCAGCCAGGGCACGGGCGGCCCCGCGGTGTTCACCCCGACACCAGGAGCTGTGCCATCAGGAGCTGGCCGAGGTTCCACAGGGCGTGCACGGCGATGGGCACCAGCAGCGAGCCGCTGCGCTCGAAGAGGAAGGCGAGGACCACCCCCAGGGCACCCAGGGGGATGATCAGCGGGACCTGCAGGTGCACCAGCCCGAAGAGGAGGGCGCTGAGCAGCATGGCCAGGGGCGGGCCCATCAGGTCGCGCAGGTTGCGGTAGATGAACCCGCGAAAGAGGATCTCCTCGAAGATCGGGCCCATCAGGACGGCGGACAGGGCGATGGCGACCCGGACCTGGGGATCCTCTCCCTCGGCGAAGAGGCGGAGCACCGGCTGCGCCTCCTCGGAGCTGACGCCGAAGGCGGCTTGGATGATCGACGCGGCGGCGACCACGACGACGGCGATGGAGAGGCCGGCGAGGATCCAGACCAGCAGCCCGAGCACGCCGCCCGCGGGCTTCAGCGCGCCGAGGCGCAGCGGGACCCACAGAGGCGTCGGGTCCTCCGGTCGGCGCGCCAGGCTCTGGATCAGCGCGAGGGAGAGGCCACCGGCGAGCAGGGTCTGGCTGACGAGGTTGAGCGACGTCAGCATCAGGCCCGAGCCGGCCGCGTTGAACACCAGCTCGAGGGTGAGCCCGATGGCCAGGAAGCCGACGAACCACAGGGCGGTGACGCGGCGCGTGGCCGCGACGATGAAGGGGCTGGGCAGGGCGCCGAGGCCGGTGCGGCCGGCGCCGGTGAGCGCGCGCCCGATGAGCGGCCAGACGATGAGGAGCAGCGCCCCGAGCAGCAGCAGAGAGCCGACGATGACGATGGAGGCGGCGGCGCGCTCGGCGAAGCGGCTGGCGCGCCCCTGGGCCTCGGCGCTGGCGGCGACCTGCACCGACGGCTGCCCCGAGAGCGCCGCGTGGCGCGCGAGCACCCGCTGGACCAGCCACTCGGAGGCGTCGGCGTTGCGCAGCTCGGACAGGGTGGGCTCGATCTGCCGCGCGGGGCGGTCGCGAGCCAGGTCGTGCAGGTTGTCGACCAGGAGCTTCCACGTCTCCAAGCCGGCCGCGTCGTCCGCCACCCGGTCCAGCGCCCGCAGCCCCAGGTCGTCGGCGCCCTCCGACACGGCGATGGCCGCTCCCAGCAGCAGGTGACCCGGCGCCGCGGGATCAGCCTCGATGGCTCGCTCCAGCTCCTCCAGCGCGCGGGCACGCTCCTCGTCCGGCTCCCCCCCGAGCCCGACCGCCTCCCGCAGCTCGGCGGGGACGGCCGCGCCAGCGTCCACCAGCTTGAAGGGCATCTCCAGCTCGCGGGCGGCCCCGACCCCGACCGAATCCTGCGCCGGCGCCTGCGCGGAGCCCATGGCCAGCAGGACGGCCATCAGCGCGGCCGCCACGAAGGTGAGCGCCCACTCGAGCACGGCGGCGCGGCTGCTCACGAGGACGCCTCCTCGCGCCGGCGTTCGGTCAGGCAGTCCATCGGCTCAGCGACGTTCGAGGGACTTGAGGATGCTCTTGCAGGCGTCGCGCCCCAGCTTCTCGCGACGGTCGGCGTCCTCCATCAGCTTGCAGCGGCGCTCGTCGTCCATCTTCTCGCAGACCAGACGCTCGAGCCTGGCGCACGGGTCGCCGCACCCCGCGGTGAGGGAGCCCAGCGCCGAGAGCGCCAACGCCACCACCCTGGCCCGATTCATGGTCATCGCTGCTGCTCCTCGCCCAGGCTCGCCCAGCCCGGCGCGCAGGCGAGGCATCATGCCGCAACGCCGCCGGATTGTCAGCGCGAAGCCCGGGCGGCCAGCTCGCGGATCGGCTGCGTGTTCGCCGCGACCAGCGACGCGTAGTCGTCCAGCTCCGCGTCGACCCACGCCGCGTCACGGCCCAGCAGCGCGGCCATTCGCGTCGCCACCGCGGCTGCGACGGCGAGCCCCTGGTCCGGCACCCGATAGAAGAGGCCCAGCCGCCGCAC
The DNA here is from genome assembly GCA_020632695.1 of Deltaproteobacteria bacterium. Classification (GTDB taxonomy): domain Bacteria; phylum Myxococcota_A; class UBA9042; order PHBI01; family JACKFB01; genus JACKFB01. The sequence continues at coordinate 14,399 of JACKFB010000008.1, forward strand.
CATCACATCCTGCAGCCGCATCGCCTGCTCCCGGGCCGTGGCGTAGTCCACCTCCGCCGGCACCCACGGGTAGCCCTCCACCAGCGGGCGCGCCTGCTCGGCGGCCTCCTGCATCCGCTGCTGGATCCACCGCATGCCGCCCCCGTGCGCTCGCCACAGGTGCAGGGCGCGGCCGCCGCTCGGCTCCGGGGCCGGCGGCAGGTCGGGATCCAGCGGCACGCGGGCGGTGCGGCAGGGCCCCGGTCGCGCGCCCAGCCGGCGCAGGCGCGCGCAGGCGGCGTCGACCACCTCCTCGGCCATGCTCCGGTAGGTGGTCAGCTTCCCGCCGGCGATGCTGGTGATGCCGCGAGGGTCGTCGAAGCGCTGATGCTCGCGGCTGGTGCGCGCCGCAGTGGCCGCGCCGTCGCGGATGAGCGGTCGCAGGCCGGCCCAGGTGGTCAGGACGTCGGCGGGGCCGAGCCGGGCGTCGGGGAAGCTGCCGTTGGTGGCCGCCAGGAGGTAGGCGATGTCGTCGGCCGTCGCTGCGACGGGCCCCGCCGGCGAGTCGTGGTCGGTGTCGGTGGTCCCGATGTAGGTGACCTCCTCCCAGGGCACCGCGAAGACCATGCGGCGATCCTCGGTGGCCACCACCACCACGTCGTCCACCGGCAGGCGGGCGCGGGGCACGACCAGGTGCGAGCCGCGGCTGGTGCGCAGCAGGGCGCCGCCTCCGGGAGCCTCGGGCAGCGCGTCGGTGTAGGGACCGGCGGCGTAGGCGATGTGCCGGCAGCGCAGCTCGGCGTCGCGGCCGGTGAGCAGGTCGCGCACCTGCGCCCCGCAGACGGCGCCGTCGCTGCCGAAGGACGGGGCGTCGAAGCGCGTGTAGTTGAGGGTCAGCGCCCCGTGACGCTCGGCGTCCAGGGCGTTGGCCAGGGTCAGGCGGGCGTCGTCGGTGCGGCAGTCCCAGTAGCGGAGCGCCCCGCGCAGCCCGTCGCGCCGCAGCCCGGGGACGCGCCGCCACGCCGCCTCGGGACCCAGCCGCTGGCGCTCGCCGTACCCGCGAAAGAGGCTGACGGCCTCGTGGATCCAGAGGCCCAGCGCCATCACGCCCAGCCGGTGGGGATCGCCGCGGAAGCCTGGCACGACGAAGGATTGCGGCCAGACCAGGTGCGGGTTGAGGCGTGTCTGGATCGCGCGCTCCCGCGCCGACTCCATCACCAGGCCGATCTGGCCCTGCTCCAGGTAGCGGAGGCCGCCGTGCACCAGCTTGCTGGACTTGCTGGAGGTGCCCGACGCGTAGTCGCCCGCCTCGACCAGCGCCACCGAGAGGCCGCGCAGCGCCGCGTCGCGCGCCACTCCGCAGCCGGTGACGCCGCCCCCGACCACCAGCAGATCGAAGACCTCTTCGCCGACGCGGGCCCAGCGCCGAGCCCGAGCCAGCGCCGTCGCGTCCTCGTGGTCCTTGCCCGCGCCCTCGCTCATCGCGCCGCGGTCTCGCCGGTGGCCCGTGCGACGCCGGGACCGCCGCGCCAGGCGGTCGGTCCAGGTCGAGCGCGGGTCGGGGTGCGCGGCGCAGCAGGCATGGCGGCACCATAGCGCCGCAGGGCGGACCTCTCAACCGCCCCGGAAGCTACCCGCGCCGCGACGGCATCAACGCGATGACCGCGCCCATCCCGATCCGCACCAGGAGCAGCGCCGCTCCCACGCCCCCACCTACCGCGCCCATGATCGCCAAGGTCTCCATCGCTCCGACTCCTCCTCGTCTCGTCACGGCCACGGGGCGCCAGGTCCGACCGTGTCCTCGTGGCCCTGACGCCCTGCTCCGGGTGTCAGAGCAAGGGCCGTGCCACGCGCGACGTCATGCGTTGTTGGGGTGGGGCGCTCGCGTGCGTCCGGACGGACACATCCTCGTGTCCCGCAGGACACGTCGGAGCGCGCGAAGCCGTCTGAGGCTAGGGTCGCTCGCGGCGTCGCGCCAGAAAATCGGCGCCTCCGCCCTCGCGCGTGCCCACGGGGGCACGATGACCCGCGCCGTGGCGTCGCGGGCCCGCCCGGGTCAGTCGTCTGCGGCCGAGCCGCCGTCCGCCTCCACCTGCTTCATCGCGTCGTCGAGGGCCCGCCTGGCCAGCGCCTCGGGCACGGTGACGGAGACCTGCAGCACGTTGGCGTCGCGGGACAGCTCGATGCTCTCGATGACCTTCTTCACGTCCTCCAGGTAGGCCTCGGGGATCTTGTCCTTCCCACCCATGGCCAGCCCCATCTTCAGCAGGGCCAGCCCCTGCTCCAGCGCCACCCGGGCCTTCTCCGCCCGCTCCTCGGCGCCGAACACGCCGCCGGCCCGCACGACGACGTCGCCCGAGAGCCCCACGCTGAACGCGAAGCCGTCGCCGGCCCCGACGTACTGCGAGAGCATCCCTCCGCCGGACCGCTCGGCCATCGACATCGAGTCCGCGTCGACGACCACGGCGCCCCACAGCGGCGCGCCACTGTCCACCGAGCCCAGCGCCGCCTCGAAGGCTGCGTTGTCGCCCAGGGTGTCGCCGCTCGCCCGGGCCGCCGTCGCAGCCTCCACCAGGGGCCGGGCGCCGCCGAGGATCAGGTCGTCCTCCAGCAGGCCCACCATCATGTTGTCCGGATCGCCGTAGAAGTCGGTGCCAGCGATGGTGACCTTCTCACCGCCGCCCTGCTTCTCCAGCTCGGCGACGACCTTCTCCTTGTCCACGCTCGCCCGGCTGATGACCACGGTCGAGGGCTTGCCGTCCTTGTTCGACTTCAGGCCCACGGCCAGGCTGCTGATCCCGTCCAGGTCCACACCCAGATCGGCCAGGCGTTTGCCCGAGCCGTCCTTGGCGAGCTGCTTTCTGAGCGCCGGACCCGCCTTCTCGTAGAGCCAGGTCGACCGCACGGCGTCCCAGCTCACGCCGAGGGCGCCGGTGACGTCCTTGGGCAGGTTCGCCTCGGCGAGCTGCGCGGACGAGCCGCCGCCGCCCGACCGGCTGAGCAGCACCACCGCCGCGGCCACCACCAGCGCGATGACCACCGCGGCCACCACGATCATCCCTCGCCCGCTGCCCCGCTTCGGGGGCGCCGCGGAGGCGCCGGCGATGGCCGCGCCCCCCAGCGCCAGATCCGGCCCCACGGCGGCGGGCGCGCGGGCTGCCGCCTGGAAGTGCGCCGCCGGCCCGGGCGTCATCGCGGCCAGCTCCTCGTCGGTGATCGCCGGTCCCTGCAGCGTCTGGCCGAAGGGGTCGATGTCCTCGCCGCGCGCCCGCGCCGCGCCGGGCTCGCTGGGCGCCGGCTTCGGTGGGGCCGCGTCCAGGGACTCGGCGAAGCCGGGCGGCAAGGTCATCGCTACCGTGGCCTCGGTGTCGTCGTACTCGTCGCCGGACGGGTCGGCGGCCGGCGCGCGCGCCGCGGCGGCCTGGCTGGCGGCGGGGGCGGCCAGCGCCTCGGCCAGGCCCAGCTCGTCCGCGTTCATCGAGACGGTGGGGTCATCGTCCTCGTCGGCGTTCTCGCCCAGCAACCCGGCCAGGTCGCGGGCGTCGAAGGCGGCGGTGGCCTCGGAGCTGGCGCTGGCCCCATCGGGCCGAGCGCCGCAATACGGGCAAAAGGCGGAGCCGTCGGCGATCTGTCGCCCGCACGCTGCACACTTCATCCAAACCACCTCGTCGACCCGGAGGAGTCGCCCGATCCCGGTTCAAGCTCACTGGCCACGGTTGTATCAACGTCGGAGTGGTCTCGACAACCGACGCGCCCTCTGGGCCCGAGGGCCGCAGCCACCGAGGGTGTGTGGTGGCAGGCGCCTTCGAGGGGCGGTCGCAGCGCGGAGCCGCACCGCGTGCGGCCGAGGCGCCGCCTGGGGTGGGCGGGTCGCCCCACGGCCGCCGCGGCCGAGCGGGTCAGCCGTCGACGCGATGCTTGAGGTCCTTGCCGACCTTGAAGAAGGGCAGCCGCTTGGGCGGTACGTCGACCGAGGATCCGGTGCGCGGGTTGCGCCCGGTGTAGGCGCCGTAGTGCCGGGTGGTGAAGCTGCCGAAGCCGCGGATCTCCACTCGCTCACCGCCGCGGACCGCGTCGAAGATGGCGTCGAAGATCGTGGCCACGGCCACGTCGGCGGCCTTCCGGGGGACACTCTTCTTCTTGGCGACCGCTTCGACCAGCTCCGACCGATTCATCACGCCTCCGCGCCCACGTGGGCTCGCTGCCGGTGGGTTCTTGTGTGTTCTCGAGCGCTGGGCCCGTGAGCGCGCCGCCGGGCGGCGGGACTCGGTTTGTGGCGTCCCCGACAGGAGTCGAACCTGTGGCCTACCGCTTAGGAGGCGGTCGCTCTATCCGTCTGAGCTACGGGGACCGACCGGCGCGGTTCATAGCGCAGGCCCCGACGGAGGGTCAAGGCGAGATCGACCGCCCCGACGGCCGGCGGCGGCCAGGAAATTCCGACCCTCGCGGGATCCGAGGCGCGGTTGACACTCGCCGGGCGCGGCGTCTATGCAGTCGCAGCCCCCTGGAGGTGGCCACGATGGGAGAGTCGCGCCGCTACTACGTCACCACCCCCATCTACTACGTCAACGACCGCCCCCACATCGGTCACGCGTACTGCACCGTGCTCGCCGACACCATGCGGCGGTACCGGCGCCTGATGGGGGACGAGACCTGGTTCCTGACCGGCACCGACGAGCACGGCCAGAAGGTGCAGGAGGCCGCGGAGCGACGCGGCATGAGCCCGCAGGCGCACTGCGACGAGCTCCACGCGGCCTTCCGCGAGCTGTGGCCCCAACTCCACGTGGAGGAGGACGACTTCATCCGCACCACCGAACCGCGGCACACGCGGGTGGTCCAGGCGGCGCTGCAGCAGCTCTGGGAGGCGGGCGACATCACGATCCAGTCCTACGAGGGCTGGTACTCGACCGGCGCAGAGCGCTTCTTCACCGAGAAGGATCTGGTGGACGGCCGCTGCCCCGACACGGGTCAGCCGGTGCAGTGGATCAGCGAGAAGAACTACTTCTTCCGGATGTCGCGCTACGGCGAGCGCCTGCGCGCCCACATCGAGGCGAACCCCGACTTCATCCGGCCCCCGCATCGCGCCAACGAGGTGCTGGCCTTCCTGGACAAGGGGCTCGACGACCTCTGCATCTCGCGGCCCAAGGAGCGCCTGGCCTGGGGCATCGAGCTGCCCTTCGACAGCGACTACGTGACCTACGTCTGGTTCGACGCGCTGCTGAACTACGTCAGCGCCATCGGCCTCTTCAGCGACTCCGAGCGCTTCGAGCGCTGGTGGCCGCACGCTCACCACCTCATCGGCAAGGACATCCTGACCACCCACTCGGTGTACTGGACCACGATGCTGATGGCCCTCGGGCTGCCGCTGCCGCGCAGCATCACGGCGACGGGCTGGTGGCTGCAGGGCGACACGAAGATGTCCAAGAGCCTGGGCAACGTGGTGAGCCCGCTGGGGATGAAGGACGTCTACGGCGCGGATGTGCTGCGCTTCTTCCTGATGCGCGACATGGTCATCGGCCTCGACGCCAACTTCAGCGAGGAGGCGCTGGTGCGGCGCAACAACAGCGACCTCGCCAACGACCTGGGGAACCTGGCGCGGCGGGTCGCCGGGCTGTGCGACCGCTACTTCGAGGGCAAGGTCCCCGAGCCGGGCGAGCCGACGGCGGCCGAGGCGGCGGTGATGGCTACGGCCGACGACCTGCGCGCCGCCGTCCCGCAGCTCGTCGACGACCTCAAGCTGCACTCGGCCATCGAGGAGATCATGCAGTTCGTGCGGTCGCTCAACAAGTACGTGACCGACACGGCGCCCTTCCGGCTGGTGAAGACCGACGCCCCGGCGGCGGGTCGCATCCTCTATACGGTGCTCGAGGGGCTGCGGCACGCGGCGTGGCTGCTGTGGCCGGTGATGCCACAGAAGATGGAGGCCCTGCTCGTCGGCCTCGGCGTGCCCGGCAAGCCGACCACCCTCGACGCGCTGCGCTGGGGGGAGCTGCGCGCCGGCACCGGGTTGGGGCTCGGCGAGGCGCTCTTCCCGCGAGCCGAGCTGCCCGTCGCCGCCCCCGAAGCCGCGCCGAGCCCGGAGAAGGCCGCCGAGGGCGGCAGCGCGGAGGCCGAGCCCGCCCAGGCGCAGGGGCCGGCCGAGATCGCCTTCGACCAGTTCGAGCAGGTCGATCTGCGCGTGGCCACGGTGCTCTCGTGTCAGCGCGTCGAGGGCTCGGACCGGCTGCTCGACTTCCAGCTCGACCTCGGCACCGAGCAGCGGCGCGTCGTCAGCGGGCTGGCCCAGCACATCGCGCCCGAGGGGCTGGCCGGCACCCAGGTGGTGCTGGTGGCCAACCTGGCGCCCCGGAAGATCTTCAAGATCCTCTCACAGGGGATGATCCTGAGCTGTGAGACGCCGGAGAGCGGGTTGACGCTGCTGCGGCCCGGCGCCGCGGTCGCCGCCGGCGCCAAGGTGAGCTGAGCCGGTCGCGAGGGCGGCCGGCGCCCACCTCAGCCGATGTGGGCCAGGGTGTGCACCATGGACTCGCCCAGGCGCTTGCGCCCGCCCAGGAAGTCCAGCTCGAGGACGAAGCCGTAGCCGCAGAGCGTGGCGCCCGACCTCTCGACCAGCTTGCCGACCGCCTCGGCCGTGCCGCCCGTGGCGAGCACGTCGTCGATGATCGCCACCCGCGAGTCGGCGGTCAGCGCGTCGGCGTGTATCTCGAGGTGGTCGGTGCCGTACTCGAGATCGTAGGTGATGCCGTTGGTACGGCGCGGCAGCTTGCCCGGCTTGCGCACCAGCTCGAGGCCGATTCCCAGGGAGTAGGCGACCGCGGCCCCGAAGATGAAGCCGCGGGACTCGATGCCGAGGATGCAGGTGACGCCGGCGCGCTGCCACGGTTCGGCCAGGGCGTCGACGACCTCGCGCAGGGCGTCGCCGTCGGCGAGCACCGGCGTGATGTCCTTGAAGACGATGCCGGGCTTGGGGAAGTCGGGGACGTCGTGGATGAGGCGGGCGAGGGTGTCCTGGACGGCCATGGGGATCACTCCGGGGGTGTCGAGAGGGACAGGCGCTCGAGGGCGCCGAGGGCGGCGATGGAGTCGAAGGCGGTGGAGTCGAGGCCCAGCGGCGTCACCGAGACATAGCCGTCGCGGACCGCGTTGCAGTCGGTCCCGTCGACGTCCTGCATCTCCGGGAAGTCGCCGCCGATCCAGAAGTAGGGGACGCCGCGGGGGTCGTCCCGGTAGATGATGCGGTTGGCGTAGGAGCGCTGGCCCAGACGGGTGACACGCACGCCGCGCAGGCCCGGGACACCGGCGAGGCCGGGGGCGGTGGCGTCCGCCGCGGGCAGGGGGATGTTCACGTTGAGCAGGCCACCGGGGCGCGCGTCGCGCAGCCAGCGCAGCAGCGCGGTGAGCGCGGGGGCGATGCGGGTGAAGGGGAAGGCGTGGTGGCCCGCCAGGCTGAAGGCGACCGACGGGATGCCCTGGATGGCGCCCTCGCGGGCTGCGGCGACGGTGCCCGAGTAGTGGACGTCGTTGCCGAGGTTGGGGCCGCGGTTGACGCCGGAGAGGACGAGATCGGGGCGGTGGTCGGGCAGGACGTGGCCGAGCGCCACCAGGATGCAGTCCACCGGGGTGCCGGTCACGGCGAAGGCGAAGTCGTCGCGCCTCTGGACGCGCAGCGGAGCGTGGAGGGTGAGGCACTGGCCCACACCGCTCATCTCGGCGGCCGGGGCGACCACGAAGACCTCCTCGAAGACCTCGGCGGCGCAGGCGCGGAGGAGCTCGATGCCGGGGGCGTCGATGCCGTCGTCGTTGGAGACCAGCACCCGCATCAGGGGGCCACCGTCTCGCCGGGGAACAGGCAGAGGCCGCCGACGCTGCACTCGAGTGGGAGGCCCCGGGCGTCGCGGGAGAAGGCGCAGTCGTCGTCGATGGCGCAGGTCTGGCCGCGCAGGCGCACGCCCGTGCAGACGGGGAAGGGCGCGGCGTTGGTGGACTCGCAGAAGGTGGGCGCGGCGCAGTCCCGGTCGAAGTAGCAGGGGAAGCCGCGGCCCCCGACCGGGCGCGAGGGGGAAGACCCCTGGTCGCAGGCGGCCCCCGAGAGCGCCAGGGCGAGGGCGAGGGCGGCGGTCCAGTTCGCGAGGGCAGGGCGGGTCGGCATGGCGGCGAACCGTACCCTGCGCTCGCTGGGGACGGCAAGCCCCGCGAGCGGGGTCCAGAGCCCCCGGCAAGGCCTGCCGACCAGGCTGGGACCCCGAGCAAGGACGGGCACCAGGACGCTGGCACGGCGCATGCTTCGATGGCACGGCGCACCACCTCAAGCGACCAGGAGTCCCCGATGATGGAGTGCCGTCCCCCGCTGCACCGACTGGCCGTGAAGCTGACCCGCGGCGGACGCGCCCTCATGAGCGAGGAGGAGGCGCGCGCGGTCGCCGACGCCGCGATGGTGACCGCCTGGCAGCGCTGGGACGCGACCCGCGGCGTACCCTTCGCGATCTACGCCCGCCACTGGGTGCGAGGCGCCGTCGCCCGCGCCCTCCGCGCGGCCCGTCGGCAGGCCCCCCTCGATCCCTTCCTGGTCTCCGAGCTCGTCGTCACCCGCCAGAGCGCCGAACGCGTCGCCCTGGCCCGCCTGCTGCTCTCCCGCGTCCCCCCCGAAGACCGCGCCTTCCTCGCAGAGCACCACCTCGACGAGCTCAGCTTCACCGAGCTGGGAGAGAGCTACGGCCGCAACAGCGCCTGGGCCTACCGCCGCCACCGCCGAATCGTGGCCACCATCTCACCCCCCGACCAGCAACCGGCCTGAGCCGCCGTACCCGAGACCGGCACCGGGACCGGCACCGGGACCGAGACCGGCACCGGGACCGGGACCGGGACCGAGGCCGGCGCCGACCCCGAGCCCGAGACCGGGACCGAGCCCGAGCCCGAGACCGAGGCCGAGACCGAGGCCGAGACCGAGGCCGAGGCCGAGACCGAGACCGAGACCGAGACCGAGACCGAGACCGAGGCCGAGACCGAGACCGAGGCCGAGACCGAGACCGAGACCGAGACCGAGACCGAGACCGAGACCGAGACCGAGACCGAGACCGAGACCGAGACCGAGACCGAGGCCAGCCACCGAGCCCGAGGACCGAGCCCGGCACCGAGACCGAGCCCGAGCCCGAGCCAGAGCCGAGACCGAGGCCGAGCCCGAGCCCGCGACGCCGCCACCACCCGCGGCCAAAGGCCGCGGCCCGAGATCCCGACCCGCCACCACCAGCCCCAACCCCGAGCGACGACGCCCCCGTGTGCGATGGCCGAGGCGGCTGGCGAGGGCGCCGCTGAGGGCTGCGCGACCGAGGGCAGGCCGAGTCGGGCTTCAGCCCGTCGCAGGCCTGACCCGAGGGAGCGCTGCCCTCAGCGGCGTCCGCAGCCGCCGCCCCGGCCATCGACATCGATGCTAAGGGCAGCCTTGGAACCCTGCACTCGACCCCGCCCACTTGCCGGCTTGTCCCTGGTTGCCCAGGGAGTCGCCGCCGATGCCGCCGAGGCCGCCGGTGCCGAGGGGCTCGTAGGTCACGGATTGGCAGCTCGGCGCGGAGCTCCCGGCCGCGTAGATGCCGAAGGCCACGCCGCCGCCGCCGCCGCCGCCGTTGCCCCCGTCACCGCCGTGGCCGCCGTGGCCGCCGTCGCCGGCCTTGAAGTTGTTGCCGCCCAGGCCTCCGGTGCCTCCGACCTGACCGGCGCCGCCCTTGCCGCGGAGGCCGCCGTTGCCGCCGTTGCCGCCGCTGCGGTGCCCGACCACAGTGTTCTGGATCAGCGGGTCGGAGTCGATGGCGAAGATGCCGAAGGAGCCGCCGCCCGGGGTGCCGCCCTTGCCGGGCTGGCCGCCGCAGCCTGCGCTGCCGCCGCCGCCGCCGCCACCGCCCCAGACGCCGCCCGCCGGGATGATGATGATCGTGCAGCCGGCGATGCCCTGACCCGCGCCGCCGCCGCCGCCGCCGATGCCGTGGCCTCCGGCGCCGCCGTCGGCGCCCTTCGAGCCCCGCCACAGCCCATCGGCGCCCACCTCGCCCAGCCCGTCTCCGGCCTTGCCGTGGGTGCCGTCGTCGCCGTCGTCGCCGTCGTCGCCCTTGGAGCTGGGTCCGCCGCCGGCGGCGCCGCCGGGTGAGGGCGAGCCCGACGGCGGGGTGTCGGTCTTGCACTTCGACGAGGCGCCCTTCCCGCCGCCGCCCTTGTCGCCCGGGCAGGTCGGAGGCCCAGGGGCGCCACCCTTGCCCTGGTAGCTGTCCGGTTCGTTGCAGCTGCAGTCGTCGAGGCCCTGCGTCCCCGGCTGCCCCTGCGCGCCGGGGCTGCCCTTGGTGCCGTTGCCGCCCGGCTTGCCGGGGCCGCCGTTGCCGCCGATGACCCGCGACGCGATGATCCTCACGGCGTCGCCGCAATCCCTCATCCAGACGCCGTAGCTGCTGCCCGACTCCAGGGTGTTGGACCCGGCGTTGATGGTCAGCCCGCCGAGCACGGTGGTCTTCGTCAGGCCCTCCATGACGACCGTGCGCACCTGGCCCGTCTCGTCGGGGGCCTCGGCGATGATGATGGTCTCGTAGGACGCGGGGTCCCGCTCCCACAGCCCGTCGGGCGAGTAGCCGCCATAGATGCTGACGCCGTCGACCGCGACGACCTGCTCCCGGTACTCGCCGCCAGCGACGAAGAGCATGTCCTTGTTCCCGGCGGCCACGGCCTTCGCCAGCCCCTGGCTGATGGTCGCCACCGGGCTGTTCCGGGTGCCGGCGCCGCTGGCCTTGCCGTAGAGCGCCACGAAGATCCCCCGCGCCGCCTCGCCGTCGACCCCGTCGCAGTTCGAGTCGATGCCCGCCGCGTCGGGCAGGTCGATGTCGGAGGTCTTGGTGCACTCGTACTCGCAGCCATCGTCGAGGGTCTCGTTGAGCTCGACCCAGCCATCCTCGCAGCCGGCGATGACGCAGCCGCCGTCGACGCAGCCCGGCACCGCGTGCGGGAACTCGCAGCCGCGCTTGCACTTGCCGCAGTTGATGGGGTCTGTCTGGAAGTCGACGTCCTCGCCGCAGGTGCAGGCCCCCGTCTTCGGGACGCACTGCTGGGCGGGGGTGCCGCCCGGGCCGGTCACCTCGGCGCACTCGTAGGCCGGCGGGCACGGCTCGGTCCCCGGGCCGCAGTCGATGCCGCACTGGCGCCCGTCGCTGAGGTCGAGGCAGAGGTCGTTGGTCCCGCCGCAGTCGCTGTTCTGGCTGCACTCACGGCACAGCACCACCACCGGCGGCACGCAGATGGAGATCTGGTCGCCGCTGCCGCTCACCGGCTTGCAGCTCCAGTCGTCCGCGCAGGTCACCGCGCCTCCGCAGGGCTCGGTGCACACCGAGGAGAAGGGGCCCTGGTCGACCGGGATGCACCAACCGGAGAAGCAGTCCCCGTTGTAGTTGCAGCCGCACTGGATGCCCTTGAGCGCGCCGGTGCACTCCCCGGGGCCGGGACCCGCGTCCGGCGGGGTGAGCGTCTCGAAGGGGACCGGGGCGTCCTGGTCCGGGCCCGGGTCCTGCAGCGGGAAGCCGCCGTCGTCCGCCACGACCACGTCGGGGAGGCCTGCGTCGACGTCGGCCACGGGGCTCTCGCCCCCGGCGCAGGCCGCCAGCAGCGCGACCAGGGCGACGACGCAAGGGGTGAGACGGCGAGCGGGGGCGACGATCGAAGACGGGACGGTCATGGGGCGACACGCTACCCACGCGAGGGCGCCGCTGCAATCGGGTATCGCCCTGGCCGGAGCGGGCGCTCGTCTGCGTTGACGCGGCAGCGTGTGCGCACTAGGAATGGCGCGTGATCAGGCACCCCCTCATCGGCGTCAGCCCCAACGCGTTCCCGGCCGAGGACCGGCGGTTCTACAAGAACAAGCCGCTCGAGTACGGCGACGCCTCCATCGCCACCGCCGTCCGGGCGGCGGGCGGGCTGCCGCTGATGCTGTATCGCGCGGGGACCGAGGGAGCGGAGGCGCTCGCCGCCCAGGCGGACGCGATGGTGGCGCGCGTCGACGGCCTGGTGCTCACCGGAGGCGCCGACATCAGCCCCGGCACGTACGGCGAGGAGGCGCTGGACCCGGCGTGGCGCGGCGATCCCGATCGCGACCGCTGGGAGATGGCGCTGTATCGCGCGGCGGTGGCCCACCAGCGCCCGGTGCTGGGCGTGTGCCGGGGCGCCCAGCTCATCAACGTCGCCGAGGGCGGGTCGCTCTGGCAGGACCTGGCGACGCTGCGCGACGGCTCGAAGGTACACCGCAGCCAGGAGCTCTACGACTCGCTGTCGCACGACGTGGCGGTGGAGGCGGGCACCGAGCTCGAGGCCCTCTTCGGCGACGACTCCCACCACGTGAACTCGGTGCACCATCAGGGCCTCAAGGCGGTCGCGCCCTCGCTGCGGGTCATCGCCCACTCGCCCGACGGCGTCCCCGAGGCGGTGGTCCGCGAGGGCGAGCCCTGGGTGCTCGGCGTGCAGTGGCACCCCGAGTGGATGCAGGATCGCCCGGCCCAGCGCCGGATCTTCGAGCGGCTGGTCGAGCTGGCGCAGTCGAGCGCGCAGCGATGAGGGCCCGCGCGGCGGCGCTCTGCGGAGCCTTGCTGGCGCTCGCGGCCTGCGACGCCATGACCGAGGCGCCGGCCGAGCCACCCGCCGAGCCGCTCCCGCCCGGCACGGCGCTGCCGCCGGACGTGGACGCGATGCTCTACGGCAACGGCAAGAACTGCCGCCAGGACGACGAGTGTCCCGGCGACGTCTGCTACTTCGGCGCCTGCGTCGGGATGCTGGTGGTCGACCAGCGGTGGATGCAGGAGCAGGTGAGCGAGCGCCTCGCCGCGGCGGCCCAGCGCTCGCCCGAGCTGCGAGACCGCATCGTGCTGCACCTGGTGCGCGTGCTCGAGCGCGACGACACCGACCTGGCCTTCCGCGCCCGCGCGTTGCTGCCGCTGGAGCGCCTCGGCGCCCTCGATCCCTTGCGGGCGGCGCTCGACTCGCCGCTCGAGCCGCTGGCCGACGCCGCGGCGCTTGCCCTGGCGCGCGCTGGCGACCCACGCGGGGTGCCGCGCGCGCGGGCGCTCACGGAGTCCGAGGACACCGCGGTGGCGGCCGAGGCGCTGCGCGCGCTGGGCCGCAGCCGCTCGCCGGAGGCGCTGGTGCCTCTGCTCCGCACGCTCGAGCCGGCCCTCGATGGTGCATTGCTCCGTTCCGCGCTGGACGGGCTCGCCGCGTTGGGAGATCCTCGTGCCATTCGACCCCTCATCGACTTTCTGCCCGGCAGCCCTGACTACCTCCGCTGGCGCGTCGTACACACCCTGCGTGAGCTGACCGGCGCCGCCCTCGGCCTGGACGGGGCCCCCTGGCGAGCCTGGCTCGCCGAGCATCCACAACCACCGGCCCCCGCCTGGACGCCCAGACCGTTCTCCGCCGAGCAGGATCTCGGCCTGCCCACGCCCTGATCGCCCGCGCTTCCGTCCACCCCAAGCGTCCCACGCCAGAGCCCGACCCGATGTCCAGCCAGGCCCCCAGAACCCCCAATCGCGACGCGAGAACGCTCGCGCGTACGCAGCGACGCAAGATCGTGAGCCGCGCTCAGCGCGTCGACCCCCAAGAGCGCCCGCTGGTTGCTGCTCCGGAGGAGCTGATGAATCTCGATTCGTTCCAGTATGTCAGCAGCTTCCGCATCATCTCGGAGGTCGCGCAGGGTGGGATGGGGCGGGTCTACCTGGCGGAGCAGCTCGGCGTGTCGGGCTTCACCAAGACGGTCGGCATCAAGACGATCCGCCGCGAGCTCATCGACAGCGGCCTGTTCCGCGATCTCTTCATCGCGGAGGCCAAGCTGGTCGCCGACCTGATCCACGAGAACATCCAGCAGGTCTACCACCTCATCGACATGGCGGGCTCCTTCGCCATCGTCATGGAGTGGGTGCACGGGCTGACCTTCGAGGACATCAACCAGCGCCTCGACGAGAAGAACAAGTACCTGCCGCCGGATCTGGCGGTCTTCATGACCAGCCGCGCGGCCCGCGCCCTGTCCTATGCGCACGACAAGCGCGACCGCGACGGGCGGCGGCTGAACGTGGTCCACCGGGACGTGAGCCCGGTGAACATCTTCGCGAGCTGGCAGGGCGTGGTGAAGCTGGCCGACTTCGGCATCGCGAAGACCCTCAGCGTCAGCGGCCCCGACGAGCGCCAGCAGATCATGGGCAAGGTGCCCTACATGTCGCCGGAGCAGGCGCGCGGCGAGGTCACCGACCACCGCACCGACATCTTCGCCCTGGGGCTGGTGCTCTTCGAGATGCTCACCGGCGAGCAGCTCTACCCGGTCGAGAACGTCGAGCAGGTGGTCGAGCTGCACCGCAGCAAGGCGATCCCGTCGCCGCGCGAGTGGAACCCCGCCATCCCGGCGGAGATCGAGCCGCTGCTCCGCCGGCTGCTCGAGCGCGACGTAAACAAGCGCTATCAGCACGCCAGCGACGTCGTGCGGGACCTGGAGCTCTTCATGTACGGCGGCGGCTACGGGCCGACCAACGAGAAGCTGGCCGACTACCTCGACCAGCTCTTCCCGGAGGTGGACAAGCACCGGCTGCTGCCCGAGGAGATGATCCGCCCGCAGTAGGAGAGGGGGCCCGCCGGCGCCGCGACGCGGTGAATGCCGGCACCCGCTCGGCGTCGGGCTCTCGTCTGCTCTCGCCGGAGGTCCTCACGATGCGCGCCGCCACCCTCGTCTTCGTGCTCCTGGGGTCGACGCTGCTCGCCGCGGCCCCCAGCGCGCCAGCCCGCGCCGACCTGGTCTCGGTCTACGCCGGGGTGGGCCCCCGCTTCCGCGCCGACGCCATCGACGCCGTCGGCACGGCCCACGTCGGGGTGCCGCTCGGCATCTGGCTGGACCTCACCCTCGAGGCGCACGCCTTCCTGGGCGGCGCCGATCGCCCGATGCACCTGGCCGGCGGCAACCTGGGCGTGCTCTTCAGCCCGCCCATCCCCGGCCCCATCGGCGTCCAGGCCGGCGTCGACGGCGGCTTCGCCGTGCGCACGCTCGCCCGCCACGGCACCGACGACGTGGTCCCGCTCTTCGCCGCGGAGGTCGCGCTCATCGGCGAGTTCGGGCCGGCGCGCCTGCGGCTGGCCTACCAGCACACGCTGGGCCGCGACGACAAGCCGTCACGCGACGCGGTGCGCTCGCAGCTGCTGGTGATGCTGGGCTTCGGGATCTGAGCGGCGCGACCGGGTCAGCGGAAGAGCTGCGAGATCGAGTCGCCGTCGTGGATGCGCCGGATGGCCTTCGCGAAGAGCTCCGAGACCGAGAGGACGCGGAACTTCTCCGACTGCTTGCCCTGCAGCGGGATGGTGTCGCAGAAGACGAACTGCTCGATGACCGACTTCTGCAGCCTGGCCACGGCCTCGCCGGCCAGCACCGGGTGGGTGAAGGCCGCGGTGATCGAGAGCGCGCCCTTCTCCTTGAGGAAGTTGGCCGCCTCGATGAGCGTGCGGCCGGTCGAGACCTCGTCGTCGACGATGATGCAGTGCTTGCCGTCCACGTCGCCGATGACGTGCGCCGGCTTGGGCTTCTCGTCGTCGCCGTAGCGCCGCTTGTCGATGATGGCCATCGGCAGGTGCAGGCGGTTGGCGTAGCGCCCGACCTCCTTGGCTTCGCCAGCGTCACCGGCGACCAGCACGCGGTTGGTCAGGTCGGCCTGCTGCAGGTGGTCGGCGATGATGGGCACGGCCTGCAGGTGGTCGACGGGGATGCGGAAGAAGCCGGCGATCTGCGGCGAGTGCAGATCCATGGTGACGACGCGGTCGGCGCCGGCGGTCTCCAACAGATCGGCCATCAGGCGCGCCGTGATCGAGATGCGGGGCTTGTCCTTCTTGTCCGAGCGTACGTAGGGGAAGTACGGGACCACGGCGGTGATGCGCCCGGCCGACGCGTGCTTGAGCGCGTCGATGGTGATGAGCAGCTCGATGATCCCCTCGTGCACCGGGGGCGCGGAGGTCTGGAACACGTAGACGTCGCAGCCGCGCACGTTCTCGTTGATCTTCACCATCAGGTTCTCGTTGGAGAACTTGACGACCTCGCTGTCGCCCAGGTGGACGTCGAGGATGTGGCAGATCCGCTCGGCGAGCTTCTTGTGGGACCGGCCGGCGAAGATCTTGAGAGGTCCGTGCACGTCGTCACCGCTGGCTCGAGGGGCCGCCTGGATAGAATCTCGCAGGCCTCGTGTCAACGGCGGTCGTGCGTGGGAGGGGTCCGCCCCGGTGACCGCGCGGGCGAGCCTCGCAGGCGCTGCGACCCTTGACGGCGCCAGGGTGAGGGCATAGACAGCCAGCGCGACGCAGCGGGCTCGAACCTCGGCCCGGGACCGGGGAATCGGGTCCGCGCAGCGATCGCGGACGACGGCGGGAGCGAGCCATGAGTGAACTGTACCGGGTTCCGACGGACGGACAGCCCATCACCCAGCGGGCGGACAAGACCCTCGCGGTGCCCGACCGGCCGATCATCCCCTTCATCGAGGGTGACGGGATCGGGCCGGACATCTGGGCGGCGGCGCAGCGCGTGCTGGACGCGGCGGTCGAGAAGTCCTACGGCGGCAAGCGCGGCATCGCCTGGTACGAGGTGTACGCCGGCGAGAAGGCCTTCGAGCGGACGGGCGAGTGGCTGCCGCGGAAGACCCTCGACGAGATCGCCCGCTACAAGGTGTCGATCAAGGGCCCGCTGACCACCCCGGTGGGCGGCGGCTTCCGCAGCCTGAACGTGGCGATCCGCCAGGAGCTGGACCTCTTCGCCTGCGTGCGTCCGGTGCGCTGGTTCGAGGGCGTGCCGAGTCCGGTGCTGCACCCCGAGCGCGTCGACGTGGTCATCTACCGCGAGAACACCGAGGACGTGTACTCGGGCGTCGAGTTCCAGGCGGGCTCCGCCGAGGCCGGGCGGGTCGCCGACCTGCTGCGCTCGATGGGCAAGAACATCCGCGAGGGATCGGCCATCGGCATCAAGCCGGTGACCGAGGAGGGCTCCAAGCGCCTCATCCGCCAGGCGATCCGCCACGCGATCGAGCACGGCCGCAAGGTCGTGACCCTGGTGCACAAGGGCAACATCATGAAGTTCACCGAGGGCGCCTTCCGCGACTGGGGCTATGCCCTGGCGCGGGACGAGTTCGCCGACCAGACGGTGAGCGAGGCCGACGTGTGGGACAAGCACGGCGGCAAGGTCCCCGACGGCAAGGTGATGATCAACGACCGCATCGCCGACGCCATGTTCCAGCAGATGCTGCTGCGGCCGGCGGAGTACGACGTCCTGGCCACGATGAACCTGAACGGCGACTACCTCAGCGACGCGGCGGTGGCCCAGGTCGGCGGGCTGGGGCTCGCCCCGGGCGCCAACATGAGCGACACCATCGCCGTGTTCGAGGCGACCCACGGCACCGCGCCCAAGTACGCCGGCCAGGACAAGGTCAACCCGGGCTCCGTGCTGCTCTCGGGCGTGATGATGCTGGAGCACATGGGCTGGCAGGAGGCGGCCGACGCCATCGTCGCCGCGCTGAGCAAGACGATCGCCCAGAAGCGGGTGACCTACGACCTGCACCGCCTGATGGACGGCGCCACGCTGCTCAAGACCTCCGAGTTCGCCTCGGCCATCATCGAGAACCTCTGAGACTCGCCCGCGGGCCGCGAGGCGGGGCCTCCCGCCGCCGTGGCTCGGCCCAGCCCACACTCTCCGCGTCCGGAAGGCCCAGACGATGAACATCCACGAATATCAGGCCAAGGAGCTGCTCCGCTCGTACGGGATCCCCGTGCCTCGCGGGCAGGTGGCGTTCACGGCCGACGAGGCCGAGGCCGCGGCGCGGCACCTGGGCGGCGAGCTCTGGGTGGTGAAGGCCCAGATCCACGCGGGCGGACGCGGCAAGGCGGGCGGCGTGAAGCTGGCGCGCTCGGTGGCCGAGGTGCGGTCCCTGGCCAGCGAGCTGCTGGGCAAGACGCTGGTCACCAAGCAGACCGGGCCGGCCGGCAAGGTGGTGCAGCGCGTCTACATCGAGGAGGGCTGCGACATCGCGCGCGAGCTCTACCTGGGCGCGGTGGTGGACCGGGAGAGCTCGTCGGTGAGCTTCATGCTCTCGACGGAGGGCGGCACGGAGATCGAGGAGGTCGCCGAGCAGCACCCCGAGAAGATCGCCCGCATCGTGATCCACCCCGGCGTGGGGATCCAGGCCTACCAGCTCCGCGACGCCGGCGTGCAGCTCGGGCTGGACGCGAAGCTGGTGCGCGGGGTGACCGGCTTCGCACAGAAGCTCTACTCGGCGTTCCTGGCGCTGGACTGCAGCATGGCCGAGATCAATCCGCTGGTGGTGAACCGGGCCGGCCAGCTCATCGCACTCGACGCGAAGATGGGCTTCGACTCGAACGCGCTCTACCGCCAGCACGGCGTGATGGCGCTGCGCGATCTGTCGGAGGAGGAGCCCTCGGAGATCAAGGCCAGCGAGTACGGCCTGAGCTACATCAAGCTCGACGGGAACATCGGCTGCCTGGTCAACGGGGCCGGGCTGGCGATGGCGACGATGGACATCCTCAAGCACTTCGGCGGTCAGCCGGCGAACTTCCTGGACGTCGGCGGCTCGGCGACCACCGAGCGCGTCACCGAGGCGTTCCGGATCCTCCTGGGCGACCACGTCCAGGCCATCTTCGTGAACATCTTCGGCGGCATCATGAAGTGCGACACCATCGCCAACGGGCTGGTGGAGGCGGCGCGCACCTTGTCGCTGGACGTGCCCCTCATCGTGCGACTCGAGGGGACCAACGTCGATCTGGGCAAGAAGATCCTGGCGGAGAGCGGGCTGGCCATCACGTCCGTCGACTCCATGGCCGAGGGCGCGCAGAAGGCTGTCGCCGCGGCCTCCGATGCTGGCAGCCGCTAAACGAACGCCAGGCCTCACCGCCTGGGTCTGAGGAGGACGACGTGGCCATCTTCGTCGACGAGCACACGCGGCTCGCAGTGCAGGGCATCACAGGGAGCGCCGGGGCCTTCCACGCGCGCCAGATGATCGAGTACGGCACGCAGGTCGTGGCCGGCGTCGTGCCGGGCAAGGGCGGCCAGTCCTTCGACGACAGCGTGCCGATCTTCGAGACGGTCGGCGAGTCGGTGCGCGAGGCGGGCGTCAACACCTCGGTCATCTACGTGCCCCCGCCCTTCGCCGCGGACGCCATCATGGAGGCCGCCGCCGCGGGCGTGACCATGATCATCGCGATCACCGAGGGGATCCCGGTCCTGGACATGATGCGGGTGAAGCATTTCCTGCGGGACTTCCCCGACACCCGGCTGGTCGGGCCCAACTGCCCCGGCGTCATCAGCCCCGGCAAGGCCAAGGTCGGCATCATGCCGGCGCACATCCACCTGCCCGGTCGGGTCGGCGTCATCAGCCGCTCCGGGACCCTCACCTACGAGGCGGTCGGGCAGCTCACCGCCCTGGGCATCGGCCAGTCCACCTGCGTGGGCATCGGCGGCGACCCCATCAACGGCACCGACTTCATCGACGTGCTCAGCGCCTTCCAGGCCGACGACGAGACCGACGCGGTCATCATGATCGGCGAGATCGGCGGCAGCGCCGAGGAGCGCGCCGCGGCCTGGATCGGCGAGCACTTCACCAAGCCCATCGTCGGCTTCATCGCCGGTAGCACGGCCCCGCCCGGAAAGCGGATGGGCCACGCAGGCGCCATCATCTCCGGCGGCAAGGGCACGGCGACGGAGAAGGTCGCCGCGATGGAGGCGGCCGGCGTCCGCATGTCCCCCAACCCTTCGGAGATGGGCCACACCCTGGCGTCCCTGATCTGACGGTCCTCGCGGCTCGGGCGCGCGCGGGTCGGGGGACGGGGTGCCCGCCTCGAAGCCCTGCGCGCTCGCGCCCGCCGCTGCCGCGCCCAGGCACTGTGCCTGGCGCCCGGCGAACACCCACCGCACCCTGCTCACCTCCCACAACCAGGCTGCATCAGCCCTCCGAGGAGTCCCCAACATGGCCATCGAGCGCACTCTCGCCATCATCAAGCCCGACGCGGTCGCGTCGGGATCGGCCGGCGGCGTCATCACGATGATCGAGGAAGCCGGCTTCAACATCGTCGCCATGAAGAAGGCGCAGCTCACCGCCGCGCAGGCCGAGGGTTTCTACCACGTGCACAGCGCGCGCCCCTTCTTCCGCGATCTCGTCGACTTCATGACCAGCGGCCCGGTCGTGCTCATGATCCTCGAGGCCGAGGACGCCATCTCGCGCTGGCGCGAGCTGATGGGCCCCACCGACGCGGCCAAGGCCGGCCCCGACACGGTGCGGGGACGCTTCGGCACCAACATCGAGCGCAACGCGTCGCACGGCTCGGATGCGCCCGAGACCGCGGCCTTCGAGACGGCCTGGTTCTTCAACTGCTTCGAGCGGGTGTGAGAGGGTGTTCCCATCTTCTCCCGTCGCCTGGCCAGCTCACGTGTATCCAGGCGCTTCCGAGCTTCGGTTTCATGCGGGGAGCATGCGCCCTCGGCTCGGAAGCACCTGAAGACACGCCGCTGTCGCCAGGCCCGGTCCGAACATGGGAACACCCCCTGACACGCTGGGCGACATGATCGAAGCGACCACCACGGAAGCCCTCGCCGGGCGTCCCGACCTCAAGAGCCTCACCCGCGACGAGCTGCGCGCGTGGATGGTGGAGGAGGCGGGCGAGCCGGCCTTCCGCGGTGACCAGGTGTTCCGGTGGTTGCACGCGCGCCTGGCGCGCGGCTTCGACGGCATGAGCGACCTGCCCCAGGCGCTGCGCGTGCGGCTCGGCAGCGCGGCGCGCATCGGCGGCCTCGAGCTGGAGGACGTGCGCGTCGCCGGCGACGGGACGCGGAAGCTGCTCCTGCGCACCGAGGACGGACATCGGATCGAGTCGGTCATCATCCCCATGCAGGACGGCCGCCTCACCCAGTGCGTCTCGAGCCAGGTCGGCTGCCGCATCGGCTGCGACTTCTGCTACACGGCGCGGATGCCGGTGCGGAAGAACCTCGCCGCCTCGGAGATAGCCGACCAGGTGCTGCGCGCCGTCGAGGTGCTCGGCGAGGGCGAGCGCATCGGCAACCTCGTCTACATGGGCATGGGCGAGCCGCTCGACAACTACGACCAGGTCGTCCGCTCGATCCGCATCCTCCTCGACCGGCAGGGACAGGACTTCGCCAGCCGGCGGATCACCGTCTCCACCAGCGGCGTGGTCTCGCGCATCGCCGACCTCGGCCGCGACGTCCCGGTGAACCTCGCCGTGTCGCTGAACGCCTCCCACGACGTACAGCGCTCGCGGCTCATCCCGATCAACAAGAAGTGGGACATCGCCCAGCTCATGGCCGCGCTCGAGGCCTTCCCGCTGCCGCCCCGGCGGCGGATCACCGTGGAGTACGTGCTGCTGCGCGAGGTCAACGACACGCCCGAGGACGCTCGACGCCTCATCGCGATGCTGCGCGGCCTGCGCGACCGGGTGAAGGTCAACCTGATCCCCTTCAACCCGTGGCCCGGCGCGCCCTACGGCCGGCCCGAGCCGGCCTCGGTGGACCGCTTCGGCGCCACGTTGCGGGACGCGCGCTTCAACGTGACGATCCGGTACTCGAAAGGTGAGGACATCGGCGCGGCCTGCGGCCAGCTCGATGGGGAGGCGGTCGCGGCATGAGCGAGAACCTGGCCACGGTCGGCTCGGACGAGGCGCGCCTCGCCGTGCTCGAGGCGATCCGGGCGGCCCCCGGGCCCTTCACCCAGTCCGACATCGTCGCCCGCACCGGGCTGGCCCCCCACGACGCCGACCGCGTGCTCGGGCGCGTCGTGCGCGACTACGAGAGCCGGCTGGACGTCGACGAGGACGGCACCCTCGTCTACACCTTCGAGCCCGGGCTCATCGCCCGCCCCGACGTGGTCGAGGCCGACCGGAAGCTGCGCCGGCGCCAGGCGCTGCGCCGGGGCGCCAAGGCCGCGTTCAAGGCGTGGACCATGCTGATGGTCATCGTCTACGCCATCATCTACGCGCTGCTCTTCATCGCGTTCATGATCGCGGTGACCGCCCAGTCGCAGAACAGCGACAGCCGCCGCCGCGGGCCACGCATCGACATCGGGCGCGGCATGTTCTGGTGGTACATCTTCGGGCGGGACGGGCGCGGCTCGCGCTGGGGCCGGCGCCGCTATGGTCGCGAGATCCGCGAGCGGGTAGGGCGGGGCGAGGATCCCTACGACATGCGGAGCACGCCGGCCGAGAAGGCCAAGCCGTCGCTCATCGAGCGCACCTGGTACTTCCTCTTCGGCTCCGAGGCCATCGACCGCACCCCGCTGGAGATCGAGCGCGAGCTGGTCACCTACGTGCGCGCCAAGAAGGGCCTCATCACCAATGCCGACATCGTGGCGCTGCTGGGCGTCCCCTACGACGAGGCCGACCGCATCGGCACGCGGCTGGTGGCCACCTACGACGGCGAGATGGACATCACCGACGCCGGCCTGCCCATCTACCGCTTCCCCGACCTGATGGTCAGCGCCCGCGAGGAGGTCGCCACCGGCGCCCCCACCCTGAACTACCTGTGGCAGCACAAGGCCCGCGAGCACGCGCTGCGCTCGAACCCCACCTTCCTCATCCCCTTCCTGAACGCCTTCAACCTTGGCCTGTGCGCGTTCACCGCGCTGCGCATCCTGCCCATGTTCGGGTGGACCGGCGCGCTGCCCTGGTTCTTCCTGGTGCTCTTCCCCGGGGTGTTCTCGGTGCTCTTCTTCCTGGTGGCCGGCCGCCGCAAGTGGCGTGAGCTGCGCGACAAGGACCGCTACGAGCGCGACAACCTGCGCATCGCCGTCTATCGCCTGCTCTTCACCCGGCGGCGCCCGGTGGTCATCCCCGGCGACGAGCGCGCCATCGCCGAGGCCGGGCTCGGCAGCTTCTCGCCCGAGCGCATCCGCGCCCTGGCCGGGCCCATCGCCGAGGAGCTGCGCGGCGAGGCGCTGGCCGACGGCCCCCGGGTGGAGATCCGGGCGCCTCGCCCCCTGGCCGAGCTGGACGCCGTGGAGCGCCTGCGCCGCGGCGCCTCGCCCAAGCAGTCCGTGGGCAAGACCGTCTTCAGCAGCGGCGGCCTGGCCGACGAGATCGACGCCCTCGAGCGCGAGCTGGCCAGCCAGCCGGCCTGAGCGCGCAGCACCCCTTCAGTGCAGCCGCCGCCGGGGGTCGGGCACCTCGGGGCGCTCGCCGCGCAGCCAGGCGTCGGCCGCGTCGTCCAGGGTCGGGTTGCGCACGTCGCCGCGGGCCAGCACCTCGTGCTCGCCGAAGCGGTGAGGCTGATGGTCCAGGGGCAGCAGCAGCTCCCGGTCCTCCTCGAAGTAGCGCCCCAGGTACCAGTCCAGGAAGTCCATGCACAGGTCCAGGGTGTCGGCCACGGACAGGCTGCCGTCGTCGGGCACGCTCTTGGCCGCCTGCATCTCGTAGAGGAAGGTGCCGTCGAGCCGCGCCAGCGACAGGTCGACGACCACGGTCTGGCCCTCCATGCGGGCGGACACCGTGAAGCGCTCGTCGCGCAGCTTGCGGGCGTGGCGGGTCTCGAGGGCAGCGACGATGGTCGCCGCGTTCTCGGCGCTGAGCAGGGGTCTGGCCATGCTGCCTCGCGGGTGGAGGGTGGCCTCGCGTTCTGCCACGAATCCGGAGTGCCTCCAAGGACGCGGCGCGCCCGGGGCGGATCAGGCCACCTGGTCGAGGCGTTGGAGCAGCCGCGGCAGCACGTCCCGCGGCGTGCAGGAGACCAGCGCCACGCCGGCGGGGCGCAGGGCGGCCTCCACCGCGGCCAGGCTGTGGCGGGTGCGGATGCGCTGGACCTCGAGCAGCGCCTCGGCCAGCGGGCCGTCCTCGGGCCGCGTCGCGCCCTCGAAGGCCGGGTCGGAGGGGCAGAGGACGAGGAGGCCGTGGCGATGGCGCCGCGCGCCCAGGGCCGCCCGGCGCAGGGCGTCGAGGTCGTCGGCGGTCGAGAGGTCGGAGATGGCGCACAGGGTGTGCGGGCCCCCGCGAGCGCGCAGCACGTGCTCGACGGCCTGCTCGATGCCGTGGGCCTGGCCGCCCGGCCGCGGCGTGGGGTCCAGGGGCAGCGCGATGCCGGCGTGGCGGCAGAAGGCGCGCCAGGTCGAGCGGCGGCGGTCGCGCGCGTAGCTGTCGAGCGGGATGGCGAAGCGGGCAGGGCGTCGGCGCTGCGCCGCCTGCTGCAGCCAGGCCTCGGCGGCCTCCTGGAGCCTGGGCTCGTCGTGCTCGCTCTGCCGCGGCCCGGCGCGGCCGGTCAGCGACTCGGGCAGCCGGAAGGTGCGGCCCTGCTGGGTCTCGAACCAGCCGGCCACGGCGCCCACCAGCTCGCGCTGGGTGACCTCGGTGCGGTCCTCGTGGAAGAGGTGGTGCACCTCCTGCAGCGCCTCCAGCACGCGAAAGAGCTGCCCGCGGCTGGCCGAGGGCGGGATGTCCATCCGCACGCGCTCGTCGTAGAGCGAGATGCCGACGCGATCCCCGCGGGCCAGGAGCTGGGCTGCCAGGTTGTAGGCGGTCTCCAGCGCGAAGTCCGCCCGGGTGTGGCCCGGCTCGCCCCAGAACATGCTGGGAGAGACGTCGACCAGCAGCCACGCCGACAGCACCAGATCGGACTCGAACTCGCGGCTGACCAGCTTGCCGCGGCGGGCCGTGGCGGCCCAGGCGATGTGCTTGAAGGGGTCGCCGGGCTGGTGGTCTCGCAGCTCGCGGATCTCCAGGCCGAAGCCACGGCGGCGCGCGCGGCCCAGCTCGGCCCGGTCCTGACTGGCCGCGCGGGTGGCGCGCAGCGGCGGGTCGCCGCGCAGAGGGAAGGCACGCGGCAGCACGCTGATGGCGAGCGGGGAGGGCAGCCAGCCGCGCAGGGCGAGCAGGCCGCCGGCGATCTCGGCATGGAAGCGGAAGCCCTGCAGCCAGGTGTGCCCGGCCTGGGGCGCCTCGACGGTGAGCTCGAAGCCGTCGTCGGTCGCTGAGACCGCGGCCCGCGCAGGCGCGACGACGCCCGCTTCGAGGGTGACGCTGTCGATGCGCGTGGCGGCGGCGCCCTCGAGGCGGAGCGGGAGCACCAGGGGGCGGCCGACGCGCGCGCGGGCCTCGCCGCTGCCGTCACCCACCTGCACCCGGAGATCGCCCTGGGCGACGGCGGCGCTGACGAGCCGGGCGACCGCGGCGGCCCAGACCAGCGTGCCCAGCGAGAGCGCGCCCAGCGCCGAGACGACCGGCAGGCCGGCCAGACCGCCGGTGCAGAGGAAGGCGAGCGCCACGCCGAGCACCCAGCGGCCCGCCTTCCCGACGGCGATCTTCACGCGTCCTCGGCGTAGGGGACCTCGGCCAGGCACTCGTCGACCACCGTGGCGGCGGAGAGGCGGTCGAGCTCGGCCTCGGGCGTCAGGATGATCCGGTGGCCGAAGATCGGCGGGACCAGCGCGCGGATGTCGTCCGGCAGCACGTGGGCGCGGCCGTGGAGGAAGGCGGCGACCTTGGCGCAGCGCATCAGCGCCAGGGAGGCGCGCGGGCTGGCGCCCAGGAGCACGGCCGGGTGGACGCGGGTGTGCTGGACCAGGCGCACGATGTAGTCCAGCAGGCCGGGGGCGATGTGGACCCGCTCGGCGCGGGCGGCCACGTCGAGGATGCGGGCCGGCGAGAGCACGGGCGCGACCGGCGCGACCGGGATGTTGTAGGTGGCGAGGATGCGCCGCTCCTGGGCGAAGTCGGGGTAGCCCAGCATCACCTTGAACATGAAGCGGTCGACCTGCGCCTCGGGCAGCACGTAGACGCCTTCCTGCTCGACCGGGTTCTGGGTCGCCAGCACGATGAAGGGCGCGGGCAGACGCTCGGTGCGCCCCTCGATGGTGACCTGGTCCTCCTGCATGGCCTCGAGCAGCGCGCTCTGGGTCTTCGCCGGGGCGCGGTTGATCTCGTCGCCGAGCACCACGTGGGCGAAGAGCGGCCCGCGCCGCAGCGCGAAGGTGTGGTCGCGGAGGTCGAGGACGTTGGTGCCGGTGATGTCCGCGGGCAGCAGATCCGGCGTGAACTGGATGCGTGAGAACTCGCAGCCCAGGGTGCGGGCGAAGGCCTTGACCAGGGTGGTCTTCGCGATGCCGGGCACCCCTTCGAGCAGCACGTGCCCGCGCGCGAAGAGCGCGATGAGCAGCAGGTCCACCGTGTCGGACTCGCCGATGTAGACCTTGGCGATCTCGCGGCGCACGGCGTCACAGAGGGCCGCGGCGCGGGAGGCGTCCTCGGCGGTGGGCGGCTCGTTCGCCACCTCAGCGCCCGTCTGCAGGTCTTCGGGGTCCTCGGGGGTTGGCATGCGCCCTCTGTTCGACGTAGCGGGAGACGGTGCCGACGTCCGCCAGCAGGCGTAGGAAGCGCTCCGCGCTCACGAGGGTCGGCGAGGACTGGAGCAAGCTATCGGCCTCGCGGTGGATCCGCAACAGCGCGTTCCTGGCCGTCTCGTCGGCGCGGTGGGCCTCGTCGCTGGCTGGCGGCGAGGTGGCCGCCTGCTCCGACGAGAGCGCGGCGATGGCCGGCAGCTCCGCCAGGCGGGCGGCCTCGTCGAGGAGCACGCGGGATGGCTCGGCGAAGTCGGCGTCTCCGCGGCCCAGCACCAGGCCCATGGCCTCCTGCCGCACCGGGGAGGACACCAGCGCCTGGACGCCCAGAGGAGGGGCCGCGGGGGGAGTCCTGCGGGCGCGGAGTCGGCTGGCGACGACCAGCGCCAGGAGCAGCAGCGCCGTCCACGCCAGCAGGTCGTTGAGCGGCTGGCGGGCGAGGCGACGGTCGATGGCGCCCAGCAGGCCGTTGAGCAGCGCGACGGCCTCGTCGATGACCATGGGGAGGCGGCCCAGGCGGCCCACGCCGGAGCGGTAGGTGCCGGTGACCCGCGTGTGCGGGCCCAGCAGCCGCGCGCGGCAGTCCGGCGCGTCGCAGTAGAGTCGGAGGGCGTTGGCCGCGAGCTGCTTGTTGCCGTAGAAGCGGCGGAGCATCTCGTTGAGGAACATGCTGGGGTCGGCGATGGCCAGCACGGCACCCTGGCCCAGCCGTCGCTCGACGATGAGCGCCTCGTCGGAGTCGTCGAAGCCCAGCACGACGTCCCCCGCGCCCCGCAGCGCCGAGGGGTAGTTGGCGGCGACCTGCTCGACGTTGAAGAACAGGAAGTGCTCTCGCTGCGGCGTCAGCAGCGGGATGCCGTCGGCCGACTGGTACCAGGTGTCGTGCGACGAGGGCGGGCCAGGGCGCCGCTCGAGCCCCAGCGCCTCGAAGAGGGGGTCGGCGGCGCCGGTGTCGTCGGCCATGATGAGGTAGCCGCCGTCGCGGACAAAGGACAGCAAGGCGTCGACGGGGAGGTCGGGCGGCGGCGCCAGCCACACGAGGACGCCGCCCGGGCGCAGGCGGCCGAGGTCGAGCACGTCGACCGGCTCCAGCGCGACCTTGGCCTCGGCGGCCGTGGCCAGCAGGTAGCCCACGCCGTTCCACGCATCGGCGTCGAGGCTGTAGTCCTCGGGCGTGGCGGCGGCGGCTCGCGGGCCGACCGTACACACGGCGAGGGCCGCCAGCACCGGCAGGAGACGCGTCATCGAGGGCTCCCGATGGACTCGACGGCGACCTCCGCGCGGCGCGCCGCGTCGGCGTCGGGCGCGTCGGCCCCGAACCACGCCTGCTCGACCGCCTCTCGCAGCGCGGCGGCGGCGGGGTCGGCCGACACGCGGCGCGCGGCCTCGGCGGGCGTCTCGATGCCCCAGCGCACCCGGTGTCCCAGCCGCGCCATGCCCGCCACGAAGAGATCCCGGACCCGCCCGCGCACCGAGACCAGCGCCAGGGTCGCCCCGTCGAAGCTGCCGTCGTGGGGGATCTGCAGCGGGGTCTCGCGCTCCAGGTAGCCGGGGGCAGAGAGCATCAGGCGCCACGCCCCCGGGGGAAGCGGTCCCATGGCGAAGCGGCCGTGTTGCGGGGCCGCGCGCAGCTCGCTCCCGTCGTCCTCGCGGCGAAGCAGGATGGCGGCCCTCACCAGGGTGCGCCCGTGATGCGCGTCGACCACGGAGCCGGCGAGCCAGTCCTTCCGGAGATCGGCGCCGCGGGCGGGCGCCACCACCAGGGCCGGCTCGGCGCCGAGCACCGGGCCGCTCTCCGGCGCAGCACGCCATCGCTCGCGCAGGCCGCTCAGCCACGCCAGGAGCCGCTGGCGCACGGCCCCCACCAGCAAGAGGTTGGCGGCCGCCAGCGTCAGGGCCAGGGCGTACCAGCCAAGCGGCACCCCGGGTGGCGGCGGGACGGGGATGCGCGCAGCCGGACTCTCGGCGGGGCTGCGCAGCCCATCGGTCGGCAGGTAGCGCGCCCGCACCTCGACCACCCCCTGGACGCGGCTGGCCAGCTCCCGCACGTCCACCGCGGCCAGGTAGACCCCGTCGGCGTCGGTCACCGCCACGGTCTCGCTGGCCGCCTGCTGACCGGCCACCCCCGCCACGATGGCGACCGTGGCGTCGGGGACACCCCCCCGGTCGTCGGAGAGCCGCCCGCTGAAGCGGTAGCGCCCGCTGCGCTCGTCGCCTTCCCGGCCGACGCGCAGGGTGAGGCGGGTGGGCCGCATCACGCGCAGGACGCTCGCGGCCTCCGACGGCGCGTAGCGATGGTCGCCACCGTAGGCCGCCCGCACCGTGAACGCGCCGGCGCGGTCCAGGGAGGCCGGGCGCACGAGGAAGGTGACCTGACCGCTGGCGTCGCTGTCGCCGGTCAGCTCGGGGCCATCGCCCACCTGCAGGCGGATGGGCGCCTCGCCGACCGGGCCGTCGGCGCTCTGGATCGCGGCGCGAACCGCCACCTGGGCGTCCTGGAGCCCGGCGCGCGGCGGGTCCAGCTCCAGCTCGACCCAGGTGGGCTCGCGGCGAAGCTCCAGCGCCTCGGTCTGCTGCGCCGGCCCCCAGGTGGCGTCCCCCTCGTAGCTCAGCTCCACCGCCAGCCGCTCGCCGAGGGTCTCGGCCAGGTTCCGGGCGTCCGTGGCCGCGATGAGCAGCTCGAAGCGCCCCTCGGCGTCGGTCAGGAAGGTGCGCCCGGCGAGGCCCTCCACCGAGACCTGGACGGCCTGGTCGGCCAGGGGAGCCCCCTCGTCCCCGGTGAGCCGCGCGCGCAGGTAGAGCCCCTGGGGAGCCCGCTCCACGCGCAGCTCCAGCGCCGAGTGGCCTCGGACGCGGAGCGGCGCGGCGTCGGCGTCGGCGAGGGCGAGGCACGCGAGCGCGCCGACGAGCCATCGGCTCGCATGTAGGCCGGTCGTCATCAGCGGAGCATATCCAGGAGCGGCGGCAACGCGCCACACGCCCGTGGCGAACGTCGGGGTGCGTTGCTATAGTCCGCGGCCGCCCGCGGCCTGCTCGCCAGCGTGGCAAGAACCGGAGGATGCGCATGAGGGTGCCTGGCACCGAGGTCGCGATGCACGCGGCCGAGCTCGACCCCACCTGGCTGGTCATCGGCGTGGCCATCCTGGTCGCGCTGGCGCTGGTCGTCATCGTGCTCCGGCGCGGCAAGGCGCCCAGCTCCGAGGTGGCTGCGCCCGAGCCGAAGAAGGCGGTGCCCGCGGCGTCGCGCAAGGAGCAGTTCGTTCGCGCCCCCGAGGCCGCGGCCGAGCCCGAGACCGCCGAGGTCGAGGCGCGCGAGCCCGAGCGGGCGCCCGAGGTGGCGCAGGAGCGGGAGGAGGCTCGCGAGGCCGAGGCCGAGGGCTGGGAGCTCGAGCCCGAGGAGGAGCCGGAGGTCGAGGTCGAGGAGGCGCCCGAGGCGCGGCCCGTCTCGGTGGTGGAGGCGGAGCCCGAGCCCGCCGGGACCAGCCTGCGCGAAGGGCTCGGCAAGACGCGGCGGGAGGGCTTCATCGCTCGGCTCGGGCGCATCTTCGGTGGCCGCACGATCGACGCGAGCGTGGTCGACGAGATCGAGGAGGCCCTCTTCACCGCCGACGTGGGCGTGAAGACGGTGGATCGGATGATGGAGGCCGTGCGCGAGGAGCTGGGCTCCGGTGGCGCCGAGGCCGCCGCGGTCTGGACGGTGTTGCGGCGGCAGGCGCGCGACATCCTCGACACCGCCGCGCGCAACGAGCGGGCGACGGCCCCCGGGCCGGGAGAGCCGCGCGTTATCATGGTGCTGGGCGTCAACGGCGCCGGAAAGACCACCACGATCGGCAAGCTCGCCCACCAGCTCGCGGGCGCCGGGACGCGCACGGCGCTGGTGGCCGGAGACACCTTCCGCGCGGCGGCCGCCGAGCAGCTCGAGCACTGGGGCCGGCGCGTGGGCGTCGGCGTCTACCGCGGCGAGGAGGGCGCCGATCCTGCGTCGGTGGTCTTCGACGGCATCAAGCAGGCGCGCGAGGACGGCATCGAGGTGGTGCTGGTGGACACGGCCGGGCGCCTGCACACCCAGGTGAACCTGATGGAGGAGCTGAAGAAGGTGCGCCGCGTGATGGGCAAGGCGCTCGAAGGCGCTCCCCACGAGGTGCTGCTGGTGGTCGACGCCACCACGGGCCAGAACGCGATCCAGCAGGCGGCGATGTTCGACGAGGCCTGCCAGGTGTCGGGGGTGGTGCTCACCAAGCTCGACGGGACCGCGCGCGGAGGCATCGTCATCGGCGTGTGTGACCAGCTGGGCATCCCCATCCGCTACATCGGCGTCGGCGAGCGGGTCGATGATCTGCGGGCCTTCGAGGCTTCCGAGTTCGTCGACGCGCTCTTCGCCCCGTGATCACACCGCCCCGACGGCCGTCGCGCGCCCGGAACGCGGCCCGCAGACGGCGTCTGAGGGCCCGGCCTGACCGCCTTGACCACCCCGGATCCCCGGGGTAGAGTCCGAGCCGCCTCCCCGACGAAGTGCTGCCGCGCTTCCCCTCCTTCCATGGATTCGACGCGCGTGTTGAAGACCACTGCCCAGCCTCTCCTGGTCACGATCTTCCTTGGTCTGGTCTTCGCGACCACGCCGGTACTGGCGCAGACCGCGGTCGACCTGGGAGTCGACGAGGACGACGACGGGACCCCCGCCGTCGGCGAAGGGACCACCGACGCCGACGAGAAGGGGCTCGAGCAGCTCCAGGACGCCATCCGGGTGATCCAGCAGCGCCCGGTGCTGCGGCGGATGCGTCTGGAGCTCCAGGCACAGACCGGCCTCGGGCTCGCCGACGTCATGTTCCGCAACCAGCTCATCTCGGGCGCCCTGCGATTCCACTTCGCCGAGAACTGGTCGATCGCCGGCAACTACATCCATTACTTCTCGCGCAAGACCAGCCTCCACCAGACGGTCGCCGACGACTACGAGCTCTTCCCCGAGACCTCGCTGCACCAGTGGTACGCCGGCGGCGACCTGAGCTGGTCGCCCATCTACGGAAAGTTCAACTTCTTCGGCAAGGGCATCCTCCAGTTCGACATCTCGCTGATCGTCGGCGCCGGTGTCACGGTGACCAGCCGCTCCACCGACCTGAAGCCCACCGGGGTCATCGGGTTGGGCCTGCGCATCTTCCTGACCCGCTGGCTGGCCTTCACCAGTGAGTTCCGGGACCACATCTTCGTCGAGGACTTCAACGCCGGGAACGAAGTCGTGAACCACGTGATCTACCAGGGCGGCTTCAGCATCTTCTTCCCGTTCAAGAACAAGTACCGGTTCGCCCGATGAGGCTGCCCTCCATGTCATCCGCGCTCCGCGCATCCATCGTCGCGATCGCTCTGCTCGTGGTGGCGCCGACCGTGCGCGCCAAGGGGCCCCTCGACGGCCTGCCGCCGATCCGGAACCAGGTGCTCCTCGAGGACGGCCGCCACGTGCTGGCGCCGATCGTCGGATCGACCATCAACGACGCGTTCAACCGCAACATCATGGTCGGCCTGTCCTGGCGCTACTTCTTCCAGAACTGGGTCGGCATCGGGCTGGACGTCCTGGGCGGGTTCGGCGTCGACACCAAGCTGGCCGATCGCATCAACCGGGAATTGAGCACCGAGGCGCAGCCGTTCTCGCTGAGCAAGACGACGCTGGACCTGCTGGCCAACGCGACGCTCGAGTTCGTCCCCATCGACGGGAAGTTCATGCTGTTCGGTAAGTTCCAGGCGCGGATCGACCTTCACCTGCAGCTCGGCCTGGGCATCGCCCTGGTCGGCGGTGACGGTCGCATCCAGGCCAAGACCGCCCTGATGCCGGTCGTCGGCGCGGGCATCCGCTTCTACCCGACGAACTGGTTCGCGATCGGGGCGGAGTGCCGTGACTACATCGTCGATCGCACGGTCGCCGCGCGCGGGGACGGCTCGATCCCCCCGTCCGAGTTCGGACACAACTGGTTCATCGGGTTGGCGTTGAGCTTCTTCCTGCCGGTCGAGCCGGCCATCCGCCCATGAGCCCGCGGCGGATCTCGACGCTCGCCGCTCGACTGCTGACGCTGCTCTGTGTGCTCGGGTGGGCCGCGACGGCGCTGGCGTCGCACTATCGGCTGCCCGCCGGCGGTCTGGTGAGCGACGCCGAGCAGCGGGCCCTGGCGGAGGCCCACGTCGAGACGACGAAGGCGCTGCTGGACGCGACCGCGGCGCAGAAGGACAGGCGGGCGCTGGCGAAGGCCACCTCGATCTCCTACGCGCGCCTGACCGAGCTTGCGACCCAGTGTGATCTCCTGCGGATCCGTGGCGTCGGCCCCTCGGTGGTGCGCCTGCTCCAGGCGGCGGGCACCCGCCACGCCGCGGCGCTGCGCCAGGCCCTCCCGGAGAGCCTCGAGACCAAGATCAAGGCCGCGAACGCCATCCACGGGATCATGGAGGTCCTGCCCGACATCGCGTCGCTGGCGGACTGGATCGCGCAGGCGCGCGAGCTGCCCAAGGTGCTCGAAGGCGTCCGATGAGCCCGCTGCGTTGGCTCGCTCGGTCGCGGGGCCGTCTGGCGCTCGCGGCCCTCATCGCGTTGGGGATCTACTTCGGCAGCCTGCTCCCGCTGGCCTCCTGGGTGCGGGACTCCAGCCGCTCCGTCTCCGGCGACATGGCGATGCTCACCGCCTGGCTCCTGAGCCTGCTCCTGGGGGCCTTCTGCCTCTCGGTGTTGATCGGCGATCTCGTCTTCCCGCACCGCTGGCGCGAGCGCGTGGTGCTGGGCGAGGAGGTGCCTCCCCCGGAGGCCGAGAGCGATCTCCTCCCGCCTCCCATCCCCCGCTCCCACGGCCTCTCCTTCTCGTTGCTCTTCGTCGCCCTGGTGGTGGCCGGGGCCATGAGCGCCGAGGCTTTGAGCGGCGGCTTCGTCAGCGAGTACCAGCGGATCGGCTCGAAGCGGACGATCTTCCGCGGCGACAACGAGGAGCTCAAGCTGAGCCTCATCGGCGAGCTCGCCGACAAGCGCCTCGAGGTGCAGAGCCGCGACGCGGTGCAGCTCCTGGACGTCCTCTGGCGCGACGATCGTCAGTCCGCCGCCGTGCGCGACGCAGCCATCGTGGGGCTCGGGCGGCTGGCCACCTCCTTCGACACGTCCATGGCGGCCTGGGCGCGCGAGGGGGTGCGCGACCACTGGGAGCTGACGCTCTTGCGCAGCCTGCGCTCCGACGTGGCCCCCGACCTGCGGGAGGCGCTGCGCTCGGCCGAGCCGACGCGCGCTCGCCACCTGCTGCTGGCGCTGGGGAAGATCCGCGAGAGCGAGAGCTTCGAGCCCATCGCCGCCCGGGTGCGCGCCGAGGCGGCGGCCCCTACCGAGACCTTCGGCGCGGCCCTGCTCGCCTTGGGCCTGCTTCGCGATCCGCGCGGGCTGGCGCCCCTCATCGAGGTGGCCCCCCGGGTGGCTGACCGCCCCGAGCTGAGGCCGCTGGCCTGGTCGGTGGGCCGCCTGGCGCTCTCCTACGCGCCGCACAGCGACCCGGAGATCGACGCGCGCTTCGGCGAGCTGGTGAAGGTGCTGGGAGCGCTCATCAGCACCGGGTCGCTTCCTCGCCGCTGCGACGCTGCCTACGCGCTGAGGCTCACCGGCGACTCGCGGATCGCGCCGCCGCTCTTCGCGGCCCTCGAGCAGACGGGAGGGGAGGGGACCTGCGAAGCAGGCTACGTCGACATCGACGGGCTGGCGCCCGAGCTGGTCGGCGCCACCGAACCCTTCAAGCTGCGGCTCCTGAAGGCGGTGGCCGAGGTCGCGGTCGGCAACGACGAGGTCATCGACTGGCTGCGGCGGCACAAGGCCGACCCCGCCATGTCCGAGTTCATGCGCGGTCAGATCGTCGAGACGCTCTCGCTGGTCGAGGCCGCCGCCGCCCGCGCCGAACCCTGAACCGCTAGCGCAAGGCGTCGGCGAGCGCGCGAGCGCGGGGGTCGCCGGGGGTGGCGGCCAGCACGGCGGTGACCAGCGCACGCGCGCGTTCGGCATCGCCCACCCGGGCCAGCGCCACGGCGCGGTCGAGGTCGAGATCCGATGGGACCTCGGCGCTCGCCGCCGCCGCGGCGTCCAGATGCACCAGGGTATCGGCCCAACGCCCGGCCGCTGCGTCCAGGAAGGCCTGGGTGCGGTGGGCCAGCACGACCAGGTGCGGCGCGAGGGGGGCCACCGCCACCTCGGCGAGCGATCCGGCGGCCGCTTCCGCCGCCCCGGCCTGGGCCTGGGCGGCCGCGCGCAGCACGCGCACGGCGGGCGCTTCACCGAGCGGCGTCAGCAGCGCCAGCGCGTCCTCGTGCCGCCCCGCGTGGAGCAGCGCCGTCGCTCGCAACGCCTCGACCTCGGGGGGCTGGGGCGTCTCTTCGGGGGAAGGCGCCAGGAGCGCGTCGACGTCTCCGTCCGCCAGCTCACGCCAGGCCATCGCGACCCGGGCGCGGTTCGCGATGGCCTCGCGGCGGGCGGGGTCGACGCCTGGGGGTGGGGGGGCCAGGATCAGCTCCAGCGGGGCGCGCACCGACTCTCCGCCCTCGCCGGACTTCCACCGCGCCAACGCCAGCAGCAGGCGCGCGTCGTCGATCGCCTGGCGCAGCGCCGGTTTCCGGGTGGGCGCGCCGCCGTCGACGTGCGCCAGATCGGCGACCCGCGAGGCGGCGTCCTCGGAGCGCCCGAGGCGGAGCAGCACCAGCGCCATGTTCTGGTTGGCCTCGGCGCTCCGGGGGTGCAGCGCCAGCTCCTCCTCGAGCAGCTTGACGGCCTGGGTGAGGTTGTCCTTCTGCAGGGCGATGAGCGCGAGGTTGTTGTAGGCGCCGCGCACCCGCGGCTCGATCTGGATGGCGCGCCGATACCTGGCGATGGCCTTGTCGGCGTCGCCGGCGCGCTGGGCCTCGATGGCGTCGTGCATCACGACGTCCACGCCGCGCGGCGCGCAAGCCGCGACCAGGCAGGGGAGGGCGATGCAGAGCAGCAGGCACGGGCGCATGCGCATGGACTACCACGGGGCAGGCGCGCTTGAATAGAACGCGCGGTCGCCGAGTCTGCTCCCCGCTCCCAGCCGGTCGGCGGCGCGCCGGTGCGTGCACGCCCGGTTGACACGGTGCGTCCCAGGCCTACGATCGCAGCCGATGCGTGTCGGAGCCGTCGCACCGAGCCGATCAGCGCACGAGCAGCTCCCCCATCGGCCGCGACGGCCGCCATGCTCAACCGACACCGGAGGTCTCCAATGTCCCTGAAACTCGCAGCGGCCATGGCGCTGCTCACCCTCATCCTCCCCAGCGCCCGCGCGGCCTCCGCCGATGACGCGGAGCCGGTGGGCGAGCTTCGCGTGTCGCTGAACTCCGAATACTGCAAGGTGAAGCTGGACGGTGAGGACTGGTCGGCCGTGGAGTTCGAGAACGGGGGGAAGACCCTCATCGTGCTCAACCTCGATCTGGGCCACGACAGCACCGAGGTCACGCTGGAGCCGGCGGCGGCCAACCTGGAGCCGGTGACCTTCACCATCACGCCGAAGGACTTCAAGCGGATCCGCCGCGGCCGCATCTACTACATGGTGGCGACCCACAAGGTGACCTTCCCAACGCGGAAGGCGGCGCCGGCGCCGGCGCCCGCGCCCGAGAAGCCGGCGGAGCCCGAGAAGCCGGCGCCCGAGCGCGGCGGTGACGAACTCTGAGCCTCGGCAGGCCACTGCTCGTCCTCGCGTGCCTGTGGACCGCCGGTTGCGCTGCTCGCGCGCCGGCGGTGCGGGTGGTGGCGCTGCCGCCAGACACCTCGGCGGCGCCGAGAGAGACCGACCCGGCGGGCGAGGGCGCCGCCGTGCCCTTGCTGGCGGCGACGGTCATCGACGTGCTGGGGCGTCACCCGGCAGGTGAGGTGGAGGCGGCGCTGCGGAACGCGCTGCTGCTGCAGGTGGATCGGCCGACCCGGCTGGTCACCGCGCGGGGTACGACGGCGGCGCTCGACGCCATCCTCGCCCACGCCCGTGCGCTGCGCGCGGCCTCCGAGCCGCCGGCCGAGACAGGCCTGGCCGAGCTCGAGACGGCGCTGGCGGCCGCTTCGGGCGGTTCGGCGCCGGCCGTGCGCGAAGCCGAGGTGCTGGCCTGGCGCACCGCCTGGCTGCTGGCGAAGGCACTCGGCGGCCCGCTCGCCGACGACACGCTCCTCGCGCGGCTCGAGCTCGCGGTGCTGGCCGACGCCGATCGCTTCTACCAGCGGCTCACCCCCACCGACCCGAGCTACGCGACGCTGGGGCAGGCGCTCGAGGAGTACCGCGCGCTGGCTCGGGCGGCGCCCTCGGAGCGCGTCGTGGGGCGCACGGCCCGCTGGCGCAGCCCTGGGCCCGGCGACACCACCGACGCCGTCGCGTCCTTGCGCGCCCGCCTGGCCGAGGTCGGCTTCCCCACCACGCCCGAAAGCGATCCGCGCACCTTCGACGCGCAGCTGCGCGGCGCCTTCCTGGCCTTCCAGGGGCGCTTCGGGCTCGAGCAGAGCGGCCTCCCCAGCCTGGAGACCCTGGACGCGTTGGCGGTCCCGCTCTCCGAGAGGGTCAGCCAGATCGGCGCGGTGCTCGATCACCTGCGACGGTCGCGCGCCAGGCTGCATCCCGACCGGCTGATGGTGAACATCCCCGCCTTCGAGCTCCGGCACTTCGTCGGGGATCGCCTGGACTCCTTCCACCGGGTGGTGGTCGGCTCCATCGGCTACCGCGCCGACGAGAGCACGGGCCGGGCAGGGCGCCTGAACCTGACCCCCACCCTGGAGAGCGCCGTGCGGGCGCTGGTCCTCAACCCGTCCTGGTCCGTCCCTCAGCGGATCAAGGAGAACGAGCTGGACCGCAGCGCCGCGAGGGACCCGGACTTCTACGACGGCTACGACCTGTGGGTGGACAGCCGCGGCGTGGAGCGCGCGCGCCAGCGTCCCGGCCCGCGAAACGCGTTGGGGCGGGTGAAGTTCGTGTTCGACGGCGGAGACGGGATCTACCTGCACGACACGCCGCTGCAGCGCGGCTTCGACAAGCGGGTGCGGACGCTGAGTCACGGCTGCGTGCGCGTGCAGGAGGCGTTGGCGCTGGCGCAGCGCGTCATGGAGGTGGACGGACACCCGACGCCCTGGGCTCGCGCTCGGGCCATCCTGGCCGGGAGGCGGGAGACGGAGCTCGAGCTGGTGCGGCCGCTGCCCATCTTCATCGAGTACCTGGGCGTGGGCGCCGACCAGGAGGGGGCCCTGCGCTTCTACCCGGACGTCTACGGCTGGGGCGTGGTGCGCGGCGCGGAGCAGCCGGCCGCGCCCTGAGGCCCGTGGGCAGAGCCGGCCGGCCGGCGCCGCGCGACGCGGCCGAGCCGCTCAGACCTCGAAGTGTGCGAGGTCCTCGCCCAGCCCCTCGGCCTCGAAGTAGCGCGAGAACACGGTGTAGACCACCAGGTCCTGGTCGGACTCGCTGATCTCCGTGAAGCGCACGGCGACGCGCCGGGTGCCGTCGATGTCACGGGGCTCGCTCACGACCTCGCCGATGACCGCGATGACGGAGGGGGAGGGCAGGGGCAGCTCGACCCGGATGTCCAGGAGGTCGCTGACCTTCACCGGGCCCTTGTCGGCCGGAAAGTCGAGCTGGATGCCCGAGCCGGAAAGGTTGATGGACTGGGTCTCCATCTCCTCGAGGGGCACGCTGCGCTTGCTCTGCGCCGCCATCGCCTCCTCGACGCTGGGGACGCCTGCGGCCTGGGCCCACACACGGGCGTCGACGTCCGCGCGCCGGAAGTCGCGGCGGTCACCCTCGGCCACGTCACCGACGGGCTGCACCGTCAGGCGCTCGCGGTCGATGGGCTCGCGCACCACGGCCTTGAGCCGCAGCACGCGGTCGCCGCGGGTGTAGAGCAGGGTCAGCGGCTGCGCGCGCTCGAAGGGCGGCGGCTCGGAGAGCGTCGTGTCGATGTGCAGACCGATCGAGTTCTGCTTCGCGACCAGCGCGCGGGCCGAGGTCACGTAGATGTTGCCATCTCGCACCGAGACCATCGTGACGAACTGATCCTCGTTCGGAAGCGGCTTGTCGGGCATTCCCACTCTCCTCAGCGCGGCGGGGGCGAGACGTCGCCCGGGTGCCGGTTCAACTGGCATCAATCGTCGAGCAGACGCCTGAAGTCCTTCAGCTTCTGCTTCACTTCTTCGCTCGTGTCACGCAGCGCGTCCAGGGTATCGCGCAGGCCGCCGAAGGTCTCGTCCCTCGCGTCGGTGCTCGCGAACGCGCCTTCCTCGATGTCCTCGACGAACTGGATGGTCAGCGCGACGTCGTTGCGCCAGGTGGAGGCGCGATCGTTGAGCTCCTCGTAGAGCTTCACGACCTTGGCGTGGAACGCGCCGGTGTCGCCACCGCCGCCGCTCGCTGCGCCCGCCGCCGCCTGCAGGGACGCCACCTGCTCGCGGAGCGCGTCCACCTCACCAGCGGCTGCCTCGGCGGCCTCCAACGACTCGCGCAGGCGCTCGGCCTTGGACTCCAGCCGGTCGCGCTCCTCGCGCAGCAGGCTCAGCTCCTCCTCGAGGCGCGTCAGCCGCTCCGGGTCCACGTCGCTCGCCTTGGCGGCCTGGGCCTCGGCCTCCTCGAGCAGGCTGGCGATCTTCTTCACGTGCCGCTTGTTGGCGGCCATCAGCTCTTCCTGCTCCTGCTCGCTCGCCTCGGCCCTCGCGCGAGCCGCTTCCAGCTCGGCCTTCAGCGCGTCGAGCGCCTCGCTGGTCTCGGCGCTGGCTGCCGCTCCGGCCTGGGCCTCCGCCGCAGCCTCCTGCGCCGCCTTGGCTTCCTGCTCGGCCCGCTCGGCGCGCTCGGTGGCGGCCTTGGCCTCCGCCTGGGCCTCGGCCAGCGCCTTGTCGGCAGCTGCGCGCGCGGCCTCCGCCTCGCCACGACCGGCGCCGGCTGCCTCCGCCTCGCTCCGAGCCGCGGCGAGCTCACGCTCCGCGGCCTCCTTGGCCGCCACCGCCTCGGCGAGAGCCGACTCCGCCTTGGCGCGCTGCTCCTCCGCCTGGCTCAGCTTCTCGTCGGCCTGGCTGCTCGCGCGCGCCTCGGCCTCCGTGAGCTTCCTGGCGGCGTCCTCGCTGGCCGCCACCGCCTCGGCTCTGGCCTTCTCGGCCTCCGCCACGCGCTTGTCGGCGGCCTCGGCCCGCTTCTCCGCACTGTCGGCGCGCTTGCTCTCAGCCTCCAGCCGCTTGTCCGCCTCGTCCCGCGCCGCCCGCAGCTCTGCCAGCTCCTGCGCCATCGCCTCCTGGGCCTGCCCGCCCTGGGCCTGGATCTTCTCCAGCGCCTTCTCGGCGTCGCGCAGCTTCTTCTCGGCGGCCCCGCGCGCCTTGGTGGTGGCGTTGAGCTCGTCCTGGGCCTGCGACCGCTCCTCCTGCGCCGCGGCCAGCTCGCTGACGAGCTGCTTGTGCGCGTCGTCCAGCTTCTTCCGCTCGAGCTCCAGCGACGCCACGGTCTCCTTGGCGTGCTTCAGCTCGCTCTTCACCGCGTCCAGCGCCTCCTTCTGCTCGGCCACCTTGGCTTCGCGCTTCTCGGCGGCCGCCTCGGCGCTGGCGAGCTTCTTCTCCAGCGCCGCCCGCTCGCCGGACAGCTCCTTGACCCGCGCGCTCTGCTCGGCCAGCGACTCCTTGACCCCATCCAGCTCCGCGCCGATCTGGTCGGCCCGCTCCAGCGCTTGCGCCCGCTCGGCCTGCGCCTTGAGCGCCGCCTTCTCCAGCTCGGCGATCTGTGCTCGGAACTCGGCCACCTCCTCGGCGCCGGCGGACCCGACCAGCAGCTCCTTGAGCTGCTCCAGGTCCTGCTGCGCCTGCTGTCGCGCCGTCTCCGACTCCCGGAGCTGACCCTCGAGGGTCGCCGCGCTCTGGCTCTCGGCGCTGGCCGAGGAGCGCAGGCTCTCGAGCTCCGCCTCGAGCCGGGCCACCGACGCCAGCGCGTCCTTGCGCGCCTCCTGCACGCTCTCGAGCCGCTGCTCCAGGTCGGCCACCTCGCCGGGCTGGGGCGCCGCCACCAGGGCCTGGTTGAGGCTCTCGACCTCGCGGTGCAGGGCCTCCACGCGCTCGCTCTGCGCGCTCTCGAGCGCCGCGATCTGCTCGGCCCGAGCCTCGAGGGCCTCCTGCTGCTCGGCGATGCGGGCCTCGAGCTCGGCCCGGGCCATCTCGGCGTCGGCCACGCGCTGGGCCTCGGCCTCCCGCTCGGCCGCCAGTGCGCGACTGCGCTCCTCGCCGCCCTCGACCGCCTCGCGCAGATCGTCGCGCTCGGCCTCCGCCGCTTCGAGGGAGCGCCGCAGCTCATCGAGCTCGGCCTGCAGCTCCTCGGAGCGCGTCGCGCTCTCGGCGCTCGCCTCGGCCTGCGCGCCCAGCTCCGCCAGCTCGTCGCGCAGGCGAGCCAGCTCCTGCTCGCGCTCGGCGGCGACGCCCTCGGCTGCCTCGGCTCGCGAGGTGGCCTCGTCACGCTCCAGGGCGAGGGTCTCGAGATCCTCGGGCCGCGCCGCCAGGGCGAGGGCCTCCTCGAGCTCCGCCACACGCGCGGTGAGCGCCTCCGCCTCGGCGTCGTGGGCCTCCAACGCAGCGCGCGCCTCGGCCAGCGCCTCCTCCAAACCAGCGTCCGCGCCGCCGCCCTCGACCGCCGGCGCCTCGCTGCGCGTGCTCTCCAACTCGGCGCGCAGGGCGTCCAGCTCGGCTTCCAGCTCCGCCGTGCGAGCCTCGGCCGTGGCCCGCGCTTCGGCCTCGCGCTCCTCGCCGGCGATCGCCTCGTCGGTGGCGCGCTCGAGGCTCTCCACCTGCAGGCGCAGCAGCTCCAGCTCCTCCTGCCGTGCCCGAAGCGCCTGCTCCAGCGCGCCATGATCGGCCTGTGGCCGGGCGGGTGGGGGCGGCTCGTCGGGGGGCAGGGAAGGGGGGGACAGGGTCGCCTGGGCCGCCTCGATGAGCCCCTCGGCCTCGGCCGTGGGTGAGGAGGCCGGGCTGTCATCGACGGTGGCGTACTCGCTCGACGCCTCGTCGAAGGACGGCAGCGCGATCGCCTGGACATCCGCCGCGGCCTGGGGGGCCTGCGCCGCGGCCTGGCCGCCGAAGTCGACGGGCTCCAGCCCCTCGGCGCTCGGGCTCTCCGCGTGGAAGACGATGCGGAAGTTGCCGCAGTAGAAGACGTCACCGGGCTGCAGCGCGTGCTCGGCGATGCGCTGCTTGTCGTAGAAGGTGCCGTTCGAGCTGCCCAGATCGCTGACCCGATAGTCGCTGCCGGTGTAGACCACCTGGCAGTGACGCCGCGAGACGGTGTTGTTGTTGGTCCGGATCGCGCACTCGGACGCGCGGCCGATCTTCACCATCGGGTTGTCTGCGTCGATGGCGACGCGCTGCACGCCACCTTCGTCCGGCTGGTACTCGAGATAGGCCATCGGCGGGACTGCTTCCTCTGTCCGGAGCGTCGGGTCGGCGGTCGACCCCAGCGAGAGGCGAGGTTAGCCCGGCGCCTGCGGCCCGGCAAGGCGCTCCCATGCTTCCACGGCCGGGTGAGGCGGCGCGGTGAACGGCGCCAGGATAAAAGTTACCATAATATACATTATCGGACATTGACGCCGGAGCGGGGGGCGCCGCCGGGCACGCGAGCTTGACCGGCATCGAGCGCTCAGCCAAGGTCCGCCCCATGCTCCGCGTGTCGCCGACGTGCCTCGCTGACCTGGGCTGGCCACGCGTGCTGGCGGCGCTGGCGTCGTGCTGTCACACCGAGCGCGCGCGCTTGGAGGTCGGCACCGGCTGCTTCGGCGCGAACGTCGACGCCGTGCGCGAGACCTTCGCCGCCGTCGCCGAGCTGCGCCGGCTCTCCGAGGCTGGCGCGGCCTTGCCCCTCGATGGCGTCACCGACGTGCGACCGACCTTGGAGCGTTGCCGCCGTGGCGGCACGGCCGGCGTCCAGGACCTCGTGGCGGTCGCCCGCTGC
The DNA here is from genome assembly GCA_020632695.1 of Deltaproteobacteria bacterium. Classification (GTDB taxonomy): domain Bacteria; phylum Myxococcota_A; class UBA9042; order PHBI01; family JACKFB01; genus JACKFB01. Next base: position 56,688 of record JACKFB010000008.1, read on the forward strand.
GCCCAGGCCCTGGGCGAGCTCTCGCGCTACCTCCGCACCCACGGCGAGTCGGCGCCGCACGTCGCGCGCCTGGCCAGCGGGCTCGAGGACCTGGGCCGGCTGGGCCACGAGCTGGCTGGCACCTTCGACGCCTCCGGTCACATCCGCGACGACGCCAGCCCCGAGCTGCGCGACGCGCGCCGGCGCCTGGCCTCGCTGCGGCAGAACATCAAGGAGCGCCTGGACCGCTTCGTCCAGCGCGCCGACATCGAGCCCATGCTCCAGGACGACTACTACACCGAGCGCGAGGAGCGCTACGTCGTGCCGGTCGTCGCCTCGTTCCAATCCCAGATGCCTGGAATCATTCACGGAGCGTCCAACACCGGCCAGACGGTCTACATCGAGCCCGAGGAGTTCATCTCAGCCAACAACGACGTGAAGCTGATGCTCTCCAAGGTGGAGACCGAGACCCTCCGGGTGCTGGTCGAGCGCTCGGGCTGGGTCTCCGACGAGGCGCCGGCGTTCCTCGACGCCCTGGCCATCGCCACCCGCCTCGACCTGATCAACGCGCGCGCGCTCTTCGGCGAGCGCCACGACGGCGCCATCCCGGAGGTGGCCGACGGCGGCGTGATGCGACTGGTGACCGCTCGCAACCCCCTGCTCCTGCTCGACGGCGTCCCGGTGGTCCCCAACGACATCGTGCTCGAGGCCGACCAGGCCTTCGTGCTCATCACCGGGCCCAACACCGGCGGCAAGACGGTCACCCTCATCACCGTGGGCCTGCTCCTGCTGCTGGCCCACGCCGCCATCCCCCTGCCCGCCGACCCGTCGAGCCGAGTCGTGCTCTTCGACGCCCTGCACGCGGTCATCGGCGACGCCCAGGACATCCACCGGGACCTCTCCACCTTCTCCGGGCACCTCCAGGCCCTGAGCGCCCTGCTCGCCGACGCCGATCGATCCACCCTCGTGCTGCTGGACGAGCTGATCGTCGGCACCGAGCCCGAGCGCGGCGCGGCGCTGGCCATCGCGGTGCTCGAGGCGCTGTCGGCGCGGGGCGCGCGCGGGTTCGTGACCACCCACTACGAGCGGCTGAAGCTGCTCGCCTACGAGGACGAGCGCTTCGCCAACGCCTCGGTGGGCATGGACGCGCGCAGCCAGACCCCAACCTACCGGCTGGCGGTGGGCGAGCCGGGCGCGTCGAGCCCCTTCGAGATCGCCGAGCGGCTCGGCTTCGACGCCGACATCCTGGCCCGGGCGCGCGCCATCGCCGTGGGCGACGCGGGCCTGGCAGACGCCATCGAGCGCCTCGGCAGGGCCCGGGCCGAGGCCCACGAGGAGGCCGCCCGCGCTCGGGAAGCCGCCGGCGCCGCGCGGCGCGAGGCCGAGCGGCTGGCGGCGGTGACCGCGCGGCTGGATCGCGAGGCCGCGCGCGAGGTCGCCGGGCTGCGGCGCGAAGCGCGCGAGGAGATCCGCGAGGCGCTCGAGCAGGTGCGGGCGCAGATGCGCGAGCTCCGCGAGGAGCGTGACCCGGCGGCGCTGGAGCGGCGGCGGCGCACGGTCGCCGACGTGGAGGCGCGGCTGGCGGACGCCCAGGCCCGCGAGCAGGACGAGCCGCTCGCGATGGTGGGTGTGGACGCGGGGGCCCCGCCCTCCCCCGTCGGGCCGCCGCAGCGCGCGCAGGCGGCGGGCCCGCGCGATGGCGGCGACCTGGAAGAGCCGCCGGCGTCGGGGATGGCGGTGTGGGTGCGGTCGCTGCGCCGCCCGGGCGAGGTGGTGGAGCTGCGCGGGCGGGACGTGCTGGTGGCCGTGGGCGCCCTCAAGATGACGGTGGCGGCCTCGCGGCTGGGGAAGCTCGCCGGGGCTGTGGTCGCAGAGGCGCCCCGCCCTGCCCCGCCGCGGCCCAAGCCCGGCCCCACCGAGGCCCGGGCCGACGCCGACGAGCTGGTGCCCCCTCCCCGCACCGACGCGACCACCCTGGATCTACGCGGCCTGCGGCGCGACGAGGTCGCCGATCGGCTCGAGCGCTTCCTCGATCACGCCTGGCAGGCCGACGACGAGGCCGTCTGGATCATCCACGGGCACGGCACCGGGGCGCTACGCGACGAGGTGCGCGCGGTGGTCGCGCGGACGGCGTGCGTGCGGGCCTCGCGGCCGGGTCGGCGTCACGAGGGCGGCGACGGCGTCACCCTGGCGTGGCTGAGCCTGGACTGAGCGCGCTGTCCGCGCTCCGCTGTCAGCCCTCGCCCTTGTCGGTCCCTGGCTCCACCGGGTCGCCTGCGTGGTGCACTCCCAGGTAGGCGTCCAGCTCGTCCTCTTCGATGCTGCCGCCGCGCAGCAGCCCCACCATGCGGTTGAGCGAGCCCGCGAAGGACTTCCACAGGGGATCCGAGCTGCCCGAGTCGAACTCGTAGTCCTGGTTGCCGCCCATCACCTCGTGCAGGCCGCTGTCCAGCGCCACCAGTGGGCGGGTCTGGGCGCGTCGCATCCAGAAGAGCAGGCCGCCCACGACCAGGAACATCAGCACCGCGTAGAGCCACACGTAGGTCTCGATGGTCGAGGTGACGTGCTGGATGGGCTCGCGCAACCGCGACAGGACCACCTTGATGTCGCCGGCCGAGTAGATCCCGGTGATGGGGATGAACTGCGCGGCCATCTGCTCGGTGTCGAGGAAGCTCACCTTGGCCTCCTCGCTGCGCGGCGGGACGTTGTGCAGGATCTCCTGCTGCTCGTCCTTGGGCAGCGACGAGCGCACCAGCTTCTGGCCGTCGAGGTAGCTGACCTCGAAGCCGAGCGCGGCCTTCTCCTCCCGGATGAAGCCGTCGTCGATCTCCATGCCCACGAGCACGCCGCCCGAGAACGAGCCGGCCGCCATCACCGGCGCGGCGACGACGAAGTAGTAGCTGTTGCCGCCGTCGCGCTGCACGACGTCTCGGGCGATGACCCCCTCGCGGGCCTTGCGGATGAGGGGGTAGCGCTCGCTGAAGCGGGTGTCGTCCGACCACTTGGGCTGGTCGACGTCGGCGAGGCCGGTGCCGCGGTCGTCGGTGACCACCACCATGTCGGGCTTGGAGCGCTTGTTGTCGTCGTTGGTGAGGCGACGCACCACGTCCTCGAGCGGGTAGAAGGTGAGCCGGAAGAAGCAGTTCGAGACCGCCGTGGCGCTGCAGGCGGTCAGGGTGTCCCGGAACTTCTCCAGGAAGGCGTCGCGAGGGTGCGTGGTCCAGAAGCTCGGGCCCACCCGACGCTCGATGCGCTCGGCGAGCTTCTGCGACATCGCGTCGAGGTACTCGGTCTGGGCGCTGACCCAGCCCTTGCGCTCGTCGTAGGCGGGCCCGCCCTCGGGCGCGCCGGGGTGGGCGGCGTAGGCCTTGGCCTCGATGTCCAGCATGCGCGCCCGCTCGCTGGAGAGCACGTCGAGATAGGCGCCGACCTCGGACTGGGCCACGCCCTGGGCGAAGTCCGCCAGGGTCAGGTCGCGCAGCCGCCGTGAGCGTGAGTAGGCTTGCGTGCTCCCCTGGACCTCGGCGTCGAGGCGCTGTTCGAGCGGCTGGGCGGCCTTCTCGACCCCCATGTGGACGCCGAGCGCGCCGACCGCGGCGACGACGAGGAAGAGCAGGCTCAAGAGCATGTGGAACATGGGAGATCCCTCGACACGGGCTGACGGACTAGACGGTGACTCGTGGCCGAAACTTGAGCGGGCAGACGCGAGGTGGGTCGCGGATGACGCGCCGGAGGCGTCGCAGCGATGCCGTCGGGTGCGTCTGGTGCTGCGCGGGGGCTGGGGCGTCGGACACGGCGGCTGTCACCGTGTGCGGACCCGAATCCCAGGGATGACGCGAGGATAGCAGCGTCTACCGATTCGGCAACTCGACGCCCTGCCCTGTCCCGGCGGGCGCTGGCGGCTCCGCGTTGGAGGGGCGGATGTGGATGGCCTTCGGGTAGGCGCGGCAGTGGTGGGCGCAGAGACCGCAGCCGGTGCACGCGTCCGCGTCCACGCGCGGCACGCCCTTGGGGCCGGCGGCGATGGCGCCGGGGCACGGGCACACGCCGAGGCAGGCGTCGCAGCTCTCGCCTCGCGTGTTCAGGCAGAGGTTGTCCATCACGATGGCCAGGCCGAGCTGGATGGCGTCGGCCGATGGCAGCGGGACCAGCGCGCCGGTCGGACACGCCGCGGCGCAGGGCACGTCGACGCAGAGCGCGCAGGGGCGCTGGTCCGGGCGCATCATGGGGGTCAGCTCGATGCCGGCGCCGAACTGGGGGCCGGCCCGGAAGATCGCGTTCTCCGGGCAGGCGTCGATGCACAGGCGGCAGCGCTCGCAGGCCTGGAGGAAGCGAGGCTCGGGCAGCGCGCCGGGCGGCCGCACCACCCGGCGGACGCTGTCGCCGTCGCCGGCCCGAGGGCGCGCCCGGTGGTAGCGGGGGACCTCCTCGGTGGCCGCGTTGGCCGCGTCGGCCAGCTCCGCGCTGGCCTTGGCGAACTCGCGCGCGGCGCCCAGGGCCGTCTCCTGCAGCCGGGTGAAGGCGCCGCGGAAGAAGTCCCGGCGCCCGCTGGCCTTGCTCTGGTCGTCAGCGCCCACGGGTGGACTCTATCACCGCCCCGCCCTGCCCTTCGAGGACTTGCCGCGTTTGCCCGCCGAAGAGGGGGCGCCGCGGCCGGTGGAGCGACGCGCGTCGGGCTTTCCGGAGGGGGCACGGCTCGAGTCGCGGCGCTGCGCGTCGGACGGGCGCTGGCCGCCGCGGGAGTCCGTGCGTGCGCCGCCTGCCGGGGAGCGGTTCGCGCGGCCCGAGGTCTGGACCGACGCCTTCGAGACCGCCGGCGCGCGCCCCGACGCCGCTCGCGCGGGCGGGTGGTCGGCCTCGTCGCGGGGCTCGTCGCCCGCGCCCTTGCTGGTCTCGGGGTAGAGCTCCTTGATCTCGCGCCGGAAGGGGGCGAAGCGCCCCTCGGAGATGGCCGTGCGCGCGCGGCGCATCAGCTCCTGGAAGAAGTGCAGGTTGTGGATCGTGCACAGCGTGGCGCCCAGCACCTCGCCGACGCTGAAGAGGTGGTGCAGGTAGGCCCGCGAGAACGTGCGGCAGGTGTAGCAGTGGCACGCGGTGTCGATGGCGTAGGCGTCGCGGCGGTAGCGCGAGTGGGTGATCCGGATGCGCCCCTTGAAGGTGTAGAGGGTGCCGCTGCGGGCGTGGCGGGTGGGGATGACGCAGTCGAACATGTCGACGCCCACCGCGATGCCGTCGACGAGGTCCTGCGGTCGCCCCACGCCCATGAGGTAGCGCGGCATCTCGGGCGGCATCAGCGGGGTGGTGGCGGCCAGCACGCGGTTCATGATCTCGGGGCCCTCGCCCACGGAGAGGCCGCCGATGGCGAAGCCGTCGAAGCCGAGCGACGTGACCTGCTCCACCGAGCGCCGTCGCAGATCGTCGAACATGCCCCCCTGCACGATGCCGAAGAGGCTCTGATCCGGGCGCACGTGCGCGGCCAGGCTGCGCTCGGCCCAGCGCGCGGTGCGCTCGATGGACTCGGCGGTCTCCTCGTGGCTGACGCCGGGGGCCAGGCACTCGTCGAAGGCCATCGCGATGTCGGCGCCGAGCGCCTCCTGGATGGCCATCGAGGTCTCCGGCGACAGGAAGGTGCGCTTGCCGTCCACCTCGAAGGCGAAGGCGACGCCGTCCTCGCTGACCTCCTTCTTGTCCAGCGAGAAGACCTGGAAGCCGCCCGAGTCGGTGAGGATCGGGACGTCGACCGACATGAACTGGTGCAGTCCGCCCAGTTTCTGGATGATCGCCTCACCGGGGCGCTGGTGCAGGTGGTAGGTGTTGGCCAGGATGATCTGCAGGCCCAGCTCGCGGATGAAGAGCGGCGGCAGGCTGCGCAGCGCGGCTTGGGTGCCCACCGGCATGAAGACCGGCGTGAGGATGGTGCCGCGGGCCAGCTCGAGGCGGCCGGCGCGGGCGCCGGTGCCTCGGTCGACGGCGTCGACCCGGAAGGGGACGGGGCAGGTCATGGGGCCTCGTGAGGACGGGAGGGGTCAGCGGACGTCGACGGTGTAGGGCAGGCGTGCTTGGACGCCGCCGCGGGCCAACGACGCCAGGGTGGCGAGCCAGTCGCGCAGCGGCTCGGGCAGGACGCTGAGGTCGAAGCTGGGGGCGGCGCTCGCGGTGGAGGCGAGACCGAAGGGGAGCCTGGTGAGGCGGCGCAGCCGGGCGCCCAGGCCGCCGGTGGACGGGTAGCGGATGGTCCAGGCGTCGCCGGAGCGGATGCCGGCGCGTGTGCGGGCCCGCCCGATGGCATCCCAGAGGCCACCCTCGGTGTCGACCAGGCCCAGGGCCAGAGCCCGCTCGCCGACGTAGACGCGCCCGCGGGCGCGGTCGCGCGCGGTCTCGAGCGGCAGGTGGCGGGATTGGGCGACCAGGCCGACGAAGCGCTCGTAGTAGGCGCGCAGCCGCTCGCGCGCCGTCGCCATCTCGTCCTCGGTCCACGGGCGGTGCAGCCCGTTGGCGTCCGCGTGGGGGGCCGTGCGCTGGGTCCAGGTGGTGATGCCGAGGGTCGCGAAGAGCGCGCTGAGATCGAGCTTCCCGGTGAAGATGCCGATGCTGCCGGTGATGCTGAGCGGCGTGCTCAGCACCTCGTGCCCGGCGAGCGCCACGTAGTACCCGCCGCTGGCCGCCACGCCGCCGAAGCTGACGATGAGCGGCTTGTGGGCGGCCGCGTCCTGCAGGCGCGCATACATGCGGTCGCTGGCCAGCACCGAGCCGCCGCCGCTGGACACGCGCAGCACGATGGCCGCCACGTCCCGGTCGGCCACGGCCGCGTCCAGCGCCTTCTCCACGTCGCGATCGCCGGTGGTGATGCCGAAGAAGGGCAGATCGAGGTCCGTGCCGTCACCGTCGACGATGCCGCCGACCACCGGCACGATGGCGATCACCTGGGGGTTGCCCCAGCTCGGCCACGCGTCGGGCGGCGGGTCGTAGCCGTCGGTGAGGCGCACCGGGCCGGCGAGCTCCTCCTGCAGCGCCTGCTCGAGCTCCGTGTCGGCGACGATGCGGTCGACCAGGTGCAGCTCGTGCGCCATGGTCATCGTCTGCGGTCCGTCGCTCAGCAGCGCGTCCATCGCGGGGCGCTCGATGCCGCGCCCCTCCTGCACGGCGGTGTGCCAGTGCGACTCGAAGGCGGCGAGCATCGCCTGGGCCTGCTCCTCGTCGGCCTCGGAGGGCCCGGGGCGGGTCAGCCGCTCGGGCGCGGCCTTGTACTCGTCCCACTTCACGAACTGCGCCTGGATGCCCAGCTTGTCGAGCAGCCCCACCAGGTAGGTGCGGGTGACGCTGAGCCCGCGCAGGTCGAGCAGCCCGACCGGGTGCAGCCAGATGCGATCGGCGGCGCTGGCCAGGTACATGCCGCGCATGTCCAGGCCGGCCGTGTGGACGATGACGCGCTTGCCTGCCGCGCGGAGGGCGGCGATGGCCCGGCGCAGCTCCCAGCACTGGGCCCAGTCGGGCGCCGAGCCCAGCTCGATCAGCAGCGCGCTCACGTCGTCGTCGCGGGTCATGGCGTCCAGCGCCACCACCCAATGTCCCAACGTGGGCGGACCGCCGCCGAGCAGGCCTACCACCGGGCGCTCGGGCAGCGAGCCGCCGATGGACACGCGCACGACCTTCCGACCCGGGGTCACCAGCGAGGGACGGACGCGCGAGCCCTGGGTGAAGAGCACCGCCAGGTCGGCCCGCGCCGGCACGTCGTCGTCGCTGACCCGGCTGCGCGCGTCGAAGCTCGAGGCGACCTCGCCGCGGCCCTGGGAGAGGCCGAGGAAGACGCCCCACTCCAGGCGCTCGGGCTCGATGGTGTCGTGAACGAAGCGGCCGTAGCCGCCCACGACCAGCCCGGGGACGGGCATGATGCGCAGGCTGGCGCCGGCGTGCCAGCCGGTGTCGTCGCCGAAGGTCGCCGAGCCGTCGACGCCGAAGGTGACGCGGTCGCCGCGCGGACGCAGCCCCAGCTCGGCGCGCAGGATGGGGTCGGCGCTGACGCCGCCCAGGCGCGGGTGGTTGGCCTGGTCCACGCCCAGCGCCAGGGCCATCCAGCGCGACGGGCGCAGGGTGGTGGAGACCGAGACGGAGTTGTAGCCGTCGAGGCCGAGGCCGGCGTCGCCGAAGAGGCGCTGCCAGCGAAGGCCGATGGAGCCCCAGCGGGCGAAGCGGAAGCCGGTGGAGAGGTCCAGCCGGGTGGTGCCGCCGTCCAGCCCGTCGTCGCCGATGCGGGACACGGCGATGCCGAGACCGACCGGGCCGAGCCGCCCGGCGCCGCCGGCGAGGATGCCGTCGCCGAGCCCGGCGCCGTCGAGCCGCAAGGAGAAGCCGAAGCCCATCTCCCAGCCGTCGAGGAACCCGAGGCCAGCGGCGTGGCCCGCGGTGGCCTCGACGCCGCCGACCTCCGGGCCGAAGCTCCACGGCAGGCGCACGCTGGCCGGGGCGTTGTCCGCGGGGCCCGCGATGCTGTCGGGGCTCCAGGCCAGGACCACGCACGCCAGTAGCGCGGCCCCCGCCGCCCTGCCCTGTCTCCAATCCACGGTGCCCTCCTTGGCGAGGGCGCGATGATACAGCCCCGACGGCGCGCCACATAGCACGCGCCCCCGACCACGCCCTCACAAATCGCCGACGGGGCTTGACCGCAGCGGCCTCGGGTCGCATAGGTCACCGAGTCCCGTCCCGACCAGGAGCCCCCGATGGCTGAGCATGCCAGGCACGTGATCGACGTCACCGAGGCCACCTTCAATGATGAGGTGGTCCATCGCAGCAGCCGGACCCCGGTCATCATCGACCTGTGGGCGACCTGGTGCGGCCCGTGCAAGACGCTCGGCCCCATCCTGGAGGGCATGGCGGCCGAGTACGGCGGCGCCTTCGTCCTGGCCAAGGTGGACGTGGACCAGAACCCGATGCTGGCGCAGAGCATGGGGGCGCAGTCGATCCCCATGGTGCTCGCGGTCTTCGAGGGCGGCATCGTCGACCAGTTCGTGGGCGCCCTCCCCCGCGCCGACGTGAAGCGCTTCATCGACCGCGTGCTCGAGCGCTGCGGGGTGTCGGTGGCCGAAGCCGAGGACGCCCCGAAGGCGCCGAGCGACCCGGCGGAGGCCGAGGCGTTCTGGAAGGCGCGGGTGGCGAAGGACGCGGCGGACGGCGCGGCGCTGCTGCAGCTCGGGCGGCTCTATCTGGCGGGCGAGCGCGGGGACGAGGCGCGCGAGGTGCTCACGCGGATCACGGCGACGATGCCGGAGTACAACGCGGCCCAGGCGGCGCTCAGCCTCGGCTCGCTCTGGGCCGAGGTGCAGGCGGCCGGCGGCGTCGACGCGCTCGCGAAGCGGCTGCGGGACGCGCCGGAGGACGGCGAGGCCCGCTACCTCATGGCCCTGGCCGACTCGGTGCACGGGCGCTTCGTGCAGGGGCTGCAGGCCCTGGTGGGGCTGGTGGGCTCGGCGCGGGGCGAGCTGCGCGACAAGGCTCGAAGCGCCGCGGCCACCGTGCTGGAGGCGGCGGGGCGCGACGACGAGCAGGTCGAGAAGCTGCGGCGCAAGCTGGCCAGCCTGGTGCTGGTCTGACGCGCCCGCCGCTGGTCTGACGAGCCTGCCGCTGGTCTGGCGAGCCTGCCGCTGGTCTGGCGAGCCTGCCGCTGGTCTGGCGAGCCCGCCGCTGGTCTGACGAGCCCGCGGCCGCGGCTGCCACGGGCGCGCTGAGCGCTGCCGGGGCCGCCGCGTCCGGCGGTCCGGCTGCTACATCCGGTCCAGCAGCGGGATGTTCAGGCAGTCCAGGCCGATCTCCAGCGTGCGCGCCGTCGCCACCGCCAGCGCGACCCGCGAGTCGCGCAGCCCCTCGTCGGGTGCCCCCAGGATGGGGCAGGCCGCGTAGAAGGGGCTGAAGCGGCGGGCGACGCCGAAGAGGTACTCGCAGACGATGTGCGGGCGGGACAGCCGCGCGGCGCTGTCCAGCGCGTCGCCGAGCTTGAGCAGCTCGGTGGCGAGCTCGCGCTCCTGGTCGGCCTCGAGGCGCAGCGGCGCGCCGTCGGCGACGAAGGGTCGCCCTACGCGCACCTCGTACTCGCGCAGCACCGAGCGGATCCGCACCAGCGCGTACTGGAGGTAGGGCCCGGTGTTGCCCTCGGCGGCCAGGAACTTGTCCCAGTCGAAGCGGTAGTCGGTGGTGAGGTTCTGGCTCAGGTCGGCGTATTTCACGGCGCCGTAGCCGACGCGTCGAGCGATGTCGCGCTGCTCGTCCTCGCTGGCGTCGGGCCACTTCTCGGCGACGATGGGCAGGATGCGCTCCTCGGCCTCTTCCAGGAGCGCGGCCAGGGTCACGGTCCCCCCGTCGCGTGTTCGGAAGGGGCGTCCGTCGGCGCCCAGCATCATGCCGAAGCCGACGTGCTCGAAGCGCACCTGGTCGTAGCCCAGCGCCTCGAGGGTGGCGAAGAGCTGCTTGAAGTGCAGCGACTGCCGCACATCCACGACGTAGACGATGCGGTCGGGCGCGTAGGTCTCGATGCGGTACTCGGCCGTGGCGACGTCGCTGGTGGCGTAGAGGTAGGCGCCGTCGCTCTTCTGCACCAGCAGCGGGGTCCCGCCGAGGTCGCCATCCTCGTCGAAGAAGACCGCGATGGCTCCCTCGCTCTCCCGGGCCAGGCCCCGCTCGCACAGGCGCTCGACCACTCCCGCGAGGCGCTCGTGGTAGAAGCTCTCGCCGTGCCAGGTGTCGAAGCTGACGCCCAGCCGGGCGTAGATGGCCTCGGCGTCGGCGCGTGAGATGGCGACGAAGCGCTTCCACAGCGCCAGCCGCTCGGGATCGCCTGCCTGGAGCGCGGCCAGCTCGGCGCGGCAGGCGTCGGCGACCTGCGGATCGGCCTTCGCCGCCTCGCTGCCCAGCTTGTAGAGGCGCTCCAGCTCGCCGATGGGGTCGGCGTCGAGCGCCGCCTGGTCCGCGTGACGCTCCCACGCCCACAGCAGGATGCCGAACTGGGTGCCCCAGTCGCCGACGTGGTTGTCGCCGACGACCCGGTGGCCGAGGAAGCGCAGGGTGCGCACCAGCGCGTCGCCGATGATGGTCGAGCGCAGATGCCCCACGTGCATGCGCTTGGCGACGTTGGGGCTGGAGAAGTCCACGACCACGCACTGGGGCGCCTGGACCGGCGAGATGTTGGCGCGGGGATCGCTGGCCACCCTGCCCGCCTCCCGCGCCACCCAAAAGGGGTCCAGGCGCAGGTTGATGAAGCCGGGGCCGGCGATCTCCGGAGGCAGGCACATGTCGCCCAGGTCGAGCCCCTCGAGCAGGCGCGTGGCGAGCTGCCGCGGGTTGCCGCCGATGCGCCGCGCCAGGGGCAGCACGCCGTTGATCTGATAGTCGCCGAAGCGCGGGTCGTTGGTCGGCCGCACCTCGGGGTCGGCGTCGACCTCGAAGACCTCACGCATCGCCAGCGCCGCGCGCCGGGTCAGCTCCTCCACCAATCGTCCAGACACGTCGTCCCTCCGCGCGGGTCCCCGCCTCGGCGGCGGGCCAGGGACGCTATCACAGCGTCATCGCCGCCGCAGCGCGCTTTTCCGCCGGCCGCGGCGCCACGCGGTGCCGGTCCACGGAGCGGCCGGACGCGCGCGCCTACGCGCGCCTACTTGACGATGATGAACTCGACCCGCTCGTTGGCGGCCCGGCCGGCCTTCGTCTTGTTGTCCGCCACGGGCTGGGTGATGCCCACGCCGTGCGCCTCGAGCCGATGGGGCGGCACCCCCTCGATGACCAGGAAGCGGATCAGCGCCTCCGCCCGCGCCTGACTGGCCGCCAGGAGCGCCACGGCGTCCCGGTCGCGGCCGCCCACGTGCACGTCGATGCGGATGCGCTTCCACGAGGGGTTGGCCTGGATGAAGCGCGCCAGGTTGCGCAGCAGGACGAAGGAGGTGGGAGACGGCTGGTTCGTCTTGGGGTCGAAGGGGATGGGGTCGGCCAGCACGATGCGGTCGCCGTCGGCCTGGATGCCGGGAAAGTCCGGGCAGCCGTCGTCGTCGGCGAAGCCGTTTCGCGTCTCCGGGACGTCGGGGCAGCGATCGTCGGCGTCGGCGATGCCATCGCCGTCGTTGTCGAGGTCGGGGCAGCCGTCGTCGTCCTCGAAGCCGTCGGGGTCCTCGGCGACCTCGGGGCACTTGTCCCGGTCATCGGCGATGCCGTCGCCGTCGTTGTCGAGGTCGGGGCAGCCGTCCTCGTCGTCCATCCCGTCCATGTCCTCGGGCTCGTTGGGGCAGCGGTCGTCGGCGTCCAGCACCCCGTCGCCGTCGTTGTCCGGGTCGGGGCAGCCGTCGTCGTCCTGGAAGCCGTCCCGGTCCTCGGGGAGGATGTCGCACTTGTCGCGGCGGTCGGGGACCCCGTCGTTGTCGGCGTCCGCGGTCGGGCCCCAGCTCCACCGCGCGTCGGCGAAGACGCGGAGGCGCGAGGTGCCGTACCCCTCGAAGATCGGCGTACCGCCACCGGCGCCGGCGGTCACAGAGACCTGGGCGATGGGGTGCCAGCGGACGCCGGCCATGCCCTCGAGCTGGTTGTTGCCGTCGCTCCCGAAGAGGTCGTCGAGAGCCGTGCGCATGTAGATCTCACCGACCAGCGAGAGCGGGTCGATGATGCGCAGCTCGCCGCCCAGACCTGCGACCAGCTCGTTGCCCACGCTGAGCAGGGTCGTCGTGGTGATGCCGTCGGTGGCGGTGATCGTCGCCTTGCCCGCGCGGAAGTAGGCGCCGAGGTTCAGCGAGATGACCATGCGGCCGAACTGGAAGTCGGGGATGACGCGCAGGCCGCCGCCGAAGCCGTTGCCGGACAGGGTCTCGTCGTTCGCCGTGGGCAGGGTGAGGTTGCCCTCGAAGCCCAGCCCGAACACCCGCTCGCGCAGGGCGATGCCCTTGACCGACAGCCGGATCTCGCCCATCGCGAAGCCGCTGGTGTCGCCGGCGCTGGTGAAGTGCGTGTCGCTCGTCGTGCCGGCGAGCACGAAGGGGATGGCCAGGCCGACCTGCAGGCGCTCGATGGGTGTGAAGCCGGCGAGGATCTCGGCCATGATGCGCGAGTCCACCGTCTTCTCGACCAGCTCCAGGCCGGGCGAGGGCCCCTGGCCGACGAATCCCAGCGCGCCTTGGGTGAAGTGCAGCGCCAGCCCCACCTCGAGGCCCATGGCCTGGTCGGTGCGGGTGGTCAGCACCGAGAGCAGGTCGCCCGCCGTGGGCGAGGGCTGGAAGGCCTGGGTGTTGATCGAGGCCGCGTTGGAGGAGCTGGCCCACAGCGCGGTGCTGACACACAGCGCGGCGAGGGAGGCGGCGCGGCAGGCCCGGACGGCGCTTCGTCGGCAAAGGAGCATCGGCTCTCTCACTGCGAGGGTCATTGGAGCAGGCAGGCCCAGTCGAACACCACGTCATCGACGTAGACGCCCGTGCCGGTGGGCGTCTCCGAGTCCACGACCACCTCGAGCTTCAGGGCGACCGAGCTGCCCGCGACGTCGCCGAGGGAGACCTGCACCGGGACGAAGCCGCTGGTCGCCGTGCAGCGCTCGTCGACCAGGGCGTCGTCGATGAGGATGCGGAAGCAGGTCGAGTCGCCGACGTCCATCCGCAGCAACAGGCGCAGGGTGGCGGCGCCGGGCTGCAGGCCGCTGGGCACGTCGACGGGCGCGCGGGTGGCGGTGGCCGTCCAGGGGCCGTCGGGGTCGGTCAGGCCGCCCGCGTCCACGTTGAATGCCCCCAGAGACAGCGGCGACGAGGCCGCGAACGCGCCCGTGAGCTGCCACGCCGCGTCCACGCCCGTGCTGGCGAAGGACCAGTCGGTCAGGTCGCCGGTGTCGAAGCTGTCCCGCGGCGAGGCGGCCGGCACGCCGAGGCAGCTCCCGGCCACGCACTGGTCGTTGATGGTACAGGCCTGGGAGTCGTCGCAGCTCGCCAGCACCTCCTCGAACTCGCAGCCGGCGACCGGGTCGCACACGGCCTGGAGGCAGGGGCTCGGGTCGTCCACGCAGGTGACGGTCTCCGCCGGCGTGCACACCCCGCTCTTGCAGGCGTCACCGGTGGTGCACACGCTGCCGTCGCTGCACGCCGTGTCGTCGGGCGCCACCGTGGCGTCGCAGGACCCGGTGGCCGGGTCGCAGGTGTAGCTCGTGCAGGTCGTGCTCTCCGGGCAGGTGACCTTGGCCGTCGTGTCGTAGACGCACTTGCCGGCGACGCAGGCGACCGGCCCCAGGCACAGGTTGGTGGTGCACTGGGAGGGGTTGGTGCATGTGCACAGATTGGTGCCGGGCACGCAGGCGCCGCCGTTGCACTTGTCGCCGCTGGTGCAGGCGTTCCCGTCGTCGCAGCTCTTGCTCGCCGCCTCGTTGATGTGGCGGCAGCCCTGGATGGCGACGCAGTCGTCCTTGGTGCACGGGTTGCCGTCATCGCAGGTGTTCGGGGTGCCGGCGCACACGCCGCCGTCGCAGACGTCGCCGGCCGTGCATGGGTCGCCGTCGTCGCAGGCGCCGACGGTCGCCGGGAAGTAGCACCCGAAGTACGGCAGGCAGGCGTCCTTGGTGCACGGGTTGTCGTCGTCACAGGAGAGCGGGCTGCCGCTGCAGGTGCCCGCCTGGCAGGTGTCGGCCACGGTGCACGGGTCCCCGTCGTTGCAGCCGGTGCCGTTGGGCTGCAGCCGGACCTCGCAGCTCCCCGTGGCCGGGTTGCACTGTCGGGTGGCGCATCCGGTCGGGTCCAGCGGACACACGACCACCGACAGCGGGTTGGTGACGCACTGCCCCGCCCGGCACACCAGGGTCCCGTTGCACAGGTTCCCATCGTCCTTGTTCGCGCAGTCCGAGTCCTCGACGCAGCTGCAGTTCGAGGCGGTGCCGCTGACGCAGGCGCCGGCCATGCAGACGTCCGCTCCATTGCAGGTGTTGCCGTCGCTGCAGGCGGTCTGGTCGGTCTTCGGCGTGAAGGTGCAGGCGCCCGTGGTGGGGTTGCAGGTGTCGGTGGTGCACTGCTTGCCGTCGTCGCACTTCGCCTTGCCGCTGACGCAGGCGCCGGCGAGGCAGCTGTCGTTGACCGTGCAGGGGTTGCCGTCGTCGCAGGGGTCCAGATCGGGCTTGTCGACGTCGACGCAGGCGCCGCCGGTGCACTGGGTGGTCTTGCACGGGTTGGTGGTGGGCGTGCAGGTGATGATTGTGGCCTCGTCGAGCTGACAGTGCCCGCCGACGCACTTCCAGTCGCCACCGCAGAGGTCGCCACCCTCGAGGAAGTCGCAGTCGGCCTGGACGGTGCAGCCGCAGATGTCCTTGCCCTGCTTGCACAGGCTGCTGACGCAGATCTCTCCGCCGGTGCAGGGGTTGCCATCCTCGCAGGGGCCGAAGCCCTGGACGTTCCGGCACCCGCTGGTCGCGGAGCAGCTGTCGACCGTGCACGGGTTGCCGTCGTCACAATCGAGCAGGGCGCCGCTGCAGGTGCCCGACTTGCAGACGTCGCCGGTGGTGCACGCGTCGTGGTCGGTGCAGACCGCGCCATCGGCGCGCCGGGTCGCCACACAGGCGCCGAGCTTGGGATCGCAGGCCACGGTCTCGCAGTCGTTGGGGTCGGGGTCGTCGCAGACCACGGTCAGCGTGCCCGCGCAGCCGCCCGAGCCGTCGCACACGTCGGTGGTGGTGCACACGCTCCCGTCGTTGCAGGCCTGCCCCGCGCTGCGCACCGTCTCCACGCACCCGCCGGTGGAGGGGTTGCAGCTCACGTCGATGCAGTCGAAGGGGTTCGGGTCGGTGCAGGTGACCTCGGTGCCGGGCGCGAACTGGCACAGGCTGTCGGTGCACTTCCAGATGCCGTTGCAGGCGTTGCCGTCGTCGAAGGCCTTGCACTTGCCGTCCGACGAGCAGCCGCAGAGGAAGTTGCCGCCGCCGCACACGCCTCCCGAGCACACCGTCGCGCCCGTGCAGGGGTCCTTGTCGTCGCAAGGGCCGGAGTCGAGCACGCCGTTGCTACACTGGCCGTCCTCGCAGGCGTCGGTCGTGCAAGGGTTGTCGTCGTTGCAGTTCTTGGGCGTCCCGACGCAGGTGTCCCCGGTGCAGCGGTCGTTGCTGGTGCAGGCGTTGTTGTCGTTGCACGGCGTTCCGCTCGACGCCTGGGCGACCGAGCAGGTCCCGGTGTCGGGGTTGCAGCTCCGGACCAGACAGGGCTCCTTGCCCGTGGCGGCGCACACCACCGGCGGCGAGAGCTTGCAGGTCCCGCCGGAGCACGTGTAGACGCCGTCGCACCGGTTGGCGACGGGGAGCTTGTCGCAGTCGGACTGGCCCGAGCAGCTGCAGGTGTTCAGGCCGCCCTGGCACTTGCCGGACTGGCACACGGTGGCGGTGGTGCAAGCGTCGCCGTCGTCGCAGCTCCCGTTGGCGGGCAGCGGCGTGAACACGCAGCCGATGGCCGGGTCGCAGGTGTCGGCGGTGCACGGGTTCTTGTCGTCGCAGACCAGCGGCTTGGCGCTGCACGAGCCGTCCGCCTGGCAGCTCCCCGGCTGGAAGCACTTGCCGGCCGGCTGGCAGGTGGCGCCTGTCGGCAGCGTCGTCAGTTCGCACGCGCCCGTCCCAGGGACGCACTCCTGGAAGGCGCAGGGCGTGTCGGACGGGTCCGCGCAGCTCACCGCCGAGCCCGGCAGCAGCTCGCAGCCGGCCAGCCCGCACACCGGCGTCCCCAGGCACTTGTTGGCGATGTCTTCGTCGCAGTCGGCGTCGACCGAGCAGTCGCACGCGTTCTGCGGCCCGATGCAGGCTCCGCCGATGCAGGTGTCGCCGGTCGTGCACGGGTTCTGGTCGTTGCAGGTGCCGGGCTTCGGGCTCTCCACGCAGGCCCCCGTGCCGGGATCGCAGCTCGACTGCACGCAGGCGCTGCCGGGCGTGCAGGTCTTGGCGGACCCGGGCTGGCACACCTTGTTGGCGCAGGTGTCGCCGGTGGTGCACGGGTTGCCGTCCTCGCAGGCGCCCGACTTCGCCGCCTCCACGCACTTGCCGGTGGCCGGCTGGCACGCGGTCGAGACGCAGGGGTTGGCGCTCACCGGGCAGGAGACGACCGTCGTCGGGTCGGCGACGCACTTGCTGGCCACGCACTTGAGCGTCCCGTTGCAGCGGTTGCCGTCGTCCTTGCCGGCGCAGTCGGCGTCGACGCCGCAATCGCACGTGTTGGTGCCGCCGGTGCACACCCCGGCCACGCAGGACGAGGTGGGGGTGCACGGGTTGCCGTCGTCGCAGCTCCCGGTGACCGGCTCGTGCACGCAGCCCAGCACCGCGTCGCAGGCGTCGGAGGTGCACGGGTTGCCGTCGTCGCAGTTGATCGCGTTGCCCACGCAGGCGCCCGCCTTGCAGGCGCCGTCAGTGACGCACGCGTCGTCGCTCTTGCACGCCAGGCCGTCGGACAGCGAGACCGGGGCGCACTGCCCGGTCGTCGGCACGCAGCGGTTCGCCATGCAGGGCCCCTGCCCCGCTTGATCGCAGCTCACCACGGTGGTCGGGTCCACGACGCAGGCGCCCTCGGAGCACTTCAGCGTCCCGTTGCAGAGGTCGCCGTCCTCGGCCGGCGCGCAGTCCGCGTCGATGGTGCACTGGCAGCCCGCCTGCGGGGTCCCGACGCAGACGCCCGCCGTGCAGATGTCGCCTGTGGTGCAGACGTTGCCGTCGCTGCAGACCACCGCGCTGGTCGGCGTGTGGGTGCAGGATCCGTCGCCGCTGCACGCATCCAGCGTGCAGACGTTGCCGTCATCGCAGGAGCGCGGGAAGCCGCGGCACGCGCCGCCCAGGCAGGTGTCGCCCGTGGTGCACGGGTCGCCGTCGTCGCACGAGCCGGGCTGCGCCATCGACACGCAGCCTCCGAGCGCCGGGTCGCACCCGGCGATGCTGCAGTCGTCGCCCGTGGGGCACTCCACCTCGATGACCTCGGAGCACTGGCCCGCCGCGCACCCGGCCACCGACACGCACGCGTCCTGCGGCGCGCACGACACGCCCTTGGGGCGCTTCTTGCAGCCGCTGAAGAAGTCGCACACCACGTCGTTGCAGGTGTTCGCGCCGGTGCACGCGGTGGGCTTGCCCTGGCAGAGGCCGGCGAGGCACGCGTCGTCCGACGTGCAGGCGCTCCCGTCCGAGCAGGGCGTGCCCGTGGGGCGGTTGGTGATGGCGCACTGGCCGGTGGTCGGCTCGCACCTGGCCTGCTTGCAGACCTCGGCCGGCCCGACCTTGCAGATGACCACGCTGGTCGGGTCCAGCACGCAGCGGCCTTCCACGCAGGCCAGCGAGCCGTTGCAGAGGTCGGCGTCGTCGAGGGGCGCGCAGTCGGCGTCCTCGGTGCACTGGCACTGTGCCGGGTCGGGGACGCAGGCGCCCTGGGAGCAGGTGCCCCCCTCCAGGCAGCCGTCGGCGCCCGTACACGCGTCGCCATCGGGCGCTGGCGTCAGGGTGCAGCCGGTCGCGGGGTCGCAGCCGCCGGTCGTGCACGCCCCGCCGGCGCAGGTCAGCGCCGTGCCGGTACACACCCCCGCGTTGCACGCGTCGCCCACGGTGCAGGCGTCGCCGTCGCTGCAGCCGCTCGCGTCCGGCTTGGACACGGGGGCGCAGGCGCCGGTGGCAGGGTCGCAGCGGTTGTCGGCGCAGGGGTTGTCCGAGGCCGGACACAGCACGATGGTCTCGTCGGCCGCCCGGCAGAAGCCCTCCACGCAGCTCAGCACGCCGTTGCAGTCGTTGCCGTCGTCGAAGCCGGCGCAGTCGGCGGTGTCAGTGCAGGGGCAGACGCTCTGCCCGCCGATGCAGCGCCCGGCGTTGCACGCGTCGCCCTGGGTGCAGGCGTTGCCGTCGTCGCAGGGGCCGGTGTTCGGCGTGTGGGTGCACACCCCGTTGCCGCACGCGTCGTCGGTGCACGGGTCGGCGTCGTCGCAGGTGATGCGGCTGCCGGAGGTGCACTTGCCGGCCACGCAGTAGTCGTTGGCGGTGCAGCCGTCGAGGTCGGTGCACAGGCTGCCGTCGGGGCGCGGCCGCTTGGCGCACAGGCCGCTCGCCGGATCGCAGGCGTTCTCGTAGCACTGCACCGAGTTGTCGACCGGGCACTCGACCGGCGTCGGGTCGGCCACGCAGGCGCCGGCGTCGCAGACGAAGCGGCCGTTGCAGAGGTCGCCGTCGTCCAGCGCGATGCAGTCGGCGTCGGTTGTGCAGTCGGCGGTGGGGCAGCCCGGGGTGCCGGGGACGCACGCGTCGGTCTCGGCGTCGGCGGTGTCGGGGGCGTCGCCGTCCTGCGCGTCGGCCGCGTCGGCGTCGGCGATGACGTCCGCGTCGCCCAGGATGACGTCCGAGTCGGCGGCGTCCACCTCGGCGACGTCGACCTCGGCGTCGGGGACCGAGAACTCCCCGTCGAAGAGCCCGGTGGGGATGGGAGCGGTGACGCGCCCCCCCTCGATGCAGCCCGCCAGCGGCGCAGCCAGGATGATCCCCAGCACGGCGGCGAGCGCGGTGGTGACGCCTCCGAATCGACTGGGCGCAGGCGTTGCCGCCAGGAGCTGTGGTTCGATCAACGCCACGACCTCCACGATCGGTGCCGTCCGGGCCCCCCTCTCAGGTCCCTGACGTTCGCTCTCAGGCGCAAGTTAACAGGCGCGCCCTCCCGGCGCCAGCCGGGCCGGGGCCTGCGAGAGGCCGCGATGCTACCGGCGGGCGGGCGGGCGTTGCGTCGGGTCGCGCGTCCATGGGAGCTTGCGGCCATGAGGAACCCGAAGAGCCCCAGAGACCCCGCCTGGCTGGCCCGCGCCAGCGAGGACACCGACGCGCTGCTCCAGGACCACGCCCACTGCGAGCGCAAGGCGGCGGCCACGGCGATGGCCCTGGTGGCGCGCCACCCCGACCAGCCGGCGCTGGTGCAGGCGATGGTGGAGTTGGCCCGGGAGGAGCTCGCCCACTTCGAGGAGGTGCACCGGCAGATCCTCGCCCGGGGCGGCGTGTTGGGCCCCGACCCCGGCGACCCCTACGCCCAGGCCCTGGTGGGCCAGGTGCGCGGCGCGCCGAGGGAGCGCCTGGTCGACCGGCTGCTGGTCTCGGCGCTCATCGAGGCGCGCAGCTGTGAGCGGCTGCGGCTTCTGGGCACCGGGCATCCAGACGAGGTGCTGCGCGAGATGTGGATGCGCTTTGCGCGCTCGGAGGCGCGGCACGGCGAGGTGTTCCTGACGCTGGCCCGTGAGCTGGGCGCCTCGCGCGACGCGGTGGACCGGCGCATGGCCGAGCTGCAGGCCTTCGAGGTGCGGCTGGTGGACGAGAGCCCCGTACGCTGCGCCATCCACTGACCGGGGCGGCGAGCGAGGCTGGCGACCGGCCTCGCCTGCCCCGCAGGGCAGCGCGGGCGCCCGGTGGGCGGGCTCGACTCGCCGATGCGCCCTTTTCGAAGCCTCTCCGAAGCGTTCCGGGTCCGCGCTGCGCCGGCGCGGGGGCGTCAGTCCGCCGGGTAGCGGTAGGTCTGGCCGAGGTAGTTCTCGAAGACCAGGGTGTCCTGCTCGCGGCGCAGGCCGTAGTCGGGCACCAGCGGGATCTTGCCGCCACCGCCCGGGGCGTCGATGACGTAGTGCGGCGACGCCATCCCGCTGGTGTGGCCTCGCAGCGCGCGCAGGATCTCGAGCCCCACCGCGACCGGCGTGCGGAAGTGGGAGATCCCCTCGGCGAGGTCGGCCTGGAACAGGTAGTAGGGGCGGCAGCGCTGGCGGAGCAGCCAGTGGTTGACCTCGCGCACGACGTCCGCGTCGTCGTTGACGCCGCGCAGCAGCACCATCTGGTTGGCCACGCTGAAGCCGGCGTCGGCGAGCATCCGCAGGCAGCGGGCCGCCTCCGGCGTGCACTCGCGCGGGTGGTTGAAGTGGGTGTGGACGAAGACCGGCTGGTGGGCGCGCAGGCGCGAGACCAGCGCCTCGGTGAGGCGGAAGGGCAAGGTGACGGGGTTGCGCGTGCACAGGCGCACCATCTCGACGTGCGGCACCTGCGCCAGCGCGCCGAGCAGCGCGTCGAGGCGATCGTCGGAGAGGCTGAGCGGGTCGCCGCCGCTGACCAGCACGTCGCGCACCTCCGGGTGGTCCTGGATGTAGGCCATGCCGAGGTCGAGCTGGTCGTGGGAGGCGGCGCTGCGGGGATCGGCGACCTTGCGCTTGCGGGTGCAGTGGCGGCAGTACACCGGGCAGTTGTGGGTGACGTAGTAGAGGACGCGGTCGGGGTAGCGGTGGGTGATGCCCGGCACCGGCATGTAGCCCTCCTCGCCCAGCGGGTCGGCGAGGTCGCCTTCGCGCACGGTGAGCTCGTCCAGGTGCGGGACGGCCTGGCGACGCACGGGGCACTCGGGGTCGTCCGGATCCATGAGCGCCGCGTAGTAGGGCGTGATGGCCATGCGGAAGCGGTCGGCGGTGGCCTCGATGGCCCGCACCTCGCCCGGGCTGGGATCGACGACCCGCTCGAGCTGGCGCAGGGTGCGGATGCGGTGCTGCTGCTGCCAGCGCCAGTCGGTCCAGTCGCGCTCGTCCACGTCGGCCCAGGGGCCGCGCGGCGAGCAGCCCTGCACGTCGAGGTCGCCGCGGCGCTGCGCCGGGGGTCCCGGTGTGGTCGGCGGCGCGCTCAATGCAGCGGCATCAGGAGTCCCGCCAGGCGGCGATCCACGGCGGTCTCGGACGCGTCGGGGGCGAAAAACGGCGGCGCCTCGTCCATGTGCTCGCCCTTGTAGCGGAAGGCCTGCATCCAGCACATGCGCTCACCGTCGACGTTCTCGCCCCAGGCGACCAGCACGTAGCAGGCCTGGCCGGCCTGGTCGGTGGCGCGCTGGGTGAGCAGGACGTAGACCTCGGTGGCCTGGAGCTCGGCGAGGCGCTGGCGGACGTTGTCGCGCAGGGTGCCGGTCTCGATGGTCGGGACGGCGTCCAGCGGGATCACCGACAGCGGCGGGTCCTTGCGCGGCGTGAACGCGACCAGCAGCGTCTCCAGCCCCGAGCGCTCCCGGGCACGCGCGCGCCCCAGCTCGAGCATCAGGCGCGCCCGCTCGTTGGGGTCCACCGCGTGCCACATGGCGTCGCGCCACAGCGGCAGGAACTGCGCCAGGGTGAGGCCGTCGCTGTTGAGCCCGTGGTTGCTGGTGCTCACGCCGCCCCCTGCGCGCGGGCGAGGCGGCGCCGGCGGGCCAGGATCGCCTGGTGGGCGCGCCCGACCAGCGCATGGTCCAGCGAGCCCGCGATGGCGTCGGCGGCCAGGGCCACCGCCTCGACGTCCAGCCCGGTGTCGTGGCCCAGGGCGTGCAGCATGTGGACGAGATCCTCGGTGGCCGCGTTCCCGGTCGCGCCCGGCGCGTAGGGGCAGCCGCCCAGCCCGCCGGCGCTCGAGTCGAAGGATCGGATGCCGTGGTCGAGGCCGCGCAGCGTGTTGGCGGCGGCCATCCCCCAGGTGTCGTGCAGGTGCAGCGCCAGCTTGTCCGCGGGGACCCGCGTCAGGAGCAGGTCCAGCAGCCGCGATACGTCCGCGGGGGTGCCGATGCCGATGGTGTCGCCCAGGCTCACCTCGTAGCAGCCGCCCTCCAGCATGGGCTCGACCACCCGCAGCACGGCCTCGGGCGCGATCGGGCCCGCGAAGGGGCAGGCGAACACGGTCGACACGTAGCCGCGCACGGCGACCCCATCGCGCTGGGCTTCGCGGCTGATGGCGCGGAAGCGCTCGAGGCTCTCGTCGATGCTCATGCCGATGTTGGCGCGGGTGAAGTCCTCGCTCGCGGCGGTGAACACGGCCA
Organism: Deltaproteobacteria bacterium; assembly: GCA_020632695.1. Lineage (GTDB taxonomy): Bacteria > Myxococcota_A > UBA9042 > PHBI01 > JACKFB01 > JACKFB01. The sequence continues at coordinate 79,445 of JACKFB010000008.1, forward strand.
CGGCGTCGCAGCCGGCGGCCGTCGCCCGCTCGTAGCCCCGCTCGTTCGGGGTCAGCGCCAGGTAGCGCACGCCGGGCTCCCGCCGCACGCCAGCGTAGACCGCCTCGGCGTCGGCCATGGCTGGGACCCGCGACGGGTGGACGAAGCTGGTCACCTCGATCTGCCGCACGCCGGCCCGCACCAGCGCCTCGACGAAGGCGACCTTCGCCGCGCTGGACACGGGCGCCGCCTCGTTCTGCAGCCCGTCTCGCGGGCCGACCTCGGTGATGAGCACGTCCGAGCTGTCCGTCACGGCGCCGCTTCCTCCAGGGTCACCAGCGGCGACCCGGGGTTGACCATATCACCGGCGGCCACGCTGACCCGAGCGATCGTCCCGTCCCGCGGCGCCTTGACCGCGTGCTCCATCTTCATGGCCTCGACCACCACCAGCACCTGACCGCGGGTCACGGCGTCCCCGGCCGCCACCTTCACGTCCAGCACCTTGCCCGGCATCGGCGCCTCCAGGCTGCCCTCGTGGGAGCCCCCCGCGCCGCCGGCCGCCGCGCGGGCCTCGTCGACGCGCCAGGTGCGGCCGCCCACGCTGACCCACCGGGCGCTGCCGTCGCGGCTGACCGCGGCGCGGAAACGCCGCCCGTCGCCCAGCGTGATCGTGAAGGCGCCGTCGGCGTCCCGGCGTGCGGTGACCGGCACGCGCTCCTCTCCCACGGTGACCACGAAGCCGTCGGGCCGCCCCGGCTCGGCCCGCGCCTCCAGCAGCACCGAGCCCTCTCCCACCTGGACGTTCCGGCTCATGGCGTCCCCCGCCAGGCCCCCAGGGTGTGCCACGGCGACGCCGTGTCGCCGCGCCCTCCGCCCGCCGTCGTGGCGCGCGCCGAGCCGCCGCCGAAGAGCTCGGCGACCGCGATGGCGATGAGCGCGTCCTGGTCCGGGGCCTCGGCGGTGCGCGATGCCTCGGGGAAGTGCTCGTCGATGAAGCCCGTGTGGGTGTCGCCCGCGGCGAAGGCCGGGTGGGCCACCAGGGCGTGCAGGAAGCCGAGGTTGGTGGTCACCCCGTGGACCTCGAAGCGGGCCAGCGCGTCGAGCATGCGGCCCCGCGCCGCGTCGCGGGTCTCGCCGACGGCGATGAGCTTCGCCAGCATCGGATCATAGTGGGGCGAGACCACGTCGCCCTCGGCCACGCCGCCGTCGTGCCGCAGCCCGGGCCCGGTCGGCGGGCGGTAGCGCAGCAGCGTCCCCGTGGCCGGCAGGAACTCGCGCGCCGGGTCCTCCGCGTAGAGCCGCACCTCGATGGCGTGGCCGCGCGGCGCGATGTCCTGCTGGGTCCACGGCAGCGGTTGCCCCATCGCCACGCGGAGCTGGGCGGCCACCAGATCGATGCCGACCACCTCCTCGGTGACCGGGTGCTCGACCTGCAGCCGGGTGTTCATCTCGAGGAAGTAGAAGCTGCCGCGCTCGTCGAGCATGAACTCGACCGTGCCGGCGCCGACGTAGCCCACCGCTCGCGCCGCGGCGACGGCCGCCTGCCCCATCCGCTCGCGCAGCGCCGGGTCCAGGGCCGGCGAGGGGCACTCCTCGATCACCTTCTGGTGACGCCGCTGGATCGAGCACTCCCGCTCGAGCAGGTGCAACACGGCGCCGTGCGCGTCGGCCAGCACCTGGATCTCCACGTGCCTCGGCCGCAGCAGCAGCTTCTCGAGGTACACGGTGGCGTCGGCGAAGGCGGCTCCGGCCTCGCGTCGGGCACCGGCCACCGCCGCCTCCAGCTCCTCGGGGCCCGCGACCCCGCGCATCCCCTTGCCGCCGCCGCCGGCCGACGCCTTCACCAGGACGGGGTAGCCGAGCTGCGCCGCGGCCTCGGCGCGGGCGTCCGGGTCGTCGGGCAGCGCGTCGACGCCGGGCACCACGGGCACCCCGGCGGCGGCCATGCGCGCCCGCGACTCGATCTTCGAGCCCATGGCGGCGATGGCGTCCGGAGGCGGCCCCACCCAGAGCAGACCCGCGTCGAGCACGGCCCTGGCGAAGCCGGCGTTCTCGCTGAGGAAGCCGTAGCCGGGATGGATCGCGTCGGCGCCGGTGTCGCGGGCCGCCGCCAGGATGGCGTCGGGGAGCAGGTAGCTCTCGATGGCCGCCGCCGGCCCGACGCACACGGCCTGATCGGCCTCGCGCACGTGGAGGGCGCCGGCGTCGGCCTCCGAGCACACGGCCACCGTCTCCAGGCCCATGGCCCGGCAGGCCCGCCCTACCCTCACGGCGATCTCGCCGCGATTGGCGATGAGGACCCGCTTCATCCCTCGCCGTCACCTTCGCCGGCCGCGGGTTGCCACGCGGGCGGACGGCGCTCCAGGAAGGCGCGCATCCCCTCCTGGCCCTCCGGGGCCGCTCGCAGGCTCGCGATGAGCCGCGCGGTGGTCTCGCGGGCGACCTCGATGGGCTGGTCGGTGATGGTGCGCGCCAGCTCCTTGCAGGCCGCCTGGGCCTTCGGCGCGCCCATGAGCAGCGCGGCGACCGTCTCGTCCACCGCGCGGTCGAGGGCCTCGTCGTCGGGCTCCACCCGGTTGACCAGCCCCAGCGCGCAGGCCCGGGCCGCGTCGAAGCGCGCGCCGGTCAGGAAGAGCTCGCGGGCGGCCGGCTTCCCGATGCGGCCGACCACGAAGGGCGAGATCACGGCCGGCGCCATGCCCAGGCGCACCTCGGTGAAGCCGAAGCGGGCGCGCGCCGCGGCGATGGGGATGTCGCAGCAGGCGACGATGCCGGCCCCGCCGCCCATGGCCGAGCCGTGGATGCGGCCCACCACCGGCTTGGGGAAGGCGTCGATGGACTCGAAGAGCGACGCCAGCACCCGCGCGTCCTCGGCGTTGTTGGCGCCGCCGGAGAGCGCCGTCTGCCGCATCCAGGCGAGATCGGCGCCGGCGCAGAAGCTCCGTCCCCGGCCTCCCAGCACCACCACCCGCGCCCCGTCGTCGGCCGCCAGCTCGCGCAGCGCGCCGACCAGCTCGCTCATGAGCTGTCCGTTCAGCGCGTTGTGCACGTCGGGCCGCGAGAGCCACACCCTCGCCACCGCGCCCTCGCGCACCACCTCGATGCACTCGCCCATGCCCTGCCTCACATCCTGAAGACGCCCGGTCGCCAGTCGGGGATCGGCGCGTTGTGCGCCGCCGAGAGCGAGAGCGCGAGTATGGTCCGCGTGTCGGTGGGATCGATGATGCCGTCGTCCCACATGCGGGCCGTGGCGTAGTAGGGGCTGCCCTCGCGCTCGTACTTGTCCAGGATCGGCTGACGGTAGGCCGCGCGCTCTTCTGCGGACCAGGGCTTGCCCGCGCGCTCGAGCTGGTCGCCCTTCACCGTCGCCAGCACGTCCGCGGCCTGTTCGCCGCCCATCACCGAGATGCGCGAGCCCGGCCAGGTCCACAAGAAGCGCGGCTCGTACGCGCGGCCGCACATCCCGTAGTTCCCGGCGCCGTAGGAGCCGCCGATGATCAGCGTGAGCTTCGGCACGTTCGCCGTCGCCACCGCGTGCACCATCTTCGCGCCGTCCTTGGCGATGCCGCGGTTCTCGTACTCGCGCCCCACCATGAAGCCGGTGATGTTCTGCACGAAGCAGAGCGGGATCTTGCGCACGCAGCACAGCTCGATGAAGTGGGCGACCTTGAGCGCCGACTCGCTGAAGAGCACGCCGTTGTTGGCGATGATGCCCACCGGGTAGCCGTGGACGTGGGCGAAGCCGGTCACCACCGTCGGCGCATAGCGCGCCTTGAACTCGCCGAAGCGGCTGCCGTCGACCACCCGCGCCAGCACCTCGCGCACGTCGTAGGGCGTCCGCGGATCGGCGGGCACCACGCCCAGCAGCTCAGCCGGGTCGAAGGCCGGGTCCTCCGGCGTGCGCAGGTCCTGGATGACCTCCTTGCGGCGGTTCAGCGTCGAGACGATGCGCCGGGCGATGCGCAGCGCGTGGGCGTCGTCCTCGGCCAGGTGGTCCGCCACGCCCGACACGCGGGTGTGCACGTCGCCGCCGCCCAGGTCCTCGGCGCTGACCTCCTCGCCGGTGGCGGCCTTCACCAGCGGCGGGCCGCCCAGGAAGATCGTGCCCTGGTTGCGCACGATGATCGTCTCGTCCGACATGGCCGGCACGTAGGCGCCGCCCGCGGTGCAGGAGCCGAGCACCACGGCGATCTGAGGGATGCCGCGCGCCGACAGGTTGGCCTGGTTGTAGAAGATGCGGCCGAAGTGCTCGCGGTCGGGGAACACCTCGGACTGCATCGGCAGGAACGCGCCGCCCGAGTCCACCAGGTACACGCAGGGCAGCGCGTTCTGCAGCGCCACCTCCTGCGCGCGCAGGTGCTTCTTCACCGTCATCGGGAAATAGGTGCCGCCCTTGGCCGAGGGGTCGTTGGCCACCACCATGCACTCGACGCCCTCGATCATGCCCACGCCGGCGACGATGCTGGCGGCCGGCGAGGCGCCCTCGTACATCTCCCAGGCCGCCAGGGGCGCGATCTCGAGAAAGGGCGTGCCAGGGTCCAGCAGCCGGTCCACCCGCTCCCGCACCGGGAGCTTGCCCAGCTCGGCCTGCCGCGCAGCGCCGCGCCCGCCGTCGCTGACGGCCAGCCGGCGCTCACGCAGCTCGGCGACCAGCGCCTTCATGCGCTCGGCGTTGCGCCGGAACTCGGCGCTGCGAGTATCGAGCTGACTCTCGAGCCGCTCCACCGGGACCCTCCTGCGGACGGGCCGCCCTGCATACCAGCCGGGCGACGGGGCGCGCAACGGCGGCGCGCGTGTTGAACGCGCCCACCGGCGGCGGTACCGTGTCCGGACGCGGGTGCAGCCCCCGCAGGAGGCATCGCATGAACGTGCGCAAGGACGACTCGCAGAACCTCTACGCCGAGCGGCGGGCGCGTCTGCTGGAGCGCATGCCCGAGCGCAGCGTGGCGGTCTTCCCGTCGGCCCCGGTCTACACGCGGAACAACGACGTCGAGCACAGCTACCGCCAGGACTCGGACCTGTACTATCTGACCGGCTTCGCCGAGCCGGAGACGGTAGCCATCCTGGTCAAGGGCTCGGCTGACGCCTTCCGGATGGTGGTGCGCCCGCGCGACCCCGAGCGGGAGATCTGGGACGGCCGCCGCGCCGGGACCCAGGGAGCGATCGAGCGCTTCGGCGCCGACAAGGCCTTCGAGACCTCGGTGCTCGACGACGCCATCGACGAGGCGCTGGCCGGCACCGAGGTGCTCATCTACGCGCTGGGGGGCCACGCCGAGATGGACCAGCGCGTGCTGGCGCAGCTCCGCAAGTTCCGCCAGCAGAAGCGCAAGGGCCCCGAGGGGCCTCGCGTGGTGCAGGACCCCGGGCCGATCCTGCACGAGATGCGGCTGTTCAAGTCCGCCGCCGAGGTGGAGCGCCTCCAGCGGGCGTCCAGCCTGTCCGCCGAGGCTCACAACCAGGCGATGCGCGCGGCGCGCCCCGGCATCAATGAGCGCGAGCTGCAGGCGGTGCTCGAGGGCACCTTCCGGGCACTGGGGTCGGCGCGCAACGGCTACGACTGCATCGTCGCCGGCGGGGACAACGCCACGATCCTGCACTACCACGACAACGACCAGCCCATCGCCGACGGCGGGCTCTGCCTCATCGACGCTGGCGCCGAGTACGACTACTACACCGCCGACATCACCCGGACCTTCCCGGTGAACGGGCGCTTCAGCGACGCGCAGCGGGCGGTCTACCAGCTCGTCCTCGACGCGCAGCTCGCCAGCATCGAGGCTTCGCGGGTCGGCGCCACCTTCGACAGCGTCCACGACGCGTCGGTGCGCGTGCTCACCGAGGGGATGGTGACCCTGGGCCTGCTCGAGGGCGAGGTGGACGCGCTCATCGCCGACGAGAGCTACAAGCGCTACTACATGCACCGGACCGGCCACTGGCTGGGCATGGACGTGCACGACGTGGGCAGCTACCGGGACGGCGACGCGTCGCGGCCGCTCGAGGCCGGGATGGTGATGACCGTGGAGCCCGGGCTCTACATCGCCAGCGACGACGAGGAGGCGCCCGAGGCCTTCCGCGGCATCGGCGTGCGCATCGAGGACGACGTGCTGATCACCGCCGAGGGGCCGCGCGTGCTGACCGACGGCTGCCCCAAGGAGATCGCCGACATCGAGGCCATGATGGCCGAGCCGGCGCCCACCTTCCCGGCGCTGAGGGGCTGAGAGCGGCAGCGGCGGCGGGCGGGCAGAATTCTTGACGCGCGCCGGTCCGGAGCGGATCCAGGGGCGTGGCCGGAGAGTTGCAAGGCATCGCCGACTGGCGGCTCATCGACGTGCTCGGAGAGGGCGCGCGCGCCGTCGTGTACCGTGCGGTGCGCGACGGCCACGGCCACGACGAGCCCCACGTGGCGCTCGAGGTGCTGCGGGCGACGATGGCCCAGGACCCCGACGCGGTGCGGGCCTTCGAGGCCCGGGCGGAGGTGGGCGCGAGCCTGGCCGACCGCCGGATCGCGATCGTGCTGGAGACCGGGCGCGCCGACGGGCGGCCCTACGTGGTGAGCGAGCTGTGCGAGGGGCTCTCGCTCGAGGCGCTGCCGGTCAAGCGCAGCACCGGGCGGCTGCGGCCGCTGCCGGCGATGTGGGTGCTGCGCGAGGTCACGGCGGCCCTGGCGGCGGCGGGGCGGCAGGATCCGCCGGTGGTGCACGGTGCGCTGGACGCTGGCGACGTGCTCATCGACCCCGACGGGGACGTGCGCATCGCCGGGTTCGGGCTGCACGACGCGCCCCAGGCCGATCTGCTGGCCCTGGCGCGGCTGGCGCAGGAGCTGTGCCGGGTGTGGCCGCCCGAGGTGGACGCCTGGCTGGATCGCCTGCAGGACGGCGCGCGCGCCTTCGCCGACGCGGCGGAGGCGCTCGACGGCTTCCCGACGGTGCTCGACGACCAGGCCGGGGCCCGGCGGGGGGCGGCGTCGGCGGTGCGGCGCGCCTTGCGCAAGCGCGACGAGGCCCTGGGCGAGGAGGCGGCGCCTGGACGCCGGAAGGCTGCGCCGCGCGCGGCCGGCGGAGCTGCCGCCGGGCAGGAGGCGGCCGAGGCCCAGCCCCAGGCGCCAGCGCGCCCGCCGCGGCCGAAGCGCAGCTCCCAGCGGGCCGTGACGGCGCGGGCCGCGGAGCAGGAGGTGGTCGCCACGGCGACACAGGCGCGGCACGTGGTGTGGCTGTGCGCGGCGATCCTGATGCTGGCGGCGGTGGTGGAGTTCTACGGCTACGGCGGCTGAGCCTCGGCGTCCCGGCGGCGCCGGACGCGCCGCAGCACCAGCGCCGAGACGGCCAGCGCCAGCACCAGCTCGAGCACGGCGAAGACCACCGCGCCCGCGCGCCCGACGGCCAGGCCCCGGCTCTGGGCGGCGGGACCGAAGAGCCTGACGCCCGCGTCGGCGCGGAAGAGCCAGCGCCCCCACGCGCCCCCGTGCCCGGTCGCCTTCCGCACCTGGGTGTCCAGCGCCGACGCGGCGCCGCCGGCGTAGAAGGCCAGCTCGTCGGCGTCGGTGCTGGCCTCTTCGGGCACGCCGCTGGCCACCATGGAGGCCCGGGCGTAGTCGTCGGTGAAGCCGCGCCGCATGGCCCGGTCTTCGAGGACCTGGACGGCGATGAGCGCGGCGAGGACGCCCACGCCCGCGGCCAGCAACGCCGGGCGCCCGAGCGAGGCGCCGGTGGTCAGCGCGGCCAACGCGGCGGCGCTCCCCACGGTGACGCCGATGAGCAGGGGGCCCAGCAGCGCGACGTAGATGTAGGGCGAGATCGCGCCGAGGGCGAGCCCCGACGCGGCGCCGGCGAGCAGCGCGACCAGGAGGACGAGCAGGGGGCGGAGGGCTCTCACGGAGGCCAGCCTGCCACCGCGGGCGGCGCGGCGCGAGCGGCGCGAGTCATGCCGCGGCGTGCGGCGACCGCGGGCTTGACCGAGGCGGCGTCCGGTCACTAGGGTGCGCCCGCTCGAGGCCAGGACGCGTCCGTGACGGTCGCGACGGCAGGCAGGAGGCGGAGATGAGGGTGGGCGGCGCCGCGTGTTTGGCTCTGGTGCTGGCGGCGTGCAGCACGTCCGATGACGGCGTCGGCGGGACCGACCTCGGCTCCGATGCGCCGGTGGACGCCGTGGTCGACGGCGTGGTCCCCGACGGTCTGCAGGATCTGGCGGCTGACCCCGGAGACGACCCGGGCTCGGACGCCGCCGCGGACCAGACCTCCGACCCAGGCCCCGGCGACGCGACCACCGACGCCCCCGGCCCCGACGCAGACGCGTCCACCGATGCGCCCGGCCTGGACGTCGACGCGGCCACCGACGCCCCCGGCCTGGACGTCGACGTCCTGGCCGACGCCAGCCCCGACGTGGTCGCCGACGCCGGCCCCGACATCCCGGAGCCCGACGTCGAGCCCGACTTCGACAACTGCTCGGAGCCGGGCGGCGACCGCAACATCTACGATCTCCAGAACCCCGGCTGCCCCGACCACATCACGCCCGAGCCCACCGCCGCGCCGGGGATATCGCTGACGGTCACCGGCGTCATCGTGACCGGCCTCATGGGCGACACCTTCTTCGTGCAGGAGCCCGCCGGCGGCCCCTACAGCGGCATCGCCGTCTACAACGGCCCGATGTCGACGGCCAAGCTGGTGATCGGGGACATCGTGGACGTCGAGGGGAGCTACCTGGAGTTCTTCGACACCAGCCAGATCACCCTGAAGAAGTTCACCAAGACCGGCCACACCGACCCGCCCGAACCCTTCGACATCGTCCACCCCTCGCACATCGCCACCGGGGGGCCGCTCGCCGAGCCCTTCGAGGGGGTGCTGGTGCGGGTACACGACGTAGCGACCACGCACACGCGCCCGGACTGTCCGAACGAGTTCGGGGAGTTCGAGGTCACCGGCGGGCTGCGCATCGACGACATGGGCTTCCTGTGGGTGGCGCACCTGGGCGACGAGTTCGCCTCCATCACCGGCGTCCACCACTACTCGTTCGGCAACCACAAGGTGGAGCCTCGGGACGCCGACGACATCGACGCCACCAAGGTCGGCAGCATGACCGCCATCTCCAAGTGCTTCTCGGGCGAGTGCATCGCGGCGCTCACGGCGCCGGTGAGCCGCGAGGTCATCGTCAACGAGGTGCTGGTCGACCCCTTCGGCGACGACACCGGGCAGGAGTGGTTCGAGCTCCGCAACACCACCGGCGCGCCCATCGACCTGGCGGGCTGGACGGTGCGCGACTGCGCGACGCAGAAGCTGCCGCTGGCCGGAGACGGTCTGGTGGTCCCGGCCGGTGGGTATTTCGTGCTGGGTGCGCAGGCCAATCCCGTGCTCAACGGCGACGTCCCGGTGGACTACGCCTACGGGAACAACGGGTTCTTCCTGCCCAACACGGTGGGAGCGGTGCTCATCTACGACGCGAGCGGCTCGCTGGTCGACCAGATGCGCTACTCGCGCTTCGATCCGTTCAAGAACGTCACGCCGGGCGTCAGCATGGTGCGCCTGGGCGACACCAGCGATGGCACCCTGCCCGAGAGCTGGGGTCTGTCGAAGAAGAAGTGGGGCCCTACCGAGAACAAGGGCACCCCCGGCGCGGCGAACTGACGAGGGCACGCGGGCGCCACGCTCGGCCCGGATGTGAACGTATCCGCTGACGGCGCCCCGAGGGCCGCAACAAGGAATCTGACGATGCCGAAGCCTCCCGGCGACTACCGCGCCGTGCTCCTGGACATCGAGGGGACGACCACCTCCATCGACTTCGTCTACGAGGTGCTCTTCCCCTACGCGAGGCGGGAGCTCCCCGGTTTCCTCGAGCGCACGTGGGGCGAGCCGGAGACGCGCGCGGCGGTGGAGGCGCTCACGGCCCAGGCCGAGACGGACATCCTGAGCGGCCTCGAGGAGGTCCCGCCCGTGCCCGCCGACGACCCGGACGACGAGCGGCGCGCGGCGGCGGTGCGCAACGCGCTCTGGCAGATGGACCTGGACCGCAAGACCACCGCGCTCAAGCGCCTGCAGGGCCTGGTGTGGGACGCTGGCTACGCGGCGGGCGCCCTGCGGGGCCACGTCTACGAGGACGTCCCGCGCGCACTGGCCGCCTGGAAGGAGCGCGGCGTGCCGGTCTACATCTACTCGTCGGGAAGCGTCGCCGCGCAGAAGCTGCTCTTCGGATCATCGGAGGCCGGCGACCTGTGCGAGCTCCTGGCCGGACACTTCGACACCACCACCGGCCCCAAGCGAGACGCCCAGAGCTACCGCCGCATCGCCGAGCTCATCGGGCTGGCGCCGCGCGACGTGGTCTTCGTCACCGACAGCCTCGACGAGGCGTGGGCTGCCAGCGCCGCGGGCATGGACACCTGCCTGTCCATGCGCCCCGGCAACCCGGAGCTGCCCGAGCACCCCTTCCCCGAGCTGGGGAGCCTCGACCCGCTGGTGGCGGCGGCACGCTAGCCGGTCACGGGGCCCTGTCGGGTCAGCCGGTCACGGCGACGGCGCGCGCAGGTCCGAGCGGTCAGCGTTTGGGGACGCGCAGCGACTGGACGATCGCCGGCGAGCGCGGCGCGCTCACGTCGGCTCGCACGGTCCAGGCGGCGACGATGGTGCGGCCCTCCAGCCCGACGGCCAGCACCCGCGCGACCTCGCGCACGCCGCCTCGGCGGTAGCGCACCTCGCGCCCCGAGCGATTGCGGCCCAGCACCGGCAGCCGGAAGCTCCCGGTCTGGAAGGCCTTGTCGGACTCGGCGGCCTGCCGCTCGACCTCCTCGGTGTGCACCGAGCGGGCCGCCTCCTCGGAGGGCGCGCCCTTGCCCTGGTACACGGTGAGCATCACGACCTCCAGGTCGACGCTCACCGCCACGCCGGACACGCCGTCGGGCAGGCCGCTGAGGTTCTCGACCACCGCGCCCTCGGGCACCGTGAACTCGACCCCGGCCACGCTGTGCTCGGGAGCGGGTGCGTCGGGCCGGGCGTCGGGCGCCGCGACCAGCGCGAGGCACGCACACGCGGCCCAGGCGCCGCTCACGGCCGCCCTGCCCCGCCGGGCGCCTCACCGGAGCGCACCACCAGCCCCTCGAGGTAGGTCGCGTGGTAGCGGAAGCCCAGCTTCTCGTAGACGCGGACGGCCGAGCGGTTCTGCCGCCTCACGTTGAGCGCCAGGGTGTGGATGCCCTCGCTGATGAGGCGCGTGCAGAGCTGGCTGGTGCAGGCCGTCGACAGGCCGCGGCCACGGAAGTCGGGGTGGGTGACGATGTTGCCCAGGGTGGCGATGGAGGCCTCGTGGCTGAGCACGTGGACCCCGGCGACCGAGACCAGCCGGTCGTCCACGCGGATCCCGTAGTAGTGCCCGGAGTCGAGCTGGGCCGGCTCGAAGAAGTTGTCCGGGTAGTGGGTGTATAGGTCGATGATCTCGCCGGTGTGGCGATGGGTGAGCCGCTCCACGGCGAGCTGCTCGGCGGTCGCCGGGTGGAACTCCCGGGCCTCGAGCCCCATCCGGAGCATCGGCACCAGCGCCTCGGCGCCGAAGACCTGGTCCACCGCCGCGACGTGATGCGGCTGCAGGTGCACCAAGGCCCGCCCGGGCAGGTCCTGCCAGTAGCGCCGGATGATCTCCTCCAGCGCGCTGGACTGCCCGTAGGTGATGAGCACGGGCACGCTCAGCGCGTCGTAGACGAGCAGCACGCCGTCCAGGCCGTCGCTGCCGCGCACGCCGTACCAGGTGCAGAACTCGCTGTAGGCGTCGTCGAGGTCGCCCAGCATGTACGCGCAGGTGACCGGGTCCCGGATGAGCAGCGCCGTGAGGAGCGCGCGATCCGTGATGACGCTGGCGCTGGTCGTAGAGGACTCCGGGCCGATCAACGCTACTCCCGAGCACGTGGGGGGCTGGATATACACACCGGCCGGGACCCTGTCCATCGTGGGCCCGGCGCGTCAGGCGCGCCAGCGATCGGGCACGATGATGCCGTGGGCGCGGAGCGTGGTCGTCTCGGCGGCGTCCAGGCCGACCGAGGCGGGATCCGCCGGGCGCTCGGCCAGGGTCGCCAGCGCCGCGGCGACGGAGGGCGGCAGCTCGAAGATGGCCACGTCGCCGTCGGCGCCTCGCTGTAGCGCCAGGTGCACGCGGCCGGGCTCGCCGGCCACCGGGAGGCCGGCCGGCCCCTGGGCGACGCGGTGACCGAGGGTCAGGAGCTCCACCCCACGCGAGAGCGCCACGGCCTCGTCCCGGCCCAGCTCGGGTGCGCTGCCCAGGGTCAGCGCCTCGGCGTCGGCGGCGGGAGGGTGGGCCAGGCTCGCCTCGTAGGTGGCGAGGTCGGCGAGCGGCCCGGGCCACGCCGCCCGCAGCCAGCCGGCGAAGCGGCGCCCGACCGGCAGACGGATCGCCGCGTCCTGGGCCACGAAGCGCGTCATCACCGCGCCGCGCTCGGCGTCGAGGGCCTCCCAGGTTCCGGGACAGGCCGAGGCCACTCCCTCCGCGAGCTGCCGCACCGAGCGGCCGGCCACCGTCGGCAGGTCGTAGCCCGTCGCGAACACGTCCTCCGGCGTGGGCAGCACCCACTCGGTGTAGAGGTCGGCGTAGGCGTCCCAGGCGGCCTCGACGGCCTCGGGGCCCGGCTCGGCGGCCAGGCGATCGATGAGCGTGTCGAGGACGTCGAGGATCTCGCCATCGCAGTCGGCGCGCACCTCGAGCAGGCGAGAGCCCAGATCCTGCGTGATCCAGCGCCAGCGGTCGCCGGCCAGCGGCGCGGCGGGTCGCCCCAGGGTGAGCGCGTCGGTGAGCTCCAGCACGCGCGCCGACAGCGCGTCCAGGTCCGGGTGGTGGCCCTGACCGGGCGCGAAGAAGGCGCTGACGTAGCGCTCCATCTCCTCGGAGCCCAGGCGCGGGCCGTGGGCGGCGGCGTAGGCGAGGCCGTCGCTGGCGAGATCGAGCGGCCCCAGGCGGTGAGCCACCGAGCGCCCCTCGCGTCGCGAGCGCTCCACCGCGTCCAGCTCGCGCAACACGAAGGCGCGGCCCTCCTCGAGCCACCGCTCGGCGGCGCCGTCGTCCACCGGTCCGGCCAGGGCCGCCTCCTCGCAGCGCGCGCAGAAGTCCCCGTGGAGCGGGCCGCCGCCGGCGTGCTGGCTGCAGCGGGCCAGCCCGGCCTCGTCCAGGAAGTACCACAGCGCCACCGGCAGGGCCTCGGCCAGCCGCGCGGCCAGCGCGTGGAAGAGCGGCGTGGCGCCCGGCTTCCAGGCGAAGCCTGCCAACCCGTGGCACAGCTCGTGAGCGCTCCACTTGCCCCGGTGGCCCGGATGGAAGCTGCCCAGGAGCAGGTCGTGCCGGAAGGTCTGATACTTCGACTCCGGCAGCACCCCCGCCTGCCAGCCGGGAGGCTCGCCCAGGTCCGGGCGCCCCTCGGGCAGCCAGTGCTCGGGCAGCGGCAGGCGCACGCGGTGCTCGAAGTGGAAGCAGAAGAGCCCCGAACGTCGGGCCAGCCTGCCGATCGCGGCCGCGGCCGCGCTGCGCGTGAAGTCCCCGATCGGTGCGCCCAGTCCATCGAAGCCGGTCTCGGGGTCCGGCGCGGCCCCCACGCCTCGCGCGCTGTACTGCTGCGGCATCGCTGCCTCCTCCATGTCGCGACCATGCGGCCTCACGGGGGGCGGAGTCCAGCGCTCCGGTCGCTTGCCGCCGGGCCGCGCCAGGGGCTATGGGCAGGACGAACCACAGCATTCGAGGTGAGCGTGGCCGGTCCCTACTCCAGCGTCTTCCGCGATGGTCTCTTCGCCGGCGAGGTGGCCCTGGTCACCGGCGGCGGCACGGGCATCGGCCGCTGCATCGCCCACGAGCTGGCGGCCCTGGGGGCGACGGTGGTGGTGTCGGGGCGGCGGCCCGAGCCGCTGGACGCCGTGGTCGCCGAGATCCACGAGGCGGGCGGACGAGCGGCCGCGCAGCCGATGAACATCCGGGACGAGGTGGCGGTGGACGAGGCCATCGCCGCGGTGGTCGCCCGGCACGGCCGGCTGGACATGCTGATCAACAACGCCGGCGGCCAGTTCGCGTCGCCGGCGGCGCACATCCGCCCCAAGGGCTGGCGTGCGGTCATCGACACCAACCTCAACGGCACCTTCTGGGTCAGCCAGTCCTGCTACCGCCACGCGATGGGCGCCCACGGCGGCCGCATCGTGAGCGTGGTCGCCGACATGTGGAACGGCTTCCCGGGCATGGCCCACACCGGGGCCGCGCGCGCCGCCGTGGTCAACCTCACCATGAGCCTGGCCATCGAGTGGGCGCCAGCCGGCGTCCGGGTCAACGCGGTGGCGCCGGGCTACGTCCTCTCGAGCGGCCTGGCCAACTACCCCGAGCCCGTCCAGGCCGTCGCCGCCAGGGTCATGCCCCGCAACCCCTCCTCGCGCCTCGCCACCGAGAGCGAGTGCTCGGCCGCGGTGACCTTCCTCCTCACCCCCGCAGCCGCCTTCATCACCGGCACGACCCTCCGCGTCGACGGCGGCGCCTCGCTGCAGAAGGAGCCGATGGTCCCCATGCCCCCCCACGACCGCAACCCCGCCTGGGACGGGTTCCACCTGGCAGCCAAAGCCCCGGATCGATTCAAGTAGCGGCACCGAGGCCGCGGGGTCGGCCGAGGCACCGCCTGAGTCGGCTACGGCCGCCGCTGACGACGCCGCTCCCTCGGGTCAGCCCTGCGACGGGCCTGGGGCCCGACTCGGGCTGCCCTCGGTCGCGTCGCCGTCAGCGGCGGCCTCGCTCGCCTCATTCGGCGCCTCTGCATCGATGGGGGGGCGGGTCGGGGGCGGTGGCGGGGTTGGTCTTGGTGGCGGCGTGGGACTCGGTCTTGGTGGCGGGGTCGGTCTTGGTGGCGGCGTGCGACTCGGTCTTGGTGGCGGGGTCGGTCTTGGTGGCGGCGTCGGACTCGGTCTCGGTGGCTCTCGGTCTCGGTGGCGGCCTCGGCGCTCTCGGTCTCGGTCTCGGTCTCGGTGCCGGCCTCGGTCTCGGTGCTCCGGTGGCTCGGTGGCGGGCTCGGTCTCGGTGGCGGGCTCGGTCTCGGTCTCGGTCTCGGTCGGCCTCGGTCTCGGTCTCGGTCTCGGTGGTCCCGGCTCTCAGGCTCGGTGGCGGTCTCGGTCTCGGTCTCGGTCTCGGCCTCGGTGCCGGTCTCGGCCTCGGTCCCGGTCTCGGTCTCGGTCTCGGTCCCGGTCTGAGCCGGTCTCGAGGCGGCGGCGGCCTCGCGGACCGCCGCCGCCGCCCGCGCTACCGCCGCGGATGGATCATCCGCCACGTCATCGCCTTGACCCGGTCCAGCAGCTCCAGCACCTCCGCTCCGGCCGCCTCCGGCACCGCTCCGGCGCCGACCATCAGCTCCAGCGCCATCGAGGCCTCCCGGGCGCTGCCGTAGGCGATGCGGTAGTGCTGCACCCGGTCCCGCCCGAAGCGCCCGCCGCCCTCGGCCAGGTTCAGCGCCACCGACGCCCCCGCCCGGGTCGCCTGGTCGCCCAAGCCCCGGAACGAAGGCGACAACCCCCGCGCCAACCCGAAGAGCCCCACCGCCGCCCGCGCCGCCACCCGCTCCGCGTCCATCCCCGACTCGCCAACCATCTCTCGCCTCCAGGGCCGCCAGTTGAGCCCCCACCACCAGCCGCTTCGGCGCTGGGCCGTCAGGGACGGCCGAAGGCCGCCGCGAAGCGGCCGAGGAGCGAAGCGACGCAGGTCCTTGACGGCCCAGCGCCGAAGTGGCGACACCCACCTCAACTGGCGGCCCTGGAGCCGGGGCGATGGCTGAGGGGCCGGGGCCGTGGCTGGGACCGTGTCCGAGTCCGGGACCGAGTCCGTGGCCGAGTCCGTGTCCGAGTCCGAGTCCGGAGTCCGTGGCCGAGTCCGCGGCCGAGTCCGGGTCCGTGGTTCGAGTCCGCGGCTGGGTCCGAGTCCGTGGCTGAGTCCGGGTCCGTGGCCGAGTCCGAGTCCGTGACCGTGGCCGATCCGTAGCCGTGTCCGAGTCCAGGTCCGCGGCCGAGTCTGAGTCCGGGTCCGTGGCCGGTTCCGAGTCCGCGTCCGTGGCCGGTCCACGGCTGAGTCCATGCCGGGTCCGGGTCCGGGTCCACGGCGTCTGAGTCCGTGGCCGTGGCCGGGTCCGGGTCCGCCTGGCTGAGTCCGGGCGGTGGCCGGACCAGTGCCAGCCTGGGTGTCGGTCCCAGCCTCTCGGTGTCACGACCGGGTCTCGGTATCGGTCTCGGCCTCGGCGCTGGTCTCGGTCTCTCGGCGCCGGTCTCGGTCTCGGCCCTGGTCTCGGTCTCGGTGCCTGGCCTCGGCCTGGTCTCGGCCCTCGGTCTCGGTCTCGGTCTCGGTCTCGGTCTCGGCTCCTCGGCTCTCTGGTCTCGGTCTCGGTCTCGGTCTCGGTCTCGGTCTCGGTCTCGGTGCTGGTCTCGGCCTCGGCCTCCTCGGTCTCGGTCTCGGTCTCGGCCCCGGTCTCGTGCTGGTCTCGGCCTCGGCCTCGGCCTCGGTCTCGGTCTCGGTCTCGGTCTCGGTCTCGGTCTCGGCCTCGGCCTCGGTCTCGGTCTCGGTCCCGGTCTCGGCCCACGGTCTCGGCGGCCCCGCCCGGCCCCGGCCCCCCCCCCCCCCCCCCCCCCCCCCCCCCCCCGCCGCGGACTCCGCGCGAGTCGTGGCGCGGCTGGATCGCGTGTGCTATCCACGCCGACGGAACCGCGCGAGGTCGTCAATGCGCCAGAGCATCGAGGTCGAGCACATCCTCGAGGAGGCCAGCGAGATGGCTCGGGCGGGGGGGCACTCGATCACGACCGGGCACATCCTGCTCGGGATGCTGACCAGCCCGAACCGGGCGGCGCAGCTGCTCGGGGATCTTCGCATCGATGCCGAGCGGGTGCTGGAAGGGCTCAAGTACGTCAAGCGTGAGACCGGTCGCCTCGAGGATGCGCAGGATCTGCTGGAGCTGATGGTCGAGCGCATGTTCGACGCGGCCCGGCGCACCGACGCGGCGCTGGTCTCCAGCCTGCACCTGCTGCTGGCGCTGACCCGGGACACCCAGTCGGTCGCCTACCGGATCTTCGTCTACCTGGGCACCCAGCCGCGCGAGGTGCGGACCATGGTGCTCTCGCGCATCCACGGGCCGGTCCCGCGCGAGCTGACGCGGCGGCCGCCGCCGACCCGACCCTTCCGAGGCGAGCCCGAGCGCCCGGTCGGCGTGCTGGAGCCGGAGCGCGAGCCCGCCCGCCCTGCCCGCCCCCAAGCCGCCGTCGCGCGGCAGCAGCCCACCTGGGACGAGGGCGAGACCGACGAGCCCATCGTGCTGCCGCCCGTGGGCACCGCCGTCCGCCCGCTGCCCGTCCCGGCCGTCGAGGAGGCCGAGCCCTGGATGCTCGACGCCGAGCAGTTCCCGCTGCTGACCAGCCTGGGCCGCAACCTGACCGCCGAGGCGGCCGCGGGACGCATCGACCCGGTCATCGGTCGCCACGCGCTCATCGAGGCGATGATCGACATCCTCAACAAGCGGCGCTCGAACAACCCCTGCCTGGTCGGCGAGCCTGGCGTGGGCAAGACCGCGGTGGTCGAGGGCCTGGCCCGGGCGCTGCTCGAGCACGGCGAGCGCATCCCGGCGCTGCGCGACCGCGTGATCATCAGCCTGGACGTGGGCAGCCTGGTCGCGGGCACCGAGCTGCGTGGTGCGTTCTCGCGCCGCATGGCCCAGCTCAAGGAAGAGGTGCGCCAGTCGGCGGGCCGCGTCATCGTCTTCATCGACGAGATCCACACCCTGGTGGGCGCCGGCGCCGGTGACGGGGCCATGGACGCGGCCAACGACCTCAAGGCCGCCCTGGCGCGGGGCGAGTTCCCCTGCATCGGGGCCACCACCACCCGCGAGTACCACCGCCACATCGAGCGCGACCCCGCCCTGGAGCGGCGCTTCCAGCCGCTGGAGGTGGAGGAGCCCAACGAGGCCGACGCGCTGCACATCCTGCGCGGCATCGTCCCGCAGTACGAGACCCACCACGGCGTCGTCTACCTGCCCGAGTCGCTGGAGGCGGCGGTGCGGATGAGCCGGCGCTACATCGTGGATCGCCGCCTGCCCGACAAGGCCATCAACCTCATCGACACGGCCGCCGCGCGCGCCGTCCGCCAGGGCAAGGAGTCGGTCGAGCCGGCCGACATCGCCGAGGTGGTCAGCGAGGTCGCCCGCATCCCGGTCGAGCGTCTGCTGATGAGCGACTCCGAGCGCATCCTGGGCATCCGCGACTTCCTGGGCGAGCGCATCGTCGGCCACCCCGACGTGCTCGACGTGGTCAGCCAGGTCATCCAGCGCAACAGCGCCGGCTTCGCCTCCCAGCGCCCCATCGGCTCGTTCCTGTTCCTTGGCCCGACGGGGGTCGGCAAGACCGAGACCGCCAAGGTGTTGGCCGACTTCTTGTTCTGCTCGAAGGACGCCCTGACCCGCTTCGACATGAGCGAGTACATGGAGAGGCACACGGTCAGCCGGCTGCTCGGCGCGGCGCCCGGGTACGTGGGCCACGAGGAGGCCGGCGCGCTGACCGCCTCGCTCTCGCGCCGCCCCTACCAGATCATGCTCTTCGACGAGATCGAGAAGGCGCACGCCGATGTGCTGAACATCCTGCTGCAGATCCTCGACGAGGGCCGGGTCACCGACGCCAAGGGGCGCGTGCTGAACCTGTCCAGCACGGTGATCATCATGACGTCGAACCTGGGCGCCGACGCGCTGGATGGCTACCGGAAGCGCCGCATCGGCTTCGGCGAGGGCGACGACATGGCGCGGCCCGGGCCCGAGGACATGGAGCGGGTGCGGGCGGCGGCTCGCAAGGCGCTGCCGCCCGAGCTGTGGGGACGCATCGAGGAGCACTGCGTGTTCGGCCCGCTGGCGCGCGCGGACGTCGCGGCCATCACCGCGATCCTCGTGGGCGAGTCGTCCGATCGCCTCCAGGCCGAGCGCGGGATCCGCTACGAGGCCTCACCGGAGGTGGTGGCCTGGCTCATCGACCACGGCGGCTGGGAGCCCGCGCTGGGCGCCCGCCCGATGCGCGGCGCCGTACAGCGCCAGTGCGAGACGGCGGTGGCGCGGGCCATCCTGGGAGGCCGCGCCCGCTCGGGCGATCGGCTGCGCCTGGTGCTGCGCGAGGACGGGCTGGAGGTCGAGGTGCTCCCGGCCGAGCCGGAGGACGCGCTCGACTGACGGCGCCACGCGCCTCAGCGGCCCAGGTTCAGGCGCCGGAAGCCGGCCTCCTCCACCTCGAGCCTGACCGCCCGACGCGCCTGCCGGCCCTCGGTCGCGACCAGGTGCATGTCGGCGATGTAGTGACCGCGTGGCAGGCGCAGCGCCACTGCCGGTGTGACCGGGCCCGTCAGGCCATCGGGCAGCTCCACGCTGAGCCGGGCCCGCTCGTCGCCGTCCATGTCCAGCAGGCGCCCGTGGACGCGCCGCAGGTCCTCACGGCTCAGCGCGCCCGAGTCGTCCGACGCGAAGGTGGGATCCACGTCGAAGGCCAGCACGATCTCCAGCGGCTCCATCGCACGCCACAGCAGCAGCCCCGCGCCGACGAAGACGACCAGCACGCCACGCCGCGCCCACACCGACGCCCGCTTCCTGGTCCACCCGCGCTCGCCGCTCTCGTCCTGCATGCCTGGAGCCTCCGGGCTGGCCGCCCTCGGGTCAAGGGCGCCGGGGAACTGGCTTGGAGGCCGGGCCCGTGCTTCGATCGCCGCAGGCAGGAGGAGCTCCATGCGGGTCGCGGTGTTGATGGGTGGGCGCAGCGGCGAGCACGACGTGTCCCTGGTGAGCGGCGCGGCGGTGGTGGGCGCGCTGACGCGGCTGGGGCGCGAGGCCTGGCCGCTGACCTTCGGCCGAGACGGGAGGGCGTCGTGGCCGGGGGGCGAGGGACCGCTGGTCGGGGGGCTGGCCGCCATGATGGCCGTCGCCGTCGACGTCGCCTTCGTCGCGATGCACGGCGCCGAGGGCGAGGACGGCCGCGTCCAGGGCGCGCTCGAGCTGCTCGGCGTCCCCTACCAGGGCTCCGACGTGGCCGCGTCGGCGGTGTGCCTGGACAAGCTTCGCACCAAGCAGGTCTACGAGGCCGCCTCGCTGCCGGTGGCGCGCGACGTGCGCATCCACCGGGGCGACCGCTGGGACGCCGAGCAGATCGCCGCGGAGCTGGGCCTGCCGGTGGTGGTGAAGACCGCGGAGAGCGGCTCCAGCGTCGGGGTCGAGGTGGTCGCGACCCATGAGGAGCTGGCGGCCCGCATCGAGGCGCTGCTCGCGGAGAGCGCGGCGCTGGTGTGCGAGACCTGGCTGCCCGGCCGCGAGTTCACCTGCGCGGTGCTCGAGCGCGGCGCCGGCTCGGCGGAGGCCCTGCCGCTCATCGAGATCCGCCCTCGGGACGGCAGGTTCTTCGATTACCAGACCAAGTACGATCCCGACGCCGTCGACGAGATCTGCCCGGCAGCCGTCGACGAGGCCCTGGGCGCGGAGATGCGCGCGCTGGGCGAGCGGGCCCACAAGGCGCTGGGCTGCCGCGACTACAGCCGCACGGACATCAAGCTGGACGCTGCCGGGCGGCCGCACCTGCTCGAGACCAACACCCTCCCCGGCCTCACGGCGGCCAGCCTGATGCCCAAGGCCGCCGCGGCCGCCGGGCTGGGATTCGACGCGCTCATCGCCCACCTCTGCGACCGCGCCTTCGCCCGCCGGCGCGGTTGAGGCCGCCTGTCAGCCCGTGCGCGCCTTGCGGATCCTCGACAGCTCCTCGTCGAGCGCGCGCACGGCCTCGGGCGGCAGCTCGCGCTCGGCGTAGCGCACCTCCTCGAAGGCGGCGGTCAGGCGCGCCACGGCCTCCGACGCCGGATAGCCCTGGCGCGACAGCCGCTCGGCCAGCTCGCGCGGGGTCTCGCCGGGCCCGCGGCCGATGCCCTGGCCCGTCAGCAGGCTGAGCATCCGGCGGTAGCGCTCGCCCACCTCCCCCCCCGGCGCCGCCGCCCGGCGTCGCAAGAGCGCGGCGACGCGCCGCCACAGCCAACCCAGCACCCCCAGGCGGAACAGCAGGAAGAGCACGAAGGGTGACGCCAGCAGCAGCAGGTTGGTCGGCTCGGAGAACCACTCCTTCAGCCCCCGCTTCCAGGCTTGGGGGTTGGTCACGCTGCCGTCCTTGGGCTTGGGCAGCAGGTCGCGCAGCGCCGACAGCGACTGGCCCAGGCTGCGGAACATGGCGAGCTGCTTCTCGAAGTCGTACTCGACCACCCACTTGAACCACTGCAGCTTGAAGCTGTCGTAGGCCTCCTGGATCGAGGCGAGCAGCCCGGTGTCGTTGGGGACCAGCACCTCGCTGGCCGGGGTGGGGTCCATGGTCAGCCAGCCGATCCCGGCGAACCACGCCTCGACCCAGGCGTGCGCGTCGGCCTGGCGGATGGTGTAGAAGCGGCCATAGGGGTTCCAGGCGCCACCGTAGAAGCCGTTGGCGGGCCGCGCCGGGATGCCGAGGGTGCGCAGCATCAACACCATGGCGCTGGCGAAGTACTCGCAGTGGCCGGCCTTGCGCACGAAGAGGAAGTCCTCCAGCGGGTGCACGCGGTCGGTGCCGCCCTGGGTGGTGTAGCTCCAGTCGTTGGAGAGCCGGCGCTCGATGGCGCGGGCCCGGTCGTAGGGGGTGTCGGCGGCGGCGCTCAGCTCGCGCGCCAGGGCGCCGATCCTCGGGTCCAGCCCGTCAGGGATCTCCAGGTAGCGTCCGCGCACCTCGGCCGGGATGGGCGCGTCGTCCTCCTCCACGCGCTGGTCCAACCCCCGGGGCTGCCATGACTCGACCGAGTAGCGCAGCGCGACGTCGGTGGGCGTCGAGGCCGAGATGTCGCCGCCCTCGTCCTCGTAGAAGCGCAATGGCGTGCGTTTGAAGCGCTGCACCATGGGGTTGTCGATGCCGATGGAGAGGATGGTCGGCGCGCCGAAGACCATCCGGCGCGGCGTGTCGAGGGGCTCGAGGTAGATCTCCTGGCGCAGGATCTCGTCCGGCCGGGCCGCGCGGCGCGCGCGGTCGAAGACATCGGTGACCCAGACCCCCTCGTCGACGGTGCGCATCCGGTCGGGCCTGGCGGCGGTCTTCGACCAGACGTTCGTCCGCGTGTCGTAGCGATCGAAGGAGATCCCGCGCAGGCGAAGGTGCAGGTCGCTGCGGTCGCGCGCGTCGGGGAGCTCCACCCGCATGACCACCTGCATGTTGTCCTTGATGGTCCCGAAGTGGCCGAGCTCGATCTTGTCGGAGAAGCCCGAGACGCTGGATCGCGCCCTCCCCTGGTCGAAGAACATCCCGGCGCCGAGCCTCGGGAAGAAGAAGAAGATGACCATGCTGACGATGAAGATGAGCGTCGCCAGCACGCTCGAGCCGAGCAGGAAGCGGCGGCTGACCAGATCGCTGGCCTGCCACGCCAGCGCGCGCGGGCGCTCGCCGACGCTGGCCTGCTCGTCCTGCAGCGCCTCGATGTCGCGCTGGATGTGCAGCAGGATCAGCCCCCAGACCAGCAGCACGAGGTAGGCGAAGAAGATGCCGATGAAGGCCACGGCCGGGTTGATGATGGCGCCCGCGGTCACCGCCATGAAGGTGAGGCCGTAGAGCTGGAAGACGTCGCGCGACGAGCGGCTCTGGAAGAGCCGGGTGACCACCAGCACCATCACGAAGAGGATGGCGTAGAGCAGGTAGTTCGTGGTGACGAAGGCCAGGATGCCCAGGACGACCAGCGCCACGACGGTGACCACGGTCCAGAAGCGCTCGGTCGCCGCGACCCGCTCGAGAGGGACATCGCGCACCCAGCTCAGGACGACGGCGGCGTAGGTGGCCACGACCCAGGCCATCGGCAGCTCCCCCGAGCTCGCCAGGGGCAGCAGGCCCACGACCACCGTCGCGTAGACCACCAGCTTGTGCAGGCGCTCGAAGCTCATGAGGTCTCCTCGCCCGACCCCTCGCCCACGACCACGATGCGGTCGGCGTGGGGCACCAGCGCCGAGCGCTGCTGGTCGCTGGTGACCACCGCCACCCGCTCCACGTCGCGCCCGCTGTAGCCCTGCCACAGCGCGACCTCGTCGCCCGGCTGCACCACCCGCACCGGCAGCCTCGCCAGCACCTGGTAGATCGCGACGACGTTGTCCCGGCCCGCCTTGGGCGCGATGCCGCCGTCGGCCGTGGCCAGCCCCACCGCGTAGCCGCTCTCGCTGAGCGTGGTCGCCAGGCTGGCGAGCCGGCCGATGGCCGCCTCCAGGCGCTCCCGCGCGCTGGGGATCTCGCTGGGGATCACGTTCGAGAGCAGCAGCACCACCCGCCGCGCCGCCGGGAGCTGGTTCTCGCGGGCCACCAGCCGGTCCCGCCGGGCGCTGACCTTCCAGGCGATGCTGCGCGCGTCCTCGGCCTCGCGGGCGTCGCGCAGCCCGTAGAATTCGTCGCCCAGGCCGACCCGGGCGATCTCCTCCTCCTGGCCGGGCGCCTTGGGCGTGAGCGGCGGGCCGGGGCGCGGGTCCAGGCCCGGGAAGACCACGTAGCGCTCGGCCAGCGGCACGATGCGGCTCTTCTCGAAGAACCCGAAGGGAAAGCGCGTGCTGATCCGAAGCCCGGCGCTGCGGATCACCCCGCGCCGGGTCCCCACGATGCGCAGATGGACGCTGCGCGTCTCGCCCGGGCGCAGCACCAGCAGCGCGCCGCGGCGCTGGCCCAGCCCCTGCAGCGTGGTCGACAGCTCGGTCACCTCCAGGCTGAAGGAGCTGAAGCGCCGCTTGGCGTTGTGCAGGTCCACCTGCACCAGCGCCGGCTCGCCGGCGAAGAGGTGCGGCGCCGGGTGGCGGAAGGCCGTCACCTGCCGCAGCGTCAGCTCCGAGAGCACCCCGCTGGTGATGATCAGCGAGAAGAGGACGCCGAGCACCAGGAAGAGCAGGTTGTTGCCGCTGTTGACGGCGCCCATGCCGACGGCGATGGCGACGAAGACCAGCAGCTTGCCTTCGCGGGTGAAGCGCAGGCGTGCAGGCACGGCGCGACCGAGGCGCCGCATCTCCGGATAGGTCAGCGCGGGCGTGCCCTCGGTGGCGGCGGCCACGCTCAGAGGGTCAGAGGCGTGCCGTCGAGGATCTCTCGAAGCACGTTCTCCGCCTCCAGGCGCCGCTCGACCGCGCCGTCGTGGAAGCTCTTCACCGCCGCGCGGTGGGCGCAGACCGGCAGGAAGAGCGCCTTCACGTCGTCGGGCACCACGTGGTCGCGGCCGTGCAGGTAGGCGCGCGCCTGGCAGGCCCGATACAGGGCGATGGCCGCCCGGGTCGAGATGCCCAGCGCCAGGTAGGTGCTCTCGCGGGTCTCGGCGATGAGGCGCTGCAGGTAGTCCAGCACCGGCTCGGAGGTGCGCACCCGGGTGACCCGGTCCTGCATCGCGACCACGTCGGCCGCGTCGAGCACCGGCTGCACGGTCTCGGCGACGTCGCGGTAGCCCAGCGAGCGGATGATGGCGCGCTCCACCTCGGGCGCCGGGTAGCCGATGGTCACCCGCACCAGGAAGCGGTCGAGCTGCGACTCGGGCAGCGGGTAGGTGCCGGCGAACTCCAGCGGGTTCTGGGTGGCCAGCACCATGAAGGGGCGAGGCAGCGGGTGGGTGGTGTCGTCGACGGTCACCTGCTGCTCGTTCATCGCCTCGAGCAGGGCGCTCTGGGTACGCGGCGTGGTGCGGTTGATCTCGTCGGCCAGCAGCAGGTTCGTGAACACCGGGCCGGGCCGGAAGGAGAACCGGGCCTTGTCGCGGTCGTAGACGCTGACGCCGACGATGTCCGCGGGCAGGAGATCGCTGGTGAACTGGATGCGCTTGAAGCCGCACCCGAGCGCGTGCGCCACGGCCCGGGCCAGCGTGGTCTTGCCGACGCCCGGCACGTCCTCGAAGAGCACGTGGCCCTGGGCCAGCATGGCGACGACGGTCAGCTCGACGGCCTCCCGCTTGCCCACGAAGAGGCGCTCGATGGTCTGGACCATCCGCTGCAGCAGCGCGTGGTCCTCGGTGTGGGCCGCGCGATCCGCCTCGATACTCACTGCCATGCTCATCCTTCGGCGCCGCCGGCACCTGCGCGCGGGGCCTCCGGGTCGGCGACGACGCGGTTGCTCAGCAGCCCCAGCCCTTCGATCTCGACCGTCACCTCGTCGCCGGGCAGGAGCGGCCCGACGCCTTCCGGGGTGCCCGTGGCGATGACGTCGCCCTGCTCCAGGGTCATCACCCGGCTGATGTAGGAGACCAGCACCTCCACCGGGAAGATCATCAGCGAGAGCGGCGAGCGCTGGCGGAGCTCACCGTTGACCTTCACGCTCAGGATCTGATCGGCGGGTTGGAAGTCGGTGTCCACCCAGGGTCCCATCGGCGCGAAGGTGTCGAAACCCTTGCCGCGCGTGAACTGCACGTCCTTGCGCTGCAGGTCGCGCGCGGTGACGTCGTTGAACACCGTGTAGCCGAAGATGTGTTCCCGGGCGCGCTCGGGCGGCACGTGCCGGGTCCGCCTTCCGATGACCACGGCCAGCTCGCCCTCGTGATGGACCAGCTCGCTCTGGCCGGTCGGGAACACCACCTCGCCGCCGTCGCCGATCAGGGCGCTGGGCGGCTTGAGGAAGAGCAGGGGCTCGCTCGGCACCTCGTGGCCCAGCTCCTCGGCGTGGGCGCGGTAGTTGCGGCCGATGCACACGATCTTCGAGGGGCGCACCGGCGGGTCGGGCGTGACCAGATGCCAGGGCATCGGCTCGGCGCCGGGCTCCAGCGTCTCGTCGAAGAGCGTCCCCCGAAGCGGCACCACGCCTTCTGGGGTGACCTGCCCGAAGCGATGCTTCCCTAGAAAGGTGAAGTAGACGTAGCGCGGCATCGCGGCCACTCTACGTGCCCGACCCTGGTGCGTAAAGTCCGCGGATGCACGGATCCCGCACCCTGGAGGAGCCGATGGACGAGCGCCCGATCACCCGGTGGCACCGAGGGCACGCGCGCCCCCTCGAGGCGCGAGATGGCGCCGAGACGCCGCGCCGTTACGGGCCTGTGGACGCCGAGGTCGACGCCCTCCTCGAAGGCGCGGCGCTGGTGGACCTGAGCGCCGAGGCGCGGATGGCCGTCACCGGCAGGCACCGCGCCCGCTTCCTGCACGCGATGACCACCTGCCAGGTCAAGGCGCTGGAGCCGGGCCAGGGCAACTACGGCCTGGCGGTGGACCGGGGCGGCAAGCTGCGCGGTCAGTTCTGGCTGGAGTGCGAGGCGGATCGGCTGGTGATGTCGGCCCCGGCGCCGTGGCTGGAGAGCCTGCGCGCGCACTTCGAGGCGCACCGGGTGGCCGATGACGTGAAGTTCGAGCCGCTGGCGCCGGTGTCGACCCTGGCGCTCATCGGGCCCCGCTCGGAGGCGGCGCTGAGCGCGGCGCTGGGTGAGCCGGTGGGCCTCGACGCGCCCTACGCCTTCCGCGACACGGAGATCGCCGGGATCCCGGTGCGGGTGCGCCGCAACGACCAGCGCCTGCTGACGCCGGGCTACGACCTGGTGGTGGCCCCCGACGAGGCGGTGGCGCTCTTCGAGGCGCTGGTGGCGGCGGGGGCGACGCCAGCCGGCAGCGAGGCCTTCGACGTGGTGCGCGTCGGGCGCGGCGTGCCCCGCGACGGCCTGGACATGGGCGAGGCCAACATCCCGCTCGAGTCGCAGGTCCTCTACGACACGATGGACTGGGACAAGGGCTGCTACATCGGCCAGGAGGTCATCGCGATGATGCACTACCGGGGCCGCCCCAACCGGCACCTGGTGGCGCTGCGCCTGGCCGACGACGCTCCCCTGCCCTCCGTCGGCGACGAGGTGCTGGCCGAGGACGGCCGCGCGGTCGGCGTGGTGGGCAGCGCCGCCTCCCACCCTCGCCTCGGCGGCCCCGTCGCGCTGGCCGTCATCAAGCGGAAGTACACCGAGGGCGGCGCCGCGCTCGCCCTCTCCGACGCCCGGCGGGTCACCGTCGCGCCGCTGCCGCTCTTTGCCGCCCCATAGGGCTTCCGACGCGGCCGCTCGGCGTGTTAACCAGCGGCAGCTACTACCAATGAAGGGGGACGCCTCGCGCCCCCTCCCCGCGGGCGAAGCCCGCAAAGCCCCACCCCCCGAGACGGCCCGCCGACGCGGGCCGCGCAGCAGCCCACGCGCCCGATGCATCCTTTTCCCGTCGCGAAGCGGCGAAGGCGCATGGGCCACTTCCGAGAGGAGCACGAGATGGTCGACTTCAACCTTACCGAGGATCAGCTCGGGCTGCGCGAGCTGGCCCGTGAGTTCACGCGCCGCGAGATCATCCCGCGCGCCGAGCACCACGACCGCACCGGCGAGTTCCCCACCGAGATCTGCAAGAAGGCCTGGGAGACCGGGCTGATGAACCTGCACATCCCGGAGTCCTGCGGCGGGCTCGAGCTCGGCACCTTCGAGGGCGTGCTGCTGGTCGAGGAGACCGGCTACGGTTGCTCGGGCATCGGGACGGCCATGGAGGCCAACAACCTCGCGGAGGCGCCCGTCATCGTCGCCGGCAGCGACGAGCTGAAGAAGCGCGTCCTCGGGCCGATGACCGAGGAGTTCCAGATGGCCTCCTACGCGGTCACCGAGCCGGGCGCTGGCTCGGACGTCGCGGGGATCAAGACCACCGCGAAGAAGCGCGGCGACACCTGGATCCTCAACGGCCAGAAGATGTGGATCACCAACGCCGCCAAGGCCGACTGGTTCTTCGTGCTCGCCAGCACCGACCCCAGCCAGGGACACCGCGGCATGACGGGCTTCGTCGTGCCGCGCACCTCGCCCGGGCTGACGGTGGGCAAGAAGGAGATGAACATGGGGCAGCGCGCGTCGGACACGCGCGGGCTCAGCTTCGAGGACGTCGAGGTCCCCGATGCCAACGTGGTCGGCGGCGTGGGTCAGGGCTTCAAGGTCGCCATGGCCGCCTTCGACCACACCCGCCCCGAGGTGGCCGGCATGGCGGTGGGCGTCGCCCGGCGCGCCATGGACGAAGCCATCGCCTACGCCAAGGAGCGCAAGGCCTTCGGCCAGCCCATCGCCAGCTTCCAGGCGATCGCGTTCATGATCGCCGACATGGCCAAGGCCATCGAGGCCGGGCGGCTGCTCTCGTGGCAGGCGGCCTGGCTCATCGATCAGGGCCAGCGCAACTCGCTGCAGGCGGCCATGGCCAAGTGCTTCGCCGCCGACGAGGCCATGCGCATCGCCACCGACGCCGTGCAGGTGTTCGGCGGCTACGGCTTCAACACCGAGTACCCGGTGGAGAAGCTGATGCGCGACGCGAAGATCTTCCAGATCTACGAGGGCACGTCGCAGATCCAGCGCCTCATCATCTCGCGGCACATCCTGAGCTGAGCTGAGCTGAGCTGAGCCGGCGGGCGCGACGCCGCGCTCGCCCGCTTCAGGGCAGCGAGAGGTGACGGCGCCGGGCGGACTCGGTGGCGCGCTCGCGGACGTCGCGGGCCGCCTCCTCGTCGCCCCGCTCGCTGAGGAAGCGCAGGTAGCTGGCCAGGGTGCGGTCCACCTCGAGCTGGTCGCCGATCTCCTCGAAGATGCCGAGCGCCCCTTCGAAGCACTGGCAGGCCTTCTGCCCCAGCACGTCGTCGCCCGACTCGTCGACGAAGAGCTGGTGCCCCAGCACATCGGCCCGCGTACGCAGTGCGCGGCCGAGCGCCGGGCGCATCCCCAGCTCCTGGGCGATGGTGATGGCGGCGTCCACCTCCTCGAGCGCCCCCGACACGTCGGCCCGCGCGATGGCCAGGGCGCCCCGCGCCGTGTGGATCTCGGCCGCCGCGCGCCGGTCGCCCATCTCGGAGGCCGTCTTCAGCGCCTCTTCCAGGCAGCGCGCGGCCAGCGCCTCCTCGCTGGCGGCCAGCGCCGACTCACCGAGCTGCAGCAGCAGATCCACCAGCACGTCGCGGTCGCCCGACGCCTCGGCGATGTCCAGCGCCTCATGCCAGGCGTCCAGCCCCTCCTCGCGGCGCCCGGAGGCGTGCAGCACGCGCCCCAGGCCCGAGAGCGCCTTGGCCTCGCCCGGCCGGTCGCCCAGGTCCCGGTGCAGCGCCAGCGCCTCGCGGAACCCGCGCTCGGCGGCCGCGGTCTGGCCGCAGTGGAGCTGCGCCGCCGCCAGGCCGGTGAGGCTCTGGGCGATGGCCGCCGGCACGCCGATGCGCCGCCTGAGCGCGAGCGCCTGCTCGAAGTAGCGCAGCGCGTCGTCGAAGGCGCCGCTGTGCCCGATGGTCCACACCACCTTGGCGGTCTGATCCAGCACGGCGGCGATGCCCGCCGGGTCGCCCAGCTCGCGGTAGAGCTGCTCGGCGTGCCGGAAACACGGGCGCGCTCGGTTGAGGTCACCCAGCCGCCGGTGGCTCTGGCCCAGCATCAGCCAGGCCAGCGCGCCGGTGGCCCGGTCCGACGTGACCAGGCTGGCCTCGAGCAGCGCGCTGAAGATGCGGCGGCCCTGAACCAGGTCGCCCGTGGCCATCGACAGCTCGCCCAGGCCGCGCAGGATCGGCACCAGCAGGTCCATCCGATCGGTGTCGACCAGGGCCAGGGCGCGGTGGAAGAAGGTCATCGCCCGCTCGGCGCCGTACCCCTCGCGGGCGGCCTCGGCGGCGTGGAGCAGCTGCTCGGCGGCGCGCTCGGGGCGCCCGCCGGCCTCGAAGTGCTCGCCGATGACCTCGTACCAGGGGGCCGGATCCGGCAGGCGCAGGCCGACGAACCACTGGCCGGCGAGCCGGTGCAGCTCGGCGGCCCGCCCCGGCTCGAGCGCGTCGTAGAGCAGCAGCCGGTCGTCGCGGTAGCGGAACGCGTACTCCTGCTGACCCAGCAGGGCGGGTTGGGCCTGGGGCGCGATGAGGTGCTCGGCCACGGCTCGGGCCAGCAGCGCGTCCAGCGCCTCAGCGGTCGCGTCCTTCACCCACGGCACCAGCCCTGCCCTGCCGGTGACCGGCCGCACCCGCAGCAGGGCCAGCACGCCGTCGCGCCAGAAGGCAGGGCCGAACACCGAGGCGATGCCCAGCACCTGCCGCAGCTCCGGCGACAGGCTGGCCACCCTGGCCCGCGCCGCCGCCTCGGTGGTGGCGGCCAGGTCGATGCGACCGCCCAGGGCTTCGGGGCGCAGGGCCCAGCGGTCCTCGCCGGGGACCAGGCCGCCGCGCTGCACCAGCAGGCGGACGTTGTCCTCGACCAGGCGCGGGTTGCCGGCGGAGCGGGCGATGAGGTCGTCGACGAGGCCGGCGGGCACGTCCTCGACCTTCTGCAGCATCACGCGCACCAGGCGCTCCATGTCGCGGGCGCCGAGGGGCTCCAGGGTGAGGGCCGTGTGCCGCGCCGACGCGGTGGCGAGCGAGGGCGGCAGCGGGCGATCGCCGACGAAGATGAGCACGGTGGGCGTGTCCGCCAGCGCATCCAGGACGTTCTCGAAGATCGTCAGCGTGCGCGGCGTCATGTGCTGGGCGCGGTAGACGACCAGGATCTGCGGGCTCCGCTCGCTCTGGTAGCGCAGGAGGTTGGCCAGGGTGGCGACCGCCAGGCGGAGGAAGTCCACCGCGCGTGCGGGCGGGGGCTGCCCGGGTGCTGGCGACCGCACGCCGGCCAGGTAGGCGAGCTGGCGCCCGGCGGTCCGCAGCAGGCGCTGGTCGACCAGGGGGCGGATGCCCTCCTGGATCTTCTCGCGGGCTTCGGTGTCCGAGTCCAGCGGGCCGATGCCGAAGCGGCGGCGCACGAGCTGGCTGATGACCGCGATGCCGTCGGGGGACTCGGAGTCCGAGCAGCAGGCGGCCTGGACCTCGATGCCGCGCCGGACCGGGTCGGTGAGGGTGAACATCTCCGAGAGCAGGCGGGTCTTGCCGACCCCCGAGGGGCCGACCACCGAGATCGTGTGCAGCCGCGAGGTGTTGAGCGCGTCGCGGACGGCGTTGTAGGCGGCCTCCAGCTCCTCGCGGCGGCCGACGAAGGGGGTCGGGATGCCGTAGATGCGGTGGTCGCCGCGCAGCAGTCGGCTCAGCCTGAACTTGTTCGGATCGAGGATGATGGCCGGCACGCCCGACACCGAGCTGTCCCCGGCCGTCGCCCGGCGCAGATCGATGAGCGTGTCCAGCCCGCCATCGCGGTCGAAGTCATGCTCGTCCGAAGGGGGGATCATCCCTGCGATTGTGGCACCGGCTAAGGAGCTGGCGCAATCGTGTGACCGGGGAGATCGCCCATGGGGCCCTCATGCAGCCGGTCGTCGAGCACGTGGACGAAGCTCATGGAGACCAGCAGCGACACGGAGACCACGTCGGCCCACAGGATCGCGGTCATCAGGCCCACCATGGAGCCGTACATGAGGTCGAGCTGGCTGACCGTCTCCAGGTAGATGGCGAAGAGCCAGCGGGCGACGCCGAAGAGCAGCACGAAGATGAGCGCGCCGAGGGCGGTGTGCGGCAGCGAGATGCGCACGCGGACGACCCCGTAGACCAGGAACACGAAGGTCAGGCCCAGGACCAGGGCGCCCAGGCCCTGGATCCACGTGGGGCTGAGGGTGTCCGGCTCGAGGCCCATGGCCTCGCGGATGGCCGACCAGCTCGCCAGGGCGTGCAGGGTCATCACGAAGAGGATGGAGATCGCGCAGAGCACGACCGAGAAGAGGACGGTCGACAGGATGCGGCCGCGGCTGCGCACCCCGAAGATCGAGGTGAGGGCGCGGCTGATCGCGCCGAAGACCAGGCTGGCGGTGAGCAGGATCGACGCGCCGCCGAAGAGGCCGAGGGCGCCGCGGCCCTGGAGCAGGTCGCGCAGCCCGGCCTCGAGCTCCGGCGCGGTCAGGGGCAAGAACGAGGCGACGATGTCCTGCATCGTCGAGGCCATGCGCTCGATGGTCCAGCCTACGCTCTGCAGGTAGCCGGCCGCGTAGCCGAAGGCCGTGAGCAGCAGCGCGGCGAAGGGGATGATGCTGAGGATGGCGTAGTAGGCGATCTCGGCGGCGCGCGGCCCGCCCTGGGAGCGGTGGAACACGCGCAGGGTGGCGGCCAGGACGCGGACCGGGCCGAGGTGCTCGATACGGCGGGCCAGCGGGTCGAGGGTCGCGCGCAGGCGAGTGGCCGCGACCTGCCGGGGGCGCACGCGCTCGCTCACGAGGGCGTCACGCCGAGCCCCGGCCGGGCTTGATGAGGCCGGCCCTGCCGCGACGGGGGGCGGCTTCCAGACGTTCCGGCAGCAGGGACGCGACGTCGGGCGCTTCGATGGCCTCGGCGAGCAGGCTGGCGAGGCGCTGGCGGGCCATCGCGAGGTTGCGGCCGCGGCTGGGGAACTCGTCGCAGCGGATGCGGACCGTGCCTCGCCGGTCGTGGCGCAGCTCCGGGTGGGCCAGCACGCGCTCGCGCGCTTCCGGGTCCAGGTCCTGGCAGCGGGTCACGTCGAAGCGCAGCTCCACCATGGTGGGCGTCTGGCGCGCCACCTCGGGCGAGCCCTCCGCGCCGAGGTCGCGCGTGTACGACACCGAGAGGTAGTCGCCGGCGATGGTGATCTCACGGCTGATGACGAGGGCATCCACGGCCGCCATAGTAGTCGCAGCACCTGCGATGCGCCATTCCCGCGCGCAGCGGGCGGCGCTCGAAGCGGCGGCGGGTCGGGGGCGCCCCGGGTGGGTCGCGTCCGACCCACCCACCGAAGGCCGCATAGCCGTGTGATTCCAGCCGCTTCGGAAGGATGGCGCCGCGGGCACGGCCCTTGCTCCCTCGCCCGGCCATGAAGAAGCACCTCTCTCTCGTCCTGGTGGTCGCGGCCTTCCTCGTCGGAGGCGCGGCCGTGGCGCAACCCCCATCTGCCGGCGGCCTCTGGACGCGGGCCGACCGCCTGGCCGAGTCCAGCCGGCGCGACGAGGCCAGCGCCCGGCTCGACATCGGCCGCGGGCAGGTCGACGCGGCGCTGATGCGCTACCGCGGCGTGGTCCGGGCCATCGCCGAGGAGATCGACGTGCTCGAGACCCTGTGCGGGCACGAGCGCAACCTCGACCGCCAGCAGGCCGCCCGCGTGCGCCTGGCGGCGGCCCGGGACCACCTCGAGCGCGCCGAGGACATCGTCAACCTGCTGCGGACCAGCGCCAACCGGCGCGACTGATCCGCGCCCGCGGGCACCTCAGTCGGCCACCAGCACGCCCACGCCCTCGAGCGCCCGCTCGGCGGCCGCGCGCTGGGCCTCCTTCTTCGACGGGCCGCTGCCACGCGCGGTGATCACGTCGGGGATGGAGACCTCGGCCTCGAAGCGCACGTCGTGGTCGGGGCCCTCGGCGCCGGTCATCCGGTAGCGCGGCGTCACCCGGTGGTGGGCCTGCGCCCACTCCTGCAGCAGGCTCTTCGGGTCCTTGGGCGCGTCGCTGGACAGGTGCCGGAGCTGCCCCTCGAAGAGGCGCCGCACCACGCGCGCGGCCACCTCGAAGCCGGCGTCCAGGTACACGGCGCCGAGCAGCGCCTCGAAGGCGTCCGCCAGCAGCGAGCGCCGCTTGCGCCCGCCGGTGCGCTCCTCGCCCACCCCCACCCGCAAGAGCCCGCCGACGTGCAGGTTCTGCGCGAGATCCGCCAGCGCCCGCGCGTTGACGACCCGGGCCCGCATCTGGGTGAGCTGCCCCTCGGGCATCTGCGGGTAGCTGCGGAAGAGCCAGGCGCTGATGGCCAGCTCCAGCACCGCGTCGCCCAGGAACTCCAGCCGCTCGTTGTTGGCGACGTCGCCGTCGAACTCGTGGCTCCACGAGCTGTGGGTCAACGCGCGGCGCAACAGCCGCGGATCCGCGAAGGCGTGCCCCAGCGCCAGCTCGAGCGCTGCCAGCAGCGCCGGTTCGAACCCGTCATCGAGCATCGAGCGGCTCCACGGCCATGGTGCGACCTGCCGAAAGCCCGCGATCGATGGTCGCGGCCCCCAGGACCCGGTCGCCATCGTAGAGCACGAGCTGCTGTCCCGGCGCCACCGCGCCCACCGGCGCCGAGAACGCCACCTCCACCTCGTGGTCGGTCGCGCGCAGCACCGTGGCCGCGGCTCCCGCGTGCCGGTGACGCACCCGCGCCGTCACGGCCGCGCCGGCGGCCGGCGGCCCGTGCAGCCAGCGGGCCCTCGAGGCCACCAGCCCCGAGGCGGTCACGTCTCGCCGACGCCCCACGATCACCTCGTTTCGCTCCGGGCGCAGGCCGACCACGTAGTAGGGCTCCGCGTCGGCGATGCCCAACCCGCGCCGCTGGCCCACGGTGTAGTGGTGGAGCCCTCGATGCTGGCCCAGCCGCGTGCCGTCGAGGCTCACCAGCGCGCCCGGCCCCGCCACCCGTTCGGCGGCCTCGCGCGCCACGAAGCCCGCGTGGTCCCCGTCGGGCACGAAGCAGATCTCCTGGCTGTCGGGCTTGTGCGCCACCGGCAAGCCCAGGCGCTCGGCGTGCCCGCGCACCTCCTGCTTGGTCATCCCGCCCAGCGGGAACACCACCCGCGCCAGCGCCTCGGGCGCGATGCCGGCGACGAAGTAGCTCTGGTCCTTGCCGGCGTCCACGGCCCGCCGGAGCTCGACCCGGCCCGAGGCGTCGACGTCGGCGCGGACGTAGTGGCCGGTGGCAAGGAACTCGGCGCCCAGCTTCCGCGCGCGGGCCAGCAGCGGCTTGAATTTCACCGCGTCGTTGCAGCGCACACACGGGTTCGGCGTCCTGCCGCCCACGTAGGCGTCGACGAACTCGTCGATGACGGCCCTGCGGAACACCTCCTGGTAGTCGCTGACGTAGAAGGGGATCCCCAGCGTGTCGGCCACGCGCCGGGCGTCCGCCGCGTCGTCCAGGCCGCAGCACTCGCGTCCGGCGCCCGGGTCGCCGGAGACCCCCCCGTCGCCCGGCGCGGCCTCGGACCGGTCGTAGAGCTTCATCATCACGCCGATCACGTCGTGACCGGCCTCGACCATCAGGCCGGCGACGGTGGACGAGTCCACGCCGCCCGACATGGCGACGACCACGCGGGCACGGCGGCCGGCCAGCCGGTTCACGCGGCCTCCTGGCGCGCGCGGGCGACGATATCGGGCAACACGCGGGTCAGGTGCTCCACGTCGGCGGCCGTGCTCGCCCAGCCCAGCGACACCCGCAGCGCGCTCCGGGCCGTGCCCTCGTCAAGCCCCATGGCCAGCAGCGCCGGCGAGGGCTCCAGGCTCCCCGCGGTGCAGGCGCTGCCGCTCGAGGCGGCCACGCCGGCCAGATCGAGGCCGAAGAGCAGCGCCTCACCGTCCGCGCCGGGGAAGACCAGCGACAGGGTGTTGGGCAGGCGCGGGGCGGCGAGGCCCAGCACGCGGACGCCGGGCACCGCCTCGGCGATGCCCTCCCAGAGGCGGTCGCGCAGCGCGGCCAGCCGCCGCGCCTCGGTCTCCAGGTCGGCGGTGGCCACCCGGGCGGCCTCGGCGAACCCGACGATGGCTGGCACGTCCTCGGTGCCGCCCCGGCGGTTGCGCTCCTGGTGGCCGCCGGCGATCTGCGGCCGCAGCGCCACGCCCGGGCGCACCCACAGCGCGCCCGCGCCCCGCGGGCCGCCGAGCTTGTGCGAGCTGACGGTGACCAGGTCGGCCCCCAGGCTCGCGACGTCCAGGGGCAGCCGCCCGAAGCGCTGCACCGCGTCGACGTGCACCAGCGCGCCCGCCGCCCGGGCCGCCTCCACCACGGCCCCGATGTCCTGGAGCACGCCCGTCTCGTTGCTCGCCGCCAGGACCGAGACCACGCGGGTCTGCCTGCCCACCGCCCGGCGCAGCGCCTCCGGGCGCAGGCGCCCCTCGCCGTCCACCGCGATGGCGTCCGCGCCCTCTGCCTGCCCGCTCGCCACCAGCGCCCGCGCGGTCTGGACCACCGAGGGGTGCTCCACCTGCGAGAGCGCCAGCCGCGGCCGCTCGCCCGCCGGGCCGCCGAAGAGCCCCCGCAGCGCGAGGTTGTTCGCCTCGGTGGCCGACCCGGTGAACACCAGCTCGGCCGGCCGCGCGCCCAGGGCCCGGGCCAGCGTCTCCCGCGCGCCCTCGAGGCAGGCTCGGGCCGCGCGGCCCTCGGCGTGGAGGCTCGACGGGTTGCCCCACGCCGCGCCAGCCATGGCGCGCGAGACCTCCGGGCGCAGCGGTGCCGTCGCGTTGTAGTCGAGGTAGCTGCGTCCCATCCGTGCCGCCGTGGCAAGGGCCGGCTGCGTGCGGTGCGGCCCCAGAGCGGTCGCAGCATCCATGATGCCCCCAGGCGATGCAAGACGCAGGAGGACCTTGACCGGGCCCACCGCGCGACGTTAGGGATGCGGCATGAGCGACGGCATGCAGCCCAGACCACGGCGCCGGCGGATGGGCCCCTTCCACTGGGCCGTGCTGGCGATCTGGGCCTGCGTGGCCGGGTGGCTCATCGCCTCGGTGGCGGGCAGCGTCGTCAGCGCCGTCTTCTTCGGCGCGGGGCCGGTGGACGCCCAGGGCGCGCCGCTCACGTTCGCGCCAGGAGCCGCTCCAGCGCCGCCCGACGCCCAGGATCCGCCGCGCTGATCTCCACGCTGCGCGCCGCGGGTCCACGGTCCTCGATGCGCACCCGCAGGTCCGCCGCCGTCTCCAGACCCGCCGCGCGCTCCGGCCACTCGACCAGCACCACGTGCTCGCCGTCGAGCAGGTCGCGGAAGCCGATGGACTCGAGCTCGTCGTCGTCGGCCAGCCGGTACAGGTCCACGTGAGCCACCGGAAAGCGCCCGCCCTCGTACACGTTGACCAGCGCGTAGCTCGGGCTCGACACGCCTGCCTCCCGGGGCACCTCGAGCGCGGCGCACATCGCCCGCACCAGCGTCGTCTTCCCGGCGCCCAGCTCGCCCGCCAGGGTCACCAGGTCGCCGGGCATGACCCAGCCGGCCAGGACGCGGCCCAGCGCGGCGGTCTCGCCCTCCCCCTCCGCGATGATGACCGACGCCTCCATCGCGTTCAGGAGACGGGCCGCGTGATGGGCAGCGCCGGACCGGCCACGGCGGCGAGCCGGACGACTCGCCCCAGGCGCGGGCGCCTCGGGCGACGACGGCCGTCCGGAACGCACCCTGCAGCTCTGTCCGCCGGCGCGCTCAACGGAACTCCACCTTCAGGATCTCGTAGTTCCGAGCACCGCCCGGGGCCTTGAAGGTGACCTCGTCACCCTCCTCCTTCCCGATGAAGGCCCGCGCCAGCGGCGACTCGTAGCTGATCCGCCCGGCCTTGGTGTCGGCCTCGTCGACGCCGACGATCTGGTAGGTGGACTCCTCGTCGGTCTCGATGTTGAGCATGGTCACCGTCGCGCCGAAGACGACCCGGCTGCCGTTCAGCGTGGCGGGGTCGATGATGCTCGCTCGGCCGAGCTTGTCCTCGAGCTCGCGGATGGTGCCGTCGATGAAGGCCTGCCGCTCCTTGGCCGCGTGGTACTCGGCGTTCTCGGAGATGTCGCCGTGCGCGCGCGCCTCCTCGATGTCGCGCACGTTCTGCGGGCGCTCGACCTCCTTGATGTGGCGCAGGCGCTCGCGGAGCTGCTCCACGCCGCGGACGGTCACGAAGTAGCGGTCGTTGCTCATCTCGAGGCTCCTGCCGCGCCCGTGTCGGCGCTGGTTCGCAGCGCCGACCTTCCCGGGCGGGGTCAGCGCTGCTCGTAGAGTTCTTGCAGTGTGGTGATGTGGGGGGTCGGGTCCTCGAGCCGCGACACCATGGCGGCGACGGCAGCCCAAGCCCCCGGGACGGTGGTCATGTACGGGATGCCCTGCACGTAGGCCGAGCGACGGATGTCCCTGGAGTCGAGGATCGACTGTCGCCCGATCGTGGTGTTGATGACCAGCGCGATCTCGTTGGACTTGATCCGGTCGACGATGTGCGGGCGGCCCTGGGTGACCTTGTTCACCACGTCGCTCGGCACCCCGCGTCCAGCCAGGTAGGCCGCGGTGCCCCGGGTGCACACCAGCTCGTAGCCGGCCTCCACCAGCTTGCGGGCGGCGCCCAGGATCAGCGCCTTGTCGGGCTCCTTCACCGAGATGAACACCCGCCCCGGTCCGGGCAGCGCGAAGCCGCAGGCCGCCTGCGCCTTCCCGTAGGCGCGCGCGAAGTTGCGATCCACGCCCATCACCTCGCCGGTGGACTTCATCTCCGGCCCCAGCAGGGTGTCGTTGCCGGGGAAGCGGTTGAAGGGGAACACCACCTCCTTCACCGAGACGTGCTTGGGCACGACCTCCTTGGTGAAGCCCAGCTCCTTCAGCGTGGCGCCGGCCATCACCCGCGCCGCCAGCTTGGCGATGGGGACGCCGGTGGCCTTGGACACGAAGGGCACCGTGCGCGAGGCCCGCGGGTTCACCTCCAGCACGTAGACGGTGCGGCCGCGCACGGCGAACTGCACGTTCATCAGCCCGACCACGCCCAGCTCGCGCGCCATGGCCACGGTCTCGTCGCGGACGACGTCCAGCACCGGCTCGGGCAGGTCGTGGGGCGGCAGCGCACAGGCCGAGTCGCCCGAGTGCACGCCGGCCTCCTCGATGTGCTGCATCACCCCGGCGATGACCACGTCGGTGCCGTCGGCCAGGGCGTCCACGTCCAGCTCCACCGCGTCCTCGAGGAACTCGTCGATGAGCACCGGGTGGTCGGGGGACACCTGCACGGCCTGGCGCATGTAACGCGCCATGTCCTCGAGGGTGTAGACGATCTCCATGGCGCGACCGCCCAGCACGTAGCTGGGCCGCACGATGATGGGGAACCCGATGGCCTGCGCTATCCGCAGCGCCTCGTCCTCGGTGCGGGCCAGCCCGTTGCGCGGCTGACGCAGCCCGAGCTTCTGCACCAGCGCGCCGAAGCGCTCCCGGTCCTCGGCCCGGTCGATGGCGTCGGTCGGGGTGCCGAGCACCGGCACGCCCAGGGCGTCCAGGGCCGTCGCCAGCTTGAGCGGCGTCTGCCCGCCGAACTGCAGGATGACGCCCTTGGGCTTCTCGATGTGCAGCACCTCGAGGACGTCCTCGAGGGTGAGCGGCTCGAAGTACAGGCGGTCCGAGGTGTCGTAGTCGGTGGAGACGGTCTCGGGGTTGCAGTTGACCATGATGGTCTCGAAGCCCGCCTCCGACAGCGCCAGGGCTCCGTGCACGCAGCAGTAGTCGAACTCGATGCCCTGGCCGATGCGGTTGGGCCCGCTGCCCAGGATCACCACCTTCTGCGCGTCGGTGGGGTCGGCCTCGCACTCGCCCTCGTAGGACGAGTACAGGTACGGCGTCAGCGCCTCGAACTCGGCGGCGCAGGTGTCGACGCGCTTCATCACCGGGCGCACGCCCAGCCCGTGGCGCAGCTCGCGCACCTCTGCCTCGGTGACCCCGCGCAGCGCCGCCAGCCGCGCATCGGCGAAGCCCTCTCGCTTCCACTGGCGCATCGTCTCGGCGTCCGGCGCCTCGGCCCGCGCGATCTCCCCCTCCATCGTGATGAGGTGCTGGATGTGGTGGAGGAACCACGGGTCGATGCCGGTCAGCTCGTGCAGGTCGGCGACGCTCAGGCCCGCCCGGAAGCCGTCGCCGATGGCCCAGAGGCGGTCGGGGTTCGGCACCCGCAGATCGTGGAGCAGCTCCTGGGTGGCCGCCTCACTCTCGGGCACGGGGCGCTGCGGGTCGAAGCCGCTGCGGCCCGTCTCCAGCGAGCGCATGGCCTTCTGCAGGCTCTCCCGGAAGGTGCGGCCGATGGCCATGACCTCGCCGACCGACTTCATCTGCGTGGTCAGCACCGCCGGGGTCTCGGGGAACTTCTCGAAGGTGAAGCGCGGGATCTTGGTGACCACGTAGTCGATGGTCGGCTCGAAGCAGGCCGGCGTGCAGCCGGTGATGTCGTTCCGGATCTCGTCGAGGGTGTAGCCGACGGCCAGCCGGGCGGCGATCTTGGCGATGGGGAAGCCCGTCGCCTTCGACGCCAGCGCCGAGGACCGGCTCACCCGCGGGTTCATCTCGACGACGATCATGCGGCCGTCGTCGGGGTTGACGGCGAACTGCACGTTGGAGCCGCCGGTGTCGACGCCGATCTCGCGCATGATGGCCAGCGCGGCGTCGCGCATGCGCTGGTACTCGCGGTCGGACAGCGTCTGCGCCGGAGCCACGGTGATCGAGTCGCCGGTGTGGACGCCCATGGCGTCCAGGTTCTCGATCGAGCACACGATCACGCAGTTGTCGGCGCGATCCCGCATCACCTCGAGCTCGTACTCCTTCCAGCCGATGATGCTCTCCTCGACGAGGATCTCGCTGGCCGGTGACGCGTCCAGGCCCCAGCGGATCGCCGCCTCGAGCTCCTCCGCGTTGTAGGCCACGTTGCCGCCGAAGCCGCCCAGCGTGTACGAGGGGCGCAGGATGATCGGGAAGCTCAGCTCCTCGTCGGCGATGACCTGGTAGGCCTCGTCGCGGGTGCGAGCGTAGCCCGAGCGCGTCACCCGCAGGCCGATGCGCTCCATGGCCGCCTTGAAGGCCTCGCGGTCCTCGGCCTTTCGGATGGCGCCCAGGCTCGCGCCGATGAGCTCGACGTCGTAGCGCTCCAGCACCCCGCGCTTGGCCAGCTCCAGCGCCAGGTTCAGCCCGGTCTGGCCGCCGATGGTCGGCAGCAGCGCGTCCGGCCGCTCCCGCGCGATGATCTGCTCGAGCACCTCGGGCGTGAGCGGCTCGACGTAGGTCCGATCCGCCGTCTCGGGATCGGTCATGATCGTCGCGGGGTTCGAGTTCACGAGGATGACGCGGTAGCCCTCCTCGCGCAGCGCCTTGCAGGCCTGCGTGCCTGAGTAGTCGAACTCACAGGCCTGCCCGATGACGATCGGGCCCGAACCGATGAGAAGAATGCTCTCGATGTCCTCGCGCTTCGGCATGGGGCTCCGTGGGCGGCGACGGTTTCAGGTCTCGCGGATGATGCGGTCGCCCGCGCCGAGGGCGTAGGGCACGGGCAGGGCGTCGTCGGCGGCGAGCTGCTCGCGCCAGGGCGTGAGCGGCCACGCGTTCTCGATGAGCTGCTCGATGACCACGGTCTTGACGCGCAGCGACTCGTCCGGGTCGATGGCCCGCTGGACGGCGGGCTCGAGGGCCGTCTCCGGCCCGTAGGTCATGAGCGCGTCGATGGCGAGGATGCGCACCTCCTCGTCGCGGTCGTGGACCAGCTCGAGCAGGCGTGCCTCGACCTTGGGGTGCTTGAAGTCGCGGAGGTTGGCGACGAGCTGCACCTTCTGCTCGTTCTGCCGCCCCTCCTTGGTCAGGGAGCGGTCCAGCGCGTTCAGCAGCAAGCCCACCGCCGCGTCCGTACCCGCGATGTCGCGCAGGGCGCGCAGCGGCCAGTACACGGCGTCGTTGGACTCGACGAAGGCCTTGATCGGCTCGATCGCCTTGGGGCCCGCGTCGATGAGGAGCTGGCAGGCGTACTCCTTCTCGTCGTTGTCGACGATCGACGCCTCGATGCGGAAGGTGAAGCGCTGCAGCAGCCCGGTGAAGGCCTCCGGGGTGCCCATGCCGGCGAGGATCTCCATCGCCCGCGTGCGATCCTGGGTCTGCGCGTAGGCGTTCGTCAGCCGCGAGACGTGTCGGCTGGTCTTCGATGCCTTCCCGAACCTGTCGAAGAGGCCCATCTCCGTCCTCCTTCGCCGTGGGGGGTGCGCGAGCCGCGCGGCACATAGCAGATATGCGCCCCCCCGGCAACGCGGAGGCGCGCCGGGGGCTGACAAAGCGGGGCGCGCGGCCCTATGCTCCACAGCCCACGCGATTCGGAGGTGAGCCACGTGGCCGTGCAGATCATCCTGGCCTCACAGTCCCCGCGACGGAAGG
The DNA here is from genome assembly GCA_020632695.1 of Deltaproteobacteria bacterium. Taxonomy (GTDB): domain Bacteria; phylum Myxococcota_A; class UBA9042; order PHBI01; family JACKFB01; genus JACKFB01. The sequence goes on from JACKFB010000008.1 coordinate 121,199, forward strand.
AGCTGCTCGAGCGCGTCGGCTTCTCCGTGAAGGTCGTGCCGGCGAACATCGACGAGATCCGCATCGACGACGAGTCGGTCGAGCAGTTCGCCAAGCGCATGGCGCGCAGCAAGTGCCTGGCCGTCGTGCGGCGCATGCAGGCCACGCTCTACCAGGTCGACCCCGAGGGCGGCTCGGGCACCCCTTCGGTGAGCGCGCGGCGCATGGCCGAGACGCGCTGGGTGGTCGCCGCCGACACCATCGTGTCGCTGGGCGAGGAGCTGCTGGGCAAGCCCAAGGACACGGCCGAGGCCGCCGACATGCTCGGCCGCCTGTCGGGGACGCGCCACCGGGTCATCACCGGGTTCTGCGTGCACGACCTCCGCAAGGACAAGGAAGGCGTGCAGGCCGTGTCCACCGACGTGCTCTTCAAGCGCCTCACGCCCACCGAGATCGAGAAGTACGTCGCCGTGGGCGAGTCCATGGACAAGGCCGGCGCCTACGCGATCCAGGGCGTCGGCGCCTATCTGGTCGACTCGATCTCGGGCTCCTACACCAACGTCGTCGGCCTGCCCATGTGCCAGGTCATCGAGATGATGGAGGAGATGGGCGCCCGCGACGTGCTGCCCTACTAGGGAAGGGGGACGCCTCGCGCCCCCTCCTTCACACATCGGGAAACGGCGAAGGCGCATGGGCAACTACTGGATGGAAGCACCGCTCTCCGAGCGCTACCAGCGCGTGCGCGACGGCCTCGCCGAGGCCTGTCGCGCGGCCGGGCGGTCTCCGGCCGATGTGACGCTGCTCGCCGTGTCCAAGCGCCACCCGGACGAGGCCGTGCGCGCGCTGGCCGCGCTGGGCCAGGTGGACTTCGGCGAGAACCAGGTCCAGGCCTTCGAGGCGCGCCGCGCGGCGTTGTCCGACCTGCCGCTGCGCTGGCACCTCATCGGGCCGCTCCAGACCAACAAGGCGCGGCACGTGGCGGCCGCGCCACCCCACCTGCTGCACACCGTCGACCGGCCGGCCCTGGTGGAGGCGCTGGCCCGCCGCTGGGAGCGCCCTGCCCCCCTCGACGTGCTCATCCAGGTGGACATCGACCGGGAGGCGCAGAAGTCCGGCTGCGCGCCCGAAGCGCTCGACGCGCTGGCGGACCTGGTGAGCGCGACGCCGGCGCTGCGGCTGCGCGGGCTGATGTGCATCCCCAGGCCGGCCACCGTGGCCTCTCCCCGCGCCGCCTTCGCCCGCACCCGGGCCGCCCTCGAGGCCATCCGCGACCGCGTGGACCTCACCGCGGGCGCGCCGGTGCTCTCGATGGGCATGTCCGACGACTACCCGGACGCCATCGCCGAGGGCAGCACGCTGGTGCGCGTCGGCACCGCCATCTTCGGCGCCCGGGACTGAGGATGCCGAGCCACGCTGGCTGAAACGCCACGGGCCCGCTGGAGCTGGTCCAGCGGGCCCGTGAGCCGTTCAGCGCAGGCAGGGCTCAGTAGCCCTGGAAGCCCTTGAAGCCCTGGAAGCGCATCATCTCGTAGCGGGCACGCCAGAAGGGGATGGCCCCGGCCCCGGCCGCGTCGCCGCTGGTGTCCATCTGGGCGTCGGGTCCGGAGACGTCCGGCTGCGGCCCGGTGTCCTCGGCGGCGTCGGGGGTGCTGGTGTCCTGGGCGGCGTCGGGCGTCGAGCTGTCCTGGGCCGCGTCGGGCGTCGAGCTGTCCTGGGCGGCGTCGGGGGTGCTGGTGTCGCCGCTGGCGTCCGGCGTCGGGTCGGGCTGGATGACCGTCCCGTCATTCATGCACGCCGCGCTGGCGGCCGCGCAGGACCCGCCGGTGGGGTTCACCGCGGCCTGCACGCAGGCCTGGAGCTGCGCCTGGTCGGGAGAATTGATGCAGGCCTCGAGGATGCAGTAGTTGAACTTCGTATCCAGCTCGAGGCCGGTCTGGGAGGTCCCGGCGTAGCAGGTGCGCGCGCACTGCGAGTCCACGGAGCCGCCGGTAAGGCAGCTCTGGATGCAGGTCTGGAGCGCGCCGCAGGTGCCGGTGCCCTTCGCGCCGGCGGTGCCCGCGTTGCAGTTGACCTGGGTGCTGGTGCACTTCTCGCCGATGCAGCCGGCCTGCCCGGAGGCCGTCGTCTCGCTGCCGCACTGCTGCACCAGGCACTGGTTGTCCGCCAGGAAGAGCTGCAGCTCCGCGGTGGGCGACGGGCAGGCGCCCCCCGCGTTGATGGCGGCGTTGGCGCAGGCGGTCTGCTGCGCCTGGGGGAGCGAGCCGCACTGCTCGGCAAGGCAGCCGTTGAGCTCGAAGCAGAGGAAGCTGGTGGGCGTCACCGTGCCGCCGCAGTCGCCGGGGCAGGTGAGCTGCGACTCGCCGCCGTTGCAGATCGTGTCACCGCAGAAGGGCGCCGGCGGGTTGCCGTCCGGGGTCGTCGTGGTGTCCTGCCCGGTGGTCGTGTCCGGGTTCGTCGTCCCGTCGGGGTTGGTCGTCCCATCGGGGTTGGCCGTCCCGTCGGGGTTCGCGGTGCTGTCGCCGCCGCCGATGGTGCTGTCACCGAGGACGGTGTCGGGGGTGTTGGAACCGTCCGCGCCCGACTTGGAGCTGTCGTCGCAGCCCGCGCCGAGCGCGAGGAGGAGGGCCGAGGCACAGGCCACCGAGAGCGGGAGGCGGCAGAAGGACTTCATGGTGGAGCTCCGGGGGGAAGTGTCCAAGGCGCGGAAATTAGAGGTGCCGAGCGTTTCGTGTCAAGCGCCCATTGACGCAGCGGGTCATCGCGACTCGCCCTCGCCGGACCTGCGCGGCGGCCGGTTCAGAATCGCCAGCCACCGAAGGCGACGGCACCACCGGCGACCGGAGCCGCCCCGATGACGCTCGGGTGGCCGATTCCCCTCGGCTCTCCGGGCGAGGGCGCGGTCAGGACCAGCACGGTCCCGGCGATGGCCATGGCGGCTCCGGCGCCGAAGAACACCCACATCGTGCGCCGCTCGCCATCCGAGTCGTCGATGGCGGCGCTGCGCGCGGCGTCGTACTCGGCCCAGCGCTTGGCGTCATTGGCGGCGATCCCGCCGCCGTAGGTGGCGTCGAGGTCGTCGTAGGCGCCGCGTGCGCGGGCGAGGAAGGCGAACCCCACCGCCGCCGTGGCCACGCCGACGCCGATGAGCGTGCCACCGGCGATGCGCCGCCCGGAGCGTGCGCGCGGCGCCGCCGGAACCGCCTCCGCCGGGAGCTTCGCCGATTCGGGCGCCTGCGCCGGGGGCAGGCGCAGGCGGCCCAGGGCGTGCCCCGTCTCCGACCCGCAGGTCTCCAGCCGCTGCAGCGCCGCGTCCACCGCCGCGAGCCGTTCCCGCGCCTCGGCCGCTCGCGCGGCGGCCAGCCCGGGCAGACCCTGGTAGGTGGCGTAGCGGGCCCGCGCCAGCGCCCACTGCTCGGCCCGCTCGTAGGCGCGCGCCGCGTTCCACAGCAGGGTCGGGTGGTGGTCGCAGGCGTAGGCGTCGTCGAAGAGCCGCGCCGCCTCGGCGTGCCGCCCCTCCTCCACCGCACGGAGCCCCGCGTCGGACAGCCGCCCGGCGCTGGCCCTCCCCGGTCGCCCCGGACACGACGCCGCCCGCGCCGGCGGTGTCCCCAGCAGCATGGCGCCCACCAGCCCCAGCACGGCGACGGCCCTCACCTCGTCGAACGCTCCCATGGTGCCCCTCGCGGCCGGTACAGCCCTCCATCTTGCCCCCGGACGCCCCGCCGACCAACCCCAATCGGCACCGCCGCCCCCCGCACCCCTGCGTTGACGGGCCGGCAGGGCTGTGGTTTCTCGCCCCTGCCACACCCGGAGGTCGGCATGACCATCGAACGCCACCCGTACGCGGACTTCGTGCATCGGGTCGAGAAGCCGGCGCGCTACCTGGGCGGTGAGTACCAGTCGGTCGTCAAGGACTGGTCCACCGTCCGGACCAGCATCTGCCTGGCCTTCCCCGATCTCTACGACATCGGGATGAGCCACCTCGGCACGCGCATCCTCTACAGCCTGCTCAACGCGCGGACCGACGTGGTCTGCGAGCGCGCGTTCGCCCCCTGGGTGGACATGAACGCCGAGCTGCGCAGCCGCGGCCTGCCCATCCTCTCGCTGGAGTCGGCGCGCCCGCTCACCGACTTCGACGTGGTGGGCTTCTCCCTGCAGTACGAGATGACCTACACCAACGTGCTGGACATCCTGGACCTGGCTGGCCTGCCCGTGCGCGCGGCCGACCGCGACGAGGCGGCGCCCCTCATCATCGCCGGTGGGCCGGTGGCGACGCACCCCGAGGCGATGGCGCCGTTTCTCGACGCCTTCCTCATCGGCGACGCCGAGGAGCTGCTGCCGCGGTCGCTGCTGCTGCTGGCCGACTGGCGCGCCGAGGGCCTCGACCGCCACGAGCAGCTTCGGCGTCTCGCGGCGCTGGGCGGCTGGTACTGCCCGGCGCTCTACGTCGTGCGCGAGGACCCGCGCAACGGCCTGCTGGTGGTCGACGCCGAGGCGAGCGAGGGCCCCTACCCGGTGGAGCGCGCCCACGTCGAGGACATCAACCGCTACCGCTTCCCCACCGACGCGCCGGTGCCCGTGGCCGAGGCCATCTTCGACCGCGTCTCCATCGAGATAGCCCGCGGCTGCACCGAAGGCTGCCGCTTCTGCCAGGCCGGCATGATCTACCGACCGGTGCGCGAGCGCGACCCGGACCAGATCGTGGACACGGTCATGGAGGCGATGGACCGGGGCGGCTACGACGAGGCGTCGCTGACCAGCCTGTCGACCGCCGACTACTCCTGCGTCAGCCCGCTCATCAAGAAGGTGATGGAGCGCATGCGCGAGCGGCGGGCGAGCCTGTCGGTGTCGTCGCTGCGCGCGTATGGCCTGGCCGAGGAGCTGCTCGACGAGATCTCCAGCGTGAAGGCCACCGGGCTCACCTTCGCGCCGGAGGCCGGCACCCAGCGCATGCGCGACGTGGTGAACAAGAACATCTCCGACGAGGACATCCGGACCACCGCCCACCGCGTGTTCTCGCGCGGCTGGCAGCGCATGAAGCTCTACTTCATGATCGGCCTGCCCACCGAGACCGACGAGGACGTCGCCGGCATCATCCACACCGCCGCCGAGGCCCGCGACATCGGCGGGCGCTACCACCCGCGCCGCAAGGTCGAGGTGGTCGCCAGCGCGTCGAGCCACGTCCCGAAGCCGCACACGCCCTTCCAGTGGGCCGCCATGGACGCGATGTCCGAGATCGAGCGCAAGCAGGGGCTGCTGCGTCAGCTCGCCCGCGAGCGCGGCATGTCGGTGAAGTACCACGACCACCGCATCAGCTACCTGGAGGGCATCGCCGCCCGCGGCGACCGGCGGGTGGCCGACCTCATCGAGCGCGCGTGGCGCAAGGGCTGCCGCTTCGACGGCTGGGACGAGGTCCTGCAGTGGGACGCCTGGCGCGAGGCCCTCGCCGAGTGGCGCGAGGCGACCGGCGCCGACCCGGGCAGCTACCTGGGGACCCTGCCGCTGGATGGTGCGCTGCCCTGGGACCACATCGACGTGGGGCTGGCGCCGCGCTTCTTGGAGAAGGAGTGGAAGCGCGCCCTCAAGGACCGCCTCTCACCGCCCTGCGGCAAACCCCTGGGCGCCCAGGTGCACCACACCAACGTCCAGGACGCCGAGGCCGACGGCCGCAAGCTCATCTGCTACCACTGCGGGGTGGCCTGCGACCTGGGGCAGATGCGCAGCGAGCGCATCGGGTTCCTGGACAAGCTCGGCGCTGCGGCGCCGCCGGTCGCCTCGGCCGACGACCCGACCCCGGCCTGGAAGACCGTGCGCACCAACAGCCGCGGCACGCGCCTGCCGCCGATCCGCGTCGACCAGGGGGAGGTGCACAGCTACCGCCTGGTCTTCTCGAAGCTGGGTACGGTGGCCTTCACCAGCCAGCAGGACCTCCTGCGCATGCTGCCGCGCGTGCTGCGCCGGGCCGGCATCCCGCTCCACTACAGCGCCGGCTTCTCGCCGCGGGCGCAGCTCTCCTACGGCCCGGCGCTGGCCCTGGGGGTGGCCAGCCTCGCCGAGGTGGTCGACGTCCACACGCTCATCGACCTGCCGCCCGACGCGCTGGTCGCGCGGGTGGAGGCGGTGACCGACCGCGGCCTGCACGTGCTGGGGGCAGCCCGCCTGGGCGAGGGCGCCCTGGCCTGCGCGCGGGTGGCCAAGCTGGCCGAGTACATCATCGCCGCTCCGGGGACCTGGACCCGTGAGGACCACGAGCGGGCCCGCGACCGGCTGCGCCTGGACGAGCCCGTCCACGTGATGGCCGTGCGCAAGGAGGGGCCGCGCCGCATCGACGCCCGCCAGGGCCTGGTCGGGGTCGAGGTGGGCGTGCCGACGGCCATCGAGCAGCGCCTGCTCGGGCTCGAGGCCGACACGCCGCTGTTGCGCTACCGCACCGACCTGGACGCCGGAGGCGCCTCGGTGCGCCCCGACGACATCGCCCGCGGCGTCCTGGGGATGGGCGAGCAGACGCCGCCGCGCTGGGCGCCGGCGCGGACGGCGCTGTGGGGCTATCGCAAGGGGAAGGTCTTCGACCTGCTGGCGCCCGAAGCGGCCCTCGACGCCGCCGTGGACGCGCACCTGCCTCAGCCGCTCTCCGCGGCCGGGCTCGCCGCCCTGGCCGGCTGAGCGCGCGCCGCCTCCGTCAGAGCAGGAAGTTCTCGACGGCTCCCTGCCACGCCTCGGTCGCCTCGTAGGCGGGCATCAGCCCGGCGTCGGGGATGACCGTCAGGCGCACCTTCGGGTTCGACTCCACCAGGCCGTCGCGCCAGGCCACCCCGGCCTCGGCCAGTGGCGGCGTGGCCCCGTAGATCATCAGCGTCGGCACGTCGATGCGACGGTAGGCGTCGGTGAGATCGAAGGCCCCCATCGGCGCGATGATCGCGCCGCGCAGCGCCATGTCGGTCTTCAGCAGCGGAACGATCTGCGGCATCACCCGCGGGCGCTCCAGCAGCGCCGTGATGAGGTTGCGAGTGACCAGGTGGTCCCGCACCTCGGGCTGGAAGCGCCGGGCTTCCTCCTCGAAGACCTTCATGTCCGAGCGCCACGGCTCGCCCATGCGACCCAGGGCCACGTCCACCCGCGAGACCCACCCCGCCAGGGTCGGCATCGGCGAGTCGTCCAACACGAGCCGTCGCACCAGCTTCGCGTGCTTGTCGGCCAGCCGCACTGCCACCATCGCACCCCAGCCGTGGCCGTAGACGTCGACGCCGCGCAGGTTGAGACGCGTCAGCATCGTCGCCACCGAGCGCACGTCGTGCTCGAGACCCACGCTGACCCCCTCCTCGGTGGGGCGCGTCGATCGCCCGCGCCCCGGCAGGTCGACGTAGAGCACGACGCGCCCCTCGAGGAGTCTGTCCAGCGGCGCCCGCAGGTACTCGTACGAGAGGTCGGGGCCGTCGGCCAGCACCAGCAGCGGCCTGCCCTGCCCGCCCATGCCATAGTGCAGGAGCGTGCCGTCCGACAGGGTCATCTCCGCCTCGAGGATCTGGGCCCGCTTGGACTCGCGCTCGCGCCACGACTTGTACCAGCGCTTGAACTCCTCGGGCTTGGCCAGGTCGGCGCGGAAGGTGACCCGCTTGAGCGCGTCGCGCGCGGCGACCAGGATCTCGCTGCGCGGGGTGTCCATCCCCTCGATGAGCTGCGGCACGATGTCGGGCCCGCCCAGATAGCCCAGCCCGAAGGCCGCGGTCTTCCGGATGAAGTCGCGATCCCCCGCCAGCACCTTCAGCAGCACGGGCACCGAGGCCTCGCTGCCTTGCCAGATCAGGGCCTTGACGGCCAGGTGCCGCACCTCGTTCGAGTCGTCCTTCAGGGCGACGCCCTCGAGCACCTCGACCACCCGGGGCTCCGACTTCTGGCTCAGCACCCGCACGGCGGCCAGGCGCATCTGGGCGTCCTCGTGGGTGCGCGCCACGTTGGCCAGCGCCTCGTAGCTCTCGTCGGTGTAGAGGGCGCCCAGCAGCGCCAGGAGCTGCGCGCGGCCCGGCGTCTCGGGGTCGAGCGCCAGCTCGATGACGTGCGGGACGATGGCCGTCGACCCGATCTTGGCCATCGCCGTGCGCGCCACGTTGCGTACCTCGCGGCTGCGATGGACCAGCAGGCCCATCATGGGCTCGATGGCCTTCGGCCCGGCGTCGGCCAGCGCCTCCACCGCCAGGGGCGTGCGGACGGCGTCGCCGGTCTTGATGACGAAGAGCAGCGAGCCGATGGCCGGCTCACCGATGCTGCCGAGCCCCGCCAGCGCCGCGTTCACCTCGCTGTCGTGCCCGATGGCCTGCACCAGCTCGGCCACCGCCGCCTCCGCGCCCACCCGGCCCATCGCCAGCAAGAGCTCACGCCGCAGCTCCTGGTTGTCGTCGCTGCGCCGCCGCGCGGCCTCCCGGTAGCGGATGATGAGCGCCTTCTCCGCCGCCGGGCTCCGCGCGCCGGCGGCCAGGGCCTTCGCCGCCAGGAGCTGCACCTGCGGGTTCCTGGCGTGCAGGTTCTCGGCCAGGTGCGCCGTGGGGTCGCCCGCCCCCGACTCGGCCATCTGCTTGAGCGCCTCGGCGCGCACCTCGAGGTTCTTGTGACCGGAGAGCGCCGTGAGCCGCGCGCCCTCGTCCTCCCCGGCGTTGGCCACCGTCTTGTCGACCGCGGCGTGGACCAGCTCCGGCGACAGCGACGGCAAGAGCTTCTCGAGCTGCGCCGCGCCCTTGTCACCGGCGGCCGCCAGCACGGCCAGCGCGTCCACCGCCAGCGCCGGGTCCTCGTCCTTCGCGTGGGCCTTCACGTAGGCCGCGACCTCGACGACCGCGGCGTCGCCCATCGCCGCCAGCCCTCGCAGGGCCGCCGGCGCGTCCGCCGGGTCATCGAGCGCGGCCAGCAGCTCGCGCTTGGCGTCCTTGTCCGCGAAGTGGCCGAGGGCCTCCAGGAAGGGGGCGCGCCCGACATCGACGGGCGGGCTGGCGAGCTGCCGGCGGATGACGTCGCGCACCCGGGCCGCGTCACGGCGCTGGAGCTGCTCCATGACGGTCTTGCGCACCAGCGGGTCCGAGTGACCCAGCCAGCGCACCAGCGCGTCGACGGCCCAGTCGGCCTCGAAGGAGCCGACAGCCTCCGCCGCCGCCGCCGCCACCGCCGGATCCTCGTCGCCGAGCCGCGCGATGAGCGGCCCCTGGGCCACCTGGGGCCCGAGCGAGCGCAGCGCCTCGACCGCCGCCAGGCGCACGGCCGCGACCGGATCCAGGAGCAGCTCGGTCAGCGCCGGCACGGCGTCCGGGCCCACCGCGGCCATCTCGGCGGCCGTGTTCGAGATGCGCTTGCGGTCCATGCCGATGGTCTCGCGCAGCCCCATGGCCATCGCCTCGATGCGCCGGGTGGCCATGTCCGCCTCGGGCGAGTCGGCGGCCCTGGCGCCGGGCAGGGGCGCGAGCGCCATCAGCGCCGCGCAGAAGGCCATGGTGGCGGCGACCAGCAGGGGACGACGGGTCATGCGGAGCGACCTCACGGCGTGCGGGGGCGGGAGCCCTCGTCGGGCCGATGCATCTTGTCCCGGGGCCCGCGCACCCGTCAAACCTCGCGGGTCCGAGCGCCGCGCCCGATCAGCGCCGACCCAGCGGCCCCTCGAAGTACATCCGATCGTAGTCGTAGATGTCCCAGTGGAACGAGGCGATGCCGTCGTCGTCCACGGTCGCCGTGTAGTACTCGATGAAGATCGGGATGGGCTTCTCGATCTTGTACCAGTACGTGGTGTCGCTCCTGGCCAGCACGTGCAGGCGTCGGTCGGGCCAGCGCTCGCCGCGCCGCTCGGCGTCCCAGGCCAGCAGCTCGGAGGCGAAGTCCAGGGCGTTCTGCACGCGGATGCAGCCGTGGCTGAGGTCGCGCCGCGCTCGCCGGAAGAAGCCCCGCTGGTTGGTGTCGTGCAGGTACACGCTCTCGCTGTTGGGGAAGATCATCTTCACCTCGCCCAGCGTGTTCTTCGGGCCGGGCGGCTGGACGATGGTCTCGTAGCCGTTGGCGGCCTTGACCACCACGTAGCCCTTCTTCTCGAGCCACTGCGGGTCCTTGTCGATCTTCTTCTGGAACTCCAGGCGCACGATGCTGCCCGGCACCGTCCAGCTCGGGTTGACGATGACCTGGTTGATCTCGTCGTGCAGGATGGGGCTGGCCTTGGGATAGATGCGCCGCTCCTCGTCGGCGTTCCAGAACCAGCGCCCGGTCCCGACCACCGCCCGCTGCCCCATCCGCAGCGCGCCGTCGACCACGAAGCGCACCCGCTGGGAGGCCAGGTTCACCTCGACGTAGGTGGCCTCGCCGCGGCGCGCGGTGGTCCGCCAGCGCTGGGCGTTCAGCCGCAGCGTGCGCAGCCGCTCCTCGCAGGGCACCGCCATCGACTCGATCGTCTCGTCGTCCAGCCGCCCGGTCTCGCGGAGCTGCTGGTTGGCCTGGTAGTGGCGCAGGGCGTCCCGCGTGGCGTCGTCGAGCCGCCCGCTCGGCTCGCCGGTGAGGTATCCCTCGGCCGCCAGGCGCTGCTGCAGAAGGCGCATCCGACCCGCCTCGTCGCCGCCGCTCTTGCGCCACGCCGACGCGGTCGGGATCGGGACCAGCTTCCCCCCGGCACACAGCTCCTCGTATCGGCCCGACGCCTCCACCAGGCGCCGATACTGCACGGTCTGCGGGAGCTGAGCGTCCAGCCACGCCGTCAGCGCCTCGCCCCCGGCGCGGGCGGCCGCGCGCATCGCGTCCAGCTCCTCGGCGCTCAGCGGCGGCGCCGGGTCCTTCGTCAGCACGTCGGGCGGCAGGTAGCGCCCTCGCTCGTCCGCCAGCACCACCGGCTTGATCGGTCGTGGCCTCAGGTCGGCCACCAGCGCGGCCGCCTCCACGGCCAGCGCCACCTCGAGCCGGGCCCGAGCCTCGGCGCGCGATCGCAGCGAGGCCTCGTCGTCTCCGCCCGCCGGCAGCTCCCCGGCCGCGGCGCGCAGCTCTGCCGCCCGGGCGCTGGGGTCGCGCAGGCCCCGGTGACGTGCCGCCTCCATCGCCGCGAGCAGCGCCCCGCCGGCGTCCGCGAGGCCGTCCTCCCCCACGAAGGTGGGCGCCGGATCGGCCGTCCACGAGGTCACGATCGCCTCGGGCGCGCCCTCGAGCGCCTTCGCCAGCGCAGGATTCCACGGGTCCGGCCGTGGCTCGGGCGGCGCCTTCGGCGCCTTCTCCGCCCGCTCCGCCTGCTGCGCCCTCGCCGCCGCCGCGGACTCGAGCGAGGCCACCTGCGGCGCGGTCGCCGCCGGCTCCACCGGCCCGGACTCGGCGCGCGCCTCGCTGACCACCGCCCGGCGCCCGAGCTCGTGCTCGATACCGGCGGTGCCGGCGCCCAGGGCCAGCCCGGCAAGCCCGGCCAGCCACACGCCTCGCCTGCGGAACCCGCGCGGCGCGGCGCTCCCGGTCGTATGTTCAGTGTCACCCACAGCTCATTCCCTATGACGACGCGAGCCCCATCGCAAGAGACGCGACATCCCCACTGCGTTCTTGCCTGATTCGGCCTCGGCGAACATCATCGCCGACCATGCGCGCCCGCCTCCTCACCGTCCTCACAGCCTTCGCCGTGCTGGCGCCGACCGCGCGGGCCGACGCGCCCGAGGCCACCCGCGATCCCCGCAACTGGCCCACCCTGCCCCGCCTGATCGCCGATCGCTTCGCCGACGCGGGCAAGGTGGTGACCCTGCGCGTCCACGCCAAGCGCACCGAGTACTTCAACTGCGCCTACCGCCGCACCGAGGGGCGCTACATGGCGTTCACCTTGCTGGGTGGACCGCTGGAGACGCTCACCGGCTACGTGCCGCGCGACCTGGGCAAGGTGCTGGAGCGCCAGCTCGCCGAGGATCCCTGGCTGCCGATCACCGTGCAGGTGCGCTTCGACCCCGAGCGCCTCAGCGAGCTCTGCCCCGATCAGGTCGAGGTCCTGAAGTGGGCCCGCGGATGGCAGTACCCGGCGGGCACGCTGTCGCCCGGGCGGCCCGACGCCAACCTGCAGCCCACGCCCGAGGCCCTGGCCGCGGTGCTGGAGGGGAACGTCTGGCGGGTGCTCACCGGCCGCAAGGTGCGGCGGCACGGCGGAAAGGAGCCCGACACCAGCGAGGCCGAGCTGCTGGGCAAGGTGGTGTCCTTCCAGGCCGGTGCCCGCCTCTCGAACGCCTTCTCCTGTGCGTTCCGCGGGGCGGCGCGCACGCACTACGGGGTGCGCCTGCACGACGGCGAGGGGCACTTCATCGAGGCCTTCGTGCCGCGCAGCGCCGAGGCGCGGTCGCTGGTGGACCACATCGCGCTGCACCGCGACATCATGCTCGCGGTGCAGGGACGCGTAGTGAAACAGGTGCCCTCCAACTACTGCGCCCCCCAGCTCGAGATCACCGGCTGGTCCTTCCCCGCCGCGACGGGCGCACCCGGGCGCTGATCGCGATTGCAAAGCGCCTGGGGCTTGGCTAGTCTCCGACGGCCTCTGGATCGGGCTGGCTGCTTGAAAGCGCAGGCGTCGTGCCCATCAGAGTCCTTGACGCTGCTCGCGCGGCGACCTGTGGGCGGGCCCCACCGCGGTCACCGGGAGCGTCGCGAACGATGCGAACGACAGGAGCATCTCCGATGTCCGAGACCACCACCAAGCCTGCCTTCGTGAACGGGCTCGAGGGGATCCCCGCCGCCGAGTCGGGGGTCAGCTCGATCAACGGGCAGCTCGGGAAGCTCTACTACCGCGGCTACGCCATCGAGGACCTGGCCGAGCACTGCACCTTCGAGGAGGTGGCCTGGCTGCTGCTCTACGGCGAGCTGCCCAGCCAGTCGCAGCTCGCGACCTTCGACGGGCAGCTCCGGCAGCATCGGCGCCTGAAGTACAACATCGTCGACATGCTCAAGCACGTGCCGGTCACGGCGCACCCCATGGCGGTGCTGCAGACGGGCATCGGCGCGCTGGGGATGTTCTACCCCGGCCGCGAGGTGCAGAAGCCCGAGGTGCAGCAGTCGGCGGTCATCAACCTCATCTCGAAGGTGCCGACGCTGGTCGCCGCGTTCCTGCGCCTGCGGGAGGGCAACTCGGCCATCACGCCGCGTGACGACCTGGGCCTCGCCGCCAACTTCCTCTACATGCTCACCGAGCGCGAGCCCGATCCGGTGGCCGCCCGCGTGCTGGACGTCTGCCTGATCCTCCACGCCGAGCACACGATGAACGCGTCGACCTTCACCTCGCGGGTGGTCGCGTCGACCCTGGCCGACCCCTACGCCGTGGTGTCCTCGGCCGTCGGCTCGCTGTCCGGCCCGCTGCACGGCGGCGCCAACGAGCAGGTGCTCTATCTCCTCGACTCCATCGGTTCGGTGGACCGCGTCGATGAGGTCGTGGGCGGCATGATCGACCGCAAGGACAAGATCATGGGCATGGGCCACCGGGTCTACAAGACCAAGGACCCGCGCGCCAAGGTCCTGCAGAAGCTGGCCACGCGCCTCTTCGACCACCTGGGCACCGACGAGCGCTACGAGATCGCCCGCCGCATCGAGACGCTGGCGACCGAGCGGCTGGGCTCCAAGGGCATCTATCCGAACGTCGATTTCTACTCGGGCATCGTCTACTCGAAGCTCGAGATCCCCACCGACGCGTTCACCGCCATCTTCGGCATCTCGCGCGTCGCGGGCTGGCTGGCCCACTGGCTCGAGCAGCTCGACGGCAACCGCATCTTCCGGCCCACGCAGGTCTACAACGGCGCGGCTCACCGTGAGCTGACGCCGATGCACCAGCGCGGGTAGCGCCGGGTGTCGCGCCATGACCTGAAGGGGCGCCACGTCGTGGTGACGGGCGCCTCGAGCGGCATCGGCGCGGCGCTGGCGGTGGAGCTGGGCAGCCGCGGGGCGCGCGTCGGTCTGATCGCGCGGCGCGTCGACAAGCTCGACGAGGTGCGCGCGCAGGTGGCAGCCACCGGGGCCGAGGTGGCCGTGGCGGCCGCCGACGTCAGCGTCTGGGAGTCCACCCAGGAGGCGATGGCCGCCCTGACCGAGGCGCTGGGGCCCATCTACGGCGTGATCGCCAACGCCGGCATCGGCAACCCCACGAGACCCAAGCGCATCGACGGCGTCCGGGACGCCGAGGTGTTCGCCACCAACGTCATCGGGGTGGTCCACACCTTCGCCGCGGCCGAGCCGGCGATCTCGTCGGCCCGGGAGGGCTTCCTCTGCGCCGTCTCCAGCATCGGCGGATGGCGTGGCCTGCCGGGTTTCGCGTCCTACAGCGCGTCCAAGGCGGCGGTGACGACCTTCATGGAGTCGCTGGCGATCGGCCTCAAGCGCTCGCCGGTCACGGTGACCACGGTGCACCCCGGCTTCGTGCGCACGCCCCTGACCGATTCGAACCGCTTCAAGATGCCCTTCCTGGTCGAGCCCGAGCGGGCCGCCCGCGTGATCGTCGACGGCATCGCCCGCGGCCGGCGCGAGGTGAACTTCCCCTGGCCCATGGTGTTCGGGATGCGCCTGCTGCGCGCCCTGCCCGGCTGGGCCTGGCACCTGCTGGCCCCCTCGCGGTGAGGCGGCCGCGCCCGCTGACGCCGCTGGCCCTCACCCTGCTGGGAGGCCTCACGCTCGGCCTGGGCGGCGTCGCGCCGGCCGGACGAGGCGCCCCCCGTGCCCAGGCGGCGGCCGAGTCGCCTGCCCCCGAAGCGCCCGCCGCGGCGGCCCCCTCCGCCGACGCCGCCCCTCCGGGCCGCGAGCCGGCGGCGGCGCTGGAGCCCGAGGCCGCGCTGCTCGAGGCGCGGCGCCTCCACGGCCGCGGCGATCTGGCGGCGGCGCTCCGCGTCCTGCAGACCGCGAGGCTGGCCCACCCCGAGGAGGCGAAGATCGAGTGGATGCTGGGCCGGCTGTACGCCGAGTCGGGCTCGTCGCGCCAGGCCGAGGCGTCCTTTCGCAAGGCCACCCTGCTGGACAGCCACTACGGCGAGGCGTGGTCGGACCTCGCCGCCATCCTCGAGCGCCGCGGCGCCTGGCGCGACGCGCTGCTCGCCGCCAACCGAGCGGTAGCGCTGCTGCCGTCGGACGCCGGCACCCACGCCGATCGGGCCATCATCCGCTACCAGCTCGGGCAGCTCGACGCCGCCATCGGCGACGCCACCCAGGCCAGCCAGCTCGGGGCCCCCGATCCGGACCAGCTCACCGACCACGCGCTGATGCGCCTGACCCGCGGGCGCGACGGGGACGCCGCGGAGGCCCAGGCGCTGCTCGGGCGAGCTCGCGCCCTGGCGCCCCTCGACGACATGATCACGCTGGCCTGGGCCCAGGCCATGCTCTCGGCCGAGCGCACCGACGCCGCCGCGGCCACCTTCGACATGCTGCTGGCGCGCAACCCGCGCCAGGCGTGGGCCGCCTATGGTCGCGGGCTCTGCGCGTTCCGCGGGGGCGATCACGAGCGGGCGCGCGAGCTGGGTCGCACCGCCCGCTCGGTGCTCCCCGATCGCTTCACTGCGGCCGGATACGACCGGCGCGCCTTCTTCAGCAAGGACGCCCGCGCCTACCTGACCTGGCTCGACGACGCCCTGCGGACCGAAGACAAGGGCGCCGCCACCCCAGCGCCAGCGCTCACCGGGCCCTCGGGCACGGTGCGCATCCAGCAGCTGATGCTGCGCGGCGACTGCGGTGAGGACACCGTGCGGCCTGCGCTGGAGACCATCGGCGAACCGCTGGCGGCCTGTTTCGGCGACGGTACGGGCCTGTTGCGGGTGAAGTTCCGGTTGGTCGCGACCCGAGCCGAGGACGTGCAGGTGGTGTCGCCTTCTCCTGCCGGGCTCGACATGGGGTGCGTCTCGCGCGTGCTCGGCAGCGTCACCTTCGCCCGCGCCGCCCACTGCACGGCCGAGGTGCGCTGGAACCGCGCCGTGACCCCCCTGCCGCTGCTGGAGCGGGCCATCCCCGGGCTGCGGGCCCTGAGGAAGAGGCGCTGATTGGCCTTCGTGGTAGCATCGAGGCTGACCACAGCCAGCGACGCACCGGGAGACGTCATGAAGCAGGGCCCAGATCCGGGTGAGACCGCGGCGGAGGTGCACAGCGGCGCCCTGGCGGCGGAGGTGCACAGCGGCGCCCTGGCGGCGATAGTGGCCCAGCGCGTCTACGTGTTCGGCCACGTGCAGGGCGTCTTCTTCCGGGCGAGCGCTCGGACCCAGGCCCGGGCCCTCGGGGTGACCGGGTGGGTACGGAACCTGGCCGATGGCCGCGTCGAGGCCTGGCTGGAAGGCACCAGCGACGCGGTCTCCACCATGCTCGACTGGTGCCGCATGGGCCCGGCGAACGCCCACGTGGAGGCGGTGGACCTGCACAGCGAGCACCCGGAGGGCCACCTGGACTTCGAGATACGGAGCAGCGCACCGCCCGACGCTTGACCCCACGCGCTCGGGCCCTATAGTCGCTCCCGTCCTTTCGCCTGTGGGGGCGAACTGGTTTTGACGGGGGTGCTGAGGTTCAGGTTGCGTGTCCGGGTCCTGCAACCCGGTTATCAAATGTAGGAAACCAACAAACGCCAACGACAACGCGTTTGCCCTCGCCGCATAACTGCTGGTGAGCGGTCGTTCCTCGGGTCGCCTGTGCCTGGGGATTTTCGACTGTCATATTTCACAGGCTGGCTGCTGAACGGGATCCCGACGTTCAACAGTGAGATTTCTGGGATCCGGCTCCGATGAATCCTGCCCGTGGGAGTTGACGGAGCTTGAATCAAATCACGGAAACTACGCACGTAGACGCCTGTTTCCAATCGCTCGCGGACCGGGGTTCGACTCCCCGCGCCTCCACCAACCATCGCTACCGCGTCCGCGCCGCAACGACCTGCGCGGACGCGGACGCGTCGTGTGCCCGCGCCGTGCCCCGCGCCGCCCCTCCCTAGGGCAGCGACGGGGGCGGCGGCAGCTCGAGCTGGGCGCCGGCCATCAGGGTGGCGCGGTCCAGGGTCGGCTCGGTGTGGACGACGCCGTCCACCTTCACGGGGCCTTGGGGGTCGGCGCCGAGGCGCACGTCCAGGTCGCCGCCGGGCATGTGCCAGACCACCCGATCGAAGAGCGGCGCGCTGAGGACGTAGCGGCCGGTGCAGGGCAGCGGGTAGATGCCGGCGGCGGCGAAGACGTACCAGGCCGAGAGCGTGCCGCCGTCGTCGTTGCCGGCGAGCCCCGCCGGGGTCGCCGTGTAGACCGTGTCGGCGACCCAGTGGGTCCAGGCGCGGGTGAGCTCCGGGCGCCCGCCGAAGCCGAAGAGGAAGGGCGCGACCAGGTTGGGCTCGTTGCCATGCCAGTAGTAGAGGCTCGGCAGGTCCGGATTGAAGGTGTCGCGGGCGCCGGTCATGAAGCGGTCCAGCTTGGTCACGAAGGCCTCCGCGCCGCCGAGCAGGTCCACGAGCCCCGGGACGTCGTGGGGCACCATGAAGAGGTACTGCCAGGCGTTGCCCTCGACGTAGGCGCTGTTGCCGCTGATGCCGGTGTAGTCGTCGAAGCTTCCGTCGGCGTTGCGCGGGGCCAGGAAGCCCTGAGCCGGCTCGAAGAGGTTCTTCCAGAGGTGCGAGCGCTCCAGATAGGCGGCCTCGGCCTGCGTATCGCCCGCCTCGCGCGCGACCCGGGCGACGCAGTAGTCGTCTGCCGCGTACTCCAGGGTCTTGGACACGGCCCCGTCCATCATGTCGGTCGGGCAATAGCCGTGCTCGAGGCAGGCCTGGACCCCGCCGCGGCTGGCGTTGCCGGGGGGCGTGTCGCCGTTCGCCGTGGCCTTCATCGACGCCAGCGCGGCCGACACGTCGAAGTCGGTGATGCCGTGCTCGATGGCGTCGCCGATGACGATGTCGGCGCTGGTCCCGAGCATGGAGCCCGTGTCGCCGGTAGCCAGCGGCCAGCGCGGGTAGCTGCCCTGCTGCGCGCCCATCGCCAGCAGCGAGTGCACGAAGTCGTGCTGGGCAGTGGGGAAGAGCAGACCCACCATCGGGTGCAGGGTGCGGTAGGTGTCCCACAGCGAGAGGTCGCTGTAGTAGGTGAAGCCTTCGGCGGTGTAGACCTCCTTGTCGATGCCGCGGTAGCGCCCGTCGACGTCGGTCAGCAAGGTCGGCATGAGCTGGGTGTGGTACAGCGCCGTGAAGAGCAGCGTACGCCGGGTGTCGGTGCCGCCCTCGACCTCGACCACCCGCAGGCTCTCGCGCCAGGCCTCCGCGGCCGCCTCGTGCACCGCGTCGAAGCTGACGCCGGCCGACTCGGCCTCGAGGTTGGCGCGCGCGCCGTCCAGGTCGACGAACGAGATCCCGACGCGCAGCTCCACCACCCCGTCGTTGCTGGCGTCGTAGCCCAGCACCACGCCCGCCGTGGGCCCGGAGGTCTCCACGCTGTCCGCGTGGTAACCGTCGGCGTCCCAGGTGGCCACGCTGGACGGCACCCGGCTCGGGCGGGCGACGAAGTAGAGCTCGAAGCCCTGGAAGCGGCTGGAGAACTCGCCCCAGTTGTGGACGTAGCCGGTGATCTCGCCGGTGGTCGCGTCCACCTGGGCCAGGCTGTCCTCGGCGCGACCCTTGGCCATGGAGCGGGTCACGTCCAGCACCAGCATGGCCTTGCTGGTCGGGGCGAAGGTGTAGCGGTGGACGCCGGTGCGGGCGGTGGCCGTCAGCTCCGAGAGCACCTCGTCGGTCTCCAGGCTGTAGTAGCCGGGGCTGGCGTGCTCGCGCGTGTGGTCCAGCGGCAGGCGCAGGGTGTTGCCGGAGGCCAGCAGGGTCGCCGGGTCGCCCGTGGCAGGCACCACCAACAGGTTGCCGTAGTCCGCCACGCCGGTGCCGGCCAGGTGGATGTGCGAGAAGCCGAGCACCTGGGTGTCGTCGTAGAAGTAGCCTCCGGCGTGGGCCGGGCCGAAGTCGGCCGGGAGGAACCCGTCGGTGTCGGGCGAGAGCGCCACCATCCCGAAGGGGACCTGCGGACCCGGATAGAGCGCGCCGAAGTTGATGCCGGTCGCCCCGGTACCGATGAAGGGGTCCACCCAGTCCAGCGGGTCGAAGGCCGGCGGCAGCTCCACGTCGGCGGTGCCGTCGCCATCGACCGCGGTGTCCCCCGAGGCGTCGGGCCCCGCGGCGTCCGCGTCGGCGACGGAGGCGTCCGCGTCGGCGACGGAGGCGTCGGGTCCGGGAGAGGCGGGGTCCGTACCGCACGCGCTGAGGGCCCAGAGGGCCGCGAGTGCGGAGACGGCGATGGGCGATGCGAGGTGTCGTATGGTCATGGGTCGGGGATGCTAGCCGGGCTCACCGCTGGGGACAATCGCGCGGTCGCGCGAGCAGCGGATCGACGGGGCGGATGCGGCCGGCGCTTGCGCGTCGGGGCCGGCATTTGGGAGAGTCGGGGCCCGTCCGGAGGTTCGCCATGAGAGTGCGCGGCGCGAGTGCGTGGATGCTGGCGGCGACGCTCGCCATCGCGAGCTGCGACGACGAGGCGAGCCCGGAGCTGAACGTCGCCTCGGTGGTGACCTGGAACGTGGGGCTGGCCGACGGCTACGTCGAGTTCGCCGCCGAGCGTCGCCCGTCGATCTCGGCGGCCATCGCCGGGCTCGACGCCGACGTGGTGTGCTTGCAGGAGGTCTGGGCCACCTCGGACGTGGAGGCGATCTCCGACGCCGCCAAGGCCACCTTCCCCGAGCACTGGTCGGTCGAGCTCGTCGACGACACGGTCGGCCCGCCTGCCTGCCCGGCCGACGACGCCCAGGTCATGGAGCTCTCCACCTGCGCCTACGCCGCCTGCGGCGAGACCGCGCCGGGCAGCCTCGGCGCCTGCGTGCTGGAGCACTGCAAGGACCAGTTCAACGCCGTCCCGCCCGCGTGCGTCCAGTGCCTGGCCGCCAACCTGGGCAAGCCCCTGGACGACATCTTCCAGAGCTGCACGACGGGCTCCGCGCGCTACTACGCCAAGGGTTCGAACGGCCTGCTGATGCTCTCGCGTCACCCGCTCGAAAACCGCACGCACCTGGCGCTCACCTCCACCAACACCCAGCGCAGCGTGCTGGGTGCCACCGTGGATCTTCCGGGCCTGGGCCCCACCGACGTCTACTGCACCCACCTGGCCGCCGATCTCGAGAGCCAGCTCCCCTACGACGGCCCTTACGACTCCTGGGGCGCCGAGAACCTGGCCCAGCTCGACGCGGTGCTGGCGCAGATCGAGGGCACGCGCCAGACCGACCAGGTCCTGGTGCTGGGCGACTTCAACGCGGGGCCGGCCATCGCCCCCGACGTGGCGGCCGAGCTGCCCGCCAGCTACCAGCACATGGTGGACGCTGGGTTCCGCGACTGGCCGGGCGCCGAGGCCGGCACGCCGTGCACCTTCTGCCCGGACAACACCCTGGTCGCCGACGACGCGCCCGGCGTGCTCATCGACCACGTCTACGGGCGCGGTGTGCCCGCCAGCTTCGCCAACAGCGGCGCCCAGCGCATCCAGACCGCGCCGGTCACTGTCCAGACCAGTGCCGGGCCGCTCGAGACCAACCTCTCGGATCACTACGGCGTGCGGCTGCAGTTCGACCGCGGCCGGTGACCACGGGTGCTCATGGTCTCCCGTCGCGCGGCTGGCCTCGTCGCGCGCGGGACCCTGAGCAGACCTCGCCGGCACCCGCTCGGTCCGGACACGAAGCCACCCTCTGAACACCCGGAGCCCCACCCCATGACCGCCGCCGCCTTCGACCACTTCGCGCCCGACCTCTTCGTGTTCCTGCGAGAGCTGGATCAGCACAACGACCGGCTGTGGTTCGAGGCCAACAAGCGCCGCTACGAGGCCGAGGTGCGCGAGCCCGCGCGCGCCTTCATCCGCGCGATGGGAGAGCGGCTGCCCGCGATCTCGCGCCACCTGGTCGCCGACGATCGCAAGGTGGGCGGCTCGCTGATGCGGATCCACCGGGACGTGCGCTTCTCGAAGGACAAGCGGCCCTACAAGACCAACGTAGGGGTGCACTTCCGACTCGACGTCGGCAAGGACGTCCACGCCCCGGGCCTGTATCTGCATCTCGAGCCGGGGCAGTGCTTCGTGGGCGCCGGGCTCTGGCGACCGGAGCGTCCGGCGCTCGATCTCATCCGCGCCGCCATCGCCGAGAGGCCCGACCGCTTCCGCGCCCTCGTCGAGGACCCGGCGCTGGCCGAGCGGTTCTCCCGGGACGGCGAGGCGCTCAAGCGCGTCCCGCGCGGCTACCCGGCCGACCACCCGATGGCCGACGAGCTCAAGCGCACCAGCCACACCCTCGGCGCGTCGTTCCCGGACGAGGAGGCCACCCGCCCCGGCTTCGTCGACCGGGTCGCCGAGCGCTACGCCGCGGCCAGCCCCTTCCTGGGGTTCTTGTGCGGCTCCATCGGCGTGGCCTGGTGAGGTCGCCCGGGCCGGCGGCGGCCCCCGCGATCAATCGCTGAGCGACGCGGCGTCAGCGGCCTGCGGCGCGGCGTCCGGCGACCGCAAGAGCAGGTGCTGGCTGCCCCAGAGCCCTATCATGGCGAGCGCCAGGCCGAGCCCCGAGCCCACGGTGACGTCCAGCGGCGTGTGCACCCCGATGAGGGGCCGGGACCAGGCGACGGCGACCGCCCAGGGCGCGAGCAGCCAGCCGGCGAAGCGCCAGCCCGGCGGCCTCAGCAGCCGCGCCAGGCCGAAGCAGAGCGTCGCGAAGAGCATCGACGCGAAGGCGTGCCCGGAGGGCAGCGAGTAGCCCACCATCGCGCCCCACTCGGCGCGAACGTGCGCGTCCTTGGGGGCTGCCGCGTCGCCCACCGCCGCCGCCATGACCGCGTGGAGGCGGGCGCGGCGTTGCGTGACGCTGGGCAGCGCGTAGAAGGCGCGGCTCCCCTCGGGCAGGGCGCCGGCGTCGACCAGCGCCGCGACGCTGGGGCGCGGCACGGCCAGCGCTGGCTTGATGACGCGCTCGTTGAGCCAGGAGCCGCCGGCCAGGAAGAGCGCGAACACGGTCGCCACGAGCAGCGCGCGGATGAGGCGACGCTCGCGGCGGACGCCGGGGCGGCTGACCAGCCAGACCACGGAGAGCAGCGCCAGCCAGGGCAGGACCAGGCGCGACGCGGTCAGCGAGAGGAACCAGGCGCCCACGCCCACGGCGACGGGGGCGCTGCGCAGGCCGAGGGCGAAGCTCGCCGCCACGCCGAGCCAGGCGCAGAGCATGACGCGCAGCACCGTGCGCAGGTCGCCGCTCGCTGGACCGCTCGCTGGAGGTCGGGGGGGCTCGGGGGACACGCTCTGGGCTCGCTCCGGCGGAGTGCGGTTGCCTCCCGGGCAGCCGCAGCGGTGGGGGTGGGGTATCATGCCAAAGAGCCGCGCAGGAGTGGATCGGTTGGAGCACATCACTACAGACGTGGTCGTGGCAGGGGTGGGCGGCGTGGGCAGCGCGGCGCTCTGGCGGCTGGCGCGTCGGGGCCTGGCGGTGGTCGGGCTGGATCGTTTCGTGCCGGGGCACGCCTACGGGAGCTCCCACGGGCAGACGCGGGTGTTTCGCCGCGCCTACTTCGAGCACCCGGACTACGTGCCGCTGGCCGGTGTCGCGGACACGCTGTGGGGCGAGCTGGAGGGCGCCAGCGCGCAGACGCTGCGGCGCCGGACGGGGGTGCTCCAGATCGGCCCGCCGGACGGCATCGTGGTCCCCGGCGTGCTGGCGAGCGCGCGACTGCACGGGCTGACCGTGGAGGCGCTGGACGGGACGGCCATCACGCGGCGCTTCCCCGGCCTGGCGGTCCCGGAGGGGCTGGTCGGCGTGCTCGAGCCCGAGGGCGGCGTGCTCTACGTGGAGCGCTGCGTGCGAGCGGCCACCTCGGTCGCCTGCGGGCTGGGTGCGACGCTGCTGGCCGGCCGCACCGTGCGTTCCATCCGGTCGAGCGGCGCTGGCTACGTCGTCGAGACCGATCGCGAGGTGATCACCTGTCGCCGCCTGGTCGCCACGCCCGGCGCCTGGGCCCCGGATCTCCTGGATTTCCTGGGCATCCCGTTCCGCGTGTTGCGCAAGATGCTGGTCTGGTACGGCTCCGACGCGGCGGCCCCCTCGCCCTTCGACGCCGACGCGGGCTGCCCGGCCTTCCTCTACGAGCTGCCCGACGGCGTCTTCTACGGCTGCCCGGCCGAGGGCGAGGCAGGCGTGAAGGTCGCCGAGCACACCGGCGGCACGCCGGTCACCGATCCGCTGGAGCTGGACCGCACCCTGCACCCTGCCGACGAGGAGCCGGTGCGCTCCTTCGTCCAGCGCTGCCTGCCGGGCCTCGCCCCGGCCACCCTGCGCCACCACGAGGCGTGCATGTATACGATGACGCCGGACCAGCACTTCGTGGTGGGGGCGCACCCGGACTGGCCGGGGTTGGTCTTCGCCGCGGGGCTGTCGGGCCATGGCTTCAAGTTCGCCTCGGCGTTGGGGGAGTCGCTGGCGGCGCTGGCCCTCGACGAGCCGCCTCCGACTCCCCTCGACGCCTTCCGGCCCGACCGGGCGGCGCTGCGTGCCTGACCAGGCGCAGAAGCCAGGACCGCACCGCGGCGCGACCGCGGAGCCCGCGCTCCCAGGGACCCAGGCCGCCGCGCCGGAAGCCGCGCCCGCCCTGTTCGTCGCCCTGCCCGACCCCTTCGATCTGGAGCGCACCCTGGGCTCCCTGCGCTACGGCCGCGACGATCCCACGACCTGGATCGAGGCCGGCCGCGCATGGCGCGCCACCCGCACCGCCGACGGTCCAGCCACCCTCTGCTTTTCGCGCCTCCCGGGGGGCTGCGCGGTCGAGGCCGCCGGTCCGGGCGCGGCCCTCGCCCTCGAGCTGGCGCCGCGTCTGCTGGGCCGGGACGACGACCCCACGGCCCTCGTGCCCCGCCACCAGCTGCTGCGCGACCTGGCGCACCGCTTCGCCGGCGTGCGGCTCTCGGCCGGGCTCCCGGTGAGCGAGGCGGTCCAGCCCTGGGTGCTCGGCCAGCGCGTCACCACCGTCGAGGCCAAGGCCTCCTGGGCCGCGCTGGTCCGCGCCCACGGTGAGCCCGCTCCGCTGGCGCCGACGCTCCCGCCGCCGCCCCGCCCCCTCCACCTGCCCCCCGAGCCGCGCCGTCTCGCCCGCCGTGACCCCGCCGATCTGGCCCGCTTCGGCATCGACCGCGCCCGCGCCCTCGCCCTGCTCGAGGCCTGCCGGCATCACCGCCGCCTCGACGCCGCCGCCGTCCTCCCGGCCGCCGAGGCCCACGCGACCCTGGTCGCGCTCCGCGGCATCGGCCCCTGGACCGCCGCCCACACCCTCGCCGCGGCCATGGGCGATCCCGACGCCGTCCCCGTCGGGGACTACCACCTGCCCAGCCTGGTGGCCTGGGCGCTGGCCGGCGAAGCGCGCGCCGACGACGCCCGGATGCTGGCGCTGCTCGAGCCCTGGCGCGGTCAACGCTGGCGCCTGGTCCGCCTGCTCGCCATGGCAGGCCTGCGCGCCCCGCGCTTCGGCCCCCGGCGACCGCCCCGCCGCCTGTGAACCCGGCCGACAGCGCCAGCGAGCAGCGCCCCCGGCCGTCCCCGCCCGCCCCCAGGCCCGACGGATCCGGCCCGCCGGAGCGGGCCGCGTAGCCGCCCAGGCGCCTGAGACCACCTGCATGCTTCGGGAAGCGGCGAAGGCGCATGGGCGGCTATCAAGAAGGGGGACGCCTCGCGCCCCCCTCCCCCCGGGGCAAGCCCGCCGGGGCCCTCCCCCCCCCGCGGCCCCCGACGCGGGCCGCGTAGCCGCCCACGCGCCCGAGACCACCTGCATGCTTCGAGAAGCGGTGAGGGCGCATGGGCGGCTAATGACGCTGACAGCCCCGCGCCGAAGTCCCTATACTCCGCGCCCCAGCCAGCCACCGGACCCAGGCATGAAGCTCCGACAGAGCAACCTCGATCGCCTCGATCGCCGCGAGTTCGACGTCCTGATCGTCGGCGGCGGGATCAACGGCGCCGTCTCGGCCTCCTCGCTCACCAGCCGCGGCGTCTCGGTGGCGCTCATCGATCGCGGCGACTTCGGCGGCGAGACCAGCCAGGAGTCCTCCAACCTGATCTGGGGCGGCATCAAGTACCTGGAGAGCTTCGAGCTGGGGCTGGTGCGCAAGCTCTGCCTCTCGCGCAACCACCTCATCCGCAGCTACCCGTCCAACGTGCGCGAGATCCGCTTCCTCACCACCTTGCGGCGGGGGTTCCGCCGGAACCGCTTCACCCTCTTCCTGGGCGCCCTGCTCTACTGGCTCATGGGCGACTTCTTCACCCGCCGGCCCCGCCCACTGAGCGCGCGCGCCATCGGTCGGACCGAGCCGGCGATCTCCACCGTCGAGAGCCCCGGGGGCTTCGAGTACTCCGACGCCTGGCTGGTCGACAACGACGCCCGCTTCGTCTTCCGCTTCGTCCGCGAGGCGCTGGACCACGGCGGCATCGCCGCCAACTACGTCGAGGCCACCGGCTCCACCTTCGACGGCGAGCGCTGGGTCACCCGCGCCCGCGACCGCATGGACGGCCGCGAGCTCACCATCACCTCGCGGGTGCTCATCAACGCCTGCGGGCCCTGGGTGGACCCCGTCAACGCCGTCGACGGGGTCAGCACCACCCACCGCCACGTCTACTCGAAGGGCGTCCACCTCATCGTCGACCGCGTCACCGAGGAGCGCCGCGTCCTGGCCTTCTTCGCCGACGACGGGCGCCTGTTCTTCGTGATCCCCATGGGCGTCCGCTCGTGCATCGGCACCACCGACACGCGCGTCGACTCGCCCGACGCGGTGGTCACGCCGGAGGATCGCCGCTTCATCCTCGACAACATCAACCGTCAGCTCGCCCTGCCCCGCCCGCTCACCGAGGCCGACATCATCGCCGAGCGCTGCGGCGTGCGCCCGCTGGTGGTGGAGACCGGCGCGCGCAGCCAGGACACCGGCGATTGGACCTCCTTGTCACGCAAGCACGCGGTGGAGCTGGACCGCGACAAGCGCCACATCAGCGTCTACGGCGGCAAGCTCACCGACTGCCTCAACGTGGGCGACGAGATCGCCGAGCAGGTGAGGCGCCTGGGCGTCGCGATGCCCTACTCGCGCATCCGCTGGTACGGCGAGCCCCCGGACGCGGTGCGCGACGAGTTCTTCCTGCAGGCCGAGCGCATGGGGCTGGACGCGATGACGGCGCCCGAGTCCTCGGAGCGGCTGGCCACCCGGCTCTGGCGGCGCTACTCGGCGCGCGCGCTCGACATCCTCGAGGACATCCGCCAGGACCCGGCCATGGCCGAGGTGCTCATCGTCGGCACCGAGTACATCCGCGCCGAGATCCACCACGCCGCGCGCTCGGAGATGGTCACGCGCCTGGAGGACTTCCTCAGGCGGCGCTCCAAGATCGCGCTGGTCGAGCGCACCGAGGTCATCGCCCGCTCGCCCGGGCTGCTCGAGGCGTGCCGGATCCTGTTCGGCGCCGACGCCCAGCGCCGCCTCGACGAGTACTTCGCCGAGCGCGACGGCGCGAGCGGGCCGCGGGTCACTGCCAGCGAAATATCTTCAGCGCCACAGCGAAGCTCAGCCCGCCCCACAGGGCCATGACGCCGAGCTGGGCGACCACCGCGCCCAGCCCCTGGCCCTGGTTCATCACCGCGCGCAGGGCGTCGATGAGCGCGGTGAGCGGCAGCGCCTGCACCACCGGGTGCAGGGCTTCGGGGAAGCGCTCGTAGGAGAAGAAGACGCCCGAGGCTACCCACATGGGCAGCATCACCAGGTTCATCAGGCCCGACGCGGTCTCGGCGTTGCTGGTGCGAGAGGCGACCAGCACCGAGAGGCCGGCGAAGCTGGCGGTGCCGACGACCACGACGGCGGCCAGGGCGCCGAGGCTCCCGTGGGTGGTCACGTCGAAGGCCCAGCCGGCGAAGACCAGCAGCGCGACCACCTCGAACACCATGAACACGAAGCGCGCGATGATGTAGGAGAGCAGGAAGTGGGAGCGTCGCATCGGCGTCACGGCGAAGCGGCGCATCAGGCGCTTTCGGCGCGACTGGACGATGGCGTAGCCGATGCCCCACAGGCCGGTGCCCATGAGGTTGACGCCGAGCAGGCCGGGCACCAGGAAGTCGATGTAGCGCGAGCCGGGCTCGGCGATGGCGACGTCGTCGGTGCTGGCCACGTCGGTGCGGCCCAGGGCGCGCTGCAGCGTGTCGTCGACGGCGCGGCGAGCTGCGCGGCCGCGGGGATTCGACGGATCGTAGCGGTAGTGGAGGCTCCAGCCCGGCGACCCGGCGCCCGGCGGCGACGCGCTCAGCGCCAGGTCGATGCGGCCTGCCCTCAGCGCGTCGTGCGCGGCCTGGGCGCTCGCCTCGGTGGCGGCGAAGCGCGGGTCGGTGGAGAGGGTGCTCGCCACCGAGGCGGCCCCCTCGCCCACCAACGCCAGGCGATGCACCTCGCCGGCCTCGTCACGGAAGGCGATGCCCAGGCCGATGGTGAGCAGCACCGGGAACACGAAGACCCAGAAGATGGCGCTCGGCTCGCGGATGAACTCGATGAGGCGCGCCCGGGTGAGCTCCACCAGCGGGTGCCGCGGGCGGGCCTCGGCGCGCTCGGGGCGGTCAGTCTTCACGCAGCGCCCTCCCCGTCAGCTCGACGAACACGTCCTCGAGGGTCGGCTCGTGGGTGGTGAGCTGGCGCAGCGACCGATCCTGGCGCGCCAGCTCCTTCATCAGCACGGCCAGCGCCTCCGGGTCGCGACCCAGGGCCACGTGGTGCGAGCCCCCGGCGCCCTCGCGGTAGCGCAGGATCCCCGGCAGCGCCGCGACCCGCTCGCCGTCCAGCGGGCCATCCACCGAGAACACGACGAGCTGCTCGGCGCCCACCCGCTCGATGAGCTCCGCAGGCGTCCCCAGCGCGATGATCCGCCCGCGGTCCATGATGCCGACCCGGTCGGCGAGCACCTCGGCCTCGCCCATGTAGTGGGTGGTCAGCAGCACGGTGCCGCCTTCGGCGCGGAAGCCCTGGATCACGTCCCACACGCGGCGCCGGGCCTGGGGGTCCAGCCCGGTGGTCGGCTCGTCCAGGCACAGCACCGAGGGGTCGCCCGCCAGCGCGCAGGCCAGCGCCAGGCGCTGCCGTTGCCCCCCCGAGAGGTGGCCGACCCGGGCGGCGCGCTTGGACTCCAGCTCGACCAGGGCGATGAGGCCGTCGACGGAGCGGCCGCTCGGGAAGAAGCTGGCGAAGAGGCGCAGGGTCTCGGCCACCGTGAGGCGCTCGTCGAGCTGGGTCTCCTGGAGCTGCGCCCCGATGCGGGCGCGGAGCCGCCGATCCGACGCTGCGCCCTCGCCCCAGCGCTGGCCCAGCACCTCGATGGCGCCCTCGTCGGGCGCGCTGAGACCCTCGATCATCTCGACCGTCGTGGTCTTGCCCGCGCCGTTGGGGCCGAGCAGCGCGAAGCACTCGCCGCGCACGACCTCCAGCTCCAGACCGTCGACGGCCACCAGCGCGCCGAAGCGCCTGCGCAGCCCGCGGCAGGCGATGGCCAGCTCGGCGCTCACGCGGCCTCCACGAGCGCCACGGCGCGAGGCACGCCCGCCCGCGCGGGCAGCAGATGGCGCGGCGGTGCCGGCAGGCGCACCAGGAAACCGACCATGGTCGCCATGGTGACCACGTGCAGCGCCGAGGGCACACCCCACAGGGTCTCCTGCAGCTGGAACGCCGCGGTCGCCGCCACGAAGAAGGCCGCCACGCGCAGCTCGGGCGGGTGCGGGTCGCGCAGGCGCCACACGGCCACGCAGACCAGCCCCAGGATCAACACGATCAGCACGGCGCCGCCCTTGAGGGCATACACCGACCAGCCGATGTGCGGGTGGTGGATCTCGTCGTTCAACATCCACGGGATCGGCTCGGGCGAGTCCACGTAGCCGCCCATGCCGCGGCCGACCAGCAGATCGGTCCCGTCCATGGCCTGGAACATGAGGCGCGTCTCCATCAGGCGCGGGTTCTCGGTGATCAGCATCGCCTCGAACTCCTGCCCTGTCAGGCGCTGCTCGAGCCCCTCGGTGAAGCGCCCCAGGCCGTCGTTGTCCCCGGCCTCCTGGTAGAAGGGGACCACCGAGAGCGCGAGCACGAAGATGAGCAGGAGGCGGCGCGGCCAGGACTGCAGCCCCGCCAGCACCAGCAGCGGTACGACCAGCATCAGGCCGTTGCGGGCGAAGGGGCCGCGCTTTTGGGCCAGCACGATGATGGCCATGAGCACGAAGAAGCCGGCCCACCCGATGAGGCGGCGCTGGCGGGAGGGGGAGCCGAGGAAGAAGACGACCGGCCAGCAGCTCAGCAGGGAGGACGCCGCGTAGCCGCGCGAGTCCAGGACCTCGCGGCGGTCGAGCAGCTCGACGCCGACCAGGCCGGCCACCGACGCGGCCATGCCGATGAGCAGCGTCACCGTCAGGGCGCGCTCGAGGGCGCGGCGGTTGGGCTCGCGCTGCACCAGGGCCACCACGCCGAGGAAGCCCATGAACGAGGCGGCGTCGAAGAGCACGCCGCTCACCACCTCGAAGCCGTCGGCGATGCCGCGCAGGGACTCGGCGGCCACGTATGCCAGGAGCAGCCCCAAGAGCAGGCGCCCGGCGGGGCGGATGCGGGCGCCGCCGCCCAGCAGCAGCTCGGCCAGTCCACCCAGGGCCAGAAAGCCCAGGCCGACGGTGCCCAGGGCGTTGACGGTGGTGAAGCTGGTCTCGCCCAGGATGTCGGCGAGGAAGGGCGCCAGGGGCGACAGGACGAGGAAGAACACGCCCGCGTAGATGGTCAGGACCTGGATCACGCGGCGTGGCCTCCGCGCGGGGACTCGGCGATGGCGGCGCAGGCCTCGAGGTGCCACCGGGCGACGCCGTCGTCCGGGTCCGCCTCCAGCACGGCGTGCAGATGGGGGGCGGCGGCTGCGTGGTCGTCGTCGAGCAGCGCCAGGAGCGCGCGCTCGAAGGGGTCGGCGCTGGCCAGACGACGCGCCAGCGCAGCTTCGGGCATGCCGTCCATGACCTCCCAGAGCTCCACCGGCTCGCTCTTCCCGCGCGCGACGACGCGATCGATGCGACGCATCCGGAAGGCATCGGGGGTGGCCAGGCTCTGGCGCGCGGTGCCGGTGATGAGGATCGACACGCCGTAGCGGCGGGTGAGCGCCTCCACGCGGGCGGCCAGGTTCACGCTGTCGCCGAGCACCGTGCAGGAGAGGCGGTCGGTGTCGCCCACCGTGCCCAGCACCAGCGGGCCGGTGTGGATGCCGACGCCGACGGCGATGGGCTCGGTCCCGTCGTCGCGGTGAGCGGCGTTGTGGGCGGCGATGGCCTCGACGCTGGCGACGGCAGCGCGCACCGCGTCGTCGGCGGACTGCCCGCCGCGGGGAGGGAAGAGCGCCATGATGGCGTCGCCGATGTACTTGTCGATGAAGCCGTGGTGGCGCTTGATCTCGGGCGCCATGACGCCCAGGTAGTCGTTGATGAAGCCGAAGCTGCGCTCGGGGCCCAGGCGTTCGGCGAGGCTGGTGAAGGCGCGGACGTCGGAGAAGAGGACGGTCATGTCCATCGTGACGTGGTCGCCCCGGTGGATGTCGACGATGGTGTCGCGCTCCAGCAGCTCGAGGAACTCGTAGGGGACGAAGCGGCGGGTGGCGTGGTGGGTGGCGCGCAGCTCGGCCAGGGCGCGGGTGAAGCGGTCCGAGAGCGCCAGGCTCATGGAGAGCACCAGGGCCGGGAAGCCGAGGGTCACCGGCGAGAGCGGCAGGTCGCGCACCCAGGGCGGCGGGCGCAGCGAGAGCAGCGTCGTCGCGGCGAAGAGCGCGGCGCCGGCGGCGATGATGCGCGCGGGGCGGTGGCCTTGGAGGGCGGCGCGGGCGATGGCGACGCTCAGCACGACGGCGGTGACCGCGGAGACCGCGTCGGCGAGGGCGGTCACGGCCACCTGCTCGACGCCGAGCACCAGCGCCAGGCACAGGGTGCCCACGGCGGCGACCGAGACGGCGCGGAGGGCCCGGCTGGGGGGCCGATCGTGGAGGAAGTGCGAGGTGAACTCGACGGCGCTCACGATGACGAGGGTGGCGCTGACCCGGCGGGCGATGGTGGCCAGGTCGAGGCGGTAGGAGCCGAAGGCCAGCCACACCTCGGCCTGGCAGCCGATGAAGACGGACACGCTGGCGCAGAGCAGCCCGTACCAGAGATAGCTGCGCAGCGCGGGGCGGCGGCTGAAGAGGTGGAGCTGCAGGAGCGCCACCATCATCAGGAAGGCGGCGAGCCAGAGGCTGCGCTCGGCGGTGCGTCGCTCGGCCTGCACCGTGGCCGCCACCTCCGCGCGCAGCTCGGCGGCGTCGCCCAAGGCGAGTGGCCCGCCGACCACGGCGCCGCCGCCCAGCGCCGCCGGCGGACCCTCGCTCCGATCCACGCGCAGGGCGATGGAGAGGGGGCCGTCCGCGGGCATCACGGCGTCGGGCAGCGGGTAGACGGCCGGGCCGCCGGCGTGGGCCCCCAGCCGGTGGCCCTGCACGTAGAGCTCCAGCGCGCCGAGCGCGTGCCCCAGGGCGATGGCCTGGCCGCGCCGGCGCTCCGGGGCAGGGACCGAGGTCGCATACCAGACCTGCTCGCCCGGTCCCGGCGGCCCGGCCGCGTCCAGGGGCTGCGGCAACGCGATGGGGCGCCAGGGCTCGGCCTCGCCGGGCGGGACCTCGGCCGCGGGCCCATCGACCACCAGCACACGCCACTCGCCGGCCAGGCTGACCGCCGCGCGCGCCGGCGCCCACGCGCACGACGCGACGACCGCACCACACAGGCCGGCGAGGAGTGTCGGCAGACGAAGCAGGAGAGACCTCACCGAACGCAGCGTGCCACGACCAGCCTGGGCCTGCCGAGTCGCGCACGGCCCGCGAGCCACATTAACCCGGCCGAAACAACGCCGAAACACCGGCCCCGGATGCTCGCGACGTCCTGCTGGGCGCCCGGGACTGCGCATTGGCGCCCGACCGCTGCCCCCACTCCAACCCCGTCCAGGAGATCGCAGTTGAGACCGCGTTCAACGTTCATTCGCCTTGCCCTCGCCGTCGGCGCGCTCTGCGCGCTGGCGACGCTAGCCCACGCGCAGGAGCCCGACGCTCCGGCGACCATCGAGTCGGTGAAGTCCTCCGTCGACATGGTCCAGTGGACCCTCAACAACCTGTGGGTGATGCTGGCGGGCTGCCTCGTCTTCATCATGCACCTGGGCTTCGCGACGTTGGAGAGCGGGCTGACCCGCTCGAAGAACACGGTCAACATCCTGTTCAAGAACACCATGATCGTGTGCATCGGTCTGCTGACCTACGCGCTCATCGGGTTCCACATGATGTACCCCGGGGACTTCAACGGCTTCTTCTCCCTGGGCGACATCGGCGCCTTCATCACCATCAACCCGGGCGACGCCGCGGCGGTGCAGGCCAACCTCACCCCCGACTACAACCCGGGCTACACCTGGTACACGGACTTCTTCTTCCAGGCGATGTTCGCCGCGACCGCCGCCACCATCGTGTCGGGCGCCGTCGCCGGCCGCATCAAGCTGAGCACCTTCCTGGTCTTCGCCACCATCTTCGTAGGCATCAGCTACCCGATCACCGGCAGCTGGGTGTGGGGCGGCGGCTTCCTCAAGGAGATGGGCTTCTATGACTTCGCCGGCTCCACGCTGGTGCACTCGGTCGGTGGCTGGGGCGCTCTGGTGATGGCCATCATCCTCGGGCCCCGCCTCGGCAAGTACACGCCCCACGGCGACGTCCGGCCCATCTTCGGCCACAACCTCCCCCTCGCCACCATCGGCGTCTTCCTCCTCTGGTTCGGCTGGTTCGGCTTCAACGGCGGCTCGGTGCTCTCCGCGGACGCCGCCGCCGTCTCGCTGGTGCTCGTCACCACGTCCCTCGCCGCCGCCGCCGGTGGCATCGCCGCGGCGCTGGTGTCGTGGATCCACGGGGGCAAGCCCGACCACACCATGGCGCTCAACGGGCTGCTGGCCGGCCTGGTCGGCATCACCGCCGGCGC
The DNA here is from genome assembly GCA_020632695.1 of Deltaproteobacteria bacterium. Taxonomy (GTDB): domain Bacteria; phylum Myxococcota_A; class UBA9042; order PHBI01; family JACKFB01; genus JACKFB01. The sequence continues at coordinate 154,176 of JACKFB010000008.1, forward strand.
GGACCAGATGGCCATCTGGGAGTCCGTCGCCATCGGCGCCATCGCCGGAATCATCGTCTACTTCGCCGTCATCACCATCGACCAGAAGCTGAAGATCGACGACCCGGTCGGCGCCGTCAGCGTGCACCTCTGCTGCGGCATCTGGGGCACGCTCGCCGTCGGGATCTTCGGCCAGAAGGCCGGCATGGATCAGCTCATCCACCAGCTGATCGGCGTCGGCGCCATCGGGGCCTTCACCGTGGTCTTCACCCTCATCCTCGGCTTCGCGCTCAAGTCCACCATGGGCCTGCGCGTCCACGAGAAGGAGGAGCTGCAGGGCCTGGACATCGGCGAGCACGGTCAGGAGGCCTACGCCGGCTTCCAGATCTTCAGCAACCAATAAGGAACTCGGCCCGGTGGGCGTAGCCTGAGGGCGACGCCCACCGCCACCCCTACCGGAGGAGACCTCATGAAGCTCATCGTCGCGTATATCCAGCCCGAGCGTCTGAACGCGGTGAAGCAGTCCCTCGCCGAGGCCGACGTCTTCAAGATGTCGGTGACCAACGCGCTGGGCTGCGGCCAGCAGCGCGGTTACAGCGAGAGCTACCGCGGCAACATCGTCGAAGTGAACCTTCTCAAGAAGGTGCGGCTCGAGATCGGTGTGAACGACGACTTCGTCAAGACCACCGTGGACGCCATCATCCGAGGCGCCCGCACCGGAGAGATCGGGGACGGCAAGATCTTCATCACCCCGCTCGAGGAGGCGATCCGCATCCGCACGGGCGAGACCGGGAACGAAGCCATCGGCTAGCGCAGTTCGGGCACCGCCGGCGTCGTCGAGGGACGTCGCTGGCGGTGCCCTGCCTCACCCGCCGCAGGTGGCGCCTCGGATGGGGCGGGTCGGGGCCGTGTCCGTCGGTGCGAGGCGCGGTGGACGCGGTGACCGGGTCGGACGGGTGGGCTGGAACTGCAGCCTCACCTCGTGCATTGTGACGCCGAGCCTGGGTGCTGGAGCCTTCTGGCGGCGCCCTCCCGAACCGTCACACCCGAGGAAGCGTCGCAGTGGCGAACCCTCTCCAACGCCACACCGCCCTCGCGGCGCTGGTCGCGGCGTGCTGTCTGGCCGTCGCGCCACGGGCCGACGCCGAGGCCAGGCTGCGATGGCGTGGATCGATCCTCGGCGACATCCGCTTCGAGACCACCGACGGCGTGCCCTTCGAGCGCCTGGAGACCTCGGGCGAGGTGCGGCTCACGGCCCGCCTGTCGAAGCACGTGGCGGCCGGCGGCCACGCCCGGCTGATGTATCTGCATACGCAGGACCCGAAGACCTTCGACGACCTGACCAGCCGCTCGAAGCTCGACCCCTTCCGCATCGAGAGCGACGCCCTCTTCGTCGAGTTCATCGACATCGGGCTCGAGGGGCTGGATCTCCGCGTCGGCCGCCAGCAGATCATCTGGGGCTCGGCCGACCGCTTCCACCCGACCTCGAACCTGAACCCGCTGGACCTCGAGGACCCCATCGGCTTCGGCCAGGTCATCGCCAACGAGATGGTCTCGCTGCGCTTCCGGCCCGACTGGAGCGCCGGCGACGGCGACGTCCCCTGGTTCGACGAGTTCTCGCTCGAGCTGGTCTTCGTGCCCTTCTTCAAGCCGGCCGAGCTGCCCTCGTCGGCCCGCGCCGCCTTCACCGAGCGACCCGAGTTCCGCCCCCGCGCCAACACGCCGCTGCTGAACCGCCTGGTCGACCAGCAGGAGACGCTCATCGCCGCCGGGTGGACCTTCGAGAACATCCCCTCGACCGAGCTGCCCGAGCGCAACCTCCGCAACAGCATGTTCGGCGGCCGCATGGGCTTCCGCCTGCTGGGCGCCGACCTCGGCTTCTCGTACTTCCGCGGCTTCGACGACCTCCCGCGGGCCGAGCGCATCTTCTCGACCGTCGTCGTCACCGACGTCACCAGCGACATCCAGCTCCGCTACCCGCGGGTGCAGGTCTTCGGCTTCGACTTCGCCACCAGCCTCGAGTTCCTCGGCGGCATGGGCCTCTGGGCCGAGGTCGGCATCACCCAGCACGACGACCTGTTCCGCGCCATCCTCACCGGCCCGGTGGTCGGCGTGAACGAGGCGGAGATCGAGTACCCCAAGGGCATCTTCACCAAGGCGGTCGTCGGCCTGGACTACTCGCTGACGCCCTGGTGGTACATCAACGTCCAGTATCTGCGCGGCTTCCCCGACGAGTTCGGCAGCGACATGATCGAGGACTACATCGTCGCCGGGATGGACTTCAAGCTGGGCACCGACACCTGGCTCATCCGCCTGTTCAACATCGTGAACGTGGACGACGGCTCCTTCGTGCTCTTCCCCCAGCTCACCGCGACGCCGTGGACCGGAGGTGAAATCACCTTGGGCGCGCTGCTATACTCGGGGGACCTGAAGAAGGAGCGCGACGTCTCCAAGAAGTTCGAGAGTCTGGTCGTGGGCAGCAGCACCGTATTCCTCCGTGCCAAGGCGAGCTTCTGATGCGGCGCCGACTTTCGCTCCCGCTGGCCGCGTGCCTGGCGCTCGCCCTGGGCGCGTCCCTGGCGCTGCCGTGGAGCGCCTGCTTGTCCGACAAGGGCGAGCGCTGCGCCATCGACAGCGACTGCAGCTCCGGCTACGCCTGCTCGCCCGAGGGCCTGTGCGTCACCTTCGAGCAGCTCCTCGAGTCCTTCAGCCTCAAGCACGGCAAGCCCAAGGACGTCATCACCACCAAGGACACGGTGGTCGCCGACAGCCCCGAGGTGGGCCCCGACGGCGACGGCGGCGCGACCTGCAAGGAGCCGCGCGGCATCTTCGAGCCCGGCGCGGGCCCCTGCCTCGAGCCTGACCAGAAGATCAAGGTGGTGGGCCTGTGCATCGCCCCCTCGGGCCACGGGACGGAGGGGCTGGCGGCCGTCGGCAACCCCATCCTGGCCGACCAGTTCTCCAACGACACCTTCAAGCTCGAGGCGTGGATCGACGGCGAGCTGGGCCCGGGCTGCCACCCGACCATCCGCTGGCTGCGGGACCCCTCCGAGCGCAAGGCCGACTGCTCGGTGGTGCACGGCGACAACGTGCCCATCGAGGTCATCGGCATCATCGAGCTCTTCGTCGAGTCGCCGGTCTACGACCCGGTCACGCACATCCTGACGGGCATCATCGACGAGGACGCGCTGCTCGAGGCCATCGACCCGGCCATCAAGCAGATCGCCGACAACTTCATCGAGAAGGACGTCGACACCGACGGCGACAGCGTGCCCGACAAGGCCAGCGTCATCGTCACGGTGCAGCTCGCGCCCGAGCAGCCGACCGAGTGCCCGACGGAGTAGCGCGGGGTCTCGGCCGGCGGCTCTGGCTCGCGAGCTACTCGCCGCGGACCAGGTTCTTCTTCTGGAAGAGGCTGTCCTCGAGCGGCAGGCCGACCTCCTGGGACTCCATCTCCAGCGTGGTGACCAGCGGGTCCTTGCCCTCGTCGCGCATCGTGACCAGGCGGTAGGTCGGCACGCCGTCCATCACCTCGTAGCGCGAGCGCTCCTGCGTGCGCACCCGCTTGCCGCCGTCCCAGTACTCGATGACCTCCGGCAGGGTGGTCTTGCGCGAGACCTTGACCCGCAGCTTGTCCCAGGTCACGTCGGCGTCGGGCTTCTTCTTCAGCTCCAGCCACAGCGCGTCGTCGGTCTTCTCGCCGAAGCTGGCGTCGTAGAGCGTCGACAGGTCCTCGGTCGACATGTCCGAGTAGGTCAGGTTCGAGCCCAGCAAGGTCTGCCGCTTGGCGTGGCTGGCGACGCGCCGCACGTTGTCGGTCTGCGGCGAGTAGACGTACATGACGCTGGCGCCCGAGGTCAGGATGCTCATGCCCTTGACCTCGCCGGGGTCCAAGAAGCGCACCAGCCGCTGCTTGCCGCCCTTCTGCCAGACCTTGAAGCGCAGGGTCTTCGGCTCGCCCGAGCCCGGCTTGACCGTCATCTTGAAGGTCCAGAGCTGGGTCGGGTAGTGGTTCATCAGCTTGTCGGCGGCCTCCAGCATCGCCTGGGCGCCCTTGGCCTCCAGCTCGGCGAAGGACTCGCCGGCGCGAGCGGGGCCTGCCGTGGTGGCGAGGGCCGTGAGGGCCACCGCGGCGGGGACGAGGGACAGGGCGAGACGGGACAGTCGCTTCATCAGGCTTCTCCGGATGGTTGGGGGGACGACGGGCCCTCGGCCGGCTTCCACCAGTCGAGCAGCGCCGGGAGGATGACGAGGGTGGCCAGGGCGGCGACGAGGAGGGTCTCGGCGGTCAGCAGGCCGAAGCGGCTCATCGGCACGATGGTCGCCCAGGCGAGGATGACGAATCCAGCGGTGATCTCGGCCGCGTTGATGAGGATGGAGCGCCCGGTGGTCCTCATGGCGGCGCGCAGGCCCCCCTCCCGGTAGCGCCACATGAAGTGGATGGCGTAGTCGATGCCGGTGCCCAGGGCGATGGAGGACAGCATCGAGGCGCCGATGTCGAGCGGCAGCCTGCTGGGGAAGAGCCCCATCAGCCCGAAGGTCACCAGCAGGGTCAACGCCGAGGGCACGGCGCCGAGCAGGCCGCCGAGCAGGCTGCGGAACACCACCACCATCACCAGCAGCACCAGGGGCATGCTGACCATGAGGCTCCAGGTCTGGTTGTGCTGTACCGAGTCGGTCATGGCCTGCTGCAGGACGGGGTAGCCGCTGACGGTGGCCGTCATGGGCGTCGGGTGCTCGGCGCCGGGCGGCGGAGTCGGGAGCCCGACCACCCACTCGGGCTGGAGCAGGTCGTCGACGATGGCCGCCACCCGGAGATTCACCCCCGCCGGCAGCTCGCCCAGCATCGCCAGCACCTTGTCCGTGGTGTCGCCGGTCATCAGCGGCCGGATGGCCTCGCTCACCTGGGTCTCCAGGTAGCGGGCGCCCCGCCGGAACGACTTGTCGTCCTCCAGCTCCGACGGCGCGGCGTGCTTGCGGGCCAGCTCGATGAAGCGCTCGGGCGTGAGCGCGCGGGCGGCGGCGGCGGCGGCGACCTCACCCTCCAGGGCGGCCAGGGCCCCCTCCCCGCTCAGCTCCATCATCTCGTCCTCGCCGATCTCCCGGTCCAGGACCTCCTTCACCGCGCGACCCAGCGCCGCCGTGTCGGGGCGCGCCGCCGACTCCAGCGTGGTCGCCAGCGGACCGACCACCTCGTCGCCCTTGCCCGCCAGCGCCGCGATGCGCTCGGCCGCGTCCCGCACCACCCCCTCGGTCCCCGGCGCCCCGCGCGGCACCATCGCCGCGTAGGCCGGCAGATGGCGCGCCGCCAGCGCGCGGATCCGCGCGGTCATCGGGGTGACGCGGCCCGTGTCGAAGCCGCCGATGCCCACCTGGATCAGCGCGCCCGACCAGTCCTCGTCCACCAGCAGGCCCACCGCCGGGTCGGTGCGCCGCGCCAGAAAGCCCATCTGGGCGATCTCCTTGCGCTCACGGCTCAGCCGCCGCTGTCCCTTCAACCCCTCGTGGACGATGGCCAGCACGTTGGCGATGCTGTCCACGCGCGTGACGCCGGGCACCGCGCGCAGCCGGTCCTCGAAGGCGGCGATGCGGTCCAGCACGGCCGGGTCGCGGATGTCGCCGCTGACCAGCACCTGCAGGAACACCGACCCGCCGAACTCGTCCTCCATGAAGCGCTCGGCCACCGCCGGCTCCGAGCCCTCCTCGAAGAAGGAGCCGGTGTCCATCCGGGTCTCGATGTGCGGGATCTGCGCGCCGAAGAAGACCGCGACCGCCGCCACGCCGGCCAGCACGGTGAGGCGATGGGCCCGGCTCCACAGCGCGAGGCGCACCATCCAGTCGTCGATGCGCAGCCCCACCGCCGTTGGCTTGCGCGGCGGCAGCGGCAGCAGATGCAGCACCGCCGGCACCAGGCACAGCGCCAGCCCGGAGCAGATCGCCGTACCCAGGGCCATCTGCCAGCCGAACTCGCGCATGGGCGCCAGGTCCATCACCAGGAAGCTGAGGAAGCCGGCGACGGTGGTCAGGCCGGTCACGATGATGGGCCAGCCCAGGTTGGCCAGCATCCCGACCTCGTCGGCGCCGTGCTCGAGGTACCAGACCAGCAGGTGCACCGCGTATGCCGAGCCGAGCGCCACCAGGATGACCGGCAGCGAGCTGGAGATGAGCGTCAGCGGCTGGCCGAGCCACGCCATGGCGCCCAGGGTCCACAGGATACCCAGGCCCACGGTGCCCACCGTGAGCATCGCCGCCCGGAACGAGCCCAGGCTGAGCAGGATGAGCAGCAGGATGACGCCGACCACGTAGGGCGCGAGGCGCGCCAGGTCGCGCTGGGAGCCGTTGGCGGCGGCCTCGGCGATGAAGGGGGCGCCGGCGAAGTGCAGCCGGGTGCCGGGCGGTGGGCTGAGCTTCGCGGCGGCTTCGCGTACGGCCTCGGCGGCGTCCTTGGTGGAGAGCCCCCCCTGGCCGTCCCGGAGCTGGCACACCAGCATGGCCGAGGTGCCGTCGGTGGAGACCAGGGTGCCCGCGAGGTAGTCGAGGCCCAGGATGTCGTCGCGGATGGCCTGGAGCGCGGCGGGGTCGGTGGGGACGGGCTTGGGGACCAGCTCCTTGTGCTCGGCCTCCTCCTCGCCGGTGATGACGGCCAGCTCCGAGATGCCGGTGACGAAGGCGACCTCCGGCAACCCCTCCAGCGTCTTCGTCAGCTCGCGCAGCCAGGTCAGGCGGTCGTGGGTGTAGAGGCCGCCGGTGTCGGCGTCGGCCTGCACGCCCACCAGCGCGACGCTGAGGCTGCCGAAGCGCTCGGCGATGCGGTTGAAGCCGACGACCTCGGGATCCTCCTGGGGCAGGAAGCGCACGACGTCGTCGTCGTAGACGGGCGGCAGCCGGATGGCGGCCAGCACGGAGAGCGCGGCGATGAGGCACAGCACCAGGACGCTGTGGCGGGTGACCCATCGCGCGAATCGTTCCATCGCGTCACGCCTCGTGCCCACGTCACCACACGACGCCGACGCGCGTCGGCACACCGGTCGGCCTTCGATGGTGACGGAACTGGAGTGGCGCGCGAGACGAAGCCCGCAGACCGGCCGGCCCGCGATGGATACCAGAAATCCCCGCCCCTGGGGAACCCCAAGTGCCCGGGAGGGCCGACGAAGCAACCGCTTCGGCCGCCGCTCGCCGCGCTCGCGTCTCCCGACGAAGGCGTAGCACCTCGCGCTCACGCAGACGTTGACCTTCCTGCATCGGATCGCCGACGATGCAGGCAGGTTGGCGCTTCTCCCCTGCGCGAACCGAGGCCCTCTTTCACTTGAAAGGCTTCTCATCGCTTCCCCTGCACGGCGTCGTGGCCCTCGCGATGGGATGCGCGTGCCTGGTGTCGTGTCAGGGCGCCGCGGAACCCGACGCCACCGGCGGGCCGTGCGGCGGCGACGCGGATTGTGCCTCGGACGCTTCTTGCGCGGACGAGCCCTGCCCCGGGGCGGACGCCGACGCGGACGGGGCGGGCGACAGCGTCATCGCGGATCTCTCCGGTCTCACCGTGTCTCCGACCCCGGTGGACTTCGGCGACGTCTTCGAGGCCGTATCGACGCCCCTGACCGTCCTCAACGGCAGCGGCGTGGACATCGAGGTGAAGGCGTTCTCGCTCGTGGGAAGCCCGGGCTTCGTCCTGCAGCAGTCGCACGGGGCTGGGCCGGCGATCGGTCGCTGGACCGCCTCCACGCTCGACGGCGTCACGGACCTGGCCGAGCCGATCGTCGTGCAGGCGGGGGCGTCATCCACCTCGCTGACCGCGCGCTTCGAACCCACCCGGTCCGGCGTCGCCGCGGCACAGTTGGTGCTCTTCGCCGACGTGGCCGGCGCGCGACACGCGCTCGAGATCCCGCTGCTCGGCAACCTCGCCGGCCCATGCAGCCCGACCAGGCCCGGAAAGGTGAGCTTCGGCCCCAAGCTCGTGGGGGTCGCGCACGAGCTCGAGGTCACGGTCGGGTCCTGCCGAGAGGACCCGGCGGCGAAGCTGGTCATCCGTGAGCTCTCGCTGGACGCCGAGGGCTCGCCTGCCTTCTCGCTGGACCTGGGAGGCATGCCCCGGGGCGCCGCCGGTCCCGCACCAGTTGGGACATCGTCCATCGGCCCGGCCGACGCACCGATCGTCGTGCCTCCGCATGAGACCGCGACGTTCAAGGTCCGCTACGCGCCCGGCGCCGTGTCTCCGCTGGGTGCCGACGGGAAGCACGTACGAGAGCTCGGCCTCATCCGGATAGGCTCCGACACGCCCGAGCTCGACCTCGAGATGGAGGTGAGCGGCTTCGGCGTGACGGTGGGGTGTCCCAACGCGGTCATCAGCGTCGCGGAGGGCGAGCAGGTCCTGCCCCAGACCACCTTGCACCTGAAGGGCTCACAGAGCTCTGCCGTCACGGGCGCCATCAAACGCTACGAGTGGACCGCCCAGCAGCCGGCGGGCTCACAGTCGGTGCTCATGCCGAACTTCCTGGCGCCGGATCCCACCTTCGAGGTGAACGTGGCGGGGGAGTACGTGTTCACGCTCAATGTCTACGACGCGTCCGACGAACCGTCCTGCGAGACCGCCGAGGTGCGCGTGCTCGTGGTCCAGCAGGACGCGATTCGCATCGAGCTGGAGTGGGAGACGCCGGGCGACCGGAACCCTGCGGACGAAGGCCCGATGAGCGGTGCCGACCTGGACCTGCACTTCGCCCACCCCGATGCCCACACGAGCATCGACTGGGACGCGGACGGCGTGGGCGATCCGTGGTTCGACATCCCCCACGATTGCTACTGGTTCAATGCGGACCCAAATTGGGGCTCCCTCTCGCCCACCGTGCACGACAACCCGCACCACGACCTCGACTCCCTCGGGGGCGCTCGCGCAGAGACGGTGCGGCTGAACCTGCCCGAGAAGGGCCGCACCTACCGCGTGGGGGTGCACTGCTGGTCGAGCTTCGAGTTCGGACCTTCGCTTCCCACCGTCCGCATCTACATACACGAGGTGCTCCGGGCGGAGTTCAGCGGCGTCGAGCTCGTCGACGGTGACCTGTGGGAGGTCGCCACGGTCCGGTGGCCCGGCGGCGAGGCGACCCCCATCACCGCCCCGAACGGCGCCCCGAAGATCCTGCCGAACTACCCCACCCCCTTCCCGCCCGAATAGCCGCGGCCATCGAGGCCGACTCCGGGGCCGGGACCGGGACCGAGACCGGGACCGACACCGACACCGAGACCGAGACCGAGGCCGTGACCGAGACCGAGGCCGAGACCGTGGCCGCAACCGAGACCGAGACCGAGACCGAGACCGAGACCGACACCGAGACCGAGACCGAGACCGAGGCCGACACCGACACCGAGACCGAGACCGAGACCGAGACCGAGGCCGACACCGACACCGAGACCGAGACCGAGACCGAGACCGAGACCGAGACCGAGACCGAGTCCGAGTCCGAGACCGAGGCCGACACCGAGTCCGACACCGAGTCCGACACCGAGTCCGAGTCCGCCGCCGACACCGAGTCCGCGTCCGACGCCGACACCGAGCCCGCCACCGAAACCGAGGCCGCGCCACAGGCGCCGGCCGAGCCGAACGCTCCAACCCCGCCACCGGCGAGGCGCCGCCAGCGGCGAGCGAGCGCGTCGCTGAGGGCGGCGCGACCGAGCGCAGGCCGAGTCGGGCTTCAGCCCGTCGCAGGCCCGACCCGAGCGAACGAGCCCGACCGACCCGCCCCAACGCCCCACCCCGGGCCAACGGCGCCACCGGCGAGGCGCCGCCAGCGGCGAGCGAGCGCGTCGTGGGCAAGGAGAGAGCGAGGACGCGCGGAGGCGGGCTTCCTGCCCGCCGCACAAGCGATCCGAGCGAACGACGCCGCCCACGACGTGCGTAGCCGCCGCTGGCGGTGCCTCGATCGATCTAGAAGAAGTGGATGCCGAATCCAAACCGCAGATCGAAGCGGCGGCTGCCGAATGCGGGGCGTTCGGGGTACTGCTCGAAGGTGACCTGCATGCGGAAGCGCTCCAGGATGCTCACGGCGACGTAGGCCTGGAGCAGCGCCTGGCTGCAGAAGCGGTTGTCACCGCTCGCCCTGCCGGTGGTGCAGGAGCGCGCGTGGAACCGGTCGCCGGTGCCGAGCTGATAGCCGCCGCGCAGCCCCAGCATGGGTTGGATGACGGGCGTGGTCATGAAGAGGAGCTCGAACTCGGGGCCGGCGGTGAGGGCCATGGCGACCTGCACGTCGTCGGGGGTGAGCAGCGAGCGCAGCCCTCGGAGCTGGAAGGCCGCGTTGAAGCGCATCCAGCTTCGGTTCCAGTCGAAGGGCAGGAAGCTGATGCCCGTCTCCAGGCCGTTGCCGATCACGAGGTAGCCCCACTCCTTGGGCGGCTCGTAGGCGAAGCTGTTGAGCGCCACGCGCCCGGCCGTCAGCAGCAGCGTCTTGCCGGAGGCGCTGGGCTGGGCGTCGGCGATGGCGTTCAGGATGGAGAGCAGACGCCGGCGCAGCTTGATCGGGCCGAAGCGGGCCTCCTTCGGGGCCAGGTGGAGGTCGGCGAAGTGGAAGCGATACCCGGCGAGGAGCCGCATCGCGTGGTCGAAGGTGCTCTCGCCCTTGCGGATGCGCCAGGCGTCGGCAGCCAGGGTCGGGACGCCGTCCAGGTGGGGAGGTGCTGCGCCGGCGCGGGCGCGCTCGCAGTGGTAGTGCGGCCGCTCCAGCGGCGGCGGATCCTCGCCGCGGGGCGCGCAGACCGCGTAGAGCCGGTCGATGGAGACCTGCACCAGGATGCGGAAGTCCCTCAGCTCCTCGCCCGCACAGGCCTCCCGCAGCCAGGGGGCGCTCTCCTCGTACCAGCCCACCATGCACGCGAAGGGGCGCCAGCCTTCGGGGATCGGGCGGCCGGCGTCGGAGAGCCAGGGCGCCACGTCGACCGACCCCGGCTCGGCCGTGTCCAGGTTCAGGTAGCGCCAGGCGTCGTACATGCCCAGATAGAAGTCGAAGCGCCGCAGCTCGCGCTCGAAGAACCCGAAGAACGCGTAGAGCAGCGTGCTGAGCGTCGGGAAGTTGCGCGACGAGCTGTGCACGGCCGTGGCCAGCCCCTCCTGGCCGTCGACCAGACCGTAGAGCTGCTGGGCTCTCGCGGTCCGGACGAAGGCCGCCGCGAGCTGCGTGGCCGTCCGGATGAGCGCCCGCGGGCCGGCGTCCGCGTCCTCGTCGGCGGGCCGGTTGAAGGCGGGGTATGCCGCGGCGTCCGGGTCCACGAAGGTGAGGCGCACCCGTGACGCGTCGCGGTGGCCGCGCCCGTCGTCGAGCTTCCAGCCCGGGATCCCTTTCCCGCTGGACGCGCGCAGGTGGCTGCCGATGAGGCCCTGGGCCAGCCCCAGCGGGCTGTTGTCGAACACCCCACCGTCGACGAACTCGGCGGTGTGTTCGGGCTCCGTGCAGCGCACCCTGGACGGCTCGGCGGCGCTCCCCGCCGAGGGCTGGCTCAGGCAATAGCTGACCGGCTCCGGCGGAAAGGCCAGCGGGAACGCGGACGACGCGAAGAGCAGCGATTTCAGGGCGTCGAAGGCCGCGTCGCCGGCCCCTGGGCCCTCGGGGAGCACCAGGAGCGGGCGCGGGACCGCATCATCCGGTGTCACGAAGTTGGTGACCTCCGGAGGCTTGCCCTCACCTCGACTTCGCAAGCGGAGGACGAACTTCTCCTCCTGCCGAGGTACCGTGAGGCCACTGGCCGAGACCTCCTCGGGCTCGAGCCGGGTCGCGGTGACCCCGATGACCACATCACAGGGCACGCTCAGCTCGCTCCGCCAGATCCCGCGCAGCCGCTCCACGGTGTCCTGCATGGGCTTGCGGGAGAATGCGCTGACGGCGGTGACCTCATCGGGGCGGAACAGGCGGGCGTAGGACATGGGCATCCAGGTGTGCCAGCCCAGGCTCTCGCGCGGATCGTCCTGCGGCGGCATGCACGCCGACATGGCGGCGATCACCGCGTTGATGCTGCCGGCCGAGGCCCCGGTCGCCAGCCGCAGCCGCACCCGCTCGCCGTTGTGGCTGAGCCACTGCGAGTTCAGGTAGAGGAACCCTGCCTGGTACACGCCGAGCGACACGCCGCCGCTGATGGTCAGCGCCTGGGCGAGCACGCCTTCGTGGAGCCGCACTTCCGGTTCGGCCTCGATGTCGTCGCCCGCCCTCGCCCCTCGGGCACCTCCCAGGGCCAGCGGTGCCGAGGCGAGCAGGACCAGCGCCGCGATGCATCTTCGGGCCATCGGTCTCCCCGCTCGTCTTCATGGCCGTCGTCATGGCGGTCGTGTGCTGCTTGTACGCTCGGCGGAGCGGAGCGTCGAGGCGCCGGCCGGACGATCCCACCCGCCGAGGTTCGTCAAAACGAACCCACCCGCCCCACCGGCCCCCTGGCGTCACCGCCCCTGGCCGCCGTGTGACCGGCCCGCCCGCGATTCGCGCGGCCGCGGTTGTCCTGAGGCCGCTCCGCGGGCTACATCGGCGCGGTACCTCGACAGATCCACCGGCCCGGCCGCCCCCTGAGACGCGGCTCGGTCCGACGGCGGTCGCCCCCCACGACGGAGCAGGATCCCCATGCGCCCCTCGATCACCTCCCGTTTCCTCTTCGGCATGGCGCTGGTGGCGCTCGGCTTGCTCGGCTGCGACTCCAGCGGCGGCAACGACTGCGGCGGCTGCCCCGACGGCCAGGTCTGCAGCGCAGCGCTGAACCAGTGCGTGCCGCAGTGCGCGCCCCAATGCCGCGGCCAGGAGTGCGGAAACGATGGCTGCGGGGGCGTCTGCGGCACCTGCGAGGCGGGCGAGAGCTGCTCGAGCGCCGGCCAGTGCGTGAGCGAGTGCGTCGCCGACTGCACCGGGAAGGTGTGCGGTGACGACGGCTGCGGAGGCGAGTGCGGGACCTGCCAGGCCGGCGAGACCTGCGCGACCGACGGCACCGTCTGCGAGACAGGGTGTGTCGCCGACTGCACCGGGAAGGTGTGCGGTGACGACGGCTGCGGCGGCGAGTGCGGCACCTGCCAGGCCGGCGAGACCTGCGCGACCGACGGCACCGTCTGCGAGACCGGGTGCGTCGCCGACTGCACCGGGAAGGTGTGCGGTGACGACGGCTGCGGCGGCGAGTGCGGGACCTGCCAGGCCGGCGAGACCTGCGCGACCGACGGCACCGTCTGCGAGACCGGGTGTGTCGCCGACTGCACCGGAAAGGTGTGCGGTGACGACGGCTGCGGCGGGAGCTGCGGGACCTGCCAGGCAGGCGAGACCTGCTCGGCGGACGGCTCGACCTGCGTGACCGACTGCGTCGTCGACTGCAGCGGCAAGCTCTGCGGTGACGACGGCTGCGGCGGGAGCTGCGGCACCTGCCAGGCAGGCGAGACCTGCTCGGCGGACGGCTCGGCCTGCGTGACCGACTGCGTCGCCGACTGCAGCGGCAAGGTGTGCGGCGACGACGGTTGCGGCGGGAGCTGCGGAACCTGCCAGGCGGGCGAGACCTGCTCGACCGACGGCACCGTCTGCGAGACCGACTGCACCGCCGACTGCAGCGGAAAGGTGTGCGGCGACGACGGTTGCGGCGGAAGCTGCGGCACCTGCCAGGCGGGCGAGACCTGCTCGACCGACGGCACCGTCTGCGAGACCGACTGCACCGCCGACTGCACCGGAAAGGTGTGCGGCGACGACGGCTGCGGCGGAAGCTGCGGCACCTGCCAGGGCGGCGAGACCTGCTCGACCGACGGCACAGCCTGCCAGGCCTGCACCGCCGACTGCACCGGGAAGGTGTGCGGAGATGACGGCTGCGGCGGAAGCTGCGGCACCTGCCAGGGCGGCGAGACCTGCTCGACCGACGGCACCGCCTGCGAGACCGGGTGCACGGGCGATTGCACCGGAAAGGTGTGCGGCGACGACGGCTGCGGCGGGAGCTGCGGAACCTGCCAGGGCGGGGATGTCTGCTCGACCGACGGCACCGTCTGCGAGGCCGGGTGCACGGGCGACTGCACCGGAAAGGTGTGCGGCGACGACGGCTGCGGCGGAAGCTGCGGCACCTGCCAGGGCGGCGAGACCTGCTCGACCGACGGCACCGCCTGCCAGGCCTGCACCGCCGACTGCACCGGAAAGGTGTGCGGCGACGACGGCTGCGGTGGGAGCTGCGGAACCTGCCAGGGCGGGGATGTCTGCTCGACCGACGGCACCGTCTGCGAGGCCTGCACCGCCGACTGCACCGGCAAGGTGTGCGGCGACGACGGCTGCGGCGGGAGCTGCGGCACCTGCCAGGGCGGAGATGTCTGCTCGGCCGACGGCGCCGCGTGCGTCCTGGACTGCGTGCCGGCGTGCACCGACAAGGACTGCGGCGACGACGGCTGCGGCGGCGACTGCGGGACCTGCACCGAGGGCGACCTCTGCAGCGCCGACGGCGTCTGCTACCCCCCGAACACGAGCTGCGCCGGCGTGGACGCCTGCGGGACGGTGTTCTCGACCGACGGGACCGAGTGCAACTGCGACGCCCTGTGCTTCGGGTTCGGCGACTGCTGCGACGACATCTGCGACGCCTGCATCGGCACCTTCCCCACCGAGTGCGGCGCCTGCGAACCCGACTGCACCAACAAGACCTGCGGCGACGACGGCTGCGGCGGCGACTGCGGCGCCTGCGGGGAAGGCGAGTCCTGCAGCCCCATCGGACTGTGCGCGCCGGTCGGGAGCTGCTGCGACACCTCGGACTGCTGCGAACCGCACGAGACCGCCGGCTGCAGCGACGCGTCGGTGTCCACCTGCGTGAGCAACCTCGACTCCTTCTGCGGCGGCGAGGCCGACGGCGTCTGGGACAGCACCTGCGTCAGCGAGATGTTCGCCCTCTGCTCGAACGAGTGCGGTCTCTGACGGCATCGCGCGGGGTGTGGGCCAGCCCACACTCCGCGCAGGTGCTTCACCAGAGCATCACCACGAGCTGGCGTCCCGCGAGCTCGAGCGGCAGATGCACGTGGTCGACCAGCTCGAGGCCGGCCAGGCCGACCATGGCCAGCCACAGGCCCGAGATGCCCATCACGGCCCGCGGCATCGCCCGGGCCAGCCGGCCCGACAGCCGCACCGCGCGCGGCAGCAGGGTCACGCCCAGCAGCATCGGCGTGGTCATCGCCACCAGCGTCAGCATCAGCAGCGCGCCCTGGATCGGCGAGCCCGTGGTCGCGGCCAGCCCCAGCACCCAGAGCGGGATCATGCAGGGGAGCAGGCCCATGAGCAGGCCCAGCGCCAGGTGGTCGACCGGGCGGCCACCGCTGAGGTGGGGCAGCACGGCGCGGCTGACCCGGTCGGCCATCCGCCGCCAGAAGGGAACGCGTCGACGCTCGAGGCGAGTGCGCGGGGGGCGCCGGCGCCACACGGTGCCGGCCAGCACCGCGGCGCCCATCGCCAGCGCGACGAAGGCGCCGGCGCGGTGGAAGCCGGCGCCCAGGCCGGCCCCCAGGACGCCGGAGAGCGCGCCGAGGCTCATCAGGGTCAGGGCGCGCCCGGCCTGGTAGGTCAGCACCGAGACGGCGCCGCGGCCGGGGGAGCTGCCGCGAGCGACGCCCGCCACGTCGAAGCCGACGACCAGCGGCCCGCACATCCCGGCGCAGTGAAAGCTGACCCACACCAGCCCCAGGCTGGTGAGCTGCGCCCAGGCCGCGGCGGTGGCCTCGCTCACCGAGGGGCCGACGGGGCCACCGCCTGGGCGGCGGCGGCGCTCGGGACCGGCAGCAGCTGCACCGGATGGGTGAGCGCGACGACGTAGAACGCCACGTTGAAGGCGATGAGCACGGCGAAGAAGGCGCCGATGGCCAGCGCCGTGCGGTTGAGGCCGGCGGGAGCGGCGGGCGTGTCGTCGTGGGGCTCGCTCGGGGCGTTCATGGGGTGGCTCCTGGCTCGGCGCGTCGGGGACCCAGGATCTCCAGGTCGAGGACGCGGCTGGTCTGACTGACGGGATCGATCACCCGCAGGCCCACCGTGAGGCCCGGGGTCATCTCCTGGGTGGGGACCTCCACGACGACCGGGAAGCGGTGGTCCTGGAAGGGCTGCAGCAGGAGCTCGGCCTGCGGGATCATCAGGCGGGGGTCGCCCTCCCGCACGGGCTCGAGCTGGAACAGCGAGGGCTTGGGGTTCTTGTTGACGACGTGGACGAGCAGGCGGTTCTCCACCAGGCCGTCCTGGACGACGAAGGGGGCGCCCTGGACGCGGGTGACGTTGGCCTCGAAGGGCTTGTGGGTGCGGAACATGAAGGTGGCGACGGCCAGCCCCAGCAGCCCGGCCAGCACGTAGGCGAAGACCCGTGGGCGCCAGAACCGGCGCGTCTCGCCCGAGAGCCCGGCCTGGGAGTCGTAGCGGATCAGGCCCTTGGGGCGCCCCACCTTCACCATGATCTCGTCGCAGGCGTCGATGCAGTAGGCGCAGCCGATGCACTCGAGCTGCAGCCCGTGGCGGATGTCGATGCCGGTCGGGCACACCGCGACGCAGCGGTTGCAGGCCACGCAGTCGCCGGCGCCGGGCGTGTTCAGCTTGCCTCGCGGCTCGCCTCGGACGGTGTCGTAGCCGATGATCAGCGTGTGCTGATCCTGCAGCGCGGATTGGAGCCGGCCGTAGGGGCAGATGACGATGCAGAGCTGCTCGCGGAACCACCAGAAGTTGAAGTAGAGGATGCCGCTCATGGCCACGGCCCAGATGAAGGCCGCGGGGTGCTCCGCCGGCCCCTCGGCCCACAGGCGCGCCACGCCGTCGGCCGAGATGAAGTACGCGATGAAGACCTGGGCGATGGCGACGGCCAGCGCGACGTAGATGGCGTGCTTGAGGCCCTTGCGCCACAGCTTTTCGAAGCTCCAGGGTGCGTCGGCCAGGCGGGCGCGCCGCGGCGCCGGGCCCTCGATCCAGCGCTCGATGCGGCGGAACACCCCGTCGAGGAACACGGTCTGCGGGCAGGCCCAGCCGCACCAGATGCGGCCGAAGAGCGCGCTCATGACGATGAGGCCGAAGCCGATGCCGGTGAGGATGAAGAAGACGAGGTAGAAGTCCTGGGCGTTGAAGCTCTGGCCGAAGAGCCAGGCCTGGCGCGCCGGGATGTCCAGCAGCACCGCCGGGTGGCCGCCCACCGAGGCGAAGGGCAGCCCCACGTAGAGCGCGATGAGCAGGCCGTACACCCACGGCTTGGCCCGCGAGTACCGTCCGCGGGCGTCGGCAGGGAGCACGTAGCGGCGGTGCCCCTCCGCGTCGAGCATGGAGAGCGAGTCGAGATTGGGCGCGTCGTGCTGCTTGGCAGCCATGATGTGTTCCTCGGTGCCGCCTTGGCGGCGAGGCGGCCCGTCGCGGGACTTGGGATCCGTGCGACGGGCCCCCGGGACTCGGCGGTTGGATCGGGTCAGGGCGCGGCGTTCCCCTCCGCGTCCTTGCCCTCGGGCGCCTTCCCCTCCACGGGGTGCTCGCGCAGCGTGATCACGTAGGCGACCACGTCACGCACCTTGGCGTCGCCGAGGGTGGGCCGCCAGGCGACCATGCCCTTCTCGATGACGCCGTTCGACACCGTCTTGTAGACGCTGACGGGGTCGCCACCGTGGATCCACCACTTGTCGGTCAGGTTGGGGCCGATCTTGCCGCCGGCGTCGGGGCCGTGGCAGGCCACGCAGTAGGTGGTGAAGGTCTCGGCGCCGCGCGCGACCGCCTCGGGGTCGGCGACCAGCGCCGTGATCTCCTCCGGCGTCACGCTGGCGGCCAGCATCTTGGCCTCCCAGGCGGCCTTCTCCTCCTGGAACACCGACGCGTGCGACGGGAGGATGCCGGCGCTCTGGTAGAGGAACCAGTAGACCATCGCGAAGACGATGCTCCCCCAGAAGGTCAGCAACCACCAGTTGGGCAGCCGGTTGTCCAGCTCGTGTATCCCGTCGTAGACGTGCCCGGTGTCTACTGCGGCGTCTTGGGGTCGCTCAGCCATGGTGGTGTCCTCCGAGGGTGTCACGGGCGTCGTCGGCCAGCGGCAGGGCCGCCAGGCGCTGGTGCTCGGGGTCGTGGCGGCCGCGCAGCCAGGCGACGACCACGACGGTGGTGAAGATCCCGGCGAAGAGCAGCATCGCCAGGATGGGCAGGCTCAGAAGCTGGGTGTGCGAGAGGGACTGGCTCAACATCGGGGTGCTCCTCGGAGGGGCTCAGGGGTTGGCCTTGGCGGGCGTCAGGCCGGACACGGCCGCGCTGGTGGTCACGGGCAGGCCGGTGTTCTTACCGACGGCCTGCAGGTACGCGATGATGGCGACCATCTCGGAGTCCCATGGGACCGCGACGCCCTGGCTCGAGAGGTCCGCCGCCAGTGCGCGCCCGTCGGCCTCCGCCCGGCGCGAGGCCTCGGCGATGTCGTCATCGGTGTAGGGGACGCCCAGCGTCTTCATCGCCCGCAGCTTCACGGCGCTGTCGCCGATGTCGATGCGGCGGTCGGCCATCCAGTCGTAGGGCGGCATCACCGAGCCGGGCGAGGTGCTCCGCGGGTCGGTCATGTGCTGGAAGTGCCACAGGTTCGGGTACTTGCCGCCCACGCGCGCCAGGTCGGGCCCGGTGCGCTTGGAGCCCCACTGGAAGGGGCGGTCGTACATGCTCTCGCCGGGCCGGCTCGCGTCGCCGTAGCGCATGACCTCGCTCACGAAGGGGCGGATCATCTGGCTGTGGCAGGTGTAGCAGCCCTCGTTGACGTAGGCGTCGCGGCCCTGCAGCTCGAGCGCCGTGTAGGGGCGCTGCACCGAGCCGGTGATCGGCACGGCCTCGGCGATGGTGAGGGTCGGGATGATCTCGACGATGCCGCCGACCAGGACCGAGAGCACCACGAAGACCGTGAAGAGCAGCGCGCGGCCCTCGAGGGCGCGGTGGAAGTTGTGACCGGCGTGCTCGCCGCCCATGCGCTTGCCGAAGAGCTTCCAGGCGGCGAGGAACATGAGCACCAGGACCACCGCCGTGGCCGCCGCGACGGCCGCGTCGGTGGCCAGGAACACGATGGTGACGACGATACCGAAGTAGGCGAGCAGCATCGGCTTGCCGAACACGATGGAGGTCCAGGGCACCTTGGGCGCCGGCTCGTCCTCGACCACGGTCACGGTCACGTCGACGGCCTTGCCGCTGCGCGCCGTCTTCACCAGGTTCCAGGCCATCAGGCAGAAGCCCGCGAAGTAGAACAGGCCGCCGACGATGCGCATGATGTAGAGGGGCCGCACCGCGATGACGGTCTCGACGAAGTTCGGGTAGAGCAACGCGCCCTCCCCGTCCACGGCGCGCCACATCAGGCCCTGCGAGATGCCGGAGACCCACATGGCGATGGCGTAGAGCAGGATGCCCAGGGTGCCGAGCCAGAAGTGGAAGTCCGCGGCGCCCTTCGAGTGCAGCTTGGTGCCGAAGAGGCGCGGGACCAGCCAGTAGAACATGCCGGCGGCCATGAAGCCGTTCCAGCCGAGGGCGCCGGTGTGGACGTGCCCGATGATCCAGTCGGTGTAGTGGCCGAGGCCGGAGACGCTCTTGATGGAGAGCAGCGGCCCCTCGAAGGTCGCCATGCCGTAGAAGGTCACGCCGGCGATGAGGAACTTGATGACCGGGTCGGTGCGCAGCTTGTCCCAGGCGCCGCGCAGGGTCAGCAGGCCGTTGAGCATGCCGCCCCAGCTCGGGGCCCAGAGCATGACCGAGAAGATCATGCCCATGGACTGCGCCCACTCGGGGAGCGCCGTGTAGAGGAGGTGGTGGGGGCCCGCCCAGATGTAGAGGAAGACCAGCGACCAGAAGTGGATGATGGACAGGCGGTAGGAGTAGACGGGGCGCTCGGCCGCCTTCGGCAGGAAGTAGTACATGATGCCGAGGATCGGCGTGGTCAGGAAGAAGGCGACGGCGTTGTGGCCGTACCACCACTGGACCAGCGCGTCCTGGACGCCGGCGTAGACCGGGTAGCTCTCGAGGCCGGCCAGCACGGGCAGCGCGAGGCTGTTGACGATGTGCAGCACGGCGACGGTGACGATGGTCGCGATGTAGAACCAGAGCGCGACGTAGAGGTGCTTCTCGCGGCGGTTGGCCAGGGTCCAGAAGAAGTTCACCGCGAAGGCCACCCACACCAGCGCGATGGCGATGTCGATGGGCCACTCGAGCTCGGCGTACTCCTTGCCCTGGCTGATGCCGAGCGGGAGCGTGATGGCCGCCGCGACGATGATCAGCTGCCAGCCCCAGAAGTGGAACTTGGACAGGAAGTCCGAGGCCATGCGCGCCTTGGTGAGGCGCTGGGTCGAGTAGTAGACGCCGGCGAAGAGCATGTTGCCGACGAAGGCGAAGATGACCGCGTTGGTGTGCAGCGGTCGCAGTCGCCCGAAGGTCAACCAGGGCACGTCGAAGTTCGCCTGGAAGAAGGCGAGCTGGGTGGCGATGAGCAGGCCGACCAGCATGCCGACCAGCGCCCATAGGACCGAAGCCCACAAGAAGAGGCGGACGGACCGGTCGTCGTAGGTGACGCTCACTTCACGCATGAGACTTCCTCGGTTGTGCGAGAGGATTCAGGATCGACGGAATCTGGGGACGCGGAGTCGTCCTCGAGCGGGAGCAGGGAGAGGCGGTCGGCGTGCGAGTGGTCGCGCTGGCCGACGGAGTGGATGAAGAGCACGACGCCGAGCAGGGCGATGATCCCGCTGACGAAGAGCGTGAGGTGGATCGCGTTCATCGTGCGGCCTCCGGCCAGGTCCCGAGGGGCAGCGTCCGGGGTTGCCGCCGGCTCGGGACCTGGCTGGGGCGCAGGCTCACCGCGGTGAGGCCGATGACGAAGAGCGAGCTGGCCGGCATGGCGACGGCGCACACCAGCGGCGTGAGCAGGCCGGCCATCGCCAGGGCGACGCCGCCCAGGTTGTAGACCGTCGCGATGACCAGGTTGCGGTGGGTCACCGCGCGCACGCGGCGGGCGACGACCAGGGCCTCGGCCAGGGCGCCGGTGCCGCTGCCCACCACGAAGAGGTCGCAGCGGGCAGGGAGGCTCGGGCGGTCGATGGCCGGGGTGGCCGAGACCCAGGCCGCGTCCATCGCCAGGCCGTCGTTGATGCCGTCGCCGATGAAGAGCGTGTCCTGGGCGTCGAGCCCGCTCACCAGGGCCGCCTTGCCCTCCGGGTCCAGCCCGCCGCGAGCGTGCGTGGGGGCGACTCCCAGGCTGCGGGCGACCGCGGCGACGCGCTCGGGCGTGTCACCGCTGGCGATCCAGGTCTCGACGTCCTGGGCGGCGAGCCGGGCCACCTCGCGTCGGGCGTCGTGGCGCAGCACCTCCTCGAGCTCGAGCTCGGCCAGCAGCGCGCCTTCGCGGGAGAGCGCCACGCTACGCGGGTTGCCGGTTGGCGAGCGCCCGAGGGTGTAGTGGCGCGAGCGATGGATCAGCGACATCCCGCGGCCGGGGTTCTCGCGGGCGATGGCCTCGAGGTCCAAAGACGGCAGCGCAGCGCGCAGGCTGAAGGCGTCGAGGATCGCGCGGCTGCGGGGGTGGGCCGAGCGCGCCACCATCTGGTAGAGGGCGTCCCGGTCGCGGGGCGCCAGGGCCTCGATGGCGTCGGGGTTGGCGAGGCGGAGCGTCCCGAGGGTGAGGGTGCCGGTCTTGTCGTAGATCACGCGCTTGACGGTAGCGAGGCGATCGAGCACCCCCTCGCGCCGCACGAAGAGGCCGCGGCGGGCGAGCTGAGCGTGGGCGATCTCACCCGCGAGCGGGGTGGCCAGTCCGATGGCGCAGGGGCAGGTGACGACGAGGATGGCGACGGCCACGTCGAGGGCGGCGCTGGCGCCGGTGGGGAGCCACCAGGCGAAGCCGAGCGCGGCCGCGACCAGGACGCCGACCACCCACCAGAGCGACACGCGGTGCCAGAAGCCGCGCCCGGAAGTGGGAGCGGCCGGCGGACGCATGAGGGTGCGCAGGCTCGAGGCGTCGAAGGGCTCGAGGGCACGCGCCGTCAGGGCCTCCGGGCCCATGTTGTGGGCGCCGGCCGGCAGGCGAGCCCCGTGGGCGACGTGCTTCGGGTCGGCCTCGCCGGTGATCCACGCCAGGGACAGCGCGCCGGCGCTCGACTCCAGGCGGCCCGCGACGGGGAGCAGCTCGCCGGGGGCCAGCAGCAGGACGTCGCCGGCGCGCACCGAGCTGGCGGGGACGATGTCCAGGCGGGAGTCGGCGTCCAGGCGGCGGACCCGCAGGCCGTCGATGCCGGGATCCGCCAGGAGCAGGCGGCGGTTGCGATCGACGATGCGGCGCTGCAGCCAGCGGCCCAGCAGCATCAGGGCCACGAAGATCGAGAGGGTGTCGAACCAGGAGGCCTCGGCGCGGCCGTGGGCGAAGGACCAGGCCATGCCGGCCCAGGCCAGGGTGAGGCCCAGGGCGATGGGGAGATCCAGGTGGAGCACGCGGCGCTTGAGGCCCTCGACGGCGCCCCGGAAGAAGACCGGGCCGCCGACCAGCAGGGACAGGGTGGCCAGGCCGAACCCGGCCCAGCCGAAGAGCGCGTGGCGCTGGGGGTCCACCTCGGTAGACAGGCCCAGGTAGAACGCGAACGAGAGCATCATCGCGTTCATCGCCAGCGCGGTGCAGACCCCCAGGCGCAGCAGCAGATCGTCGGCGCCGGCGTCGTGGTCGCGGCGTGCGGGGCCGCTGCGGTAGCCGAAGCGGGCGATCTCGGTCAGGAAGTCGCGGAGCGGGAAGGCCGCCTCGTCCACCGTGAGGCGCAGGCGGCCCAGCCCCGGATCGATGCTGATGTGGACACTGCCCGGACGCCGGCGGAAGAGGGTCTGGATGAGCCAGACGCACGCCGCGCAGTGGATCCCCTGCACGTCGAGCTCGAGGTCGAGGTGGGAGGCGGCCACGCAGCCGTCGGTGCAGGCGCTCTCGCGGGCCTCGCGTAGGACCTCGTCCAGCCAACCGTGATCGGAGGAGGCCGCGTCGCCCACCGGGAGCCCGGGACCCTGGCGGAGGGTGTAGTAGCGCTCGAGGCCGGCCTCGGACAGCAGCGCGCTGGCAGCCTCGCACCCGCGACAGCAGAAGGGGGCCGCCGGTCCCTGGGGGTCGGCCTCCTGCGAGCAGTGGGGGCAACGGACGTCGTTGTCGTCGAGCAGCATGACCAGCCAGGACCATGGAGAGCGATGTCGGGCCGGCGATTGAGCAAGCATCGTGCCAGCGCGGCTGAGGCTTGGTATTGCAGGGAGGTGCGGCGCCTCCGGGCGAGGCCCTCATCGGAAGTGTGGGTTATGCCCCACCCACCTCCGACGCGTCTCCGTCGGTGGTGTGCCTTTTGCCCCACTGCGTTCCGGTCCTCGTTCCGCAAGGATTTCCCGACGCGGCGCCCGCGTTCTTTTCCGTTTGACAGCGGATCGGGGCTCTGCCATAAAGCCGCTCGCTGTCGCTCACGGGCGGCACGGGCGAATAGCTCAGTTGGTCAGAGCACCTGCTTTACACGCAGGGGGTCACAGGTTCGAGGCCTGTTTCGCCCATCGAGAGAGCGAGGGCGGCCCGAGAGGGGCGCCACCATGGTTCTGGGGCGGTAGTTAAGTCGGTTATAACGCCGGCCTGTCACGCCGGAGGCCGCGGGTTCGAGTCCCGTCCGCCCCGCCACTTCGAGGATCGAGAGGCCTGCAAGGGAGACCCTGCAGGCCTCTCGTGTTTTCGGGCCCCGCGCCTCCCAGGCCCGCTCGGATTGCTTTGACGCCGCCGGGGGTGCGGTTTAGGTTTCGTGCCCTTCGTCCGGGCCAGAGCCAGGGGGCACGACGTGAGCCAGTTCCTGACCGAGTGGAAGCGCACCCACACCTGCGGCGAGCTGCGCCGCGACGCCGTGGGCCAGACCGTCGTGCTGATGGGCTGGGTCCAGAACCACCGCGATCACGGCGGCTGCATCTTCGTCGACCTGCGCGACCGCTACGGCATCACCCAGGTCAAGTTCGATCCGGCCGTGGCCAAGGCGGCCCACGACGACGCCGATCGCGTACGCTCGGAGTGGGTGCTGGCTGTGCGCGGCGTGGTGGCCGACCGCGGCGAGAACGCCAACCCCAACCTGGAGACGGGCGGCATCGAGGTCGAGGCGACCGAGCTGGAGATCTTCAACGCCGCGGAGACGCCGCCCTTCGCCATCGTCGATCGCCTGGACACCAACGAGAACCTGCGCCTGCAGTACCGGTACCTGGATCTCCGGCGCCGCCCCCTGCAGCAGAACCTCATCCTGCGCAGCGAGGTCGCCCGCATCACCCGCGAGTACCTCAGCGAGCAGCGCTTCCTCGAGCTCGAGACGCCCATCCTCACCAAGAGCACGCCCGAGGGCGCCCGCGACTACCTGGTGCCGAGCCGCGTCCACCCGGGCGAGTTCTACGCGCTCCCCCAGTCGCCCCAGATCTTCAAGCAGATCTTCATGGTGGCCGGCTACGACCGGTACTTCCAGATCTGCCGCTGCTTCCGCGACGAGGACCTGCGCGCCGACCGCCAGCCCGAGTTCACCCAGATCGACATCGAGATGAGCTTCATCGGGCCCGACGACATCTTCCAGCTGATCGACGGGCTGGTGACGCGCCTGTGGAAGCGCTGCAAGGGCGTGGACATCGGCGGCATCCCGCGCCTGGGCTACGCCGAGGCCATGGACCGCTTCGGCATCGACCGGCCCGACATGCGCTTCGGCCTGGAGCTGGTCGACGTGGGCGCCATCGTGGCCCGCAGCGAGTTCAAGGTGTTCACGCAGGTCGTCGCCAACGGCGGCATCGTCAAGGCGCTGAACGCCAAGGGCGGCGGCGAGCTGTCCCGGGCCGAGATCGACAAGCTGGGCGACATCGCCACGCGCTACGGCGCCAAGGGGATGGCCTGGGTGAAGATCCGCACCGACGGCTGGCAGGGGCCGGCGGCCAAGTTCTTCTCGGCCGAGGTGCAGGAGGCGCTCACGGCGGCCTGCGACCTGGAGCCGGGGGACCTGCTCTGCTTCGTCGCCGACACCTTCACCGTGGCCAACGCCGCCCTGGCCCACCTGCGGCTGGCGGTGGGCGAGAAGCTCGGCCTCATCGACCCCGACGCCCTGTCCTTCGTGTGGGTGACCGACTTCCCGCTCTTCGAGGAGGTGTCCGAGGGCGGGCGCTACTTCTCGAAGCACCACCCCTTCACCGCGCCGTCGCCGGAGGATCTGCCGCTGATGGAGACCGATCCGGCCAGGGTGCGTTCGGTGGCCTACGACCTGGTCCTCAACGGCAACGAGCTGGGCGGGGGATCGATCCGGATCCACGACCAGGCCGTTCAGCGGAAGGTGTTCGAGCTGCTGGGCATGGGTCGCGAGGAGGCCGAGGCCAAGTTCGGCTTCCTGCTGGAGGCGCTGAGCTTCGGCACGCCGCCCCACGGCGGCATCGCCCTGGGCCTGGACCGGGTGGTCATGCTGCTGACCGGCGCCGAGTCGATCCGCGACGTCATCGCCTTCCCCAAGACGCAGAAGGCCACCGACCTGATGTGCAACGCGCCGAGCCCGGTGGCCAACGAGCAGCTCCGCGAGCTGCACATCGCCACGCGCCTGCCCGCCCGCGAGCCGAGCTGACGAGGTCGCGCGGGTCCTTGGCAAGGGTTCGGGCGGTGTGAAACCATCGGGCCGGGGGATGAGCCTCCGCGCCCGGTAGTCACGCCGGCGGCGAAGCCATCGATGGTCGCTCACGTTGCTCGATCGTATCGAGAAGTACCGGGTCCTCGAGGAGATCGGGCAAGGCGGCATGAGCGTGGTGTACCGCGGCCACGACGACGCCCTGGATCGGGACGTGGCCATCAAGGTGCTGCACCGGCACCTGTCGCGCGACCCCGAGGCCCGCGAGCGCTTCTCCCGTGAGGCCAAGGCCGTCGCGCGCCTGACCCACCACAACATCCCGGAGATCTACGACTACTCGTCGAACGACGGCGACCTGAACTACCTGGTCACCGAGCTGATCACCGGTGCGCCGCTGTCGGCGCTGCTGCGCGAGGGCCCGCCGCTGATGCCGGAGATCGGCGCGATGCTGGCGGTGGGCGTGGCCAACGCGCTCGAGCACGCCCACGCGCACCAGATCATCCACCGGGACGTGAAGCCGGAGAACATCCTCGTCGGCCTCGACGGGGTGGTGAAGCTCACCGACTTCGGCATCGCGCAGGTGGTGGGCCTGGAGTCGATGACCATCACCGGGACGCTGGTGGGCTCGCCCGCGCACATGTCGCCCGAGCAGATCGAGGGCAACGTCGAGCTGGACTTCCGCGCGGACATCTGGGCCCTGGGCACGGTGCTCTATGCGACGGCGACGGCGGGCGCCCTGCCCTTCGAGGCGCCGACGCCGCACGGCATCCTCAAGCGCATCGTGGAGGGGCGCTACGAGGATCCGCGCCGCATCAACCCCCACGTGGACAGCGCGCTGGCCGCCATCATCGGGCGCTGCCTGCGGGTGGAGCGGGACGCCCGCTACGCCTCGGTGGGCGAGGTGGCCGCGGAGCTGGTCCGCTGGCTGGCGGTGCGCGAGCTGCACGACCCCGAGGCGGAGCTGGCGCGGTGGATGGCCGACCGCGAGGGGTATCAGGCGGCGCTGGGGCGGCAGGTCGTGGCGGCGATGCTGGCGGTGGGGTCGACGGCGCTCGCCACCGGCCGCCGGCACGCGGCGCTCGAGGCGTACGGGCGCGTGCTGAACCTCGACCCGGACCACGACGAGGCCCTGCGCAAGGTGCGCGAGCTCACCTCGGGGATGCGCCTGCGCCGGGCGCTGCGGCTGGTCGGGGCCTTCGGCGGTGCAGCGCTGGCGGTGGCCATGCTCTGGCAGGTGTGGCCGCGGCCCGCGCCGCAGCCGGAGCCGGTCGTCGTCTCGGGCCGCGCGCTCTCGCCGATGGAGGCGCCGCTCCGCGCCCCGCGGCTGGAGCCGAACCCCAAGCCCATGACGGCGCCCTTTCGCGCCGGCCGACAGGTGGGACGCGTCCTCGGCCGGCTGGGGCGGCGGGTCGCACGGCTGAGCGACCCGGAGTCGGTGGTGGTGGCCTCCGCTCCCGAGCCGGAGGTCCCGGTCGACCCGGGCTACCCCGTCCGGGTCACCGTCAACGCGGCGGCGGTGGACATCAGCATCGACGGGCACGAGGTGAAGGCCGGGGCCACGGTGCGGCTCAGCTCCGGGCCGCACGTGGCGACCCTGAAGCATCCGCAGTCGAGCGGCGGGCCGCAGAACGTGTCGTTCACCGTGGCGGAGCGCCCCGAGGGCCAGCTCCAGGAGCAGCGGCTGGTCTATCGCTTCGACGACGCCAAGGTGCTCATCGTCTGCGACGGTGACGGCAAGGTCTATCTCAGCGACCAGTTGCTCGGCCCCTGCGGCACGACATACGATGTGCCTGTGGTGGACAGCGAACCCAAGAAGCGTCCCATCGAGGTCCGGTGGGAAGACGGACGTGATGTGTGGCGACGCGGCGTGACGATCCGGCCCGGCGCCCAAGTGCGCATCCACGCAGAGTGACGCGCGCTGCGGCGGGCTTCGGGGTCGCGCTCGTCCTGACCCTCGCCCTGGCGTCGCCCGCGGCGGCGGCCGACCCCGACGCGGGCCTGGACGATGCCGAGCGCGGGCGCCTGAACGAGGCCGACGAGGCCTTCCGCTACCAGGACTACGAGCGCACCATCGCGCTGCTGCGGCCGCTGCTGGACTCGGGCCACATCCAGGATCCCGGCGAGCTCCGGCGCGCCCGCGAGCACCTGGGCGCCAGCTACTGGTTCGCCGACGCCAAGGACGCCGCCCGCCTGGTCTTCTCGCTGCTGCTGAAGGACCGCCCGGACTACCGGCTGGACCCGCTCTACTATCCACCGGAGCTGATCCGCTTCTTCGAGGACGAGAAGCAGCGCCTCACCGACGCCGGCCTCATCGGCGACACCGGCCCCGACACGGTGCTGCGCGGGCCCAGGCGCACGCTGGTCACCACCGTCACCGAGCGCCGCCTGCCGGCCATCGCCTACCTGATGCCCTTCGGCGTCGGCCAGTTCGCCAACGGCGACCGCTCCAAGGGGGCCGCCGTCGCCGTGCTGCAGGGCATCGGCCTGGCGCTCAACGTCGGCACCTGGCTCGGCGTCGAGGCCCTCAAGCGCGGCAAGACCAACTCCATCGCCGCGGCCGACGAGGGGCGAGCCCAGCTCCTCCGCGCCCTGTGGTGGGCCGGCACCGGCATGGCGACCGCCTCCTGGATCTACAGCGTCGCCGACGGCTTCGCCAACCGCCCCCCCCGCACCAAGGTCGAGCAGCGCTGGGAGCTGGTAGACCCCGAAGACCTCCCCACCCCGCGAGAATCCAGCAGGACCCTCCGCCCGACGACAGGCCCGACAGCGCTAGGCCTGGGCCTGAGCGGAGACTTCTGACCGAGCCCGGGACCGCAACCGGCACCGAGCCCGAGCCCGAGCCCGACACCGAGACCGAGCCCGAGACCGAGACCGAGACCGAGACCGAGGCCGAGACCGAGACCGAGACCGAGACCGACACCGAGACCGAGACCGAGACCGAGCCCGAGCCCGAGACCGAGACCGAGCCCGAGCCCGAGACCGCCACCGAGCCCGAGACCGAGACCGAGACCGAGCCCGAGGCCGAGCCCGAGACCGAGACCGAGACCGAGACCGAGACCGAGCCGAGACCGAGACCGAGACCGAGACCGAGACTGAGTCCGAGACCGAGACCGAGTCCGAGTCCGAGTCCGACCGAGACCGACACCGAGACCGAGACCGAGTCCGAGTCCGAGTCCGACACCGCGCCCGAGACCGAGACCGCCGAGCCGAGCCGCGCTGAGCCCGAGCCCGAGTCCGACGCTGAGAGACTGCTGCCGAGCCTGAGCCTGAGCCCGAGCCCGAGTCCGAGCCCGAGCCCGAGTCTGGTCCGAAACTGAGCCGAGCCCGCCGCCGAGCCCGAACCCGCCACCGAAACCGAGGCCGCGCCACAGGCGCCGGCCGAGCCGAACGCTCCAACCCCGCCCCCGGCGAGGCGCCGTCAGCGGCGAGCGAGCGCGTCGCTGAGGGCGGCGCGACCGAGCGCAGGCCGAGTCGGGCTTCAGCCCGTCGCAGGCCTGACGCGAGGAAGCGCTGCCCTCAGCGACGTGCGTAGCCGCCGCTGGCGGTGCCTCGATCGATCCAGGTGGCTCGACGGTGCCTCACCCGCTGCGTATCATCACGCCCCCAAGCCTCCGCAAAGGGTTTCATGGCTACCGTCATCGTCCACCCCGCCGACCTCGGCGCCGCGCGCCTGGTGCACATCGACCGGCGGCTGGTGCACTTCGGTTCTGCGGCCGACAACGACGTGGTGCTGGACGGTGGGGGCGCCACGCCGCATCACGCGCACATCCTCTTCGAGCGCGGGACCTTCACCATCGCCTCGACCGACGCCAAGGCCGATGTCGTCATCAACGGGAAGCGTCGCAAGAGCCACAAGCTGAGCGACGGCGATGTCGTGGTGCTGGGGCAGCACCTGCTGCGCTTCTCGCTCTACGACCAGGGCCTGGTGCCGCCCGGGCGCGAGGCCAGCTTCGAGGGCGAGGCCGCGTACTTCCGCGCGTTCCACCGCTTCGCCAACCGGCTGATGAACGCCTACGAGGTGCCGAAGCTGCTGGAGACGCTCCTCGACGAGCTCATCGACATCAGCGGCGCGGACAAGGCCTTCCTGCTGCTCATCGAGGACGGCGCCGGGCGGGTGCGGGTGGCCCGCAACGTGGACCGCCAGACCCTGGAGGAGCAGGACGTCGCGGTGAGCGACACCATCGTCGGGCGGGTGCTCGAGACGGGCGAGCCGCTCATCGTCGCCGACGCGCTCACCCACGAGGACTTCAAGTCCAGCCACTCCGTCGTCAACCTGAAGCTGTGCTCGGTGATGTGCGTGCCGCTCAAGGCACGCGGCCAGACCCTGGGCCTCTTCTACCTGGGCAACGACAACGTGGTGAACCACTTCACCACCGATCTCCTCGAGATCATCGCGCTGTTCGCGTCGACCGCGGCGCAGATCCTGTCGAACGCCCTGGCCCGCGAGGAGCTGCTCGCCCACGTCGCCGACCTGGAGACCGCCGCGGCGGACCGGCGCTTCGGCGAGATCATCGGTGCCTGCGACGCGATGCGCGAGATCTACAAGAAGATCAGCCGTGTCGCGACGACGGACATCTCGGTGCTCATCGAGGGCGAGACCGGCACGGGCAAGGAGCTGGTCGCTCGCGCGGTGCACCAGCGCTCCAACCGGGCCAAGCAGCCCTTCGTGGTGCTGAATTGCGGCGCCATCCCGGAGAACCTCCTGGAGAGCGAGCTCTTCGGCCACGTCCGGGGCGCCTTCACCGGCGCCGTCAGCACCCAGCAGGGGAAGTTCCAGGCTGCCGCCGGGGGGACCCTCTTCCTCGACGAGGTGGGCGAGATGCCCCTCTCCTTGCAGGTGAAGATCCTGCGGGCCATCCAGGAGAAGACGGTCATCAAGGTGGGCGACACCCGCCCGGAGCAGGTGGACATCCGCATCGTGGCGGCCACCAACAAGCGGCTCGCCGACGAGGTGAAGACCGGTCGCTTCCGCGAGGACCTGTACTACCGCCTCAACGTCATCACGCTGGACCTGCCCCCGCTGCGCGAGCGCGGCGAGGACATCGTGCTCATCGCGCGCTATCTGCTGGCGCGCTTCGGCCCCGAGCTGGGCGGCCGCGAGGCGGTCCTCTCCGCCGACGCCATCCGCGCGCTCAGGCGCTGGCGCTGGCCCGGCAACATCCGCGAGCTGGAGAACCGGGTGAAGAAGGCCATCGTCTTCTGCGACTCCGGCGTCATCCAGCCCGCCGACCTGGACCTGGACGACGCCCAGCTCGAGCCCATCCTGCCGCTCAGCGAGGCGCGCGAGCAGTGGCAGCGCGAGTACATCAACACGGTCCTGGCGCTGCACGACGGCAACCGCACCCAGACCGCTCGGGTCCTCGATGTCGATCCGCGGACGATCTTCAGGCACCTCGAGCGGGAGCGCGACGAAGCGTGACATCGTTGTCAGGGCCAGGGGAGCGCCCGCCCGGGCGGAATGCACGAGGCCCGCGCGTTTTCGCGCACATGGCGAGCATCCTGGCGCTGGCATGCGTCTTGCTGTGGTCCGCGGGCACCATGCTGAGCGCCTGCCCGGTCCCCCAGTTCGAGATCGAACCCAACGGCCTCGTCATCGACGAGGCGCTGGTCACTCCGCCCCTGGGCCTGGTGACCGCGTCGCGCCAATGCGCGGCGAGCACCGTCTCCTTCGACATCAGCGCCGCGGTCGACGACCCCGAAGGCGACCGGGTGTTCGTGTTCTGGTACGTGAACTACGACCCCGACCTCGGCGGCATCTTCCAGGGCAACGGCGACCCCAGCGTCGCCTTCCCCTTCGACGTGTGCCTGGAGCCGGCGGCCCAGACCGACGACACGGTGCTCATCGAGGCGGTGATCATGGACCGCCCGCCGGTGCGCCTGGACGGCCCCGGCGCCCGCCAGACCACCGAGGACGGCAACGTGCGCATCCTCTACTGGGTGGTCGAGATCGCCGAGGGGGACGCTTGCTGCGGCGGATGAACCATCGCGCCTCGACGCTGCTCGTCCTGCTCGCGCTCGGCGCCGCCGGCTGCGCCGCCGAGGACCCGTCGGCCCACCCGCCGGTGTGCACCGGCGACTCCGGCTGCGCCGCGGGGCTGGTCTGCAGCTTCCGCTTCTGCACCGCCGACGAGCCCGGCTCGCTGCCCCTCCGAGGCCGCATCCTGCCGCCCGCGGCGCGTGACCTGCTCCAGCAGCAGGTGCCCGAGCTGGCCATCGACCCGCTCGCCGGAAACACCATCACCCTGCGCCGGCCGGTGGTGCTGACGGGGACGGTGCGCAACGAGGGCGACACCTTCGCGTCGAACCTGCCCGGCGAGCTCGAGGCCCGCACCGCTGGCGAGATCCCCGGCCTCGACTATCGCTTCACGGCGCGCTCGCTCGACGGCCTGGACGCTCAGGGCCACGGTTTCACGCTGCGGCTGCTGGAGGGCCGCACCTACAAGGTGACCTTCCGGCCCGACACCCCCGGCACGCCCCCCCACAGCTTCATCCTGGACGCCCAGGACGTGGTGGACGGGCGCTACGACATCACGCTGCCCGCCCGCGCCGACTACGTGAGCTTCCAGCGCTTCGTGCGCCTGGGCTCGGCCGACCCGCTGCCGGTGCCCGGAGCGCGCGTCGTGGTCGAGCTGCCCGACGGCCGCGCCCTGCCCGAGGTGACCACCGACGCCGAGAAGGGCTCCTTCGACGTCACGCTGCCGCCGGGCACCGACGAGGTCCGGGTGCGCATCGAGGCGCCACAGGCCGGGCCGCTCTTCCCCGACTTCCAGTCCGAGTGGCTCGAGACCGCGCCCGAGGACGGCGTCACGGCCATCACCATCCCGGCGCTGCCGCCCGGGCTCGAGGAGTTCGAGGCCGCGCTGCGCGTGGTGGCGCCGGGCGCCGACGGCGAGCTGGCCCCGGTCAGCGGGCTCTCCCTGTCGATGTTCGGCAACCTCGAGGGGGGCAGCCTCCGGCGGTCGGCGACCACCGACGCGGACGGGGTCGCGCGCTTCACGGCGCTGCCCGGCGCCTACGAGGTGCTGGTCAGCGTGCCGCCGGGGCTGGACGCCGGCGCCCGCGTGGCCAGGCTGAACCTGGCGGCCTCGAGCGGGTCGGGCGCCGCGCCGACCACCGTCGCGCTCGAGCGGCGGGCGCTGCTGGGCGGCGTGGTGCGCGACGCGTCGCATCGGCCGGTGCAGGCCGGGACGGTGATCGCCACGCTGCGCCCCGACAAGCGGCCGGGCGACACCCTGGTCGTCAGCACCGCGCCCTTCCAGGGCGTCATCGACAGCCAGGGGGGCTTCGCGCTGGAGGTGGATCCGGGCACCTACGACGTGCGCGTCGTGCCCGATCCCTACACGGGCGCGCCCACGGTGCGGCTGGCCGGCGTGGTGGTGTCCGGCCCGACGGCGTTGCCGGTGGACCTGCCCGCGCCTTCGCTGGCCCATCTCCAGGTGGTGGGCCCCGACGGCACGACGATCCCCGACGCCATCGTC
Organism: Deltaproteobacteria bacterium; assembly: GCA_020632695.1. Lineage (GTDB taxonomy): Bacteria > Myxococcota_A > UBA9042 > PHBI01 > JACKFB01 > JACKFB01. The sequence goes on from JACKFB010000008.1 coordinate 187,176, forward strand.
GAGCTCTACCTCGGCGGCGTCGAGGGGCCCGACGACGCCTCGGGCCCGCCTCCGCTGCTGGTCAAGGGGACGACCGGCCCCGGGGGCACCGTCGACCTGCTCGTCCCCTACGCCCCGTGAGCGGCATCGAAGCGCGGGAGCGGCGGGTCGTCGTCGGGGTGCTGGTGGGCGCGCTGGGTGGCGCGCTGGTGCTGGGGCGGGAGGCGATGCCCTGGAGCGTGGCGCTGGCGGCGGCGGTGCTGGCGTGGGCGGCCTGGGGGCGCTTCGAGCGTGGGCGGCTGGGCGCGCGCGTGCTGCGTGGGCTGCGCGCCGTGTGGCTGCAGCTCCCGGGGGCGGAGCCCGATGGTGACGACGAGCGAGGGCCCATCCGGGTGCACGACGGGATGCAGCCGCTGACGATCCGGCTGTCGCGGCGCGGCACCGTGCTGGGTGCGGTCATCACGACGCCCGCGGGCGCGCTGCCAGTGGCCTTCCGGGTGTGGCCGCGCGACGCGCCGCGACCGGGGCTCGGCGACGAGGGAGCGGGGGTCGGCGGTCCGCCGGTGGAGCGCGCGCCCTTCCTCGAGTCCAGGCTGGGCGGGATGTGGCGGGCCGAGAGCTCCGACGAGGCGATGGCCGACGGCGTGCTGGACGCCGACCTGACCGCCGCGCTGCTGGTGGTGGCGCGGGAGGCCGGGGGAGGCTTCGGCGGTCTCACCTTCGACGGTCAGCGGCTGGGCATCCACCTGACCGGCCCGGTGGTCACCGACCCCGGGCGGGCCACCCAGCTCGCGCGGGCGTTGTGGCAGGCCGCGCTGCCCTGAGCGAGCGAGCGCTGACCGGCGGCAGCGCGTGGCCTCGCGACCCTTGCCACGCGTGCGCGTGGTGACTACAACCAGCCACCGACATCCGCCCCACACAGGGAGAAAGCGATGACCGCGGCCCCGACCGGCGACCAACCCACCGTCCATCCTCTCATCATCATCGGCTCCGGGCCGGCCGGCTTGACCGCCGCCATCTACGCGGCGCGCGCCAACCTGGCGCCGCTGGTCTTCGAGGGCATCCAGCCCGGCGGTCAGCTCACCATCACCACCGAGGTCGAGAACTTCCCGGGCTTCCCCGAGGGGATCATGGGCCCCGAGCTGATGGACATCATGCGCCAGCAGGCCCAGCGCTTCGGCAGCACGCACGCCTACGAGATGGTCGACAAGGTGGACCTCAGCGAGCGGCCCTTCCGGGTGTGGGTGGACGGCAAGGAGTTCCGCAGCCACGCGCTCATCATCGCCACCGGCGCGTCGGCCCGTTGGCTGGGGCTGGCCGAGGAGACGCGCTACCAGGGCCGCGGCGTGTCGACCTGCGCGACCTGCGACGGCTTCTTCTACCGCGGCAAGGAGATCTTCGTGGTCGGCGGCGGCGACTCGGCGATGGAGGAGGCCCACTTCCTCACCCGCTTCGCCTCGAAGGTGAAGATCGTCCACCGGCGCGACAGCTTCCGCGCCTCGAAGATCATGCAGCAGCGCGTGCTGGACAACCCGAAGATCGAGCCGCTCTGGAACAAGCACATCGTCGGCTACCTGGGCGACGAGGTCATCACCGGCGCCACCCTCGAAGACACGGTGACCGGCGAGCGCCAGGACATGCCCATCGACGGCATCTTCATCGCCATCGGGCACATCCCCAACACCGGCTTCCTGGACGGGCAGATCGCCCTGGACGAGCACGGCTACGTGCTGCTGAACGGCCCCACCGGGACCAACGTCGAGGGGGTCTTCGCCTGCGGCGACGTGGCCGACACGCGCTACCGGCAGGCCATCACCGCGGCGGGCACGGGCTGCCAGGCGGCCATGGACGCCGAGAAGTGGTTGGAGGCCCAGGGGATCGAGTCCGGTGCCGACTGACGAGGCCGCGCCGACGGTGCGCCTCCGCTTCAGGGGCCTGGGCCCCGGGCGCACCCGCCTGTTCCCCTTCGAGCGGGATGGCGAACGCCTCACCGGAATCCTGGTCGACGCCAGCGGCGAACCCCGCGCCTACGTCAACCGCTGCCCCCACGTCACCTACTCGCTGGACATGGGCGACGGCGACGTCATGGACGCCACCCGCAAGTTCCTCCTCTGCCACTCCCACGGCGCCATGTTCCTCCCCGAATCGGGCGAGTGCTTCTGGGGCCCCGTAGTCGGCAAGTCCCTCGAACCCCTCCCCTGCCGCCTCGATGGCGACGACGTCATCGTCACCATCACCCCCGAGCCCCCCGACTGGCCCTAGCAGGCAGCCGCCCCCGACCCACCGAGATCGCGGGCGCCGGCAGCGGCGAGCGAGCGCGCGGTGGGCAAGGAGCGAGGGAGGGCGCGCGGAGGCGGGCTCCAGGCCCGCCGCACAAGCGACCCGACCGAGCGACGCCGCCCACCGCGTGCGTAGCCGCCGCTGACGGTGCCTCGCTACTTGGAGCGGCCGCCCTGCTCCGCCACAGACAACCCACCCTCCTCGAGCAGCTGGTGCTTGCGGATGCGCTGCATGTCGCGGGTGAAGCTCGGCAGCGGGTGCTTGCCGCTGTCCATGCGGATGGCGTCGCAGGGGCACGCCTCCTCACAGAACCCGCAGTAGATGCAGACCAGCAGGTCGATCTCGAAGCTGACGGGGTACTTCTCCACGCGGTCGTCGTCGTGCTCGCCAGCCACGATGTGGATGCAGTTGGCCGGGCAGGCGGTCGAGCAGAGCATGCAGGCGACGCAGCGCACCGTGCCGTCCTCGCGCCGCATCAGGCGGTGGCGGCCGCGGAAGCGCTCGGGGTACTTGCGGCGCACCTCGGGGTACTCGCGGGTGGCGACGTCCTCGCGGGTGAGCAGGTTCTTGGTGAGCTGACGGAAGGTGATCGCCAGGCCGCGGCCGACCTCCTTGACGTAGGTCTTCTCCCAGAAATCGAGCTCGCGGCGGCGGACGGTGACTGTGGCCATGCGGACGACTACCTCGTCAGGAAGAGCACGAACGCGGTGATGGCCACGTTCGCGAGCGAGAGCGGGAGCAGGTACACCCAGCCGAGGTGCATGAGCTGGTCATAGCGGAAGCGCGGCAGCGTCCAGCGGATGGTCATCTGCAGGAGCACCAGGAGCACCACCTTGAAGAGGAAGGCGGCGACCGAGAGCCAGGTGGCCAGGCTGGCGATGACCGGCTGGCCGGCCGCGGTCAGCTCGATGGGCAGGCCCGGGATGTGCCAGCCGCCGAGGAACATGGTGGCGCCGAGCGCGGCGACGACGACGATGCCGATGAACTCACCGAGGCTGAACACCGCGAAGCCCATCGAGGAGTACTCGGTGAAGTACCCGGCGGCCAGCTCGGACTCGGCCTCGGGCAGGTCGAAGGGGGCGCGCTTGGTCTCGGCGATGGAGGCGGCCAGGAAGAAGATGAAGGCGAAGGGCTGGGTGATGATGCCCCACTTGGGGATGAAGCCGAGGAAGTAGGCGTTCTGGAAGCCCGTCGCCGCGTCGTAGCCGGCCTGGGCCCAGATGATGTCGTTGAGGTTGAGGCTGCCGTAGATCATGAAGATGCCGACCAGGTTCAGCCCCAGCGTCACCTCGTAGCTGACCATCTGGGCCGCCGTGCGCAGGCCGCCGAGCAGCGAGAAGGCCGAACGTGAGGCCCAGGCCCCCAGCGTCGAGCCGTATACCGAGAGCGACGCGATGGCGAAGACCACCAGCACGCCGGCGTCCAGGTCGGCCATCAGGAAGAAGTTGTCGCCTTCGGCGCCGGGGACCGGGCCGGGGCCGAAAGGGATGACCACCCACATGAGCAGGGCCGGGATGAAGGCCAGCCCGGGGGCCAGGCGGTGCAGCCAGGTGTCGGCGTGGGGCGGGTCGAAGGTCTCCTTCAGCAGCACCTTCACCGGGTCGGCGATGAGCTGGCCGACGAAGGCCGACAGCGGGTTCTTGCCGAACACGAAGGCGCGGTTGGGGCCCGTGCGGTTCTGCATCAGCGCCGACTGCTTGCGCTCGATGAGGGTCAGCAGGGTGGCGAGCACCATGACGAAGCCCAGCACGATGGCGGCGAACTTCAGCAGCGCGGCCAGGATGACCATGAGCATCGGTCAGGCCTCCGTCGGGGCAGCGGGGGGAGCGGCCTGGGGCAGCGTGGGCGGTTCGGCCGGGGCCACCCCCTCGCCGAGCTTCATGCCGTAGGGCGCGAGACCCTGCCAGGTCATGCCCGCGAAGCCGGGCACCGTGCGGGCCACCTCGGCGAAGACATCCTCTGGCCGCACGAAGGAGATCGTGTGGCCCATCAGCTCGGCCAGCTTCATCGCGTAGTAGCCGTACGACTTGCAGCTCGCCGCCGCGTTCACGGCCTGCTCGAGGCGCTGGACCATCCCCTCGAAGTTGGTGAAGGTGCCGACCTTCTCGAAGTGCGTGCGCGCCGGCAGGAAGGTCGTGGCCATCTTCCACAGCGGCGTCTGGAAGGCCGAGACCACCACGCGCCGCGGGACCCGCTCGAGCTTCTCGAGGCCGGCCTCATCGAGGGCGTGCTGGTCGCCGAAGACCAGCAGGGCCTCGAGGCCCGCGGTGTCCAACGCCGAGAGGGGCGCCGCCTTCAGCCCGGCGGCCTCGAAGATGGCCTCGACGCCGGCGCGGTTCGGGTTCTTGTCGGCCATGCGCAGGATCTCGTCGGCGGTGCCGTCGGCGCGCCCGCCCAGGTAGATCCGCGCGCCGGCGAGCGGCCCGCGGAGGAGCTCAGCCACCAGCCAGGCGTCCTCGTTGGTGAACCAGGGCGTCGCGACCACCCCGATCTTCTGGCGCTGGGCCACCGCGCCCAGCTCCAGGGCCGCGGCCTCGATGGCCTCCACGTTGGTCACCACGCGGCGCTTGCCCTCGACCTGGGCGGCGGGGCCCTCCATGCGCGGCAGCGCCTGGTAGTCGCGGTAGGCCAGGCGCCCCTCGTCGCACATCCACCAGTCGTTGACGCGCGGGTTGTGCAGCGGCTTGGTGCGGCGCGGCACGTTCTCGAAGACGTCCGTGCGCGTCTTGCAGCCCCGGCTGCACTCCGGGCACACGCCGTCCGACGACTGCAGCATCCACACCCGCGTGCGGAACCGGAAGTCCACGCTGGTGAGCGCGCCCACCGGGCAGATGTCCACGGTGTTGCCGGCGTAGGGGTTGTCGAGCTGCTTGCCCGGGAACGTGGTGATCTCCGAGTGCTCGCCTCGGTTGACGATCTCGAGCTGCGTCTCCTTGGCGACCTCGTCGCAGAAGCGGATGCAGCGGGTGCACAGGATGCAGCGCTCGGCGTCCAGCACCACGTCGGGACCCAGGCGCTTCACCTTCGGCTTGTGCACCTTCTTGTGGGCCAGCCGGCTCGGCGTCGCCGAATACTTGAAGTAGTGGTCCTGGAGCACGCACTCGCCGGCCTGGTCGCAGATCGGGCAGTCGACCGGGTGGTTGAGCAGGATGAACTCGAGCACCGCCTTGCGGGTCTTGACGATCTCGGGGCTCTGGGTCGAGACCTCCATGTCGTCCATGCACTCGGCGTAGCAGGCCGGCGTGGGCTTGGGCGCCTTGTTGGTGTCGACCAGGCACATGCGGCAGTTCGCCGGCTTGGTCAGCCCCGGGTGGTAGCAGAAGGTGGGGATGTCGATCCCGACCTTCCTGGCCGCGTCGAGGATGGTGGTCCCGCGCTCGACCGTCACCTCGCGCCCGTCGATCTTCAGTGTCGGCATCGTGCCCTACCCGTCCCGCCGCACGCCCCGGGGGGAGCGTCCGGGCATGCGCCTGATTGCTGCGTCCGCTGTGGGCGGCGTGGTCGCCCGCGTCATCGCCGGCATCATCGATCGATCTCGCCGCCGATCATGTTGATCGTGTCGAAGGTGGGGATGATGTCCGCCAGCAGCGCCCCGCGCGTCATCGCTCGCAGCCCCTGCATCAGCGCGAAGCACGGCGGGCGCACCTTCACGCGCCAGGGGCGGCCGCTGCCGTCGCTGACCACATAGAACCCGACCTCGCCGTTGCCGCCCTCGACGTAGCCGTACACCTCGCCCGAGGGGACGCGCACGCCCTCCATGATCAGCTTGAAGTGGGCGATCATGCCCTCGATGGTGTTGTAGACGGCGTCCTTGGGCGGCAGCACCACCTTCCAGTCGCCCACCGAGATGGGGCCGGGCTCCATCTGGGCGAAGCACTGGGCGATGATGCGCCACGACTGGCGCATCTCCTCGAGCCGCACGAGGTAGCGGTCGTAGTTGTCGCCGCTGGTGCCCACCGGCACGTCGAACTCGACGCGGTCGTAGAGCAGGTACGGCGCGTAGGTGCGCACGTCGTAGTCCACGCCGGTCGAGCGCAGGCACGGCCCGGTGAAGCCCAGGTCGATGGCGTCGGCGGCCGCGATGGCGCCCACGCCGGCCATGCGGTCGTAGAAGATGCGGTTGCGCGTCAACAGCTTGTCGACGTCCACCACCAGCTTCTCGACCTGCTTGCGCGCGTTGTCGACCGACTCCTCCCAGCCCGCCGGGATGTCGGCGTTCAGGCCGCCGACGCGGGTGTACGCCGTGGTCAGCCGCGCGCCGGTCAGCTCTTCGATGCGGTCCCAGACGATCTCGCGCGCCTGGATGCCGTACAGGAAGGGCGTGAACCCGCCGAGTTCCAGGGCGCCCGCCGACACGGCGGTCAGGTGGTCGCTGATGCGGCTGAGCTCGCAGGCGATCATGCGGATGTACTGGCACCGGTCGGGCGTGGTGATGCCGAGCGCCTTCTCGACGGTCATCGACCACCCGACGTTGTTGCACAGCGGCGACACGTAGTTGAGGCGGTCGGTGTAGGGCAGCACCTGGTTGTAGGTGCACACCTCGCTCATCTTCTCGAAGCCGCGGTGCAGGTAGCCGATGTGGGGGTCGATCTCGACCACCGTCTCGCCGTCCAGCGTCAGCTCGAAGCGCACCGTGCCATGGGTCGCCGGGTGCGAGGGGCCCATGTTGATGGTGTAGTACTCGGTGTGCAGGTGGTCGTCGGGCGACGCGTGCGGGTGCAGGTTGCCCTTGCCCGGTGACGGGCGCTTGTCCCACTCCGGGTCGCGGATGTGGTCGGGGCGCGGCAGGTGGGTCGCCATGGCCTACTCCAGGTCGCTCGAGAGCGTCGGCATGGGCATGAGCGGCTGGTAGCCGCGCTGCGGGTAGTCCTTGCGCAGCGCATGCCCCTCGAACTCCTCGTAGGTGAGGATGCGGCGGAGATCGGGGTGCCCGTCGAAGACGATGCCGTACATGTCCCACGCCTCGCGCTCGAACCAGTCGACGCCCTTCCAGACGCCGGTGAGGCTGGGGACGCGCAGGTCGGCCTCGTCGAGCTGGACCTTCAGGCGGACCCGGTGGCGCTTGACCAGGCTCATGAGGTGGTAGACGACCTCGAAACGCGGCTCGCGCCAGCCGAGGTAGTCCACGCCGCACACGTCCACGGGCAGGTTGAACTGCATCGCGTCGTCGTGCTTGAGGAAGCGCGCCACCTCCAGCAGGTGCTCGCGGCGCAGCACCACCGTGTCGTCGCCGCGCCAGTCGTGGCTGGAGACGACCGCGTCGGGGAAGCGGGCGATGATGGCCTGGACGACGGCCTGACTCATGGAGGGGACTCCGTGGGGAGGAGCGGCGGGCGGGGGGACGGTCAGTCCCAGCTCATCGCGCCGCGCTTGTATTCGTAGAACAGGCCCAGGGCCAGGATGACCAGGAACGCGGCCATCGAGCCGAAGGCGGTGGCGGCGAAGCCCGGGTCCGCGAGGAAGCCGTTGTAGTTCACCGCCCACGGGTAGAGGAAGACAACCTCCAGGTCGAAGACCAGGAAGAGGATGGCGGTCATGTAGAACTTGACGCTGAACCGGTGCCGCGGGCTGTCGACGGGGTCGACGCCGGACTCGTAGGGGATGCCCTTGAGGCGGGTCGGACGCTTGGGGCCGAGCAGGCCGTTGGCCAGCAGGATCACGCCGGCCAGCACGACGACGATCATCGCGATGAGCAGGACCGGGATGTAGGGCTCGTAGATCTCGATCATGGGCGGCGCCTCCGGGGGCCCGAACGCGCGGCGGAGTTAGCACGCAGCCCAATGAGCGTCAATGGATTCGGGGCCCCGCTCACTGCGCTGCCAGGGCCTGCCGGGCGGCCTCGACCGTGCGGTCGCAGATGGCCTCGTCGTGGGCGAGGCTGACGAACCAGGCCTCGTACTGACTGGGCGGGAGCAGCACGCCGGCGTCGCGCATGCCGCGCCAGAAGGCGCCGAAGCGGGCCGAGGCGGTGTCAGGCACATCATCGAGCCGGCGCACGGGGCCCGGCGCGAAGAAGAGGGTGAGCATGGAGCCGACGCGCTGGACGCGCCCCTCGACGCCGACGTCCTCGAGCGCCGCGGTGAGGCCGGCCTCGAGCCGGGCGCCCAGGGCCTCCAGCCGCTCGTAGGCGCCGGGGTGGCTGAGCAGCTCCAGGGTGGCCAGCCCCGCGGCGACCGAGAGCGGGTTCCCCGAGTTGGTCCCGGCCTGATACACCGGGCCCTCCGGCGCCACGACGCCCATGATGTCGGCGCGGCCCCCGTAGGCTCCCACCGGCAGGCCGCCGCCGACGATCTTGCCCAGGCAGGTCATGTCCGGGGTCACGCCGAAGCGCGCCTGGGCGCCGCCCAGGGCCACGCGGAAGCCGGTCATCACCTCGTCGAAGATGAGCAGCGCTCCGTGACGCCGCGTGAGCTCGCGCAGGCCCTCGAGGTAGCCGGGCTCGGGCGGCACGACGCCCATGTTGCCGACCACCGGCTCGACGATGAGCGCGGCGATGGCCTCCGGCTGGGCCGTGAAGATCGCCTCGACCGCGTCGAGGTCGTTGTAGGGCGCCGTGAAGGTGTCTGCGACCGCCCCCGGCGTGACGCCGGCCGAGTCGGGGCTGCCGTGAGTGAGCGCGCCGCTGCCCGCCTTGACCAGCAGCGCGTCGGCGTGGCCGTGGTAGCAGCCCTCGAGCTTGATGATGCCGCGCCGGCCCGTGTATCCGCGCGCCGTCCGCAGCGCGCTCATCGTCGCCTCGGTGCCCGAGCTCACCAGGCGCAGCCGCTCCATCGCCGGCACCAGCTCGGCGATGCGCTCGGTCAGCGCCGTCTCGGCCTCGGTCGGCATCCCGAACGAGAAGCCCCGCGCCGCCGCCCGCCCGACCCGCGCCACCACCTCCGGGTGGGCGTGTCCCAGGATCATCGGCCCGAAGGCCCCCACGTAGTCGATGTAGCGCTGGCCGTCGACGTCCTCGACCCAGGCGCCCTCGGCCCGCGCGGCGAAGACCGGCTCAGCGCCCACCGACCGGCACGCCCGCGCCGGGCTGTTGACCCCGCCGGGCATGCGGCGCGTGGCGGCCTCGAACGCTCGCTTCGATGCTTCGTGCTTCACGGACCTGCCTCCAACGCCGCGGCCAGCGCCGCCTCCGACTCCTCGATCGCGAGGGAGACCTCCTCCCACCGCTCCATCAGCGACTCCTGCTCGGCCGCCAGCGCCCGCTCGTCGCGCACCGCCTGCTGCGACGCCGTCACGTCCTCGAAGAAGCCGGGCGTCATCATACGCTCCCGCAGCCTCGCCAGCTCACCCTCGATGACGGACACGCGCTGCTCCACCCGCTCCAGGTCGCCGCGCTGCTCCTTGGTCCGCCGATGGTGCGCGTTGCGCAGCTCGGCCTCCCAGCGCTTGCGCGCCTTGTCGTCCCGCGCCGGCCGACGCGCCTCCGTGCCCGCCTCCGCCGCCTCGGCGCGCCCCAGCAGCGGCTCGCCCAACAGCGCCTTCTTGGCCGCGTAGTCCTCGAAGCTGCCTGCGAAGCGCCGCACGTCACCGTCGATGACCTCGATGACCTCGGTGGCGATGGCGTCGATGAAGTGCCGGTCGTGGCTGATGAGCACCAGCGTCCCGGTGTAGTCCTGCAGCGCCTGCACCAGCACGGCCAGGCTCGCCATGTCCAGGTGATTGGTGGGCTCGTCCATCAGGAGCAGGTTGGCCGGCCGCAGCATCATCTTGGCCATGGCCAGCCGCGCCTTCTCGCCACCCGAGAGCACTCCCACCCGCTTGCCCACGTCCTCGCCCGAGAAGCGGAACGCCCCCAGCAGCCCGCGGCACATGGGCCAGGTGTCCACGTCGGCGGCCGACTCCATCTCCTCCAGCACGGTGCGCTCGAGGTCCAGCACCTCGACCTGGTGCTGGGCGAAGAAGGCCCGCGACACGTTGTGCCCGAGCCGCATCTCGCCGCGGTCCGGCGCCACCGTGCCCGCGATCATCTTCAACAGCGTGGACTTGCCCGCCCCGTTCGGCCCCACCAGCGCGATGCGCTCGCCCCGCTGCAGCGTCAGGTCCAGCCCCTCGTAGACCCGCGTCGCGCCGTAGGACTTCGCCACGCCCTCGAAGACCACCACGTCCTTGCCGCTGCGCTCGGGCTCGGGGAAGCGGAAGCGGATCGAGCGGTCCTCGGCGTCCGGCGCCTCCACGCGCTCGAGCCGCTCCAGCGCCTTGATGCGCGACTGCACCGCCTTGGCCTTGCTGCTCTTCGCCCGGAAGCGCTCGATGAAGCGCTCGGTCTCGGCCACCGCCCGCGCCTGGTTCTCCGCCGTCGCGGCCTGCAGCTCGCGGCGGGCCTCGCGCTGCTCCAGCCAGTCGTCGAAGCCCCCGCGGTAGACGTCGACGCCGCGACGCCCCAGCTCGGCGATGTGGTGGGCCACCCGGTTGAGCAGGTAGCGGTCGTGGCTGATGACGACGACGCTGCCGGGGTAGTCGTCGAGGAAGCCCTCGAACCAGAGCAGGCTCTCCAGGTCCAGGTGGTTGGTGGGCTCGTCGAGCAGCAGCAGGTCCGGCCGCGCCAGCAGGAGCCGCGCCATGGCCACCCGCATCACCCAGCCGCCCGAGAGCTCGCGCACCGGCCGCTCGACCGCGTCGTCGCGGAAGCCGAGCCCGGCCAGGATGCGCCGCGCCTCGGCCTCCACCGTGTAGCCGCCGAGCGCCAGATGACGCGCCTGCACGGCCTCCCAGCGCGCCAGGGTGGCCTCCGCCGTGTCGCCGGCCGCCATCGCGGCCTCCAACCGCGCCTTCTCCGCCTCCAGCGCCGTGACCTCGCCGGCCGCCTCGATGACCACCTCCAGGACGGCGCGATCGGCGAACCCGTCGGTCTCCTGCGCCAGGTAGCCGACCCGCACGCCCTTGGCCATCACGACCCGGCCCTCGTCGGGCTCGATCTGGCCGGTGATGATCCGGAACAGCGTCGTCTTGCCGGCTCCATTGGGGCCGACCAGGCCGATGCGCTCGCGGTGGCCGATGTGCCAGGACACCCCGCTGAACAGCTCGCGCGCGCCATAGCGCTTGGTGATGTCGATGAGGTGCAGCATCCGGCCCCCTCTTAGACCGTCGCCCGGGGGTCGGCAAGGTCGACCGCCGCCACGATCCGGGGAGGCCGCCCGGACGCCGCGCCGCGTCATGGGCTCGCGATGCGGCGGCACGCGCAGATCCGCGCCATGACACGGTGCGTCACGACCCGGTGTCATCATGACGCACCCCTCTCTTGCGTCATGCCCTCCCCTTCGCTACAAGCCGCTCCCGCAGGGTCGGCGAGGCTGTTCGTCCGCGCGACCGCCCTGCATCCGACTGCCGGCCGCCCCTCACGCGAGGCGCGCCGTTTCGAGGTGGCCCGATGGTCCTCCAGCCCAAGAGCTTCGACACCCCCGAGACCTTCTTCTGCCGTGCCTACGGCAAGCGCATCAGCATCTTCGACTGCATGACCTCCTACGTGGACGTCAACGCGCTCAACAAGAAGGACAAGCCCTGCCTCAAGTGCAGCCAGGGCGAGCAGATCCGGGGCGACTACGCGAAGGAGTGAGGCGCTGACGCGACCGGGTGCTGGCGAGTCCGGGCGCCCTGCGCGATAGGATCGCCCTCGCGCGGAAGCGATGCCGCCCTCCAGGGGTTGAGGTCGGGTCGAACCGCGGCCCCGAGGCCCGATGCTCCCTCTCCACTCCCTGGCGCTGCTCGCGCTGCTGGCCGTGCCGCAGGCGCCGCGCCCGGCAGAGCCCCCGGCCCGCCCTGAGGCGGCGCCGCGGCCGGCTGCCGGGCTCGTGGATGCCGCGGGCAATCGCGTCTCGCGCCGCGCCACCGCCGGGCCGAGGTCGTCTCGGCGCGCGCGCCAGAGCATCGAGCGGACGCCCCCGCCGACCGAGGCCGAGCTCCAGGCCCGCGAGCAGCTCCTGGAGCTGCCGGTGCTGACCAGCGGCTGCTCGATCCGCCGCCAGCCGCACCTGGTCGAGCGCCTGTTGTCGCTGACCAACACCAGCCAGGCGCTGAGCCTGGAGATCTGGGGCGATCTGCGCGCCTACCACGACCGCCAGAAGGTCATCTTCTACATGCGGGCGCCGATGCGCATGTACGTCACGCTCTTCTGGATCGGCCCCGGCGGCGAGATCTTCGTGCCCTTCGACAGCCTGGCCATCCCCGACAACCGCAACGTCAGCGCCGACCCGGACGCGGTCATCGTGCCGCCGCTCGGCCACGAGCGCTGGGTCGCCATCGCCACCCTCGAGCCGGTGCGGCTGCCCTGCGGGGCCGGCGAGGCGGAGATGCTGGCCACGGTCGAACGGGCGGTCGCGCTGCCCCACGCCATCGGGCGCTGGGAGGTGTGGTCGGGCGACCCGGCGGCCCAGGGCGGCGCCGGGCGCTGACCGGACGGCGCGGTCAGTCGCTGTCGTCGTGACTCAGCGCGACGCGGAAGAAGCTGCGCAGGATCAGCCGGGTGAGCGGTGGCTCCTGCGGGTCACCCTTGGGCAACCAGCGGACCGACGCCCCGCACGGCGTGACGCAGGGGGCGTAGTGGTAGCCGTACACCAGCATCGCGAAGGGGAAGCGCTGGGGCTGCTGCATGATGGTCTCGAGCCACACCGCCTGGGGGATGGTCTCGCAGTGGGGCAGCACCTCGGGCGGGCTGTCGACGTAGGCGCTGAACTTGTAGTCCACGGCGATGGGCAGCGCCGGGTAGACTGCGGCCACCGCGCGCAGGCGATGGCCGCCGGCCGAGTGGCCCAGGCCGCCGATGCGCGACGGGTCCACGAAGGGCAGGTCCTCGAGGATGGCGATCTTGGTGAGGGTCTCGAGCACCATCACGCCCAGCAGCGGCGTGGTGGTCTGCTCGGTGAGCAGCAGGGCCGTCTGCCCCTCCCACGAGTGGAAGCTGCGCTCGCCCGAGGCGAAGACCACGTAGCCGTGCTCGGCCAGCTCACGCCCGCCGAACTCCAGCATCCACTGCCGCACCCCGGCGCTGCCCGGCGCGTCGGCGCCGGGCAGGAAGCGGAAGTCGGGCAGATCGTGACCGTGCTCGGCGACGATGGCCGGCGATGGGAAGTCCAGGGCCCCCACCGGCCGCTCCAGGACCCCGTCCATGGTGCCCAGCAGGTCGTGACGCCACACCACGTCGGCCCACTCGTAGGAGCGCGAGACCCCATCCACGTCGCGCGTCTCCAGGTGCCAGGGCCCGATGGCGTACTCGACCTCGCGCGCCGCCAGCTCGGCCAGGGGCAGTTCCAACCCCAGCGCCTCGATGAGATGCTGCCGCAGGGTCGGGAAGTCCGCCGGCTTGGGCGTGGGCGCAGGCGGCGTCGCCTGATCCTCGACCATCTGCGCGAGCTGCGCCTTCCAAGCCAAGGGCCCGCCGTCTCGCGCGTGCATCGCCGCGAAGTCCCGATACGGGGCGGTCAGCGGGTGCTGATCGAAGGGCGGCTCCGGCGCGAAGTCCCCCAACCACACCACGTCGCTGCGAGCGTCGTCATCGACCACCAGCAGGGGATCCTCCACAGCCACCGGCAGCTCCGGAAACGCCCCGAGCGCCTCAGGAGGAGCCACCGAACACTCGGGAAACCAGGCCACCTCCTCGATCGGCACCTCCGTAGGCTCCTTCTCCGACATCGCCTGCACCTGAGCCGCGAGCGCAGCACAATACTCAGGCAACGACGGCCCGACCCCGTCGGCCTCCGTGTCGGCCCCAGCTCCGACCTCGGTCTCGCCCCCGGCCTCGGTCTCGGCCCCGGTCTCGGTCTCGGCCCCGGTCTCGGCCCCGGCCTCGGTCTCGGCCCCGGCCCCGGCCTCGGCCCCGGTCTCGACCCCGGCCTCGGTCTCCCCGTCCGCCTCCGCCGACACTCCCGCGCCGCCGTCCCCGCAGCCGCCCACCAGCCACGCGATCGCCCCGGCACAGGCGAGCCGCCGCCACCTCCGCACCCGGGTGTTCACGCCTGACCCCATGCTGACACCGGCGACGGCGCGCATGGGTCCCGCGACGCCATGCTCCAGGCACGGCGGCGGGGGGCGGCGTCGACTGCGCCACCATACGTCAGCCGTCGGCGGGCCGTGAGCATCGAAGCGCGTTCCGTGTGGCGAGCCGTCCGGCGTGGCCGGTCTGGCCCGGCCGCGGAGCTTCGTGGTAGGCGGGCAGGCACTCGCCGCGCCGGAGCCGCCGATGCCTCGCCCCTCGCACACCCTACTCGTCGCCGCCCTGGTGCTCCTCGCGCCGGCCGCCCTGCACCGCCGGGCCCAGGGCGCCGACGCCCGCCCCGCCGGCAACGACAGCTACCACCGCTGGCTCAGCCGCGAAGGCACCGGCGCGGCCGCCCTCACCGCCGCCCACCCCTCCTGGGACGGCCGCGGCGTGGTCATCGCCGTGCTGGACACCGGCGTCGACCCCAGCGTGCCCGGCCTGCTCACCACCAGCGACGGCAAACCGAAGATCCTGGATCTACGCGACTTCTCCGGCGAGGGCGACGTGGAGCTGCGCCGGGCCGAGCGCGCCGAGGAGGGCGGCGTCCCCGTGCTGCGCAACGCCAAGGGCTACGTGCGCGGCGTCGCGGGCCTGGCCCCGGCGCAGCCCGCCGGCGGCTTCTGGCTCGGCTTCCTGGACGAGTCGGCGCTCACCGGCTCCGAGGTGCGGGACCTGGACCAGGACGGGGACGCAGACGGCCGCTTCGCCATCCTGGTGGCCGATCCGCTCGACGCCGAAGGCCCGGTGGCCTGGGTCGACACCGACGGCGATGGCGACCTGGCCGACGAGGAGCCGCGCCGCAGCTACGCCGACGACCCGCGCTGGTTCGCGCTGCGCTCGGGGGACCCGCGCAAGGATCGCCCGCCGGTGGCCCTGGCGATCACCGTGATGCCCGACCACGAGCCCAAGGTGGAGGTCGCCTTCGACGACGGGGGCCACGGCACCCACGTGGCCGGCATCGCCGCCGGCTTCGGCATCGAGGGCCGCGCCGGCTTCGACGGCGTCGCCCCGGGCGCGCGCATCCTGTCCTTGAAGATCGGCGACAACACGCTGTCGGGCGGGGCCACGACCGCGGGCAGCATGAAGAGCGCCATCGCGTTCGCCGGGCGCTGGTCCGACGAGCACCAGACCCCGGTGGTCATCAACCTCAGCTACGGCATCGGCAGCGAGCGCGAGGGCCGCTCGGCCATCGACGACGCGCTGACCGAGGCGCTTCAGGCCCATCCGCTGCTGGCGGCCTGCGTCGCGGCCGGCAACGACGGGCCGGGGCTCTCCACGGTCGGCACCCCGGGCGGCAGCGCCCGTGCCTTCACGGTGGGGGCCCTGCTGCTGCCCGACAACGCGGAGGCCCTCTACGGCGGAAGGATCGCCTCACCGCGCCTCTTCGGCTTCTCCAGCCGCGGAGGGGAGCTTGCCAAGCCGGACGCCGTCGCCCCGGGCGTCGCCTGGTCCACCGTACCGCCCTTCCACGAGGGCTCGGTCATGGCCGGAACCTCGATGGCCACGCCCCAGGCGACCGGGGTCTTCGCCCTGCTCATCTCGTCGGCGCTGCAGCGCCAGCTCTCCTGGAGCTCGGGCTCGGTCGCCCGCGCCCTGCGTGGCACTGCCCGCCCGGTGCCGGGTCAGGGCCCCCTCGACCAGGGAGCCGGCCTCATCCGGGCCGACCTGGCCGCCCAGGCCCTCCCGAAGGTCGCGCCCGGCCCCTCGACACCGCTCGGCTGGGACATCAGCACGGCCATCCCGCACCGGCCGGGCGCCGACGGCAGCGCCAGCTTCTGGCGCACCGGCAGCTACGTGCCCGAGTACCCGCACACCATCGCCGTCACCATGACGCCGGTGTTCCCCGACACCACCGCCGCCTCGGCGCGCGGCGCGGCCTTCACCACGCTGGAGCTGCGCTCCGACAGCCGCTGGGCCCGCCTGGACCGCACCCGGGTCGCGGTCCGCGGAGACCAGGCCCAGACCATCCACATCTCCTTGCGGGCCAAGGACCTCACCGAGCCCGGGCTGCACGTGGCGACCATCGAGGCGCGCGCCGACGGCCAGGCCTTCCCGGTCTTCAGCGTGCCCGTCGCGGTCGTGGTGCCCTGGCGCTTCACCGCGGACTCGGGCCGCGAGCGGGGCTTCGACCTCTCGCTCGGGCCGGCCGAGTACTCACGGACCTTCGTCGAGGTGCCCGCCGGGGCCACCCACATGACCGTGCGGCTGGAGATCCCCCAGGATCGCTTCGGCCTGGCCTGGCTCGACGTCTACGACCCGGCCGGCCGGGCCCTGGACATCGAGCAGCCCACCGCCAGCTCCCGCGACGGCCGCTCGGCGCGCCTGGTCGTCGGCCCGGATCGGCTGCGCCCGGGGATCTTCGAGATCGACGTCGAGACCAGCCTGCGCAACCGCGAGACCAGCGCGGCCCGGCTCGACGTCGCGTTCTCGGCCCTGGACGCACCTGAGACCTTGAGCTTCCCGGTCACCCTCGAGGGCGGCCTCAGCGTGACCTGGCCGGTGACCCAGCGCTTCGACGCGGCCTGGCGCGGCAGCCTCGAGGCACGGCTGGTCGGCATCCGCCGCGAGCACAGCGTCGACGTCAGCGGCTCCACCGAGTCGGAGACGCTGACCGTGGCCCCGGGGATGGCCTCGGTGCGCCTGCGCTTGAGCATGGAGGCGGAGGACTACGCCCGCTTCACCGACGTGGCCGTCGACGTGCTCGACGCCTCGGGCGCCGCCGTCGCCCAGAGCGGCTTCGGCTCGCGCTTCTTGGAGCTGGACTTCCCGGCCTCGCCCGGCGACTACACCCTGCGCATCGTGGCCGCCACGGCGGACAAGCTCCGCGACCTGCCCGCCGATCTCGCCTTCAGCGTCGAGGTCTCGGAGCTGCAGCGGCTCGGCGCCCCCCAGCCGGCGTCACTTTCGGCGCCGGAAGCGGGCCGGATCGTGACGCTCTACCCCGGCGTCCGCACGCTGATGACCCTGGCCATCCCCGGGCCGCTCCGCGCCCTCCCCTCCGGCTACCTGCACGCCGTGGAGGTCACCGGCACCCGCATCGGCGAGCGGTGGCCCATCCTGTCGCAGGAGCTGGGCCTCGAGCCGCTGCCCTGACGGCCGGCGCGCTCGTCAGTCCTCACCGCGCCCCAGCAGCCGCCCCAGCCGGCCCAGCATCCCCTGCGGCGGAGGCGGCGGAGGCGGCTCCTCGGGCGGCAGGCGGCCCTCCAGCAAGGGCACGATGCGCTCGAGGTAGGCGCGCACCAGCTCGACCTTCTTCAGCGCCGACTGGAACGCGGGGTCACCGCTGCGCGCCGGCGGCCCCAGCGCGGCGGCCAGGGCGTCAGCGTCCTTGCCCAGCTCGCGCACACGGCGCTCGGCCTCGGGCGAGCTGCCGCGCTGCAGGAGGTCGCGCTCGAAGACCTCCAGCTCGCGGAAGGCCTCCTCGTAGAAGGCGATCGCCTGGCCGGGCGTGGTCAGCCGCTTGTCGCGGGGGGCCCGCAGGGCGGCGGCGGCGGCGGGCCCCAGGGTGGGCACGGTGGGCGGGCGGGACAGCGCGCGGCCCAGGCCGTCCTGGGTGGCCGGGCGGGCGCTCGAGGTCCCGGGCTCGGTGGCGCGGGGGCGAGCGCGGGGCGGCGCGGGCGCAGCCATCGAGGGCAGCGGACCCGGGGGCGCCACTGCGCGGGGACGCGCCGGCTCGGCAGGCGGTGTCGACGGCGTGGTGACGCCCGGGGAGCCCGGCGCGGCGGCCAGGGGCGGACGCTCGGTGGTCCGCGGCCGATTCTGGGTGGTGCGCGGCGGCGGCTGGGGCAGCGGCGGCAGCTCGAAGCGACGCGTGGTCGGGCGCTTGCGCGCCGGCGGCTCGGGCAGGGGTGGCAGCGCGTCCTGCGACGGCATGCGCGGTCCCCGCGGAGCGCTGCGCGCGGGCGGCTCGGAGCCCGACGCGAAGGGGTTGAGCCCCGGCGGCTCGGGCGGCAGGCGCCGCGGCTTGGGCGCCAGCCCATCGAAGGGCGTCGGCTCCTTGGGGGCGCGCCGCTCGCCGGGTCCGATCACCTCGGAGTCGCCGGCGGCCGGCGTGTCGCCCTCCCCTTCGGTCGCCTCAGAGGCCGCGTCGGGCTGCTCGGCCGGGCTGGCCGCCGCCGCGCGCTCGGCCGCCTCGGCCTCGGCCTCGCGCTGCCTCTCCGAAGCCCGCTGGGCCTCGCAGTAGCGCCGCGCATCCTGGGCCAGCGCCGCCGCGTCCCGCACGATGCTGCGCACGTCGTGGCCCGCCTCTCGCTGCGCCCGGACCAGATCGAGCGGGTCGGCCCCCCGGAGCGGCGCGATGTCGCGGCCGTAGCGCCAGCGCAGATACTCCTCGCGGAACGCCGCCAGATCCCGCGCCAGCACGGGGTCGAGCGGCGGGTCGGCCCGCTGGCCCTCCTTGGCCGTCAATGCGCGCAGGCCCCGCTCGATGGCCTCGGCGGGCAGCGCCCCCAGGCGCTCGCGGCTGGCCTCGGGCACCTGGACCCAGCCCGTCCACGCCGCGACGTCGTCCGAGCTCAGGGCTGCCTCGCCGCGCGCCACGGCGAGCGAGGGGCCGAGCCGGGCGAAGAGCCAGCCGGCCAGATCCATCAGCGCGCCGAGGCTCTCGGCCGGGACGGTGAGGTCGGCGTCCGCCAGCCGGCGCTGGAGGCCGCGCTCCCCGGGGCGGTGCTC
The DNA here is from genome assembly GCA_020632695.1 of Deltaproteobacteria bacterium. GTDB lineage: Bacteria > Myxococcota_A > UBA9042 > PHBI01 > JACKFB01 > JACKFB01. The sequence goes on from JACKFB010000008.1 coordinate 206,074, forward strand.
GACGGGGAGCTCCTGATCGCGCAGATGCTCCAGCAGCGTGGCCCACAGCGCGCGGCGCGCCGGCCCGGCCATGGGCTCCAGCAGCTCGCGGCAGCCGTCCAGGTCGTGGTTCGGACGGGCCACGACGCGGAAGAAGCGCGACTCCCACAAGTGGCCCAGCTCCTCAGGCCAGCCGGTGTGCTCCTCGATGAGCCCCCAGGCGTCGCGGATCGCCTCGCTCTCCTCGGCGCGCATGGGCCGGGCGACGGCGGGGGTCCTCACCGACGCGTAGCCGATGCCGTGCCCGCGCAGCACCACCACCGGGCTCAGCAGCGCCAGCGTGCCGCCGAAACCGGGCAGGGTCGCCAGGCGCTCGCCCAGGAACTCCCGGACGTCCAGCGACACCGTCAGCCCCGGACGCAACACCGAGCGCTCCAGCGTGATCGCGCGGCCCAGCGCCTCGATGCCCTCGGCGCTGCCCAGCAACGCCGCGGCGCGCGGCAGGTCCAGGCTCGGCGGCTCCACGCCCTCGGCCAGCAGGCGCTCGACGAAGACGGCCAGCGCAGGCGCCACCGCCGGCGGATAGCCCGTCAGCGAGTCCTCGCGCAGCGCCGCCAGCACGCGCCGCATCTCCGAGAGCGGGCGCTTGCCCAGCGCGCGCACGGCGAAGCGCGGGAAGTCGGTCTCGGCCAGGCTCGGAGGGGGTAGCTGGCCGACGAGCGTGGAGAGACTGAACACGGCGTCAGCGTGGATCAGAACCGTCGGCGATGCAACGCGCCGGGGTCCGGCCCCGCACGGTCAACTTGGGCGGCCGGTGGGCGCGCTGTCCCTTGCGCCGTCAGCGATGCTCCGCCGCCAGGCGACGACGCTCGCCCGCGAGCGCCAGCCGTTGGCGGCGGCGGGCCTGCGCCTCGGCGTGGCGCAGGCGCTCCTCCGGGGTGGCCAACGCCAGGGGCGGGACCTCCGAGGGCCGGCTGTCGGCGTCGATGGCGACGAAGGTCAGGTAGGCGCTCATGGTGTGGACGCGCTCGCCGGTGAGCGGATCCTCGGACTCCACGCGCACGCCCACCTCCATCGAGGTGCGACCCACGTGGTTCACCATCGCCTTGAGGCTCACCACGTGCCCGATCCGGATCGGGGCGAAGAAGTCGACGGCGTCGATGGCCGCGGTCACCACGTTCATGCGGGAGTGCCGCTGCGCCGCCATCGCCGCGCAGATGTCCACCCACCCCATCACGGTGCCGCCGAAGGCCGTCCCCAGCGCGTTGGCGTGCCCGGGCAGGACCAGCTCGTGCATCTCGACGGCCGACGCGCCGGGCGTCCGCGCTACCTGGTCAACGGTCAAGGAGTCCCCTGTGGTCGTGGGCGGGCGATCGTGGGGGCCTGGCGCTGACCCGTCAACCCGAACCCGGTCGGGCCCGGGCGGGCGCCCTTGTCACCCCGCCTTGCTCTGCTACCCTCCGGATTCACCGCACGAGCGAGGGCCGCCATGTCGAGGATCCAGCACCCGGCCGCCGAGCACATCCTCCACGACCTCGAGGGCGCCGGCGTGCGCCGCGTCCGCCTGGGCGGCTTCGACATCGATGGGGTGCTGCGCGGCAAGTACATCACGCTGGACAAGCTGCGCTCGGTGCTCAACGGCGGCATGGGCTTCTGCGACGTCATCTTCGGCTGGGACAGCCAGGACGAGCTCTACGAGGGCACGGGCGTCACGCTGACGGGCTGGCACACCGGCTACCCCGATCTGCAGGCCACCGTCGACCCCACCAGCCTGCGGCGCGTGCCGTGGGAGGGCGACATCCCCTTCTTCCTGCTCGACTTTGCGCTGCCTGACGGGTCGCCCTACCCCGCCAGCCCGCGCCAGGTGCTGCAGCAGGTGGTCGGCCACGCCGCGCGCCAGGGCTTCATCGCCCACCTCGCCACCGAGTACGAGTTCTTCGTGTTCGCCGAGACCCCCGACTCGGTGCGCGACAAGGGCTACCGGACCCTGCAGCACGTCGACCCCGGGATGTTCGGCTACAGCGCGCTGCGCGCCAGCGCCGCCCAGCCCATCATCCAGGACCTCACCGAGCACCTCGACGCCTTCGGCATCCCGGTCGAGGGCATCCACACCGAGACCGGCCCGGGCATCTACGAGGCGGCCATCGCCCACGACGAGAGCCTCATCGCCGCCGACAACGCCGCGCTCTTCAAGACCGCCGCCAAGGAGATCCTCGGCCGCCACGGCCTGATGCCCAGCTTCATGGCCAAGCCCTTCGCCCACCTCCCCGGCTGCTCGGGCCACACCCACCAGAGCTTGTGGCGCGACGGCCAGCCAGCCTTCCACGACGCCGACGACCCCATGGGGATGTCGCCGCTCTTCCGCAGCTACGTGGCCGGCCTGCAGCGCATGCTGCCGGAGCTGATGGCCATCTTCTGCCCCACCATCAACAGCTACAAGCGCACCGTCCCCGGGATGTGGGCGCCGACGACGGCGACCTGGGGCTTCGAGAACCGCACGGCGTCCCTGCGCATCATCCGCAGCGCCTCCGGCAAGGGCACCCGCGTCGAGAACCGCCTCATCGGCTCCGACGTGAACCCCTACCTGGCGGGCGCCGCCAGCCTCGCCGCCGGCCTCTGGGGCGTCGAGCAGGGGCTCGAGCTGGGCGCGCCGGTCGAGGGCAACGCCTACGCCGCCGGCGCCGACGCCGCGGGCGCCCCCCTGCCCCGCTCGCTGGCCGAGGCCGCCGACCGCCTCGACCGCAGCGAGCTGGCCCGCGAGCTGCTGGGCGACGCGTTCGTCTCGCACTACGTCGCCACCCGCCGCTGGGAGGTCCAACAGTTCGCCAAGGCGGTGACGGACTGGGAGCTGGCGCGCTACCTCGAGATCATCTGAGCCGGCCATGGAGACCCTGCGCATCTCCAGCCTGGGCCTGCCCCTGGTCTGTCACGTCACCGGCCCGCCGGACGCCCCGCCGGTGGTGCTGCTGCACGGCTTCCTCGACACCGGCAGCTCCTTCGAGCCGGTCGCCCGGGCGCTGGCCACCGACCACCGCGTGCTGGCGCTCGACCAGCGCGGCTTCGGGCAGAGCGCGCACCTGGGCCCCGGCGGCTACTACCACTTCCCCGACTACCTGCTGGACCTGGACGCGCTCTTCCGCGCCGAGGTGCCCGAGCAGGCCGTCCTGGTGGGCCACTCCATGGGCGCCACCATCGCCTGCTACTTCGCCGGCGCCTGGCCCGAGCGCGTGCGCGCGCTGGTGCTGCTCGACGGCATCGGCCCGCCGCCCGGCCCGCCGCCCGAGCGCCACCCCGACGTGCTGCGCGCCTTCGTCGAGGACGTGCGCCGCCACGAGCAGCGCCAGGACTCCGGCGCGCCCGACCTGGAGGCCGTCGCCCGCAGCATCGGCCGCCTGTCGACCCGCGCCCGCCCCGAGCGCCTGTCGGCCCTGGCCCGCGCCGCCGCCGTCCAGGGCGCCGACGGGCGCTACCGCTGGCGCTTCGACCCGCTGCACCGCACCCGCGGCCCCATCCCCTTCGACGCCGCGCGCTTCCGCGCCTTCCTCGCCCGCGTGGCCTGCCCCACGTTGCTCTTGTGGGCCGAGCACTCGCCGATGCGTCCCGCCGACGAGGCCGAGCGCTGCGCCGCCCTGGCCGACCTCACCGTCGAGACCATCGCCGGCACCGGCCACAACATGCACCACGAGCGCCCCGAGGCGGTCGCCGAGGCCATCGCCGGCTTCCTCGCCCGGCGCGCCCGCTGATGGCGGCCCGCAGCCGCCCCCTGGTCATCGTCAACATCAACGTGTCACCGCGCGCCCTCGAGGGCTGCCGCGCCATCGCCGAGACGCTCGCCGAGCTGGCCCCGGGCCTGCGCATCCACATCGTCCACTGGCGTGAGGTCCTCGCTGGCGCCGTCCGACGCCTGCGCCCCGTCGCGGTGGTCCTGGGGCCGAACGACACGCCCTTCCCGGCCTACCCGCCCGAGTTCGACGCCCTGCTGGCGTGGGTGCGGGCCCGCCGCGGCCCCACCCTGGGCATCTGCGGCGGCCACCAGGCCCTGGCGCTGGCCCACGGCGCGCCGGTCGGCCCCGTCCACGCGGTGCCCGCGGCCACCGAGAGCTACGCCGGCATGCCCAAGGTGCAGGGCGAGGTCACCATCCGCCTGCTGGGCGAGCAGGATCCGCTCTTCGCCGGCCTGCCCGACGAGATCCAGGTCGCCGCCAGCCACGTGGACGAGGTCAAGGAGGTGCCGCCCGACTTCCGGCTGCTGGCCCTGGGCGACCCGTGCAACATCCAGTGGATACGGGCCGACCGGCGCCCGATGGTGGGGCTGCAGTTCCACCCCGAGCGCCCGGCGACCGGCGGCGCCGGCCGCACCATCCTGGCCAACTGGCTGCGCCAGCTCGGCCTCATCGCGAGCTGACGCGAGCGCGTCAGGGGTTGGCCGAGATGACCGGCGGCGTCCCGTAGCGGATGGCCTTGAAGTAGTTGCGCCACATCTCGCGCGCCTCGGGGACGTCGAAGGCGACGAAGTGGGTGCCGCCGGCCCACTGGCGGATGACCGCCGTGCGGGTCTCGCCGGTGGAGGTGACCACGTTCGAGCCCACCGGCGGCGCCACCGGGGCGAGGCCGCGCAGCACGTGCGCCGGGCTGGGCAGCGCCACCGGCTCCATCAGCGGCACGCCGGCGGCCGCGGTCATGTAGCCGGCGCCGACGCTGGGGGTCGCGGCGTCCTCGGTGCCGGTGGTGACGAAGACGTGCTTGGCGCGGCCTCCCGGCGGCGGCTCCAGCCAGTAGCGTGCGTAGTTGATGGGGTCGGTCGCGTCGACCAGGAGCTGGATGATGCTGAGGCCGGGGTGGAAGGTGTTGAAGGCGTCGTCGTCGGCGTTCAGCGCCGCGCTGGCCAGGGCTCGGAAGTCCAGCACGTCCTTGCGGCGCAGGATGGTCTCGATGAGCACGCCGCCCGCGCCCGACAGCACGCCGCCCTGGATCGACGGGTCCGACGCGAAGAGCAGCGCGCCGGCCAGCCCGCCGTGGGAGTGCCCGAAGTAGTGGATGTTGTCGATGTCGAAGGCGACGTCGGTCTTGACCGCGGTGGTGCCGGCCGGCATGTCGAAGCGCCGCTCGGCGAACATGTGGGCCAGGGTGAAGCTGTCGGCGGCGGCCTGCCGGAAGCCGCTGCGGCCGGCTCGCGGGTTGAGGAAGTTGAAGCTCAGCAGCTCCACGTTCCACTTGGGGTCGCCGCGCAGCCCGTGCAGCGGCTGGTCGATGCAGATCACCGCCACCCGCTCGGCGATGAGATCGGGCACCACCGACGTGGTGCAGCTCTTCCAGCTGCCGCCCGTACCGTGGCCGTAGAGCACGATGGGCCAGCCCGCCTCGGGCATCGCGGCCAGCGGCACCAGCAGGCGGAAGCGGATGGTCTCGTCGAGCTGCACCACCGGCGTGTCGGTGGCGTCGAAGACGAAGTCGCCGCCGCTGGCCTCGTAGGGCTTGGTGCCGGCCTGGAAGTTCGGCGCGACGTAGGTGCCCGAGAACTCGTAGTACTTCCCGGCGTCCACGGTCTTGTCGTACTGGATCGCCGTCAGCGTCGGCGAGGGGCGCTCGGTGATGAAGCGGGCGACGCGGCGCAGCTCGACCGTGGCGTTCTGGGTGGTGAAGCAGGTGGCCACGGCCAGGTCCTCGGGCAGAAGCCGGCTCTGGGGCAGCCAGGCCCGCAGCGGCGCCAGGCTCGGCTCGGTGTCGAGGGCGGCCGCGAAGGCCGGGGCCGCGCCCAGGTGCTTGCCGGCGCGATCGACCACGCCCCGGGTCACCAGGGCGCAGTAGGTGGTCGCCTCACGCAGCGGGAAGCCGAAGACCGGCCGCATCGCCAGGGTGTTGGCCCGATAGTAGGGATCGTCGCCGCCGTCGTAGAAGTAGAAGCGCAGCGGCACCTGCCGGCCGTAGTCCAGGCTGTCCGGGCTCACGTCGACCAGCTGCACGACCGCCTTGGGGTCGTTCATGGTCACCTGCGGCTCGGGCAGCGCGTCGGCGTCGACCGGCCCGCTCAGCTCCACGTAGATGGAGCCGTTGAGCCCGAAGCCGTCGAGCGCCTCCTCGCCGTAGGTCAGGTACGCCTGCAACAGGTCGTTGCCGTCGGTGGGGAAGCGCGAGAGGTCGACGCGCCCCTGGGCGTCGCGGAACATGTCGTTGGGCCAGGGCACCGCGGTCCAGTCGGCGCCCGCGGCGTCCCAGCGCGGCGTGGCGCCCGCCGGGAGCGAGGCGTAGTCCAGGCCCAGGCCGGGCGCGCTGGTGTCGGGCGCGGTGTCCGGCGCGGCGTCGGGCAGCACGTCGGGCCCCGCGTCCGGCGAGGCCGCGGCGTCCAGCGCGGCGTCGGGACCCGGGCTCGCGTCCGCGTCGCCGCCGACGTCCTGGCCACCGTCACAGCCAGCGGCCAGCCAGAGGCCCACGGAGATCAACAGGGCCGCGCGCGTTGGCCGCATGAACGCTCCTCCCCAGCCGCGCCCACGGCGACCGCGACGCGCAGCCTATCGAAGCGCCCCACCGGCAACAAGCCGGCGGCCCGTCGCCCGCCGCGCGGGTGTCAGCCTTGCCCCAGGCGTAGCGGTGCCCCATGCTCGCGCGCATGGCCAAGTCACGCACCAAGGATGTCGATCGCCGCCTCGTCATCCGCACGCTCTCCCTCGACGACCTCGACGCCATCCAGGAGCTGCACCGCCGCTGCTTCCCCGGGATGGAGCCCTGGTGGCGCCGCCAGCTCTCCGCCCAGATCGAGCGCTTCCCCGAGGGTCAGATCGGCATCGAGATGGACGGGCGCCTGGTGGCGACCTCCTCGAGCCTCATCGTCCACGGCGAGAGCTGGGAGGGCGCCCACACCTATGACGAGGCCTCCGACGGCGGCCACATCGGCACCCACGCCGACGACGGTGACACGCTCTACGGCATCGACATCGCCGTGGACCCCGAGTTCCGCGGCATGCGCCTGGCGCGCCGCATCTACGACGCCCGCAAGGCCCTGGCGCGCGAGCGCAACCTGCGCCGCATCTTCATCGCCGGCCGCATGCCCGGCTTCGACCGCCACGCCGGGCAGCGCAGCGCCGAGGACTACGTCGCCGCCGTCGTCCAGAAGGAGCTGCGCGACCCGGTGCTGACCGCCCAGCTCAGCAACGGCTTCGCCATCGTGCGGCTGCTCACCGACTACCTGCCCGAGGACTCGGAGTCCCGCGGCTACGCCGTGCTCATGGAGTGGCTCAACCCTGCGTGGCTTCCCCCCGAGGTGCGCTCGCCGGTCGCCAGCCGCGCCCGCGTCGCCTCGGTGCAGTACCAGATGCGCCACATCACCTCCTTCGAGGAGTTCGCCGTCCAGGTCGAGTTCTTCGCCGACACGGCCGCCGACTACCGCTGCGACTTCCTGCTCTACCCGGAGCTGCTCACCAACCAGCTCCTCGCCATGGTGCCGGCCAGCCGCCCCGCCCTGGCCGCGCGGCGCCTGCACGAGTTCACCGACCGCTACCTCGAGCTCTTCCGCCGCATGGCGATCAAGCACGCGGTCAACATCATCGGCGGCACCCACCTCACCGTCGACGGCGACACCCTCTACAACGTCGCCTACCTCTTCCACCGCGACGGGCGCATCGACACCCAGCGCAAGCTGCACATCACCCCCAGCGAGGGCCACTGGTGGGGCGTGTCCCCCGGCACGCGCCTCGAGGTGTTCGAGACCGACCGCGGCCCCATCGCCATCCTCATCTGCTACGACGTCGAGTTCCCGGAGCTGGCCCGCGTCGCCCGCGCCCGCGGCGCCGAGATCCTCTTCGTGCCCTACAACACCGACATCCGCGCCGCGCACTTGCGCGTGCGCTCGTGCGCCCAGGCCCGCTGCATCGAGAACCACGTCTACGTCGTGACCAGCGGCGCGGTCGGCAACCTCCCCTTCGTCGAGGGCGCCGACATCCACTACGCGCGCTCGGCCGTGCTGACCCCCTCGGACATCCCCTTCGCCCGCGACGGCATCGCCTCCGAGGCCACGCCCAACGTCGAGGCCATGGTGCTGCACGATCTCGACCTGGATCTCCTGCGCCGCACCCTGCGCACCGGCACGGTCCGCCCCTGGGCCGACCGCCGGCTCGACCTCTACGACGTGGTCTGGCACGGCGGCGACGACGACGACGAACCCTCCCCGTAGCCGCTCCAGGAGCGCTCGATGGTACGCCTGACCAAGATCTACACCCGCACGGGCGACGGCGGCGACACGCGGCTGGTGGGGGGCCAGCAGGTCCCCAAGGACTCGCTGCGCATCGAGGCCTACGGCACCGTCGACGAGCTCAACACCGTGCTGGGCCTGGTGCGCGCGGCCCTGGCCGAGCGTGAGACCACCCTGGGCGCAGAAGATCGCGAGCCGCTCCTGCGTTGGATCCACGGCGTCCAGCAGTGCCTGTTCAACCTGGGCTCCGACCTGGCGACCCTGGTGGAGGATCGCTGGGAGGGCCAGCCGCTCATCCAACCCGAGGACATCACCGCCCTCGAAGAGACCATCGACCGGTGGAACGCCTCACTCGAACCCCTGAAGAGCTTCGTGCTGCCCGGCGGCAGCCTGGCGGTGGCCCACCTGCATCAGGCGCGCACCGTGTGCCGGCGCGCCGAGCGGCGGGTGCTCACCCTCGCCCACGCCGAGCCGGTGGGCGAGCTGGTCGTGCCCTACCTCAACCGGCTGTCCGACGCGCTCTTCGTGGCCTCGCGCTGGGTCGCGCTGCGGGCGGGCGAGGCCGAGGTCCTGTGGGAGTACTGAGAGGGTGTCCCCATATTCTCCCGTCGCGCGGCTGGCTCATGTCCTTCCAGGAACTCGAGCGCGTCGGTTTCTTGCGCGCGGCAAGCGCCCTCCGCGCTCGGGGTCCTGAAATGACGTCGCTGGCGCCCCGCTCGGTCCGAATGTGGGAACACCCTCTGAGAGCGGAGCGGCAGAGGTGAGCGCGGTAAAGGCGAGCGAGCCCGACGGGGCCACGCGATACGCGACGGGGGCCGCCCTGATGCTGCTGGCGGCGATGGCCGCGGCGGTGCTGCTGGCGGTGGCCATCTCGGGCTTCTACGTGCCGCTGCTCATGCCGGCCATCATCGGCTGGGGCGTGGGCAGCGCCGTCGCCTTCGTGCGCGTCCGGACCCGCGTGTACGACCCGCTGCCGGCCATCGCCGCCGCCGTGCTGGGGGCGACCGTCGCCTACGCCGGCTACCACCTGCTCTGCTACGTGCGCCTGGTCGGCTACCTGGCCGAGCACCTGACGACGTTGGTGGACCGGGCCGCCGGCGACCCGCGCGCGGCCATCCAGCAGTACTTCGAGGAGAGCACCGGCCGCTCGGGCCTCTGGGCCTACCTGCAGTGGGTGTCCGAGGGGCGGGGCGCGGGCCGCTCGCCGCTGGGGTTCTTCGGCGCGCTGGAGCCGGGCCTCGCCGGGACGCTGGCCGCGATCGCCGTCGAGAGCGTCGTCGCGCTCGGCACCGCCCTGGGCTTCGTCGTCGTGCGCAGCGGGCCGCTCAGGCTGCGCGGCCAGTACGCAGGCGCGTCGCCCGAGGGCCCGCGCGTCCGCGAGATCATCGCCCGCACCGACCACGCCACCCTGGCGGCCGCGATGAACGCGCTGGACGCCGGCGACTTCGAGGCCGCCGGGCGCGTGCTGCGCAACCCGACGGTCGAGGACACCTTCGCCGTGGCCATGGTGTTCAACCCCTACACGGCCGAGGCGTACACCATGGAGATCCACGAGCTCACGCCCGCCGGACTGGGCACCCTGCGCGCCCGGCGCGAGCTGTCGAGCTGGGACGGCCAGGCGCTCTGCGACGAGCTGCGCATCCAGCGCTGACGCGACCCGAGAGCGGGAGCGCCGCCGCTCAGAACACCGAGCAGACGCTGAGCTCGTCGGCCCGCACCACGCGCTCGTAGCAGGCGAGCTGGCCGTCGGAGGCGTAGTCCAGGCAGCGCCTGGTGCACTCCGCCATCCAGGCGGCGGCCGCGGCGTCGGGCGGGGCCCCGGTGCTCACCTCGTGGATGTGGGCGCAGACCGCCGCGCAGCGCGGCTCGGAGACCGCGACCGCCGGCGCCTGCTCGGAGTCCTCGCCCGGGTCCTCCTCCTCGGCGGGAGCCTCGGCCTCACCGGTGTCCCCCTCCTGCTCGGCGCTCGGCGGCGGGGTGGGCGTCACGGCGGCGCGGGGCGCGCAGGCCAGCAGGCCACAGGCGAGCGCGACGGTCGGCAACAGGGTACGCAGGCTCATGGCGCCGGAGCGTACACCAAGGCGCGCTTTCAGGGGGCCGCCCGTCGCGCTACGGTGGGCGCCATGCAGAGCCTCCCCCCGAACCCCGCCGCCCCCGCCGCTCTCCTGCCGCCGCTGCCCGGGGTCCCCGCGGGTTCGGGCGGTGGCCGCATCAAGGTCGAGCCGCGGGACTTCCTCGTCGAGGAGATCCCGGCCTACCCGCCCTCGGGCGAAGGCGACTTCTACTTCCTCGAGGTCGAGAAGGAGGACGTGGCCGCCGGCGAGCTGCTCGGCCAGATCGCGCGCCGCCTGGGCATCCCGCGCGACACGATCGGGGCGGCGGGCATGAAGGATCGCCGCGCCATCACGCGCCAGTGGGTGAGCGTCCCCGCCCGGGGCGTCGACCCGGCGAAGATCGAGGGGCCCGTCGGGCAGACGGGCGCCATCCGGCTGCTCCAGGTCGCCCGCCACCGCCACAAGCTCAAGACCGGGCACCTGCACGGCAACCGCTTCACGATCCGGGTCATCGATCGCGACCCGACCGGCGACGCGGCGGCCAGCGAGCTCCTCGAGACGCTGTCCAGGCGCGGGCTGCCGAACGCCTTCGGCCCCCAGCGCTTCGGGCACGGCTCCACCCTGAAGGCCGGCTTCGCCGTGCTCCGGGGCGACCACGTGCGCGATCGCCACCTGCGGCGGCTGGGGATCTCGGCCGTGCAGGCGTGGATCTTCAACCTGTGGCTGGCCCGGCGCCTCGCCGACGGCACGCTGGAGCAGGCTCTCGAGGGCGACGTGCTCAAGCGCCGGGATTCGGGGGGCCTCTTCACCTGCGCCGAGCCGGAGGTCGACAGCGCGCGCATCGCGGCGGGCGAGCTGGTCGTGACCGGGCCGCTGCCCGGCTCCAAGCTGCGCCGCGCCGAGGGGCCGGCCGGCGCGGTCGAGCAGGCGGTGCTGACCGAGGCAGGCATCGACCCGGCGGCGTTCTCCGGGCTGGGCAAGCTGGCTCCCGGCACCCGGCGCCCGGCGCTGGTCTTCCCCACCGAGGCCGCAGCGGCGCGCGACGAGCGAGGGCTGGTGCTGAGCTTCACGCTGCCGCCGGGCGCCTACGCCACCGTGCTGCTCGCCGCGATCTGCGGCGACGGCGACGCGCCCGACGACGCGGACGCCGACCCGGGCGACTGACGGGGGCCGCCGACGCATGGGCTGGCCAGGGCCCCGGAATCCTGGCTAGATACGCCCGCGCCCCGCACCGTCGCGGGGCTCAGGAGTCCAGGCGAGGCGAGATGGCGTTCGAGATCGTCGATGTGGGCCACGAGCTCTCGGAGTCCTCCGCGTCGCCCGGCGACGGGACGCCCACGCTGCTGGTGCGCGGTCCGGCCGCCGCCTGGAGCCTGCTGCGCCTGGAGCCCGGCCAGGGCCACGACGACTCCGACGCGGCGTGCGTGGAGCGCTCCTTCCTGATCCTGGACGGGTTCGGGACGGCGCTCACGCCCGAGCGGCGCGCCACGGTCAGCGCCGGCATGCTGGTCCTGGTCTCGGCAGGGGTCGCGTTCGACCTGCGGAATGATGGCGCCGGCCCACTGGTCGTGCTCGTGGCCACCCGCCCCCGAATCCTCGCATCCAAGGAGTCCTCGTGAAGCGTTTGCATGTCCTGGCGCTGACCGTGTCCATGCTGGCGCTGGCCGCACCCCGCCCGGGCGCCGCCGCCGAGCCGAAGGTCACCGCGCTCGACGTGGGGCCGGCCGACGCGCCGATGGTCATGGCGCTCACCGGCATCGACCGGGCGGAGGATCAGCTCTTCGAGTTCCTGGACAAGGTCGAGCGCCTCGGCCTCGAGGACCCGGGTCTGCGGCGGCTGCGCGCGAAGGGCCTGGCGAAGCTGGGCAAGAAGAAGGGCACCCTGGCCAGCGCGGTGGGGCTGGCGCCGGGCGGGAACGTGGTGCTCTACGGCATGCCGGCGGAGGGTCGGCTGCGCGTGGTCCTGGTGGCGGACGTGGTGGACAAGGACGCGCTCCTGCACGCGCTGGCCGTGATGCAGGAGGCGGACCAGTGGGTGCCCCACGGTGAGAAGCCGAAGCGCGCGACGATCACGCGGCGGCAGCTCGGCGGCGGCGGGTTCGAGGCGACCATCGCGCTGCCCGAGTCGTCGGGGGTGGTGGTGCGCGTGCACGACGGCGTGGCGGCGGTGTCGGACAGCCCGGCGGCGCTGGACACGCTGCGACTCGCCGGGGGGCAGCGCTCGGCCGTGGGCGACCGCCTGGTGCCGGGCAAGGTGGGCTTCGCCGTGCACGTCACGCCGCCGCCGCCGGGGATGACCAGCAGCGACTTCAACATGCTGGGCGCCGTGTTCGAGCGCCTCGACGGGGTCTGGCTGGAGACGGGCACCGGGCTCGAGGTCGACGCCGACCTGCACTTCGTCAGCGACGTGGAGCCGTGGCTGGCGATGGCGCACCCGTCGGCGAAGGGCGAGGCGGCCCGCCAGGTGATGCGCGGGATGGTGGGGCCTGACACGGGCATGTGGGGACGCTGGAGCGTCGACGCCCAGGCCGCGTGGTCGCTGGCCCAGACGATGCTGGGCGACGCGCTGGTGGACATCCGCAAGGAGGTGAAGCGCGAGACCGGCCTCGACCTCGAGCGCGACATCGTGAACACGGTGACCGGCGACCTCTTCTTCTCGTGCGAGGACGGCCTGCTCTCCTGCGTGCTGGTGGTGGGCGTGCAGAGCAGCGCCAGGGGCGTGTCGACGGTGAAGCGCGCGCTGGCGGCCATGGTGCGTGACGACAAGCGCACGCGCATCGGCCACGAGCGCTTCTCGCTGCCCGGCGGGCGGACGCTCTTCCGCACCCAGGTGGACGAGCTGCGGTGGAAGGATGACGAGAACGACCCGGACGAGTGGAAGCCCCAGGCCCAGTTCTGGTGGGGCGCGCGCGATCACGCCCTGGTGGTGGGGCTGTCGCGCTTCGGGGTGAGCGACGCGCTGACCCGCGCGCTGAGCGGCCCGGTGGGGCTGCCGGACTTCCTGCAGGGCCACGCCTTCGACGCCAACACCAGCGCCGCCTTCCACCAGCAGAGCCGCGAGCCGATGCGCATCATGCGCCTGGTGGCGGCCGTGGTGCGGGCCTTCACGCCGGCGGAGTCGCCCCTGGGCATCGGTGCTCGCGCCTTCGAGCTCTACGCGGCGGCCGAGGACTACATGGGCGAGCAGGCCTCGATCCTGACCACCGAAGGCCTCGCCTGGCACGTCCACGGCGAGATGCGCGCGCTGCCCATGGCGGCCGGGGACCCTGGCTTCGACGCCACCCTGGCTGGGCTCTGGGACGCCGCCCTCGCGCTCCGCTACCAGGGCCGCACCCGCGCCTCCAACGAGGCGATGATGGATCTGGCCACCCGCGCCCCCGACAGCCCCTGGGGCCAGAAGGCCCGCCGCTACGCCCTGGCCTCGGACGACCTCTCGGTCCTGACCAGCATGCTCTACTTCTTCGGCGCCGTGGGTGCGCGCGGCTTCGCCCACGGCTTCGACGACGAGGTCCGCATGCCCGAGGCAGCCCCGCAGTCCTACGACTCCTGCGCGACCCTGGAGTCCATGACCTGCTCAGGCCCCGGCTACAACGAAGGTAGCTGCAACATCGCCCAGTCCGGCGACATCGACACCTGCGCCCAGGAGCTGGAGGCCCTCCTCAACCCCTGACCCTACTCCCGGCCCGGCGCCCTCTCCGCCCCCCCCATGTCGAAACCCGCTTGCCCACCACCGACACCCGTGCTACGAACCCGACCGCCTTCGGGGTCATAGCTCAGTTGGTAGAGCGCTTGAATGGCATTCAAGAGGTCCGGGGTTCGACTCCCCGTGGCTCCACCGAAGAAAGGGCCGCAACTCCAACGAGTTGCGGCCCTTTCGCTTTCCAGGTCCCGAACCGCCCGCCCGCCACGGTGCACTCATGGTGCAGTTGCTGTGCACGACACCTCGCCGCACGTGGTAGCATCCCACCACAGGTTCGGAGGTGCTCATGGCCAGCATCGAAGCACGCTGCAGACAACCCGACGGCTCCTGGCGCACGCTGCGCGGCGACGAGCTGAAGGACCCGGTCCTCACCCGCGAGGCCACCTGGCGGGCGATGCTGCTACAGACGCTGGACCGCCTCGCCAACGACTGGGTCGTGCCGGCTCAAAGTGCCCTCAGGGCTGATGCCGGACCTATGAGCAGCGCGACGCGCCGGGGCTCTATCCGGCTTGGCGCGACGCCAGGTCTCGCGCGCGTGTTGCGAGGCCCGGTCAGGAATCCTGACGGGGCCCCTGTGGCGGCGGAGCACGGATGGATCCCCGCACTGGGAGCGGCCAGATCAACGCTTCTGGCGCGGAGGCCGTCGTCGAATGGTACGTGGGCGTGAAGCTGGTAACGGGGCGCCGCCACGCGAGCGGGGGGCTGGGGTGAACTCACGGGTTCTCTTCGCTCGCGTCTGAAGCTCGAACTTGTCGCGCAGCTCAGTACACGTGCTTCCGAGAGCAGCCGAGGAGCTTGGCGGCGCGTGGGGTGAGCGCCGGCGGCGGCGAGAGCGGCCTCGAGTTGGGCTCGGGTGATGGGGCCTTTGCGTTCAGCGAGGGGCTGGGAGGGGCGTCGCGGATGGTGGGGGGAGGTGTTCGAGGTCGAGTGGGCCTCCCCGGGGTGTTCGGCTGACCAGCGGCGGACCAGGGTTCGGAGGCCGCGGACGTTCTCGGCCAGTCCCAGGTGAGGAGGAGTTCGAGGGCGTCGGAGGTGGGCGGAGGGGCCTCCGGGGCGGCGGTGCTGCAGCAGGCCGGGGATGTCGGCGCGGCGCTGGCTCAGCGGGGGATGAAGAGCGGCCATTCCCGAATCCTGGCCAGGAGGTCTGGACGGAAGCGACCGTCGCGGGCGGCGGCGGCGAGGTCGACGTGGCTGGCTGCGATGACGCGGACGTCGACCTTCTGGGGCTTGCGGCCGCCGACCGGAGTGACCATGCCGTCCTCGAGGACTCCGCAGCAGCTTGGCTTTGAGCGGCTGCGCCAGCTCGCCTATCTCGTCGAGGAAGAGGGTGCCGCGGTCCGCCTGACGAAGACGCCGTCCGCGCGGTCGGTCGCTCCGGTGAAGGCGCCGCGCTCGTGCCCGAAGAGCGTGCTCTCGGCCAGGCCGTCCGGGATGGTCGCGCAGTTGAGCGGCACCAGGGCTCCGTGCCTGCTGCTGGCTCGGTGGATCGCGCTGGCGGCGACCTCCTTGCCGCTGCCGGTGTGGCCTTGGATGAGCGCGGTGAGGTCGGAATGCGCGAGGCGTTGGATGTCGAAGCGGAGCGCCTTGGTGCCGCTCGAGATGCCGATGAGCTCGCGGATGCTGGCGCCGGGGTCCGGCGGGGGCGGCGGCTCGACCACAAGCAAGGTGTCACCGATGCGGATCACGTGGCCGGGAGCGAGGGGGCCTCGTCGAGGCGGAGGCGGCTGACCCAGGTGCCGTTGGCGCTCTGCTCGTCTGGATCCGGCCGCCCTGGATTCTGGCGTGCGTGTGGCTCATCCGGCGGTCCGCGACCGCCAGGGTGCACTCGGGCGCGCGGCCGATGGTGATGGGCGTGGGGCCGAGGGGCACCTCACGTCCGACCACCGAGGCGTCGGGCGAGTGCACGACCACCAGCACGGGCGCCGCCTTGCGCGCGCGCTTGCTCTTCGGAGCGGCCACCTCGGTCGAGCTGATCGGACATGGCTCGGAGGCTCGGCGGCGGGCCGGAGCCTGTCAAGGCGAGGCGGACCGCCCGCGTTGCCTCGGCGCGCGGTCGCCAACGTCGCCCCCATGACCCAGCACACCGATCCCCGAACGGGGCGTGTCGTCGCCGGACGCTACGAGCTGCGACGCGTCCTGAGCGCGGCGGCTCGGCTGGTGTTCGTCGCGGGCAGCGTGACCTCGAGCGCGAGGTCGCGGGTGAAGCTGCTGCACCCGGCGCTGACCCTCGACGACACCGCGGTGCGTCGCTTCGTCCGCGAGACCAGGATAGCGAGCGGGCTGAACCACCCGCACGTGGTTCATCCTCGACGCCGGCCAGGACGAGGCCGACGTCTATCTGGTCATGCCGCTGCTGCAGGGTCGTACGCTGGAAGACCTCTTGGAGACAGGGCCCTGCCGCCTGCGCGCGTGGCGTCGCTGATGGCGCAGGTCGCCAGCGCGCTCGCCCACGCGCACGACGCGGGCATCGTGCACCGCGACCTGAAGCCGTCGAACATCTTCGTAGAAGCGACCGGTCGCAGCTCCGAGGTCGCCCGCATCCTGGACTTCGGCGTGGCGCGCCTGTCGGGCGAAGGCGGCGCGACGACGGTGACGGCCGCGGGATGGTGTCGGCTCGCCTTGCGTACATGAGCCGGAGCAGGCTGCCGGCGAAGAGGTCGGGCCGGCGACGGACCTCTACGGGCCTGGCTGCACGATGTACCGGCGCTGAGCGGATGCCCGCCCTTCAAGGCCGACTCCGCGTTGGCGGTGATGCGGATGCATCTGGACGCCGAGCCTCCTGCGCTCGAAGTTGGTGCTGACCGACCAGCCGGGCGATGGTCTCGCTGGTCGCCGAGCTGCTGGAGAAGCAGCCTGAGCGTCGCCCGCCCTCGGCGCGCCGTGCAAGCGAGGCTGGCTGAGCTCGGGCGGCTTCTGGCGAGGCCGGCGCCGAGTCCGAAGCCGCCGGCGTGTGGGCCGAGCCGACGGAGACCGGGGTGCGGGTCGCGGGCGTCGCGGCGGAGGCGCCGGCTCGCGGCAGTCGGCGCGCGTTCCTGGCTGTCGGCGCCGGCGCAGCCGTGGCTGCTGGCGGGCTGGCTCTTCTGGCGAGAGCGGACCGGGCAGTCGTCCATCGTGCAGGCGGCGACAGCGGCACCGGCGACAGCAGCAGCACCAGCGGTACCAGCGGCACCAGCGGCGGAAGCTGGCCTGCGGAAGCTGCCAAGTCTGAAGGCACTGAGCGGATCCCCGGGGATGTGGTCGTCGATGAACCCACCGCCTGGGCGCCCCGCCGTTCGGAAAGTTGTGGGAGTTGAAGCCCAACAGCAAAACGCCAACCTCGGGTGGGACGGTGTTCACAGACGACTTCAGCCTGTTGGATCCGCCCAAGGAGGATTTCGCTGCCGGAACGAACGCCACGAGGGTCAGTCTCCGGCGCTCCTCGGCATCAGCGGCTTCCACCGAGAACCCGAACTCCGGTTGGATTTCTCGGTGGGACGCTCTACCGGATCTACGTGCGGCTGTACGAGCGTTGAGCCCAAGTCCTTCGAGACAGCGCTGAACGGCTGGCTCGAAGCTCAAACGGCTTCGGAATGGCTGGACACGGACGCGGGCGACTCGTTGCCGTGCAAGATCTGGCGTTCGCGGATGTCACGGTGGTGTCGCGGGTCTTCACGAACCGCGAGCGCATCTCTTGAGCGCGCTGCTCCTGGTCGACCCTACGCGTCACCTTCGTCACGCGACGGCGCATCGGCACGACGCAACTAGCTGCGGGCCAACGAAACGCTGTCACCTGGTGACACCCGCCGTTGTCACGTGACGCTCTAGCGCGGCACCGTCGCCCCACATTCCAGCAAGTTGCGACTGGCACCCGCCTTGCTCTCCTTCCCGGGCACCAACCCGGACCCGAAGGAGGGCCCCATGAGCGACCAGGACACCCGCCCCACCTCCCGCACCGCCCCGGCCGACGGCGAGCGCCTGCTCTCCGCGGTCGAGCGCATCATCGCCGACCGAGCGGACCTCATCGCCCGCGTGGCCGAGGCCTCGGTCGTCACCGAGCGCATCCCTCACGAGCCGGAGCGAGTCTGGCTGGCTGCCGTGGCGGCCCGGCTGGTGACGATGCACGCGCGGATGGCCGCCGTCAGCGGGGGGGCGACCGCGTTGCCTTCGCTGTTCCCCGGCGTCGGCACCGCCATCGCCGCGGCCGGCACCCTCGCCGACATGACGCTGGTGCTGAAGTTCGAGGTGGAGATGGCGCTGTGCCTCACCCAGCTCTACGGCTGGGACATCGAGGATCCGCACGAGCGGCAGCTCGCCTTCCTGCTGGCGTCCGTCGAGACGCTGACCGCCCATGACCGCGGCAGCGCCGTCAAGCACATGGTCGCGACCGAGGCCACCGCCATCTGGAACTATGCCCCGCGGCAGGTCTCGAAGGCGCTCCTGACGGCGATGGGTCGACTCACGGTGCGCTCGGTGGCGCGCGGTGCTCTCCGCCTGCTGCCGATCGTCGGCGTCGCGGTGGGCGCCGGCGTCAACCAGACGCTGACCAGGCGCGTGGGCAAGCGCTGCGCGCGCGAGTTGGACCGGCGCCGCTTCGAGCTCACCGAGGCCGCCGCGCCCCGCGGGGACCGCAAGGCCTAGCTCGCCGCGAGGGCCGCCTGACTCACGCGGGTCAGGTGGCCCGGTCCCGCGTCCGCCCAGGGGTCGCCGCCAGGCCTCCCCTCGTCCACCGCCGCCCGCCCGGCGGGCACCGTCCACTCGATGAGGAGGAACCACTATGAACATGACGACCAGACAAGAACCCAGGCCGACTGAGCCCGCAGGAGTCGGCCAGGCCGCACCGGGCGACGCGACCCGTTCCACGCCGAGCGGGAACGCGCCTCAGCTCCGACACACCCGGCTCTCGGGGCGACTCGAGCGCCTCGGTCTCGCCTGGACCCACCACGCGCGCACGCAGGCCAAGCGGCGGTCCATCTCCGCCCGCCACATCGAGTGGGCGCTCGACTGCGGCGCGCTCTACTTCGCTGGATCGGGGGCGATTGGCTACTTCTACGGGCGACGTGCGAGTCGCGGCGAGTGCTGCCCCGACAGCGCCGTCGGCGTCGCAGTCATCGTCGCTGGCGACCAGGCCATCATCACGGTGATGCACGCTCCGCGTCCGCCGCAGCATTGGCGGAGGGCCCGATGAGCAGCACCACGATCACTCCGAGCGACGGAAATCGGACCGCGACCGCGCTCCCTCCGACCGTGAACCTCCACCTGGTCGCCCACTGCAACTACGCGTGCCGCTACTGCTATGCCCGCTTCGAGAGCGAGCGGAGGGTCCCACGCACCCAGGTCGACGCCTGGATCCGACTGCTGCGCCTCCTACCCGAGCATGGCGTGAGGCGCGTGACCTTCGCCGGTGGAGAGCCCACGCTGCTCCAAGAGCTGCCCGAGCTGCTCGAGGCAGCTTCAGGAGCCGGATCGTCACCTCGGTCGTGACCAACGCCGCGCTGATCGACTCCTCCTGGCTGGAGCATCACGGCCCATGGCTGCGCTGGCTGGCCGTTTCCATCGACTCGGTCAGCCGGAGGCGCTGCGCGCCTCGGGCGGAGTCCCGCCCGCGGCTCGAGCCCGACCATCCGCAGCACGTGCGCGACGTCTTCGCCTTTGGTGGCTGACTTCAACGCGCTGCGTCCGCCCGAGCGGCGCATTCGCACCAAGGTAACATCACGGTCACGCGGGCGAACCTCCACGAGGACCCACGGGAGTTCTTGCGCGCCTGTGCACCCGAGAAGGTCAAGTTGCTCCAGATGCAACTGGTCGCCGGCGAGAACGACGACGCGGCCGACCTCGCCTGCACCCACGAGGAGTTCGCGGCTACGCCGATCGCGTAGCGACGCTGCGCGAAGAAGGCATCGACGTGGTGGTCGAGGACGTGACCGCCATGGATGGCCTGTACGCGATGATCGACCCGCTGGGCCGCTTCTACCAGCGCGTGGACGGCCGGTACGTCCGGAGCGAGCCGATCCTGGTCGTCGGCGTGATGGCTGCGTGGGCCTCCGTCGGTGGGTATGACCCGGAGCGCTTCATCGCGCGTCGAGGTGACTACGCGCCGGGAGCGGTGGCCGACGGCAATCGGCCGTACTGGATCGCGGTCGAAGGCTTGGACGGCTCGGGAAAGAGCACGACCGTGAAGGGCCTGGCCGAGCGCCTCAGGGCGGCGATCGTCACGAATCCGCCGGCGAACATGCGCTCCGACAGAGCCCGCGCCGACGCGCTGCCGCACGAGGCGCGGCGTGAGTGGTACCTGGCCGCGAATCGGGAGGCCGCTCGCCAGGCGCGCGAGGTCCAGCGGGGCGGTCGTCCCGTGGTGATGGACCGCAGCGCCGCGAGCACCCTGGCCTTCGGCGCCGCGGAGTCGGCGCGGGTCGCCGGACCCTCGGACTGGCCCGCAGACATCGCTCGCCCGGACCGACTGCTGCTCCTGAACGTGTCCGAGCCCGAGCGACGTCGTCGGCTGTTCGGTCGAGGTGAGCCGCTCACCTGCGAGGAGCGGCGTCTGCTCGACGACCACGCCTACCGCGAGCGCGTGCTCGCGGGATACGAGGCGCTCGGGGCCATGGCCATCTCGGGCGACGCGTCCACGGAGCAGATTCTCGAGGAGATCGACGGTTTGCTCGGACGCAGGGCGCATAGGTGATTCGAGGCCGGCGCCGGGGGTCGGGTAGGCCTCTCGCGGCCCCTCCCCCGCTCCCTCGCGGAAGCGCTCAGTTGCGCGGGGGGCGGGGGCGGGGGGGTTCTCGGGCGCTGACTCGGGTGGTGAGGGCGATGGTGATCAGGGCGGCGGCGGCGGCGGCTCCCAGGGGGAGGAGGCCGGCCATGGCCAGGCCGGTGACGGTGATGGTCTCGAGGGTGATTATCTCCTGGGCGCGGCGGATTCGGCGGCGGGCTTCGAAGGCTACCGCGCGGGCGTCCAGGAGGCGGGAGAGCTCCTCGGGCATGATGGTGAGGTCGTCGGTGAGGCGGCCGAGGCCGAGGCCGGTGCCGAAGACGACGCCTGTGTCGGCGGCGCGGCGGGCGGCGACGCTGGCGCCGGGGGCGGTCACGACGCCCAGGCGACGGGAGCCCTTGCGGCGGCGCTCGGCCACCCAGGCGGCGGCGGCCTCGCCGCCCAGCGCGGCTTGGACGTTGGGGACGCTGAGGCGCGCGCCCGTGGCCTCGAGGGAGTCGTCGCCGTCGGCGCTGATGAGGGAGATCTCGAGGCCTCCGGCGGCCAGGGACTCCATCACGCGGCGGGCGTCCGCCCGCGGCTCGTCGTCCAGGTCGAAGCGCGCGACGAGGCGGTCGCCTACCGCCAGGTATACGCGGGAGCCGCACCCGCCCTCGGAGCCGGCGAAGGCCGCCAGCCAGGGGTGCTGATCGGCCGTCGGCGCGACGCCCGCCTCGGCCATCAGGTGGCTGTTGCCAAGCCGCACCAGCTCGCCCGAGCGCAGGCGCCCGACCACGCCGAGCCCCGGCAGCGCCTCCCGGGAGGCCATCTCGGCGGCGCGGTTGACGTCCTGCATCTCCGCGCGCGCCAGACCGCTGAGCGCTGGCGAATCGGGGTGGTCGTCCTCGTCGGTCATCGCCAGGAGCAGGCCCAGCGCCTCGTCCCGGTCCACACCCGGCGCCACCGCCCACATACCCGCCGTAGGCTTGCCCGAGGTCACCGTCCCGCTGCGGTCGAAGACCAGCTCGTCCAGATCGGCGAAGCGCTCGAGGCTGCCGGCGTCGCGAAAGAGGATGCCCCGCTCCACCGCGCTGGCGATGAGCTTGGGGTGCGAGACCGCGCGCGCCCGAGCGGCGGCGACGACGGCGCTGGCCATCAGCACGCCCACCGCGCCGTGGACCGCCCCGCCGGTGAGGTCGCCGGGGTGCCCCTCCTGCACCCAGCGCCAGATGAGCACGCCGAGCGCCGCGACCAGCGAGCCGCCCGCCGCCCAGCTCCCCGCGGCCATGGCTTTGCGATGCAGCCACAGATCGGCGCGCTCCAGACGCTCGAGCAGCTTCGCCACCCGCGCGATGGACGAGGCCTTGGCGTCGGCCACCGCCCGCAGCGCGATGCGCCCCTCCAGCACGCCGCGCCCGGCGAAGAGGCGCTCGCCCGGCTTGCACTTCCGGCTGCTCTGCCCGACGAGCACCCGCCGCTCGTCGAGCACGGCCTCGCCGGCCACCACGACGCCGTCGGCCGGCACCACCATCCCGCCCAGCACGATGACGATGTCCTCGGTCGACACGTCGCTCGCCGACAGCGTGAAGAGCCGGTCGCCCTTGGCCACCCACGCGTCGGCAGGCGCCATGGACGCCACCGCCACGGCCGGCCCGCGCATCAGCTCTCGCGTCCGCCGCAGCCGCGCCCCCCACGCCACCGTGCCCACGAAGAGCAGCACCGCCGGCGCGAAGTGGGGCTCGGCCCGGCCGGAGCTGAGGAAGATCGCGACGTTGCCCACCATCACCACCAGCGAGACCAGCAAGGGCAGCGTCTCGGCGGTCGGCCTGCCCCGCACCACCAGCGCCAGCGCGCGCGCCAGGATGGGGCCGGCCCCCCAGAGCACGGTGGCCATCACCAGCAGCATCTCGGCGTTGATGGTCAGGTCGTGGGCCTGCCCGGACCGGATGAGGCCCGACTCGTGCGCCAGCCCCGGCACCAGCGCCAGCAGCCCCAGCACCACCACCCGCCTCGCGCTGCGCGCCAGCCGGGCCTCGGCCGGCGCCCTGCCCGGCCGCTCGTCGTCCGCCTCGGCAAGCGCCGAGACGCCGTCCTCGGCGGCCAGCGCCCCGATGAAGTCGCGGTGGTGCGGGAAGTCCACCGCGCTCACCACCAGCCGCGACAGCCGGTCGTCCACCCTCGCCTCGTGGATGCTGGGCACCAGCAGCAGCCGCCGCTCGAGCCGCCGGGCGTGCTGGATGTCCAGGAGCCCCCGCAGCCGGAAGCTCCAGCGGAGAAGCCTCGGTGGCTGCCCCTCCGCCGCCGCCAGCACCGCCTCGACATCGACCGGCGCGCCGTCCAGCGACTCGCGCTGCGCCTCGTCCGACGCCACGTTCAGCGTGATGAGGCGCCGCGGCAGCGTGGGCTGGTTCGCCATGCTCATCGCTCCGCCACCGTCCGCCCCGCCCGGGCGTTGCGCTGGCGGATCGTGCGCGCCACCGCCCCCAGCCGCCGCCCATCCGTGCGCCGCACCGCCGACTTCGGGAAGCGCGCCTTGAAGGCCGCCTCGTCCAGGCCCTCCAGCTCGACCAGCTTGGGCCGCACGTTGTCCGGCCGCGCCCGGAGCGGCACCTGCGCCGTCGGCTCGGCACGGCGGTTCCAGGGGCACACCTCCTGGCAGATGTCGCAGCCGAACACGTGCTGCCCCAGCAGCTCCGGGTCCATGGCCGCCACCGGGTCGGCGCTCTCGATGGTCCAGTGGGCGATGCAGCGCCGCGCGTCCAGCACGTAGGGCGCCGGGAAGGCCGCCGTCGGGCAGGCGTCCAGGCAGCGTCGGCAGCTCCCGCAGTGGTCGACCTCCGGCGCGTCGAAGGCCAGCTCCAGCGGCGTCAGCACCACCGCCAGGAAGAACCACGAGCCGCGCGGGCGGTGGATGAGCAGCGAGTTCTTGCCGATCCAGCCGAGCCCGGCGCGCTGCGCGTAGGCCTTCTCCAGCACCGGCCCGGTGTCGACGAAGACGCGGTGCTCGGTGCTCCGGAAGCCCAGCGCCGGGTCCTCGGCGAAGCGCCGCACCAGCCGCACCAGCATCTGGCGCACGTGGGCGTGGTAGTCCTTGCCGCGGGCGTAGCGAGCGATGTAGCCCTCGTCGTCGGCCGGCGGCGAAGCCAGGTAGCCTGGCGCCTCATCGGCGTAGGAGACGCCCAGCACTATCACGGACCTGGCCGACGGGTGTACGCGGCGCACGTCGCGGCGCATGTCCGGGTCGGCCTGGAGCCAGTCCATGTCGGCGCCGTAGCCCGCGGCCATCGCGTCGCGGTAGCGCTCCCACGCGTCGGGCAGCTCGGGCGGCGCAACCCCGACCAGGTCGAACCCGCACTGACGCGCATGCGCCTTGACTCGCGCCGCGCGCTCCGCCGGGTCCGCGTCGGCCGCCGCGCTCAAGCGCACCGCCCGGCAGCCGGCGTCCCCGCCGTGGCGAGCCCCGCACCGCGCGTGCTATGAGCCCGACCTCCCATGCGCCTGCCTCTCGCCACCATCGCCCTGCTCTCCGCCCTGCTCCCGGTCTCCGCGTGCAAGCGCGACCCCGAGCCCGGCTGCGCGGAAGCCTACGATCACATGATCGCGCTCGCCAAGCACGAGCCGGAGCCCGATCAGCGCGAGGCCTTCATGCGCGCCTGCGTCGACGCGTGGGACGAGGAGCGCCACGACTGCCTGATGGCGGCCACCACCCCCGACGAGGCGCTGGCTTGCCGAAGCCAGCGCGCCAACAACCGCTGACCCGGTGGCGCCGTGAGCCGCGACGAAGACACTGACGACCGCTTCCGCCGCATGTACCGGCGCGAGCTGGAGGTGCGGCGTTCGGCGCTGGGCGCGCTGGACCCCGCCGACCCGGCCGCGACCGCAGCCATGGCCGCGGCCGTGCACCCGCTCATCGGCGGCGCCGGCGCGGTGGGGCTCTTCGAGCTGGGCGTGCTCTGCCGCACCGTCGAGCAGCGCCTGCGCCGCCTGGAGTCCGACGGCCTCTCTCCCGACGCCGAGCCGGCCCTGCTCAAGTTCCTGGCCATCCTGGACGATGTATCGGAGGCGTTGGGCGAGCATCGCGCGCCCGATATCGACGCGATCCACGCGCTGGCGCTCGAGCTGGCGCCCGATCCCGAAGGCTGAGACGTCACCATGGTACCTCGCCCCTGCCCCGCCCCTCGCCCCGTGCGCGCGGCGGCGCGTTCCCTCGCCCTCGCGGCGCTCCTCACCGGCCTCGTCGCGTGCGGCAGCGGCGGCCCGACCGAGCCCGCGCCCGACGATGAGTCCACCTCGTCTGCCACCGGCCTGCAGACCGACGTCACCCGGACCATGTGGCTGGACGTCCACGAGATGCTGACCAGCTCGATGGAGCTGTCCCTGGCACGGCGTGAGCTGCCCCGCGCGAAGGCCCTGGCCGTGCAGGCCCTGGCCACGGCGGGCGACAGCCAGAGCCTCCGCGCTGCTGCCCAGCTCGCGTGCGCCCTGGCCGAGGAGGCCCGCCGCGATCCCCGCGCGGCCCTGGCGCACGTCCGGGCGGCCGTCGATCTGCTGCCGGTCAACCAGACCAGCTCCGACGCGATCGTCGGCGCCGTCCTGACCGCGGCCGACCTCGGGGCGCAGGCCTCCACCGACGCCCGCGCGGCGCTCGAGGCGTGGCAGCTCCGGCTGCAGGCCGCTCGCGCCACCGTCCCGCTCGAGCGCGTCCAGCTGGCCGAGGAGCGGCTGGGCGCGCCGCCGCAGGTCCAGGCCCGGGTGGAGGCCTGGCCCGACGACGCCATCGGCGAGATCGAGGACCCCTCGCTGGCGGTCTATCCCCACCTCATCGAGTAGCGCGCGCGCTGGCGACTGGCGTGAAAACTTTGCGAGCGCGCGCCCTCGGTCGATCATCGGGCCATGAAGAGCCTGCGTGCGCCCCGCCTCCGCCTCCGCGTCCTGCTGCTGCTCGGCGCCACCGTCGGGTGCGCCGCGGCCGGCGGGCTGCGTCTGCTCGCCGTCGTCGACACGCCCTCGCCGACCATGCGGGTCCCCGCCTCGGCCGTGATGCGCGGTCTGGTGCCCGACGCCATGCGCTTCGCCGCCATGGAGGCCGCCCGGCTGCGCGCCGACCCCGACGGGTGGCCCCCGGCCCCGCTGCGCCTGCCCCACCGCGCCCCGGTCGCCGACGAGGGCGTGTTCCACGTGCTCCCCGGCGCCCACCCGCTGGCCTCGACCTGGCTGCACCTGCCCGGCGCCACCGACGCCACGGTGCGGGTGATCGCCTGGCCCGCAAGCGCCGTGCGCCTCGAGCCCTCGCCCCAGGCGGGCGCCCGCGTCCTGGCCTGGCTGGCCCCACCGCCGGCCGGCGCCCCCATCGACCGCGTGCTCGCCGCCCTCGGCTCCGCCGCGCCCCAGGCTCCCCGCGCGGCCCCCGACGACGCCACCGCCGAGGCGGTCGGCCTCTGCCGCACCGCCGGCGGCACCGCCCTGCTGCTGCGCGGCCGCACCCTGGAGGTGGCGCCCCTCGAGGCGCTGATGCGGCACCTGGGCTGCGACTCGCCCGGCGTCGTGTGGCGCGCCGCCGACGGCGCGATGCGCCTGCGCACCGGCCCGCCGCCGCTCGGCCACCCCGCCTGGGTCCTGACCGCCGCGCCGGTCGACACGTCGCCTCGCATCGGGGATGATACGCGCCCCGCGCCGAAGGACCTCGCAGGCGGCCCATGGAACCGAAGCGTCTCTATCTCGTCGACGGAAGCACCTACATCTTCCGCGCTTTCTTCGCGATTCGCTCGCTGAGCAGCCCGGAGGGCCTGCCCACCAACGCGGTGTACGGGTTCACGGCGATGCTGCTCAAGCTGGTGCGCGAGGAGAAGCCCGACGCCCTGGCGGTGGTCTTCGACAAGTCGGGCCGCAGCTTCCGCAACGACCTGTACGCGCCCTACAAGGCGCATCGCCCGGCGCCGCCGCCCGATCTGGTGCCGCAGTTCCCGCTGGTGCGCGACGTCACGCGGGCCTTCAACATCCCCGCCCTCGAGATGGAGGGCTACGAGGCGGACGACATCATCGCGACGCTGGCGACCCGGGCCCGGCGCGAGGGGATCGAGACGGTCATCGTGTCCTCGGACAAGGATCTGATGCAGCTCGTGGGGCCGGGCGTGCGCATGCTCGACACCATGAAGGACGTCATCTACGACGAGGCGGGCGTCCTCGAGAAGATGGGCGTCCGGCCCGAGCAGATCGTCGACTTCCTCGCCCTGCTCGGCGACTCGGTCGACAACATCCCGGGGGTGCCGGGCATCGGGAAGAAGACCGCCGCCGACCTGCTGGGCAGCTACGAGTCGCTCGACGGCATCTACGCGCACATCGAGGCGATGAAGGGCAAGCGGCGCGAGAACCTCGAGACCTTCCGCGAGCAGGCCTACCTCGCGCAGAAGCTCGCGACGGTGGCCTGCGACGTGCCCATCGACATCGCCATGGACGCGCTGACGGTCCAGGAGCCCGACAAGGCCGCGCTGACCGAGCTCTTCAGCCGCCTGGGCTTCAAGACCTGGCATCGCGAGTTCCACGACGCCGAGGCCCTGGACACCGGCCCGCGCCTGGCCCGTGAGGGCTACTCCCTGGTGAGCACCGAGGCCGAGCTGCGCGCGCTGGCCGAGACGCTGTCGAAGGCGCGGCTGGTGGCCTTCGACACCGAGACGACCGGCCTCGACCCGCGGCGCTCCGAGCTGGTCGGCCTCTCCTTCGCCACCGACACCCGCCACGCCTGGTACGTGCCCATCCGGCATCAGCTGATGGACGCGAGCGCCGTGCAGCTCACCCCCGAGGCGGCGCTGGCGGCCCTCGACCCCATCCTGGCGGACCCCGCGCGCCCCAAGGCCGCCCACAACGCCAAGTTCGACATCCAGGTGCTGCGGCGCGCCGGCGTCACGGTGCGCGGCCTCGCCTTCGACACGATGCTGGCCAGCTACCTGCTCGACCCGGGCCGCTACGCGCACAGCCTGGACAACATCGCCCTGGACCGCCTCAACCACAAGACGGTGAAGTTCTCCGACGTCGCCGGCAGCGGGAAGGACCAGGTCACCTTCGACCGCGTGCCGCTGGCCACCGCGCGCGATTACGCCTGCGAGGACGCCCAGGTGGTGATGGCGCTGGAAGAGCTCTTCGTGCCCGAGCTCGAGGCCGCCGGGCTGCGCGGGCTGCTCGACGAGCTGGAGCTGCCCCTGGCCCAGGTGCTCGCCGACATGGAGGACACCGGCGTCCGCATCGACAGCGACCGCCTGCACGCGCTGTCCGAGGAGCTGGGCGAGCGGGCGCAGGCGCTGGAGACCGAGGCCCACGCGCTGGCCGGCGAGAGCTTCTCGCTGGGCTCTCCCAAGCAGATCGGCCACATCCTCTTCGAGGTCCTGGGCCTGCCCGCCTCCAAGAAGACGAAGACCGGCTGGTCCACCGACAGCTCGGTGCTCGAGGAGCTGGCGCCGGTCCACCCGCTGCCGCGCCTCATCCTCGACTGGCGCCAGGCCACCAAGCTCAAGTCCACCTACACCGACGTGCTGCCGACCCTGGTCAACCCGGACACCGGCCGCATCCACACCTCCTACAACCAGGCCGTGGCCGCCACCGGGCGCCTCAGCTCCACCGACCCGAACCTGCAGAACATCCCCGTGCGCACCGAGGACGGCCAGCGCATCCGCGAGGCCTTCGTCGCCGCGCCGGGCCGCGTGCTGCTCTCGGCCGACTACAGCCAGATCGAGCTGCGGGTGCTGGCCCACATGGCGGGCGAGACCGCCATGCAGCGCGCCTTCCAAGACGGCGCCGACATCCACGCGCGCACCGCCCACGAGCTCTTCGGCACCCCCGAGGCCGAGGTCACCCGCGAGCAGCGCTCGGTCGCCAAGACCATCAACTTCGGCATCCTGTACGGCATGAGCGCCTTCCGCCTGGCGCGCGAGCAGAACCTCAGCCGCACCGAGGCCCAGGCGATCATCGACCGCTACTTCTCGCGCTACCCGCGCATCCAGCGCTGGAAGGACCAGACCCTGGAGGCGGCCCAGCGCGACGGGCAGGTCAGCACGATGCTGGGGCGCATCCGGCGCATCCCCGACATCACGTCGAAGAACGTCATGGCGCGCCGCGGCGCCGAGCGGGTGGCCATCAACACGCCGATCCAGGGGACGGCCGCCGACATCATCAAGCTGGCGATGGTGAAGCTGCACCGCGAGCTGCCCAAGGCGTCGCCCGACGCGCTGATGGTCCTGCAGGTACACGACGAGCTGGTGTTCGAGGTGCCCGAGGCCGAGGCCCCGAAGCTGGCCGATTTCGTGACGCGGGTCATGGGGGGCGTGGTAGATCTGGACGTGCCGCTGGTGGTCAACGCGGCATGGGGAACGAGCTGGTTGGAGGCCCATTGACGCAGGCGGACTCGGGCGTGCTGGCGACGACGCAGACCGCGCTCCCGGGCGCCGAGGCCGGGATGGCCGAGGCCACCGTGAGCGAGATGGCGCACCGCATCGCAGAGCTGCAGGCGCAGCTCCGGCTCGAGCGGCTCAAGCTCGAGGGCATCGAGGAGATCAGCCGCGCCCTGGGCAGCGAGCACAACATCGAGCGCATCCTCGAGATCGTCATGGAGCGCACGACCGAGCTGCTCGACGCCGAGCGGTCCACGCTCTTCGTGGTCGACGAGCAGAGCCGGACCCTGTGGTCGCGGGCGACCCAGGGCGGCGACGTCGAGGTGCTCGAGGTGCCGCTGGGCCACGGCATCGCCGGCTGGGTGGCCGAGCACGGCCGCTCGGTCAACGTGAAGGACGCCTACAAGGACCCGCGCTTCGACGGCAGCCAGGACCAGAAGACCGGCTATCGCACGCGCTCGATGGTGTGCGCCCCGCTGCGCGACTCGCAGCAGAAGCTCATCGGCGTCATCGAGGTGCTCAACAAGCGCGACGGCTACTTCACGCCGGCCGACGAGGACCTGCTCGCGGCCATCGCGTCGCAGGCCGCCATCAGCATCCAGAACGCCACGCTCTACGTCGACATCGTCGGCAAGAACATCGACCTGCTCGAGACCTCCATGCGCCTGGAGGCCCGCACCGCCGAGATCGAGCTGCTCTTCCGGGTCGAGCGCGCCGCCGCCACCGCCACCACCCTGCCCTCGGCCCTTGCCGCGCTGGTCGACGAGACCCTGGCGGAGTTCCCCTGCGGCGCGGCGGCGGTGTGGCTGGTCGACGAGGCGCGCGACGCCGTGCTGCCCGCCCACGCCTCGGCCTGCGACGCCGCGATGCTGGACGGCTCCGACGGCTCGCTCGGCCAGGAGGTCGCCTCGCGCGTGCTGGCGTCGGGCGAGTGCCTGCGCCTGCCGCCGCGCACGGCCGCCGACGGCGAGCTGGCCGAGCGCATCGCCGCCGAGCCGCGCTGGAAGGTGGACCACCTGGTCGCCGTCCCCATCGTCCACAAGGACCGGCGCCTGGGAGCGCTCATCCTGGTGAACCGGGCGGCCGGCCACCGCGGCTTCGACGACCAGGACGTGCGCATCCTGCAGCTCATCACGGCCCGCTTCGGGCTGACGGTGGCCATCGCCCACGCCCAGGACGAGGAGCACAAGGCCGAGCGCCTGGCCACCATCGGCCAGATGCTGTCCAGCGTGCTGCACGACATGAAGACGCCGCTCACCATCATCGGCGGCTACGCGCGGCTGATGGCGCGCACCGACGAGGCCGACAAGCGCGAGGCCCAGCGCGAGCACATCCGCCGGCAGATCCAGCAGCTCAAGGACATGACGGTGGAGCTGCTGGCCTTCGCGCGCGGCGAGACCGAGGTGCTGCTGCGCAAGGTCTTCGTGCGCGACTTCCTCGAGGACGTCCGCAGCCAGCTCGCCGAGGAGTTCGCCGACAGCGGCGTCGAGCTGGTGGTCGAGGCGGCCTACGGCGGCGCCGTGCGCATGGACGAGACGAAGATGCGGCGGGTCATCTACAACCTCGCGCGCAACGGCCGCGAGGCGATGGCTGCCACCGGCGGGACTTTTTCCATCCGCGTGGAAGGGGATGACACCCAGGTGGTGTTCCACTTCTCCGACACGGGCCCCGGTCTGCCGGACGCGATACGCGGACGGCTCTTCGAGCCCTTCGCCACGTGGGGCAAGAAGCACGGAACGGGATTGGGTCTGGCGATCGTGAAGAAGATCGTCGACGAGCATCGCGGGACCATCTCGGTCGACTCCGAACCCGGACGCGGCACGACCTTCAGCATCACCATCCCCTCCGCCGACTGACGGGCCGTCGCCACGCCCCGCGGTCTCCAGACGAAGAAGAAGGGACGCAGCCCATGTCACTGTACGAGCTCTTCGAGCGGGGCGGCCCGCTCATGTGGGCCATCCTCATCGCTTCGATCGTAGGGATCGCGGCGTTCATCGAGCGGATGTGGGCGCTGCGGCGGTCGCGCATCCTGCCCGAGTCGGTGCTGGAGAGCCTGCTCAAGCACCTGGAGGCCGGCGACCGCGAGCGGGCCGCGCAGCTCTGTCGGGACCACCAGGCCTCGCTGTGCCGTATCGTCGACGCGGGCCTGCGCCACCGCGCCGGCGGGCGGACGGTCGCGCGCGAGGCCATGGAGGAGACGGGGCGGGTCGAGGTCGCGCAGCTCGAGGTGGGCGTCGGCGCGCTGTCGACGGTGGCGGCCATCGCGCCGCTGCTGGGTCTGCTCGGCACGGTCACCGGCATGATCAAGGTGTTTCGCGACGTGGCCGGGTCGCAGAACCCGGACATCGCGCTGCTGGCGCGCGGCATCTGGGAGGCGCTGCTGACCACCGGCGCCGGCCTGACCGTCGCCATCCCGATCTACGTGGCCTACCGCTTCGTCGAGGGGCGCATCGGACACCACGAGCGCGACCTGGAGGAGGCCGGCCTCGAGGTGCTGGACCTCATCTGCCCGCCGGCGCCCGGAGACGAGGCGTGAACTTCCGCTCCACGCGCGGGCGGCGCGGGCGCGTCGAGACCAGCATCGACATCACCAGCCTGGTCGACGTGGTGTTCCTGCTGCTGATCTTCCTGCTGGTGACCACCACCTTCAAGCGCGAGGAGCACGCCTTCCCGGTGGAGCTGCCGACCTCGAGCGTGAAGCAGGTGACGATCACCACGGACAAGACGACGATCTTCATCACCAAGGACGGCGGGCTACACCTGCTGACCGTACCCTCGGACGCGGCGCCGGGCGTCCCGCTCGGCCAGGGCAGCGCCGACGCGCTCACCGACGAGGAGCTGGAGAAGCGCCTGGCGGAGCTGCACGAGCGCCGGCCCGACGCGCCGGTGGCCATCCGCGCCGAGCAGGAGACCCGCTACCAGCGCATGATCGACGTGGTGGCGCTGGTGGAGAGCGCGGGCTTCACGAACCTCTACTTCCCCTACGAGCACGAGGCCGGCGCGCCGCCGGCTCCCGGGTCCGCGCCCGCACCCGCGCCCGCTCCTGCGCCCTCCCCCGCCCCCGCTCCCGAGCCCTGAGCCGCAGCCCGTCCCGATCCCCGGCGGCTTTCTTGGCATCTGGCTTGCTCCCCCTTAGGCTCCTTCGTCATCCATCCGTCACGAACGACGCCAGCCTCGGTCGGTGCGCATGTTCGAAGCCAGAAGCAGCATCCTCTTCCGACGCGTCCTCATCGGCCTGCTCGTCGCCGGCGTCATCGGCATCCTGACGCTGCGCGTGGTCGACCCGGCCCGCACCGCGCGCGCCGAGATGCTGGAGCGTCAGCTCGCGCGCCTGGAGACCATCGACGGCGTGATGGGGCGCGAGAACGCGCGCCTCGAGGAGCGCCTGCGCGGCCTCGAGGAGGGCAGCACCGCCTGGAAGGAGCTGGCGCGCCGACAGCACGGGATGCTCTCGGCCGGCGAGGTCATCTTCCGCTTTCCGGTGGCCTCACGCTGAAGATCGCCGCCTGCTCGCGCAGCAGCAGGTCGCCGAGGCAGCTCGTCGTCTGGCGCTGACGCCGCAGCCGGTTGGCGTCGTCGCGAGCCTCCTGACAGGCCCAGGTGTTGGGGCCCGACTCCTCGCACAGGCGCTGCTGGAGCAGGCGGCAGGCGTTGAGGCCCTTGCCGCGCGCCGGCTCGCCCTTGGCCTCGATGAGGGCATGGTGGCGCTCCAGCACCGCGTCGCAGGCAGCCTCCCACTCCGGAGGCCGCTCGGCTGGGAAGGCGCGGCGTGCCTCGGCGCACTCCTCGCCGTCGGGGCCGAGCCCCTCGCAGGCGCGCGCCAGGAGCCGCTCACAGGGAGTGAGCGCGGCGTCCTCGTCGGCGTCGGCGGGCTCGGCGGCGGGCGCCTCCACGGGCGGCGCGGTGGTGGACGCGTCCTCTGGCTCGGGCGCCTCCGCGGTAGTGGCCGGCAGCACCTCGGCAGCCCAGCGCACCACCTTGTCGGCCGGCTCGCGGCCGCAGCCTGGCGCCCCCGCGCACACCCACGCCAGCGCGTACGCCGCCAGCACGCTCCCCAGCGCGCTCCGGGGTGCCTCGCCCACGCCTCAGTGCGCCCCGGCCTTCGCCCGCGGCTGCGGCTTGGCGTTCCAGATGCGCAGCGCCAGCAGCAGCCCCACGCCGGCCACCGGCACCATGATGACCGGCCACATCCACCAGTTCGCCGGATCCTGGCCGGCCTCGCCCTTGGGCAGCACCTGCCCGTAGATGATGGCCTGGGCCGCCGTGCCCAGGTACACGAGGCCGTCGATGATTCCGACCGCCACGCCCACGTTTCGCCGGCCGCCGAAGTCCATGCTGGCGGTCCCGGAGAGCATCCCGTGCACCCCGATGATGCACAGGGACATGAACACCATCAGCCACCCCACGACCGGAGTGGTGAGGATGCCGATGAGCACGGCGGCGCCGGCGAGCATGCCGGCGTAGAGCATCCCGGCGACCGGGCCGCGGCGGGATTGGAAGACCCGGTCGCTGATGATGCCGGCGATGGTGCCGCCGAGGATGCCCGCGCAGCAGAGCAGCATCCCCCAGTGGTGCGGCACGAAGGACTCCATGATGTGGGTCTCCTTCGCGAAGATGATGTACCACTGCATGATCGCGTTGCGCAGAAACCCGCTGCAGAACTCGATGGCGGCGATGGTGACGATGACCGGGTTGGTGAACATGCGGCGCGCCACCTCGAACACGCCCAGGCGGGGGCCCGTGTCGCCCGAGGAGGCGTCGGCGGTGTCGAAGTCCCGCTGTCCTGCGTCCCCCGGTGTGTCGCGCACGAAGAAGAAGTCGAGCAGCGCGAAGAAGAGCAGCAGCCCGGCGGGGATGTAGAAGACCCACCAGAAGGGAGCGACGGCGCCTTCGATGCCGGCGACGCTGCCCTGGGCGGCCTCGACGATGATGCGGCCGCCGTCGTAGGCGAAGTAGACGCCCAGGGAGATGAGCACGCCGAAGATGGCGCCGAACACGCCGCGCTCGGAGACGTGGAACCAGGAGGCGTTGACCTTGACGATGGAGACCGCGCCGAAGCTCTGGAAGTACATGTTGAGCGCGTAGAGGATGCTGAAGGTGACGACCAGGTGGCTCGGGGCGTAGCGGCCGGTGAGGATGGCCCACACGGTGACGCCCATGAGGATGTTCATGAGCGCGGCGCCGATCGCCGAGATCATGATGGTGCGGCGGCCGCCGATGCGGTCGGTGAGCGGGCCGTTGATGACGAAGGACACGCCGTAGACCAATGTGCCCCAGAAGAAGATGGTGCCGAAGTCCTCCTTGGGCATCAGCGAGCCCAGGGCGTTCTTCGAGACCGTCAGGTTGTAGCGGCCCATGTAGAGGAAGGCGTAGGTCAGGCCCAGCGGCAGCCAGTTGAGGACGCGGCGGCGGCGGAAGGCGTCGGAGTGGCCGAGCTGGACCCGCGGCAGGCGCCCGATGACGATGGCGACCACGACCAGCAGGATGACGATCGGCTCGAGCTCCTCGACCACCTTCCGGAGCGAGCTCATCTCGCCGGCGGCGGCGGCCTCGGCGGCCAGCGCGGGCAGCCCGGCAGCGGCGACGCAGATCAGCGCGGCGAGCAGCCGGCGGCCCAGCGTGGCGGCGGTGCGAAGGAGCGGGATGGTGGCTTCCACGGGCGGCCGTTCCTTTCCGCGTCACGAAGGCCGGACCGACGCGGTGGGACGTGCCTACCGCGGGCCGCGCGGCACGGTCAACCGGGCGAGGCGGCGCGCGCGGGTCAGGGCAGCAGGCCGCGGAAATCGGCGACGCGCTGGAGGCCCGGCGCCAGCGGCGGCGCACCGGGCGCGCAGGAGGTGTCCAGCAGCACGCAGGCCGCCGCGGGGAAGGCCTCGTGGAAGAGGTTGCAGAGGCCCGGCTCGTTGTCGAACACGGCGACGACCTCGCCAGTGGCGCGCAGATGCTCGACCACCGAGGCCTTGTACTCCTCGTCGGGGGTGCTGAAGCGATCCTTCAGGATGATGCGCGTGTCCACCGTCCCCACCGGGAAGCCGTCGCGCTGCAGCGCCTGCACGGTGCCGACCAGCATGTTGGGGGCGTCGCGGCCGGTCAGGTAGGCGGGCACCAGCCCGGCGGTGTATAGCGCGCGCACGAAGGCCACCGCGCCCGGGTTGGGCAGGTCGTGGATGACGTAGGCGTCGGTGAAGAAGCGCTCGAACCAGAAGGTCTGGACCTGCTCGATGAGCGCCTCGTCGGTCACGCCCAGGGCGCGCAGGGTGTCGCCGGTGCGGTAGGCCATCGCCGAGCGCGCCAGGGTGTCGAGGCGTTCGTAGAGGCCCGGGTGCCCGACGGCGTGCAGGTGGGCGAACTCCTGCAGGATGCGCAGCGTCCGCGGCGTGTTGTCGTAGAGGGTGCCGTCCAGGTCCAGGACGACCAGCGGATCGCGCCCCGCCGCCCGCGCGCGCTCGGCGGCGCCGAGGATCGTTGCCATGAGCGAAGAAGCAGCCACGCGTCCCTCCTGCGAGGCGGCGAGCCTTGCACGCGCGAAAGCACCGGGCAACCACCCTGTGCGGGCGTCCTGCGCGGCGGCCCGGCGACGCCGCGGCGCGCTCAGCGGGTGCTCTGACGCGCGGACCGAGGGGGCGCCAGCGACGTGCTTCCAAGCGCTTGCACCCCGGAGGATGCTCGGCTCGCCGGGAGGCGAGGCGCTCAGGTCCATGAAAAGCCTCGCTCCAGCCGAGCGGCGGCAGAACGTGAGATCCCCTTCAGATCCCCGCGCGCTGCTTCTTCCGCTCCAGGCTCTCCGAGTAGCTGGAGTTCTGCACCAGCTCGGACAGCCGCCGCACGTACTGCTCGGCCAGGTCGGGGCGGTGGCGCCGGTTGGCGTCCTCGATCCAGTCGTAGACGCGGCTGACGGCCAGCTCCGCGTTCACGAAGTGCTCGACCGCCTTGACGACCACGTCGACCGACGAGGCGCTCATCGACTTCGAGGCGCTGCTGAACTGGAAGCGGCGGCCGCTCGAGTTCTCGACCTCCACCCGCACGTTGCCGACGACGTCGGTCTTCGCGTGGTTGGAGGTCTGGCTGAAGTCACCCTCGATGGTGAAACCGCAGAAGTGGATGTGGTTCAGGGACGGGAAGTCGCCGGAGAGGGTGCGCTTGAAGCCGGCGAAGAGCGCGTCGACCATGCCGACGCCGACCCCCTCGACCGCCTTGCCCTTGCCCTCGGTGGCGCCCTCGATCAGGCAGACGATGGTGGCCTGGCCCTCGCGGATGTCCTCGGTGAGTGTGTACCGGGTCACATGCAGCGCTCGGTACTCATCGCCCAGCACCTCTCGCACCAGGTTCTCGAGCGCTTGCTGGTCCATGGACGAACCCCTCGGTGGGTGGTTGGCGAACGGTGAACGGTGGATCGTGGGCCGCGCCCCGTCGGACGCAGCGACCCACCGGGAACAACGTGACCATGGGGCGATTCCTTCCGAAGAGGACGCGCCGGCCGCGTCTGCCTCCATGGTGCGCGCCACGCCGACCCGCATCAAATCCCGGGCAGGAGCGCGTCCAGGTCCACACCGTCCATGAGGCGGCGGAGGTCGTCGGGCACGGGCGCCACGATGCGCAGCGGCTCGCGGCGCACGGGGTGCGAGAGCGTGAGCCGCCAGGCGTGCAGCGCGGGCCGCTCGATCGCCCGGGCGCGGGCCCCGTAGAGCGGATCGCCGACGATGGGGTGCCCGGCCAGGGCGAGCTGGGCGCGGATCTGGTGGCGCCGCCCCGTATGCAGCCGCACCAGCAGCACGCTGCGCCCGGCGGCCTCCCCTACCCGCTCGAAGGCGAGGCTGGCCTCCTTGCCACCCGGCCCGCGCACCGTCCGCCGCGAGGCGTCGTCCACCTCCAGCCGGTCCCGCAGCTCGCCGTGCTCGGGCGTCAGCCCCTCCACCACCGCCACGTAGCGCTTGTCCACGTCGCGGCCGGCGAAGGCCTGCGACAGCCGCGACGCGGCCTTGGAGGTGCGCGCCAGCAGCAGCACGCCGGACACGTTGCGGTCCAAGCGGTGCACCAGCCCCACGTACGCCTTGCCCGGCTTGCCGCCGGCGCGCCGCAGGTACTCGCGCCCGCGCTCGAGCAGGTTGTCGTCGCCGGCCTCGGCGCCCTGGGTGAGCAGCCCCGCCGGCTTGTCCAGCGCCAGCAGGTGGTTGTCCTCGTACAGCACGGGGACGCCGTGCAGGGCTTCGAGGGCGTTCGGGTCGGGTGCGTGGTCCATGGCGGCACTCGACCACAGCGCCCCCGCGGCCTCAAGGGCGGGCGCCGCGGTGTGGGGGCGACGAGGCGTCCTCAATCGGCTACACCCTCACGGATGAAGATTTTGACAGAACGGCGGCCGCGGCGGAGCATCCTCGCCGTCGCCGCGTGGGGCGCTCGATCGCGCCGTTGCACGCCGGCTGTCCGGGCTGTTGGGGAGGGATGAGATGAGCATGGGCACACCTTCGGTGCGCGTCGAGCGAGCGATCCGCGAGGCCCGGGAGGCCCGCACGTCGGGCGAGCCGGCCGAGGCGCTGCCGCGGCTGGCGGCCGCCGTGGCGCTGGTCGGCAGCGGGCCGGTGCGGCGCGAGCTGGTGGTCGGGCTGCACCGTGAGCGCGCGCTGTGCTCGCTGGACCTGCAGGACGCGAGCGGCGCGCGCGCGGCGCTGGTGACGGCGCTCGAGGCGGCCGGGCCCGAGCCGGGCATGGCCGACCTGGTGCGCGCGATGCTGGCGACGCTGGAGCTGATGGCCGGTGACGCGCGGCGGGCGCAGTCCCAGCTCGGCGAGCGCGGGCGTGATCGGCGGGCGTCGCTGGTCGCGCAGGCGCGGGTGCACCTGCACCAGGGCGCCACGGCGCTGGCGGAGGCGACGCTGCAGGCCTGCGAGCGGGCGCCGGGGGGCGGCTCGGAGCTGGATCCGCCGACGGCCGCGCTGCGGGCGCTGCTGGCCGTGTGGGAGGGGCGCCCCGAGCAGGCGCGCGTGCTCTACGACGGGGTCGGGACCGCCGAGAACCCGCACTGGGACCTGGTGCGCACGCTGCTGCTGCGCTCGCTCTGGGTGCGCACGGGCGACGCGCGGTATCTGCGTCTGGCGATCGGCAGCGCCGAGCAGCTTCGCTTCGGCGCGGGCGCGCAGGCGGTCCCGGGCCTCAAGGCGGCGGCGGCCGGTCACCACGCCTTCCTCCTGCTGGGAAGCGGCGAGGTGAGCCTGGCGCTCGAGGCCGCCGATGAGTCCTTCGGCGCCCTGGGTCTGCTGAGCCTGCCCGAGTGGCCGCGGCTGGCCGTGCTGCACGACCTGGCGCTGGTGTATCGCGATGGAGACCGCCCCGAGCGCTGGCAGCGGGTGCTGGACGCGGTGGGAGACGCCCCGCGCGCCGCGTGGCCCGAGCGGATGCGCCTGATGTCCGGCCCGCGCGCCCAGGGTGCGCTGGAGGCCAACCCCTACGCGGCGGGCGTCCAGGGGCGCGAGCACTCCCTGGCCCGGGTGGGGCTGGCCCTGCTCGAGGGGCGCACGGCGCCCGAGGCCGCGCTGTTGCGGGGGCTGGCCGAGGCGGTCGGCGCCCACGGTGCCCAGTGGCGGCAGGCGGACGGCCACGAGGTCGCCTGCGTCGGTTCAGCCTGGAGCGCCGACGAGCACTCGTCGCGGGTCCGCCTGGCGCTGCCCGGCGAGGAGACCCTCTGGCTGCACGGCACCACCGAGTCGCAGCTCTCGGGACTGGACCTGGATCATCTGGCCCGGCTGGCGGCGGCGGCCCGCGGGCTGGCGGGCGACAGGGCGCGCGAGGCATCCCTGCGCGGGGCGGTCGAGCGCGCCGAGGGGGCCCGTCGCGAGGCCACCGACGCGCTGGAGCGCACGCGCCGCGGCGCTACGGCAGCGGTGGCCGGCGGGTCCTTCCCGCAGATCGCCGGGCGCTCGGAGGCCATCCGCGCGGCGCTCGACAAGCTGGGGATGCTGGCGAAGACCCCGCTCTCGCTGCTGATCGAGGGCCCGCCTGGTTCGGGGCGCCGGCACCTTGCGCGCGCGTTCCACGCCTGGGACTCGGGCTCGCCCGAGCGCTGCCCCGTCCTCGACATGGCGCTGGTGCCGCCGACGACGATGGTGGACACGCTGCGGCGCCTGGAGACCGAGGCCGCCGGCGGGGTGTTCGTCATCGCCAACGGCGAGCACCTCACCCCCGAGGCCGCCAGCGAGCTCATCGCGCGCATCGAGAGCGGGTCGGTGCGCGGACGCGCCGTAGTGACCCTCGACGACAGCGAGCGCAGCCCCGTGGCCGACGCCCTGCGCCGCTCGCTGGCCGCGGGCCGGGTGAAGCTGCCGGCGCTGGACACCCGGCTGGAGGACCTGCCCCAGCTCATCGACGCCGTGGCCGCCCAGGTCGGCAAGCGCCCCGAGCAGATCGGCACCGCCGCCCGCGCCGTGCTGGCCCGACGCGCCTGGCCCGGCCACATCGCCGAGCTGCGCTCGGTCCTGGCGTCGGCGGCAGTGCGCGCGGGCAAGGGCGCCATCCTGCCCGAGCACCTCGAGGCCGCCCGCCCCGACGCCCGGGAGACCAACCTCTCGGAGAGCCTGGATCTGGGCTACCACGACGCCATCCGCGGCTTCCGGCGCGAGCTGCTCCGCCACGCCCTGGAGATGACGGCCGGCAACCGCACCCACGCCGCCGAGCTGCTGGGCGTCCAGCGCACCTACTTCATGCGCCTCATCCGCGAGCTGGGAGCCGACGACATCCGCCCCCAAGCCTGACCCTCCGAGCCCGCCCTGCGTCGTTCCGCTTGCAACCCCCCGGTTCGGGTGCTAGACACCGTCGCCGCGACGGGGCTGTAGCTCAGTTGGTAGAGCGCTTGAATCGCACTCAAGAGGCCAGGGGTTCGACTCCCCTCAGCTCCACCAGATAAAGGCCCGCAATCTTAACAGGTTGCGGGCCTTTTGCTTTTCAGCCCCTCGCCCCGTCGGCCGCCATGGTGCACTGGTGGTGCAGTTGCTGCACACGACACCTCACGACGTGTGGTAGCCTTCCACCGCACGAGAGGAGGTGCTCATGGCCAGCATCGAAGCACGGCTGAAGCAGTCCGACGGGACGTGGCGCACGCTCCGCGGTGACGAGCTGAAGGACCCCAGCCTCACCCGCAACGCGACGTGGCGCGCGATGGTCCGACTGAAGGGCCACCCGACGCGAACCGAGAGCTTCGAGCGCAAGCGCGACGCCGAGCAGTGGGCGCAGAAGACCGAGGCGGCCATCCGGGAGGGCCAACGCTTCCCGGAGCGGGCCGCGCTCCGGCGCACGCTGGGCGACCTCATCGACAAGTACATCGCCGAGAAGTGCCCCGGCCGGAAGGACGCCCAGACCCGGCAGCAGCAGCTCGAGTTCTGGCGCGAGAAGCTCGGCCACACGAGCCTCGTGGACCTGACTCCTGGCGCCATCAACAAGGTCACCAACGAGCTGCTCGCCACGCCGAGCCGGTATGGCCGCCCTCGCTCACCCGCAACGGGCAACCGCTACCTGGCCGCCCTGTCGCACGCGCTCGGCGTCGCGGTGAAGGAGTGGGAGTGGCTCGAGTCATCGCCGATATCCCGGGTGACCAAGCAGCGCGAGCCGAGGGGACGCACCCGCTACCTCGACGACGGGAAGCACGGGACCGACGAACGCGCACGCCTGCTCGCCGCGTGCGACGAGGGGCCGGCCTACCTGCGACCGGTGGTGATGCTCGCCCTGGCGACGGGGATGCGCCGCGGTGAGATCCTCGGCCTGCGCTGGCGCGACGTCGACCTGGCCAGCGGCACCCTCACCTTGTGGGAGACCAAGAACGGAGAGCGGCGCGTCGTGCCCGCGACGGGCGCGGCCCTCGACGAGCTGAGGGCCTGGGCCCAGGTCCAACCGCTGGACCGCTCCGCTCACGTCTTCACCGGTACGACCAGCTTCCACCACGCCTTCGAGCGAGCGGTGGCCCG
This sequence comes from Deltaproteobacteria bacterium, assembly GCA_020632695.1. GTDB lineage: Bacteria > Myxococcota_A > UBA9042 > PHBI01 > JACKFB01 > JACKFB01. The sequence continues at coordinate 246,991 of JACKFB010000008.1, forward strand.
GGCCGGCATCGAGGACTTCAACTTCCACGACCTGCGCCACACCTGCGCCTCCCACCTCGCGATGAGCGGCGCCCCGCTGCTCGATATCGCCGCCATCCTCGGCCACAAGACCCTGTCCATGGTGAAGCGCTACGCCCACCTGTCGCCGACGCACCTGCGCAACGTCCTGGAACGCTCGAACCAGCGCTTCCTCGATGGGCCCGGATGAGCGCTGGCGAGCCGACCAGCCTGGCGCAGCCAGGCCTACGCCGTCGCAGGATGGGGTTCGTCCCTCCGCGTGACACTCGATGGGGCCTGGATCGCTGGGCTGGCGCTGTGCCGGTGCGTCTCCGTTGACACCGACCTGGCGTGTTGACGCCCCACCGACACCCGAGCATGTCGCACTGCACAATCTCCCGAGCGACTGTCGGTAGCCATCGGCGATCCATCCCCTTGGGCGCCGTACGGTCAGGGCGCACCGTCGAACGGGAGCACGTCCAGATCGTGGTACTGGTACGAGCGACTGGTCCGCGAGCGCGTAGCCGCAGGGTGGCACCGGCTCCTGGGATCACCGCCGCCGTCGAGCTGTGAGCGTCCCGCTGCCGCTCGAGTCGAAGCCTGCCCCCGGCGCCTGATCCGCAACGGCCTCCGCACCGGCCGCGACCCATGGTCGCCTGCCGGTCGTTGCGCCTGCCGGCCATGCCGCAGCGCAACCCCACTGCAACGTGCGCAGTCACGTGAAATCACAAGTCATTTGCGACACCCCACAACAAGCCGCGTACCGCAGCGCAGCATTGCGCCGCGAGTACAAAGATGACAATCGCTGGACAACACCCACAACGCTGAGCATGTTGCATCGCAGCACGGTGCTGCGTGTGCAGTGCAGCAACCGTGTCGCGCCCAAGTCATCCCGTAGGAGAACACCATGTCAAACCCGACCCGCCTCATCCCGCTGACCCAGTGGAACAAGCATCACACGTGGCCCCCGTACGGCGGGCTGCGTCACCTCGTCCACCACGCCGACAAGAACGGCTTCACGAGGGTCATCCGTCGCGTCGGCCGCCGGGTGCTCATCGACGAGCAGGCGTTCTTCGAGTGGGTGGACACGCAGAACTCCACCCATGAGCGGTAGGGGGGCGGCGATGCGCGCCAATCGATCTGTCTTCGACGACCTGCGCAGGCTGCTGGACCCCCGAGATGTCGCCGAAGCTGAGGGCCTGCGGCGGCGGGGGCGTGACTTCGACTGCCCTGCCTGCGCCGGACACCTCGAGGCGCGCTCGGCCTCCCCACGGGCCTTGCCCTTCGTCTCCGTGCCGCTGGTGAAATAGGCAGCACCGCGTTGCCCCCGGGCTTCCTGTCGTTGTGCCAGCGCCTCCGGGCCGAGACCGTGTGCGTCGTCGACGCCTCGACGCCGGTCGGTCGCACCATCGCGGAGAGATTCACCGGGCTCCTCGCGCGCGAGGTCGGCGACGACGCCGTCACCGTCGGGCGGGCAGACGAGCTCGGCGGAGAGCGCGGTCAAACCAGGACGGCGGGGCGTGAACGCCCGTCCCCGGCTGGATTCGAGGCATCGGTCACCGAGCGCGCCCCCCGCGCTTGCGCTGCGGCGAGCACCGAGCCAGGCGGGCGGCGGCTTCGCTCGGCCGCGGCTCTGTCCTGGGCCACCGATGGCGCGGCTCGCTGACCTCGCCCAGACGCTCGGCTATCGGCTCAGCGGCCGAGGGGCCGAGCGACGCGTGAGCCCCTGCCCGGCCTGCGGAGAGGGCCAGGGCGACGCCTCACTCCACGTCGAGAAGGAGGTCTGGAACTGCCACCGGGCGAGCTGCCAGGCAGGCGGCGGCGCGCTGGCGTTCATGGCTTGGCACGCCGAGGGGGCGGCCTGGCCAGACCTCACGCCGGATGCCAAGCGCCGCGTGCGCGCGCAACTCGAGGCCCATGGTGTCGAGCGCAACGCTGGCCTCCGCCTCGCCGACGCGCCTCTGCCCCCGTCCCAGCCTCGGAACCTCACCGCCGCCGCCCAGTGGGACGCGCTACGCGCCACGCACCGCACCGTCACGCCGCAGGCCGAGGCCTGGCTCCGGGCAAGGTTCGGCGACTCGTTGGCGGAGGCCCTGTGGGAGGCGCCGCTTCCCGTCTTCGCCGCCCCGCCCCCAGGGGCTCCCTTCTGGCGCTGGGCGCACCAGAGCCCGGGCTACGCGCTGGCGATACCGGCCTTCGTCTGGTCGGGCCCCGACCAGGGCCACGTCGGCGACTTCCGGCTCCGTTGGTGCGGACCCGGGCCGGCGCTTGGCGACGGCAAGCGCAAGGAGCTGGGCCTCGCGAACTCGGTCACCGACGCGGGGGGTCTCGCCCGCTTCATGGGCGACCCGACGCGGGTGACCCCCACGACGCCCGCGATCCTCATCGTCGAGGGGGGAGCCGACTTCCTCGCCGCCGAAGCCCTGCGGTTCGCCGGATGCTTGCCGAGAGCCTGGGCCATCGTCGGGCTCCCCGGCGCCGGGACGGCCCAGAGCCTCGGCGTGGCCCTCGGGGCGCTCCTCACCGACCTCGAAGAGCGCGAAGAGCCCATCGCCCCCTGGCGGGTCGTCCTGGCCATCGATGCGGACGCGGGCGGCGACAAGGCGTGCCTCGACCTCTTCGTTGCGCTCGAGCGCTCGGGTGCCTCGGTCGTGGTGCATCGGGCCGGGCCGTGGCCCCACGGTGCTGACCTCGGCGACCGCCTGGCCGCGCTCGGCTCTGCCGATACGGCCCGGGAGATCCTCGAAGCCGGGCCCTACGTCCCGGAGGCGCAGGCGGTCGTCCCCGCGATCTATGGCGAAGGCGAGCCCATGCCGCTCGCCGAAGCGCGCGCGGTACTCCCTGGCCTGGTCGCGAAGGCCGCCGAGGCCGCCCGGACTGGCGCCCGCTCGGTGCTGGCCGTCCCGCCCGGCTGCGGCAAGACGACCGCAGCGCTGATGATCCCGGTTGAACGCGGCGCTGGCGCGGACTACCCCCAGGTGGTCATCGCGCTCGCCTCTTGGGAGCTCGTCCGGCAGAAGCGCCAGGAGCTGGAGGCGCTCGCCCTCGACCGCGGCATTGACGTGCGCATCAGCGAGTGGGTCGGCGTCGGCGAGGCTTGCCACAACGGCAAAGACCCCGCATCCGGCGCGCCCATCCGCGCCCGCGATGCGTTCCTCGATTCGGCGCGTCCGGCCAGCTGGCGCCAGCTGGTCTGTCCCGCGTGCCCTCTCAAGCCCGGCTGCCGCGCTCACGCGAAGCCGTCCCTCGGGTCGGACGTGGTCTTCACCGTCCACGCGAGCCTGCAGCACCTGCCCCCGGCGTGGGCTGAGCGCTTCGTCATCATCATCGACGAGGCGCCGAACGCGGTCGAGCTGACGCCCTGGACCCTCGAGCACCTCCGGGGGCCCGAGGAGGCAGTGTGGCTGGCCAGCGACCCGCCCGACACCCTCGACGCGCTCGACACGCTCCACCGAGGATGGAGCGACGGCCTGCGCGCCTCGGTGTTCGCCGTGGTCGCAGGCCAGGCGCCCAGCCAGCACACGAGGCGGATCGAGGGTCGAGCGCTGGGCGAGGCACTCGTCGGCGCGCTCGATGCCGGTCGCGGGGACCACGCCCTACGACGGGCGCTCGACGCCCTGGAGAGGGCCTCGGCCGTCGACCCCGACACGCTGCCGAGGCCTGATGTGCGGCGTTTGCTGAGGGAGGGCAAGCATAGCACGCGCGCCACCGTCCGGCGCGACCTGCACCTCCTCTACGGCGCCGCGCTCGAACTCATGCGGGCCGTGCGCGAAGGGCGCGAGCCTGAGCCTGACGCGGCGCGGTTGGCCATGGTCATCCCCGGCACCTCCGCGAGCGGTCCACCGAGCTTCGAGCTTCGTCAGCCTCTGAGGCTGCGAGCCGAGTCTGGGGCGGTCGTCCTCGATGCCACGGCGCAGGTCACCCCGCACGTCCACGAGAGCTTCCTCGGCGACGAAGCCGCCATCGCAGGCCTGCCCGTCCTCCCCCACCCCGAGGGCCGCGTGGTCCGCGTCCACTTCCGGCACAAGGGCCTCGCGCGTTCCCGCATCCTCCCCGCCGGTCGCCAGACCTGGAGGCGGCTCGCGAGCGTGGTCAGGCGCGCCGTCGCGGAGGCCACGCTCTACGCAGGGGAAGACTGGGCGCCCAGGAAGGCCGCGATCATCACCTATCGGGACCTCGTCGAAGCCCTCGAACGCCACCCCGCGGACGGGCCGCTCGCCCAGTGGCAGGCGGCCGTCGCTGGCCTCGCGTCGGAGCCCGTCCAGACGGGCTACTTCGGCGGCACCTCGCGGGCCTCCAACGCATTCGAGGACGTCGATGTCCTCGTCATCCTGGGTGACCCCTGGCCCGACCTCAGCGGACGGCGTCTGGACCTCGCCGCGATGGGCTCGGACCCGGACGAGGTCGACGACCGGATGCGCGCAGAGGTCGCCGCCGAACTCGGCCAGGCCATGGGTCGTGCACGGGCCGAGGTTCGGGCCCAGACCGTCCTGCTCATCCAGATCGGGAGCGTCTGCCCTGCGGGCTGGGAGGGACCCAGCGTCATCCGCATCGATCCCCGGGCGCCGGGGAGGCCCCGAGCCCAGGACGCAGTGGCCTGGCAGTGCTGGCTCGCTGGGGCTGCCGAAGTCCTCGGAGCCCTCTCTGAGCCTCTCATCCGGGCCTTGGTGGAGGCCGCGAAGTTATCGGCGGAAACTGATACTAAGGAGTATGTATCTGTATCAGTTTCCGCCGATAACTCGGCTGGCCCTTCGCGATGGGTCTCGGCCTTCGTGGCGAACGCCGGCCCACCGCCGGCTGCGCTGCCTTCCGAGCGGCGTCTGCGTAATCTTCTCAACGAAGCCACCCGCGGCGAGCGCTGGCGTACCGTGGGCTCGAAGCGCGGCTGCCTGCGCGTCCGCGAGGACCTGACCGACGACGAGGGCCGCGCGGTCCTAGCCTTCCTCCGCGCCTTGGCCGAGGGCGAGGTCCCGGCGCCGCCGGACGTCTCGCCGCGGGCTCGGTGGTGGTGGCCTGAGGAGCCGGCCCCTGCCAGCCTGGCTGCGCCCGAGACTGCCGCTGCGCCGACGGTCCGGCTCAGCCTGGCCGCGCCCAGGGCCCACGCCGCGAATGAGGACCCAGCGCCGTCCGTGGCGCTGGGCTACGACGGGTAGAACCCAGCGTCTTCAGGCCCTCGGGAGATATCGATGACGCAGCGTGAGGGAGACTTCCCCGTCGCGGCCCGACAGCGTCGCCTCGACCACCCGCGAGTGGCCCCGCGCAAGCCCGGCGAGACCGCCAGCCGCCGCTCCGACGAGCGTGTGTCGGCCACCGCTGCCAAGCAGCGCGCCGAGCGCAGCGCCAATCAACGCGCCCAGGCCAGCGGAGCGTGCGACTTCGCGTCGCGCGCCGGCGGTCCAGACAAGCTGGTACCCAAGCGACGCGAAATCGGCACGGAGCGCGTCCAACTCGCGAGCGTCCCGATAGAGGACGAGGATTGAGAGGCTGGCCGCTGCGGAGGACACTGCCTTCACGATGGCGGCTCGGTCCGCCCGTTCCGCCAGGTCGTGCACGCGGGGTCGAGGCGCCCACTCGCCTCGGATTGCGCGGCCCAGGGAGTCACTCCGCCAGGGCACAACGGCGGGGTCCGACTCTCGCAGCCGCCGTGGGGCGGGTGCGTCGGGCGTCGCGTGCGGCTGAAGCACAACGACGCGCTTTGACATCTCGACCGCAGCGCAGAGCTCGAAGTCGCACCAAGCACTGTTCCCGAGGCCCGGGCTGTTCAGGACCACAACGGCGGTGGCAGTGCGCATGCGCTGGACGATCGACGCCTCGATCTCGGTGTCGGTCCCCTCCAGCGGCCGGTGCGCGGGAACCGAGTAGTCAGCGAGGCCGGCTTCGCGGGCGCGAAGCAGATCGAGCATCCGGTCGTAGAGGTCACCGTCGTGCCAGGAGTGCACGACGAAGATGTTGCAGCGGGATCCTGTCATCGCGGATGCCTCTGGACCGGCTTGGAGCGCGCCGAAGGCCCGGACGGCGCCACGTTCGTGGGTGCGCGCGTGCGGGGCCACCCGAATCGCGCGATGCGCCAAGGTAGGGCCCACCCGCGCGCGGGCAAGCCGAATCACGCGGATCGGGCATCGCCGCCCGCCGCGCCTGGCGCCGCCCGACGGTTGCGTGGAGCCAGCACCGCGGATCCAGGTAACCCTTGGCGACAGCCATCCCTCCCTCCAATCGGCCGCCGACGACTCCATGCCTTCCGGGGGATCCCAATAGCGGCGCTGTCGTCGGCTCCTCGCGCCCTGGAGGATTGGTCGCACTCGCGATGGAGGCCTCCAGCGCAGAGCACTCCCGCTTCACGCCCCCGTGCAGCCCTCGTCGCGCGGGCGGGGCCTCGGCCTGATGTGGTCGTCCTTGCCCCAGTCGAGGTCTTCCTCCCAGTCCTCCTCGGCCCAGTAGGGCTCTCCGGGCTTCCTGGGCCCCTTCTTCCTGCGCTCCTCGGCCAGCCTCCTCGAGTTCTCGATCATCCGCTGCGTGAACGCCTCGGACACCGCCCTGGCTTCGTCCAAGCCGGGTCGGTCTGGGTACTTCGCCGTCATTGCCGTCTCCATACTTGCGGCGGAACTTCTCCACCCACCGCGGATCGTGTGGTGTCGCTACGCCGTAGTATAGCCCTGGTCTCCCGCGTGAACAGCACCCGGCGGCGCGTCGCCGGATACGGAGGGACCGCGCCGCCATGCAGAAGTTCGTCCTCGGCGCTGCCGCCGCAACGCCGCTGCCCGTCGGCCTCGATCCCACCGCGGCCCGCACGCCTGCGGTGCAGCGCCAAGCCCGCCACTCCTCGCGTCAGCCACGGGAAGGCCTGTGTGCTGTGGACCGCCTTGCCCGAAGAGGGTGACCGCCCCGAAAGGGCCAGCACGGGCGCCCGCGGCTTGACCGCAACTTGGGGCGCGTAGCACCCTCGTCTCGTCCGCCGTGGCACCGCCGGGCAGGGGCGCGTCGTTCGCTGGCGACCGGCGCTCGACGCATCGGCCGCGGCGACTCTGGGAGGCGCAGATGAGGCAAGGGGCTGAGTTGCCAGACGAGGTCTGGGCCGCGATCGCCTCCGACCTTCGGCGGCTGCACAACCGGAATCACGGGGGCAGAGCAACGGAGTCGCGGGAGGACCTCGCCGGTAGAGTCGTCGAGGCCGCTGGCCTCCCCAACTGCATCTATTATCGATGGTTGTTGGCCGAGGCCCCCAGCCACGACAAGTCCGTCCACGAGTGCGTGCGCACAGGACTTGAAGCCGTTCGCGCAGCGCTCGACGCCGAAGCCAAGAGGCCGATGCGAACGCCCGCGGAGGAATTGCAAGCCTGCCTGCAAACGGACGGCGACATCGACGAGACCCTGGCGCGACTCTCGGTTGCGCCCACGAGCTACGTCCACTTCGTCTACCGGCGTCTCGCCGATGGTCAAGCGACCATCGATGAGGCGATAGCGGCGTTCGCGATCGAACAGGAACTGGACAATCCGATGGACGGGTGGCTGCCCCCAGGCGACTCCACCGCGGCTCCCCTGCCGTGGTCCCGTGAGTTCGGCGACTGCTTCGGGGAGGCGCTCAGGTGGCGGTCCGACGCGGAGGGCTTCGCCTCATCCAAGGGCCGGCATGGCCTCGAGTTCGCGCGACTCGAACGAGACGCCAAACGCGCCGGCCCAAGTTCGGAGCTGTGGCTGCGGTACATCGAAGCGCTCGAAGGCCTCCAGGGTCCATACAAGCTGCTCACGGCGCTGGAACAGCGCCTTGCTGCGCCCGCCCGGAGCACGGACCGCGACGAGCTCCATCTACGCCTCCGCTACGAGCAGCTTCGCCAAGCGCTGCCATGGCTCGCGGGGCAGCTCGACCCTGTGGTGGCGGGCCCCATGAACTGCGGCTTGTCGCGGGAAGCGCCGCCACGTGTTCGTTTCGAGTACAAGTGTCCGAAACGGTGGGAGATGCTGGAGTTGACCGACGACGCTGCGACCCGCTACTGCGGCGGCTGCGGGGAGTCCGTCCACTACTGCGACAACGAATCCGAGGTCCGCGAGCACGCCGCGCGAGGGGACTGCATCGCGGTTTCCGCTAGAGCCCGGGACGACGTCTACAAGCTGGAGCACAGCTACTACATGGGGAGGCCGAGCGTACAGACCCGTGTTGGCGACGTCCTGTTCCGCGGGGAGTAGCCGAGATGGGAGAGCATGCGCAAGACCGCCGCCCGCGCTGACACGTCCGTGAGTAAAGCGAGAGGGCGGGCGGCGGTTGCGGGACTCGAGCGGACGTAGCATCTTCGCGGCGTGCGCCGGCCCGATTGCCCCCTTCGGGCTCGGCTCGAAGTTCCAGGACGGAGCCACCATGCCCTCGGGGACTGACCTCTCACGCCTCTCGACCGACGACATCGAGGCGACCTTGGATGCGATCCGGGACCGCCGGGTTGTCGGGCCGCTGACGGCGTCGCGCCTGTCAGCGGCCGGGGTGGCGGTGGACGTGGTCGCGGTCGCGAGCGCGTGTGGGGGGCTCCCTGCCGACAGCATCGCGCCTGTGCTCGCCGCGGTGCTCGCCGAGCGCCGTCGCGGGCGCCCGGGCGTCGAGCTCGTCTGGACGGGTCCGGAGCCCAGCGGGGCCACGACTCGGGACACGGCGCGGGTGCTCGAGCATCTGTTTCGCGACGCTCGCACCGAGGTGCTGCTCGCGGGGTTCTCGTTCGACCACGGCGCCACGCTCTTCGCGAAGCTTCACCACGCGATGGTCACGCGCAACGTGGCCTGCGACTTCTTCGTCGACATCCCGGGCGACCAGCAGCACGTCCGCGCGGCGGATGAAGAGCGACTCGTGAGCGCCCACGTCGCGGGCTTCCTGGCGGCGCACTGGCCCTGGCGCGCGCGCCCGCGCTTCTTCTACGACCCGCGCCGCTTCGATCCCACGGTCTATGCGTCCATCCACGCCAAGTGCGTCGTCGTCGACTCGCGGTACGCGTTCGTGACCTCGGCCAACTTCACGGACCGCGGCCAGACCCGTAACGTCGAGGTCGGCCTGCTGGTCGACGACGCCCAGCTCGCGGGCCAGCTCGGCGGACACCTGCGCCGCTGTGCCCAGCAGGACATCTTTCGTCAGGTCCCCACTGGCTGGCTGCCGCCCCTCCCCAGCGAGGATCCCCCATGACCTCCCCCCAGCTCCCAGGCATGGCCCCGCCCCCGGACCCAGGCGCCGGCGTCACCGTGCAGAGTGTCCTACGCACCCTGTCGAAGGAGCGGCTGCTCGACGTCGCCCGCGACCACGGGCTGTCGTTGAGTCCCCGCGAGACCATCGCCAACCTCGCTCGCGACGTCGAGCGCTCCCGTCAGGCGGACCTCCCGAGCGTGCTCTCGCGCCTGCTCCGCGACGAGCTGCGCAAGGCCCTCGAAGCCCACGACCTCGACACCAGCGGCCGTGCCCGCCTCGAGCTGGCCGACCGCCTGCTGGCCCACTCCGCCGCCCCGCCCGTCGAGGCCGCCCCCGACCTCGCGCCCGACCCCTTCGCGCCCGCCAGGGGCCGCCTGGCCGTCGTTCGCCAGCGCCAATACCTGATCACCGAGGTCGTCCCGCCCCCGAGCCCCGCGCACGCGACCGTCGCCCGACCCGCCGAGCGCGTCCGCCTCGTCTGCCTCGACGACGACGCCCAGGGCCGCGACCTCGAGGTCTTCTGGCCGCTCGAGCTCGGCGCCCGCGTCATCGAACCCTCCGCGGAGGGCCTCGGCACCGTCACCCGCCTCGACGACCCCGCCCAATTCGGCGCCTACCTCAACGCGCTGCGCTGGAACGCCATCTCCGCCACCGACAACGCGCTCTTCCAGGCGCCGTTCCGCGCTGGCATCCAGCTCATGAACCACCAGATCCCGCCGCTCTCGAAGGCCCTCGCCCTCCCCCGCGCCAACCTCTTCATCGCCGACGACGTCGGCCTCGGCAAGACCATCGAAGCCGGCCTGGTCCTCCAGGAGCTCATCCTGCGCCAGCAGGTCGAGCGCGTGCTCATCGTGGCGCCCGCGGCCATCACCCTGCAGTGGCGCGCCGAGATGGAGCAGCGCTTCGGCCAGCGCTTCGAGATCATGAACCGCGCCTTCGTCGCCCGCTGCCGCCGCGAGCGCGGGTTCGCCGTCAACCCGTGGGCCACGCACAGCCGCTTCATCGTCTCCTACCAGACGCTGCGCCGCCCCGAGTACCTCGAGCCGCTGCTCACCCAGCTCGGCGACCGCGCCCGCCGCAGCCTGCTCATCCTCGACGAGGCCCACACCGTCGCCCCCGCGACATCCTCGCGCTACGCGGTGGACTCGAACGTCACCCGCACCGTCCGCGACCTCGCCGGCCGCTTCGACAACCGCCTCTTCCTGTCGGCCACCCCACACAACGGCCACTCCAACTCGTTCTCCGCACTCCTCGAGATCCTCGACTCCGCCCGCTTCACCCGCGGGGTCCCCATCGACGACCCCGCCCAGCTCGAGCCCGTGCTCATCCGCCGCCTCAAGAGCGACCTCAAGGCCCTTGGCGAGAACTACCCCGATCGCCACATCATCCGGATCGCCCTCGAAGGTGTCGCCGACCCCGCCTCCGACGCCTCCAACTGGCGCGCGGCCTTCCACGTCAACGACGCCTCACCCACCCGCTTGGCCCTCGGCCCCGCCCACGACGCCGAGCTTCGCCTGGCCGAGCTGCTGGCCGAGTACACCGCCCTGGCCGAGCCGCGCCACGCCCGCGGCCGCCTGGTATTCGTCAGCCTCCAGAAGCGCCTGCTCTCGAGCCTCGAGGCCTTCCATCGCACCCTGGCGGCCCACACCCGCTGGCTCGGAGACAATCCGGCCTCAGACGCGGCCCAGCTCCACCTCGCCGCGACCGACACCGACGAGGAGGCCTACGGTCTCTCGGACGACACCCTCGACCTCGACGAGGCCGACGACATCGCCGCGGCATCCCAGGCCTTCAGCGACCCCTCGGCCGAGCTGCGCCGCCTCCTCGAGGCCATGCGCGCGCTCACCGCCCGGTACCGGCACGCCCCCAGCCCCAAGGTCGTGGCGCTCCGCCACTGGCTGGCCACCCACTGCTGCCCGGCCATCGCCCATGCCGGCGTCCCTGACGCCCCCAGGCTCACCCCAGCCGACCGCGCCTGGACCAACCGCCGCGTCATCATCTTCACCGAGTACGGCGACACCAAGCGCTACCTCCGCGACCAGCTTCGCGAGGCCATCGCCGGCACGCCTCACGCCGAGGAGCGCATCGTCGAGATCCACGGCGGCATGGACGACGAGGCCCGCGCCGACGTCCAGGAACGCTTCAACGACCCCACCAGCCACGCCCGCATCCTGCTCGCCACCGACGCCGCCCGCGAAGGCGTGAACCTGCAAGGCGCGTGCGCCGACCTCTTCCACTTCGACATCCCCTGGAACCCCGCCCGCCTCGAGCAGCGGAACGGCCGCATCGACCGCACCGGCCAATCCGAGCCCGTCGTCCGCTGCCACTACTTCACCTACTCCCAGCGCGCCGAGGACCGCGTCCTCGACGTGCTGGTCCGCAAGGTCGAGGTCATCCAGCGCGAGCTCGGCTCCCTCGGCGCCGTCGTGCTGGACCGCATCGAGTCCACCCTCGAGCACGGCATCAAGGCCGACGCCGCCGACCGCCTCGACCAGGTCGAGGCCGAGCTGGATCGCCACGTCGATCGCCGCGGCACCGCCAACCGCGAGCTCGAATCCTCCCGCGAACTCAAGCGCCTGAAGGCCGAGATCGACCAGGCCGGCCGGCATCTCCAACGTTCCCGCGAGAGAGTCGGGGTCGACCCCGACGCCCTGCGCGCCGCCATCGAGGTCGGGCTCCGCCTCGCGGGCGCCGACCCGCTCGTCCCCGTCACCGTGACCGGCCGCGACAAGGCCCCCATCACCGCCTACACCGTCCCGGCCGACAAGCTCCCCGGCTGGGAACGCACCCTGGACACCCTGCGTCGCCCCCGCCGCAACGGCGAAGACTTCTGGGAGTGGCGCAAGGAACCCCTGCGCCCGGTCGTCTTCGCCCCCACCGCCGGCATGGGCGAGCCGGTCGTCCACCTGCACCTCGAGCATCCCTTCGCCAAGCGCGCGCTGAGCCGCTTCCGCTCGCAGGGCTTCGGCCAGAGCGACCTCTCCCGCGCGTCCATCGTGACCGTCCCCGGCCTGCACGAGCCGCGCGTGGTCGCCTTCGCTCGCCTGTCGCTCTTCGGCCAGGGCGCCCGCCGCCTGCACGACGAGCTGGTCGCCGTCGCCGCCCCGTGGTCGGAGACGGCTGGCGCCACCGGCTTCACTCCCCTGGACGAGGCCGACGTCGCCAGGACCCTGCTGCGCCTCGACGAGGCCCTGGTCGCCTCGGCCACCGACCCCGCCCGCTTCCCCGAGCGCCAGGCCGCCCGCCTGGCCGCCTCCGCCGCCCGCGACTTCGCCGTCCTCTGGCCCACCCTCGACGCCGAGGCGGACGCCCGGGCCGCCGCCGCCGCCGTCGACCTCGAGACGCGCGGTCGCAAGGACGCCGAGGCCCTCGCCGCCATCCTCGGCCGCCAGAAGGTCGCCATCGACAAGCGCATCCAGCAGCTCAGCCTGGACCTGGGCGACCAGGACTACGCCCGCGACGAGCGCATCCAGGCCCGACGCGACCAGGAGCACATGGTCAACCGCCGCAAGGCGCTGGACGTCGAGGCCGTCGAGGAGCCCCAAGCCATCCGAGCGCTCTTCGACATCACGCTGCGCCGGGTCACCCCCGTCGGCCTCGTCTACCTGTGGCCGGAGACCCGCGCATGAGCAGCTCCGTCCTCAATCGCCGGGAGCGCGAGTTCCACGAGACCTGGCTCGGCATGGTGCAGCCGGTCGAGGGCCTGGTCCTCAGCGCGCCGCCGCTGGTCGAGGCTCAGTGCGCCATGCACCAGTCTCCGCACACCCAGCACGAGCTGCTGGCCCGGCTCGGTGAGGCCGACGCGGACGGCGAGCGCCGCCTGACCGATCTGCGCGGATTTCTCAGTGGGTTCCTGGGTTGGGACGACAGCGTCCTGCTGGGCCCGGAGGCCATCCCCGACGGGCTGGAGCTCTACGTGCCCGAGGGCCACCAGCTCATCCGGCCCACCTTCGCGCTGCGCGACCCCTTCTTCGACGCCTCCGCCGAGCGCCACAAGGACCGCGGCCCGACCCCCGACACCCCGGCCTCCGAGGCTGGCGCCGACCTCCTGCTGCTGGTCTGGCAGCTCCCCAGCGCCCTGCCCTTCGACTCGCCCGAGACCACCACCGGCGAGTGGCACTACCCCCCCGCCCGCAAGTTCGAGCGCCTGCTCCGCCACTGCCGCGTCCCCCTGGGCCTGCTGTCGAACGGCGAGGCCCTGCGGCTCTTCTACGCCCCCCACGGCGAGTCCCTCGGCAGCATCACCTTCCGCCTGTCCGACATGGCCCAGACCGGCGGCCGGCCCATCCTCGACGCGTTCCTGATGCTGCTGACCGCCGACAGCCTCTTCAGCGACCCGGACCGGGCGCTCCTGGCGCTGTGCCGCAAGAGCCGCGCCCGTCAGGCCGACGTCACCGAGGAGCTGGCCCGCCAGGTCTTCGAGGCCCTGACGATCCTGCTCGAGGGCTTCGAGGCCGCCGCCGCCCGGGGCACCGAGGCCGATCGCCGCATCCTCGAAGAGGCGCTCCACGCCGAGGAGAGCCACCTCTACGGAGGGCTCCTGGCCGTGCTGCTGCGTCTGGTCTTCACCCTCTACGCCGAGGACAACGGCATCCTCCCCGTCGGCCAGCCCGTCTACGCCGAGCACCTCAGCGTGCTGGGACTCTTCGCCCAGCTCCGCGACGACGCGGGCGCCTGGCCCGAGAGCATGGACCGCCGCTTCGGCGCGTGGCCACGCCTGTTGGCGCTCTTCCGCGCCATCCACGGCGGCCTCTCCCACGGCGACCTCCAGCTCCCGCCCCGCCGCGGGCGGCTCTTCGACCCCGACGCCTACCCCTTCCTCGAGGGGCGCCCGCTGGCCGGCGCCGCCCAGGTCGACGCCCGCGCCAACGCGGCGGTACAGACCCCGCGGGTCGACGACGGCACGGTCCACCAGATCCTGGAGCGCCTGCTGATCCTCGAGGGCCAGCGCCTTTCCTACCGCGCGCTCGACGTCGAGCAGATCGGCTCCGTCTACGAGCGCCTGATGGGCTACCGGGTCGAGCGCCTGGCCGGGCCCGCCGTCTACGTCAAGGCGGGCAAGACCGGCGCCTGGCTCAGCACCGAGGCCGTCGCCGAGGTGAAGCCGTCCGAGCGCCAGAAGTGGCTGCAGTCCGAGTGGGGCATGGACAAGGGGCCCGCCACTGCGCTGGCCAAGGCGCTGAGCGGCGCCAGCGACGACGAGGCCATCCTCGACGCCCTCGAGACCTGGCGCCACCCCCACAACCCCAGCGGTGACGCCCGCAAGGCTCACGGACGCCTGGTCCTCCAGCCGGGCAAGGAGCGCATCCGCACCAGCAGCCACTACACCCCCCGGACGCTCTCGCAACCCATCGTCCAGCGCACCCTCGAGCCCGTCATCGCGGCGCTCGGCGAGGCCCCCACCGCCGAGCAGCTCCTCTCGCTGAAGGTGTGCGACCCGGCCATGGGCTCGGGCGCCTTCCTGGTCGAGACCTGCCGCTTTCTGGGCGACCAGGTGGTCAGCGCCTGGGCCCGCCAGGGCGAGCTGGAGAGCATCGGCCAGCAGACGGGCGACCCCACCGTCCACGCCCGCCGCGTCGTCGCCCAGCGCTGCCTCTACGGCGTCGACAAGAACCGCTTCGCCGTCGACCTCGCCCGCATGTCCCTGTGGCTGGTGACGCTGGCCAGAGACGAGCCCTTCACCTTCGTCGACCACGCCCTGCGCCACGGCGACACGCTGGTCGGCCTGGACGTCGCCGCCATCCGCCGCTTCGACTGGGAGGACAACCGCGCCCGCCAGATGGACTTCTTCTACCAGGGTCTCGACGGCGCGATCCTCGACGCCCTGGACAAGCGCCAGCGCATCCTGGAGCTGGCCGCCGAGGAAGGCGCCGGCATGGCCCAGCAGAAGGAGTCGCTGCTGGAAGAGGCCGAGGCCGCCATGGAGCTTCCCCGGCTGGTCGGCGACGTCCTGGTCGGCGCGTGGTTCGGGGCGGCGAAGGACAAGGACAAGGACGCCCTGCGACGCGAGCGGCTGGCCGTCATCGCGCCGTGGCTGGCCGGCGACGAGCCGGCGGTGCGCGTCCCGCCCATGGCGCGTCAGTGGGCCGCCGAGATCCGAGCCCACACTCCGGTCTTCCACTGGCCGCTGGAGTTCCCCGAGATCTTCCACGCCCGCCGGGCCGACCCGCTGGACGGCGGGGCGCTCAATTCGGTGGCGATGATGGACGCGTTCGTGGGGAATCCGCCCTTTGCTGGCAAGAACGCCATCAGCGAGGCGAGCGGCGACGACTACATCAAGTGGCTCCAAGTGCTTCATCCGGGCAGTCACGGAAACGCCGACCTGTCCGCCCACTTCTTCCGTCGGGCTGCTGCGCTGCTAGGTCCTCACGGGAGCCTCGGCCTCATCGCCACCAACACGATCGCCCAGGGTGACACGCGGACAACGGGGCTGCAGTACCTCGTGGTCGAGGGCGGGTTCCGCATCTATGAAGCGCGCCAGGACCTGCCCTGGCCGGGCGTGGCCGCGGTCACTATCGACGTCGTCCACGCGGCCGCGGGTCGACCGGCGGCGCACGTCGGCCAACTTATGCTCGACGGGGCCGCCGTTCCACGCATCAACTCGCGCCTTCTGCCAGCGCTTGAGCGGCCTGACCCCGTCGCGCTCTCCGCCAACGCGGGGAAGAGCTATCAAGGCTCGATCATCCTGGGAATGGGCTTCACGCTGACCCCGGACGAAAGGTCAGAGCTGGTTGCGGCAGACCCGCGGAACGCCGAGCGGATCTTCCCGTATATGGGCGGGCAGGAGTTGAACTCGGCTCCGAGGCAGGAACATTCGCGCTACGTCATCAGCTTCGGGGACCTGTCGCTCGCAGAAGCCGAGCGATGGCCGCTGCTCATCGACCGAGTGCGGAGGCTCGTCAAGCCGGAGCGGGACCAGAACAAGCGGGAGGTTCGTCGCAAGTACTGGTGGCGGTTCGGCGAGACGGCTCCGGCCCTCTACGCCGCCCTGCGGCCGCTCGACCGCTGCCTCGCGTGCTCGCGTCACAGCAAGCACCTCGCGTTCGGGTGGCAGCCCACCGACCGCATCTTCTCCGAGGCGCTCAACATCCTCCCGCTCGATCGCGACAGCCACTTCGCGCTGCTGCAGTCGCGTGTCCACGAGCGCTGGGCGCGCCTGCTCTCATCGTCCCTCGGAGGCACGCTACGCTACACCGCCAGCGACTGCTTCGAGACCTTCCCATTCCCTTCTGAAAGCACCCTGGTCGCCGGCAGCAGCCTGGACCGCGCCGGCAAGGCGCTGAGCGACGCGCGCGCCGACTACTGCATCAACCGGAACCAGGGCTTGACCGACACCTACAACGACCTGAAGGACTCGTCCGTCACGGACCCCGCGGTCGTACACCTCCGCGAGCTTCACCTCGCCGTCGACCGCGCCGTCATCGAGGCCTATGGCTGGCAGGACGTCCCGGTGCCGCGCAACCCAGGCGCGACCGGCGAGGCCGCTCTGGAGACGATGCGCCTCATCGAGGCGATCCCGCCCTTCACCGACCCGGTGACCGACGAGGACAAGCGCCTGCACCAGCGCTTCGAGGACGCGGTCATCGACCAGCTCTTCGCGCTCAACGCGGTGCGGGCGGCCGAGGAGGCGCGGCAGGCGCCGAAGGCCAAGGGCGCGGCCAGGAAGGCCCCGGCCAAGAACACCAAGCAGGGAGCGCTGGACCTATGAGCAGCCGCGACACCGCCCCGGGCATGCCGGCCGACGCCCGAGAGGCCCGGGACCGCATCGTCCGGGCGCTGGAGGCCGACCTGGTCGGGCCCTTCGCGACGCCTGACCCGAGCGACGGCCCGGACCCGTCGGCGTCGCCCGAGATCCTGCCGCTCCCCCCCTCCCGTTGGTACCTGACCGGCTTTCTGGCCTGCACCGCCGACCGAGGGGGCGCGGCGGCCGAGGGCGAGGCGCAGGGCGAGGTCGAGGACGCCGAGCTCGGGGCTGGCGACGACATCGCCGGCGACGACGAGGGCGACCCCGATCCCGAGCCGAAGCGGACGGCATTCTTCCCGTCGTCGATGGGCATGTCGCTGATCCTGCCTCCCGAGCGCGCCGGCGCGGGCTGGCCGGACACGCTGCGGGTGACGGTGTGCTGGGCGGACTAC
>JACKFB010000009.1 GCA_020632695.1 Deltaproteobacteria bacterium
GCGCCCCGCAAGCGGCCGCTGTCCAGCATGACGCCCACCCTGCTGCTCCGCGGGGGCAAGGCCGTGGGGGCCTTCGGGAGCCCGGGCGGCTCGTTCATCATCACCACGACCTTGCAGAGCATCATCAACGTGGTGGACTTCGGCATGGACGTGAGCGAGGCCATCGGCGCGCCGCGGGTGCATCACCAGTGGTACCCGGACCAGCTCGTCTGGGAGCACCTGGGCCTCAGCCCCGACACCCGCGCGCGCCTGGAGCGCCAGGGACACACGCTGCGCGAGATCGGGTCCATGGGGAACGCGATGGCCGTCTGGCGCGCGGACGACGGGACGCTGACGGGCGCGGCGGACCCCCGCGGAGAGGGCTCGGCGGCAGGCGTCCCTTGACCCGGTGAGGCCGGTCACCATCGTATCGGCGGCTTCGAGACCGCGAAGGAGTCGTGCATGCCCGGAAGGGATTATTACGAGACGCTGGGTGTGGAGCGGAAGGCCAGCGCCGACGAGATCAAGAAGGCGTTCCGGAAGCTGGCGCTGCAGTTCCATCCCGACCGCAACCCGGACGACAAGAGCGCCGAGGAGCGCTTCAAGGAGGTAAACGAAGCCTACGCAGTGCTCTCCGATCCGGAGAAGCGCAAGCAGTACGACATGTTCGGGGCCGAGGGCTTCGGGCAGCGCTACAGCCAGGAGGACATCTTCCGGAACTTCGACTTCCGGTCGATCTTCGATGAGCTGGGCGGCGGCGGCTTCGACTTCCGCTCGGTGTTCGGCGGCGGCAACGGCGGGCGCAGCCAGGGCGGCTTCAACCCCTTCGGCGGCGGGCGGCGCCAGGTCGCGCGCGGGCGCGACGTGGAGAGCGGCCTGACGGTGGGCTTCCACGAGGCCTACCACGGCGGCGAGCGCTCGTTCACGCTCAAGGGGCCGCAGGGCACGGAGACCATCAACGTGAAGGTGCCCGCCGGCATCCGCACCGGGCAGAAGCTGCGGGTGCAGGGGCGCGGCGAACCCGGACCCGGCGGCGGCCCGGCGGGCGACCTGCTGCTGGAGGTCACGGTCGCCGACCACCCCATCTACCGGCGCGACGGCGACGACGTGGAGATGGATCTGCCCGTGGGCGTGACCACCGCGGTGCTGGGCGGCTCGGTGGAGGTCACCCTGCCGGGCGGGGACACCAAGCGCTTGAAGATCCCGCCCGGGACCGGCTCGGGCAAGCGCATCCGGATTCGCGGCAAGGGCTTCCCGACCCGCGGTGGCGCCGGCGACCTCTACGTCCGCGTGATGGTCGACGTCCCGTCGGCGCTCGACGACGCGCAGCGCGCTCACTTCGAGTCGCTGCGCGAGCTGGGCCTCTGATCTCGGTTTCGGGTTGACACGCCCGGGCGCCAGACTACCATCTGCCGACGCTCCGCCCTGGCCAGGTAGCTCAGTCGGTAGAGCAGGGGACTGAAAATCCCCGTGCCGGCGGTTCGATTCCGTCCCTGGCCACCCGAAAGGCCCCGCGCGAGAGACTCGCCGGGGCCTTTCCCTTTTGGGGGTCGTGGCCGAGACCGGGGCCGGGGCCGAGACCGAGGCCGTCACCGAGACTGAGGCCGGGGCCGAGACCGTCACCGAGGCCGGGGCCGAGACCGAGACCGTCACCGAGACCGAGGCCGGGACCGGGGCCGGGGCCGGGGCCGAGACCGAGGCCGAGACCGAGGCCGGGGCCGGGGCCGAGACCGAGGCCGGGGCCGAGACCGAGACCGAGACCGAGGCCGGGGCCGAGACCGAGAACGTCACCGAGACCGGGGCCGAGACCGAGGCCGTCACCGGGGCCGAGACCGAGACCGGGGCCGAGACCGGGGCCGGGGCCGGGGCCGGTCGGTGGCTAGTTTCGCTGACCCTGTCCGAGCGCTTCGGTGGCGCGTTGGAGCATGCCGGCGATTCCTCGGTGGGCGACGATGAGGACGCGGCCGGCGCTGGGGTCGTAGTGGCCGCTGGTCGAGTGGTCCAGGATCGTGCCGCCCCAGATGATCACGATGTCCGCGTGCTTCTGGTCGTTCTTCGCGTCGTTCTGGTTGCGGCGCCCGTCGCCTCGGATGAGCTTCAGCTCGATGCGCCGGTCGCCGCCCAGCAGGCGGCGCAGCTCGGTGTGGTAGTTGGGCGAGCCGCCGACGATGCGCACCCGGCGCAGCCCGCTCTCCACGCAGCGCTCGACGAAGTGCTCCAGGGCCCGGCGCGTGTCCGAGCCTCCGCACACGTCGCAGCGCTCGGGCGCGACCGGGACGACCACCGCGCCGGCGAGCGGCGTGCAGCCCTCGGCGTCACAGACCAGCGAGACCCGCTGCTCGAGGAAGATCGCCAGCGCGTTGGGATCCTCCGCGTCGAGCGCCTCCAGCCACTCGTCGAGCCGCCCGGCGTCGAGCCAGCCGCGCATGGCCCACGCCGCCTCGTCCTCATCCGCCAGACCGCGCGCGCGCAGCGCGTCCCTGACCGCCCGTGTCGGCCTGGCCTGCTCGCGCGCATGGTCCCGCTCCTTCGCGAGCTGCTGCTGCACGGCGCGGCGCTCGTGGTCGGCCGCGTCCCGCGCCCGCTCCGCGTCGGCGATGGCTGCCTCGGCGTCCTCGGCGCGGCGCGCGATCGCGGCGACCGTGGCCCGGGCCTGCTCGGCCTCCTGGCGCGCCGCGTCCGCGGCTCCCTCCGCTGCGCTGAGCGCGGCCTCGAGCCCTCGGATCGTCTCGCGCGCGTCGTGCAGCTCCTGCCTCACCCCGTGCGCCACCGCCGCGTCCGGCGCGGCACGCGGCGGGGCCGCCTCCTGGGTCGCGCGCTCGCGCCCGCGCGGCCCGGCTGGCGTCGCGTGGATGCGCGCCGGCCCACCCCCCAGCGGCCGCACGCCGCCCATGGCGGCCTCGAACTCTGCGTCGTCGTCCCTGCGTCCCATGCCCCGACGCTAACCCGAGGCCCCACTCCCTGTCCCGTTGCCGACATGTCCCCTGCACCCGATACTGTCCCCAGCACCCCCACCCGGAGCTCCCGATGCCGTCTGCACGCGGCCTGATCCTGCTCGCCGTCCTCCTCGCGCCGCTCGCTGCCTGCGCCACGACCCACACCATCGACACCTCCGACCGCCTGCGCTTCACCGAGACGGCCCGGGCCATGGCGCTCGAGATGCAGCCCCCCGGCGAGCTGCGCGCCGATGGCCCGCTCCAGCTCCTGGTGGGCAAGGGCGAGGAGCCCTGGCGCATCCATCTGGAGGACGCCTGGGACTTCTGCCAGCGCTCGTACCGGAAGTGCGACGAGGGCGTCCGCCGCACCCTGGAGGGCGCCTTCGCCCACATCCGCGCCGACAACAGCGTCGGCGAGTGAGCGCGCTCCATTGGCGGCGACCCCGTCCCCACGCGCGAGCGGCCCGGCCCGCTGACGTCACCCCCTCCCCGCAACGACGGCCGGCCTGAGCGCACGGAGGCGTCCGCCCTGGATGAGCATCCCCGCTTCCGGCTGAGCGAGGCCTTTCGATTCGGGCCCTCGATCACGCTTCTCGCCGCCGACGCGGAGCGCCGGCAGCGGCTGGTCCGTGTCGCCCGCGCCACGGCGCTGCTCCTGGCGATGCTCGCCGCCGGCTCGTACGGCTACTACGCCCTGACCGACGGCCGCCACGCCCTCATCGACTACCTCTACATGACGCTGATCACCGTCTCGACGGTGGGCTTCAGCGAGCACATCCCCATGGACAGCGACGCCCTCAAGGCGTGGACCATGGCGCTCATCCTGCTCGGCGGCGCGAGCCTGCTCTACTTCCTCACCTCGCTCGCTGCGTACCTCATCGAGGGTGACCTGGCCTACGGGATCTGGCGCCGCCGCCGTCTGGCCCGCGTCACCGCCCTGCGCGGCCACGTGGTGGTCGCCGGGTCCAACGCCGACGCCGTGCACGCCGCCGCCGAGGTCGCCCGCTCCCGTGCGCCGCTGCTGGTGGTCGCGGCGGACTCCGAGCCCATCGAGCGGCTGGTGGTGGCCCTGGGCGAGGCGATGCTCTTCATCATCGGCGATCCCACCGACGCGGCGATCCTTCGTGGCGCCCGCCTCGAGCACGCGCTGGGGCTGGTCGCCGCGCTGCCCGACGATCGCGACAACCTCATGCTCTGCGTGGCGGCGCGCCAGCTCGTGCCCGACCTCGCCATCGCCGCGCGGGTGCTCGACGCCGCCAACGTCGGCACCTTCGAGGCGGTCGGCGTCCGGGCGATCGTCGAGCCTGCGCGCCTTGGCGGCGTCCGCACGGCCGAGCTCATCCTCCACCCGCGCGTGGTCGCCTTCTCCGAGGCGATGCTGGCATCGGACGCCCGCCGCCGCCGGCTGGTGGAGCTGCCCATCGCCGTCGGCTCGGAGGTCGACGGGGTGAGCCTCGACGCGGCGGGCTTCGGCGAGCGCGCCGGCTGCCTGGTGATGGGGGTGCGGCCGCCGGACCACCGAGACTACGTCTACGCGCCGTCGCCGAGGACGCACCTGTCCGGAGGCGGGGCGGTGGTGGCGTTGGCGCGGCCGAAGGAGCTGCGGCGGCTGCGGCGCCTGGTGTCGCGGCCGGGATCGCGCCCGGGGGCCGTGCGCCCGGCGGAGCCGCTGCACGAGCGCGCCCATCCGGCGACCGCGCGTCCGGCGGAGCGAGGGGAGTACGTGGTCATCGGCTGCGGCGCCGTCGGGCGGCGGGCGCTGCTGGCCCTGGCGCGGGAGGGCGCCCGCTGCGTGGCCATCGACGCGGATCCCGCCGCCCTCGAGGGTCTGGCGCCCGAAGCCGACGGCGGGCCGCGCAGGATCCTGGGCGACGCCACCGACCGCCAGGTCCTGGCGCTGGCCGCGCTCGAGGCGGCGGAGGCGGTGGCCATCGTCCTCAACGCCGACCGCGACAACCTCTTCCTCTGCCTGCTGGCGCGCCACGCGAACCCCGCCCTGCGCATCGTGGCCCGCGCCGACGATCCCGAGGGCCGCGGTCGCCTCCTCGCCGCGGGGGCCGACGCCGTGGTGGCTCCGGCCGCCCTCGGCGGCGAGCGGCTGGCCCACGAGCTGCTCCGCCCCGGGCTGGCGGCCTTCTCCGACGCGCTGCTGGCCTCGCACGCCCGCACGGCGTCGCTCCGCTCCTTCACCGTCGGCCGGCAGAGCGCCCTGGCCGGCCTCGCGCTCAGGGACGCCCGCATCGCCGAGCGGACGGGCTGCGCCGTGCTGGGTGTCCGGCGCGGGCCGGAGGGGCCCTACCTCTATCACCCGCCGCCCGACCACAGGCTGCGCGCCGGCGGGACGATCATGGCGCTGGGAGAGCCCGCCGAGCTGGCCTCGCTGGCGGCTCTCGTCGCCGCGAGGCCGGGAGAGCTGCCGGGCTGAGCCGACCTTCGCGCCTCGAGGCCCGGTGGCCTCCGCGTCCGCGGCCCGCTCGAGACCCTGAGACGACGAGGACGCCGCCGGCTCGAGAGCCGGGGCGTCCGGGGCGGCGGCGATGCTGCGGGCGACGGTTCTTGGGGACGCCGGGCCTGGGTCCTCCTGCGAGGCGTTCCCAGGCCCGGCACCGCCGCACCCCAGCACCCACCGCCGGGACAACCGTTCGGGCTCCCCTCCTCACGCGGAGCGGGGAGGGGAGCCCGCGCCGTTCAGGGGCAGTCCAGGTCCACGTTGAAGTCACCCTTCCCGGTGATCTTCGCGCGGCCCGGCTCGGTGTGCTCGAAGCTGAACCAGGACGAGAAGCCCAGCCCCCCGTTCTTGTTGTTCGCCGCCATCCCGAGCTGGAGCGGGAACTCGCAGTGCGCCGGGTACATGGTCAGCGCGGCCACATCCAGCGGGTTCGACACGCGCCAGATGTGCGTCAGGCCCGGCGCGAAGTCGAAGTAGTCCCAGGTGTCGGTGGTCGCGGTGGGCTGGCAGGAGGCCATCTCCTTCTTCGGCCCGCCGGTGCCCTGGCCCGCGGCGCCACGCCCCTGGTAGTCGAGCGCGACGTCGACGAACCACTCGCTGCCCATGTCGCCCGCGCCGCCGCCGAGGCTGTAGACCTTCGCCGTGCCGTAGAAGCGGGCGGTCTCACCCGACGGGTCCCACTCGAAGCGGGCGTCGTCCTCGAAGGTGAACCGGACCACGTGGTTCGGGTCGCCGTCGAAGAACCCGGGGATGTGGATGGCGTGGGTGGAGGTGCCGCTGTGGCACTCGTCGTTGTGGGCGGCCGACATCACGTAGGTGCGACCGGCGTCGGGCAGCGGGCACCCGCAGGCGTCGTCCTCGTCGACGCTCCCGTCGCCGTCGTTGTCCAGCCCGTCGCACACCTCGGTGGTGTCGGGGCAGAAGGCCAGGTGGGTGACCGAGCCCGAGCCCGTCAGCGTCACGACCAGCCGGTAGACCCCGCAGGTGCCGACGCCGATCTCCTCGTAGGAGTTGTCGCCCAGCGCCGAGGCCTGGTCGGTCGAGAGCAGGTCGCCGTCGGCGGAGTACGCCTTCAGCGTGATGGTCTCGGAGCTGTCGTTGTCGAGGATCCCGACCGCGTCGAGGCAGACCGCCGACGCGAACTCGAAGACCAGCGCGCCGCCGGTGCCGTTGTCGTCGGGCGAGTCGACCAGGCCGTCGCCGTCCTTGTCGGTGACGTTCTCCGGGACGATGGCGATCATCGCGCGGGCCACGGCGTTGGTGGACTTGCCGCCCGTGCCCACGCCGGGGCCGCCGAGGGCCTTGTTGGGCGTGCCCAGGTCGGTGTCGCCCCCGGTCGGGTGCGCCGAGTCGAAGGCCACCGGCGGGGCAGGGCTGGAGAGGTTGGTCTTCTTGTAGGCGCTGATGGCGATGCCCGAGTCGATCCAGGCCATCGAGAGGTCCTGGCCCGCGACGATGGCGTCCCCATGGGCGTCCATGTCGAAGTCCAGCACCAGCGGGCACTGCTCGACCTGGCAGCTCGGCGTGCAGCCGTCGAGGTAGGCCTCGTTGCCGTCGTCGCAGTCCTCGCCAGGCTGCACGACACCGTCGCCGCAGAACCCGCAGTCCTCGTCGATCTCGCCGTCGCAGTCGTCGTCCACCTCGTCGCAGGTGGCGTCGTCGTCGGCGGGCTCGCCGATCCGGCACGAGTCGACCACGGCGCCGTCCAGGCACGCGGTCACGCCCCGCCCGGCGCAGGCGCCCACGCCGCACTCGGTCTGCTCGCCGACGAAGTCCTCGTCGGTCTCTCCGTCGCAGTCGCTGTCCACGCCGTCACAGCCGTCGTGCGCGTCGCCGATGGCGCCGGGCTCGCAGCTCTCGACGACCTCGCCGCCGACGCACGCGATGGTGCCGGTGGCCGCGCAGACGCCCTCGCCGCAGGTGGGCGGCGCGCCCAGCACCACGTCCTCGTCGGTGTCGCCGTCGCAGTCGTCGTCGATGCCGTTGCACGCCTCGGGCCGTCCGGCGCCGGGCTCACAGCTCTCGACGACCTCGCCGCCGACGCACGCGATGGTGCCGGTGGCCGCGCAGGCGCCCTCGCCACAGGTGGGCGGCGCGCCCAGGACCACGTCCTCGTCGGTGTCGCCGTCGCAGTCGTCGTCGATGCCGTTGCACGCCTCGGGCCCTCCGGCGCCGGGCTCGCAGCTCTCGACGACCTCGCCGCCGACGCACGCGATGGTGCCGGTGGCCGCGCAGGCGCCCTCGCCACAGGTGGGCGGCGCTCCCAGCACCACGTCCTCATCGATGGCGCCGTCGCAGTCGTCGTCGACGCCGTTGCAGGTCTCGGGCGTCGCGGTGGTCGCCTCGCAGCTCTCGACGACCTCGCCGCCGACGCACGCGATGGTGCCGGTGGTCGCGCAGGCGCCCTCGCCGCAGGTCGGCGCCGGTCCGAGCACCACGTCCTCGTCGGTGTCGCCGTCGCAGTCGTCGTCGACGCCGTTGCAGGTCTCCGCTCCCGGCTGCCCGGCCTCGCAGCTCTGCACGACCTCGCCACCCTCGCAGCTCACCGTGCCGGTCGCCGCGCAGGCGCCCTGGCCGCAGGTCGGCGCCGGCGGCAGCGCGGCGTCCTCGTCGGTCTCGCCGTCGCAGTCGTTGTCGACGCCGTCGCACTGCTCGGGGTGGGCGCGCCCGGGGACGCAGCTCGTCACGATCTCGCCCCGCAGACACTGCGAGGTGCCCTGCACGAAGCAGCCGCCCTGGCCGCAGGTCGGCGCCGGCGGGAGCTCGACGTCCTCGTCGGTGTCGCCGTCGCAGTCGTTGTCGATCGCGTCGCACACCTCGGCCGAGCCGCGCAGCGCCTGGCAGGTCTCCACCAGCGCGCCGTCGACGCAGCTCACGGTGCCCACGGCGCGGCAGGCGCCCAGCCCGCAGGTGGGCGGAGCGGGGAGCTGCACGTCCTCGTCGATGGCCCCGTCGCAGTCGTTGTCGACGCCATCACACAGCTCGGGCGTCGGGTCTCCCGCCACGCAGGTCTGGATCTCCTCGCCCTCGATGCAGGAGACGGTGCCCACGGCGGCGCACGCGCCGACCCCGCACGGCTCGGGATCCGCCATCTGGGGGTCCTCGTCGGTCTCGCCGTCGCAGTCGTTGTCCACGCCGTCGCAGATCTCCACGTCGGTGTTGCCCGGCTCGCAGGTCTCGACCAGGGTGCCGGAGACGCACTGGATCGTGCCCACC
The DNA here is from genome assembly GCA_020632695.1 of Deltaproteobacteria bacterium. Lineage (GTDB taxonomy): Bacteria > Myxococcota_A > UBA9042 > PHBI01 > JACKFB01 > JACKFB01. Next base: position 8,581 of record JACKFB010000009.1, read on the forward strand.
GTGGCGCAGGCGCCCTCACCGCAGGTCGGCGCAGGCGGCAGCGCGGCGTCCTCGTCGGTCTCGCCGTCGCAGTCCTCGTCCTCTCCGTCGCAGGTCTCGGCGCCCGCCGGCGGTCCGGGCAGGCAGTCGTTCACGACCACGCCGCCGACGCAGCTCGTGGCACCGTCGCGCTGGCACACGCCGAGCCCGCAGCTCGTCGACGCCGAGACGAAGTCCTCGTCGGTGATGCCGTCGCAGTCGTCGTCGACGCCGTTGCACGGGTCGCTGGCGGCGGGCTCCCCGGGGGTGCAGGTGTCGGTGACGTCGCCGGTCGCGCAGGTGGTGGTGCCGGTGGAGGCACAAGCGCCCACGCCGCAGGTCGTCGTCTCGGGGACGAACACGCCGTTGTCGCCCGGCAGGCAGGTGTCGATGATCTGGCCGTCGACGCAGAGCAGCATGCCCTGCGCCTGACACACCGGCGCGTTGCCGCACTCGGTGGGCGCCCCGAGGCCCCCGAAGTCCTCGTCGGTCTCGCCGTCGCAGTCGTCGTCGATCCCGTCACAGAAGGGGTCGCCGAGGATGGCCGGGTTCACCGAGTCCAGGCGGTCGTTGCAGTCGCCGTCGCAGGTCGTGTAGCCGTCATGGTCGGCGTCCAGGCAGATGAGCGCGGAGCCCGAATCGGGCAGGCGATCGTCGCCGATGCCGGCGTCCGCGAAGGAGCCCATGAAGGCCTGCATGCGGAAGGCGCCGGCGAAACCGGGCAGCTCCGAGAAGTGCGGGATGGCGAACTCCAGGTGCGGGCTGGCCGCCGACGGCGGGCCCGAGGTGTAGGCGCCCATCGCCTGGGCACCCAGGACCTCGCCGAACGCGAACGCCGGCGCGCTCGGCACCCCGGCGAAGCGCGAGACGGTGAAGTCCCCGAGCGCGCGGTCACCGGGCACACCGGCGATCACGTCGAAGAGCCCGTCGCCGTCGAGGTCGAAGAGCAGCGCGGCCGACTCGCTCTCGGCGAGCTGCGGCAGGTCGGTGCCCAGCGAGGCGGCCAGCCAGGCGCTGGTCCCTCCCTCGGCGCCGTCGCCGTCAGCGTCTCCGGCGATGCCGAAGGTCTCGATGCCGACGTAGAGCACGTCGGTGAGCGGGTCATGGAACAGGCGTACGCCCTTGATGTCCCAGCCGCTGGTTGCCCCCTCCGAGCCGGCGGGCATGCCGACGTCCGGCGCGGCGGCGCCGTCGTCGAGCAGGAGCACGCCTGGCTCGGTGAAGTCGGCGGGCACCAGACCCGTGAAGGTCGGAGCCGCCGTGGAAGGTCGGGCCATCGCGAGGCCCAACAGGAAGACGCAAGTAGACACATTCCGCACACAGCGGTTGAGAGCGCTCATCGTTTCGTTTCCCCCCAGATCGAAACGCGAGGCTCGTGCACGAGGCACACCGGGTCGAGGCGTCGGCACAAGCCTCAACCCGCAGCAATTTCGTTATGAGGGAGAGCGGCGCGGCACGCAAGGGAAAAAGTTGAGGAAGAAATGCATCCACCCCCAACCGGACGTCCCCGCGGGCAGCAAGCGCGGCGCTTCAGTGCCCATGGACAAAGGCTCAGACGCGATCGCTCCCCGGCGCGGGTGGGGCTGAGGCGGGCCGGGATCAGCCGGCGATACGCGCCTGGAGCGCCAGTCCCTCGGGATGGGTCGGCGCCTCGGCCAGCAGCCGCTTGAGGTACTGACGGGCTTGCGCGTCCTGCTCCAGCTCGTGGCAGGCCAGCGCCAGGTGATAGAGCACCTGCGAGCGCGTCTGCGGGTCCTCGATCTTCTGCCGCTGCATCAGCAGGTTCTGATGCACCCGGAGCGCGCGATCCCACGCCTCGCGGGCGATGAGGAGGCGCCCGAAGGCCACCAGGTTGGGCAGGTAGGTGCCGTCGGCCTGCAGCGCGATCTTGTAGTATTCCAAGGCCTTGTCGGGGGCGTCGAGGCGCTCGAAGAGGCCGCCCAGCTCGTAGGCCCGGCGCGGCAGCTCGCCGAGCAGCTTCTTGCCCTGGAGGTAGTTCACCAGCCACTCGAGGCGGGTCGCGACCTCGGCCCACTCGCCGCGGCTCGTGTGCCACGCGATCAGGGCCTCGGCGACCTCGGGGTTGTCCCGCCGGGCCTCCTCGGCGCGCGCGATCCAGGTGGAGAAGCCCTCGGCGTCGTCGAGGTGCTCCTGGTACAGGCGCGCCAGCGCCAGCGCCCGCTCGCTCCGCTCGTTGGCCGAGGCGCTCGCCTCGAAGTCCCGCTCCAGAAGGTCGCGCAGCTCCTCCCAGGAGCCGGTCTCCTGGAGCAGCTCGCGCAGGACGACGGTGAGCCCGGCGTCGTCCGGCGCCAGATCGCGCGCGGCGAGCAGCGCCTTGGCGGCCTCGTGGGGCTGGTCGAGCTTCTCGCGGTACAGCCGGCCCAGGGCCAGCAGCGTGTCGACCCGAGCGGCCTCCGGCAGGTCGGGAAGCAGCGCGTTGTACCCCGCGGCGGCCTCGGCGTGGCGTCCCTCCTTGTCGTCGAGGTGCGCCGTGGCGCGTCGGGCGCCCAGGTGGTCGGGGGCCGCGGCCAGCACCTCCTCGAGGAGCGGCCGTGCCTTGGCGGCGTCGTCCAGGGGCCCGACGTAGAGCTCGGCAGCTTCGGCCAGCAGGTCCAGCGACTCCGGCGCAGACTGCCGCCGCGCCTTCGCGACGAGCAGCTCGACCAGCTCGGCAGGTCGGTGACGCGCCTGGAAGATCTGGATCAGCGCGTCGCGGGCGTCCGCGGCGTCCGGGTCCAGCTCCAGCGCCCGCTCGTAGGCGCGGATGGCCTCGGGCTGGTTGTCCAGGTGGGTGTCGGCCAGCGCGCCCAGCTCGGTCCAGAGCCCGGCGGCCTCGGCGCTCTCCCCGAGCCCCTCCGCGCGCCGCGCCACCAACCCGAAGAGCCCGCCCCAGTCCTCGCGCTGCCGGTAGATGCGCTTGAGCGCGTCGAAGGCCCCCACGGCCTCGGCGTCCTGGTCCAGCGCGTCGGTGTACGCGTCGGTCGCCCCCTCCAGGTCGCCCAGCCGCTCCTCCCGCAGCCGCCCCAGCCGCATGCGCAGCGCCGCGCGCTCGGGCGCCGAGCCGACCACCTCCGCGCGCTCGGCCAGCAGATCGGCCAGCGCGTCGAAGCGCCCGGCCTCCTCGTAGACCTTCGCCAGCTCCTCGATGTCGCCATCCTCGCCCGCGGCCTTCGCCCGCGCCGCCTCGACGCGCAGGTCGTCGTCGCCGAGCCGCGTCGCCAGCAGCAGCAGCTCGCTCCACAGGGCCGACCGCTGCTCGCCGCCGGGCGTGATCCGCGCCAGCGCCGCGGTGACCTCGGCGAGATCCTGCTCGTCACCGCGGGCTCGGTGCAGGCGACGCAGGCCCATCAGGGCCGCCCGGTGGTCCGGCTGATCGGCCAGGACCTGGCGCAGCGAGGCCACCGCGCGCTCGGGCTCGCCGGTCTTCACCTCCCGGATCTGGGCCGCGTGCAGCAGGAGATCCGTGCGCCGCGAGCGGTCGTCCAGCGCCGGCAGCACTGCCTCCACGGCGTCGGCCAGCTCCGACCAGCGCTCGAGCTGGCTGGCCAGATGCTCCAGGCGCCGCAGCAGCTCGGCGTCGTCGGGCTGCTGACGGAACGCGGCGTCGAAATGCTTGAAGGCGCTCGCGGCGTCGTCGAGCCTCGTCTCGTAGATGTCGCCCGCCTGCACGTGGAGCCGCGCCGTCTCGGGCCCCGGCGCGCTCGCGGCGAGCTGCCGCTCGAAGAGGCGGACCAGGGCGGTCCAGTCGGACTCCTTGCGGTAGACGGGCTCGAGCACCTCGACCGCCTCGCGCGCGGTGGTCGGGTCGCCGAGCATCGCCTCGAGGCTCTGCCGGGCCGCCGCGTGCTCGGGTCGCGCCCACAGCAGGTCGCGCCACCAGCGCAGCGCCGCGGCGGGCCCCTCGATGCGGGTGGCGAGCTGCGCCAGCTCCTCCAGGATGCGCGGGCGATCCTCGTCGCTGACCACCGTGAGGCGCCGATCCAGCAAGAGGCGCAGCGCGTCCCAGGCCGAGAGCTCGCGATAGAGTGCGTCCAGGGCCTCCATCGCCTCCTGGTTCAGCTCGTCGGCCGCCAGCACGCGCTCGAAGGTCTCGGTCGCGGCGCGCGGATCCTGCAGGCGATCGCGCTCGATGGCGCCGAGCCATGGGCCCAGGTCCCGCACCACCGCCACCTCGGGCTGGGCCGCCATGATGCGCCGCGAGGCCGCCGCCACCTGGGCGAACCCGTCGCTGGCCTCGGCCGCGGCCTCGATGTCGGCCCGAAGCGGGCCGTGCCCGCGGAGCTGCTCGAAGGCGTTGAGCAGCACCCGCAGCCCCGCGCCGGGGTCGCCGATCCGCTCCCGCATCACGCCGGCCGCGCGCCGGGCCAGGGTCTCGCGCTCCTCGTCCGAGCGCGCACCCGACTGCTGCATGGCCAGCACGCTCGCCAGCCCCGGCCAGTCCTCCGCCGCCTCGTAGCGCGGCGCCAGCGCCCTCGCGGCCTCCACGCGGGTAGACGGCGTCCGCAGCAAGGTCTCGAAGGCGTGCCGCAGGGCAGGGGAGCCCGAGCCCTCGCCCTCGAGCTTCCCTGCCTCGGTCAGGTACTCCAGCGCGGTCTCCGGCGCCTGCAGGTGGTCGGCGTTCACCTCCGCCCGCTCGATGAGCAGGCGCGCGCGGAGCGCATCGGTGGGCGCCAGCGCGATGCGCTTGCCCAGCACCTCGTCCACCGCGGCGAAGTCCTCGCGGCGGCGCTCCACCCGGTGCAGCGAGGTCAGGGCGAAGGCGTGCTCCGGCTCGATGGCGAGGATGGCCTGCGCCGCGTCGCGGGCCGCGTCCAGATCCCCCGTGTGCACCTCGGCGGTCTGGGCCAGCCGCGCCAGCAGATCGACCCGGGCCTCGGGATCCAGCTCGGGATCCTCGAGCGCCAGCGTGAGCACCCGCGCCAGGTCGTCGAAGCGGTGGGCCTCGCCCAGCAAGCGCTGCAGACGGCCGCGCAGCTCGGCGTCCAGCGCCGCTCCCGGCAGCTCCTCCATCAGGAGGCGCGTCGCGGTCTCGGGATCCTCCACGTGGTCCATCGTCAGCACGGCCAGCCGCCGCCGGTGCTGCGAGCGGGCCTCCGGCGCGGGCTCGACCTCGACCCAGCGGGTCAGGATGCGCGCCTCGTCCGTCGGCCGCTCGCACTCCGCGTAGTAGCGGGCCAGCATGGCGAGGGCGTCGAGGTTGTCCGGCTGACGCACCAGGAGCCGCTCGTAGAAGGGCGCCGCCGCCTCGTCGTCGCCGAGCACCGCGTCGTGGATGTTGGCGACCTTGAAGAGGAAGCGCTCCTCGAGCTCTGCCGAGAGGTCGTCGGAGAGCCTGGCCTCGTAGAGGTCCGCCAGCCGCGGCCACAGGTCGCGCCGCCGCGCCAGGTCGTCGAGCTGTCCTTCGATCTCGGCGTCCCCGGGGGCCTCCCGCGCCGCCTGGGCCAGGCGCTCGAAGGCGCCATCGGGGTCGTCGGCCCGGTCGTGCAGCCGCGACAGCTCGAGCAGCGCGCTGCGGCGGTCCACCGTGTCGTCCATCACCCGGAAGCGCGCCTCGGCGATGGTGGCGCGCAGCGCGTCGGTGGCGCGGTCGTCGAGGCTGGCCTCCAGGAGGACCGCGGCCGAGTCCACCGCGGGCTTCCACGCGGGGGAGTCGTGCTCGGCGGAGGCGAGGAAGGTCGCGAGGAGCAGCTCGGCGTCCTCCGGGGCGGCCTCCACGCTGAGGGCGGCGCGCACCTCGGCGATGCCGTCGGGAGCGGTGGTCGGATCGGCGAGCAGGGACTCGGCCAGGCGCAGGCGGAAGGGGGCGACGGTGGTCGGGTCGTTGCGATCGATCCACGTCCGCAGATGGGCGCGCAGCGCCTCGACGTGGCCGGTGCTGCTCCACAGATCCACGATGCGCCACGCCAGGTCGGCGTCCGTCGGCGACAGCTCCAGCGCTTGCTCGAGCAGCGCCGCCGCCCGGTCGGGCGCCTCGAGCCGGAGCGCGGCGACGTCGGCCGCGCGCAGCAGGTCGGTGCGCTTCTCCTGCGCATCGAAGGCGTGGTGGGCCGAGGCCTCGAGCAGGTCGGTCAGCTCCGCCCACGACTCGGTGGTCTCGAGCAGCTCCAGCAGCTCCGCGCGCGCCTCGTCCAGGTCCGGCTGACGCTCGAGCGCCAGCTTGTAGTCGCGGATCGCGGTCTGGGAGTCCTCCTGGTGCCGCAGCGCGATCCGCGCCCGGTGGACGATCTGGGTCGGGCTCGCCATCCCCTCGGCGATCATCCGATCGTAGAGCGCCCCGAGATCCGCGTACGCGTCGAGCCGCCCGGCCAGCGCCTCGAGCGCGTCCAGGTGCTCGTCGGGCTCGTCGACGCGCAGCAGCAGGGCCTTCGAGCTCTCGTAGGCGCCCTCGGGATCGCCCAGGTGCTCCTCCTGGACGCGCGCCACCTTCGCCAGGCACTCGATCTGCAAGCGCGTGTCGCCCTCCGCCTCGAGGGTGCTGCGGTAGAGCGCCACCAGCTTGGTCCAGGCCTCGGTGCGCTCGTAGAAGGGTTCCAACGCCTCGAAGATCGAGGTGCGCTCGACCCCTTCGCCCCACATCGCCTCGAGGGCCTCCACCGCCGCCTCGTCGTCGGGGGCCTCGTCGAGCAGCTCCCGGTAGAGCGCCACCGCGCGCGAGGGGTCGTGCAGCGGCCCGTGCGCCAGCTCGGCCAGCTCGTGCCGGAGCGCGCGCGTGTCCTCGTCCGCGTCGGCCACGTCGATGCGGTGCTCCAGCAGCTCGGCCAGCTCGCGGGGGGCCTCCATGCGGCGGAGCAGCGCGGCGAGCTCATCGAAGCCCTCCGGATCACGCGGATCTTCGACCAGCACGGTCTCGTAGGCGGCGACGGCCTCGCGCTCGTGCTTGGGCAGCCCGGCGAGGAGCCGGGCCATCTCGAGGCGCAGCGCCCGGCGGGCCGCGCGGTCGAGCGTGGTCTCCTCGCGCAGCCGCAGCACGGCGACGAGGTCCTCCGCCTTGTCGCCGGCGCGGGCCAGCTCCTCCAGGGCGTCGAGGGCGCCCCCGTGGCTGGGCTTCAACGACACGATGGTCTGCCAGAGCAGCACCATCGCCTCCGGAGCCACACCGTGCGCCTGCAGCAGCGCGATGGCCTCGTCCAGCGCCTGCACCCGCGCGGTCACCGAGGTGGCCCGGCGGGCGCCGTCGAGCAGCAGCAGCACCGCCTCGTCGACCCGCCCCGATCCGACCGCGGCGCGCACGGCCAGCTCGCGCGCCTCGGCGGCGGCGGGTCCCGTGGTCGTCGACGCCAGGACTCGCCCCGCGTGGGCGAAGGCCTCGGCTGGCGCGTCGAGGGGGCCGATCATCAGGCGCGCCAGCTCCAGGTGGAGCGCCTCGCTGTCGATGCCCGGGTCGCCTGCCTCGAGCGTCTGCTGGAGCACGGTGGCCAGCGGCGCCGGAGCCTCCGCGGCGCGGTGCGCGGTGGCCAGGGCCGACCGGGCGGCCGCGTGCCCGTCGTCGGTGCGGGCGAGGGCGGTCAGGGCGGCGACGGCCGGCGGGAAGGTCGGCAGCTCGCTGAGCGCCGCGGCGTACGCTTCGATGGCGCCGGGCAGGTCGCCCAGGCGGTTCTCCCGGATCTGCCCGAGGGTGAAGAGCAGGATACGCTCGCGGTCGGCGTCGCCTTCTCGGCGCGCGATGTCGAGCCGGATCTCGATGAGGTCGGCCTTGTCCTGCCACCGACCGGCCGCCTGGTGCAGGCGGTCCAGGGCGTTCAGCGCGTCGGGATCGTCGGGGGCCCGCTCGCGGATGAGCTCGAGGATGCGCACCGCCTCGTCCGGCTCGCGCAGCTCTTCCTCTGCCAGGCTGGCCGCGCGCCGCAGCCACGCCAGCGAGGCGGCCTCCGGCTGCGCCTTGGTCTGCGCCGCGCACGCGACGAGCAGCTCGACCAGCTCGCCGAACCGCGCCTGCGAACCCAGCATCGCCTCGAGGCGCTCGATCGCCTCGGCGCGCTCGGTCTGCAGCGCCGGGTCGGTGGCCGCGCGCGTCTCTTCGACGATGCGCCGCAAGAACGCGATGGCCTGGTCGGTCTGGCCTGCCTCGTCGAGCAGGATGCTGGCCTCCTTGAAGAAGGCGAGCCGCTTGGCCGGCACCGACTCGATCTCGGCGCGTCGCCTGAGCACTCCGATGCGCAGCGCCGCGCGACCCACCCGCTGGTAGAGCTGGTCCAGGGCTTCGAGCGCCTCGCGCTCGATGGGGCCATGGTCCACCCGCAAGGCCTCCCACGCCTTGATGGCCCGCTCGTCGTCGTCGAGCCGGGTCTCGGCGGTGACGGCCACCCGCTTGATGAGCTCGGAGCGCACCGCGCTGTCGTCGATGCGGCTCGCCGCGTCCTCGCACAGCGTCGCGTAGGTGGCCCACAGGCCCAGCGGCCCGACCAGGTGGTCGAGCAGCTCCAGCGCGCGCTCGTTGTCCGGCGCCTCGGTGAGCGCCCGCCCGGCCAGCTCGAAGGCCCGCCGCGCGACCACCGGGTCCCGGTCGCCGATGGTGGCCAGCTCCACGGTGGGCACGACCAGCCGCGCCGCCTGCAGGAGCACCTTGGCCCGCGGCTCGCCCGGCGGTCCGAGGGTGGCGCGCACCTCCTCCAGGGCCGCCCGGCCCCAGTCGTCCTCGGCCGTCTCGAAGTGGGACTCCAGTCCGGCGATGATGCGCTGGCGGATGGGCTCGCTCGTGGGGTCCGCCGCGGCGAGGTCCAGCAGCACCTCGCGGGCGTCTGCGCCGCAGGTGGGGCTCGCCACCAGGGCCAGCAGCTCCCGCACGGCGTGCTCGCTCTCGTTCAGCCGCTCCAGCCGCACGAAGGCGCGCGCCAGGCGCACCCGGTCGGCCTTGGCCGGGTCGGTCTGGGCCTCGGCCCGCCGCAACAGGTGGGCGGCCAGGTCCTCCCAGCGCTCCAGCGTCTCGTAGGCGGCCTCCAGCCGCTCGGCGACCTCGTCGTCGGTCGGGTCCTCGGTGGCCAGCCGCTCCCAGTGCTCCACCGCGTCGTCGATGCGCCCCAGCGGCCCGGCCAGCAGCTCGCAGGCGTCCACGATGCGCTGGCGGCGCTCGGCGCCGGGCAGCACACCCTCGCTCGAGGCGAGCAGCACCCGCACCAGCGCCTCGTGGTCCTCGCGTGCGCGGTACAGCACGACCAGGGCCTCGAGCACCTCCGGGTACTGCACGCCGGCGCTCGGCTCGTCGAGGATCGCTTCGTACAGCTCGATCGCCTCGTCGTCGGCGCCGAGCCGCTCGCGCAGGAGCCTGGCCAGCTCGATGCGCAGCTGGTCCCGCACCCCGCTGCCCGACGGCCGCGGCCCGTCCGGCGGCGCCTCGAGCCCCACCGCGCTGCGCCAGAGGTCGGCGAGCTCGCCGTACGCGTCGGACTCGCCCGCCAGACGCTCGAGCTCGCTCCACACGGCCCGGTCGTCGGGGTCGATGACGAAGATCCGCACCTGGGCCTCGAAGGCGCCCCGGGCGTCGGCCAGCTCGTGCTCGCAGATCCGCGCCAGCTCGGCGGCGACCGTCAGCCGCTCGTCCGAGGTGGGGCTCGTGTCCGCGCGGACGGCGAGCACCCGCGCGAGCTGGGCGTGATCTCCAGATTCGCGGTACACGCCCTCCAGGACTGGAGCGACCGCGGCGGGGGCCTCGCCGGCCTCGAACATCGCCTCCAGGGTGGCGATGACCGCCGCGCGATCCGCCTCCGGGTGGTCGAGCAGATCGCGCAGGTGCAGCGCGGCCATCGAGGGCTCTGCGGTCTGCTCGCGGTAGAGCCGCGCCAGCTCGAACTGCAGGGCCGCCCGCCGCTCGGCCGTGGCCAGCCGGGGGCACAGGTCCTCCAGCGCCGAGGTCAGCTCACCCCACGCCTCGTCGGCGCTCAGCGCGCGCCGCAGGCTGACCAGCGCCTCCTCGTCGTCCGGCTCCTGGTCGAGGATGTCCTGGTAGGTGGCCGCCGCGCGCTCGAGGTCGAGGAACACGTCCTCGTAGAGCTGCCCCAGGCGGCGACGCGCATCCCGGCCCCGCTCGGGGTCCTCGGCGTGCTCGGCCCGTGCCCGCAGCACCTCCTCCAGCCCCTCGAAGTCGTGACGGCTGAGGTGGATCTCCTCGAGCGCGTCGAGGGCCGCCATGTCGCCCGGCGCGAGCTGGAGCACACGGCGGAAGTGCACGATGGCGCCGTCCGCGTTGGCCAGCTTGCCGCGGAGCACCGCGCCGAGGCTCCGGTGCAGCAGCACGCGCGATCCGGTCGCGCCGTCGGGCACCCGGGCGGTCGCCTCGCCGAGGAAGTGCGAGGCGTCCTCCCAGCCGTCGGCCGCCTCGGCCGCCGCCTCGAAGTGGCCGAGCGCCTCCACGTCGCCGCGGTCCGCCTCGAGCAGCAGCGCCTGACCCCAGGCTTCGAGCGCGCCCGACGCGTCGCCGGCCTGCTCGCGCAGATCGGCCACCTCGCGCCACGCGTTCTCGCGCTCGGCCACGTCGTCGGAGTGGGTGGCGATGACCTCCTGGGCCCGCAGACGCGCCGGCGCGTCCAGGCGCACGTCGTGCTCGGCCAGCAGCTTGCGCGCGATGTCGTCGCGGTGGCGGGCGGCCTCGATGGCGTCCAAGAGGCTGGCCTGCGCGGTGGCCGGGTCGCCGAGCAGCTCCGACTCGACGCGGGCGATCTCCACGTGGATGTCTGCCTGCAGCGGGGCGTCGTCGGACTTGCGCGCGAAGTCGCGCAGCAGGGCCACGTAGCCCTTCCAGTCGCTGCGCGGAGCATAGAGCCCGGTCAGGCGGTCCCAGGCCCGCCGCGTCACCCAGGCCCGCTGGAGGAAGTCGCGCGCGTGGCTGTTGAAGGGGCTCAGCTCGCAGATCTGGGCGAAGAGCGCCAGGGCGCGCTCCTCCTCGCCGAGGCGGGTGTGCAGGATCTCGCCCATCTCCTGCAGGATCTCGACCTTCTTCTTCTTGGTGGCGGCCGACTCGAGCTGGGTCTCCAGCAGGCGCACGTAGCCCGGCCAGTCCTCCTGCTCGACGCTCAGCTCCTGCAGCGCGGCCAGCGCCTCGTCGTGGCCCGGCTCGAGCTTCAGCACCTCGCGCCAACACGCGCGCGCCTCCTCGGGCAGGAAGAGCTCGTGGGTGGCGATCTTCGCCAGCTCGACCAGGACGTCCACCCGCGCAGGACCGTCGAGCAGCGCGAGCTCCTGCTGATAGGTCTCGTAGGTGCGGGCCGAGTCGCTGCGGCGGCGATGGATCTCGCGCAGCCGATGCAGCACCTCCACGTTGCGCGGATCGAGCTCGAGCAGGCGCTCCAGGACCGGGATGGCGTCGGCGTCCGAGCGCATGCGCTCGAGGTAGAGGTCGCCGATGCGGGTGAAGAGGGCGAAGAGCTCCTCCGGATCCTCGGTCAGCTCGATCTTCTGGCGCAACACCCCGATGAGGTCGCCCCAACGCTGCCGGTCCTCGTAGCGCGAGGCCAGGTCGTCGAGGGCCCGCTCGTTGGACGGCGCCAGCGCGACGATGCGCTGGTAGGTCGCGATGACCATGTCGTCCATCGGCAGGCGCTCGGGGGACTGGTAGAGCGCGATCAGCTCGAAGAGCAGGTCCACCTTCTGCTGCACGGCGTCGTCGGGCAGCGCGCGCACCCAGGCGTCCAGGTGCTCGGCGAGGGCGTGCCAGCGCCCGCTCTCGGTGTAGAGCCGCCGCAGCTCGCTGTTGGCCTCGTCGTGGTACGGCTCGTCGTCCAGGATGCGGCGCCACGCCTCGATGGCCTTCTCGCGGCTGTCCAGCTCGCCCGCCGCCAGCTCGGCCATCTCGCCGGCGACCCGGATGCGCTCGGGCGCCAGATCCTCGCCGATGAGCGCGCCGTGGAGCTGCGCCAGCGTCGCGTAGGCCCGGCGCGGCTCGTCGCGCCCCGCGTACCAGTCCCGGTAGAAGGCCAGGACCTCGACCGAGAGCGGCGCGCTGACCCGAACGCGCCGGTACATCTTCTCTGCACGGTCCGGCGCGTCCAGCTCGGCCTCGAGCAGCCGCGCGGCCTCGAGCAGCAGCACCACCTGGTCGCGCGGCTCCTCGGCCTGGCGCGCGGCCTCGTCCAGCAGCGCGACCGCCCCCTCCCACTCGCGCCCCGCCGAGCGCCGGTCGGCTCGCGCCAGCACGTCACGGGCCCACTCGCTGACCGCCTCACGGGAGAACTGGAGCACCTCGCGCGCCCGGTCGGGGCGCCCCAGGTCGACGCGCAGGATGCGGAAGAGCCGCCGCGCCAGGATGATCCGCAGGTCGGGGCTGGCCTCGGCCATCTCCGCCTGATAGCGCTCCACCACGGCCGTCGCAGCGTCGGTGTCGGCGATGACCGTGTCGGTGACCAGCCGGGTGCCTCGCTGGCGCGCCGCAGGCGTCGGCGGGGTCGAGAGCGCTTCGACCGCCTCGATGCGCTCGAGGATGGCCGGGTCCTCCGGGGCCAGCTCCCGCAGCAGGTCGAGGGCGCGCCGCGCCGGCCCCAGCCGGCCGGCGTGGAGATGGCGGTCGGCCAGCAGCGACAGCGCCGCGCTGCGGCTCTCGGCAGAGCCGACCTGGGCGCGCGCCTCCACCAGCGCATCGGGAGCGTCGTCGATCTCCGGCGAGCCGAGGAGCGCCCACGCGCTCTCGATGACCTCGGGCTCCGGACACCGCCGCCAGGCGCCGGCGAGCGCGGTCGCCGCCTTCTGACGATCCTCGGGAGACTCCTCCGTGCTGCGGAGCTGCGCCGCGCGCACCAGCAGCGCCGCCGCCTCGCGATCGGGTCTGGCCTCCGCCGCCTCCTCGAGGGCCGCGGCCACCAGCCTGCGCGCGGCGGACTCCAGCTCCGGGTTCGCCTCCGCCAGCGCGGCGCGCAACCCGGTGAGCAGGGCCCGGTAATCGCCGGCACCCACGCACGCCGAGGCCAGCTCTTCGAGGAGCTTGACATCCGCCGGGTCGCTGCCGACGCGTGAAAGGAGTTCTGGTATGCCGGAGCTCACGCGTCTCCCCGCGCCGTCTGGTGTGGCCGCTTATACTCCACGAGCCTCCAGAGCGACAACCGGGCCACCCGCCCTGGATTCTGCCAGCGCGCGTGGTACGAAGCGGCAGCAACCCGCAGGAGGTCCCCATGCGCGCCCCGGAGGATGTACTCCCCACCGTCTGGCTCGACGGCGCCTACGCGCCAGCGGCGACGGCGCGCGTGAGCGTGTTCGACCGCGGCTTCCTGATGGCCGACGGCGCCTTCGAGACGATGCACGTCAAGGGCGGCGCGATCCTGGCCCTGGAGGCCCACGCGGCGCGTCTGTGGCGCGCGGCGGAGTTCCTCGCCATCCGGCTGCCGTGGGACGCCGCCGGGCTCCGGGCGGGGCTGGCGGGCTTGCTGCAGCGCAACGGTCTCGCGTCGCCGGGCTCTCCGGAGGCGGCGCTGCGCGTGACGATGAGTCGCGGCGCCTCGATGACCGGGCCGCCGACGGTGGTGGCGTTCTTGCGGCAGGTCGGCGCCGCCCAGGCGCGACGCCGCGCCGAGGGGCTGAACCTGCACACCTTGCCGCTGCCGGGCCGGGGAAGCGCCGAGATGGCACGGCACAAGACGCTGAGCTACCTGCCCAGCGCCCTCGGCTCCGTGTGGCTGGCCGGCCGCACCGACGACCCTCGCGCCGAGGGGCTCTTCGTCAGCGAGCAGGGCTGCGTGCTCGAGGGGATGGCCACCAACATCGCGATCGTCGAGTCGGGGCGCCTGGTGACGCCGCCCATCGCGTCGGGGGTGCTCGCCGGGACCGCTCGGGACCTGGTGCTGCGGATGGCCGCCGAGGCGGGGATGGGCCCGCTCGAGGAGGAGATCCCGCGCGAGCGCCTGACGCGGGCGGACGAGGTGCTGGCGATGGCCAGCACGCTCCACGTGGCGCCGGTCGTCTCGCTGGACGGCCAGCCCGTCGGGGGAGGGCGGCCCGGCCCGGTCACCCGCACCCTCCAGGCGGCCTTCGAGGCGGCGGTGGACGAGGACGTCCGCGCCTGGCACGCCGCCGGTTGAGCGAGGGGCGCCGAGGCGGTCAACGACCTTGTCGGTCCTGCTCGCGCCGGCCTTGCTGCTCGAGGATGCGCCAGATCCGCTCCTCCAGGTCGAAGCGGTCGATGGTGGCCGGGTCGATGCTCGCGGCGTCGTACTCACGCAGCACGGTGCTGGCGCCCAGCTCGTCGTAGAACGCGTCCCGCTCGCCGATGTCCTCGCGAGCAAGCTCCAACGACAGCCGCTCGGCGATGGCCTCCGCGAACTGCTCGCGATCGCTGCCGACGCCCAGCTCGCCCGACATGGCGAAGCCCGTGGCCGCGTCCCGCGTGTGGGCGACCTCGTGCGCCAGCAGCGCCGCGCCGCGCGGCGACGAGGGATCGTAGTGCTGGTCGGCGATGAAGATGTCGGCGTCGCCGATCGCGAAGGCGCGCGCCTGCATGGCGTGGGCCGCCTCGGTGGCCAGCTTGCCGGTGTGCACGCGCACGCCGCTCACGTCGCCGAGCAGCGGCTCCAGGTGCCGGGCGATCCGGGGGTCCAGGGCCGACGGGAGGGTGTCGCTCAGCAGCTCGCGACCGAAGGAGGCGTAGCGCTCGAGGATGCGGTCCTGCAGGCCCGGGGCCTCGACCTGGCGGGCCAGCGCCTCCAGCTCGGCGGCGCGATCGGGATCCTCGGCCGCGGCCTCGATGGCCTCCAGGCCACGCGCCGCCAGCTCGTCAGGGGTGAGGTCGTCATCAGCGGCCACGTGTCCACTCCTGTGCCCGGCGCTCACCTGGCGCGCCGATGTGCCCAAAGGACGACCCTGGTCGAGACAACGCGACGATCATAGCGCTCGCGCCGGCAGATGCAAGGAGCAGGCGAGCCCCGCAGGCGGTCACGGCCCCACCGCCGGGCCCGGCCGGAACGGCACGCCGTCCACGACCAGGGCGCCGTCCTCGACCACGGCCTTGTGCGTCGAGCGCCGTCCCTGGTCCACCTGCACGTCGGGGGCGTCGCCCTCGCGCGGGGTCTCGGTCACCTGCCGGTAGTCCAGCGAGAGGGCGCCGTTCTCCAGCTCGTAGCGGCCGGTGCGGTCGATGCGCCGCCCGCTGTCCTCGACGCGCTCCCAGGTGAAGAAGCCGGTCTTCTTGAGGTGGAGATGCTCGATGCCCTCCGGCACGCGGGCGCTGAGCCGCTGGTCGACGGCGTCCGCAGGGGTATTCAGCGTGGACATGGCCGGGAGCTCGCCACCGCCGGCGGCCAGGACCAGCACCAGCGGCTTGTCCTCGCCGAGGAATCGGCTGTCCACCCGCTTCACTGCGGAGGGGAGGACCGGCAGCAGCGTGTCGGCCATGGCCGCCGCTGCCGGATCGTCCACCCGCACGTAGAGCGTGGTGGCCTGGACGGGCTTGGACCAGGGGCCGCCGTCGAAGGCGGGCACGGTGGCCTTGCGGAGCAGCGCCACGGTCGAGCCGATGGCTTGGGGGTCCTCGAGATCCGGCGCCGTCGATACCCGGACCGGGACCCAGCCGGTGAGGCGCCGGAAGTCCGGCGAGCTCTCCAGGCTGACCAGATCGGGGTCGGTGCGCGCCGCGTCGAGCCGCAGGTGGGCCTCGGGTCCGCCGAGGGCCGCGAGGATCTCGAGATGGTGCAGCGCGCCGCCCGTATCACCCTGCATCGCGAGCGCCGAAGCCATCGCGTAGTTGCTTGCCACGTGGCCGGGCCACGCGCGCAGCGCCTCGCGGTACTCGCGGATGGCGGCGGGGATGTCGAGGCGCCGCTGGAGCGCGACGCCCTTGGTGTGGTGCCGACGCGCCGTGGACTCGCCCTCGGGGGTGGGCGGCGCCTGGATCGCGGCCAGCACCTCGGCCGAGAGCCGCGCTTCGGGCGTCGCCTCGGGGCTGGAAGCGTCAGCGGCCTCGACGGCCTCGGGCGCGGTCGCGTCGGCGGCGGGTGTCGGCGCCTCGGCCTCCGGCGCGGTGATGCGGATCGTACCGAGGCTGCCCGTGCCCGGCTCGGTGGCCGCGACCCCGGCGTCGGGCGATGGGGCCGCGGTCAGCCGGCCCGGACCGCGGCGCGGTGGCTCGTCCTCCGGCTTGCAGCCGGGCAGTGCGGAGGCGATCATCGTCATCACGCAGAGCGCCGCGCCGATCCAGAGCCCGGAATGGCGACGGGTGTCGGACGTTGACACGGGGTCGGCGGGTCTTCTAGTGGTAGGCACGTCGTGTATCCGGGTCCGTGACACCGTGTGGAGTCGCGCTCGCGCGGCGAGCACGCGGGGAGAAGGGGAACCAGTGACCGCCGCCAGCCGCACCGCCCGGGTCGGGATCGTGAGCTGCATCGTCTTGGCAGCCTGTTGGGTATGCCCCGCAGCGTTCGCGGAGGCCAGCTCGGCAGAAGAGTACTTCAAGCTGGGCAACGAGTACTTCAACGGCCGGGACCTCGACAAGGCCGTGACCGCCTACGAGAAGTCCGTCGAGCTGGACCCGGCCTACAAGGAGGCCTGGTACAACCTGGGCATCGTCTACGGCAAGCAGCGCAAGTACAAGCGCGAGATCGCCGCCTATCGCAAGGCCATCGAGGCCGATCCGCGCTACGCCAAGGCCCTCTACAACCTCGCCATCGCGTACGAGGACGCCGGGCAGGACGAGGACGCGCGCGACGCCTATCAGCGCGTGGTCGAGATCACGCCTGACGCCGTCGACGCGATGCTGAACCTGGGCATCGTACAGGCGCGGCTGGGGGACATCGACGCCGCAGTCGCCGCCTACAAGCGCTGCATCGCCGCGGACGGGGAGCAGGCCGACGCGTGGTTCAACCTGGGCATCGCGTACGCCCGCCAGGCGGACCGCACCACCGACACGGCCGAGAAGCAGCGCCTGTGGACCGAGGAGCAGGCGGCCTACCAGAAGGCGATAGAGAAGGACGCCGGCTACTACAAGGCCTGGTACAACCTGGCCATCGCGCACCACAAGGCCGGCGACATCGAGGGCGAGATCCAGGCCTACGTGAAGGCGCTGGAGGCGCGGGCCGAGTATCCGCAAGCGCTCTACAACCTCGCCTATGCGTACGAGGAGCACGGCGCCGCCGACAAGGCGACCGAGACCTGGCGCCGCTACCTGGAGATCGCCCAGAACCTGCCCACCGAGCAGCAGTACGTGGCCACCGCGCGCGAGGAGCTCGCGCGCCTGACGCAGGCGGCGCCCGCACCCTGACCGGCGCTGGAACCGGGCCGGACGCGCGCGCGTGGGCTCGCGCGTGGGCCTGGATGGCGCGCGGGGCTTGCTCGCGGGACGCGGCGTCGCATACAGTCTCGCCGGCGAGGGCGTCCGAGGGGGCGTCGCTCGCCCATCGCTCGTCCCCGAAGGGCCGCCCAGGCGGCGCCTCGTCTCGAGCTCGTCGGGTCCGAAGGGGCCAGGAGGTGTTCTACGAAACGGAATCAAGGCGGGGGCCCGGTCCCCGAGAAGCACCGCGTGAACCGGGAGATTCGCTTTCCCAGCATCCGCATCATCGGCGCGGAGGGCGAGCAGCTCGGGATCATGTCGCCCGAGGAAGGTCGGGCGATCGCCGAAGAGCGTGGCCTCGACCTCGTCGAGGTGGCTCCGGACGCGCGGCCGCCGGTCTGCAAGATCATGGACTACGGCAAGTTCAAGTACGAGATATCGAAACGGACGAAGCCGCAGAAGACCGCCAAGCTCAAGACGATCAAGCTCCGTCCCAAGACGGACGGCCACGACATCGAGACGAAGTTCAACCTCGCTCGGAAATTCCTGGCCGAGGGCGACCGCGTGAAGTTCGTGATGCGCCTGCGCGGACGTGAGGCGGCCTACGTGGACCGCTGGTGTCTGTCCCTGAGCAAGGCGCTCGAGCTGCTCAGCGACGCGGGCGCCGTCTCGCTGGTCCCCCAGAAGGAGGGGCGCGCGGTCGTGGCCCAGGTGGACCCGAAGTAGCGCAGGTCCTTGCTACGCGCCATCGCGCGCGTGTCGTCGTTCATCGCGGCGCGGCTCGGCGCAAGCCGGGCCGACGTCCCGATGACACGGCGGCGCGCGTTGCGGTATACTGCTCAGGTCATGCGAGGAGTATCACCAGCGCGAAGAGGTCACGCCCGAGGCGACCGGCCTCGACGTCTGTCATGGCCGCAGGGCGGCGCGACCAGGCCAGGGTCCGCCGGGATGGCCACGCGACAAGGTCCGGGATGCTGACGTGGGGACGCCTACCAGTGACGCCATCGCGGTGGCCACGTCGCTCGATGACGACGTAGCGGTCATGGTGGATGGCCCTGATGACGACGAGTTCGAGTACGTCGGGGGAGACACCGACCCCTCCGCGCGCCTGAACCTGGACGACCCCGACGAGAGCGTCGGCGCCGACACCTACCCGGGCGCGTCGCGCCGCGGGCTGGCCGACGCAGCGGTGGAGGCCCACGACCAGACCCTGCTGAAGCGGCAGCTCTCGGCGGCGCGCACCGAGATCCAGGTGCTGCTCAACCAGCTCGCCGACTTCGGCAAGGTGCGCAGCATGGCGCTGGCGCACGCGCACGAGGTCGAGGCCCTGAAGGCCCGCACCGTCAACCTGGAGTCCGAGAGCGATCAGCTCCGCGACGATCTGGCGGACGCGCGTCGGCGGCTCGCGGAGACCGAGACGCGCGCGCGCCAGGCGCGGGAGGCGGAGAGCCAGGAGACCCGGGTCGACCCGGCGGCGCTCGAGGCAGCCCGGGAAGAGCTGGCGGCTGTGCGGGCGGAGCGGGACGGCCTCGCCGCGGAGCTGCAGAGGCTGGCCGAGGGGCGCGAGGCGCTCGAGGAGCGCGGCGCCAGGGGCGAGCAGGCGGCGGCGGAGCTGGCGCGGCAGGCGGAGACGATTCGCGGGCTGGAGGCGGCGGTCACCGACGCGAAGGCCGACCTGGAGGCGTCCAGGCGCCGCAGGGCCGAGCTGGAGCAGCGCCTCGATGCGCTGGAGCTGGAGCTGGGCGAGGCGCGGGAGGGAGCCGAGGCGGGCGCCAGGGCGGAGACGCTCGAGGCGCGCGCGGCGGAGCTCGAGGGGGCGCTGAGCCAGGCGGCCGAGCGCGCGCAGGGCGCCGAAGCCGCCCGGGACGAGGCGGCGGAGCGCGCGGAGCGGACGCGCGTCGCCTTGGAGCGCTTGCGGCTGGCCTACGTGCGAGCGCAGGAGGGAGAGCAGCGCGCCCAGGAGCTGGAGGCCGAGATCGAGGGCTTGCGCGCCGCCAACGAGGTGGCGCAGCAGCGGGTGGCCACCCTCGAGCGCTCCCTCGCCGCGGAGCAGGCGCGCGCCGCCGAGGCGCTGGAGGATGGCGGCTCGGACAGGGGGGCGGTGGCCGAGCTCGAGGAGCGGCTGGCGCGGCTCGAAGACGAGCTGGTGCGGGAGCGCAAGGTCAGCCAGGAGATGGAGCGGCGCGCCGAGGCGGCCGCAGAGGAGGCGCGCAAGCAGTCGGCCAGCGTCGAGGCGGGCGGCGGCGCGCGCGCCAAGGAGCTCGAAGCCGAGGTGCAGCGACTGCGCGCCATGGTCCACTCCAGCTCCACGCAGATCCAACGCTATCTGCTCGAGCTGGAGGGCGCCCAGGGGGCGATCGCCCGCAACCGGCAGGAGACGCTGCGCTATGCCCAGCGCGTGACCGGCCTGCACGAGGGCATCAACCACCTGCAGCGCTACCTCGAGGACGCGGGCGCGGCGGGGGAGCAGGCCGTGGTCCTGCTGCACGAGGTCAAGCGCTGCGCAGGCGAGCTGAGGGCGCTGGCCGAGAGCAGCGATCGCTTCGGCAAGTCGATGGAGCGGGCCATGGAGCGGCTCGGTCAGATCCTCAAGGATCCGGCGCGCTGACAGCGGTCGGTGCGTGGCAGTCGCTCAGAGGCGCAACCAGGATGTGGGCTGACTCGGAGCGGCCGCCCCGGCGAGACGGATGCGCCGGCCGGACGCCGAGACGCAGCGAGGGTACGGCGCAGGCGGCGGCGGCTGGCGCGGCCGGCGTGGGGCGGCAGCCATCCTGTGTCGGCGGGTGTTCCCGCATCCACCCCTCGCGTGGCGGGCACGTAGCGTCTCGGGACCTCGCGCGCCTCGCCTGCTTGCGTGCGGCGAGCGCCCTTTGCGCGCAAGAGCCGTGAGAAGACCTCGCTGGCGGCTCGCTCGGGCCGGAGCGGGAGGACGCGCTCTCAGCCGTCGGCTGCGGGCTTCCGTCCGCGCGAGCGACGCCGGGATCGACGGCGTCGCCCACCGCCGCCCCCATCGTCCTCCCGTTCGCGCGTGGGAGCAGCGGAGCCGGCGTCGGTCTCCTCGACGCGAGGCTCGAAGGGGCCGGGCGTGATGCCGAGCGCCCGCGAGTCGGCCGCGAAGGACTCGTAGCCCGGGGGCGGCGCGTCGATGAAGCCGCACAAGAACTCCATGCGCAGCACCGTCAGGGCCGTCGGCAGCGAGGGCGAGCGTCCGATCTGCGGCTGGCGACGCCGGCGCGGCGGGCCGACGATGCGTCGGAGCAGGTTCGCCGTCCCGCGCAGGTGCTGGCGGTGACGTATCGGGATGGCCATCCGGGAGGCGGCGTCCTGGACGCGCTCGGTCGCGTGGAGGCCCCAGTCCCCCTCCGCCTGGGCGTGCACGCTGGCCCGCAAGAGCGGCCAGGCGACGAGCACGAAGGTGCTCTCCCGGGGCAGGGTCCCATGGGCGAGCACCAGCCGGTCCATGACGCGGAGCCAGGCGCACCAGCGCTCGAACGCGTCGTCGTCCTCGACCGCGTCGGCCACCTCGGGCAGCGCCGCCTCGAGCACGCCGAGGCGACGGGCCACGCGCACGGTCGCTTCGGCGTATCCGCTCTCCAGAAGGCGGAAGAGCTCCTCGGTGACGCGCGCCACCGGGCAGTCGTGGACCAGGCCGGCCAGGTCGCCCGAGACCGCGGCCAGCCCCGGATCCAGGTCCAGGGCGAGGCGGCCGGCGAACTTCACCGCCCGCAGGATGCGCACCGGATCCTCGCGGAAGCGCTGTTCGGCGTCCCCGATGGTGCGGATCCGACGCGCCCGGATGTCGTCGAGGCCGCCCACGTGGTCGTGCAGCCGCCGGGCGAAGGGGTCGTAGAAGAGCCCGTTCATCGTGAAGTCGCGGCTGACCGCGTCCTCCTCCGGGGAACCGAAGGTGTTGGCCCGGACGACGAAGCCCGAGTCGTCCTGGACGTCCTGGTCCTCCGGCCGGCCGCGGAAGGTCGCGACCTCGAAGATCTTCGCCCCCGCCCGCACGTGCGCCAGCTTGAAGCGCCGGCCGATCAGGCGACAGCGGCGGCCGAAGAGCGAGCGCAGCTCGTCGGGCGTGGCGGAGGTCGCGATGTCGTAGTCCTTCGGCTCGCGCCCGAGCAGGGCGTCGCGAACGCAGCCGCCCACCAGGTAGGCGATGTAGCCGGCGTCCTGCAAGCGGCCCACGACCGAGACGGCGTCACCGTCCAGGAGCTGCGCGGGGATGGTCGTCGATTCCACAGGGGCTCCCGGCTCTTTCGTCGAGCCGTGGTCGCCGCCGGAGGCGAGGGGGCGCTCGCCGCGAGACGGCGCCGTCCGTTCACGCGCCGGCGGGGTCGGTGCCGGCCCAGCGTCCGAAGATGGCCTGGACCTCCGGGTCCACGCCTTCATTGCTCAACTGCAGGAAGAGGAGATCGAGGATGCCGTGGAGCTCGCGCGCCTGCTCCGAGTCCTGCATCCGCCCGTGGATGGAGCCCTGCTCGCCATAGCAGCGCGCCGGCGACACACCCGCGAAGGGCTTGTAGGCGCTCTGGATCCAGCCCGGCTGGCCCTCGAGCGTCGTGGCCATGACCAGCGCCCGCACGGTGGGGCTGGTGACCATGTCGTGGTAGCCGTTCTTCCGCAGCTCGCCGATCTGGAAGATGTCCTCGCCGCGCTCAGCGAGCTTGCGCCCGCCCTCCGACGCGAACACGCGACCATCGACGTGGTAGGCGAACTGGCCGATGCCGTCGGAGGCAGGGGAGCGCAGCCGGCACTCGTCCTCGGTCTTCCCGTCGAGGATGCGCGCGAGCAGCGCCGCGGCGGTGCGCTCGCGGATGGGGTGACCCTCGCGCTCGTGGTGCAGCATGCGGGCGAAGGCGCGCTCGTAGGCACGCAGCCAGGCGTCGGCGCGGTACTCGCGTTCCGGGGCGTCGGGGTCCACGAACCCGAAGCCCGGCTGGGGCGCGAAGTCCACCGTGCGGCAGCCCAGCGCCACCGCCAGGTCCACCACGGCCTCGCTCGAGTCGAGCTGGTCGGCGCGCAGCTCGGCCACCAGCTCGACGTGGTGGTCCGCCGGGTCGTAGCCCACCTCGGCCCATGCCGCGTGCAGGGCGCGGATCGCGGCTCGCGCTGGCGACGTGTCCTCGTGCAGGAGCGAGTCGGTGAGCCGGGCGCGCACGCGCACGTCGTGCTTCACCATCCACGCGATCTCGGCCTCATCGGCGGCCTGGAGATCGGTCTCGACGACCGTGCGCAGCTCCTTGCGCGCCAGCCGGTTCTTCTCGCCCGCGTACTCGATGGCGCGGTGGGCGCCAGGGCGATTCAGGAGCGGCTCGCCGCCCGCGACCACCAGCGTCAGCCGCGGGCTCGTCGTCATGAACGCGCAGTCGACCGCGCGCTCGACGGTCTCCGCGCCCATGTCCTCGCCCTCGTCCGCCTG
This sequence comes from Deltaproteobacteria bacterium, assembly GCA_020632695.1. Classification (GTDB taxonomy): domain Bacteria; phylum Myxococcota_A; class UBA9042; order PHBI01; family JACKFB01; genus JACKFB01. The sequence goes on from JACKFB010000009.1 coordinate 31,197, forward strand.
CTGGTTCGTCCGCGTCGTGACCGCGACGATGTGGCGCTCCGGGCCATGCTGCAGGAAGCCGTGCCGCCGCCGGTAGAGCGCCACCGCCTCCTCGAGGGCGATCTCCCCGTGGATGAACCGCTTGTCGCGCAGCTCCGTGTAGAGGGCGTCGTCCTTGTCCAGGGTCCCTTCGACGAAGGCGCGGAACTGGGTGGCGCTCAGGAAGCACCAGTCACCGAAGTCGTTGGTGATGAGGTAGCGTCCGCCCAGGGGCCGGTATCGGAAAGGGCCGGCCAGGGACTCGTCGACGTCAGTGACCCCTGCCGCCCGCATCTACTCGCTCCCCTGCGCGCCTTGCCGCACCCGCTGGATCGTCTCGGCGAGCACGTAGTTGGCGAACTCCGAGGCCAAGGTCTCGGCCCCGAACTCCTCGTCTGCGCCCTCGAAGGCCACGGTCCACGCCTCGTCCCCGCGCTCCAGCGAGAGGGTCGCGAAGTCGGCGTAGGCCTCCATGGCCTCCTGGATGGCCGCGAGCTTGTAGAGCTTCTTGTGGAAGACCCGTGTCGCCGCTGCGGACATCTACTTCTCTCCGGTGGGCTTGAAGCCCCCGCTGTCCCCCGGGCCAGCGTCGCGCTCGGTGTCGGGTCCGGGCTGCGCCGGGGCCGAGCCGCGCTTCTTGAAGCGCTCCTCCCACGGCACCGCGATGCCCAGCGGGTCATCGAGGAAGTCCAGATCGTCATCGTCCTCGTCGTCCTCGAAGGCCGACGGGACCATCGCGCCGGTCGCGCCCGCGAGGGCCTGCGACACGATGGTCTCGAGGATGTTCTGGTTCTCCTTGGTGATCCGGCGACGCAGCGCCTGGCTGAGCAGCTCGTTGCCGAACTCGCCGGCCAGTGCCCGCAGGCCCGCCTCGTCCGCGTCGTCCTTCACCGCGATCTCCACGGTGATGGTGTCGTCGACCTTGCCGAGCAACACGTAGGCGCGGTCGATGAAGATGTAGGCGGCGCCGTAGATGACCTCGAGCGGGTACAGACCCTTGTCGAGGCTCAACACGAGCTTGCCGTCCTTGGCTGTCAGGATCTCGGGCGCCGTCATTCGCGTCATCTCCCCGGCGTGGTCAGACCCTCGACAGGCGGCCCCCGCCCCCTCGTGGCAACCAGCCGTCCAAGGAACCGACGCGGAAGCTAGCACCCGGTTTCCGAGCCTGTCAACGCTGGCCGTGGCGCCCCGATCGGGCCCGGGAACCGGGGCCATCGCGCGGTGGCGCCGCCTTGCCCCTTCTGCTCCGCCCGCGCACTATCGCAGCGTGGATCCCGAAGCCCTCGAGCTGCTTCGCCGCCGCAGCGGCCTGTCGCTTTCGCGAGACGGCGTGTTCCTCCATCACGAGGCGCCGCTCGAGAACCCCCGCGTCCGTCGCATGTTCCACGCCGGTCTGGCCGTGCGCGCCGACGGGGAGGTCACCCTGACGGTGGGCCGCCAGTGGGCCTACGTCCGCTGCGAGGGCGTGGCCCGCTTCGCCGACGCGCTCTCGGTCGCCGAGGGGCGCTTGACCCTGCGGCTGCGCGGCGAGGCGCTGGTGGTGTGTCGGGCGCCGGCCGTGGCGTTCGGGCCCGACGGCCGGGTCTGCGTGTGGCCCGCGCCGGAGGAACCGCCCGTGCAGCTCGGCCGCGCCGCCCACGCACAGCTCGCCGAGCTGCTGGTCGACACGGCCCAGGGACCGGCGCTACCGCTCGGTGACGACACCATCGAGGTTCGCGTGCTGGCTCGCTCGCCGGGCCCGGCCGACCCGCTCGCGTCCTGCCTTCGGGAGTGAAGCCCGCGCCGCTCGGGCTCAGAGCTGACCTTCGGCGGCGCGGCGCTCCTCCTCGCGCTGCCGGGCGCGCTCCTCGGCGGCCCGCTCCTCGGCCCGCCGCTCGTCGAAGCGGGACCGCAGCCGGGCCAGCCGCTCCTGTGCCTTGTCGCGCAGCGCGTTGGGGCGCGTGGAGTCGGCCGTGAGCTGCAGCACCTCCTCATAGGCGCGCTCGGCCTCCAGGCGCAGATGCTCGTTCATGTCGACGGCGCGCGTGTCGTAGAGCGCCTCCGGCTGCGAGCGCCGCACCATCAGCGTGTCCGGCCCGGTGCCCACCTGGTCCAGGTAGGCGGCCATGGCCTCGTTGAGCTCGCCGAGCCGCAGGGCCGCGAAGAGCCGCCGGGGCGAGCGCCGGAACAGCATCATCGTCTGCAGCAGGTCGGCGTGCCGCTCGTATCGGGCCAGCTCGCGCCGCACGGTGCTGAGGGGAACCGGCCCGCGGGCGTCGGGGAGCATCTGCTCCCAGACGGCCTCCAGCGCTGCGTAGGCCGCCTCCGGCGCGGCCGTACAGGCGGGCTCGAGGCGGGCGACCCGGGCCAGCTCGCGTTGGGCAGCCGCCGGGTTGAAGCGGCGACCGGAGGCGAGGCGTCTGGCGGCGCGGTCGCAGCGGACCATCGGCTTGGCCGGCTTGGGCGGCGCGGTCGGCCGGGCGGCCGTGGCTGCAGGCTGGGTCGGCCGCGCCACCGGACGCGCGGGCTGGGCCGTGGCGGGGGCGGGAGCGTCCGGGCGGGCGGCCGGCTCGGGGTCACGGGCCGGCGCCTCGGTGGCGCGGGACGGGGCGGCGGCCGGCGGGTTGACGGCGCGCGCCGGTGGCGCCGCGAGGGCGGCGGTGGTCACGAGGGCGAGCGATGCGATGCAGGCCAGCCGCAGGGCCCAGAGGCCCGGGCTCCGGTGACTCGTCACAGGCAACATCGACCACCTCTCCACGTCACAAGGGGCCCGGGCGGCGCGCGCTGACCGGGCCAGCGACGCGCGAGGGGGGAGGGCGCCTGCAGGCGGCCCGCGGCCCGGGTAGAGAACTCCTGTCAAGCGACGGCGTCGGCGCCCCAGCGTAACACGCCCGTCCGGCTGGACCTCGCTCGTCGCCCGGTGGAAATCCGGGCGGCCCACCACTATGATTGGTGCGGGTCGGCGGGCCGAGCCCTCCTCGCATCTCCGCCGTCACTCCTCCCCCCTTCGGAGTCCGAACCCATGGGCCGCACTGCCCTCGCCCTGCTCCTCCTGCCCTGGCTGGGCGGCGCGGCCAGCGCCACGCCGCCACCGGCCAGCGCCACGCCGCCACCGGCCAGCGCCACGCCGCCACCGGCCGGCGCGACCCATCCGCTCGCCGCTCGGATGAAGGTCGGTTGCGCGTGGCTCGACAGCGCGGACGCCGCGGAGGCCGGCAAGGACAGTGTCCTGGGCGAGCTGCTCGACGCGCTGCGCGGCGAGTGCCGCGCCAACCTCGCCGCGTCGCAGGCGCCGGGCTGGCATCCCGATGAGGCCCAGGCGACGCTGGTGGAGGAGCTCGAGATGCTCCGCGCGGGCCTGGGAGAGCCGGGCCCCGGCAGCGAAGCCGGCGGCAGCGCTCCTCCGGCGCCGGCTGCGAAGCCGCCACGCACACCGCGCGCTCCCGACGCCGCGCCCGTCGGGCGAGACCCGGCCGCCCCGGCCACCGGAGTCTGGCAGATGCCGCCCGAGAAGCGGATCGACGCCTACGTCAAGAGGCGTCTCCGGCTCGAGCAGGACGGCCGCGCCCTGACGGGGACCCTGACCGAGGAGACCTGGTTTCGCGCGCCTCCGAGCTGGGTCGCGACGAGCTGCGGCGGCCACCCGGTCTTCAGGATGGTGACCGAGGCGCGCGTCTCGGGGAAGGTCTCCGGCGACTCGGTGACCTTCCGGCGCGAGCGACCGAGCCTCGTGAGCTGCACCTGTGGCGCGCGCTGCATCCCGGAGAAGCGGCGTCGTGGCTTCAGCTTCACCCTGGCTGAGAACGACGAGGTGTTGCGCGACGGCGACACGCTCTACGTGCGCGAGGGCGCGTCGCTGGGCCGCGCCGCGAGGAGCGCCGGGGCCGGCGATGGCGGCTCGGGCGACGCGGGCGCGCCGCGGAAGGTCGACCTGGCCGGCGAGTGGCAGAGCGACACGTATGCGCGGGGCGGCGCGTCCGTGGTGAGCGAGCTCGCGTTGACCATCGACGGCGACTCGGTGAGCGGCACCCTCACCGAGCGCGTCACCCAGCCGCTCCCCCTCGAGAGCTGGCGGGATCGCTTCTGCGACGGCGCGACGCGCTTCGAGTACGTCGAGTCCTTCGAGGTGGACGGCACGCGCAGCGGCGGCGACCTGGCCCTGCGCTTCAAGGGCGGTCAGGTGCGGCTCTGCACCTGCCCGAGCAAGTGCCTCACGCCACGCCATCGGGGCATGTCCCTCTCGCTCAGCCCGGCCGGCACCGCGCTGGAGGGGAGCGGGCTGGTGTTCCGCCGGCCCTGAGCGGGCGTCCCCCATCGAGTGCCGCGCGGGGCGTCTGCGACGTCTCTTCCGCCCTCGAGCCCGGAGGGCGCCCGCCGCGCGCAGGACACCGAGCCGCCCGCGTCTCGGGAAGGACACGCGCCAGCCATGCGGCGGGAGGATGCGGGGACCGCCTCCGAGCGCCTCAGCCGCCGTTGAAGAGCGCCAGGAACTGCTCGGCCGCGGCCGGGAGCCCGCCTCGCATCCGGCGCACGACGTAGAGGTCGCGCTGCAGGTCGAACCCGTCGATCGCCACCGCGCGCAGCTCGCCGGTGGCCAGCTCACGCCCGATGCAGTGCGCCGGCAGCACCGCGAAGCCCAGGCCGATGGCGACCAGCCGCTTGATCACCTCGATGTCCTGGCTCTCGGCCACCACCTCCGGCTCCAGCCCCAGCGCGCGCAGGGCCGCAGTGGCGAGCCGACGCGTCGGCGCCTCCTCGTCGAAGGTGACCAGCGCGTGGCCCTCGAGCACCTCTGGCGGGAGCGGCCCGCTCTGCTCGAGGGCGCCGACCGGGTGGTCGACGCCGACGACGACGCGCAGCGGGTTCGAGACGAAGCGGTGGGCGATCATGCCCTCGGCGTCCGGCCAGCCGGCCACCAGCCCGACGTCGACCCGGTGCTCCCGCAGGGCGTCGATGACCCGCGCCGAGCGGCAGGTGACCAGCCGCAGGCGCACCGCCGGGTGTTCGTCGCGAAAGCGGCGCAGGTAGTCGGGCAGGATGTGGACGCCGATGCTGTTCACCGTCGCCACCGCCAGCCTTCCGGCGCTGCCGCTGCGCAGGCTCTCGACGTCCTCCTCCAGGTCGCGCAGGTGCCCGAACATCCGCTCGCTGTGGGCGAAGATGCGCTCGCCGTCGGGGGTCAGCTCCATGCCCTTCGGCGAGCGGTGGAAGAGCGGGAAGCCCAGGGCGTCCTCGAGCGCCGAGGTCTGCTTGGACAGCGCGGGCTGCGAGACCCCCAGGCGCTCGGCCGCGCGCTTCATGCTGCCCGTGCGCGCGATCTCGTAGAAGTAGCGCAAGTGGTGCAGGTTCAGCGGATCGGCGTCACCCATCGGATCCCTCGCTGCGGCGCGTCCCGGTCCAGGGCGCACGAGCACCCGCCCGGAGCGGCCGCGGAGCATAGCACGCTTCCGCGGATGGCGGCTCCAAGCCTCGAACGGCGAGGCCTCGCCGCCACGGTCGTCGTTGACCCTGGCGAAAGCGCGTCGCTATAGTGCGCCTTCCTTTGGCGGGCCGCGACCCCTCGGGCGGGGCGGCGAGGTACAACGAGATGGTCTCCGTGCGCTCGAGTGTCAGTCTGGGAAGCGCGCTCGCGGCGCTGGCGCTGGGCCTGGCGGCCTGCAGCAGCGATGGTACGCCGGGCGAGGGCGTGGACGCAGGTCAGGAGGTCTCCGTCGACGGCGCGGACGGGCAGGGCCTCGATGGGACGGTCGACCCGGACGCGGACGCAGGCGACGACCCCGACGCGGAAGCGGACTCGGACTCCGGCGTGGGCGGCGAGCTCCCCGACACCACGGAGACTCCCGACACCGACGGCCCCGACGGCACGGACACGACGGCATCGCTGGACACGGTGACCCCGCCCGACGCGGGACCGGACATCGAGAACAACGGCTTCCCGGGCGCCGAGCCCATGGTCAAGATCATCAGCCCCTCGGGCGTGGACCGCGCCGCCGTGGTCAGCGGGACCTTGCGGGTGGCGGGCATCCTCTTCGGCGACGTGGACGCGATGAGCTGGAGCATCCTCCCCGGGGGCCAGTCCGGAGCCATCCAGCGAGGCGCCTACTGGGCGTCGGGCCAGATTACGCTCGAGCCGGGCGACAACCGCGTCGTGGTGCGCGCGATGAAGGGAGAGGACTTCGTCGAGGACTCGATCATCGTCACCTACAACCCCGGCTTCCGGTTCGACACGCCGCCCCGCGCCCGGCCGGACGTGGTGTGGGTCGGCACCAAGCAGCAGGTCGTCTTCACCATCGCGGCCTCGCTCTATTCGCAGTTCAAGCCTTCGACGATGACGCTGCTGGAGGTGGACGCCGACGGGAACACCCTGGGCTCGGTGAAGTCCATGGTCGACAACGGCCAGACCAGCACCACCGGCGACGAGATCCAGGGCGACGGGGTCTTCACCGCGCGCACCGAGATCGCCTGCAGCGGCGCCGGGACGAAGTACTACCGGGCGTCGGTGAAGATCGACAACGGCCTGGGGACCTACGACGCGTATTCGGAGGCGGTGCCCGTGCATTGCGTGGAGCACCTCACCGGCACGGAGTGCCAGAACGAGCTGGCCATCATCCTCCAGGCGGACGCCAGCGCGAAGGCCGGCGCGAGCATCAGCGACCTCGTCGGGTCGCTGCAGGCGAACCCGGCGGTGGCCGACGCAGGACGCGCGGCCGACAACGGCTTCAGCATCTGGGTGCAGTTCAAGTCCGGCGTGCTCGGCGCGGTGCTGCTCGCGCCGCCCAACACGCGCGGCGGCGGCGCGGGCGGTCCGCCGGATCCCCCCTTCGATCCCCCGCCGGCCGCGCCCGTCGTGCCGCAGGCCGTCACGGGGAACGTGGTCGACATCCGATCGAAGAAGGCCATCGTGCTGGCACCCTTCGCCGCCGAGTTCGGGACCTCGGAGGACGGCCCCACCGTCGCGTCGGCCATCGGCCTCAACGAGTGCCCGTCGTTCTCGCTGACCGGAGGCGCGGCGCTGCAGGGCCCGGCGGCCAGCCTGGACCGCTTCCGGGACATCTCCACCCACGGCATCGTCTCCATCAGCACCCACGGCGAGGCGCTCTTCGGCGGCCTCGACCCCGAGAAGAAGCGGTCGCTCTACGCCTGGAATCACAGCGGCGCCCAGGAGGTCATCTGGTCGGGCGAGGCGATCCAGTGCAACCAGCTGCTGCAGACCTCCCAGACCTGCACGGTCTCCAACGCCGACCCCACCGGGAGCTGCCCCGCCGGGACCGTGTGCCAGGTCACCCAGGGCAGCGGCGGCGGCAGCTCGTCGGGCGTGTGCCTGGATCGCACCCAGGTGGACCTGCGGCTGGGCCGGGTGGTGCTCACCAACCGCGGCTACGCGATGACCCCGGCCTTCTTCGAGGCGTACGCCGGGCTCGGCTATCCCAACAGCGTCGTCAACCTGGGCGGCTGCCGCACCATGTACAACGGGACGCTGGTGTCGGTGCTCTTCGGCAGCGGCGCCATGGCCATCACGGGCTTCTCCGGCTACGTGGACAGCGCCTGGGCCAAGGACCGCGTCGTCGAGATGTTCCAGGACAGCGTCGGCAAGGGGCTGCTGGGCGATGGACACAAGACCAGCCAGGATCCGTCGCATCCGGGGACCTGGTGGCGGCTCTTCGGGGCGTCGAACCTCGACCTGTCCAACGCCGACATCGTCAACCCGAGCTTCGAGGACGGCGACACCACGGGCTGGACCACCGACGGCGACGGGCGCGTGGTCACGCGGCTCGGCGGCACGCTGCCGGCCGGCGGAAAGTTCATGGGGCTGCTCTCCACCGGACTCGGCTTCACCGTGCAGACCGGCACGCTGGAGCAGGACTTCTGCATCCCGCCGGACAAGAACGAGGTGGAGATCCGCTGGAAGTTCTACTCGGAGGAGTTCAAGGAGTATTGCGGCTCGCAGTTCCAGGACACCTTCCAGGCCGTCCTCATCGGGGCCGCCGGGCAGCTCACCCTGGTGGACGTCAAGGTGGACAACCTGTGCGGCTACACGGACTGGCCGGCCTGCGGGAGCTGCGTGAATCCGGAGAGCTGCGACTACGAATGCATGGGCGGCAGCGGGTGCACATTCAACGGCACCACCTGCGAAGGCAGCTTCTCCTGCAAGTGTGGCAAGTTCTACTCGGGGCTCGACCAATCTGACGTCAGCTTCGATCAGGCCGGCGTCTGGACCACCCAGTGGCAGAGCACCATCAAGAACGTGAAGCCGCTCGCCGGGGCGGGCAAAGTGACACTGCGTCTCTTCGCCACCGACAAGGGAGATTCGGTGTTCGACACCGTCATCCTGGTCGACGAGATCCGCTTCCGGTGAAGCCGCGCAAGTTTCCGGCCGAGGCGACCGATATCCCCCCTGACCCCGAAGCGGGGCCCGGCGCGGCGGAAAACGGCGCCAGGGGCGGAATGGCGGACGCCCGTCGGCATGTTGTTGCGCGGGTCCGGGACCGAGAGGGTGTTTCGATGAGGTTGCGTCGCCCGACTGCCCCGCGCTGGCGCCCGGCTCGGCCCGAACATCGAACCAGCCTCTGAGGGAGGGCCCTCGTGGAGCCGACGTACGAACCGAAGAGCAGGGCGGCGCGAGCCGGGAGCACGCGCGCCAGCCGGCGTGACCACCGTGGGGCGGCGGCGGTCGCGGCGTGCCTGTCTCTCTTCGCCGGAGCGGGCGCCGCGAGCGCCGAGGTCTCGAACGGTGCGCGGCGCGACGCCGCAGGCGAGCGTCTCCCCGTCCCGGTGGCTCCAGCAGCGGCCGCGGTGGTCGCGCCGCCGGTGGATCCCGACTGGTATCCCCTCGACATCGTCCCGCGCATCGTGCCCCCCCGCGGGCGCCTGCGCTGCCCGGACGTGGAGCTGGTCGTCTACCGGGGCGATGTGCTGCGCTACCACCACCCGGTGAGGATCTACGCGGGCTTCCGCGAACGCCTGCGCCGCTTCGAGGAGGTCGTGCGCGACGTGGCCATCGAGATCTACGGTCGCGCGCCGCGGCGCATCGTGCACATCGGCGCCTTCAACTGCCGGCGCATCCGCGGCTACCCCGACGTGCTCAGCGAGCACGCGCTGGGCAACGGCATCGACATCGCCGGCTTCGACTTCGGCCGCCTCCCGCGGGGTGAGCAGCTCCCGGAGGGGCTGCCCCGGGCCATCGCCCACCCGTTTCGGGTGCGGATGAAGGATCACTGGGACGGGGGACGCCGCGCCGCCGACGAGGTACACCAGCGCTTCCTGCACACCCTGGCCGAGCGGCTCATCGCGCGGCCCGACATCTTCCGCGTGCTGCTCGGGCCTGCCTGGCCCGGGCATCGCAACCACTTCCACTTCGACGTGGCGCCCGACCGTGGCGTGGCCATCTTCGAGCCGGTGGTCGGAGGGACGGACGCTCAGGGCTCGCAGAAGGCGACGGCGCCGTAACCGACCACGCGGTCGCGGCCCCCGGCGGTGTCGCCCGAGTTGCGGTAGTCCAGCAGCCGGGCCTGCCAGCCGCGCCGCGACGCGAGGCGCATGGCGGCTCCCAGTCCGGCGTGGCCGCAGGCCTCGTAGGGGCCCAGCGCGCTCCATCTGCCCTCGAGCACGGCGTCCAGGCTGCGGCGGTCGCGGTCGCGGGCCCGCTCGTAGGGCAGGTAGTGGGAGAGGTCGGAGCTAATGAGGAGGAGGTCGCCGGGGCGGAGCAGGGCCTCGAGCGCGGCGTCGATGGCCTCCGGGGCCGCGTCGCCCACCAGGAGCGGGACGATGGGGAGCGCGCCCAGGCACTCCAGCACGAAGGGCAGCATGAGCTCGAGCGAGTGCTCGACGGCGTGGGCGGCCGGCACGCAGGTGACCAGGCCCTGGGCTTCGAGCCGGGCGATGGCCTCCCGATCCACCGGCAGCGCGCCCAGCGGGGTCAGGTAGCGCGCGAAGTCGCCGGCGCTGACGCCGCGGAAGGCCACCCGATGGGCGGGGCCCACCAGCACCACTCGCGTCGGCGTTTCGGCCAGGGACGCGAAGGCGGAGCCGGCCACCGGGCCCGAGTAGACGGTCCCGGCGTGGGGAACCAGCAGGGCGCGGATGGGCCGGGGGGAGGCGGCGGCTGAGCCGGAGGGGCGTTCGCGCGCCTCACGCAGGTATTCGCGCACCTGTTGCCGCAGCGCCGCCGCGTCGGCGGGGTAGAAGGAGCCGGCCACCGCCGGTGGTCGGTCGGCGCCTCGGGACAGCGTGCACGCGGCCATCAGGTGCGCTCCTTCGGGGGGGCGACGAGCACGCGGCGGCGGCCGGCGTGGACGCCGCGCTGCGCCTCGAACACGCCCGGGATGCGCGCGCCGCAGTCGGGGCAGCAGCCGTCGCGCAGATGCCATCCGGTGATGCGGTGCCAGTCGCGCGCGATGAGGAGGGTGTCGCAGCTCGGGCAGCGGGTGGCGTCGCCCTCGGGGTCGTGGACGTTGCCGGTGTAGACGAACTGCACGCCCTCGGCGCGGGCGAGGTGGCGCGCGCGCTGGAGGGTCTCCAGCGGCGTGCGCGGCGTGTCCCGCATCCGGAAGTCGGGGTGGAAGCCGGTGAAGTGCAGCGGGACGTGGGGGCCGAGCTCATTGGCGCAGAAGGCGGAGAGGCGCTGGATCTCGTCGTCGCTGTCGTTCTGTCCGGGGATCAGCAGCGTGGTGACCTCGAGCCACACCGAGGTCTCGCGCGCGACCCAGCGCAGGGTGTCCAGCACGGGACCCAGCTCGGCGTAGCAGAGCTGGCGATAGAAGGTCTCGCTGAACGCCTTCAGGTCGATGTTGGCCGCGTCCATGGCGCCGAAGAAGTCGGGGCGTGCCTGCTCGGTGATGTAGCCGGCGGTCACGGCGACGGTCTTCAGGCCGACCGCGTGGCAGGCCCGCGCCGTGTCGATGGCGAACTCGGCCCAGAGCACCGGGTCGTTGTAGGTGAAGGCGACCGAGCGGCAGCCGGCGTCCAGCGCGGCCCGGGCGATGGCCTCGGGCCTCGCCTCGTCGGAGAGGCGCTCGACATCGCGCGCCTTGGAGATGTCCCAGTTCTGGCAGAAGCGGCAGCCCAGGTTGCAGCCCGCCGTGCCGAAGGAGAGCACCGAGGTCCCCGGCAGGAAGTGGTTGAGCGGCTTCTTCTCGATGGGGTCCACGCAGAAGCCGGTGCTGCGGCCCCAGGTGGTCAGGACCAGCGAGTCGCCCTCGCGAGCGCGGACGAAACAGAAGGCGCGCTGTCCGTCATTGAGGCGGCAATGACGCGGGCAGAGGTCGCATTGGATGCGACCGTCGTCGGCGAGGTGCCAGTAGCGGGCGGTCGTGGTCACGAAAGAGAGTCTATGCACGGTCGCGCGCGGCCCCAAGGGCGAGGCAGGGTTCGTGACCGGCGCGTCGCTCGCGGGGGCGGGCGGCTTGTACCGACCTGTGGCGTCGGGTTGAATGCATCGACTCGGTACAGAGTGGCGGGGCTGCGGGAGCCCTGCGGCCACGCGAACCCAGGGGAGGGTGAGATGAAGCGTTCACGCGGGCGTCTGTGGATGTTCGGCCTCGTCGGGGCCGTGGCCGGTCTGGCGGTGCCGGGTTGCGACGACGGCCGGAAGAACAACGGCGACGGCTGCGAGACCGATGACGAGTGCGGCAGCGGCTTCTGCCTGGTGGTCTGCCTGGACCCCGACGGCGACAGCGACGGCGACGGGCTCATCAACCGGCGCGAGAAGGAGCTGTCCACGTCGCTGGACACCGCCGACACCGATGGTGACGGCGTCGACGACTTCACCGAGGTCGGCGATGTCTTCGATACGCCGACCGACAGCGACGGCGACGGCATCATCGACGCGCGCGAGAGCAGCACGGCGGACGCCGACGGGGACTGCGTCGCCGATCAATTCGACGCCGAGAGCGAGACCCACGCCGAGCTGGTCGCGACCCATTGCGCGCTGAAGGGCCTGTGCGCCGAGGCCGACCCGGCGGCCATCACGCTGTCCTGTCCGCGTGGCATCGACGGTCAGGCCCCCGAGTGCAGCTTCGCGGGTGTGCCCGGCTACTCGGAGACCGACGCGGTGTGTGACGGCGTCGACGCGAACTGCGACGGCGCGACCGACGAGGACTTCGTGGGTGAGGCCTGCGAGCGGACCAACGCGTTCGGCGCCTGCAGCGGCCTGACCGTGTGCGAGTCGGGAGTCCCCGGCTGCGGCGCGGCCGAGCCGGCCGGCGAGGTGTGTGACGGCGTGGACCAGGACTGCGACGGCGAGACCGACGAGACGACGTGCGACGACGGCGACGCGTGCACGGAGGACCTGTGCGAGGGCGCGGCCGGCTGCACGAACACGGCCAAGGACTGCGATGACGGGGACGCGTGCACGGTGGACTCCTGCGACGCCAGCACCGGCGCATGCGTGCACGGCGCGTTGAGCTGCGACGACGCCGATCCTTGCACCGTGGACAGCTGCGACGCGGCGACGGGGTGCACCGCGACCGCCGTCGACTGCGGTGACGGGGACCCGTGCACCGACGACACCTGCGACCCGACGACGGGGGCCTGCGCGAACGCGGCGGTGGACTGCGACGACTCGAACCCGTGCACGGTCGACACCTGCGACGCCACGATGGGCGCCTGCCAGCACGTGGCCAAGGTCTGCGATGACGGCGATCCGTGCACGGACGACGCGTGCGACGTGGCGACGGGCGCGTGCGCGGCGGCTCCAATCGACTGCGACGATGCGGACCCGTGCACCTCGGACGGCTGCGACAGTCAGGGCGGCCAGTGCACGCACACCGAGGACGTCTGCGATGACGGCGATCCCTGCACCGATGACGTGTGCGGCGAGGCCGGCGCGTGCGGTCACACGCCGGTCGACTGCAGCGACGGCGACGCGTGCAACGGCGCGGAGTTCTGCGAGCCCGGCGTGGGCTGTCAGGCCCCCGTGGACACCGTCCTCCTCGAGGACTTCGAGAGCGGCGCGGCGGGCTGGAGCACCGGGGTGGTCGACGCGTCCGGGCAGTCTGCGAACTCGTGGGCGCTGGTCTCGGAGACCGGCGGCACGTCGGCGCAGCCGCTGGGGTCGACGGCCTATGGCGCGCTCAACACGGGCGACCAGCTCGGCTATGAGCGCAGCTACCTCGAGAGCCCGTCCTTCGACGTGAGCGGGGGGGCGGTGGTGAGCTTCCGCACCTTCGTGGCCAACGAGGCCTTCCAGGAAGGGGAGTCCGTCGAGGTCGCGGGCGGCGGCACGGACCAGGGCGGGCCGCTCGGCCCCGGCGATCCCATCGAGTACGCCGGCTTGGACATGGAGTTCTTCCAGGCCTCCTATGATGGGGGCGTGACGTGGCACAACCTGCTGCCGCCGGTGGCGCCCCAGTGGGAGAGCCTGGCCGAGTACGTGGACGTAAGCGTGGAGGTGCCCGCCGCTCAGGCCAGCGCCGACACGCGATTCCGGTTCGTCTTCGACACAGGAGACGACTGCTGCGGGCCGGAGGATGTGTTCGGCTGGTTCATCGACGACTTCGAGGTCAGGTCGGGCGGCGCGCTGGTCTGCGGCGCGGGGGACGCCTGCGAGACGGTGGCCTGTGACGCTGCGCTCGGCTGCGTGGCGACGCCGCTGGACCTCGACTGCGACGACTCGGACGCGTGCACGGTGGACTTCTGCCACCCGGAGGCCGGCTGCGTGTCGACCTACATCGGCGACACCTGCGACGACGGCGATCTCTGCACCGTCGACGGGTGCAACGTCGAGACGGGCTGCACGACCGAGCCGGTGAGCTGCGCCGACGATGACGCCTGCACCGACGAGTCGTGCGATCCCGCGACCGGCTGCCTCTTCGCGCCGGTCGACTGCGACGACGGCGACGTGTGCAACGGCGAGGAGACCTGCGACTCGTCCGACGGATGCCTGTCGGCGCAGCCGGTGGTCTACCTCGAGGACTTCGATGGCGAGGTGGTCGACGGCTGGGTCACCGGCGCGCTCGACGGCTCGGTCGAGTCGGTCGACTCCTGGTTCCGATCGTCGGAGTCGGGCGGAGAGATCCCGGTGAGCTTCGACTCGCTGGCCTTCGGCAACGCGAACAACGGCGGCCAGTTCGGCTTCGAGCAGAGCTTCCTCGAGAGCCCCGAGTTCGACCTGACCGGTGGGGCGGTCATCACCTTCCGCACCTTCGTGAGCAACGAGGACGCGCCGGGCGGTCCCGGCAGCGGCGGCGAGAGCAAGCTCACGCCGAGCGGCGGAGAGGGAAGCTCTGGGCCGGACGGCCCGCTGAGCCCCGACGAGCCCATCACGTACACGGGCCTGGACATGGAGTTCTTCCAGATCTCGGTCGATGGAGGCGAGACCTGGTCCAACCTGCTGCCGCCTACCGCCGAGGTCTGGCAGACCCAGGAGCCACCGGGCTGGGTGACGGTCACCGTGTCGATCCCGACGGCTCAGGCGAGTGCCACGACCCGCTTCCGCTTCCTGTACGACACCGGCGACAGCTGCTGCGGGCCCGTCGACGTCGTCGGCTGGTTCATCGACGACTTCGAGGTCAGCGTCGGCGGGCCTCTGGTGTGTGACGGCACCGACCTCTGCGCCAGCACGTCCTGCGACGCGGTGAGCGGCTGCCAGGAGGAGCCGCTCGATCTGGACTGCGACGACGCCGACGCCTGCACCCTCGACTTCTGCCACCCGGAGGTGGGCTGCGTGAACACGTCGATCACCTATCAGTGCGACGATGGCGACGCCTGCAACGGATTGGAGTCCTGCCTGGCCCCGATCGGCTGCACCCCGCCGGTCTCGGCCTACTACGCCGATGACTTCGAGTTCTCGGAGTCCGGGTGGTCCGCCGGGCCGTTCACCGAGGGGGACAGCTCGTTCTGGGACTACGCGGAGACGACGGGCGGGACCGCGCCGGTGAGCTTCGACTCGCTGGCCTTCGGGACGCCCAACGCCGGCAGCGAGCTGGGCCTCGAGCACAGCGTCGTGTCCTACTTCACCGCGTTCGACCTGAGCGGCGGCGGACACTTCCGCTTCCGTTCCTACACGGCCAACGATGACTGGAACACGACCGGAACGGACGCGGAGTCCGTGGAGATCTCCACCGACGGTGGGGAGTCCTGGTCGGTGCTGATCGATCCCACCGATCCCCGCTGGATGAGCGTCGGCGAGTGGGTGCAGTTCGACGTCGCCTTCGATCCGGCGCCGGGCATGGACAACGTGGCGTTCCGCTTCGTCTACGACACCGTGGACGCCTGCTGCGGGCCGAACGACGTCGCGGGGTGGTTCCTCGACGACGTGGAGACCATCGCCTTCGGCGTATTCTCGTGCGACGACGGCGACCCATGCACCATCGACTCGTGCGACCCGGCCACGGGCTGCGCGTACGCACCGGACCCCACCTGTCAGTGAGGGTGACGCGCAGGTCCCGGGGGTGTGGCTCACGCCTGATCTCTCGGGGCCTGCGCGGGGTGTCCCGGGTGTCCCGCCGCACCGTCCCGCGCGGGACAGTGGAGAAGCCGCGCGATCACGCGTGGTTGCGCCACGGCCCCCGCGACCTGTCCCGCGCTCCTGTCCCACGGTGCGGATGATGCGCGCGTAAGTGGCTGGATTCACAGCGAACGGGTCCTGGCCCGCTCCTTGCTCCCTGTCCAGAGCAACGGAGGTCGGGCATGAACGCGACAGCATGTGGGGTAGGGATCGTCGGGATCGACGGGGTGGCCGTCGAGGTGCAGGTGGGCCATCAGGACGGGCTGCCCGGCATCGACATCACGGGCCTGCCGACGGCCAGCATCCGCGAGTCGCGCCACCGCGTCCGCTCGGCGATGCGGGCGGCAGGGTACGTCTGGCCGTCCAAGCGCCTCATCGCCAACTTCGCGCCGGCAGACGTGCCCAAGGCCGGCACGGCCTACGACCTGCCGCTGGCCATCGCGGTGCTGGCGCTGGAGGAGCAGGTCCCCCGGGCGGGCATCGCCGACGCGGTCTTCTATGGTGAGCTGGCCTTGGACGGCGCCGTCCGAGCGGTACCCGGGGCGATCAACGCGGCCCTCGCCACGCGCGAGGCCGGCCGCCGGCGGCTCTACGTCGCCGAGGCAGCGGCCGCAGAGGCCGCCGCGGTCCCCGACATCGAGGTCCATGGTGTCGACAGCCTGGTGACCCTGGTGCGCGCGCTGCACGGCGAGCTGGTCCTGCCTCGCGCCCAGGCGGAGGCTGCCGTGTGCGACCCGAGCAGGGCGGTGGACCTGCGCTTCGCCCGCGGCCAGCACCGCGCTCGGCGCGCGCTGGAGGTGGCCGCCGCCGGTGGCCACAACCTGCTCTTCATCGGGCCGCCCGGTTGCGGTAAGACGCTGCTCGCCAGGGCGCTGCCGGGGATCCTGCCGCCGATGGATCTCGAGGAGAGCCTGGAGGTCACCCGCATCCACAGCGTCTGCGGCCTCACCGGAGCCCGCAGCGGCCTGGTACGGGAGCGCCCCTTCCGCGCCCCTCACGCGTCGGCGTCCTTCGTCGCGCTGGTCGGCGGCGGCAACCCGCCGCGCCCGGGCGAGGTCAGCCTGGCGCACCGGGGCGTGCTCTTCCTCGACGAGACGCCCGAGTTCCAGCGCGCGGCGCTGGAGTGCCTGCGCGCCCCCCTGGAGGACCGCCAGGTGACGGTGTCCCGGGCGAATCACCAGCTCACCTTCCCCTCCTCCTTCGCGCTGGTCTGCGCGATGAACCCGTGCCCGTGCGGGCACCGTGATGACCCGACGCGGGCGTGCCGGTGCTCGGCCCGCAGCGTGGAGATGTACCGCCGGCGGCTCAGCGGTCCTCTGCTCGACCGGATCGACATCCAGGTGGAGCTGGCGGCCGTCCCCTCGGAGATCCTGGCCGCGGCTCCTGAAGGCGAGTCATCGGCCGAGGTCGCGGCGCGGGCCAGCGCCGCCCGACGCAGGCAGATCGCCCGCAATCGGTGGCGGGGCCGCTCGCTGACCAACGCCGAGCTGGGGGTCGAGGCGATGGAGACCCACGCGGCGCTCGCTGAGCGCGAGCGGCTGCACCTGGCGCGGGCCGGGCGGGCGCTGGGCCTGACGGCGCGGAGCTGGCACCGGGTGATCCGCGTGGCGCGGACCATCGCCGACCTGAGCGGCGCGCCGGACATCGAGCGGGCGCACCTCTCGGAGGCGCTGACCTACCGGGTGCTGGATCGGGAGCTGAACGCGGCCGGCATGGCCGGGGCGGCCTAGGGCGAGGCGCGGCAGGGCGGGAGGAGCCGAAGGTCGGTTCGCCCCCGTCGCCGCAGGGAAGGCCTTCGGGGCCTGAGCGGAGGTGTGTGGTGGCGAAGACGGGGAAATCGGGCCTGAAGGCCCTGCTCGGACTGGTGGAGAAGCGCTTCGGCAAGGGGGCGATGATGAACATGGACGACGACGCGGCGCAGGCGGTGAAGGTGTTCTCCACGGGCTCGCTGGGCCTGGACGCTGCGCTGGGAACCGGCGGGCTGCCCTTCGGCCGTGTGGTCGAGATCTACGGGCCGGAGTCCTCCGGGAAGACGACGCTGACGCTGCAGGCGATCGCGGAGGTGCAGCGGGGGGGTGGCGTGGCGGCCTTCATCGACGCCGAGCACGCGCTGGATGTCGGCTACGCCCGGGCGCTGGGGGTGGACGTCGCCAGCCTGCTCATCAGCCAGCCGGACTGCGGCGAGCAGGCCCTGGAGATCGCCGACATGCTCGCCCGCAGCGGGGAGGTCGACCTCGTCGTCATCGACTCGGTGGCCGCGCTCACCCCTCGGGCCGAGGTCGAAGGCGAGATGGGTGACCACCACGTCGGGCTCCAGGCGCGCATGATGAGCCAGGCGCTGCGGAAGCTCACGGCGGCGGCCCATCGCGAGGGCACCGCCATCATCTTCATCAACCAGCTGCGCATGAAGATCGGCGTGGCCTTCGGCAACCCGGAGACGACGACCGGGGGCAACGCGCTGAAGTTCTACTCCAGCGTGCGGCTGGACATCCGTCGCATCGGCGCGGTCAAGGACAGCGGTGGCGAGGCGACGGGCAACCGGACCCGGGTCAAGGTCGCGAAGAACAAGCTGGCGCCGCCCTTCCGTCAGGCCGAGTTCGAGATCGTCTACGGCCGCGGCATCTGCGGCGTGGGCGAGGTGCTCGACCACGGCACGGCGCTCGGCATCATCGAGCGCTCCGGCGCCTGGTACGCCCTCGACGGGGAGCGCCTCGGGCAGGGCCGCGAGCGGGCTCGCGAGACCCTGCTCCAGAACCCCACGCTGCTGGAGGCGACGCGCCGGCGGGTGCTGGACGCGCTGCTCGCGCGTCCGGTCGAGCCCCCCAGCGGGTCGGACCTGCTCGAAGAGGCCGCCTGAACCCATGCCACCCTCCGTGGAGGGAAGAGGAGAGCACGATGTCAGTCAACACGGTGTTCCTGGTGGGCAACCTCGGGGCCGATCCCGAGCTGCGCCAGACGCGGACTGGAAAGGCGGTGTGCACGCTGAGCGTGGCGACCCAGCGGTGGCGCGTGGACGCGGAGGGCGAGGAGGTGGAGTGGCACCGCGTCGTCGTGTGGGAGAAGGCGGCAGAGAACTGCCACCGCTTCCTCAAGAAGGGGCGCCTGGTGGCGGTGGAGGGGCGGCTCTCGACGCGCTCGTGGGACGACGCAGAGGGGCGCAAGCGGCTCACGACCGAGATCGTGGCCTCGAGGGTCACCTTCCTCCCTGGCGGCAAGGGCACCGAGGAGGGCGCCACGCCCGGCGCAGGGCAGGGCGCGCGCGTCCCGTTCGCGCCGGCCATCGCGGAGGAGGCGCTGCCCTTCTGAGGATGCCGGCGCCGTGGCGTCCCCAGGGCGTCACGGCGTCGGCTCCGGCACTGCGGCTGCTCGGGCGGCCGCGGTGCCGGAGCCTCGCTGCGTCGGCGTGGGCGAGCCGTCTCGGCGCTCGCGTTGTCGGGGGGCGGGGAACTAGTATCCAGCGCGGGACGGGTGTCCGGTCCGCGCGTTCCGGCTCCTCGGTGGTGGGAGCGCTGGCGGAGAGTCGGGTCCTGGATGGTGGGAGTGAACGTGCGTGCTCGAGACTGTGCTCAGCCTGCTGCGACGGCCAACGGCGCCGCGACGTCCGTCGCGGAGACGCGGGGCGGGGCGGCGGCCGTGAGCGGTCGGCGCCTGCTGGTGAGGCTGACGACTCGCTGCAACAGCGCATGTCAGCATTGCACGATCGCGGACATCGCCCACCACCCCGAACCGCGGGTCGAGGAGGTGTGGGCGGAGATCGTGCGGGGGCGCCGCGACGGCTGCACGGAGCTGGTCTTCATGCGCGGAGAGGCCACGCTGCGGCGCGAGCTGCTGTCGCTGACGCGGAAGGCCCGGCGGCTCGGCTACGCCCACATCCAGCTTCAGACCAACGGCCGGATGCTCGCCTACGAGGAGTATCTCGACCGGCTCCTGGAGGCCGGGATGACCTACTTCGAGGTCTCCTTCTTCGGCGACGAGGCGGCGGTGCACGACGCGATCGACGGCTGCCCGGGGGCCTTCGAGCAGGCGTCGGCCGGGCTGCGCCATCTGGCGCGGCGGGGGGCCGGGTGCCTGGTGACGGTGCCGGTGGTCCGCGCGAACCACCAGCGCCTCCCTGCGCTGGTGGACACACTGCACGGGCTCGGGGTGGGGCGGGTGCAGTTCAACTGGACCCGCCCCGTGCAGGTCGACGGGCGTTGGGTCACCGGGCCCCTGGTGAGATTGGCCGCCGCCACGCCCTTCATCCGCGAGGCCCTGGCGCGGGCGCGGGCGCTCGGCATGCGAGGCGAGACCGAGGCCGTCCCGCTGTGCCATCTGGCCGCCGAGGACCGGGGCGGCGCCGATGTGCTGGAGGATTTCTCCCGTCACCAGGTGGCCGATGTGCACCGACGGGAGGCGTCGATGGCGGCCCACCGGCGGGTCTCCCGCCCGCTGGCTCCGAGCTGTACGGGCTGCAGCGCGCGCGAGATCTGCCCGACCACCTGGGCCGCCTACCAGGAACTCTTCGGCACCGACGAGTTCGTGCCGCTCGGCGACGTGGGGACCAGCGGGGCGTTGGCGGACGTCGGGGCGACGGGTGGCGCTCTCGACCTGGGGGCGCCGTGAAGACCACCACGTTGCGCGTCAACGGCGTGTGCAACGCCGCCTGTGGCTTCTGCGAGCTCAGCGGCGCCGCCGGCCTCGACGACGGGGCCTTCGAGCAGGCGCTGGGCCGGCTTCAGGCTGATCGGGAGTCCGGGGTCACCGAGCTGCGCCTGTCCGGGGGCGAGCCGCTCCTGGAGCCCCGGCTGCCCGAGCTGGTCGCCCGGGCCCGCAGGATGGGCTTCGCGCGGGTGACGCTGGAGACCAACGGCATCCTCGCCGCCGGAGACGGCCTGGCGGCGCGCCTGGCCGACGCGGGGGTGACCGACGCGCTCTGGGCGCTCAACGGCGTGTCAGAGGCTGCCGGTGACCGCGCCTTCGCGGTGGCCGGCGCCCATGTCCAGGCGCTCGAGGGCGCGCGGGCGCTCATCGCCGCGGGGATCGCCGTCACGGCTCGAACGCCCTTGTCGCGTCCCGCCCTCGAGGAGGTGGCTCAGGTCCCGGGGTGGCTGCGGGCCACGCTCCCCGAGGTGCAACAGTGGTGGCTGCGACCGATCACCCGCAGCCCGCGCGCTGAGGGCGACCCGGTGCTGCTCCCCTCGCTCGAGGCGCTGGAGGGGGCGCTGCGGGCCGCGGCGCGGGAGGCCCGCCTGCACGACCTGGCGCTCCACATCGAGGACGAGTTGGGCCTGCCCCTGTGTCTGCTGAAGGGAGACGCGCACGCGCTCGGCTCGCTGGGGCGTCACCCGCGGCGCGACAGGGGCCGCACCCACCGGCACCTCGACCCGTGCGACGGCTGTGCCGCGCGGAGCGAGTGTCCCGGACAGCCCGAGGCCTACATCGAGCAGCACGGCGTTTGGGCGGTGCGCCCCTTCGAACGCGCGCCCCGCGCCCTGGTGGCCCGCCGCAGTCGACCCGAGGAGCTGGTCGTCTACGACCGCACCTTCGAAGCCGGTACGGCGCTGAGCGGCCCGCAGGTGACCATCCGAGTCGTGATGCCCTGCAACCAGGACTGCACCTTCTGCTTCGTCGACCGGACCAGTCCCGGGCTCTCTGACGCGGCGGTGTTCTCGGCCATCGACGAGGCGGCGGGGCGCGGTGCCTCGCGGGTCTCCTTCTCCGGCGGCGAGCCGACCCTCCACCGCCGGCTGGCAGACTTCGTGGCCCACGCGACCGAGCGCGGCCTGGGCGAGCGGGAGATCCAGACCAACGCGTTGCTGCTGGGCTCCGACGGAGGCGCTCTCGCCGACCGCCTCGCTGAGGCCGGACTCACCCAGGCCGTGGTCAGCCTGCACGCGGTGGACCCGGAGCGCTATCTGCGGATCACCGGCGCCGGGACGCCCGAGACCGCGCTGCTCGGCATCCGCCGCCTGCTCGACCGCGGGATTCGGGTGGAGCTCAACGTCGTCCACAACCGGGACAACCTGGACCACCTCAGCGCGGTCATGGCCACCGTCGCCGCCCGCGTGCCCGAGGCGCGGGTGCTGCTGAGCGTCACCTATATCGTCGACGGCCTCCCGCGGGACTGGGAACAGGTCGCCGTCCGCTACACCGACGCCGTCCCCCACCTGGTGTCCGCCATGCGCACGGCAGCGCGACACGGGCTCACCTACCGGATGGCCGGCCGCTGCGGGACGCCCCCCTGCGCCTGGCGCGACGATCTGGACGCGCTCTTCTCCTTCGCGCTGCTCGATGTGGCGTCCGAGGAGGCAGATCGGGGCCACCGCTACGTGGAGGCTTGCGACGGCTGCGCCGCCAAGGCGCACTGCTACGGCGTGAACCTCGCCTACCTCGAGCATTTCGGCGAGGCGGAGTTCCAGGCAATCGCCGCCGACCCCTGGCACGCGGCCGCCGCACGCGCGACCCCAGCGCCGCTCGGCGACGAAGGGGCCCTGCGCTGAACAGCCTCGTCGGAGGCGAGGGTCCTCGAGCTCCCGATCGCCCGCGCGAACCGTCGCTGCGTCCCCGGCGGGCGGCCGCCGTCCGGACGGCCTCAGCGCCAGCCGGCGTCACGCGGCCCCTGCGCCGGTCCGCCTCCCGCGGTCAGGGAGGCCGAGCACGCGGACGCCTGCGCGAACCCTCGCCGCGACCTCGGCCCGCACCTCGGCGACCCGCCCCGTCGGCGCGCGGGACCCCGGCTGGGCCTCGCCATCGGCCAGCGGGGCGGGGTTGCCGACGCCAGGCCGCCCGACGTCTCGCGGTCCCAGCGCTGGTCCGCCTCGGCGGTGGTCAGGGGGCCCCGAGCACTCGGACGCCGGCGCGAACCGTCGCTGCGACCCCGGCGCGCACCTCGACGACGCGGTCCGCCAGCGGGCGGCATGGCGCCAGGGCCTGCCCAGGGGCCAGCGGTGCCGGGTGGGGTGGCCGACGACAGGGCCGCGGGGCGTCGCGTGGCCCCGACGCCGCGCCGCCTGGGCGGTGGTCAGGGGCCCCCGAGCACCCGGTCGCCGGCGCGAACCGTCGCTGCGACCCCGGCGCGCACCTCGACGACCCGGTCCACCGGCGCGCGACAGGCCGCCTCGGCCTCCTCAGCGGCCAGCGGGACCGGCTGGCCCACCACCCGGTCATCGCTGGCGACGAAGACGACGTCGATGCCGTAGGCCACGCCGACGTTGTGGATGCAGACCTCCCCCTCCAGCGGGAAGACGAGCACCAGGCCCTCATCCGGCTGAAGCGGAGGGCGGGTCCGGAGCCCGTCGCGCCGCTCCTCTGCCGTACGCGCCTCGGCGTAGCGGACGGACAGGCGCTCGAGCGTCCCGTCGGCTGAGGTGATGCGCAGCCTGTTGGCCCCGCTGTCGCAGGCGGCGAGCGCCGCCGCCGCCATGCATGCCACCGCGGCCAGGGCCCCCACGTCGCCCCAGAGGCTGGTGCGCCGCGTCCCAGCGTGCCCCTGGCGATCCCCGTCGCTCGGTGCCCGCGGGTCGGTCGGCGCGCGAGGCTGCCGATCGGACGAGCCGCTCACGTATCGCCGTCGCCGGCAGCCCGCAGCGCGGTGGTGGCGGACGGACGCCGATGCCAGGGCGAGTCGGTGCGGGCGCTGGCGGCCGCTCCCACAAGGGCGGCGGGCAGCTGGGACGCGTGCGATCGGCGGCACCGGCGAGACGTCGCCGTCGGCCGCACGCCGGCATGTGCCGATGACATGTCGCACGCGGTTGGCCGGCGGAGGTGGCCGTGAAGGCGAGCGGCCCTGCCGGCAGCCATCCTCGCTGATCCCGCCAGGGGACGTTCCCATGCCCTGACCGCGCGGAGCGCCGGGGACGCTTCGTCAGGGCATCGCGCAGGGAGGGCGCCTGCCGTGTGCGCGACGCCGATGCGCTCCAGGGCCTGGAAGGACCGGGGCCAGCCGCGTGACGGGAGAGCGTGGCAACCCCATCCCCGTCCCATCACCCCCGCGATACCGGGCTGCGGGCCTGGGACGCCGAGGTCACCGGGCCCGCGCCTTGCGCCGGATCGCATGGAGGCTCCGCGGTCCCTAGAGGGAGCGGAGGAAGGCCAGGAGCGCGTCGCGGTCGACCGCGTCCAGCGCCAGGTACCGCTCGCGCGCGCCCTCGGCCTCGCTGGCGTGCTCGACGATCGCGTCCTCGAGGGTGCTGGCGCGCCCGTCGTGCATGTAGGGCTCCGTCTTGCCGATGCCCCACAGCGGCGAGGTGCGGAACTCGTGGATCCCCGCGGGGCCGTCGGCGATGCCGATGGCGTCGGCGGTCGCCACGTCGTGCAGCAGCAGATCGCTGTAGAGGTTGACCGGCGTGCCATCGGCGGTGGCGAGGCTGGCCGTGTGGCAGGACTCGCAGCCGATCCGGTCGAAGACCTCCTCGCCCGCATCTTCGAGCGCCACGTCCGAGCGGTCGCGCGGCGGCGGCCCCAGCATCTGCAGATAGAAGAGGATGGCGTCGTAGTCGCCCCCGTCCAGCTCCGGGTCCGGGCGGTCGTCCGCGTCGGCGCTCGCCCCGAAGCTCTGCCCCTCGCGGACGGGCACGGTGACGCCCATCTCGTTGGTCATGGCGTCGCGCAGGAACTCCTCCACCGAGGGGACGCCGGCCTTCCAGCCGAGCCGCCCGATCCGGCCATCCTCGAGCATGCGCGCCCGACCGCTCACCCCGTCCTCGTCCAGGTCGTCGGGGTCGGCGCCAGCGAGGATGGTCTCGGCGGAGATCTGCTCGATGAGCCCCAACCCGAACAGGCCCGGCGTCTGGCGCAGCTCGAAGCAGTCGGCGTCGGGATCCATCGGGGGCGGGGCGTTGAGCGCCGTGCTGGCCTTGTGGGCCATGGTCCCGATGGCCGGGGCCATGAAGGTCCCGGTGGTCCGGTCCAAGAAGCCGTGTCGGGTGACGTTGACCCCCAGCGGGCCCGCGCCGCCGACGACGGGATCGGTGTGGCAGGCGCGGCAGGCGTCGCCGTTGAACCCAGGCCCGAGGCCCTGGTGCTCGCCGACGTTGCGATCGAAGATCGCGCGGCCCGCCAGGTAGGTCGACGCCTCGTTGGCGTCCAGGGCGCGCATCGGTCCGCCGTAGGTCCCCGGCTCGGCGATGGGCGTGCCGGGCGGGATCAGGCCCTCCGAGTGGGCCTCGCGTCCGCCGAGCGACTCGAGGAATCGGATGACCAGCTCGCGGTCGGCTTCCGGCCGGGCGACGTAGGCGTCGCTGGCAGCCTGGGCTTCGCCGCCGTGCATCCGGATGGCCTCGTCCAGCGTCTCGGCGCGGCCGTCGTGCAGCCAGGGCCCCACGGCCATCACGCCCCACAAGGGCTGGGTGCGGAACTCGCGCCCCTCGGCGAGCTGCATCGGCGTCTTGTCGTCCAAGAGCGGCCCCATGTCGTGGATCAGCAGGTCGGTGTAGGCCGGCACCAGCCCACGCGGTCCCTTCAGCGCCGGCACGTGGCAGCTCGTGCACCCCAGCTCACCGAAGATGGCGCGGCCCGCCTCGGACTCCTCGGTCGGTGGATCGGGCCGCGGCGCCGCCATGAGCATGGTGAAGGCCACCACGTCGAAGAGATCGTCTTCGCTCATCTCGGGATCCGGCACCGCGTCCTTGTCGCGGGTGGGCTCCGCGGGCGCGGCCGCCTGAGCCGCCGCCATCGTCCCGAGGCCATCGCTGGTCAGCGCGCCCGCCGCCGTCCGCACGTCGGTCGGGTCGGCCGCCGACGGCACCGGCAGCAGCTTCTTGCGCGCGTCCGGCAGCGGGTCGGTGGTCACCCCCAGGTGGTTCTTGATCGGTCCGCGGATGAAACCCTCCAGGGACACGGTCTGCGCCTTGCGGCCGAAGCGCCCCACGAAGCCGCGGTCGTAGTTGGGGCGTCCGCTGATCCCGTCGCCGTCGGCGTCGTCGGGGTCGGCGTTGCGCAGGATCTCCTCCTCGGGGATCTCGGCCAGCACGCCCACGCCGAAGAAGGGGATCGAGTTGCGCTTCGAGTACACGTTCGTCGTGGTCGGCTGTGGGTGATGATCCCGTTCCTGGGTGTCGTACTGCGCACGCACCCCGGAGTTGCCCAGGGGCAGGAAGGACCCGGCCTCGGACTCGAACCCGACCAGGAAGAAGTCCCGGTACCTGGGGGCCGAGCCGCCCAAGGTGGGCCGCTCGTGGCAGGCGCCGCAGAAGGTGACGTTGAAGGTCGGGCCCAGGCCGTCCTCGGGGGAGAAGCGCCGCAGGGCGACCTTCTTGCCCCGCTCGAAGGTCGCGAGCTG
Source organism: Deltaproteobacteria bacterium (assembly GCA_020632695.1). Taxonomy (GTDB): domain Bacteria; phylum Myxococcota_A; class UBA9042; order PHBI01; family JACKFB01; genus JACKFB01. The sequence continues at coordinate 56,897 of JACKFB010000009.1, forward strand.
CTCGGGGGTCGCACTCGGCACCGGCTCGCCGGGGGCCGCGAAGATGCCCTCGGCCACCTTGTCGGGCGAGTCGTTGCATCCCGTGCTGGTCGCGAGCAGGCAGGCACTGGCGGCTGCGGCGGCGAGGCGCAGCATCGGGCGAATGGTCATCTGCATCGATCACTCCAGATGGGCGGCTCGCGTGCAGAGGCCCTGCAGCACGGAGCGGGCGCGAGTGTGGCTCGAATGTGTCGCGCGGGGATGCATGGTGAACCGATCCGGCACTCGGATCCACCCTCGCGCGCCGCTTGTGGCGGGCGTGCCGGTCTCGGTACCCTGTGGGTGCACCGCTCGAGGGGAGTCCGTCGGTTTGCAAACCCGTGTCACACTGGGATCCGCTGCCAGCACCCGCGAAGGACACCGCCTCTTGCGCCCGGTTGCACACGCCGCGCTCGCGATGCTGGTCGCGTCGTTCGTCGTCGCCGGCTGCGATTCGCAGCGCGTGGGTTCGGCCGGGGACGCATCGGGCGGCGACTCCCACCAGGGCGACACCATCCCGGAGGATGCCTGGACCTGCTCGCCCGGGGAGGGCTCGGGCGTGGCATCGGACAAGCCGCCCTGCTCCGACGCGCGCCTCGACCTGCTCACCCACCCCGCCGGGACGCCCCTGCTCGTGCCGGATCCCGACGCCACCTCGTCGCCGGCGCCGCTGATCGTCTCGAAGGCCGTCCGCGTGCTGACGGAGGACGCCGATCTCGAGATCGTCGGCGGCTTGCAGGGGCTGCACATGGTGGTGCTCGGCTTCCGCACGGCGGCGCTGCTCCAGGGAGAGCTCCGGGTGCAGACCACGCTCACCGCCGACGGCGTCACGCTCGCCGACCGTCAATGGGCCAAGCGGGCGCTCGTCGACGGCCGCGACGGCTACGGCTACGCGACCGAGCTCTACCTCATCGTCGACGAGGCGGACTGGAAGCAGTGGATCGACGTGCCCGCGGAGCTCTCGCTCACCGTGCGCACCACCGCCGGGCTCCTGGTCGGCGACCTGACCCTCCCCGTGGTGCTCCGCTCGCCGTGACCCCTGCGGCGCGCCGCCGGCGGCCGGGTGGGGCCGGGGAGCGTGTAGCGGATGGATGATTCGTCGGCTCCGGGCGCTTTCGGGCGCCTCGGCGTCCCGGAGGCGCTGCGGCAAACCTCTTGGTTTGCCTCGGGTTCTGGAAGCGGCTTCGCTTCGCCAGGCCTCGCCGAATCACCTCGGAAGCACCTCGGATCCACCTGGATCCCTTGTCCGCGACGCGCTCCTAGACCGAGTCGAGCACGCCCCGGACCACCCGCGCCAGGTCCTGCGCGCGGAAGGGCTTGGCGACGAAGGCGCGCGCTCCCATCTCCTCGGCTGAGCCCGTCTCCGTGTCGGCCGCGTAGCCGCTCCACAGGATCACCCGCGCGCGGGCGTCCAGGTGCAGGATCTGGCGCAGCGCCTCGTCGCCGGGCATGCCCGGCATCGACAGGTCGAGGATGACCAGGTGGAAGGCCTGGGGCTGGTCGCGGTAGGCGTCCACGGCAGCCTGCCCGCTCCCCACGTCCACGACGATGTACCCGAGGCTCTCGAGCAGATGGCGCCCCAGCGAGCGCATCAGCGGCTCGTCGTCGGCGATGAGCACCCGCTCGCCCCGCCCGCGCCACACCCGCGGCGCCGTCTCGCTCGCCGGCTTCGCGCTCGGCTCCCGCGCCGGCAGATAGCAGACCATCGTCGTGCCGCGGCCCTCCTCGCTGTGGCACTGCACCAACCCGCCGTGCTGCTCGATGATCCCGTAGACCACGCTCAGCCCCAGGCCGGTGCCCTCGCCCACGCCCTTGGTCGTGAAGAAGGGCTCGAACACCCGCTCCTGGGTTGCCGGCGCCATGCCGACGCCGTTGTCCTCCACGCTCATGCGCACCCAGTGCCCGGGACGCAGCCCCAGCGGCGCGGCGGCGCCGTCATCGCCGATGCGCACCTCGTCGGCACGGATCGCCAGCCGCAGGTTGGCCCCATCGCCGCTACGCAGCCGATCGCGCAGCGCGTCGCGGGCGTTCAGCCCCAGGTTCAGCAGCACCTGGTGGATCCCCCCGGCGTCCGCCTGGATCCACGGCAGGCGCTCCGGCGGCTCCCAGTCGATGGCGATGGAGCGCTCGACCGAGCGCTGCAGGAAGCGCACGACGTCCTCGATGACGGGCGCGGGGTCGATGGGCCGCAAGAAGACCTCGGAGCGGCGGCTGAACGCGAGGACCTGCTTGACCAGCTCCGCCGCCCGGCTGCCGGCGCGCTCGATGTCGTCCAGCCAGGGCAGCACGTCCGGCCGCTCCTGCCCGAGCACGTCCCGCACCAGCGTCACGTTGCCCAGCATCGGGGTGAGCAGGTTGTTGAAGTCGTGCGCGACGCCGCCGGCGAACCGGCCCATCGCCTCCATCTTCTGCGCGTGCTGCAGCTGGGTCTCGAGCTGCCGGCGGCGCGTGACGTCGCGGAAGGTGAGCACGGCGCCCACGATCTCGCCCAGGTCGTCGCGGATGGGCTGACAGCCGAACTCCACCGGCAGCGAGTCGCCGGAGGCGCGCACGAAGCGGGCGTCACGGGTGGACACGCCACCGCCGGCGCAGGGCTCGGGCAGAGGCTCGCCCCCGTCGGACTGCAGCATCTCCCGGTGCGAGCGGCCGACCAGCGCGTCGTGGCTCCAACCCGTGAGCCTCGAGGCCGCCGGGTTGGCGAAGTAGATGAACCCGCCGCGATCCAGGCAGAGGATGCCCTGGTCGATCGAGCTGAGCACCCGGTCGTGGTGCCGATGCATCCGCTCGATGTCGGCGGTGCGCAGCCGCACGGTGGCCTCGAGCGAGCGGGCCTGGGTCTGCAGCCGGGCGTTGGTGGCCTTGAGCTCCTGGAGCGCGCGCGTCAGCTCGCCGTGCAAGCGCGCGTTCTCGGTCGAGGCCGCGTTGAGCGCTTCGGCCATCTGCGACTGGCGGCGGAACAGGAAGGCGTTCTGGATCGAGATCGCCGCCTGCGCCGCGATGAGATCGAGGGCGTGCTGGCGGCTCGAGTCGAAGGCGCCGACGAGGTACTGGTTCTCCAGGTAGAGCAGGGCGAGCTGGCGGCCCTGGTGCGTGATGGGCATGCAGAGGAGCGCACGCGGACGCTGCGACAGGATGTGGGGATCCTGCCCGAAGCGGCCGCTCAGCCGCGCGTCGGGCAGGCGGACCGGCTGGCCGGTGCGCTGGACGAACTGCACCACCGCCCCGCACATCGGGTGCTCGCTGAAAGGCCGCGCCAGCATGACCGCCGGCTCCTCGTCGGGCCCCTCGACGGCGGCCTCGACGCGCAGCTCCCCCTCGGTCTCCAGCAGCAGGCACCCGCGCGAGGCCCCCGCCAGCTCGATGACCTGCGTGATCAGGGTGGCCAGCAGGCGGTCCAGGTCGATCTCCACCGACACGGCGCGGCTGGCCATCATCGCCGCGTGGAGGTCCAGCGCGGCCTCGCCGCTGCGGTTGCGCCACGAGCGCCTCACGGTGAGCGGTGCGCGCGCGAGGTCGGTCCCGGCGTCGAGGCGAGCCACCTTGGCCACGGCGCCCCAGCGCTCGAAGGCGTGGCGGGCATCGAAGAGATAGCTCCGAGCCAGGCGCTCGTCGCCGCGCGCCTCGTGCCAGCCCGCGCAGCGCTCGGAGGCCAGGGCACAGAGCGCGCGATCGCCGGCCTCCATCGCCCCCTCGATCGCCGCGTCGTAGAGCGCCGACGCGCGCTCCGTCTCGCCTCGCAGCCCCGCGAGCTCGGCGGCGACGAGATCGCGCTCGGCGCCCAGGCCGTCCTCTCGCAGCTCCGCGTAGGAGCGCAGCTCTCCGAGCGAGGCCTCGATGGCCTCGAGCCAGCCCTCGCGCTCGGACTCGGAGCGCGACCGCCACAGCCCGGTGAGCACCAGCGCCCCGTAGGTGTGGAACCGGCTCTGCCACAGCGACGCCGCCGCCGTCCCCAGCAGCGGCTCGGCCGCGGCGCGTTCCCCCAGCGCCTCGTCCAGCTCGCCGAGCAGACACGCGGTCACCATCGCCTGGACCCGGTTGGCGGCGATGAAGCCCTGGAAGTGCGCCAGGGATGCCAGCAGCTCCGCCTCCCCGAGCCCCTCCGCGTCCAGCTCCTCCCTGGCGGCGCTGTCGCCGGTCAGGCGCAGCACGCGGTGCAGCGTGAGCAGGATGTTGGTGGCGACGTCCCGGTGCTCGAACTCGCCGCGCGCCAGCGCCAGCGCCTCCTCGATGCGGCGCCGGGCGACCAGCAGGTCGTCCTCGGCCGCGAAGGCCATCCAGCAGATGTTCAGCGACACCCAGGCCGCCGTCTCGTGGTAGCCCTGGTGTCGCGCCAGGGCCAGGGCGCGCTCGAGACGCGCGCGTCCCTCCGACCAGGGGTGGGACCAGTGCTCGATGAAGCAGGCGTACAGGTGGTGGAGGCGCGCGGTACGCGACGCGGCCGCTCCGCGCTCCGACAGCGCGAGCCCCGTGCGGGCGAAGCGCTCTGCACGGTCCCGCTGCCCCACCATCGCCAGCATCCACCCGTAGAGGACGAAGGCGTGCGCGGAGTCGGGTGTGTGCCCCTTCTCCAGCGAGACGCGCACGGCCAGGCGCGCGATGGTGCCGAGCGCCCACGGCTGCGTGTACGACGGGTTCGAGGCCGCCGCGATCGCGGACATGATGATGCGTGCGTCCTCGTCCTCGGTCTCGGGCCCCTCGACCATGGCCGCCGGGTCCCGGCCGGTGATGAGCGCGTCCAGCGCGGCGTCGGCGGCGGCGTGCAGCGGCGCGGCCTCCTCGTTGGAGTAGGGCACGTGCTCGCCGAAGAGCGCCAGGCACTCGCGCGTCGCAGCGACCGCGCCCGCGGCGTCGCTCATGCGGCTGCGCAGGGTGATCTGGCTCACCAGCACCGCCGCTCGCTCGCGCGGGGAGCGCGCGCGCTGCAGCACGGTGTCGATGCAGGTGCTGGCGGTGCCGAACTCGCCGGTCAGCTCGGCGTTCTCCGCGCGCGCCAGGTGGAGCTGGAAGCAGAGCCCGTAGGCGCTCTCCCACGCATCGGGGGGCAGAGCGTCGAGCCCCGTCTGCAGGTGGTCGCGGGCCGCGGCGTGGGACATGGCGGCCGCGGCGCTGCGCCCCGCCTCGAGCGCCAGCTCGGCCAGGGCGATCCGCTCGCCGACGTCCTGGATGAGCGGGAGCGCGAGACCGAGCTGGGTCGCCGCCTCCGCGCGGGCCGCCTCGGCGCCCTGGTTGGCCGCCAGCGCCCAGCCGATGCGTCGATGCAGGCTCGCGCGCACCGGGGGCGGCACCAGCTCGTACGCGGCGTCGTGGACGCGGTCGTGGGCGAACCGGTAGCGCTCCATGCCCTCGGGGACGGTCTGCGCGGGCGGCACCACGAAGTCGTCGCGCACCGCCGGCCACAGATCGCGCAGCACCACCTCCTCGCCCAGCTCCAGCGCCCGCGCCAGGACCGCCGGATCGAAGCGCACGCCCATGCACGCCGCGGCTGCCAGCACGTGGCGCGTGGCCTCGGGGAGCAGCCGCACGCGGCGAGCCATCAGCGCGGCGACGTTCTCGGTGAAGGGCATCCGGCGGATCTGGTCGAGGTCCCAGGTCCAGCGGCCCAGCGCGGGGTCCACCCGCAGCGCGCCGTCGTCGTGCAGTGAGCGCAGGAAGCGGCCTACGAAGAGCGCGTTGCCCTGGGTCTTCGCGCTGACGGCGTGCGCGAGCGGCGCGATCTCCGCCGTGGGAGCCGCCAGGGTCGCCGCGATGAGCCCCTCGATGGCCGTGGTGCTCAGCGGCGACAGCGCCAGGGTGGACGAGGCGATCCCGTGGCTCTCCAGGGCGCCCAGCCAGGGCGCCAGCGGGTGGCTGGGGCCCACCTCGTCGTCGCGGTAGGCGCCGACCAGCATGAAGTGAGCGGTGGCGCCGTCGAGGATGAGCTGTTGCAGCAGCTCGAGCGCACCCTCGTCCGCGCGCTGGAGGTCGTCCAGCACCAGCACCAGCGGGCGCTCCTGGGTCGCGAGGCACTGCATGAAGCGCCGGAACGCGCCGCGGAACCGATGACGGGCCTCGTCGGCCGGGACCTCGCCCGGCGGCGCGAGCTCGCCGGTGAGCAGGCGCAGCCCCGGCACCGCGTCGGCGACCAGGGCCGCGTCCTCGCCCAGCGCCGCCAGGATCTTTCGCCGCGTCAGCGCGACCTCGTCGTCGGGGCCGCTGAGCACGAGCTGCACCAGCTCGCCGAGCGCGCGACGCAGCCCCGAGGTGGGTGAGCTCCCGGCGCGCGCCTCGAAGGTGGCGCTGGCCACGCGCCCGAGCTGGCGGGCGCCCGGGACGAAGAAGCGCTGGATGAGCGTGGTCTTTCCGATGCCGGAGGGGCCGGTGACCAGCAGCACCTCGGCGCCGCCCTGGCTGGCGCGCTCCAGGTGCGCGAGCATCGTGGTGCACTCGTCGGAGGGCACGTGCAGGTGCTGGTCCAGCCTGAGGCGCGTGGAGATGTCGGCGGCCCCGAGCTCGAAGCTCTCCACCCGTCCGTGGCCCGCGAGCTGCGCGACGCAGAGCTCGAGGTCGGCCATCAGGCCCCAGGCGGTCTGGTAGCGGTCGTCCGGCTCCTTGGCGAGCAGGCGCATCACCATCTCGGACACGGGCTCGGGGACCTGCGGGAAGGCCAGGTGCGGCGGCCGCGGCGCCACGGCGAGGTGGGCGTGCACCAGGCCCCCGGGGGTGTCCGCGTCGAAGGGGCGCCCTCCGGTCAGCATCTCGTAGAGCGTGATCCCGAAGGCGTAGAGGTCGGCGCGGTGGTCCACCGGTCGGTGCAGGCGCCCCGTCTGCTCGGGCGCGATGTAGGCCAGCGTGCCCTCGGGACCGAGCGCCGGGGGCGGCTCGTCGGCGCTGGAGCTGAGGCGCAGCGCGGTGTCGAAGTCGATGAGCTGCACGCCCCCGTTGGCCGTCAGCAGGACGTTTCGCGGGTTGACGTCGGCGTGCACGATGCCGTGATGGTGGAGCTGGGCCAGGGCCTCGGCCAGTCGGGCGCCCAGCGTCAGCGCGTGTCCCGTCTCGAGCGGGCCGTCGCTGAGCCAGGTGCTGAGCGTCTCGCCGTGGCTGTCCTCCATGACCAGGTAGGGGCGGCGGTCGTGCTCGAAGAGGTCGAGGGTGCGACACACGCCCGGCAGCTCCAGGTGGTGCATCAGCTCGAAGGCGCGGCGGAATCGCGCGAGCTCAGCGGCCTGGGCCGGCGCGGTCGTGGTCTTGAGGACGACCTCCGCGCCGTCGAGGTCGCGCGTGGCGCGGTAGACCGTGCGCCGCGCGTCCGCGCAGAGCGTGTGTTCCAGATGGTAGCCGGGGACGCGCTGCAACGGTCGCTGTTCCTCCACACCGCAGGATAGCAGGTCGGGCGCCTGGGGCGACAGTGCCAACTCGGCCACGCTCGGCCCGGGGCAGGGCGGGCGGGCCAGCGGGCCGCGAACGCGCCGGATCGTCAGCGCGGCTGCGCTACGGGCTCAAGGGTCCGGGGCATCGGGCCGATGGCTCCCATGCAGGGGCCCTGCCGCCGTCGGGTGGCCGGTCCCGCGTCCCAGGAGTGTGCGCCGTTGAAGCCCGACACACCCGAAGCGCTGCGGTCCCGCCCGGAAGGTCGGGACGCGCCGCTCCCAGCGCCACCCCCGACCGCGCCAGCGCCGCCGCCGACCGCGATCGTCCCCCGGCGGCGGCCCGAGGCCCCGCAGTCACGCGAGGCCGCGGTGCTCGACGCGGTGATGCGGGCGCTCGCGGCGGTGTTGCTCGTGTTCTGTCCCTTCTACGTGCACCTGGCCAGCGCCCCGGAGGCGTTCCCGCCCTGCCTGGGCGTGCTCGCGCTGCTGGGGGTGGCCGCCTGGCTCAACCGACACCACCGCACCCACGCGGCGGCGCTGCTGGTCTGCGCGTCGCTGTACGGGCTGGTCACCGCGACCACCCTGGCCTCGGGCGGCGTCCAGAGCCCGGCCTACGGGGCCTACGCCGTCGGCATCATCGTCGCCGGCCTGGTGCTGGGCGGGCGGGCAGCCATCGGCTTCACCCTGCTCTCGGTGACCACCGGCGCCGCCATGGTGCTGCTGTCCCGGTCGCGCTTGCGCGATCTGCCGCTCGACTTCGCCTCACCCGGCTCGGATGCCGCCGCGGCGTGGGCCTCCTCGAACGCATACCTGGTGGTCGCCGCGCTCCTGCTCTTCCTCGCCGATCGGGCGACCCGGGACACCCTCAGCCGCCTCCGCGAGGCCCGTCGCGCGCTCCGGGAGAGCGACGAGCGCTACGCCATGGCCGTGCGTGGTTCCAACGACGGCCTGTGGGACTGGGACCTCGACAACGACGCCATCTACGTCTCGCCGCGCTGGCTCGAGATGCTCGGCCTGTCCCCCCGCACCGGCGACGTGACCCCGAGCACCTGGCTCGGGAGGATCTGCCCCGACGATCTGCCGGCGTTCCGCGAGGCCTTCGACGCGCACCTGGCCGATGAGACCGTGCAGTTCGAGAGCGAGCATCGCCTCCGCCACGCCGACGGGGGCTGGCGCTGGGTGCTGGTGCGGGGGCTCGCCGTGCGCGACGAGGCCGGCGTGCCGCGCCGCATCGCGGGCTCGCTGGCCGACATCAGCCCGCGCAAGATGGCCGAGCAGGCGCTCGCCCACGCCGCCCGCCACGACGCCCTCACCTCGCTGCCGAACCGCGCGCTCTTCCTCGAAGAGCTCCAGGAGGCCGTCGCCCAGGCCCGCCAGCGGGGGATGGCCACCTACGCGCTGCTCTTCATCGACCTCGACCGCTTCAAGGCCATCAACGACAGCCTCGGTCATCAGGTCGGGGACGGGCTCCTCACCGCCTTCGCCGGTCGCCTGCGCGGCTGCATCGGCGGTTCGGACACCGCCGCGCGCCTGGGGGGCGACGAGTTCGCCGTCATCGTCCGGGGTGTGCCCGAGCGCGCCCGCATCGACGCGGTGGCCGAGCGCATCCGGACGCGACTCGCCGAGCGCTTCGTCGTCCATGGCCGCGAGGTCCGGGTCACCTGCTCCATCGGCGTGGCGTTCGGCTCGGTGGACTACTCCGACGCGGACGCCGTGGTGCGCGACGCCGACATCGCCATGTACCGCGCGAAGTCGCTGGGCAAGGACCGCTGCGAGCCCTTCGAGTTCGAGCTGCGCGAGGAGGTGCTCCGCCGCCGCGAGCTGGAGGAGGACCTCCGCGCCTCCTTGGAGAACGGCGGCCTGGACGTGGTCTATCAGCCCACCGTGGAGGCCACCACCGGCGCCCTGGGGAGCTTCGAGGCGCTGGTCCGCTGGAACCACCCCACCCGCGGGCCGCTCAGCCCTTCGGAGTTCATGGACGTCGCCGAGGAGACCGGCCTCGTGGTCGAGCTGGACCGGTTCGTCCTCCGCCGCGCCGTCGCCGAGGCGTGCGCCTGGCGAGCGGAGCGCCGGTCGGCCGCGGCGATCGGGCTCTCGGTCAACGTCTCGAAGAGCCAGTTCCAGCGGGCGGACTTCGCCGAGTTCGTCGTCGCGACGCTGCGCAGGACCGGTCTGCCGGCCCACTGTCTCGATCTCGAGTTCGGCGAGGCGGTCTTGATGAGCGACTGCACCTACACCCGCGCCAACCTCGCCCTCCTGCGCGAGGCGGGCGTTCGGCTGGCGCTCGACGATTTCGGCACCGGCTACTCGTCGCTGGGTGCGCTCCACCGCGCGCGGGTCGACGTGCTGAAGATCGACCGCTCCTTCGTGCACGCGATGGAGCGGGACGTCGCGGCGGACCTCATGGTGCGGACCATCGTCTCGGCTGCGCGCGGCATGGATCTCCGGGTGGTCGCGGAGGGCGTGGAGTCGCTGGCCCAGTCGCGCGCGCTCGCCCGCCTGGGCTGCCACCAGCTCCAGGGCCGCCTCTTCTCCGACGTGCTGAGCGCCGACCAGGTGAGCAGGCTGGTGGCCGACTGGCCGCGCTTCCTGCTCCGGGACGGCATCCGCGCCGCCTGAGCGCGGTGGCCAGAGCTCTCGCCGCCCCGCGCGGGCGCCGCCGCCAGGACCCGCATCCTTTCCCTTTGCGGCCCCGGGCAATCGCGGCATGCTCGCGCCCGCCGCTGCGCCCAGGTCGGGTGCGCGCCCCCTGAAGGTGAGGCTCCCCGATGTCCACGCAGTCGCTGACGATCACCAACCCCTGGACCGGCGAGCCGGCCTTCGAGCTGCCCCTGGACGACCCGGCCGCGGTCGACGCCAAGGTGCGCGCCGCCCGCGCCGCCGCGGACCGCTGGGCGTCCACCACGCTGGACACCCGCCTCGCCCTGGTCGAGCGCTTCATCGAGGTGGCCGGGCGCGAGCGCGACACGCTGGCGCTGGAGATCTCGCGTCAGATGGGCAAGCCCGTCGCCGAGGCGCGCGGCGAGGTCGGGACGATGATCGGTCGTGCCCGCATGATGATGGCGCTGGCCCCCGACGCGCTCGCCGACCGCGGTGGGGCCCAGGGCGACGGGATCCGCCGCACGCTGCTCAAGGAGCCGCTCGGGGTGGTCCTGGACATCGCCGCCTGGAACTATCCGCTGCTCATCGCGGTGAACGTGGTGGTCCCGGCGGTGCTGGCCGGGGACGCTGTCCTCCTCAAGCACGCCAGCCAGACCGCCCGGGTGGGCCTCTGGTTCGAGCGCGCCTTCGCCGCGGCCGAGGCGCCCGCCGGGCTGGTCACCGCCGTCACCGTGCGGGGCCGGGACGCCCGCGGGCTGGTGCAGCATCCCCTCGTCGACGGCGTGTTCTTCACCGGCTCGACCGCAGCCGGGCGCACGGTCTACCAGCACGTCGCCCAGCGGGAGCAGGGCTTCATCGACGCCGGCCTCGAGCTGGGCGGGAAGGACCCCGCCTACGTCCGGGCCGACATGCCCCTGGACATCGCCGTCCCGAACCTGGTCGAGGGCGCCTTCTACAACGCCGGCCAGTCCTGCTGCGCCGTGGAACGCATCTACGTCCACCGCTCGCTCTACGCCGACTTCGTCGACGCCTACGTCGAGCAGGCGCGCCGCTGGACCATCGGCGACCCGACCGCCGACGGCACGCTCATCGGCGCCCTCGCGACCCCCGAGACCCTGGAGACCCTCGACGCGCAGGTGTCCGATGCGGTGGCCAAGGGGGCGCGCCTGCTGCTGGGGGGCGAGCGGCCGGCCGGACCCGGGTGGCGCTACCCGGCGACGGTGGTGGCCGACGCGACCCACGCGATGAGCCTGATGACCGAGGAGAGCTTCGGCCCGGTCATCGGCATCGCGGCGGTCGAGGACGACGCCGAGGCGCTGCGCTTGATGAACGACACCGTCTACGGCCTGACCGCCTCCATCTGGACCGCCGACCACCACGTCGGCGGCGCGCTGGCTCGCCGCGTGCGCGCGGGCACCGTCTTCGTGAACCGCTGCGACTACGTGGACCCGTCGCTGCCCTGGACCGGCTTCGGCGACAGCGGCAAGGGCGTGACCCTGTCGGCGCTGGGCTTCGACCAGCTCACCCGCGCGCGGGGTCTCCACGTCCGGCCGCTCTCGCTGATGCGGTGAAGGCGGGGCCGCCGCGCGAGCTGGAGCTCGCCGAGCTGGGGCCGGGGAGCGCCCTCCACGAGGCCTTCCTGGCCCTCCACGCGCCCTGGATCGCGCGGGGGATGGGGCGATGGCTCTCGCTGGTGCGCCCCGGAGGGCGCTGGCCGGTGCGCGTGTTCGGCGTGAGCGGGGAGGGCGGGCGCCAGCAGCTCCTGGGCGCCATCGTGGCCCTGGGCGTGCGCGAGCCGGTGACCCGCTTCGACGACCTCCTCGAGGGCCGCGTCCCGGCGCTGGACGAAGGTGAGCCGCCTGCGGTGTGGCACCTCATCGCGGTCACCACCGACCCGGAGGTGCGCGGCGCGGGCCTCGGCCGCAGCCTGGCCGCCGCCGCGGTGCGGGAGCTCGGACGGGCCCGCCCCGCGCCGACGATCCAGACGCTGTCCCCGGCCCTGGGGCTGCGGAGGGCGATGCTGGCGCTGGGGCTGAGCGAGCCGGCCGAGGCCGCCCGGGTCACGACCGCGCGCTTGTGCGACGCGGAGGGGCGTCCGTGGCTTGGAATACAACGCTTCCATCAGGGAAACGGCGCCAGCCTCGACGCGACGCACCCTGAGAGCCGCGCCGACGACGCCGACAGCGCCCACGTGACCCTCTGCTTCGGCTACGCCACCGACCCGCGCGTCCTCGCGGCCGGGCGCGACGCCTACCGCCAGCGCGTGGGGGAGCGCCGCCGGCTCGTGGCCGCCGGCTCGGCCACGCCGGTCGTCGGGCTGCCGGGGGCCTTCCGGGTGCCGCCGTCCAGCGGCTGATGCCGCCCAGGCTCTTGGGTTCTGGTGGCGAGCCGTGATAGAGTCGCGTGCGTGCGCGTCAGGACGATGGGTCGGCCTTGGCGCCACGGGGAGCCGGTTTGACGCAGGCCACGGGCAGCGACGGCGCCGAAGCCCTCATCGGGCGGGTCTTCGACGGGCGCTACCGCATCGAGCGCGTTCTCGGACGTGGCGGGATGGGTGTGGTCTACGTCGCCGAGCAGCTCAGCATGGCCAAGCAGGTCGCGCTGAAGGTGCTGCCGCGCCACCTCTCCGAAGACCCCGGCCAGGTCCAGCGCTTCAACCACGAGGCGCTGGCCTCGAGCCACCTGCGCCACCCGCACACCATCCGCGTGTTCGACTACGGCAAGTCCGAGGATGGCCACCTCTACATCGCGATGGAGCTGCTCGAGGGCCAGGTGCTCTCGCGGGTCATCCGCCGCGAGCGCGGGCTGCCGGCCGAGCGGGTGGTCCACATCGCGCGCCAGGTGGTCAAGTCCATCGGCGAGGCGCACCAGGCCGGGCTGGTGCACCGCGATCTCAAGCCGGACAACATCTTCCTGTGTGATTTCTTCGGCGAGAAGGACTACGTCAAGGTCCTGGACTTCGGGATCGCCAAGTTCACCGAAGGCGGGGGCGGCACCGACCAGGCGCACACCGCCACGGGCTTCATCGCAGGCACGCCGCTCTACATCGCGCCCGAGCAGGCGCTGGGCGAGCCCGTCGCCCCCCGCAGCGACCTCTACGCGCTGGGGGCCATCCTCTACGAGTGCCTCGTCGGCGCGCCGCCCTTCCGGGCGGACACGCCCATCGCCATCGTGATGAAGCAGATCCACGAGACGCCGCCGCCCTTGCGCAGCGTGAAGCCCGACCTCCAGGTGCCGCCCGACCTCGAGGCCCTGGTGTTCCAGCTCCTGCGCAAGCGCCCGGCGGACCGGCCCGCCACGGCCGAGGAGGTGGGCGCCGCCCTGGACGCGGTCGCCACCCGCATGGCCAACCAGAGCGGCCTGCGGCGCTTCAAGAGCGTCACCGACGCCGACATCGAGGAGGTGACCGTCGTCACCGGCTCGGGCGTGGCGATCCCGGCTCTGGACGACGGCTTCAGCGACACGCCGTCGCGCGGCACGGCGATGACCCCGGCGCCCGCCACCGCAGGCGTGGACGGGGCAGGGGACGCGTCGCTCACCGAGGTCGCCGCCTTGCGCCGGCCGCTCCCTGGCCAGCGACCGCCGCGGCTCCCGACCGGCCCGGGCGGGGCCGCGCCCGCAGGGGTGACCACCGAGCGGCCGGGTACGACGGTGTCGCCGTCGAGCCCGTACAACGCCGCGCCGATGCTCGACCCGCCGCGCTCGAGCCCGTGGGCCATCGCGGCGGCGATCGCCGCGCTGGTGGTGATCCTCGTGGGCGGCGGGACGGCGCTCTGGTTCGCGATCGGGCCCGGTCGGGACCTGGACGGCGCGGGGGGCGAGGCGCTCCAGGCCCAGCTCGAGGCCGAGCCGGCGGCCGTCGCCCCGGAGGCGGTCGAGGAGCCGGCTGCCGTCGCCGCGGTGGCCGCCGCCGACGAGCCCGCTGCTGCCGAGGCGCCTGCCGAGGCCGCGCCGGAGCCCGCCGCGGACGAGGCGGCGCCCGAAGGGGCCGAGGCGCCCGAGGGGGCGGCCGCGGTCGAGGTCACCAGCGACGCGTTGGTCGAGGTGCGCACCAAGCCGGCAGGGGCCGAGGTGCTCGCCGGCGACGAGGTGTTGGGTCGCACGCCGCTCTCGGTCACGGTGCCCGCCGGTGACACGCGGGAGCTCTCGTTGCGGCTCGACGGCTACGAGGTGGCCTCGGTCACCGCGGACGCCGAGCACGAGGAGGGGGGCATCGAGGTCAGCCTCGACGCCTTGCCGCCGCCGGAGCCCAAGGAGCGGAAGCCGAAGCCTGCGCGCGCTGCGACCGCCAGGCCGGCGGAGGAGCCGAAGCCTGCTCCCAAGGAGCCCGCGCCCAAGCCGCGCAAGGGCAAGATCGAGTGGCAGGACTTCTAGGGGCCTGTAGCGTATCGATGAGAGCCGACTCCAGACGCGATCCCCATCAGCTCGGCGTTCCTGCTCCGCCGCGCGATGTCCTCGAGATCGCTCGGGTCGTGGAACCGGCTGCGCCTCGCCGATCCGGCTCGCCCTCGCGACCGCATCGGGCTTCCCCCGATGGGCTACCGGCTCCTGCACCGGTCTGCGTCTCCCCCGTCGCGGCCTCCAGGGGCAGGAACCGCGCGCGCACATCGGACGGTGCGAGCGCGTGGCCTTTATCGCGGGCGCCGCACGGGCTATGTTCAGCCGCCCAGGAGGTGACGTGAAGCCTGCACCGCCGCCGAACCCGACCAACATCCATCGGCTGTCGCCGCCCGCGCGCGCCGCGCTGGCCCTGCTGGTGCTCGCCGGCTCGTGGGGAGCGGCGGCGCCCGCGATGGCCACCGTCGAGGACGAGGCCGCGGCCCATGAGCTGTACCAGCAGGCCGCCGACGACTTCGAGGCGCGCGACTACGAGGCGGCCGCCGAGAAGCTGACCCGCGCCTACGCCCTCTTCCCCAAGCCCATCATCCTCATCAAGAAGGGGGAGGCCCTCGAGCAGCTCGGCCGCGTCGAGGAGGCCTACGAGCTGGTGCGGGACGTGGTGCCGGACGACAAGCGCATGGAGCCGAAGCTGCGCGCCCTGGTCGCCCGACTGGAGCGGGTGCTCGAGCGCCCCATCAAGGTCTCGGTGCTCTCGGGAAGCCTCACCGGCGCCCGGATCATCCTGGACGGGCAGGACACCGGCCAGGTGACGCCGACAGTGCTCGACGTACCGCGCGGAAACCACGACCTGCGGCTGGAGAAGTTGGGCTATCGCCCCTACGAGCGGGCCATCGACGCCAAGGGCGTGGACCTCATCGTCGTCGAGGGGCAGCTCGTGAGGCTGATGGGGCGCGTGCGCGTGCGCCTGGGCACCGGCAACTTCACCGACACGGTCGCCTACCTGGACGGCAACCGGCTGCAGCCGGTCTTCTCCACCGACCAGGCCACCCCGCTGGTGGACGTGCCCATCGGCGCGCACACCCTGGAGTGCCGGCGCGAGCGCGAGCCGGTGGAGCGGGTCGAGATCGTGCTGGAGGCGGACGCCACCGTCGACCACCTGTGTCTCGCGTCGGGGCCGTCGGCCAGCCGTGGGCGTCGAGCCCTGGCCTGGACGCTGCTCGGCGCCGGCGCTGCCGGCCTCGCCGGGGGCGCGGTCCTGCTGGTCTCGTACCAGTCGGATCTGGACCACGGCAAGGAGACCAACCAGCGGGTCGAGTCGAACAAGCAGATCTTCGGCCCCGTCGCCCTGGGCCTCGGGGTCGCGGCGGTGACCACCGGGATCATCCTGCTGGCGAAGCGGCCCGCGGGTCCGTCCACCGAAGCCCACCCGGTCGTGGTCGGCGGCTACGCGGCGCCGGGCGGCGCGGGCCTGGTGGCCAGCGGGCGCTTCTGAAGATGTGACCGTGGGGTGGCGCGGCGCTCACGCGGCCGCGCGCGACCGGCGACTGCGCTGCGCGGGCCCGCCCTTCAGGCGAGCAGCCGCCTGCCGAAGTGCCGGCGGCGTCGCAGCGCGGCGAGCAGCAGCCCGATGAGCGCCAGGCCAGCGGGGCCCCCGCCGGCGCCTCCGCCAGCGCAGCCCCCGCTGCTCGCTCCAGAGGGGGCCAGCGAGGAGGTCTCCGCGCCGGCCGCGGCGTCCAGGTTCACGCCATCGGGGCTGGGGCCCACGCCGTCGACGGCGCTCACGGCGTCGCCCGTGGACGAGGCCGCGTCGGGCCCGGCCTCCGGCGCCGCGTCGGGGACGGGCGGCGGGGGCGGCTGACAGGTGCCGACCGCGCCGGCTTCGGCCAGACACACCAACCCCACTCCGCAGGTGCTGGGCCCCGCCGGGTTGCAGGGCTGGGCGCAGTGGTTGTCCTTGCAGAAGAGCGTCTGGCAGGCGTTGTCCTTGCCGCACGCGGCGCCGACGGCGTTCGGGCCCGCCGGCTTGCACTCGCCCTCGGGCGCACCGGGCGCGAAGGGCTGACAGCCGCTGTCGGGACCGCAGGCGCCGACCGGCTGGTAGATCGAGCACACCTGGATGCACACGCCGGCGGACTTCGAGCAGACGCCGCTGACGCACTCGGAGTCGGCGCTGCACGGCTGGCTGTCGGGCACGCAGGCGACCTTGGGCCCGGGCGCGCAGCGCGAGGAGCCGGTGGTCACCGCCGCGCAATACATCCCGCAGGGGCAGTGGCTGTCGACCTGGCACACGTCCGAGCAGATGTAGCTGGCGCCCTTGTCGAAGCTGACGCACTGCCCGCTCTTGCAGACGCTGTCCTGGGAGTCGCAGGGCTCGCCGACCTCCTTCTCGTCGACGTCGAAGCAGCCGCCGCCACCGCCGCTCAGCGCCGAGCAGGCCTGGCCCTGGCCGCACTGGAGCACCGTCGTGCAGGGCTGGGTGCAGCGGAAGGACGCGCCGTCGCTGGCGCACAGGTTGGAGGCACACTCGGTCTGCGACTGACAGGTCTCCCCCAGCTCCTTCTTGGGTGTCACCGGGGTCGCGTCGGTGCAGGCGCCGATGCTGGTGCTGGGCAGGGGTGAGCAGGTCTGCCCGGTGGGGCAGCCCGACGCGCCGCTGCAGGCCTGCCGACAGAAGGCGCCGGTGCTGCCGCTGACGCAGAGCTGGCTCTGGCACTCGGCGCTGTTGGCGCAGGCCTCGCCGATGGCCTTGGTCGCCCCGCCGCCGCCGCCCTTGAGGCAGACGCCGGCGCTCGGCTGGTTCTGGTAGGGGTAGCAGGCGAAGCCGCTGGGACAGTTGCTGGCGCTGGGCGAGCAATCCTGGGCGCAGGCGCCGCTGCTGCCCGAGAGCGGCTGGCAGAAGTACTTCGAGGTGCAGTCGAAGTCGGACGCGCACACGTCGCCGAGCGCGCCGCTGCCGGTGGGGAGCTGGGTGGAGAAGCCCCCGCAGGAGCCGTTGGCCTGGCATGGCACCTGGCCGACGTAGTACTCGGCGCCCTGGGCGTTGTCGTCGACGACCAGCGGGCAGTCGGTGTCGCTGCTGCAGGAGAAGCTGCCCGCGGGGTAGAGGAAGCAGATGCCGGCGAGGTCATCGGCCTCCGGGGTGCGCGACTTCATGAAGGGGTCGGCGAAGGGGGCCATGGTGGGCGGGCTGTTGGGGTTGTAGCCCCCGAGCACGTGCTGCAGCCCGAAGAAGTGCCCGATCTCGTGGACCGCCACGTTGCGCACGTCGGTGGAGTAGTTCGCGCCGCTGGTCTTCCAGGACTGGAGATAGCCGTTGAAGGCGATGTCCGCCTCGATGATCGTCCCGTCGCTGGAGAAGACGGGCGAGGTCACCCCGAGCACCTGGCTGCCGAAGTTCCACGCGCTGTTCTCGATGAAGGCCAGCTCGTTCTTGCCGTTGGTGCTGTAGCCGATGGGGACGAGCTGCTTCGAGCTGGAGGTGCCCTGGTCGCTGAACTTCAGCTTGGTGCAGCTCGTGTTCCAGGCGGCGAAGCTCTTGCGCAGCTCGTCGAGGCAGACGGAGGTGGAGAGATCGGCCGAGCAGGCGGGGTGCAGCCAGTAGCCCACCGTCGACTGCTTCCAGCGCACGATCTGGCCGGTGGTGCCGCCCGACAGGCTGATGGAGAAGGCGCCTGCGGTGGCCGGGAGCAGCCAGCAGAAGGCGAGGGCGGCGGCCGCGGCGGAGCGCCGGAGCGCGTCACGGGAGATCGGCGTCATCGGCGTCATCGGCGGGATCCAGGGCGACCGGGGAGCTTCAGCGCGGAGCGCGCGACCGGGATGCCTCGCCCGCGAGCCGGGCGGCCAGGGTCGTCAGGGGAGCTGCGCATCGTAGACGTCGGCCACCAGCGCCTCGAGCGGGCGCGCGGAGGTCAGCAGCAGCGGCTCCACCCCGCGCAGGCGACCCTGCGCGTCGCGGCGCATCAGGTGCGCGCCGTCCAGGCTCTGGGTCACCCAGGGGCGACCGAGCGCGTCGAGGTGGACCCGCCACACGCCCTGGCCCAGCCCGCAGGGGATGAACCCGCCGTTCGGGATGCGCTCCAGGAAGAGCACGACGTCCTCGCCCTGCTGGAAGGCGGGCATCCCGGGGATGCGCATCGCCATCCCGTCGGCCCCCTCGCCGCCGGGCAGGCGCAGGGTGTAGCGGTTCGGCACGTCCTGGCCGCGGTACACCTCGCTGATGACCAGGTCGTAGTCGGTGGCGAAGGTGCCGTTGGGGCGCAGGTCCACCGAGCGGACCGCGTCGATGCGCGCGCGCACCACCCACTCGGAGGTGAGGCTGAGCTCGGGCAGGTCCACCTGGAGCACGGTGGTCGCGTGGGCCGTGCCGGCGGTGGCCGCGCCCAGGGCGAGGCTGGTGCCGAGGGCCAGGAGCAAGGCGGCGACAGGTCGGTTCATCATGGACGTGACCTCCAAGGGATCGCAACGCACCCGAGGCCGCGAACCTTAATGGAGCGGCCCGGCCCTTTCAACCACGAGGGCCCTTGAGCGGGCGACGCGAAGAGCTCGACGCCCGCGGGATGCGCGGCGTCGGCCCTGTTGCGCGAAGTCCCTATGACGTATGGTCGTTCGGGTTCGCTTCACGGAACCGCAGCGGGGGCATACATGGCGGAGGGCGGTGCGGCGCGGCGCTTCCTGGGGGGCTTGGGTGCGGGCAAGCGCTGGCGGGCATTCATCCTCCCGGGGCTGGCCCTGCTGGTGATCCTGAGCTGGGTGATCTCCGACGGCGCGGGCGTGGTCGAGGTGGAGCCGGGCGAGGTCGCCGTGCTCTACAACAACACGCCGCTGGCGATCTTCGGCGAGCCCTCGCGCGTCATCACCGAGCAGGGGGCGCTGACCTTCATCCCCGGCTTCCAGCGCGTGGAGAAGCTCGAGATCCGGCCGCAGATCCTGGTGATGGAGGGGCCGGAGAACACCGACCTGGACCACGTGCAGGCGCTGACGGTGCGGGCCAACGACGGCTCGAACTTCTACTTCGGCAAGCTGGAGATCCACTACCAGATCATCCCCAGCATGGCGGTGGAGCTGGTGCGGACGGTAGGCCCGGGGACGGCCTACAAGACGCTGGTCCGGATGCACGCCCGCGAGGTGCTGCGCGACGCGTTCGGGCAGTACTCCTTCCTCGAGGTGGCCAACCCCGCGACCTACGGGCAGGCGACCAGCGCGGCGAAGGAGGCGCTCAACGAGCGCCTGGCGCCGCTGGGCATCGAGGTGACCAACATCCCGCCGCCCAAGCCCACCTTCGACGACCGCGTCGAGCACGCCATCGAGGAGCGGCAGAACGCCGAGCAGGAGATCGAGGTGCAGGCCGAGCGCCGCGAGAAGCTGGCGCAGGAGGAGGGGCGGAAGATCCAGCAGGTCGAGCAGGCCAAGAACCAGGAGTACCAGCAGCTGGTCGCGGAGCTGGAGGCCAAGCGCCAGCAGGCGGTCAACGCGCGCATCGCCACCACGCGTGAGGCGGACCTCTACTTCATCCAGCGCGACGCCGAGGCCACCGCCTACAAGGAGGAGAAGGTGACCCGCGCCAAGGCGAACGAGGTCGCCTACCAGAAGGAGGCCGAGGCGCTGGCGGCCAAGATCCGGGCCATCGGTGAGCAGGGTGCCGCCGTGCTGGATCGGGTGATCGCGGAGCAGGTCTTCCCGCAGCTGGAGCGCGTCTCGGCGACGCCGATCGCCGAACCCAGCAGCCCCATCGACATCCGTTACCTGGACAAACCCTGATGCTGGGCAAGATCGTCAACGTGCTGAGCGTCGTCATCCTCGTGCTCTGGGTGCTGCCCAAGGCCTGCCTGGAGCCCATCGACCCCGACGAGATCGGCGTGCGCCGCAGCCTCACCGGGGGCATCGACGAGCAGGACTTCGGCACCGGCTACCACGTGAGCCTGCCGCTGTGGCACCGCTGGTACAAGCTGCAGCGGACCATCCACTATCTGGAGTTCTCCGACGAATCGGGGGCGCCGCTCGACGTGCGCACCAAGGAGAACAACGTCATCTTCATCGACGTCACGGTGCCCTACCGCATCAAGGACGACTCCGGCTGGCAGATCGTGCGCGCCGGCTTCGACGGCAACTACGCCGACAAGGTGAAGTCGACGGCCCTCGGCATCCTGCGCGAGCACCTGGCGCAGCTCTCGAACCTGGACGTGCAGGACCCGCAGAAGCGCGCCGAGATCACCCAGGAGACCCTGCCCGTGCTCAACGAGGCGCTGGACCAGTACCACGTGGAGGCGACCCACGTGGTGCTGCGCGCCATCGCGTTCCGCGAGCAGTACGAGGCCAAGCTGCAGGCCAAGCAGTTCCTGATCGTCCAGGGTCGCCTGGACCAGGCGCTCCAAGGGGAGTCGGCCGCGCGGCAGGAGACGGAGACCCGCGAGAAGTCGATCGACAAGGACGTGGCGCTGAAGGAGGAGTCCTGGAACAAGAAGATCGAGGAGCTGAAGTCGAAGTTCCAGCTCGAGATCGCCGGGATCGAGGCCGACGCGGTGCGCTATCAGCGACAGCGGCGCGCCGAGGCGGACGCGATCTACACCAGCGCCACGGCCGAGGGGGACCTGGCCGAGGCCCTGGCCGAGGCGCTGGGTGAGCGGCTCAAGGCCGAGGCGCTCTCGACCAAGGCCGGGCGCACCTTCAGCGCGGTGCAGGCGGCGCAACGCTTCAAGATCGGCGACCTGCGGCTGAACTCGTCGGACCCGCAGTTCCTCTATCGTTTCGGCAGCATGGCGGCCTGGCGTCGCTTCTTCCTCGGCGAGTAGTCGCCGGTGTTGCTGGTCCTTCGCGGGTTGCTGGTCATCGCCATCCTGGCGGCGGTCGCCGTCGCGCTCCGACGGGCGGGAGCGGGGCTGCGCCGTCGCCGTCGCCGCGCGCCGGCGGAGTGGCGCGCGCTGGCGCGGGGTGAGGCGCGGCTGGCGCAGGCGCTGGATCTGCGCGAGCGGCTGGCGTCGCTGGCATCGCGGCGGAGCACGCTGGTCGACGAGAGCCTCGTGGAGGAGGTGGACCAGGTGCTCGAGCCGCTGGTCGACCTCGCCTCGCTGAGGCGCGAGCTGGATCAGCACCTGCGCGGCCTCGACCCGGAGGCCACGGCGCGCGAGGCGGCCGCGTTGGGCCCCGAGCGCGCCTCGCGGGTGAGGTCCAGCGTCGAGGCGCTCATCGCGCGCCGCGATCGGCTGGCGGCCCAGGAGGTCGAAGTGGTCGCCGGCCTCCGGGAGATCTACCTCGATCTGCTCGACGGGGTCACCGGGGGCGCGTCCGAGCTGGCGAGCGCCGCCGACCGTACGCGGAGCCTGGGCGAGAGCGTCCGCCTGCGCGTCGAGTCCGAGCGCGAGGTGCGCGCGCTGCTCGCTGCGGATTGACGCTTTCAACCGGGGAGCGAGAACGTGTTCTTGTCTCTCGCCCGACGAGCGGTTTTCGGTGTATGAGGGTACCGTAGCGAGTGTCGAGTGGCGTCCGTCAGGCCCCGGAACATGCCGACTGACGTGCGCTCTTCGATACAGGTCCTCACCGGGACCCAGAGGATGCCCATGCGACATACCGCTCGTGGAGGGGGAGCCATGCCCACTGAACTGCCGTCGCCGCCTGCCGGCCTGGTCTTGATCATCAAGGCGGCGGGTGACGGCGAGACATCGTCGGCCGAGCTCGCCCGCCTGATCGGGCGAGAGCCGAGCATGACGACGGTGCTGCTGCGCCTGGCCAACAGCGCCGCCTATGGCGTCGGTCGCGAGGTGCGCACGGTTCAGCAGGCGACGGTGGTGCTCGGCACGCGCAGCATCCGGAACATCGCGGTCAGCCACGCGGTGCAGGCGACGGTGCGGGGCGTGGACCTCGGCGAGTTCGACGCGATGAACTTCTGGGAGGACTCGCTTCGCCGCGCGAGCGCCGCGCTGCTGCTGGCCCGGGAGTCCGGCTACGAGGACCCCTCCGAGGCGTTCACCGTGGGGCTGGTCCAGGATCTGGGCAGCGTGATCCTGGCGCTCGAGTACCCGCAGCACCGCGAGGCGCTGCAGGCGATGCGGCAGGACCTCGGCCCCTCCCGGCTCGAGCAGGAGCGCGCCCTGACCGGCACCACCCACCCGGAGGTGTTCGCCAGCACGGCCAGCGCGTGGGGGCTTCCCAGCGACATGATCCAGGTGGCGGCGCTGCACCACGACCCCAAGGCCGAGCTGCACGACCGGCGTACCAACCGGCTGCTGCAGGTGTGCCGGGCGGCGGACGTGCTGGCGGACGTGATCCAGACCGGCGGCGCCAAGGACGCGCCGCGGGTCGCCGAGGAGGCGCTGAGGCGGCTGGGGGGGCGGCGGCAGCTCGAGCTGGAGGAGAGCGTCGAGGCGCTGAACATCGAGATGCAGACCGCCAGCCGCGACATGGAGATCCGGATCAAGCAGCAGCCCTCGTATCACGACCTGATGAGCCGGGCGAACGAGGCCCTGATCCAGATCAACCTGAGCTACGAGGAGCTGACGCAGAAGCTTCAGCAGACCCTGGAGGAGAAGGAGAGGCTGCTGACCGAGCGCGAGGAGCTGGCGCGTCAGCTCCAGCGCACCAACAAGATGCTGCAGCGGCTGGCCGCCACCGACGTCCTGACCGGGGTGGCCAACCGGCGCGCCTTCACGGCGGCGCTGGCGCGGGCGGCGGAGATGGCCGCGGCCCAATCGGAGCCCCTGTCGGTGCTGATGCTCGACATCGACCACTTCAAGCGCATCAACGACACCTGGGGACACGGCGGCGGGGACATCGTGCTGAAGGAGCTGGCTGCGCGGCTGCAGCGCGCGCTGAGGCCCGGCGACATCGTGGGGCGCCTCGGCGGCGAGGAGTTCGCGGCGATCCTGCCGAACTGCGCGGTCGAGGACGCGCTGGCAGCGGCGGAGCGGCTCCGCGAGGCCGTGCGCGGGGCGCCGTTCTTGCTGGGTAACAGCCAGCAGGTGGCCCTCACCACCTCGTTCGGTGGCACCACCTTCCTGGAGAGCGAGGCGCCGACGACCGACGAGCTGCTCAGGCGCGCCGACGTGGCGCTCTATGCCAGCAAGGACGGTGGACGGGACCGCGTGACCTGGTCGGTCGAGGGGCCTCAGTCGAGGGCCAGCTCCAAGAGCGCGGCGCCGTAGCCCGCGGCGGGCGTCGAGAGCGGCGGCTGGCGCTGCAGGAAGTCCCGCGCGGCCGCCACCGGGTCCCCGGCGCCGCCCAGGCGGGCAGCCGCCAGGGGCAGGAGCGCCACGTCGCCGTGCATGAGGTCGTGCAGCGACCCGGCGTCGGGCGCGGTGCGCGTGGCACACCAGATCCCGAGCCAGGTCTCCAGCAAGCGGACCCGCAGCAGGTCGGGCCGCCGGCGGTCCAGCGCCGCGCGATGAAGCGCCGCATGGAGCGGGAAGGCGGCCAGGGGGTCCTCGCGCAGGGCAGCTAGCAGCGCCTCGCCCAGCGGCCCCTCGGCCAGCAGCGCCCGCTCGGTGGTCCCGACGACGCCCTCGGGGGGGACCTCCATCGCGAGCAGGCTGCGGAGGAGCGTCAGCAACCGCGGGAGCTGCGCCTCGTCGTCGAGCTTGCGCAGCACGGACACGACGATGGTCCCGGCCGCGTCGAAGCGGCCAGCCTCCATGAGGTCGGCGGCGGCCGCGAGGCGGTTCGCCGCGCCGTGGGGGTCCTCCGCCTGCTCGGGCGCGGCCTCGACCGCTGCAGGGCGCGCCGCCGCGTCGGGGCTGGCCGCGCGCAGCCGCAGCGTCAACCACCCCCGGGCGTCGCTCGGCGGGCTGAGCGCCCACAGCGCCGAGGCCAGCGCGCGAGCGTCGTCGTCGCTGGCCAGCACCAGCTCGTCGTCGGGCACGCGAGCTTCGAGGGTCGCGAGCAGGCGCGCCCGCGACGCGTCGTCCAGACGGTCCGCCAGGCGGGCGGCCTGCAGGAGCGATTCGTCGTCGCCTCGGGAGAGCCAGCCTGCGGCGGCCGCTGCTGCGGCCCCGGCGTGCTCGAGGAAGGCGAGGGTCTGGACGTCCGGCGGCGGCGCGTCGGGCGCGTCGTGGGTGGCGTCGCGCACACGGTCGGACCAGCCGCGCTCCGGCGGGGCAGGGGCGACGACGGTGACGCCTCGAAGCTCCCGGGCCGCCATGCGGCGAAGGCGCGCCGGGTCCAGGCTGTCGGCGCCTTCGAGCCCGGCCAGCCGCGTCGCGAGCGCCGCGTCCTGGAGGAGCTCGGCGCGGGTCGCCAGCGCCCAGCAGAGGTCCGGGCGACCGCCCGAGCGAGCCAGGCCCTGCTCCAGCAGGGCCGTCGCGCCGGCGACGTCGCCCCGCTCGTCGGCCAGCTCGGCGCGCGCCACACACGCCTCCACCTCGTCGACCTCGGGCACCGACTCGACGCGGTCGGCCTCGTCGACGAGCTCCAGGATCGGTCCCAGCGCCTCCGCGAGCGCTGGCCGCCTCCGAAGCGCGGGGCGCAGGTTGACGATGCGTCGCCCGTCGAGGCACGGAGCCAGCCACTCGACCCCCGGCTCCTGCACGGTCTCGATCAGGTGCGAGGCCGCGAGCCGCGCTGCCGTCGCCAGCGAGGCGGCCCCCTCATCGCCCACCGCGCGGAGCGGCGCCAGCCACTCGGCCCAGCGATCGGCATCGGCGCGCTCCTCCTCGGTGGCCTCGGCCACCTCGAGGCGCAGGCGCCAGAGCTCGCGGGCGCCCGCGTCCACGTGGGGGCCGAGCCGCTCCAGCAGGCGCTCGGCGCGATCGTGCTCGGCCGGGACGCTCAGGAGCAGCTCCATCGTGCGCACGGCCAGGTCCAGGTCGGCGGCCGGGTCGGGCAGGGCCACGAGGGTTGCCGCCAGCAGCGCGCGCTCCTCAGGCTGTCGACTGCCCAGCGCCGTCCACAGGTCGCGGCTTCCCCCCTCGGGCAGTCGCGCAGGGTGGGGCGGGGTGAAGACCCGGGCGGCGAGGTGGGCGACGGCGGCGACCAGCTCCACGTCGGTGGGGGCGCGCCTCAGCAGCTCACGGGCGTAGGAGGCCAGGCGCCGGGCGACGGCGATGCGCTCGGCGTCACCGCGATCGAGGGCCTCACGACTGCTCCGGGCGGCCTCTGCCAGCGCCTCGGCCGGCGATCTCAGGGCTTTTTTTTTCCGCCGGTGGCGGTGGTCGCCGTGACGGTGGCGCCACGGATCGAGAGTTCGAGCGGGAACTCCAGGGCCAGCAGGAAGCGCTCGGGGACCTCGAGCTGCATCCATCCGTCGCCGCAGAAGCTGGCGCCGATGGCCTCGGCGCCGATGGAGCCGCCGGTCGCCGCCGACAGCGCCGCCCCGAGGGCGCCGGGGCCCGGCCTCGGCGTGCCCGCGGGCCAGCGCAGCTCCAGCCAGACGCGATCCTCCTCAGCGGGATCGTCCTCGCGACGCAGCACCAGCAGGGCGGGGCTCGCGCCCTCGGTGAACGGGAGCAGGCGCGGGGTGGACAGGCCGGCGGCGCGCTGGACGCCTACGTCGACCGCGACCCGCCCCCGTCCGACCGGGATGAGCAAGCCGACCTCCTCGGCGCGCACACCCGCGCCGAGGGCCAGCGCACGCAGGATGCTGCCCGGCGCGAGGAGGCCGGCGCCGGCACCGGGCGCCTCGACCAGGAGCGTCTCGAAGCCTGGGGTGCTCATGCTTCCTCGTTGGCGTCGCCCTGGGCAGGCGACGTGGGCGCGGGGGTCTGGTCGGGCTTCGTTCGCTCGGGCGCCGCCTCTCCGCCGCCGCCATCGCCCGCGCCGCCGTCGCCCGACCGGGCCTCGTTTGGCTGGGAGGCGACGGGCGCCGCTTCGCTGCCGCCCTCGGCGCTCGCGCCCGCGTCGGTGGGTCGCTCGGCGTCCTCGCCCCGCTCGGCGGAGTCGCCCGATCCCCCGCCGCGTCCGCCGCGCCGGCGCCTGCCGCGCTTGCCGCCTTCCTCGCGGCCGGAGCCCCCGTCGCCGGCCTCGAAGCCCGGCGGCGGCGTGGCCGTCAGCGGTCCCTCGACGGCGTACACGCGCACGCCGTCGGAGCCCTCCAGATCGGCGCGCCGCACCACGCGGCCCCAGAAGCGCTTGCCCTTGCCGAGCTGCTCGGGGGCGGTGCCCTCGGGGAGCTGCGAGGCCTCCACACGGGCCCGTTCGCCCAGCTCCGCTCCGCCGCCGGGTGCGAAGACCCGCGCCGTGAGCGCGCCCGAGCGCCCCTCCCGCGCCACCTTCAGCGCCGCCGGCCCCTCGCCACCGACGCCGACCCGCGCCTCCTCCTGGTCCAGCCGCTGGGCGATCTCCTCGGGGCTGCGCTGCAGCCGGATGGCGGCCGGGTCGCTGACCCAGTAGACCCGGATGCCGCCCTTGTCGCGTTCCGGGTCGGCGTCCTGCCCACGCAGCGGCGCCTCGAGCGTGTCCCCGCGCCGCAGATGTAGCGGCGACACCCCACGCGGCAGGTCCTGGGCGCGCACCACCGTGCGCAGGTGCTTGTGCTCGTAGGCGTCCGGCGCGCTGAGCTCGCCAAGCTCGACCAGCGCGTAGGCGGGCGTGGTGTGGATGACACGCAGGGTGAAGCGCTTGTCGGTGCCGACCCCGATGCGCTCCTCGAAGGCCATCAGCGCGTCGCGTCGCCCGGCGCGCAGGGCGGGGTGGGCGGCCAGGCGATCGCGCAGCTTGTGGGCCTGCGCCGCCTCGGGGCCCCGCGCGTCGCAGAGCGGACGCAGCAGCTCGTCTGCCTCGTCGAGGCGCTCGCCCCGCGCCAGCAGGCGCTCGGCGACCAGCAGGCGGGCCCGGGCCAGGTTGCGCTCCTTGACGGCGCGCCGCGCCAGCTCGAGGAGCCCGTCCTCGTCGTCCAGCTCCGTCCAGAGGTCCAGCGCCCGCGCCCACAGCCCGTCGCGCTTCTTCAGCTCGCGGTTCTGGAGCAGGCGCTCGCTGACGAAATGCGCCGCGCGGCGCGCGCCGAAGGTGTGGGTGGCGAGGCCGACGATGGCCGCCACGTCGTCGGCGCTCCAGCGGGCCAGCGTCTGTTGGGGGGCGGCGCTCAGCGCCCGGTCGAGGATGTCGCTGTCGAAGGGCGAGGCCAGGCCCGCGCGCAGGTTGCGGACCAGGCGCTCGACGATGACCCGCGCCGCCTCGCCGTTGTCGGGATCCTCGCGCAGCGCGCGCTCCTGCAGGGTGAGGAAGGCCGCCTCGTCGCCTGCCTCGCGGAGCAGCCGCGCCAGCGGGCGGTGCCAGCGGCGCTCGTCGCGACCCACCAGCGCCTCGATGAGGCCGGAGAGGTGGCCCGCCGTGTCGCGGTCCAGCTTGCCGGTGCGCTCGACCGTGCGGATGAGGCGGTCGGCCTGATCGGGGGTGAGCGAGCGGTCGGCCGCCTGCGCCTCGAAGAGCGCGATGGCGTCGCGGCGCACGTCGCTCGGGGCGCCGCCGGAGCGCGCGCGCATCCCCAGCAGTTCGCCCCGCAGCTCCCGCGCCTCGGCGGTGGGGCCGAAGCGCGCCTCGTGGTCGGCCAGGGTCGCGTGCATCCGGTCGAGCTTGTCCTGGCGGGCGTCGCCCTCCACGCTGCGCGCCGCCAGCAGCTCGAGCCGCGCGCGATCGAGGGCCGTGTCGGGGTGCGCCGACAGGCGCAGCGAGAGGCCGTCGACGGCGGCCTGGATGGGGGCCACGGCTGCGGCGGCTGCCGCGCTGACGGCCTCGCTGGCGTCGCGACCCACCGCCAGGATGAGGCGCACGGCGGCGCCCACCAGGCCAGGGCCCGCCTGGGGCCGGCCGACGGCCGCGCCGACCAGCGCGATGTCGGCGGCCATGCGCTCGTCGTCGGTGGCCGCCGCCGCGCCGAGGGCGAGCGCCATGGCCGCTGCCAGGTCGTCGGGGTCGCGCTCGAGCGCCTCGCCGAGGCGGCGTCGCACGCCCAGGAACAGCGACTGGCTCGCCTCGGCCGTCGCCTCGTCCGCCAGGCCGGCGGCCACCAGGACCGCCAGGTTGTGGTCGATCCAACCCGTGTCGGGGTGGGCGATGGACAGCGACTGCTCGATCAGCGCGCGGGTCGCGTCGCTGGTGCGCCGGAGCCGGTCCGAGGTGAGGCCCGCAGGCGGCAGCTCCGCGACGAAGCGCTGGAGCGCCTCCCGGGTCGCGACGAGGTTCGCCATGAGTTCATGCTCCCGCTCCCCCGCCGTGGGGAGCCTAGAATCCAGCTCTACCAAGAAGGAGGACGCCTCGCGCCCCCCCTCCCCGCGGGCAAGGCCCGCAGGGCCCCTCCCCCCGAGGCGGCCCGCCGACGCAGGCCGCGTAGCTGCCCAGGCGCCCCGATGCATCCCTCCTGTCTCGGGGTGCGGCGAAGGCGCATGGGCAACTACTACTGGGAATCGCCCGAACCGGCAACCGCCAGGAGATCGCCCAGCAGGTCGGCGAGGCCGTGCACGCCCTCGGCCCCGATCGTGTGCGGCCCGTCGAAGGGGAGGTACCGGACCTCGAGGCCGGCCTCGGCGAGCAGCTCGCGCACCCAGCTCGCCGAGACGAAGGGGAGCAGCGGGTCCTGGCGCCCGTGGGTCTGCAGCACGCGGAGGCCGCGGCGACGCGGGGCGAGCCGGCGCCACTCGCTCTCCGCCAGCATGGTGCCGGAGAAGATCGCCAGGGCGGCCGGGGCCTCGTCCAGGCGCAGGGTGAGGTCGGTGGCGAGCATCGCGCCCTGGGAGAAGCCGCCGAGCACGATGCGCCCCATGGGCAGGCCGGTCTGGCGCTGCAGCGCGTCGAGCAGGCCCAGCAGCAGGCGGCGCGCGCTGGCGAGGCCCTCCGGGACGTCCTCGCGCAGGGCGGCGATGCTGCCGGTGGTCAGCGCGCGCTCGAAGCGGCCGACGTCGATGGGCCACCAGGCGCGCGACTCGAAGGGAGGGACGCCGCCCAGGCTGAGGGGGGCGGCCGGGAAGCAGAACATCACGCGCTCCGCCAGGGCGGGCCGCGCGCGCAACACCTCGGCGGCCACGGGGACCAGGTCGTGTCCGGGGGCGCCGTAGCCGTGGCAGAGGACGACGAGCAGCTCGGGCTTCGCGTTTTCGGCGGAGGCGAAGCGGCAGGTGAGGCCTGCGAGCTCGGTGGTGACTGTGCGCATCCCGCCTCGGGGTTTCGGAGACGGCGCCGATGCTACCCGACAACCGCGGCGGCGCGCACCGAAACCGGCAGCCCTTCGGGGATGACCGGGGCCGGGTCCGGTGGTATCAGGCGCGGACCATGGCCGAGCCCGGGCGCCGCTCCATACCCCGACGACTCTTCGATCTGGCGCTGCCGGTCATCGGGATCAACGTGCTCAACGTGATGTCCATCTTCGTGGACACGTTGATGTGCTCGCGGCTGCCCGACGCCGAGGTGGCGCTGGCTGCACTGGGCTTCTCGGTGCAGGTCTCCTTCCTCCTGATGACCGCGATGATGGGGCTCACCGTCGGCACGGTCGCCCTGGTCGCGCGGGCCCACGGGGCAGGCGAGGCCACGCGGGTGGATCACATCCTGGCGCAGTCGACCCTCATCACGCTGGCGTTGGCGGTCGGCGTCGCGCTGGTCGGCAACCTCATCGCCGACCCGCTGCTCCGGGTGCTGGGGGCGTCCGACGCCGTGCGACCCCAGGCCCTGGCGTACCTGCGCCCGCTGCTGACCGGCTGCGTGTTCACCTACCTGACCCTGCTCTACGCGGCCGTGCTGCGGGGCGTCGGAAACACCCGGTTGCCCTTCCTGATCGCCATCGTGACCAACGCGGCCAACATCACGCTGAACTACGGCTTCATCCTGGGGCACTGGGGTTTCCCCGCCCTGGGCGTCGGCGGCGCGGCCTGGGGCACCGTCGGCTCCTTCGCCGTCTCCAACGCCATCTACCTGCTCATCCTGACGCGCGAGCGCGGCCTCGGTGTGCGGATGAGCCTGCGCCCGCGGCGTCCCGACCCGCGGCTCATCCGCGAGACCTTCCGCGTCGGCGTCCCCGCCGCCCTCGACGTGGTGATCATGAACATGGGCTTCCTGTCGGTGCTGGGGATGCTGGGCCGCATCGACCAGGTCGCCGTCGGCGCCCACGGCCTGGGCCTGCGCGTGCAGGCGCTGGCCTTCGTCCCGGGCCTGGGTGTCTCGATGGCCTGCGCCGCCATGGTCGGCCAGGCGCTGGGCGCCGGCCGCATCGACGAGGCGCGCGCGGTCACCCACGCGTCCATCCGCCTCTGCGTGACCATCCTGGTCATCCTCGGCGCCTTCTTCGTCATCTGCGCCGAGCCGATCGTCGGCCTCTTCGACGCCCCTCCCGGCACCCGCCTGCACGAGCTGGCGGTCGAGTGGATCCGCATCCTGGGGGTGGGCATGCCGATCTTCGGCGGCCACATCGGCCTGGCCGGCCTCTTCCAGGGAGCCGGAGCCACCCGCACCACCCTCGGCATCAACCTCATCTCCACGGTCCTCTTCCAGATCCCCCTGGGCCTCCTCCTGGCCTTCCCGCTCGGCCTGGGCGTCACAGGCGTCTGGGCCAGCTTCCCCACCGGCTTCGCCCTCAAGCTCCTGCTGGAGATCGTCGCTTATCGCCGAGCCCGCTGGGCGCGGGTGGGGATCGAGATCGAGGCGTAGCGCGGGATCGATGTCGATGGCCGGGGCGGCCGCTACGGACGCCGCTGAGGGCGGGGATCGATGTCGATGGCCGGGGCGGCCGCTACGGACGCCGCTGAGGGCAGCGCTTCCTCGGGTCAGGCGCCACCCTCAGCGGCGCCCTCGCAGGCCGCCTCGGCCATCGCACACGGGGGCGTCGTCGCTCGGGGTTGGGGCTGGGGCAGGCGGGTCGGGATGTCGGGGCGCGGCCTTCGGCCGCAGGTGGTGGCGGTCCGAGTCTCGGCGGTGGACTCGGTCTCGGCGCCGGCCTCGGTCTCGGTGGCGGTGCGGTCTCGGTCTCGGTCTCGGCCCCGGCCTCGGTCTCGGTCTCGGTCTCGGTCTCGGTCTCGGCCTCGGTCTCGGTCACGGCCTCGGCCTCGGTGCCGGTCTCGGCCTCGGCCTCGGCCTCGGTCACGGCCTCGGTGCCGGTCTCGGTCTCGGTCTCGGTCACGGTCACGGTCACGGTCTCGGTCTCGGTCTCGGTCTCGGTCTCGGCCTCGGTCTCGGTCTCGGTCTCGGTCACGGTCTCGGTCTCGGTCACGGTCTCGGGCTCGGTCTCGGCCCCCGCCGCGGCGGCGGCCTCGCTGACCGCCGCCGCCGTCCGCGCTACCGCCGCCGATGGATCATCCGCCACGTCATCGCCTTGACCCGGTCCAGCAGCTCCAGCACCTCCGCACCGGCGGCCTCGGGCACCGCCCCGGCGCCGACCATCAGCTCCAGCGCCATCGACGCCTCCCGCGCGCTCCCGTAGGCGATGCGGTAGTGCTGCACCCGGTCGCGTCCGAAGCGCCCCGAGCCCTCGGCCAGGTTCAGCGCCGTCGACGCTCCCGCCCGGGTCGCCTGGTCGCCCAAGCCCCGGAACGAAGGCGGCAACCCCCGCGCCAACCCGAAGAGCCCCACCGCCGCCCGCGCCGCCACCCGCTCCGCGTCCATCCCCGACTCGCCAACCATCTCTCGCCTCCAGGGCCGCCAGTTGAGCCCCCACCACCAGCCGCTTCGGCGCTGGGCCGTCAGGGACGGCCGCAGGCCGCCGCGAAGCGGCCGAGGAGCGAAGCGACGCAGGTCCTTGACGGCCCAGCGCCGAAGTGGCGACACCCACCTCAACTGGCGGCCCTGGAGCCGGGGCGATGGCCGAGGGGCCGTGGCCGTGGCCGGGTCCGGGTCCGGGTCCGGGTCCGGGTCCGGGTCCGAGTCCGGGTCCGGGTCCGAGTCCGAGTCCGGGTCCTCCGCGTCTGAGTCCGAGTCCGGTTCTGAGTCCTGGGGAGCCGGGTCGGGGCTGGTCTGAGTCCGCGGCCGAGTCCGGGTCCGCGGCCGGTTCCGAGTCCGTGGCCGTGGCCGTGGCCGGTTCCGGGGCCGTGACCGTGACCGTGGCCGTGGCCGAGTCCGGATCCGCGGCCGAGTCCGGTTCCGAGTCCGGTTCCGAGTCCGCGGCCGGTTCCGAGTCCGTGGCCGGTTCCGAGTCCGTGGCCGGATCCGAGCCCGCGGCCGGGTCCGTGGCCGGTTCCGAGTCCGCGGCGATGTCCGGGCCGGTGCCCGCCTCGGTGTCGGTCGCAGCCTCAGTGTCGGTGCCGGCCTCGGTGCCGGTGTCGGTCGCAGCCTCGGTGTCGGTGCCGGTCTCGGTGTCGGTCTCGGGCGGGGTCGGTCACGGTCTCGGTCACGGTCACGGTCTCGGTCACGGTCTCGGCTCGGTCTCGGTCACGGTCACGGTCTCGGTCACGGTCTCGGTCTCGGTCTCGGTCTCGGTCTCGGTCTCGGTCTCGGTCCCGGTCTCGGCCTCGGTCTCGGTCTCGGTCTCGGTCTCGGTCCCTCCTGGTGGGCGGCGGCGGCCTCGCTGACTGCCGCCGCCGCTCGCGCTAGCGCCGCGGGTGGATCATCCGCCACGTCATCGCCTTGACCCGGTCCAGCAGCTCCAGCACCTCCGCTCCGGCGGCCTCGGGCACCGCTCCGGCGCCGACCATCAGCTCCAGCGCCATCGACGCCTCCCGCGCGCTCCCGTAGGCGATGCGGTAGTGCTGCACCCGGTCGCGTCCGAAGCGCCCCGAGCCCTCGGCCAGGTTCAGCGCCGTCGACGCTCCCGCCCGGGTCGCCTGGTCGCCCAAGCCCCGGAACGAAGGCGGCAACCCCCGCGCCAACCCGAAGAGCCCCACCGCCGCCCGCGCCGCCACCCGCTCCGCGTCCATCCCCGACTCGCCAACCATCTCTCGCCTCCAGGGCCGCCAGTTGAGCCCCCACCACCAGCCGCTTCGGCGCTGGGCCGTCAGGGACGGCCGCAGGCCGCCGCGAAGCGGCCGAGGAGCGAAGCGACGCAGGTCCTTGACGGCCCAGCGCCGAAGTGGCGACACCCACCTCAACTGGCGGCCCTGGAGCGGGGGCGATGGCCGACGGGCCGTGGCCGTGGCCGTGGCCGTGGCCGTGGCCGTGGCCGGGTCCGGGTCCGGGTCCGGGTCCGGGTCCGAGTCCGAGTCCGGGTCCGGGTCGAGTCTGGGCCCTGGTTCCTGAGTCCGCGGCCGAGGCCGAGTCCGCCGCGGCTGGAGTCCGGGTCCGAGTCCGGTTCCGAGTCCGAGTCCGGTTCGAGTCCGTGGCGGGTGGCCGTGGTCCGGAGTCTGCCGAGTGGCCGGTCCGGGTCAGTCGGTTCCGAGTCCGGTTCCGGTCTGGCCGGTTCCGAGTCCGTGGCCGGTTCCGGGAGTCCGCGGCCGGATCCGGAGTCCGCGGCCGGGTCCGAGTCCGTTGCCGGTTCCGAGTCCGCGGCGCCGGTCGCCGGCGTGGCTGTCGGTGCCGGTGCCCGAGCCTCAGCGGCGGTGTCGGTGCCGGCCTCGGTGTCGGTGCCGGTCTCGGTGCCGGTGTCGGTCGCCGGCCTCGGTGTCGGTCTCGGCCTCGGTGTCGGTCTCGGCCTCGGGTCTCGGTCTCGGTCTCGGTCTCGGCCTCGGTCCCGGTCTCGGGGCGCGGTCTCGGTCTCGGTCTCGGTCTCGGTCTCGGTCTCGGTGTCGGACGGTCTCGGTCTCGGCCTCGGTGTCGGCCTCGGTGTCGGTCTCGGCCTCGGTCTCGGTCTCGGTCTCGGCCTCGGCCCCGGCCTCGGTCTCGGTCTCGGTCTCGGCCTCGGCCTCGGCCTCGGTCTCGGCCTCGGTCTCGGTCTCGGCCCCGGCCTCGGTCTCGGTCTCGGCCCCGGCCCCGGCCCCGGCCCCGGCCCGGCCCCGGCATCCGCCCCCCGACATCCGCCGTCCGTCACACTCCCGTGTCCGCCTTCCGGACTCGCTCGCGCTCTGGCACCATGCGACGCCTGATGCGTCGGACCGCGTTCCACTTCGTCTGCGTGCTCGCCCTGGCCGGGGTGGGGTGCCCTGCGGCGTCGGGTGGGGATTCTCATTCGCTGGGGGCTTCGGCGCTCTTCGAGGCGGTGGAGGGCGACTCGGGGTTGCGGCTGGTCGAGGTGGCCGGGCTCCGGGTTCCCGTCAACGCGGAGCTGCGCTTCTCGCCGGCCTGGTTCGATGGGCTGCTCCGGCCCACCGACGAGGCGCGGCGGCTGCAGATCGTCGTCCGCGCTCGCCACCACGATGGCGCCTTCACCACCATCCCGCTGGGGCCCGTGCCGCCCGGGGATGGCGCCCGTTCGCTCGGGCCTCCGGACGCCGACGGGCGCCTCGTCGCCTCCCTCGACGGGCCCACCAGCGAGCCGCTGACCGCCCGGGACGTGATGACCCTGGAGGTGCTGGTGGCGACCGTGCCGGCCACCGCCGATGAGGCCGGCCCCATCGGGCGGGCGCGGCTGGGCGCCGCCGCGCTCTTCGACGCTCCCGCCGCCCGCGAGACGCGCCCCACGCTGCTCACCGCGCTGGAGGAGGGCACCCGGGCCGCCTCCGGTCGCCTCGAGCTGGCCCTCCGCTTCCCGGTCACCCTGGCCGACGCCGCGCCGCCCGGCGAGCGCGAGGTGACCCTGGTCGCGCTCGAGGCCGAACCATCGCCGCGCCGCGGCGCGTCCCCCGCCGATCTGGAGCGCCTCGATCGCGCCGACCACATCGTCGCCGCCCCCGGCACGCCGGTGACCCGCGCCGGCCTCCCGCTGGCCCGCCTCAGCGCCCTCGCGCTGCAGGTCGCCATCCTGGTCCCCGATCACACCCACCCGAGGCCGCGGCCGCCGCGGCCGCCCATCCGCCACCGCGGCGACCCGCGCCACGAGCGCTACTGGGAGGTTCCGCCCCAGCGCGACACGACCTGGCTGTCCCCGCCCCGTGCTTCTCGCTACCGGCACGTCGCCGCGTCTGTTATAGGGACCGCGCCCTGAGGCGGAGGAGGCGGAGATGGCGTTCCTGGCCCGCATCTACGTGACCCCGCGCGCCGACGTGCTGGACCCCCAAGGCAACGCAGTCGCCCACGGGCTGCACAGCCTGGGCTTCGGCGAGGTCACCGAGGTGCGCATCGGTCGGTATCTCGAGGTGCGCATCGGCGGCAGCGATCGCGCCGCGGCCACCGAGCAGGTCACCGCGATGTGCGAGCGCCTGCTCGCCAACACGGTGGTCGAGGACTTCCGCTTCGAGCTCGACGCGCTGGCGAGCGACCGATGAAGGCCGCGGTCGTCGTCCTGCCGGGCTCGAACTGCGATCACGACTGCCTGCACGTGCTGCGCGACGTCCTCGGCGTCGACGCGCGCTTCGTCTGGCACAAGGAGCGCGAGCTGCCGCCGGTGGATCTGGTGGTACTGCCCGGCGGCTTCAGCTACGGCGACGCTCTCCGCGCCGGCGCCATCGCGCGCTTCGCCCCGATCATGGAGGCGGTCGCCGCCCACGCCCGCCGCGGCGCGTTGGTGTTCGGCATCTGCAACGGCTTCCAGATCCTCGCCGAGGCGGGGCTTCTGCCCGGGGCGCTGCTGCGCAACCGCGACCAGCACTTCGTGTGCCAGGACGTGCGCCTGCAGGTCGAGCACGTCGAGTCGGCGCTGACCCGCACCACGGGGGGCCGTCACATCCTGACGATGCCCGTGGCCCACGGCGAGGGGCGCTACCACATCGACGCCGAGGGCCTGCGCCGCATGGAGGGGCAGGGGCAGGTGCTGCTGCGCTACCTGGAGGACGACGATCGGGTGGGCGAGGTGGCCGGCATCAACGGCTCGCTGGCGGGCATCGCCGGCATCATGAACGCCGAGGGCAACGTGTTCGGGATGATGCCGCACCCGGAGCGGGCCGCCGAGCCGCTGGTCGGCGGGCCCGCGCACGGCGGCTCCAACACGGACGGGCGGCTCCTCTTCGAGGGGCTGCTCCACGACGCGGAGAGCGCGCGATGAAGGGCTACGTCAACCATGTGCCCATCAGCGACGCCCTGGTGGCCGAGCATGGGCTCAGCCCCGACGAATACCAGCGCGTCCTCGAGGTGCTGGGCCGCGAGCCGACGCTGACCGAGCTGGGCATCTTCTCGGTGATGTGGTCCGAGCACTGCTCCTACAAGAGCTCGCGCAAGCACCTGGGCGGGTTGCCGACCTCGGGGCCGCGCGTGCTGCAGGGGCCGGGCGAGAACGCCGGCGTGGTGGATGTCGGCGGTGGCTGGGCCGTGGCCTTCAAGATGGAGTCGCACAACCACCCGTCCTTCATCGAGCCCTACCAGGGCGCGGCGACCGGCGTGGGCGGCATCATGCGCGACGTCTTCACCATGGGCGCTCGCCCCATCGCCAGCCTCAACTCCCTGCGCTTCGGCCGCGTGGACCACCCGCGCACCCCCTACCTGGTCGGGGGCGTGGTCGCCGGCATCGGCGGCTACGGCAACTGCATGGGCGTGCCCACCGTTGGCGGCGAGGTCACCTTCGACCCCAGCTACGACGGCAACATCCTCGTCAACGCCTTCAACCTGGGCCTGCTCCGCGCCGACCGCATCTTCCGCGGCTACGCGACCGGCGTCGGCAACCCGGTCATCTACGTGGGCGCCAAGACGGGGCGCGACGGCATCCACGGCGCCACCATGGCCTCGGACACCTTCGACGAGGGGTCCGAGCAGAAGCGCCCCACCGTGCAGGTGGGCGACCCCTTCACCGAGAAGCTGCTGCTCGAGGCCTGCCTGGAGCTCTTCGCCACCGACCTGGTCATCGGCATCCAGGACATGGGGGCCGCCGGCCTGACCTCGTCGTCTTTCGAGATGGCGTCCCGCGCCGGCACGGGTCTGGATCTGGACCTGGACGCCGTGCCGCAGCGGGCCGCCGATCTCGACCCCTATGAGATGATGCTCTCGGAGAGCCAGGAGCGGATGCTGCTGGTGGCGCGGGCCGGTCGCGAGGCCGAGGTCGCCGAGATCTTCCGCAAGTGGGACCTCGACGCGGTCGTGGTCGGGCGGGTCACCGACACCGGGCGGGTCGTGGTCACCTGGCGCGGCGAGACCGCGGCCGACATCCCCGTCGACCCCATCACCGAGCTGGCGCCGCGCTACGATCGCCCGCACCACCCGCCGGCGGACCTCGAGTCGCGCTGGCGGCTGGACCTGTCGGCGGTGGCCGATCCCGCGCCCGGCGACGAGGCCTCGGCCCGGCTCACGGCGCTGCTGGCCGCGCCCAACGTCGCGTCGCGCCAGTGGATCTACCGTCAGTACGACCACAGCGTGCGGGTCGGCACCGTGCGCCGCCCCGGCGACGCCGACGCCGCGGTCATCCGGCTGCCCGACGGCGACCGCGGCGTCGCCCTGACGGTGGACTGCAACCCGCGGCTGTGCTGGCTCGATCCGCTGCGCGGGGCGGCCCTGGCCATCGTGGAGTGCTGCCGCAACCTGGCCTGCGTCGGCGCCGAGCCGCTGGGCACCACCGACTGCCTCAACTTCGGCAATCCCGAGCGCCCCGAGATCATGTGGGAGCTGGTCCAGGCCATCGAGGGCATCGGCCTGGCCTGCCGCGAGATGGAGTGCCCGGTGGTCTCGGGCAACGTCAGCCTCTACAACGAGACCGGCGCCACCGCGGTCAAGCCCACGCCCTCGGTGGCCGTGGTCGGCCTGGTCGAGGACGTGCACCGCGCCGGGTGCACGGCCTTCGGGCGCGACGACCTCGAGGTGGCGCTGCTCGGCGTGCTCGAGGGGCCCGAAGGCGGCTCGCTGGCCGGCTCGGTGCTGCTCTCCGACCTCGAGGGGCGGTGCGCCGGCCGGCCGGCCGCCCCCGACTTCGCCCGCGAACGCGCCGTCCAGGGCGCCTGCCGCGAGCTGGTCCGCACGGGCACGGTGGCCTCGGCGCACGATCTCTCCGAGGGCGGCCTGGCCGTCGCCCTGGCCGAGATGTGCTTCGGCGGACCCGGCTACCCCCAGGTGGGCGTCAGCGTCCACATCCACCCCCGCGCGCGCCTGGACCAGGCGCTCTTCGGCGAGGATGGCGGGCGCATCCTCATCGCGTACGCCCTCGACGACCGCGCCCTGGTGCAGGCCGTCGCGGCGCGGTACGAGGCGCCCCTGGCCATCCTTGGCCTGACCGGCGGAGATCACCTCCGCATCACGGATCATCGCGGCCACGCGCTGGTCGACGCCCCCATCGCCACGCTCCATGAGGCGTGGCGCTTCGGGCTCGAGCGGGCGCTGGGCTACGGGGAGTAGACGGCATGTGCGGAGTCTTCGGGGTCTGGAATCACGGCGAGGCCTCCAACATCACCTACCTGGGGCTGCACGGGCTGCAGCACCGCGGGCAGGAGAGCGCCGGCATCGTCAGCAGCCATGACTCCCAGCTCGTCAGCTACCGGCGCATGGGGCGCGTCGCCGAGGTCTTCGACTCCAAGGCCATCGCCGCCCTGCCGGGCACCTCGGCCATCGGCCACGTGCGCTACTCCACGGCCGGGATGAGCATCCAGAAGAACGCGCAGCCCTTCGCGGTGGAGTTCAAGGGCGCGTCCCTGGCCATCGCCCACAACGGCAACCTCACCAACGCCGTCACGCTGCGGCGCCGCCTCGAGGACGAGGGGGCGCTCTTCCACACCACCATGGACACGGAGATCTTCGTCCACCTGCTGGCCCGGTCCAAGCGCGAGACCCTGGTCGAGCGGATGCGCGAGGCGATGGACATCGTCGAGGGCGCCTACAGCCTGCTGATCCTGACGCCCGATCAGCTCCTGGCCGTGCGCGACCCCCACGGCTTCCGGCCCCTGGTGCTCGGCGAGCTCGGCGACGGTCACGTGCTCTCGAGCGAGAGCTGCAGCCTGCGGCTGGTCGACGCCACCCCGGTGCGCGAGATCGAGCCGGGCGAGATGCTGATCTTCGATGCCCAGGGCATGCGCTCGATCCGGCGCTCGGCCCCGGCGCCGCGCTACGCCTGCATCTTCGAGCACATCTACTTCGCCCGGCCCGACTCGCAGATCTTCGGCGAGGATGTCTACGGCGTGCGCAAGGAGAGCGGCCGGCGGCTGGCCGTCGAGGCGCCCGCCCCCGGCGCCGAGGTGGTCATCCCGGTGCCCGACAGCGGCAACGCGGCGGCCCTGGGCTTCGCGCAGGAGGCCGGGCTGCCCTTCGAGCAGGGGCTCATCCGCAGCCACTATGCCGGGCGCACCTTCATCGAGCCGGCCCAGTCGATCCGCCACTTCGGCGTGAAGCTCAAGCTGAGCCCGGTCGAGTCGGTGATCCGCGACCGCTCGGTGGTGGTGATCGACGACAGCCTGGTGCGCGGCACCACGAGCCGGAAGATCGTCCGCATGTTGCGCGACGCCGGCGCCCGCGAGGTGCACATGCGCATCGCCTGCCCGCCGACCACGCACTCGTGCTTCTACGGCATCGACACCCCCGACCGGGCCGAGCTCATCGCCGCCAACAAGTCCACCGCCGAGATCGCCGAGTTCCTGGGCGCCGACAGCCTCTCCTACCTCAGCCTCGACGGCCTCCACGCCAGCGTGAAGGGCCACGGAGGCGGGTACTGCAGCGCCTGCTTCACCGGTCGGTATCCCATCCGGGTGCCGGAGGAGAGCGCCCCGGCGGCGCGGCTCTCCGAGCACGAGTAGGAAGATGGTCCCGCGTTCTCCCGTCGCCTGACCGGCTCCCGTGCCCCCAGGCGCTGCCGGGCCTCGGTTTCATGCCGAGAGCGTGCGCCCTCCGCGCGAAAGCGCCTGAAAACACGTCGCTGGCGCCAGGATCGGTCCGAACGTGGGAGCACCTTCCAGGCTCCCGCGCCGCCCCGACCCCCTCGAAGGCCGATGACGCGGCCTTTCATCGTGCGCCGTTACGGGCCTACAATGGCCGCGTCTCAGGGTGTGCAGGGTGCGACAGTGGGGGTTGGATGGGTGCGTACCATCGGGGGGGGCGAGGGGCGAGCCGCCGTGCGTTCCAGCTAGCGTTGTGCCTCGGCGCGATGGCCAAGCTCCTGACCGTGGTCTCCCCGGCCTGGGCTGGTGTCGGCGGCTGTATCGTCGACGGCGAGTGCGACGACGGGGATCCGTGCAACGGCCTCGAGACCTGCGTGGCCTCCAACTGCGTCGCGGGCGTAGGGACCGCCGCGGTCTGCGGCGACGGCATCTACTGTCCGGCCGATGAGGAGTGCGAGGACGGCCTCGCGCAGGACGGCGACGGGTGCTCCTCGAGCTGCCAGCTCGAGCCGGGCTTCACCTGCACCACCGACGGGCTCACCACGTGCGTGGCGAGCTGCGGCACCGACTTCGGGTTCGACTCGGGCGCCATGGGCTGGACGCTGGACACCGGCGAGGAGGACTTCGCCCCGATCCCGGCCGACGCGGGCGGCGGGGCCTCGCTCCAGGCCGACTTCCGACCGGCCCTGGCGGTCGGCGAGACGGCGGTGGCCAGGACGCGGGTGGCCATCCCGGCGGTCTCCGACGCGCCGCAGCCCGAGCTGGCCATCCACTACCGCCTCGAGGGCAACGGCGTCGACGACTGCATGGCCGTCTTCCTCAACGGCGACGGCTCGACCACCACCGGGGAGATCTTCGCCACCTGCACGCCGACCGCGAGCAGCGTCATGGAGAAGGACGCCGACGGCTTCGACGTGGCGCGGCTGGACCTGCTGGCATCGGCAGGGATCCGCCGCTACGTGGTCATCGCGCTCTTCTCGCCCCAGACGCCGGGCGGGCCCGAGGCGCCGGGCGGCGACGGTGTGCTGCGCGTCGCGCGGGTCAGCGTGGCGGGCGACGTGGACCGCGACGACAGCTTCGAGTTCGCCAGCCAGGCGAGCTGCGACCGCTGCGTGGATCTGGACGGCGACGGCTACGGCCGGGTCACCAGCGACGACCCGACCACCTGCGCCGCCGGCCCCGACATCGACTGCAAGGACGACCAGATCGCCGTGTTCCCAGGCGCCGACGAGGTCTGCGCCGGCGGCGTGGACGACGACTGCGACGGGTTCACCGACCTGGCCGACCCCAACTGCGACGAGGACTGCGCCGACGGCCTCGACAACGGCGGCAACGGCGCGGCCGACTGCGCGGACGCCGGCTGCGCCGCGGACCCCTTCTGCGATCCCTGCAGCATGGACTGGTCCTTCGAGACGGGGCCTGGGACCTGGGACAGCGACGCGCAGGGGCTGTGGATCTACGACGCCGCCAGCGGCTCGTGGCAGACCAACGGCCCGGCCAACGTGGACCAGGGGCCGAACCCCAACAACGGTGGCGCGCCGGGGGGCATCTACTTCGGCCGCCTCGAGGCCACCATCGCCGTGCCCTCGGTGGTGGACGGCGGGCCATCGCCGGCGCTGCAGGTCAGCTTCATCCACGAGGGCGACGCCACCCCCAGCGGCGACAAGTTCGCCGTCTGCATCAACGCGCCCACCTGTCGCTTCAACACGCCGGGCATCTTCCTGCTGGCGGCCACGCCGACCGGCGCCGAGGTGTCCGCCCAGGTGGACCTGACGCCCTACATCGGCCAGACCATCCAGGTCAGTCTGCTCTACGACACCTTCGACAAGTTCCAGAACGACAACCCCGGCGTCACCGTCACGCGCGTGGTGGTGGCCAGCGACATGGACGGGGACGGGCTGGACGAAGGCTCCCACCCGAGCTGCGACCCGTGCTGGGATGGGGATCGCGACGGCTACGGCGGGCCGGGAAGCCCCGACCTGCTGGCCTGCGACGAGGTGGGCCTGGACTGCGAGGACGGCCCGGGCGGCTTCGCGGTGAACCCCGGGGCGGTGGAGACGCTCGCCGCCGACGTGTGCGGTGACGAGCTGGACAACGACTGCGACGGCAACACCGACGGGGCCGACGACGGCTGCGGCGACGAGGACTGCGCCAACGGGGTCGACGACAACGGCGACGCCAGGACGGACTGCGCCGACGTCGAGTGCGTGGCCGACCCGTGGTGTCAGCCCTGCTCGAAGGGGCTGAGCTTCGACACGGGGCCGGGCGGCGTCGTGGTGACCTCGTCGGGGACCACCTCGGGGCAGCTCTTCCAGCACGGGACCAGCGTCGGCTTCGGCGCCACGGGCTTCGAGACCGTGCTCGACGGCGACGTCGACAGCGCCGGGTCGGGGAGGCTCATCGGCTGGCTGGCCCGCGACATCGCGGTGCCGGCCGACATGCTGGCGCCGCACCTGGAGCTGACCTACGCGCTGAGCGGCGAGGCGGCCACCGACAAGGACGTGCTGGGCGTGTGCTTCGGCGTGGACCCGGCGAGCTGCGACGCCTCGACGACCCTCGCCCACGCCTTCGCCACCGGCACCAACACCGCCGGCCTGGTCACGGCGACGATCCCGGTGCCGCCCGGCGCGAAGGGCACCACGCTGTCGGTGGTCGTCTTCTACGACACGGTGGACGGCGGGGCCAACGCGAACCCGGGGGCCTTCGTCGACAGCCTGCTCCTGGTGAGCGACGTCGACGAGGACGGGCAGGGCGAGCGCGCGAACGCGCTGTGTGACCACTGCATCGACATGGACGGGGACGGCTGGGGCGACGCCACCCGGCCGGCGCCCTTCGGGGACACGGCGACCTGCGCCGGTGGCAAGACCGCGCCCGATTGCGACGACGACGACGGGGCCACCCACCCGGGCCAGGCGGAGATCTGCACCGATCAGAACGCCGGCAAGGACAACGACTGCAACGGCCTCTCCGACGTGCAGGAGCCGGGCTGCGCCCAGTGCGGCGACGGCACCATCGGCTTCGGCGAGAGCTGCGACGACGGCGGCCAGGACCCCGGCGACGGCTGCTCGGCGACCTGCCAGGCCGAGCTCGGCGCCGTGCAGATCACCGAGATCCACATCGCCAAGCCCAACGCCAGCCCGGGCGAGCAGTGGATCGAGCTCTTCAACGCGTCGGACTCGCCGGTGGACGTGGTCGACCTGGGCCTGTCGGTGACCAACCTGGTGGGCGCCTCCCAGTCCTTCGTGCCCGGCGGCGGGTGCACCGTCGTCACCGGCGCGACGATCCCTCCCGACGGCTACTACGTCATCACCTTCGGCGCCCTGGACGGCACCGACGGGGTGGGCGCCGACGCGACCTGCACCTCGGCGTTCCAGATCTCGCCGGGCGGCGACCGCCTCAGCATCACCGAGTCGCTGGACGGCGGCGGAGTGGGGCTGCTGGACGTGGTCGACTTCTCGAACGGCTTCGGCTGCGAGCTCTCGCGCATGTCCACGGCCGACGGGCTGGGGCGCTCGCTCGTGCTCGTGTCGCCGCCCAGCGCCACGGAGCCGGCCAGCAAGAGCGTGCCGAGCGCGTGGTGCCTCGCCGGTCCCGCGGCGGCCTACGGGAACTCCGGCAAGAACCGGGGCACGCCCCACGCCTTCGGGGGATGCGCCGAGTTCGACTGCGACCTGAGCGACGACGACTGCGACGGCAGCACCGACGAGGAGCTGCTGAACACCGACGGCGACGGGCGCTGCGACGCCGTGGACTGCGCGCCGGCGGACCCGCTGTGCGCGGCCGACTGCAGCGACGGCGACGGGGACACGGTGCCCGACTGCGCCGACGGGTGCCTGGACGCGGACGGTGACGGCTACGGCGACCCCTCACCGGGCGTGCCGCCGGAGCTGGTCACCTGCATCGCGGCCGACTGCAACGACGGCGCGGGCGAGGTCAACCCGGCCGGCGTCGAGGACCCCAGCACCGGCGAGAGCTGCGCCGACGACCTGGACAACGACTGCGACGGGCACACCGACTGCGGCGACAGCGCCTGCTTCGACGACCCCGGCTGCGCGGCCGAGGTCTGCGAGAGCGCCGCCGAGCTGGCCTGCGGCGACGCGGTCGTGGTGGAGCCTGTCGACGACGACTTCCCGTGCACCGGCGCCGCCATCGAGTTCGGCGCCGACGCCGCCCTCAGCTTCACCGCGCCGGCCACCGAGACCGTCACGGTGCGGCTGTCGAACGACGGGCTCAACCTCTACAAGGTGTTCGTGCTCGCGGGCGCCTGCGAGGACGGCGCCTGCGCCTCGCCGGTGACCAGCTTCGCCACCGGCTGCTCGACCGGCGGAAGCGGCACCCTCAGCGTCCAGCAGGGGGAGACCTACCACGTCATCGTCGACCAGATCGGCTCCTGCTCGGAGGGCACCGGCCCCGGCGCCACGGTGCGGCTCGGCTGCGGGGAGGTCTGCGAGGGCGGCGTCGACGACGACCTGGACGGGAAGACCGACTGCGCCGACTCCGACTGCGTGCTCTCGCCGCTCTGCGCCGACTCCGACTTCGATGACGACGGAGTGTCCAACGCCATCGAGCTGACGTGCAGCTTCAGCCCCTTCAACCCGCTGGAGACGCCGCCGCCCGACGACGCCCAGAACACC
Organism: Deltaproteobacteria bacterium; assembly: GCA_020632695.1. GTDB lineage: Bacteria > Myxococcota_A > UBA9042 > PHBI01 > JACKFB01 > JACKFB01. Next base: position 101,423 of record JACKFB010000009.1, read on the forward strand.
GACCTGGACGGGCTGCTCAACTGCGTGGACCCCGACGACGACGGCGACGGCACCCCCGACGTGGTCGAGATCGCCCAGTGCGCCTTGAATCCCAGCGCCAAGAACGACGAGCTCATCCACCCCGGCGCCGAGCGCATCTGCGGCGTGCTCGGCGTGGACGCGGACTGCAACGGCACCTTCGACATCTTCGAGGCCGTGTGCGGGGGCAAGGAGTTCGTCTGCAACGACCTGCTGGACAACGACGAGGACGGCGACTTCGACTGCGCCGACCCGGACTGCGTCGTCTCCAAGGCCTGCGCCACCCAGGACTTCGACTCCGACAGCATCCCCAACGGCTTCGAGATCGCCTGCGGCTCGGACGCGCTGGACCCCGGCAGCGTCCCGCCCGGCGTGCAGGCCCAGGACCTGGACGGCGACGATCAGCCCAACTGCGTGGACCTGGACGATGACGGCGACGGCTACGCCGACGTGCAGGAGCTGATCTGCGGCAGCAACCCGCTGTCGAGCGCCTCGGTGCCCACCGACACCGACGGCGACAGCCAGTGCGACGCGGCCGACAAGGACGACGACGCCGACGGCTACGACGATCTCCTGGAGTCGGCCTGCGGGTCCGACCCGCTCGATGCGCTGAGCACGCCGTTGGACGCCGCCCACGACCTGGACGGCGACGGGCTGTGCAACGCCCAGGACCCGGACGCCGACGGCGACGGCTGGTCCAACACCCTGGAGCAGACCTGCGGGACCAAGCCCTTCGACGTGGCGTCGAACCCGCCCTCGGCCGGCCTGGACGGCGACAACGATGGGCTCTGCGACGCGGTGGACGCCGACGACGACGGGGACTTCTGGAGCGACGACCGCGAGCTGCTCTGCGCCACCGACCCGCACGACCCCTCGAGCGTGCCGCTGGACGCCGACGGCAACGGCCAGTGCGACGTGCTGGACCAGGACCAGGACGACGACGGCTGGCCCAACGGCATCGAGAACCTGTGCGGCACCGACCCGCTGGACCCCTCGTCCAATCCGGCGGCGCTGGGCCAGGACGCCGACGGCGACAAGGTCTGCGACGTGCTGGACTCCGACGACGACGACGACGGCTGGAACGACGCGCTGGAGGACCAGTGCAAGACCGATCCGCTGGACGCGACCGACGTGCCGGTGGACACCGACGGCGACGGGCAGTGCAACTTCGTCGACGCCGACGACGACGCCGACGGGTGGCTGGACTCGGTCGAGGCGCTGTGCGGCACCGACCCGCTGGACGCGCTCAGCACGCCCGAGGACATCGACGGCGACGGGCTCTGCGACGCCATCGACGCCGACGCCGATCCCGACGGCGACGGGTGGACCACCGCCGAGGAGACCTTCTGCAAGACCGACCCGAAGGATCCGGCGAGCGTGCCGCTGGACACGGACTCGGACGGGCTCTGCGACAACCAGGACTCCGATCTGGATGGCGACGGCTGGTCCAACGCGGTGGAGGTGGGCTGCGGCACCAACCCCGGCGACGGGGCCAGTGTGCCGACGGACACCGATCACGACAGCCTGTGCAACGCGCTCGATCCCGACGACGACGGCGACGGCAGCCCCGACAAGGCGGAGGTGCTGTGCGGCACCGACCCGCTGGACCCGCAGTTCCGGCCCCTGGAGATCGACCTGTTCGACACCGACGGTGACGGGCTGGAGAACTGCGTCGACGACGACGACGACGCGGACGACCTGAGCGACGCCATCGAGGCGCAGCTCGGGACCAACCCGCTGCTCAAGGACAGCGACGCCGACGGGCTGGCCGACGGCGTCGAGGACGCGGACCACGACGGGGTGGTGGGCGAGGGCGAGACCTCACCGACCAAGGCGGACACCGACGGCGACGGGCTGGGCGACGGCGTCGAGGTGGCGAGCTGCTACCTGACTGGCGGCGCAGGCGGATGCGCGCCCTCCTCGCCGCTGGTGGCGGACAGCGACGACGACGGGCTGCCCGATGGCGCCGAGGACGTCGACCGGGACGGGGCGGTGGGAGCCTTCGAGACCAGCCCGATGAACCCGAACAGCGACGGGGACACCGACGAGGCGGGGGAGCCGGCCCTGGACGGCTACGAGCGGGGCTGCGCGACGGACCCGCTGGACCCGGCCAGCTTCCCGGTCGACAAGGACGGCAACGGCCTGTGTGACGGAAAGCAGCTCGACACCGACGGTGACCAGGTGGCCGACGGGGTGGAGTCCTTCTGCGGGTTCGATCCGCTCTCCAACACGTCGACCCCGGCGCTGGGAGACCTTCAGGACCAGGACGGCGACGGCATCCTGAGCTGCCTGGACCCCGACGACGACAACGACGGGGTGCCCGACGAGGCGGAGCTGGCCTGCGGGACGGATCCGCGCGACAAGGGCTCGGAGCCGGCGCCGGAGCAGATCCTCGATTTCGACGGCGACCTGATCCTGAACTGCGTCGACGACGACGACGACGACGACGGCATCGGCGACTGCGAGGAGGGGGGAGCGCTCGAGGACTGCTGCGCGCTGGCGCGCTGCTGCCCGACCTCCAAGACGCCGGGCGGGAGCTGCTGCGACGCGCCGAGCGCGGAGAGCGACGTGTGCGCGGCGGCGGCGTTGGGCACGAACGCCAAGGACGCCGACAGCGACGAGGACGGCCTGTCGGACGCGCAGGAGGTCACCTTGGGGACCAACCCGCGCTCGTCGGACACCGACGGCGACGGGGTGCAGGACGGCACCGAGTTCGGCGTGGTGACCGGCGGCCCGATGACGGACGCGACGATCTTCCAGCCCGACCTGGACCCCAGCACCACGACGGACCCCAAGCGCGCCGACAGCGACAACGATGGCGTATGCGATGGACCCTCGGCGGTCGCCGGGGTGTGCGAGACCCAGCCCGGCGAGGACGAGAACGCCAACGGGCGCATCGACGAGGGCGAGGGGGACCCGAACGACCCGACGGACGGCCTCAGCGACACCGACGGCGACGGGCTCAAGGACCGGGACGAGCTGCTGAAGTACGGCACGGACTTCAAGAACCCCGACACCGACGGGGACGGCCTGTCCGACCTGCTCGAGGTGGAGGGGACCCAGGGCTGGGAGCCGACGGACCCGCTGAACATCGACAGCGACGGGGGCGGGGTCGAGGACGGCTACGAGGTGGACCGGGGCACCGACCCCAACGACCCGGCCGACGACTTCACCGGCGCCGTGCTGGAGGGCCAGAACTTCACCGGCTGCGCCTCGGGAGAGGGCGGTGGTCTGGCGCTGCTGATCGGGCTGGCGCTGCTGCTCGGTCTGGCGCTGCGGCGTCGCGGCGCCGCGCTGCTGGCGGTGGGGCTGCTCTGCGGCGGCGTGGCCGCCGGGCCGGCGGCGCGGGCCCAGTCCAGCGCCCCGGCGGTCGGCAACGCCAACATCGAGAACTTCTTCCCCGCCGGCGGCCAGTTCCGGGTGTGGTCGGTGGAGCAGTCGCTGGTGGCGCCGGCGTGGAGCGTCTACGCCTCGCTGCTCTACACGCTGGAGAACGACAGCCTGCGGCTGAGCGTCGGCGGCCACCGCGAGAAGCTGGTGGACACCGCCCAGTTCCTGAACCTGGACGTGGGGGTGGGGCTCTTCGGCCACGCCCAGCTCGAGATCCACGTCCCCTTCGCGGTGGTGATGGAGAGCGGCGGCGACAACACGTCGATCAAGCCGGTGAGCGGCGCGGGCCTGGGCGACATGATCGTGCGGGCGCGAGGGCGCATCCTGAACAACCGCCTGGGGGGATTCGGCCTGGGCGTGAGCGCGGGCGCGACCATCCCGGTGGGCGACGGCGATCAGTTCCGCGGCGACCCCGGCGTGGGCGTGCTGGCCGGGGTGGTGGCCGATCTGCGCACGACGCGCACGGTGCTCAGCCTGAACCTGGGCACGCGCCTGCGCACCAAGAAGGCGACCTTCCTCGAGACCGAGTTCGGCCACGAGTTCACCTACGGGCTGGGCCTGGACATCTTCGTGGCGCCGGAGCTCATCACGCTGTCCACCGAGATCTTCGGGCGCACCCCCTTCGCCGAGTTCTTCAAGTCGGACCGCTCCACGACCCTCGAGCTGCTCTTCGGGCCCAAGTGGTCGATCATCCCGGGGCTCTCGCTGCAGGCGGCCGCCGGGCCGGGGCTGGTGAAGGGCATCGGCACGCCGACCTTCCGCTTCGTGGCCGGGTTGCAGTGGGCGCCCGGCGCCAAGGACGAGGACGGCGACGGCATCCCCGACGGCGAGGACAAGTGCCCCTTCGCCATGGAGGACCGCGACGGTTTCGCCGACAACGACGGGTGCCCCGACGACGACAACGACAAGGACGGCATCCCCGACGTGCGGGACCGCTGCCCCAACAAGCCCGAGGACTTCAACGAGTTCCAGGACGCGGACGGCTGCCCGGACGACGTGGTCATCGAGGATCGGGACTCCGACGGGATCCCCGACCGGGTGGATCGCTGCCCGCTCTTCGCCGAGAACTACAACGGCTTCCAGGACGGCGACGGCTGCCCCGACACGCCGCCCGACGCCGAGCAGGCCGCGCCGACCACCGGCGGAGGGCCGCCGCCGCGCCCGCGGGACTGCGACGCCCAGATCACCGACGTGGTGCTCTTCGGCAAGGGCGAGGCGACGCTGGACGCCGAGGACACGGCTGCCCTGGACAAGGTGGCGGCGAAGCTCCTGTCCACCTCCTTCATCGAGACGGTGCAGGTCAACGGCCACGCCAGCGGCGAGGGTGGGGCGGTGCCCAGCCTGGTGCTGTCCCGGGAGCGCGCCAAGGCGGTGGTGGACTACCTGGCCGACCGGGGTATCGAGCGCTCGATGATGGTGGCGCGCGGCTTCGGCGAGGAGGAGCCGCGCATGGAGGGCGAGTCCGCCGAGGCGCGGCAGGCCAATCGCCGGGTCGAGTTCTCGCTGGTGCTCGGATCGCGCTGCAAGGCGGCGCCGTGAGAGGGTGTCTCCATACCCGGACCGAGCGAGGGGCCAGCGCTGTCCCTCGACGGGCGCATGCGCGGAGGGAGCTCGCCGCGCGCCAGCGACCGAGGCGCGCGAGTTCCTGGGACGACTCGAGCCAGCCGCGCGCGACGGGAGCGTATGAAAGCACCCTCTGAGAGGCCTCCAGGGGCTGCGATGTGGAGTCCAGGGGCGTCAGCCCCGAACGACGGAAGGTGGGGCATCATGGGGACGGGTCGGAAACTCTGTGGGATCGTCGCGCTGGCGGCGTTCTCGCTCCTGGCGTGCGGGGAGATCACCGTCCCGCCGGACCCGAGCGACGGCGACACCGGCGACGCGGTGGGCGACGTGAGCGGCGACGTGTCGACCAACCGGGCGCCCATCGTGCAGCCGATCGCCCTGTCGGCCCGGACCGGGGTCGAGGGGCTCGAGATGACCTTCGACGTGAAGGTCTCCGACCCCGACTCGGACGGCATCAAGCTCAGCATCGAGGGCAAGCCCGCGAAGGCCACCTTCGACGACGCCTCCGGGCGCTTCCGCTGGCGGCCCGACCCCGACACGGCGACGCTGGCCGAGGGCAGCAAGGCCTTCCCGGTGGTCTTCGTCGCCACCGACGACGGCAGCCCACCGCAGACCGCGCGCCTGGAGGTGCAGATCTTCGTGCAGAACGACGAAGATCGCGACGGCCGCGCGGACGAGCAGGACGACGATCTCGATGGTGACGGCCTGACCAACGCGGCCGAGGTGGCCCTGGGCACCAAGCCGGAGGCGGCCGACACCGACGAGGACGGCGTGTGCGACGGCGGCGGCGAGCTCGGCGCGACCACCTCGTGCCAGGACGGCCCGGACAACTGCCCCCTGGAGTCGAACGCCGACCAGCTCGACACCGACAAGGACGGGCAGGGCGATGGCTGCGACCCCTGCCCCAAGGACGCGCTGAACGACGCCGACGGCGACGGTCACTGCGCCGACGAGGACAACTGCCCGACCATCGCCAACGCAGACCAGCTCAACACCGACGGCGACGCGTTCGGCGACGCCTGCGACGACTGGATCCTGGACCCGCTCAACGATCAGGACGAGGACGGGGTCCCCGAGCCGGACGACAACTGCCCCACCAAGGCCAACCAGCTCCAGGAGGACTCCGACCTGGACGGCGCGGGCGACGTGTGTGACCCGTGCCCGCTGGACGCCGACGACGACATCGACAGCGACGGCAAGTGCGGGAACGTCGACAACTGCCCGACCATCTCCAACGCCGACCAGAAGGACACCGACGCCGACAAGATCGGCGACGCGTGCGACTCCTGCAAGACGATGGTGGGCATCGACGTCGACGGGGACGGCGTGTGCGAGCTGGACAACTGTCCGGACGTCTCCAACAAGGACCAGCTCGACACCGACAAGGACGGGCAGGGCGACGCCTGCGACACGTGCCCGTTGGACAAGGACAACGACAAGGACGGCGACGGCAAGTGCGCCGACGTGGACAACTGCCCGGCGCTCTCGAACCCGGGGCAGGAGAACGCCGACGGCGACGCGATGGGCGACGTGTGCGACATCTGCCCGAAGGACGCGCTCAACGACAAGGACGGCGACGGGTTCTGCGGCGACGTGGACACCTGCCCGGATCTGAAGTCCTCCGACCAGACCGACACCGACCTCGACGGCAAGGGTGACCCCTGCGACACGGACGACGACGACGACGGGCGCCTCGACGCGCAGGACAACTGCCCCAAGGTGAAGAACTTCGACCAGGCGAACCTCGACGGCGACGACGAGGGGGACGCCTGCGATCCGGACGACGACGGCGACGGCGCGCCCGACCTGACCGACAACTGCCCACGGCTGAACAACCCGGACCAGATCGACTTCGACGGCGACCTGCTGGGCATGGCCTGCGACGCCTTCGAGAGCCTGCCGGAGGCGCTCTATCCCCTGGGCGCGGCGACCCAGGTCGTGGGCTCGGCCCGCGGGGGCACGCTGGCCCTGGCCTTCGTCGAGGAGCTGGACTGCACGCTGGCGTCCGGCGCCTGCGAGCCCCCGGGCATCTTCACGCTGCAGAACATCGAGGACGTGAAGTACGTCGCGCCCTGGCTCACGCCCACCTCCACGTCGCTCATCGCGCCGCCCTTCGTGGGCCAGGGCGGGGAGGCCTTCTTCTCCATCGACTTCGGGACCACCGGACGCTTCGATCGCGTGGTCGACGGCCTCTTCACCGCGAACGTCGGGGGCATCACCTCGGCCGAGCTCGACCAGCCGGTGGTGCTGACCGACCTGCTCTCGGGTTCGACCCTGCTGCAGACCCGCCTCAAGCTCTACGAGCTCTTCGGCAAGCAGGTCATCCAGAAGTCCAGCGGCAAGAACTTCCGTGACTCCTACGACCACGGCGTCGTCGTGGCCAGCGACGGCGTGGTCTACCAGCCGGTCACCAGCAGCACGTCGCTGGTCTCGCTGCTCGCCTTCGGCCAGGACGGCAAGATCGCCGGCGGCCTCAGCGACTCGCACCAGGAGATCCGCTATCTGGGGCCCCAGCCCAACGATGCCTCGGGCAACCCGTGGTACTGCGTGCGCCGCCTGGCCACCGACCCCCCGCGGCTGGTGCAGATGGCGGGCGGCGCCATCGGTGCCTCCCACGTCATCCTGGGCGGCACCACCTGCGCGCCCGACAAGCTGCTCGACGTGGCGCTGACGCCCGACGGCCAGTGGTGGTTCGAGTACCTGGGCACCAGCTCCCGCAACGTGGGCTGGTGGAACACCGCCAACAACGCCTCGGCGGTGGTCTTCGCCGGCGAGCCGCGCGACGCGACCTTCCACCTGGCTGGAAACGCCGCCTTCGTCAGCTTCGATGACGGCGACGGCACCACCGAGACCTTCGCCTGGAACGCCGCCGGGCAGACGGCCGATCCGCTGGGATGGGCCTGTGACGACACCTTCAAGACCACCTTCCAGACCGCGTCCCGGGGCTTCTTGGGGGCGGTGGGTCGCAGCGCTCAGACGGGCGTGAGCGGGGAACTGGTCGCCTGCGTGGCGACGGCTGCAGGCGTCAGCTCGGCCACCTTCGACGCCGTCCCGGCGGGGACCACCACCACGCCCAAGGCCCTCTGGTTCGATGACACCCCCGACGGCAACTTCTACGCCCACGTGCTCCACGCGACGAAGCACTACGTGGTGGCGATGGCGCGCGACGGCAATGACTACCAGCCGCAGCTCCTCTTCGAGACCTTCGGCAAGGCGCGGCTGACGGCCAACGCCGCCGTGACGGTGCTGGGCATCGACGGCGACACGAAGGGCATCTACCAGCTCGCCGCGTCGGCCGGGGCGGTCACGCCTACCAAGCTCTTCGATGCCGCCGAGAGCCACAGCCCGGTGCTCTTGACCCAGGGCAGCGCCGACAGCAGCGGCGGCGTGTGGATCGACTGGAAGAAGCTCGACGGCAGCTTCGGGCTGGGGCGCGTGACCGCCGTCGGCGGCACCGTGGTCGAGTCCGCCATGACCGGGCCGGTGTACGATCAGGCGATCCACCCGGTGAGCGGCGAGTCCTGGTTCGCCTTCGACACATCGGCCGGGACCACCTACGGGCGCGTGGTGGGCGGGACCTTCACGCCCTGGCGCGAGGCTCTGGCCGAGCTGATCCCGCTGTACGTCGACGAGGATCCGGCGGCCTTGTGGGGGGCCGCCTGGCGCAGCTCCGTCGGCGGCGCCTACACGATCTGCGCCCTGCCACCGGCCGAGGCGTGCTGGGAGCTGCCGCTGGTGAATGGAGATTTCCTCACCGCGCCCCTGGTGAGCGTGGAGGGCAACGTGTATGCCTTGCTCTACGATGTCACCGCCGACCTCGTGCGGCTGTGGCGAAACATCGACGAGCCCGCGAATTGACGTGACGCGGGCCTGACGCGGCGCACCGTCGGCCGCGCGCTCGGGCCCCTTCGCGGCGGACAGGCAGGGAGAGTCGCGGATGAAGCTGGGAGTTCCGCGAGAGGTGTACCCGGGCGAGCGTCGCGTCGCGGCCACGCCGGACACGGTGCGCCAGCTCGTCGCCATGGGCTTCGAGGTGTCGGTCGAGGCCGGCGCCGGTGCCGGGGCGCGCATGGCCGACGCGGACTACGCCGCGGCGGGCGCCACGGTGGTCGACGGGGCGCGCGAGATCTGGGAGCACAGCGATCTGGTGCTGAAGGTGCGCGAGCCGCAGGCGCACCCGGCGCTGGGCGTGCACGAGGCGGACCTGCTGCGCGAGGGCGGGCGGCTCATCTCGTTTCTGTGGCCGGCCACCCAGGTGGATCTGGTGGAGCGGCTCCGGTCGCGGCGGGCGACGGTCCTGGCCATGGACCAGGTGCCGCGCATCACCCGCGCCCAGTCCATGGACGCGCTGAGCTCGATGGCCAACATCGCCGGCTATCGGGCCGTGGTGGAGGCGGCGTCGCGCTTCGGGCGCTTCTTCACCGGCCAGATGACCGCGGCGGGGAAGCTGCCGCCGGCGCGGGTGCTGGTCATCGGCGCCGGCGTGGCCGGGCTGCAGGCCATCGCGACGGCGCGCGCCATGGGCGCGGTCGTGCGCGCCTTCGACACCCGGCCGGCCGTGCGCGAGCAGGTGCAGAGCCTGGGCGGGGAGTGCCTCGAGGTCCCCGTGGTCGAGGAGGGCGAGGGGAAGGGCGGCTACGCCAAGGAGATGAGCGCGGCCTTCATCGAGGCGGAGATGGCGCTCTTCCGAGCCGAGGCGCCGTCGCTGGACATCGTCATCACGACCGCGCTGGTGCCGGGCAAGCGGGCGCCGCTCCTGTGGACCCGAGACATGGTCGAGGCCATGCGGCCCGGCTCCGTGGTGGTCGACCTGGCGGCCGAGCAGGGCGGAAACTGCGAGCTGACCCAGCCCGGTGAGGTGGCCGAGCACGCCGGCGTGCAGGTGGTGGGCTACACCGACATGGTCAGCCGGGCGGCCACCACGGCTAGCCAGCTCTACGCGCAGAACGTGCTGAACCTGGTCGAGCTGCTCGGCGGGGGCGAGGGGTTCCACATCGACCTCACCGACGAGATCGTGCGCGGGGCCATCGTCCTCCACGAGGGTGAGGTGCTGTGGCCGCCTCCGCCGAAGCCGGTGCCCCCGCCGGCCCCTGCGAAGCCCGCTGCGGTGGCCGAGGCCCCGGGTCCCGTCGCCTCGGCCACGGCGGCGGCGCCCGTCGCGGGCAAGGCCCACGGCGGCGCCGAGCGGTCAGCCTCCTCGGCGCCGGCCCGCGGCGGCTCCGGTTGGTGGGTGGCCATCGCCATGGCCGCGCTGTGGGTGGCGCTGCGCACCTACGCAGGCACCCTGCCGGCCAGCCAGGCCCTGGCCGACTTCCTGCAGCACCTGACCGTCTTCGTCCTGGCCTGCTTCGTGGGCTGGCAGGTCATCTGGAACGTGACCGCTGCGCTGCACACCCCGTTGATGAGCGTGACCAACGCCATCAGCGGCATCATCATCCTCGGCGGCATGCTCCACGCATCCCACGGGCTGGGCAGCCCCGACGCCCTGCTCGGCGCCGCGGCCGTCTTCTTCGCCGCCATCAACGTCGCCGGTGGCTTCCTGGTGACCCAGCGCATGCTGCGCATGTTCCGGAGGTAGGCCCCACGTGGGGGAATCGCTGCTCATCGTCGCCTACCTGGTCGCCAGCGTGCTCTTCATCCTGAGCCTGCGCGGGCTCTCGAGTCAGGCCACCGCCACCCGCGGCAACGCCTACGGGATCCTCGGCATGTCGGCGGCCGTGCTGGCCACCGCCTGGATGGCGTCCTCGGCAGGCTTCGTCGTGCTGGCGGTCGTGATGGGCGCCGGCGCGGCGGTGGGCGCGTTGATGGCGTCGCGCGTCGCCATGACCTCGATGCCGGAGCTGGTCGCCATGCTCCACAGCTTCGTCGGGCTGGCCGCGGTCCTGGTGGGGTTGGCGAGCTACGTCGGCGAGACGGACCACGAGGGCGCGGCCCGCAGCATCCTGCTGGTGGAGATCTTCATCGACGTCTTCATCGGCGCGCTGACCTTCACCGGCTCGCTGGTCGCCTTCGGGAAGCTGCGTGGGCTCATCGGCGGGCGCGCCCTGCTGCTGCCGGGCCGGCACGCCCTGAACCTGGTGCTGGTGCTGGTGGCGCTCGGGATGCTGGTGCCCTACCTGGCGGCCGCCGGCACCGCCGGGCTCTGGCCGCTCCTGGTGGCCACGGGCATCGCCGGCCTGCTCGGCGTGCACCTGGTGATGGCCATCGGCGGCGCCGACATGCCGGTGGTGGTCTCGATGCTCAACAGCTACTCCGGTTGGACCGCCGCGGCCGCCGGCTTCATGCTGGGCAACGATCTGCTCATCATCACCGGCGCCCTGGTCGGCTCCAGCGGCGCCATCCTGAGCATCATCATGTGCCGGGCCATGAACCGCTCGATCCTGAGCGTCATGCTGGGCGGCTTCGGCCAGACCAGCGGCGGCGGCGGCACGAGGGCGGCCCGCTCGGACGCTCCGACGGAGACCCGGGAGGTCAGCGTCCAGGAGACCGCCAGCCGCCTGCTGGCGTCCCGGCGGGTGGTGATCGTCCCCGGCTACGGGATGGCCGTCGCGCGCGCCCAGCACGCCATCCACGAGATCACCGAGCTGCTGCGCCAGCGCGGCGTCGAGGTGGTCTTCGCCATCCACCCGGTGGCGGGGCGCCTGCCCGGGCACATGAACGTCCTGCTGGCAGAGGCGGCCGTGCCCTACGACATCGTCTTCGAGATGGACGAGGTGCAGGACCAGTTCCGGTCCACCGACGTGTCACTGGTCGTCGGCGCCAACGACATCGTCAACCCGGCAGCCGAGACCGACCCGGAGAGCCCCATCTGGGGGATGCCGGTCATCCACGTCTGGGAGGCCAAGGAGACGATCATCTGCAAGCGCTCCAAGGCCTCCGGATACGCCGGCATCGACAACCCCCTCTTCTACCACGAGCGCACCGCCATGCTCTTTGGCGACGCGAAGGAGGTCATGGACGCCGTCGTAGCCGAATTGCGGCGAGGCACCGGCTGAGGCGTCTGGGAACGCCGTGGGCGGCGTCGTTCGCTCGGGTCAGGCCTGCGACGGGCTGGAGCCCGACTCGGCCTGCCCTCGCTCACTCCTTGCCCACGACGCCCCCAGACGCCTCATCCGGCGCCTCGTCCTTGCCGGGTCGGGGGGCGCGTCGCAACCGGGATACGGGCTCGGGTTCGGTGGGTGCGGCGTCGGACTCGGCCTCGGCGCCGGCCTCGGCCTCGGTCCCGGTCTCGGTCACGGCCTCGGTCACGGCCTCGGTCCCGGCCTCGGTCCCGGCGCTGGACTCGGTCCCGGCCTCGGTCACGGCCTCGGTCTCGGCGCCGGCCTCGGTCCCGGCCACGGTCCCGGCCTCGGCCCCGGCCACGGTCCCGGCCTCGGCCCCGGCCTCGGTCCCGGCCACGGTCCCGGTCTCGGCGCCGGCCTCGGACACGGTCCCGGCCTCGGCTCCGGCCCCGGCCTCGGTCCCGGCCTCGGCTCCAGCCTCGGTCTCGGTCCCGGCTCCGCCCCCGCCGCCGCCCTCCGCTCCGCCTACTCGACCTTCCAGGTGTGTCCCGATCGGATCAGGGCGTTCAGGTTCCCCGCGCCTCGTTCGGCGCGGGCCTGGCGGACCTGGTCGCGGACGGCGCGCTCGTAGGTGGTGACGGCCGGGTTGCAGTAGAGGACTCCCAGCGCCACCGGGAAGGCGGGCGGCTGGAGCTGGGCCAGGGCGCCTGCCAGCACGCGGTCGGTCTCGTCGTGCACCATCACGTCGTCGATGCCGATGCCGTCCTCGCCGAGCTGGACCACCTCGAGCTGGAAACCGCCGCCCGGGCGGACGCGCAGGCCCTTGTCGCGGGCGGCGCCGAAGAGCAGGGGCTTGCCGTGCTCCAGCAGGAGCTGCCGCTCCGACGCCACGTCCCTCGCGGTGAAGTGGCCGAAGGCGTTGTCGTTGAAGACCACGCAGTTCTGGAAGATCTCCACCAGCGAGGTGCCGCGGTGCTGGTGGGCGCGCGTGAGCACGGTGGGGAGGTGCTTGAGGTCGGTGTCGACCGAGCGTGCGACGAAGTGCGCGCCGGCACCCAGCGCCAGCTCGGCGGCCGACGCCGCCGGGTCCACCGAGCCCATCGGCGAGGAGGGGGTGCGCTGCCCGAGCACCGAGGTCGGCGAGTACTGCCCCTTGGTGAGCCCGTAGATCTGGTTGTTGAAGAGCAGCATCTGCAGGTCCACGTTGCGTCGCAGCAGGTGGATCAGGTGGTTGCCGCCGATGGACAGCGCGTCGCCGTCACCGCTGACCAGCCAGATGTCGAGCTTGGGGTTGGCCAGCTTGATGCCGGTCGCCACCGCCGGCGCGCGGCCGTGGATCGTGTGGAACCCGTAGGTGTTCATGTAGTACGGGAAGCGCGCCGCGCAGCCGATCCCGGACACGAAGACCACGTCCTCCTTGGGGACGCCCAGGTCGGGCATCAGGCGCTGGACGGCGGCGAGGATGGCGTAGTCCCCGCAGCCGGGGCACCAACGCACCTCCTGGTCGGAGGTGAAGTCCTTGCGGGTCAGCTTTGGGGTGGGCTCGGCGACGCTCATGACGGGTCTCTCCCTCAGCTCTCGAGCCGTTGGCGGATGGCTTGCTCGATCTCACTGATCTTGAAAGGCTTTCCAGAGACCTTGTTCAGGCCCTCGGCCGGCACCAGGTACTCGGCGCGCAGCATCTTCACGAGCTGGCCGTTGTTCATCTCGGGCACCAGCACGCGCTTGAAGCGGCCCAGCAGCTCGCCCAGGTTCCGCGGCAGCGGGTTCAGGTAGCGCACGTGCACCTGGGACACCGGCAGCCCGGAGCGCCGCGCGTTCTTCACGGCCTGGTGGATCGCCCCGAAGGTGGAGCCCCAGCCGACCACCACCAGCTCGCCCGAGTCCTCGCCCAGCGCGACGGACTGCTCGGGCACGTGGTCGGCGATGCGGCGGATGCGCTCGTCGCGCACCCAGGTCATCTTCTGGTGGTTGACGTCGTCGTAGCTCACGTTGCCCGACGCGTAGTCCTTCTCGAGCCCGCCGATGCGGTGCTCGAGCCCGACGGTGCCGGGCACCGCCCAGTTCCGCGCCAGCTCCTCGTTGCGCAGGAAGGGGTGGAAGCCCTCCGGCTCGGTGCGGAAGGTCACGGGGAAGGGCGCGATGGCGTCGATGTCGGGCAGGCGCCAGGGCTCGGCGCCGTTGGCGAGGTAGCCGTCGGTCAGCAGGAACACGGGCGTCATGTACCGGGTGGCGAGGCGCACGGCCTCGATGGCCATCTCGAAGCAGTCCGACGGCGTCGAGGCCGCCAGCACCACCAGCGGCGCGTCGCCATTGCGGCCCCACACCGCCTGGAGCAGGTCGGACTGCTCGGTCTTGGTGGGCAGGCCGGTGGAGGGTCCGCCGCGCTGCACGTTGACGATGACCAGGGGCAGCTCCGTCGAGATGGCCAGGCCGATGGCCTCCATCTTGAGGGCGATGCCGGGCCCCGAGCTGGCGGTGACGCCCAGCGCGCCGGCGTAGGACGCGCCGATGGCGGCGCACACCGCGGCGATCTCGTCCTCGGCCTGGTAGGTGACCACCCCGTACTGCTTGAGGTTGGCCAGGGTGTGGAGCATCGGCGAGGCCGGCGTGATCGGATAGGAGCCGAACACCAGCTCGAGTCCGGCCAGGTTGGCGCCGGTGGCCAGGCCCCACGCCGTCGCCAGGCTGCCGGTGATGTTGGTGTACTCGCCGGGCGCCAGGGTCGCGCGATCGATGGTGAAGGGCGAGACCTCGCTGGGAAGCTCGGCGGTCTCCCCGTAGGCGTGGCCGGCGTTCATGGCGGCGATGTTCGCGTCGGCCAGGTCGGGGCGCTTGCTGAACTTCTTCCGCAGCCACGCGATGGTGCCCGCCGTGTCGCGCCCGTAGAGCCAGTACATCAGGCCCAGGGTCCAGAAGTTCTTGCAGCGCAAGGACTCCTTCTGGCTGACGGGCAGGTGCTGGACGGCGTCGAGGGTGAGCTTGGAGACGTCGATCTCCATCAGGCGGTAGGGCTCGAGGCTCTGGTCCGTCAGCGGATTCGACGTGTAGCCGGCCTTGCGCAGGTTGTTGTCGGTGAAGGCGCCGGTGTTGACGATGAGCAGCCCGTGGTCCTTGAGGTCGGGCAGGTTGACCTTGAGGGCCGCCGGGTTCATCGCCACCAGCACGTCCGGCGCGTCGCCCGGCGTGAGGATGTCGTGGTTGGCGAAGTGGATCTGGAAGGCCGACACGCCGAAGGTGGTGCCGGCGGGCGCGCGGATCTCGGCCGGGAAGTCGGGGAAGGTCGCCAGGTCGTTGCCAGCCAGCGCGGTGGTCTGGGTGAACTGGGAGCCGGTGATCTGCATGCCGTCGCCGGAGTCGCCGGCGAAGCGGATGACCACCTGATCCAGGGCCTTGCGTTCCGGGCCCGGCGCGGCCGACGGCGAAGGTGCGGATGCGTTCATCGTAGGACTCGACCTCCGGACTCGGGCGCCTCCCGCGACGCACGGTGTGCGCAGGCGAGACGACCAGCAGACGGGCGCGCAGTATCCACGGGGGCGCGTGAGGTGTCACGCAGCTTGAACAGTTGTGTGCTTTCACCCCGGGTCGGGGTGTCGCCGGATAATAGGACCTCGGCGGTCCTATTTCCAGGACGGAGTCGCGTGTCCGGTCGGGGTCTTCGCCCGGCGCTCACTCCAGATCCGGGAAGCGGATGTGGTGGATCCGGCCTCGCGCGGCGTCGACCAGCAGCACGCCGTCCACGTCGAAGGCCACCGTGTACTCGAGGAGCTGGCGGCGGGTGGGCGACCAGGTGGGCTCGGACGCGGCGAGGCCGCCCTTGGCCTCGGCGGCGTACAGGCGCCCGTCGCGGCTGACGAGGAAGTCCACCCGCACCGAGGCGGGGTGCGCCTCGCCGTCCACCAGCATCGCCAGCGCCTCGCTGGCCTGCCGCCGCACGACCGCGTAGCCGGCCTCGATGAGCAGGCGCTCGGCCTCGCTCTCGCCGCGGGTGCCCAGCGCCCGACTGCGCTCCACCGCCCGCGCGACGCGGCGCCGGGCGAGCCACAGTCCGCCAAGCGCCCCAGCGACCAGGGCCAGCACCAGGGCCAGCGCGATCAGCCACACCAGCGGCCCGGGCCCGGTCGCCCCCCACGCGCTGCCAAAGGCCGTCACCGCGCCAGCCCGGCGGACCCGAGCGCCGGCGCGCCCGGCCACGGAACTGGCCGACCCGCTCCGGCTGCAGGACAATCGGCGCCCCATCCCCAGGAGGGGCCTTGCGCGATCTCATCTTCATCGCCGGCGGCGGCGCCCTCGGCGCCCTCGCTCGCTACGGCGTCGCCGTCCAGGCTCGCCGCCTCTGGGGCGTGGACTTCCCCTGGGGCACCCTGCTGGTGAACCTGCTCGGCTGCCTGCTCCTGGGCGCGGTGCTCGAGGCCGCCCGCATCGGCCCGCCCGGCGCCAACGTGTCCCGTGGGCTGCAGGTCTTCCTGGCCGTCGGGTTCCTCGGCGCCTTCACGACCTTCTCCACCTTCGGGGTCGAGTCGGTGAGCCTCTTCATGGCTGGCAAGCCCGGTGAGGCGCTGGCCTACGTCATCGGCAGCGTGGCCTTGGGGCTGGCGGGCTCCGCGGCGGGCATCCTCGTCATGCGAACCGCCCTGGGCTGACGCGCCCCCGATCAGCCGGGCTTCCCCTGGAAGAACGCCGCGAACTTGCTGGTGGGGTCGGCCTGGCCGTGGGTCAGGATCGCCAGCTTCTGGGCCACCTGGCCCGCCAGGCGCGCGTACTCGGCGGCGGCCGGCGAGTCGGGCTCGGCGATGACGATGGGCTCGCCCGCGTCGGCGGCCACGGCGGTCACCGCGTCCAGCGGCAGGCGGCCCAGCACCTCGAGGCCGTGGGCCTCGGCGTGGGCGTCGATGCGGCTGGCGCCGAAGATCTGGTGGTCGGCGCCGCAGCTCGGGCACACGAAGTGGCTCATGTTCTCGACCAGCCCCAGCACCCGCGTGCGGGTCATCTCGAACATGCGGATCGCGCGGCGCACGTCGGCGAAGGCGACGTCCTGCGGCGTCGTCACCACCACGGCTCCCGCCACCGGCAGCAGCTGCGCCAGGCTGAGCTGCACGTCGCCGGTGCCCGGCGGCATGTCGACCACCACGTAGTCGAGCTCGCCCCAGAGCACGTCCTCGATGAACTGCTGCAGCGCCTTGCCGAGCATCGGCCCGCGCCAGACGACCGCGTCCGCCTCCTCCAACATGAAGCCCATCGACATGACCTTCAGGCCGTGGCGCTCCAGCGGGATGATCTTGCCCAGCTTCTCGTCGATGGTGGGCCGCGCACCGCGCAGGCCCAGCATCACCGGCATCGAGGGGCCGTAGATGTCGGCGTCCAGAAGGCCGACGCGAGCGCCGGTGCGGGCCAGGCTGACGGCCAGGTTCGTCGCGACGGTGCTCTTGCCGACGCCGCCCTTGCCGGAGGCGACGGCGATCACCGCCTTCACGTCGGGCATGCGCGGGGCCGTGGGCGCCGCGCCGGGCTGGCCACCCTGGGGCGCCGCGCCGGGCGCCTTGCGCACCTCGGCGTCGAACTCCACCTCGACCGAGGTCACGCCCAGCGGTCGGAGCGCCGCCTCGATGTCGGCGCGGAAGCGGTCCTTGAGCGGGCAGGCCGGCGTGGTCAGGACCAGCCGCAGGCTCACGCGCTGGCCCTCGACCCGGACGTCCCGGGCCATGTTGAGCGTGACGATGTCCTTGCGAAGGTCGGGATCGTCGACCCCGCGCAACGCCTGCATGACCTGCTCCACCGTGATGCTCGCCATCGCTGCTCCCCTGGGCCCCAGCTCGTCGCGGACCGACCGGCGCGGACCATAGGGAGGGGTCTGGTCGGTGTCAACGCTGGCGCCGCCCGGCGCGCGGCGACTACGATGGAGGCCGGCCGCCCGCCGCCCCCGTGCCCGCACAGGCCCATGCCGCGCTTCGTCTACCTCGACCACCACGCCACCACCCCCTGCGACCCGCGGGTGGTCGAGGCGATGCTGCCCTGGTTCACCGAGCGGCCCGGAAACGCCGCCAGCCGCCAGCACCGGCGCGGCCAGCAGGCCTGCGCCGCGGTCGAGACCGCCCGCGAGCACGTGGCGGCGCTCATCGGCGGCAGCCCCAAGGAGGTGGTCTTCACCTCCGGCGCGACCGAGGCGCTCAACCTGGCCATCAAGGGTGCGGCCGGCGCGGGCCCGCCCGGGCGGCGGCGCCTGTGGGCCAGCGCCATCGAGCACCCGGCCGTGCTGGACCCGGCGCGCTCGCTCGCGCGGGAGGGCTTCGAGCTGGAGCTGATGCCCGTGGGCGAAGCGGGGCGGGTGGAGCCGGAGTGGCTGCGCGGGCGCCTGGGCGAGGACGCGCTGCTGGTGGCGCTGATGGCGGCCAACAACGAGATCGGGACGCTGCAGCCGCTCGGCCCCGTGGCCGCGATGGCGCGCGAGGCGGGCGCGCTCTTCCTGGTCGACGCGGTCCAGGCGGTGGGCAAGGTGCCCTTCGACGTGGGGGCCAGCGGCGCGGACCTGGTGGCGCTCAGCGCGCACAAGATCGCCGGGCCCAAGGGGGTGGGGTGCCTCTGGGTGCGGCGCGGGCAGCCCCGGGTGCGGCTTCGGCCGCTCATCGACGGGGGCGGCCAGGAGCGCGGGCTGCGCTCGGGAACGCTGGACGTGTCGGGGATCGTCGGCTTCGGGGAGGCCGCCCGGCTGGCGCGGCTCGAGGGTTCGGACGACGCGCGGCGGATGGCGCGGCTGCGCGACCGGCTGCTCGCCGGGCTGATGGCGGCGCTGGACGGCGTGTCGGTGAACGGCAGCCTGGAGGATCGGCTGCCCAACAACCTCAACGTGGCGTTTTGCGGGGTGGAGGCCAGCCGCCTGCTCGAGGGTCTCGACGACGTGGACCTGTCGTCGGGCAGCGCCTGCAGCACGGCCAGCCTGGAGCCGAGCCACGTGCTGCGCGCCCTGGGGCGGACCGACGACGTGATCCTCTCGAGCGTGCGCTTCGGCCTGGGCCGCGGCACCACCGAGTCGGACATCGACTTCGCCCTCGAGCGGGTCATCGCCGGCGTGCGGGCGCTGCGCGGCTGACGGGCCCGGCGGCCCGGAGAGTTACTGACCGGTGAACAGGCGCTTGGCGAACTTGGGGTCCAGGCCCGCCGACTCGATCTTCTGCGCCGTCGTGGGGATGTCGTAGCTCAGCCGCACGTGGGCGAAGGTCTCGCTCTCGGCGTCGAAGAGCCCGAAGCACAGGCGGTTGTCGCGGTCGCGCGGCTGGCCGACCGAGCCGACGTTGATGATGTACTTGCGGTCGGGCTTGCCGACGAGCTTGCGCCCGGTCACGTCGCGGGCCTTCTCGGCGTTCAGCGCGTACTGGA
This sequence comes from Deltaproteobacteria bacterium, assembly GCA_020632695.1. Taxonomy (GTDB): domain Bacteria; phylum Myxococcota_A; class UBA9042; order PHBI01; family JACKFB01; genus JACKFB01. Next base: position 120,769 of record JACKFB010000009.1, read on the forward strand.
AGGTGAGGTGGCTGTGGCCGACGAAGTTCCACGGCCGCAGCTTGTCGTAGAGCGCCGTGTGGGCCTGGGCGTCCTTGGACTGCACGACGTAGTAGAAGCCCGAGGGCCGGATGGGCGCCGAGTGGAAGAGCCCGATCTTGTCGGTCAGGTGGGTGTAGGGCAGCCCGTAGAGCCAGCGGAAGTTCTCGGGGGTGAGCTGGCTGCGGGTCCAGAAGATCGCGTCGCGCGCGGCCGCATAATAGTAGTCGGTGTCCATGACCCCGACGACCGCCGCGTCGTGGTTGCCCATCAGCGTGACGACCCCGCGCTCGCGCAGCAGGTCGCAGCAGGGGTTCGGGTCGGCGCCGTAGCCCACCACGTCGCCCAGGCAGTAGGTGCGGTCCACCTCGTGCTCGTCGATCCAGTCGAGGGCCACGGTGAGGGCCTCGATGTTCGAGTGCACGTCGGAGATGAGCGCGAGCTTCATCGAGGGCTCCGTCTGCCGGCGCGGCGGAGCGTCCGGACCTTCGGATGATACGGCGCGGGCGCTGCCTTGCCAAACCCGGCGCGCTTCGCTACAGCCAGGGCCACCCACCCGACGAGGAGCGCTGGTCATGCTGGAAGCCGGAGACAAGGCCCCGTCCTTCGACGCCCCCATCGACGGCGGGGGCACCCTGTCGAGCGCCTCGCTGGCCGGGAAGCCCTACGTCATCTACTTCTACCCCAAGGACAACACGCCCGGCTGCACCACCGAGGCCTGCGACTTCCGCGACCGCTTCGAACGCATCGCCCAGACGGGCGGGACGGTCATCGGCGTGTCCAAGGACTCGGTGAAGAGCCACGACGGCTTCAAGGCGAAGCACGGGCTGCCCTTCCACCTCATCGCCGACACCGACGGGGCGCTGCACGAGGGCTACGGCACCTGGGGCACGAAGAAGAACTACGGCCGGGAGTACCAGGGGACCTTCCGCTCCACCTTCCTGGTGGGCGCCGACGGCCGCATCGCCCAGGCCTGGCCGAAGGTGCGGGTGAAGGGGCACGTCGACGAGGTGCTCGCCGCGCTCGAGGCGCTCCAGGGCTGAGCGGGCCGAAGCGCCTCAGCGCGGGGGGGCGTCGGCGGGCGCCGGGGCGCGGCTGCGCAGCTCGCGGACGTGGGCTGCGAAGGCGCGGCCGCCCTCGCTGTCCAGGCGCGCCCAGATGGTGCCGCGGGCGTCGGAGTAGAGCAGCTCCCACCGGCTGGGGTCCGGCGTGTAGCCCGGCGGGAAGGCCGGGTGCTGATGGACGAGGATGTCGGTGGGGTATCGGGCGTAGAGCGCCTCGACGGCGGGCCCGTCCGAGGGCGCGTTGAGGCGGTCGCGGTCGTAGAGGGCGGCGAGGTCGTCGGAGAGCGCGCGGGGGTAGTTGCCGCGGCCGTCGGCGAGCACGCGGGCGCCGGGGTGCAGGCGCCAGAGCAGGTAGCCGCCCCAGTTGGGCTGGCAGAAGATGGTGCCGTGAAACCCGGTCTGCTCGAGGAAGGCGGCCTGGGCCAGGGGGAAGCGGCGAGCGTCGAGCGGCGGGCCCAGCGCGCTGGCCAGGGCGCTCGGGAGGTCGCCGTGGAGGGCGGTGACGTTGAAGCGGTAGCTGGTGACCACCAGGCAGGCGGCCAGGAGCACGCCGACGCCGCGGGCGAGGCGCGGGGGCCAGGTGGCCGGGGCGAGCGGGCGCGGAAGCCAGGGGGCGAGCAGCGCGGCCCCGAAGGCGGCGATGTAGACGAAGCGCACCGAGCGGTGGGAGAGCACCACCAGCGCCAGGCCCAGCAGCAGCACCCAGGCCGGCACGCTGCGGAGGCGGTCGCGGGCGGCCACGCCGCGGGCGAGGACGGCCAGCCAGAGGGCGCCCACGACCGAGGGGGCCAGCCCGCAGACGACGTGGCCGGCGGTGGTCGCGATGGCCAGGAAATGCCAGGCCGGCCACCACTCGCCGATGGCCTGCTCGGTGCCCTCGAGCATGACGGCGGCCTGGATGTTGCCCCGGACGAAGCCGGGGGAGAAGAGCGCCGGGAGCAGCGCGCACAGCCACCAGATCACGGCGCGGGGCCAGGCGCGGGCGGCCGGGTCCTCGCTGCGCAGCAGCCGGGCCAGCACAGCGCCGGCGGGCAGCGTGGCGGCGGCGACCAGGAAGAGCAGGGCGCCGCCGGCGTGCAGGTTGGCCCAGACGCCCAGGGTCAGCGCGGCGCCGAGCATGGACCGGCGGTCCAGGGCGGCCGGGCCTCGGAGCAGCCAGGGGAACATCACCGCCCAGCCGAGCAGGTTGAAGACGTGGGGGCGATTGCGGATGCGATCCTCGAAGAGGACCACCAGCAGGGCCAGCAGGACGAACGAGGCGATCGGGCCCACGCGCAGGCGGCCGCGCAGGCCCCAGTAGAAGAGCGCGAAGGCGGTCAGCATGACGGCGGTGTGGACCGCGCGCACCAGCTGCAGCCCGCCGGCCTGGTCGAGCAGGTGGACCAGGACCTCGTAGCCCCATTGGAAGCTCACCCAGACGCGGTCCGGGTCCAGGGCGCCGAAGATGTCGGTGTGGGCGATGCGGCCCTCACGGACGAAGTCGCGGCCCGCGGCGATGTGCCAGAAGAGATCGATGTCCCAGATGACGCGGGCGGTGTAGAGCGCCAGCAGCGCGAAGAAGCTCGCGACGGCCAGGGTCTCGAGCAGGCGCGGGGACACGGCGGGCTTCGGGCCGCTGTGGAGCGGCGCGCCGCTCACTCGCCCCCCAGCCGGCCGGCGCAGGGACAGTCGATGCTCAGGCTGAAGGGCCCGGCCACCTTGCCGTTGCCGTCGACGGTCAGCAGCAGGCCCTCGGCGGCGCCCAGGGCCAGGGTGGTGGTCGAGGTGGCGTAGGTGTCGCACTGCCCGTCGATGCAGAGCGGCTCGCCGTCTTCGAGGCGGCGGATGAAGAGGAGCTGCCCGGACAGGCCCTTGTAATGGAGGGTGAAGGTGCCGGCGCAGGGGGCGACGAAGTGGTAGGAGGCCTCGGGCGCGGGGAAGGGCGCGACGCTCAGGCAGGACCAGTCCTGGACGGCGTCCGAGGTGCCCTCGAGGCTGGTGTCGCCGGAGAGGTCGGCGCCGCAGGACGCCTCGGCGAGGAGGTCGCAGCAGCCCTGGTCGGCGCCGGCGCAGGCGCCGCCGGAGCCGCAGATGTCCGCGCCGGTGCAGGGGTCACCGTCGTCGCAGGGGCTGCCGGCGGGGGCCGCCACGGCCACTCCGCCGCCCTTGCAGAGCAGGCAGGGCTCGAGCGACTCGCCGGCCGCGACGCAGGAGCCGTCGGGGCGGTGGCAGGCGCCGGGGAGGTCCTCGTGGGCGCAGACGCCCGCCCGGCAGCGGTCCACGGTGCAGGCGATGCCGTCGTCGGCGCAGGCGGCGCCTTCGAGGGCGGGGTCGGCGACGAGCTGGGCCGTCGCGGCGCAGATCTGGCATGGCGCGTCGGCCGGGTGGGCGCCGACGGGCACGCAGCCGGCGGCGGTCGCGCAGGTCCCGGGCGCCGGCAGGTGGACGCAGCCGCCGGGCTGGCAGAGGTCCAGGGTGCAGTCGAGGCCGTCGTCGCAGGGGGTGGCCGAGCCGGCGCAGGCGCCCGAGAGGCAGCGATCCCCCAGGGTGCAGGGGTCCCCGTCGTCGCAGGTCAGCCCGTCGGAGAGCGGCGGGTGCACGCAGCCGAGGCCGGGCTCGCAGCCGTCGGCCGTGCAGGGGAGGCCATCGTCGCAGGGCAGCGGGTCTCCGGCGCAGAGGCCGCCTTCGCAGAAGTCCTGCTGGGTGCAGGGGTCGCCGTCGTCGCAGGCGGCCTTCCCCGGCGCATACAGACAGCCGGCGATCGGGTCGCAGCGATCGTCGGTGCACGGGTTCTGGTCGTCGCAGCTCAGCGGGGCGCCCACGCACCCGCCGGCGCCGTCGCAGCGGTCGTCCAGGGTGCATGCGTCGGCGTCGTCGCAGGGGGAGTCGGCGGCGCGGGCGGTGCTCACGCAGCCGGCGGCCGGCTCGCAGAGGTCGAGGGTGCACGGGTTGCCGTCGTCGCAGAGGACCGGGGTCCCCTCGCAGAAGCCCAGGCCGCTGCAGCGGTCGTCGGCCGTGCACGGGGAGCCGTCGTCGCAGGCCGCGCCCAGGGCCAACGCCGGCGTGCAGGCGCCCGCCTCGCAGACGAGGGTGCGGCAGGGCTCGAGCGCGCAGAAGGAGGCGCGCAGGCGGCAGTCGTCCTGGTCGGCGCAGCCACCCTTGGGTGGGGCGGCCCCGACGGCCACCTGCACGTCGCGAGGGACGCCGGCCGCCAGCGCCGCGGCGAGGCGCTCCCGGGCGCCGCTGGTGTCGTCGAGGCCGAGGCCGGCGCCGTCGAGAGCGGGCTGGCCGACGGCCTCCCAGCGGGCGGCGAGCATCGCCGTGACCACCTGGTCCTCGCCGCTGAAGATGGCGGCCAGCTCGCGGGGCCCGGGGGTGCCCTCGGCGGCGCAGCGGGCGCTGGCCTCGGTGGCGACGTGGGCCGCGAGTGCCCGGCTGAGCAGCCCCCCGCCAGCGGGGCTCACCCGGGGAGCGTCGGGGTGCGCCGGGTCGGAGCCGCGCCAGAGCACCAGCGGGGCGGTGCCGGCGAGGGCGGCGCTGAGGTCGAGCGCGTAGGAGGTGTCGAGCACCCAGATGCGCAGGCCGGCGCCGCCGCAAGCAGCCGCCAGGGTGGCGCCCAGCCGCGGCAGGCTCACCGCCTCGGCGCCCAGCAGCAAGGCGCCGCCGGCGATGGGGCTGGCGCGGCCGGTGGTCACCAGCACCGCGGTGTCCTCGGGGCCGGCGCCCTCGCAGAGGGTGGTGATGGCGGACTCGACCTGGGCGCGGGAGGGAGCGTGCAGGCTGACGCCGGCTGCGCCGAGGCGGTCCAGCGCGTCGCGCCAGGCGCTGCGATCGGCGGCGGCGCCAGGGTCCTCGCCGGTCACCAGCAGGGCGCGCACGCGGCCCGGGGCCCCGGGCGGGCGGGCGAGGGCCGCCTCGGCCGGAAGCGGTGCGGCGTCGTCGGCCGCGGGCGCGGCGAAGGCCGTGGGGGAGGCCGTGGGCGCGCAGCTTCGGGGCGAGCGGGCGATGCGGAGGCCGGGGTGCTCGCCGCGCGTCAGCGGGGCGGGGTCCACCAGCAGCGCGTCGTCGGGCGCGTCGGGGTCGGGGGAGACGATCGCGGCGGGCAGGAGCGTCAGGGCCGGGGCGGGGATGAGGCCCTGGGCCCGGGCGGCGGCCTCGAGCGGCTCCGGACAGGCTGCGTCGCCGCTGGAGCCATCGGCGCAGCCCCACCCCAGCGCCGTCGCCATTCCGGCGAGTGCGACGAGGAGGAGCCGCGGGGGCCGGGAGTGGGGAGCGCGCGGGGCCATGGAAGGTCGAGCATGGCGCGGCGCGTCCCCTCCCGGCAAGCCTCGCGCCGTCGCCGGTGGCCAGGGCGGGGCGGAGTTGCTAGATCTCGCCGCCGATGCGTCACCTCATCATCCGGATCGGCCTGGCGATGTGGGCGCCGTGGCTCGCCTGCTGCGGCGCGCCGTCGCCGGACGCCCCGTCGGAGCCCGCGGCGGCGCCCACCGAGGTGCTGGCGCGGGATCTGGACGGGGCGCTCAGCGTCACGCTGCCCGCCGACCTGGTCGTCCACCTGCAGCGGCAGGCCATCCAGGCGACGGCGCCCGACGGCAGCCTGCGCATCTTCGTCGGGCGTGAGGCCGACGAGCCGCTCATCAAGCTGGCGGGGCCCGCCAAGGACGCTCTTGTGGCGCTGGGCTGGCAGCCCGAGGGCGAGCAGCACTTCGAGTTCGCGATCCTCACCGCGTTCCGGCGCGGTGGCACCCGCGACGCGCCGGCCGAGCGGCGTCAGATCTGGTGGGTGCGTCGGGGCGGCGTCACCTACGTGTGCGACGCCATCGCCCAGGGCCACTCCGACCGCCGTCTGGGCGATGCGTTCCGCGCGCTCTGCCAGGGGGTGGAGGTCTCCGGAGGCGCCGCGGTGGCGGATCCCAGCCCGGACGGAGGCGCCGGACCCGCCGTCCGCCCCTGAAACGATTTCGTTCGGGTTCGCGAACGTTGTGGATCCGGAGCCTCACGTCTCCTAGATCTCGGGTGCGGGCGAAGGGATCCGGCGGCCGGGAGCGCGGTGTGGCGCTCCCCAACCGGATGCTCCTCGTCAGGCGGACGATCCTCCGGGCGACGGGGAGGCTGAGATGCGCAGCATTGCGTTCGGGTTGGCGATCGCGACCTTGGTGTCGATCGGTGCGTGCGGCGCGCCGGATCCGGACGGGGGAGCGGGGCCCGTCGGCGCCGAGGAGCGCGCCTCCGGGGACGGATCCGCGGGCGATCTGGCCACCAGCGGCCTCGCGGCCACCAGCGGGCCGATCGTCCTCATCACGTCGCCCGGCCCGAACGCCAGCGTGCCCTACACGGGTGAGCCCGGGGCCGTGGTCACCGTCTCCGTCAGCGTCTCCGGTGCGACGATCTCGCCGGCCGACCTGCACATCCACTACTACCTCGACGGCGTCGAGGTCGGCGACCTCACCACCATCGGCCCCTTCGACCTCGTCGACGTGCCGCCGGGCCGTCACCACATCGCCGCCCAGCTCCTCGACGCTACCGGCGACCCGCTGCCGAACCCGGAGAGCCGCGCGGGTCTCTACGTGCGCGTGACCGCCGAGTGCACCGCCAGCACCGCCAGCGTCTGCGCCGACGGCCTGAGCTGCTCCAACGAGACCTGCTCGGGCGGCCTCTGCAAGTACGGGCCGGTCGCCGACTGCTGCGACCACGACCTCGAGTGCCCCTTCGGCTCCGAGTGCGTCGACGGTCACTGCCTCGAGTGCCAGGCCGACCTGGACTGCGACGACGGCGACCTCTGCACCGACGACCTCTGCCTGCCCGACGGTACCTGCAGCCACACCGCCCAGCCGGGCTGCTGCACCAAGGACACCGAGTGCAACGACAAGGACGGCTGCACCGTCGACTCCTGCGACACCGACACCAACACCTGCCGCTACGTCGACAACGGCGATCCGCTCTGCTGCAACGTCACCTCGGACTGCAAACCCGACGACGAGCCGTGCCTGCTCTACCTCTGCTACAAGAAGTCCTCCACCGGCGTGAGCCGCTGCCGCTACGGCCCGGCCAGCCCCGGTTGCTGCACCAGCGAGGCCCAGTGCAACGACGGCAACCCGTGCACCAGCGACGACTGCGACCTCAGCGGCGGCGAGGCGGCCGGCTTCTGCACCCACATCCCGGCCCCCGCCGACTCGGGCTGCTGCCTGTCGAAGGTGGACTGCGACGACTCCGACCCCTCCACCATCGACGCCTGCGTGGCCTCGGTGTGCACCCACACGCCCAACCCGGACTACTGCCCTCTGCCGGCGGCCCCGCCCCTCGTCATCAATGAGCTGATGCCCCACCCCGGGCTGGTCCCCGACGCCGCAGGCGAGTGGATCGAGCTCTTCAACACGACCGACTCGCCCATCGATCTCACCGGCTGGAGCATCGAGGCGGGCGGCACCCACGTGTTCGCGGTGAGCCACTCGGTGAGCGGCGCCCCGGGCATGGTCGTCGGCGCCCGCAGCTACTTCGTCCTCGCCGCCAACGCCGCCTCCACGGTCAACGGCGGCTTCAAGCCGCGCTACGCATACGGCGCCGACCTGGTGCTGGACGACCCGATCTCCAACCCGGCCTTCACCGTGGCCACGATCCGCCTCAAGAACCCCAGCGGCCTGGTCGTCGATCAGGTCGCCTGGACCAAGGCCTACGGCGTGCTGTCCGGCCACAGCCTCGAGCTGGTCCACCCCTTCGCCGACAACTCCCTGCTCACGAACTGGCGGCGCGCCGGCCTCAACCCGAACCCCTCGCTCAACCAGACCTACGGACCGGTCGGCAGCAAGCTCTCGGGCTCACCGATGAACGCCAACCGCTCCTCGTACCAGGGGCTGTCCGCGCCCACCTGCACACCGCCGAGCGGTGCGGCCGCCTGCACCACCGGCCTCTGCAGCCCGGACAACGTCTGCCAGTTCGCCAAGGCCGCCGGCTGCTGCGCGGTCGACAAGGACTGCGACGACTTCAACGCCTGCACCGTCGACGCCTGCGACACCGCCGCGGGCACCTGCCAGCCGCACACACCCATCGACGGCTGCTGCGTGAGCACCGCCGAGTGCGACGACACGAACCCCTGCAACCTCGACCGCTGCATCGGCAACGTCTGCCGCTACTCGCCCAACATCGTGCCGGGCTGCTGCATCACCGAGGCGGACTGCGACGACGCCGACGTCTGCACCATCGACTCCTGCGACACCGTCGCCAAGGCGTGCAACGCGCCCGTCCCGCTGGTCCCCGCCAGCGGCGCCGAGTGCTGTCACGACGCCGCCGAGTGCGACGACGGCGACCCGGCCACGCTGGACGGCTGCAACCTCGCCGCCCACGAGTGCACCGCGGTGCCCGACCCCGAGTACTGCGACGACGCCACCGACCCCTGCGACGACGACGACCCGTGCACCACCGACACCTGCAACGTCCCGGCCACCCTGTGCGAGCACGCGGCGGTCGCCGGCTGCTGCCACGTGGGCCCGGACTGCAGCGACGACGGCAACCCCTGCACCTTCGACGTGTGCAACGCCCAGACCGGCTCCTGCGAGCACCCGGCCAAGCCGAACTGCTGCCTCGACGCCGCCGACTGCGACGACGGCGACCCCTGCACGACGGACCAGTGCGGCCCCTCGCACCTGTGCCACAACCTCACCGTCTACAACTGCTGCGAGACGGCCGCCGACTGCAACGACGGCGTCGCCTGCACCGTGGACTCCTGCGTGGACTCGCGGTGTCAGAGCGTCCCCCAGGCCGGCTGCTGCGTTCCCGGCTCCTCGACCGCCCAGCTCGCGGCCCAGTGCGGCGCCGACCCCGACGGGGCGAAGGCGTGCTACCAGTGGAGCTGCGACGCGGGGAACTGCGTCGCCCTGATGGCGAGCGACTGCTGCACGCTTCACAGCGACTGCGACGACGGCAGCGCGTGCACCGCCGACCTCTGCAAGTCCAACGGCCTCTGCAAGCACATCCCCCAGGCGGGCGAGGGCTGTTGCGTGCTCGACTCGGACTGCCCCGCCGACTCGTTCTGCGCCCTCACCGCGACCTGCTCGACCCAGCTACCCGACGGCTCGCCCTGCCAGGGTGACAACGCCTGCCAGAGCGGCTGGTGCGCCGCGGGCACCTGCGCGGCGCCGCAGGCCGACGGTGGCACCTGCAGCGGCAGCAACCAGTGCGACTCGGCCCTGTGCGTCGACGGCTACTGCTGCGACGAACTCTGCGACGACCCGTGCAAGGCCTGCGACGTGCCCGGCAGCCTGGGGAGCTGCACGACGGTGCCCGGCGTCGACACGAACAGCGACGGCGAGCCCGACGCCTGCGACGACGACGACGACGGCGACCACATCGCCGACGCCTTCGACAACTGCAGGACCGTCGCCAATCCGGACCAGCTCAACACCGACGGCGACTCGCGGGGCGACGCCTGCGACACCGACGACGACAACGACGGCGTGACGGACGGAGACGACAACTGCCCGCTGCTGAGCAACCCGGACCAGCTCGACAACGACGGCGACGGCGCGGGCGATCTCTGCGACCTCACCCCGGCGGTGATCCTGATCTCGGAGCTCTACTACGACGGCCCCGGCTCCGACTCCGACGACGTGTTCACCGAGCTGGCCGGCCCGGCGGGGATGGCGCTCGACGGCTACTCGCTGGTGGGGGTGAACGGAGCCGACGGCGCCGAGTACGCGGTGGTGCCGCTCGACGGCATCGTCATCCCCGCCGACGGGCTGCTGGTGCTGGCCACCGCCGACGCCGCCGGGCAGACGCTGCTCGCCCGCGACGCCATCGCCGCGGTCGACTGGCAGAACGGCCCCGACTCGGTGCAGGTGCGCTTCCCGGACGGGACGGTGTCGGACGCGCTGCAGTACGGCAACGCCGGCTCCCACACCGGAGGCGAGGGCGCGTATGCGCCGGACGTCGACGCGGGCGTGAGCCTGGGCCGAGACGCCGAGCTGACCGACACCGACGACAACGCCGCCGACTTCGCCTCGTACGAGCCGCCGACGCCCGGCACGAAGGGCCCGCCGCTGGACTTCGACTTCGACGGCGTCGACGACCTGACCGACAACTGCAAGACCGTGACGAACGCCGACCAGCGCGACACCGACGGGGACGGCGCCGGTGACGCCTGCGACGACGACGACGACGGGGACGGCAAGCTCGACGCGGCGGACAACTGCCCCGGCGTGGCCAACGCCGGCCAGGCGGACCTCGACGGCGACGGGGTCGGCGACGCGTGCGACGTGCTGATCCACGAGCTCTACGTCGACGGCCCGGGCTCCGACGGGGACGACGCGTTCACCGAGCTGGTGGCGCGACCGGGCACCTCGCTCGAGGGCTTCTTCATGGTCGGCTACAACGGTGCCGACGGGGTCCTGTACCAGACCACCCTGCTCGGCGCGGGAGCGATCGTGCCGCCCGACGGCCTGATCGTCATCGCCGGGCCGGGCGCCAACGGCTCGACCTACGTCGCGCGCGACTACGTGGCCAACGTGGACTGGCAGAACGGGCCGGACGCGGTGGTGCTGATGGACCCGTCGGGACGGGTGCTCGACGCGGTGCAGTACGGCGACGCCGGCGCCTTCAATCACGGCGAGGGGACCCCCGCGCTGGTGGCCCCCGAGGGCTTCAGCCTCAGCCGCGCCGCCAACAGCCTGGACACCGATGACAACGCCGCCGACTTCCACATCAGCTCGCCCACCCCCGGCGTGAAGTCGCCCGACCCGGACACCGACAGCGACGGAGTTCTGGACAGCGTCGACAACTGCCTGGAGATCCCCAACGCCGACCAGGGGGACGCCGACAGCGACAATATCGGCGACGTGTGCGATCCCGATGCGGACGGCGACGGTATCCTCGACGACGGCGACGGGTCCGGCGACCCCAGCGACAACCCCTGCGTGGGCGGTGAGACCTTCGCATGCGACGACAACTGCCCCCTCGACAGCAACGCCGACCAGGAGGACCTGGACATGGACGGCGTGGGCGACGTGTGCGCCGCGGCCGCCACCCCCAAGGTGGTCATCCAGGAACTCCTCTACGACGGGCCGGGCGCCGACGCCGACGACGTGTTCACCGAGCTGATGGGCCCGCCCGGGATGTCGCTGACCGGCTGGTCCCTGGTGGGCATCAACGGCGCCAACGGCACGCTGTACCACACGGTGAACCTGGACGGGGTGGTCATCCCCAGCGACGGCATCCTGGTGCTGGCGACCTCGACCGCCAACGCGGGAGTGGCGCCCTACCGCGACGTGGCGGTGGACGTGGACTGGCAGAACGGGCCCGACGCCGTGCAGCTCTGGGACGCGACCGGGGTGATGGTCGACGCGCTGCAGTACGGCAACGCGGGCTCCTTCAACGCTGGCGAGGGCGACTACGCGTCCACCACGCCGGCGGGGCAGTCGCTGAGCCGCGACGCCTCGGGCACCGACACCGACGACAACGCGACCGACTTCACGGTGGGAGCGCCGACGCCCGGCACCCCATAGGGGCGCGGCGGCCCGAGGCGGTGCGCGGCGCTCGCGGCGCCGCGGTGGTGGCGCTCATCGCCATCTCGGCGGTGCTGGGCGCCGCGCCCGAGGTGGCGGCGCGGGCCCCGGCGCGGGTGCGCCTGGTGCTGCAGCTGCCGGCCGAGGCGGGCTGCCCGGGGGAGGACGCCTTCCGCGAGGCGGTGCGTTCGAGGCTGGGCTACGACCCGGTGCGGGCCGAGGCCGCGATCGGCGCCGCGGTGAGCGTGGCGCGGCGGGGGCGGCGTCTGCGCGGGCGGGTGGCGCTGCGGGCCGCGGACGGCGGCGCGCTGGGCGAGCGGGAGGTCGAGGTGCGCGCCGGCCAGTGCGAGGCGCTGGTGGAGGCCCTGGCGCTCGCGCTGAGCCTGGCGCTGGACCCCGACGCCGTCTCCCGGCCCCACGGGCCGAGGCGCGAGCCGGAGCGGGGCGGCGAACGCCGCGCCAGGGCTGCGCCCGAGCCGGTGGTCGCCGTCGCGCCGCCCGCGCCGCCCGCGCCGCCGCGCTCGGAGGCTGGCGATCGCCGGGGGGCGGCCGGGTGGGCTTCGGGGAGCCCCCGCCGCGGCGCCCGGGCTGACCGTGGGCCTGCGCCTGGGGCGGGCCGCCCGCGAGTGGGGCCTGGAGCTGGCCGGCGCCTGGCCCGCCGAGCGCGCCGTCGACGGGGGCAGCGTCCGCCTGAGCAGCCTCAGCGTGGCGTGGGTGCCCTGCGGGCGCGTGGGGTGGCTGCGGGCCTGCGGCGTGGCGCGGGCCGGGCTGGTGGTGGCGGCGGGCTCGGGCCTGGAGCCGGCGCGGCGCGGGCTCTCTGCGCTGGCGGTCATCGGGGCGCGGCTGGCCGTGCAGGTGCCGCTCTCGCCTCGGGTGGGGCTCGAGCTTCAGGGCGAGCTGGGGGCGTCCCTGGTGCGCACAGCGCTCCGCGTGGGCGAGGCGGTGGCGTGGCGCACCCCGAGGCTCGGCGGGGCCGCCGCGCTGGCGCTGGTGTGGCGGCTCCGCTGATGCGGAGCCACCGGCTCGCCTCCGCTGTGCGACGATGGTGGTGACGGAAGCGACAGGCTCGACCCAATCGGGAGGGTGGTGAGCGTTCAACCCCAGGCGACGGTCGGCGAGGGCGGGTCGGAGCACGCGTATTTCCGCGCGCTCTACGAGGCGGAGCTGGACTACGTCTGGCGCACCCTGCGCCGCCTGGGGGCCCGCGAGCGGGATGTGGAGGATCTTGCGCACGACGTCTTCGTGGCCGCCTGGCGCGCCCTGGAGCGCTACGACCGCGACCGGCCCGTGCGGCCCTGGCTCTTCGGCATCGCCTTCCGTGTCGTGTCCGACTACCGCCGCCGTGCCCGCTTCTCCCGCGAGATCCCCACCGAACGGCACACGACCCGCTCGGAGGGGCCGGACCCGCTGGAGAACGCCGCGGCCGCCCAGGATCGCGCCCTGGTCCTGGCGGCCCTCGACGCGCTGCCGCCGCCGCAGCGCGCCGTCTTCGTGCTGAGCGCCATCGACGGACACACCGTGCCCGAGATTGCTGCGGGCCTCGGCGTCTCGGACAATACCTGCTACTCGCGCCTGCGACTCGCCCGGAAGCGGTTCGCCGACGCGGTGCGCCGGCTGCGGCCGGCCCCGGAGAAGCCATGAGGGACACCGAGCACGACCGGCTCCCGGCCGGCATCGACGCCCTGCTCGAGAGCGAGCGCCGAGCCCCCGGCGCCCCCACCGACGCCCGCGAGCGCCTCCGCGCCCGCCTGGCCGACCTGCCGCCCGCGCCTCGCCCGTCGAGCACGGCCGGCGCCGGCGTTGGCGTCGGCGTGAAGGTGCTCGCAGTGGCGGCGCTGGTCGGCGGGGCAGGGTGGCTGCTCTGGCGCGGGGCGGCCGATGAGCCGCATGTGGGGGCGCCGGTGAGGGGGGCGGCGGAGGGCGGGGCCGGGGGCGGGGCGGAGGCGGAGGCCGGGGGCGGGACCGAGGCCGGGGCCGGGGCCGAGGCCGGGGCCGGGACCGAGACCGAGACCGAGACCGAGACCGAGACCGGGGCCGAGACCGAGACCGAGACCGCCGCCGGCACCGAGACCGAGACCGAGGCCGAGGCCGCCGCCGAGACCGGCACCGAGACCGGGACCGGCGCCGCCCCCGAGGCTGCCGCTGCCGCTGCCCCGGCGGCGGCGGTGGCGGTGGCTGATCTCGATGCGGAGCGTCGGCTGCTCGACGCGGCGCGGGCGTCGCTGGCGGGTGGGGCTGCGGGTGATGCGTTGGTTTCGGTGCGGGCTCATGGGCGTCGTTTTCCGGGGGGGCTGCTGGTCGAGGAGCGGGAGCAGCTCCGGGTGCGGGCCACGGCTGCGCTCGGTCGGGCTGAGGAGGCGGCGCGGTTGCGCGACGCGTTCCTGGCTCGCTGGCCGCGCAGTGTGTATCGCCCGGCCCTCGAGGCGGTGGGGGCGCCGCGGGCGCAGTGACGGGGGGGCTTCGGGCGGGGCTGCTGCTGCTGGCCTTGGCCGGCGCTGGTGCGGGTTGCGACACCTCGCTCTGGCTCGGCGATCCGCGGGTCGCTGGCGGCCTGCCCGAGGTGCGGGGCGACGCTGGCGACGCCGACGTCCATCGTCCGCTGCCCTGCATCAGCCTCACTCCCGAGCAGGTGGCGTTCCGGGCGGTGAGCGCCGAGAGCGAGGTGGGCGCGTCGGTCACCCTGCGCAACGACTGCGACGCGCCGCGATCGCTCACCGGCTTCTATCTGGGGGGTGACCCGGGCTTCTCGCTCGTGCTCGCCGGCCGCACCTACCCGCTGGACGCGAAGACCGGGACGGCGGGAGTGCCGCTGTCGCCGCCGCTGGTCATCGACGCCCACGGCAGCGTCGACGTCGCCATCGTGTACGCGCCGGAGGACGCTGGCTCGGCGGTGGCCAGCCTGATCTGGCTCACCGACGACCCGGCCGGCGGGCCCACCCTCTCGATGAGCGCCCAGATCCCGCCGCCGCCGTGCATCGCGTCCTTCCCCAAGGCCGTCGACTTCGGCGCGGTGCTGGTGGGCAGCCAGCGCCGCCGCACGGTGCGCCTGGGCGACTGCGGCGACACGCCGCTGGAGGTGCGCGACGTCGCGCTGGCGGCCGGCGCGTCACCCGGGCTCAGCCTGGAGCTGCCGGCGTCGCTGGCGGTGCCGCCGCCGCCGGGCGCGCTGGACCTGCGGCTCGCCTTCGCGCCAGCGAGCGGCTCGGTGCCGGCTGGCGACGGCGCGCCCGAACCCGCGCGCACCGAGCTGATCATCCGTAGCAACGCCTTCCACTCGGAGCTGCGCGTGCCGATCTCGTCGCTGGCGGTGGACGCGCCGTGCCCGTGGGCGGTCATCGACCCCGGGGTGCCCGAGCAGGTCACGGTCGGCCAGCAGGTGGTGCTGAGCGGGGCGGGCAGCTTCGGCGTGCTCGCGCCGGTCGGGCGCTGGGCCTGGGAGGCCGCCGGCCCCCACGGCGCCCGCGGGCGCTTCGAGCCGTCGCCCGACGCCAACACCACCACGCTGCTGCTCGACGTGGTGGGGACCTGGACGCTGAGCCTGGCGGTGTGGGACGCCGAGGGGCGGCCCGGGTGCGCGGCGGCCCACCGGCTCATCGAGGTGACGCCCCCGCCGGAGGGGCTCCACCTGGAGCTGACCTGGCAGACCCCCGGCGACCTGGACCCGACCGACAGCGGCCCCGGCGCGGGCAGCGACCTGGACCTGCACCTGCTGCACCCCTTCGCCACGGGCATCGACTTCGACGGGGACGGCTCGCTGGACGGGTGGTTCGACCAGCCCTTCGACGTGCACTGGCTCAACCCGGCGCCCGACTGGGGCGAGCTCGGCTCGGACGCGGACGATCCGCGCCTGTCCAGCGATGACACCGACGGCGACGGCCCCGAGTCCCTCGCGCTGCCGCGTCCGGCGGGCGCGGTGACCTACGCGGTGGGCGTCCACGGCTGGGACGACCACGGCTACGGTCCCAGCCAGGCGCGCCTGGCCGGCTGGTTGGACGGCGTCTCCCTCGGGGAGCCGCTGGTCTTGGAGGTGACCGAGGGCGAGCTCTGCCACGTCGCCGAGCTGCGCTTCCCCGAGGGGGTGCTGGCCCCCGACGCGAAGCCCGAGTGCTCGAAGGGCAGCCCGGCGCTGACGAAGCCTGTCCCAGACGCTCCGTGACGGATCCGGGGGCCTCGACCCAATCCCTCTTCGTCCGCCGCCGCGAGCGGCTCACACGGGGAGGCAGCGATGAGGGTGAGGCTGGTACGGGTGGCTGGGGTGGCGGTGCTGCTGGCGGCGGCCTTCGGTGCTTGCGGCGACGGGGGGAGCTTCACCTCGGGCGCGCTCCCCGTGCTGGAGGTGCGCGTCGACGGGCAGACCGTGGAGGCCGGCGGGGCGGCCGTGGTCCAGCTCGGGGCGCCGGGGCAGGGCGAGGCCGTGGTCGGGTGGCTCGAGCTGGTGGACACCGGCAACGCCGCGTTGCGGGTCGAGTCCATCGAGTGGACCTCGACGCCGCCGGGCGCCCTGCGCCTGGAGCTGCCGAGCCTGCCCCAGCAGCTCTCGCCGGTGGGAGCGGCGGCGGAGCCCTCATCCGCGCTGCGGGTGCCCATCCTAGCCCGCGACCTGGAGGCCGGCCAGCCGCTGCCCGCCGTGGAGATCGCGATCGGCACCGAGCGCACCGTGAACGGCAGCCGGGCGACGCGCATCCGGTTGCAGACCGCCCGGTCGGCGGGCGAGCTGTCGGTGACGCCCTCGGTGGTCGACTTCGGCGTGCAGGCGCCGGGCACCCGAGCCGTCCGCGAGGTGGCGCTGCTGGCCACCGGCGGCGCGCCGGTGCAGGTCGACGCGCTGGTGCTCAGCGGCGCCGCAGGTTTCGCCGTGGAGGTGGGGGACGCCCCGCTCGGCGCCGGCGAAGGGGGCGCCGGGGGGCGTCTGGTGCTGGATCCGCCCTGGCTCATCACGCCGGGGCGGGTCGAGCGCCTCACCGTCACCTACGAGGCCCAGAGCGCGGCCGCCGCGACGGGCACGTTGACCGTGGAGACCGCCGAGGGGGCGCCTCGGGTGGTGGCCCTGCGCGCCAACACCGCCGCGCCCTGCGCCGTAGCCGAGCCAGCCCGCCTGGACTTCGGCACCCGGGCGGTGGGGCAGCTCAGCGCGATGACCGTGACCCTGCGCTCCTGCGGGACCGGCCCGGTGACGGTGTCCTCGCTGGCCCTCGACGCGGCCACCGACGAGGGCTTCTCGCTGGTCGACCCGCCCGCGCTCCCCGCGGTGCTGGCGCCCAACGAGCGGCTCGAGCTCACCGTGCGCTACCTGCCGACCGAGCAGAGCCCGATCGACGACGCCGGCGCGGCGCTGCCCGACGTGGGGCTGCTGCGAGCCCTGACCGACGCGCCGGTGCCCGCCGTGGAGGTGCCGCTCTCCGGCGTCGGCGCCCTCGAGGTGCCCCCGACGGCCGTCATCGTCATCGCCGAGGGCGAGGAGGTCACCCCCCAGACCGTGCTCCACCTGAGCGGGACCCAGAGCTACGGTCCGGCCCCCATCGCGGCCTGGCACTGGCAGGTGGACCCGCCCGAGGGCGTGGCCCCGGCGTTCTCGCCGCACGACGGCAGCCCGGAGCCCACCTTCGAAGCCAACGTCGCCGGCACCTACCGCTTCACCCTCACCGTCGAGGACATCGACGGCGTGCCCTCGGCCGAGGCCGCGGTGGCCGTCGTCCAGGTCATCCCCGACGAGGCGATCCACGTGGAGCTCTTGTGGGAAACCCCCGGTGACCCCGACCCCACCGACGAGGGGCCCGAGGCGGGCGCCGACCTGGACCTGCACTTCGTCCACCCGTACGCCCCGGGCGACGGCTGGTTCGACGTCCCCTTCGACTGCTACTGGTTCAACCCGCACCCCAACTGGGCGGCCCTGGCGCCCCAGGTCGATGACGATCCGGGTCTGGATCGCGACGACACCGACGGCGCTGGGCCCGAGAACCTCAACCTCTCGATCCCCGAGGCGGGCCTGGCCTACCGCGTCGGCGTGCAGAGCTGGGCCGACCACGGCTTCGGAGCCAGCGTCGCCACCGTCCGCGTCTTCATCTACGGCGAGCTGACCTACGAGGCGTCCTGTCCCATCGGCGGGCAGGACCTCTGGGACGCCGCGCGCATCCTCTGGCCCAGCGGCGAGGTGGTACCCACGGGCGGCGTCGGCGCCTGCGTGACCACGCCCGACGCGATCCCCGACGGCCTCTTCCCCACCCCCTGAACGCCCCGCCCGCCTCGGAGACGGGCCGCGCGCGCCCTCACTGCTTGAGCGCGCGGTCCATCTCCCGCTTGGCGTCGCGCTCCTTGAGGTCCTGGCGTCGATCCGCGTGCTTCTTGCCGCGCGCCAGGCCCAGCTCGAGCTTGATCAGCCCGCGATCCAGGTAGAAGCGGAGCGGGATGCAGGTGAAGCCCTTCTCGTCGACCCGCTCGGCGATGCGCTCGATCTCCCGGTGCTCGAGCAGCAGCCGCCGCGCGCGGGTCGGCTCGTGCCCGTGCCGGTTGGCGAACGCATACTCGGGGATGTGGACGTTCACCAACCAGAGGCTGCCGTCCCGCGGCTCCACGTGCCCGTCGCTGAAGGTGACCTGGCTGGCGCGCAGCGACTTCACCTCGCTGCCCATCAGCGACAGGCCCGCCTGGAAGGTCTCGTCGATCTGGTACTCGTGGCGCGCGCGCCGGTTCGTGGCGAGGGTTCGGTTGTTCTTGTCGCTCGTTCGCGAGCCCATCGGTCGGCCTCCCGGAGGAGGACCACCGGTAGCACAGGTGCGACCGCGGGCGCCACGTCGGCCTCCAAGCCGCCAGGGACGCGCGATCGCGGCCCCTCCCGGGCACCAGAACGCGTTCCGTTCCCGGCCGGAGCCGGTGATCAGCATAGATTTCAAAGCCTTCTGGTGCCGCCTCGGGCGCCGCCGATCGGCCCCACGCGCCGGTGGCTGGCGCCTGCCCATGATTCCCGAAACTTGAGGTGAAACCGCGACATTTCAGTGGGTTGCCCCAATCGGGCCTCAGGGCCGGCCGCGCCAGCCTCCTCGGGGAACGTCGCAGTTTCGGGGGGTTGCCGGCGCCATATATGGCCCAAGATCCAGGTCAAGTTTTACGGGCCTGCCCCAAGATGTTGACCCTCCCCCCCGTTGCCGTCACAGTTCACCCGCATCCTGGCTGACACGAATTCGTCACGGACTGGTGACCCCACCACGCAAGTCCGGGCGTGTGTCAATCGGTGCACTCTACCCACTGGGAGCCGACCTCGTCGGTCGTCGCAGCAGGCCGTCCTGCCGCTGCCGTTCCCTGCCGTCATCCACTGCCTGTATTCGCGCGCCGAGGAGGGTTGTCCCCCATGCAGATCAATCGCCGCTACACCCGCGATGGCGCGGGACCCTTCGCCGATATCCCGTTCACCAAGCGGACGTCCCGCATCACCAACCCGGACGGGTCGGTGGTGTTCGAGGCCAAGGACGTCCTGGTGCCGGAAGCCTGGTCGCAGGTGGCGGTGGATGTCGCCGTGCAGAAGTACTTCCGCAAGGCGGGCGTGCCTGCGAGCGTGAAGCCGGTGCGCGAGAAGGGCGTGCCGACCTGGCTGGCGCGCTCGGTGCCCGACGAGGCGGCGCTGGCCTCGCTGCCCGAGGGCGAGCGCACGGGCGCCGAGCGGGACGCGCGGCAGGTGTTCCGCCGCCTGGCCGGCTGCTGGACCTACTGGGGCTACCGGCACGGCTACTTCGACAGCCAGGAGGACGCCCGCGCCTTCCACGACGAGCTCTGCTACATGCTGGCCGCGCAGATGGCCGCGCCGAACTCGCCGCAGTGGTTCAACACCGGCCTGCATTGGGCCTACGGCATCGACGGACCGCCCCAGGGGCACTGGTACTGCGACCCGAAGACGGGCGAGGCGCGCCAGAGCGAGAGCGCCTACGAGCGCCCCCAGCCCCACGCCTGCTTCATCCAGTCCGTGGCCGACGACCTCGTGGGCGAGGGCGGCATCATGGATCTGTGGGTGCGCGAGGCGCGCCTGTTCAAGTACGGCTCGGGCACCGGCTCGAACTTCTCGGCGCTGCGCGGCGAGGGGGAGCCCCTGTCCGGCGGCGGCCGCTCGAGCGGGCTGATGAGCTTCCTGAAGATCGGCGACCGCGCCGCCGGCGCCATCAAGTCGGGCGGGACCACCCGGCGCGCGGCCAAGATGGTCGTGCTGGACGTCGACCACCCCGACATCCGCGAGTTCATCAACTGGAAGGTGCTCGAGGAGCAGAAGGTCGCGAGCCTGGTGCTGGGCGCCCGGCTCAACAACAAGCACCTCAACGCCATCATCGGCGCGGTGGCGGCGGGCAAGAAGCGCGGCCTCAACGGCCAGTCGACCCAGCCGAAGATCAACACCGACCTGGCCGACGCCGTGCGCGGCGCCCGCAAGGCGGGCATCCAGGAGAACTACATCCGGCGGGCGATCCAGCTCGGCGAGCAGGGCTACACCGGCATCCACTTCCCCGAGTATGACACCGGCTGGGACTCCGAGGCCTACTACACGGTGTCGGGGCAGAACTCGAACAACTCGGTGCGCCTGTCCAACGCCTTCATGGAGGCGGTCGAGCAGGGCACCGACTGGTCGCTGACGCGGCGCACCGACGGCGAGGTGGCCAAGACGGTCCCCGCGCGCGAGCTGTGGGACGACATCACGTATGCGGCGTGGAGCTGCGCCGATCCCGGCCTGCAGTTCGATACGACGATCAACGAGTGGCACACCTGCCCCGAGGACGGCCGCATCAACGCGTCCAACCCGTGCTCGGAGTACATGTTCCTCGACGACACGGCCTGCAACCTGGCCAGCCTCAACCTGATGCGCTTCCGCGCGCCGCACGGCGACGCCGACGTGGTCGACGTGGAGAGCTGCGCCCACGCGTGCCGCCTGTGGACGGTGGTGCTCGAGATCGCCGTGCTGATGGCCCAGTTCCCGTCGCGGCGCATCGCCGAGCTGTCGTGGCATTTCCGCACCCTGGGGCTCGGATATGCCAACCTGGGCTCGCTGCTGATGGTCAACGGCATCCCGTACGACTCGGAGGACGGCCGGGCCATCGGCGGCGCCATCGCCGCCCTGATGACCGGCACCGCCTACGCCACGAGCGCCGAGATGGCGCGCGAGCTGGGCCCCTTCGCCGGGTTCGCGCGCAACCGCAAGGCGATGCTGCGCGTCATCCGCAACCACCGGCGCGCGGCGTACGGGGTGGCGGGCGACGCCCACGAGGACGGCTACGAGGGGCTCTCGCTGCCGCCCACGCCCATCGACCCGGCGCGGGTCCCGGCGCCGCTGCTCGCGGCGGCGCAGACCTCGTGGGACCACGCGCTGGCGCTGGGCTCCGAGCACGGCTTCCGCAACGCCCAGGCCACCGTCATCGCGCCCACCGGCACCATCGGGCTGGTGATGGACTGCGACACCACCGGCGTGGAGCCCGACTTCGCGCTGGTGAAGTTCAAGAAGCTGGCCGGCGGCGGCTACTTCAAGATCATCAACGAGTCGGTGCCGGAGGCCCTGCGCAAGCTGGGCTACTCCAAGCCGCAGGCCGACGCCATCGTGACCTACTGCCGCGGCACGGGCGTGCTGGAGGGGGCGCCGCACATCGACCGCGCCACCCTGACCGCCAAGGGCTTCCCGCCCGAGGTGCTCGCCCGGGTCGAGGCGGAGCTGGCGCGCAGCTTCGACGTCACCTTCGTCTTCAACCGCTTCGTGGTCGGTGACGACGTCATCACGGGCCCGCTGGGCATCCCGGCCGACGCACTGGACGCGCCCGACTTCGACCTCCTCGCCGCCCTGGGCTTCACTCCGGCGCAGGTCCGCGAGGCCAACGACGTCATCTGCGGGCGCATGACCGTCGAGGGCGCCCCCTACCTCCGCGACGAGCACCTGCCGGTCTTCGACTGCGCCAACAAGTGCGGCCGCCACGGCAAGCGCTTCATCGCCGCCGAGGGCCACATCACGATGATGGCCGCCGTGCAGCCCTTCATCTCGGGCGCCATCTCCAAGACGATCAACCTGCCCAACCACGCCAGCGTGGGGCAGGTGCGGCAGGCCTACGAGCTGAGCTGGCGGCTGGGCCTGAAGGCCAACGCGCTGTATCGCGACGGCTCCAAGCTGAGCCAGCCGCTGTCGGCCACCACCGATGATGACCTGGGCCTCGACGCGCTGGGCGACGAGGCGGGCGAGGCGCCGGCGCCGGCCAGCCCCACCGAGGTGGCCGAGCGCATCGTGGTGCGCTACCTGGCCCAGCGCCGGAAGCTGCCGAACCGCCGCGCCGGCTACACCCAGAAGGCCGTCATCGCCGGGCACAACGTCTACCTGCGCACCGGCGAGTACCAGGACGGGACCCTGGGCGAGATCTTCCTCGACATGCACAAGGAGGGCGCCGCCTTCCGCAGCATGATGAACTGCTTCGCCATCGCCGTGTCGCTGGGTCTGCAGCACGGCGTGCCGCTGGACGAGTACGTGGACGCCTTCCTGTTCACCCGCTTCGAGCCGAACGGGATGGTCCAGGGCAATCCCTACATCAAGATGACCACCTCGATCATCGACTACATCTTCCGCGAGCTGGCCATCAGCTACCTGGGCCGCAACGAGCTGGCCCAGGTCCCGCCGGAGCAGCTCGTGGCCGACTCGGCGGCGGAGGGCGACGACCTGGTCGCCCGCCACGGCGTCGACGACATCCGCAGCGACGAGGTCGCCGAGCCCCGAACCCGCCCGGCCCGCAGCGTCCACGTGGACACGGGCATCACGCCCGGCCCCGCGGTGTCGGCGTCGGCCGGCGGCATGATGGCCGCGGTGTCCGGCGGCGTCTCCGAGGCCTCGGTCGCCCGGCTCAAGGGCTACGAGGGCGACGCCTGCGGCGAGTGCGGCCACATGACGCTGGTCCGCAACGGCACCTGCCTCAAGTGCATCACGTGCGGGGGCACCTCCGGCTGCAGCTAGGGTCCGGCGTCGATGGCCGGGGCGGCGGCTGCGAGCCTCGCTGGCGGCGTCGCTCCCTCGGGTCAGGCCTGCGACGGGCTGAAGCCCGACTCGGCCTGCCCTCGGTCGCGCCACCACCAGCGAGGCTCTCGCTCGCCGCTGACGGCGCCTCGCCGGTGGCGGGGTTGAGCGTACGGCTCGGCCGCGGCCTGCGGCGCGCCTCGCTCGGGGCTTCGGGGCCTCGCCTCGGGCGGGGGGACTCGGCTTCGGCCTGCGGCCCGCCTGCCGCGGCCAGACTCGGCTTCGGCCTGCGGTCGCAGGTGCAGGTCTCAACGTCGGTGCCGGCCTCGGTCTCGGTGCCGGTGCCGGTCTCGGGCTCGGTCGGTCTCGGTCTCGGTCTCGGTGCCGGTCTCGGTCTCGGTCTCGGTCTCGGTCTCGGTCTCGGTCTCGGGCTCGGTCTCGGTGCCGGTCTCGGTCTCGGTCCTCGGACTCTGGACTCGGGCTCGGTGCTCGGTCTCGGTCTCGGTGCCGGCCTCGGTCTCGGTCTCGGTCTCGGTCTCGGTCTCGGCCTCGGTTCCGGTCTCGGTTCCGGTCTCGGTTCCGGTCTCGGTCTCGGTCTCGGTCTCGGTCTCGGTCTCGGTCTCGGTCTCGGTCTCGGTGCGGGTCTCGGTCTCGGTCTCGGTCTCGGTGCCGGTCTCGGTCTCGGTGCCGGACTCTGTGCCGGCTGCGGTCGCGGTCGCGGCGGTTGGTCGGGTTACCAGGGGGCTTCGGGTTGGCCTCTTGGGGCGAGGAGGGCGCTGGCGGATTGGAGGCCTGCTTCGTTGAAGTGGAGGCGGGCTCGGGCGGTTTGGGGTTGTTTCAGGGACCGGGCCAGGTCTCGGAGGGGTTCGGCGGCTTCGGCTCCCAGGGCCGCGGCTACCAGGCCCAGGAGGCGGGCGGTGGGGATGGGGCCGGTCTCGACGGCGAAGCCCTCCTCGGGCTCGGGCGACCAGCGCACCTCCAGCACCGGGCTCGTCAGGGCCGGGGTGTCGCCGGCCAGGTCGCGCAAGACCGGGACCACCAGCTCTCGGGCCAGGGGTTCGAGGCCCATGCAGGCGGCCACCGCCGGGACGCGATCGAGGCTGACCGGCCAGCGGCCCGCCAGTGCCGTCGGGCCCCCGCCGTAGCAGAGCAGGCGGCAGCCGGTGAGCCCGGGGGCCTCGGTGGCGTCGTGCACGTCGCGGAAGTGGACCACCGACTCGGCCGGGAAGGGCAGGGGGCCCTCGCTGAGCGCGATGCGGGTAGGCGTCAGGGGCGCCAGGATGCCCAGCTCGAACTCGGCCAGCGCCGACTCCAGGGGGAGCGACACGGTGATGGCGCCCCGGGGCCAGCGGCCGAGGATCCAGCGCAGCGTCCAGCGGTGCACCGGGTCCAGGGCCTCATCGACCAGGTGCTGCAAGCCGGCGCGGAAGGGCGCCCGTGCGCCGGCCAGGTGCGCCTGGTGGGTGACCCGGCCCGCTGAGGCGCGCACCTCCAGGTAGCGGCGCTTCACGCCCCGATCGCCCAGCGCGCTCACGAGCTGCCGGGCGGCCGTCCCCGCCAGGGAGTCCAGCGCCCGGTCCCAGCCCGCGCGGTCGATGGAGGCGGTGTCCGACATGCCCACCGGATCTATCCCAAGCCCGCCGCCGCGTCACCCCCCGCCCGGCGCCGCCCGGCCGCCGGTTGCGTCGGGGCGCGCGCGGCGCGACCTTGGCGGTGCGAACCCAGGAGGGCGTCATGATCACGGGGCGGGCCAGCGGCGAGGCCACCGAGGACGCACTGAGCGCGGTGGCACCTCGCTGGCGGCGCAGGCTGGGGGCGACCGGGCTGCACACGGCGGCGCTGGGCTTCGGCACCTACCGCGTCGACGAGGCCGATGGCGCGCACCTGGCCGCGCTCGACCAGGCCCTCGCCGGCGGGATCCGGCTCGTCGACACGGCGGTCAACTACGGCCTCGGCGGCGCGGAGCGCGCGGTGGGGCTGGCGCTGGCGCGCGGCGTCGAGGCCGGGCGGCTCCAGCGTGAGGGCGTCATCGTCGTCAGCAAGGTGGGCTACTGGCAGGGCGAGATGCTCGAGTGGCTGCGCCGGTCGGGCGACGCCGATCCGCGCGCGGTGGCCTCGCTCTCGCCCGACCACGCCCACGCGCTGGGCCCGGCGCTGATCCGCCACGCGGCCAGCGTCTCGCGCGGGCGCCTCGGCCTCGAGACCCTGGACGTGCTGCTCCTGCACAACCCGGAGTACCTGCTGGACCCCGGCCCGGACGCCCTGCGAGAGGCCAGCGGTGCCGAGCGCCGCGCGGCCTTCGAGGCCACGATCCTGCAGGCCTTCCGCACCCTCGAGGAGCTGGTGGGCGAGGGCGCCATCGCCTGGTACGGCGTCTCGTCCAACAGCCTGGGCGCCCGGGTCGAGCAGCCGGGCCAGACGACGGTGTCGGCCTTCGTGGAGGCCGCCGAGCAGGCGGCCCGCTCCGTGGGCGCGCGCCAGCACCATCTGGCCCTCCTGCAGGCGCCGGTGAACCTGCTCGAGGCCCGCGGCGCCGAGGCGGCGGCCGAGGCTGCCCGTCACGGGCTGGCCTTCCTCGCCAACCGTCCGCTCAACGCGGTGACCGGCGGCGCCCTGGTCCGCCTGGCCGCTCCCGGGCCCGGCGCCACCACGGAGGCGCTGTCCGCGGCGCGCAAGGCGCTGCGCCGGCTGGAGGCCGCGCTCGATCCCGGCGGCGCCTCGGCCTTCCCGCGCTGGTCCCACGAGCTGCCGGGCGCCTTGACGCGCCTCGCGACGGCGCTGGACTTCGACGACTTCCGCACCCGCTACGCCGACCCGCGCACCGAGGCCGCGCTGGAGGCGGTGCAGCCCGCGGGGCCCCGCGCCGGCGTGGCGGTGCAGGCCTGGCGCGCCGAGTATCGGCGGCACTACGAGGCGCTGATGGGCGCGGCCCGGGGCGTGCTGGCGGCCCGTGACGCGGCGCGGCTGGAGGCGCTTGCAGCTCCGCTGGACGACGCGCTGCCCGAGGCGCTGCGGGCGGGGCCGCTGTCCCGGCGGGCGCTGGCCTTCGCCGCGACGCGCCCGGGCGTGACGGCGGCGCTCTGCGGCATGCGGCGTGAGGCCTGGGTCGACGAGGCGCTTGCGCTGCTCCGCTCGGGTGCCTGAGGGGCGAGGGTCGCCGCCGCCCTGGGGCTACTCGCCCTTGGGCAGCTTGCGCGGCGGCCGCTTCGGCGGCTTGAGCAGGCGCTCGGCCAGGCGGTCGAAGCGCGTCTGGAGCGCCTGGGTCGCCTCGACCACCGCGCGGGTCTCCTCGAGCAGCGCCGCGTCGGTCGAGCACAGCGGCGCCAGCGCGGCCAGCACCGTCGCCGTGTCCCCCAGGCCACCCAGGCCTTCCCGGGACGCGTCCTCGAGCCAGGCCTGCATCCCGCGGCGGATGGCGGCCGGCCCCGCCGGCAGGCCGGACTCGATGGCGTCCAGCATGCTGCCCACCCAGCCGGCCACCGCGTGGCCCTCGGCGGCCAGCAGCACGTTCTTGCGCGCCGTCGGCTCGTCGAAGAGATAGTCGGCCATCAAGAAGAGCGCCTCGATGGGGTCGGTGGTGCGCGAGAGCTCGAGCACCGGCTTCTCGACCTGCTCGCGCCCCTCGGTGTCCCCCTCGGCGCGGGCCGCCAGCAGCGCCCGGAAGAAGCGCGCGCCCAGGGTCCTGGCCAGCGCCTCGTCGCTCGGGCCCCGCGTCACCGGCCAGGGCGTCACCGACGCGCTGAAGCCGTCGTCCTTGGGGCTCACCGCGCCCAGCCGCGCGCGGCTGACCCGCTCGAGCAGGAGGCGAGGCGTCGGCTCGTGCTCGTCCGCCGGCAGCACGACGCCCATCCCCACGAGCACCGCCTCGAGCAGCGGCCCGGGCGACCCGCTGGCGCGCTGCTCCATCCGGGTCGGCGCCGCGCTGCCGGGCACCCGGCAGGCCACCGCCACCGTCGTGCCCGCGTCCACGGCGCCGCGGGCGATGAGCGTGCGCGCCTCGCCCTCGTCGAGCCCCACCTCGGTGGTGGTGCCGGGGAGCATGACCTCGTCGAGGACGATGAGTGGCAAGCTGTTCACGATGCGGGCTCATGCCACGCCGAGGCCTCGGACGCCAGCCGAATCGCGCAGGCGCGACGCCTCACTTGACCGCGCTCGGGTCCCGCACTAACCAAGCGTGATGAGCGACATCGCCCACCGGAAGACCGAGCACCTGGACCTCTGCCGCGACGGCGAGGTGGAGTCTGGCGCCGACTCGGGCCTCAGCCGCTACCGGCTGGTCTACCGCGCGCTGCCCGAGCTGGACCTCGCCGACGTCGATCTGCGCACCCGCATCGCCGGCAAGACCCTGCGGGCGCCGCTCATCATCGGCGCCATGACCGGGGGCACCGACGAGGCGCGGCGCGTCAACCGCATCCTGGCGCAGGGGGCCCAGCTCCGCGGCATCGGCCTGGCCCTGGGCTCGGCCCGCATCGTGCTGGAGCGCCCCGAGTCGGCCTCCAGCTTCGAGGTGCGCGACGTGGCGCCCGATGTGCTGCTCTTCGCCAACCTGGGCGCGGTCCAGCTCAACCGCGGCATCACCGGCGACGACGCCGCGCGCCTGGTGGAGCTGCTGGGCGCCGACGCCCTCAACCTGCACCTCAACCCGCTGCAGGAGGCGATCCAGCCGGAGGGGGACACCTGCTTTCGCGGCTTGGGCGAACGCATGGCCGAGGCGATCCCGCGCATCCCGGTCCCCGTCTTCGTCAAGGAGGTCGGCGCCGGCATCGGCCCGGAGACCGCGGCCCTGCTCGCCTGCCTGCCCCTGGCCGGGGTCGAGACCGCTGGCGTGGGTGGCACGAGCTGGGCCCGCATCGAGGCGCTGCGCCAGCGCGACCCGAAGGCCTGGGCCGCCGGGATGGCGCTCGCCGGCTTCGGGGTGCCGACGGCCGAGAGCGTGCTGGCCTGTCGCGAGGCCTTCCCCGACCGCACGGTCATCGCCTCGGGCGGGCTGCGCACCCCGGTCGAGATGGCGACCTGTCTGGCGCTGGGCGCCGACGCGGTCGCCGCGGCGCTGCCGTTCTTGAAGGCCGCGTCGGAGGGTCTGGACGCGCTGCTGGCGGCCATCGACGCGATGGTGCACACCTTGCGCATCCTCTGCTTCGTCACCGGCGCCCGCACGCCGGTCGAGCTGCGGGGACGCGTCGCGGCCGTGGACCGCTCCCGATGACCACCGGGCGCGCTCCGGGCAAGGTCATCCTGGCGGGCGAGCACTTCGTGGTGCACGGAGCGCCGGCGCTGGCCGTGCCGCTCGCGTCGCGCGGGGTGGAGGTCGAGGTGGAGCGCGCTCCGGGGGCCTGGGATGTGCCCGCCGACGTGGAGCAGCACCTGCGCCGGATGCTCGGCCAGCTCGAGGTGGACCCGCAGGCGCTGACGCTGCGCCTCTCCACCGATCTGCCGGTCGGCGCGGGGCTGGGCGGCTCGGCGGCGGTGGCCGTGGCGCTGGTGCGCGCGCTGTGGCCCGAGGCCAGCGACGCCGAGGTCTGCACCCGGGCCCACGGCCTGGAGCGGCTGGCCCACGGCAACCCGAGCGGCATCGACGGCGCCGTGGCCACCTTCGCGCGCCCGGTGTGGCTGGTGCGGGGCGAGGCACCCGAGGTGCTCGACGGGGCGCCGCCGCCCGGCCTGTGGGTCGCGCTCAGCGCCGAGCGAACGGCCACCCGCGACGCCATCGCCCGGGTGGCCGACTTCGCCAGCGCCCGCTCGGCGCGCTTCGCGGCGATGCTCACGGAGGCGCGCCGGCTGGTCACCGGGAGCCGCGCCGAGCTGCTCGCGGCCGACTGGGGCGCCCTGGGTGCCACCATGGACCGGGTCCACGCCCTGCTCGTCGAGGTCGGCGTCAGCACGCCGGCCCTCGACGGCCTGGTCAACGCCGCCCGCGGCGCCGGGGCGCTCGGCGCCAAGCTCACCGGCGGCGGGCTGGGCGGCGCGGCCATCGCCCTGGCGCCGGCCGGCCTCGATCTGGGCCCCGCCCTCCGCGCGGCGGGCGCTACGGAGGTCATCGCCCCATGAGCGCCCCCCTCACCGGCCAGGCCGTCACCGCGCGAGCCGGCGTCAACATCGCCCTGGTCAAGTACTGGGGCAAGGCCCCCGCCCGCGGACCGGAGGATCTGAACCTCCCGGCGGTGCCCAGCCTCTCGCTCACGCTCGATGGGCTGACCACCGAGACGACGGTGCGCTTCGCGCCCGAGCTGCCGAACGACCGCATCGTCCTGGACGGGCGCGAGCTGGACCCGGCGGCGCTGGGCCGGGCGCGCCCGGTGCTGGACCGGGTGCGGGCGCTGGGCGACCTGGCCTCGCCCTTCGACGTCGTCTCGACCAACCACGTCCCCACCGGCGCCGGGCTGGCGTCGTCGGCCTCGGGCATGGCGGCCCTGGCCGCGGCCACCGCTCGTCTGGCCGGCCTCGAGCTGTCTCCCGGGCAGCTCTCGGCGGTGGCCCGCCTGGGCTCCGGCAGCGCCAGCCGCAGCATCTTCGGGGGCTTCGCCGCCTGGGAGGGCCCCGAGGCCCGCGCGGTGGCGCCGCCGTCGCACTGGGATGTGCGCCTGGTGGTCGCGGTCGTCGACGCCGGCCCCAAGGACACCTCGTCGCGCGACGCCATGGGACGCACCGCCCGCACCTCGCCCTACCACGCCGGCTGGGTGAGCCAGGCGCGCGGTCTCTTCGACGAAGGCCTGGCCGCGGTGCTGGCCCGCGATCTGCCAGCGCTGGCCGAGGTGATGGAGCTGTCCACCCTGCGCATGCACGCGGCGGCCATGGCCGCGCGCCCGCCGGTGCTCTACTGGCGCAGCGCCTCGCTGGCCGCCCTCGAGGCCCTGCGTGCGCTCGGCGTCCAGGGGCTCGTCTCCGGCTGGACCATGGACGCCGGCCCCAACGTGAAGGCCCTCGTCCACGCGGCCGACGCCGAGCGCGTGCGAGGCGCGCTGGCCGAGGTCGCCGGCGTCCAGCGCGTCCTGGTGTGCGCTCCCGGCCCCGGCGTGAGCACCGAGGTCGTGGCGAGGGACGCCGCGTGGTGATCGTCGCCAGCGCGCCGGGCAAGCTCATGCTCGCGGGTGAGTACGCGGTCGCCGAGCGGCTCTCGCCGGCGCTGGCGGTAGCGACGGATCTGCGGGTGGAGGTGCGCGTCACGCCCGGCGGCGAGGGGATCCGGGTCAGCGCGCCCGCGCTGGGGCTGAGCGAGGTCCCGCCCGCCCGCACGCCGGTGGTGGCCGCGGCCATCCTGGCCTGCGGGTTCGCCGGGCCCGCCTCGCTCCACATCCAGAGCCAGCTCGGCAGCGGCCCCGACAAGCCCGGGCTGGGCGCCTCGGCGGCCCTCACGGTGGCGGTGATGGGAGCGCTGCGCGAGGCCATGGGCGCGGGACCGCTGGAGCTCCACGACGCCATCGCCGCCCACCGCTCGCTCCAGGACGGGCTGGGCAGCGGCTACGACGTGGCGACGGCGCTACACGGCGGGCTGGTGCGTTTCGACCCGGCCGACGGTCGCGCCCTGACGCTGGCCTGGCCCGCGGGGCTGCACGCGGTGGTGCTCTCGACGGGGCGCGGCGCCTCGACGACCGCGATGCTGAAGCGGCTCGACGCGGCCCGCCGGCGCGATCCGGCGGGGGTGGGGCGACAGCTCGGGGCCCACGCTAGGGCCTCGCGGGCCCTGGTGGCGGCCTTCGAGTCGGGGGACGCGCACGCGGTGCTGCGGGCCGCCGCCGCGGCGGAGCAGAGCCTGGACACGCTGGACCGCAGCGCCGGCGTCGGCATCGCCAGCGGGGGACAGGCCGAGCTGCGGCGCGCCATCGAGGCGGCCGGGGCGGTGGCGCGCACCTCGGGGGCCGGAGGCGGCGACTCGACCTGGGCTCTCGCCTTGGACGAGGCTGTGGCCGAACGGGCGGCGCAGCGGGCCGGACAGCTCGGGTACGGCCGACTGGCCGCGGGCTTTCCCGGCGAGGGGTTGCGCGTGAGCGCGGAGGGGGACGCGTGAAGCTGGGGCTGAGAGAGACGCGGGAGCGCTTCGGTGCCGCGCTGGAGGCGCGCGTCGATGGCGCCTTCGGCCAGGACGACGAGATCCTGCTGGCGGTGATGGGGCGGGCGCACATGGCGACCGGCGGCAAGCGGATCCGGGGGCTGCTGCCCTCGTGGATCGCCGAGAACGCCGCCGGGGCCGGTGAGCGCGCGCTGGATCTCGGCGCAGGGCTGGAGCTGATCCACAACGCGACGCTGGTGCACGACGACCTGCAGGACGGCGACAGCCACCGCCGGGGCCAGGAGACGCTGTGGCGGCGTTTCGGCGCGGCGCAGGCGATCAACGCCGGCGACGGCCTGTACTTCCTCGGGATGGAGCTGCTGGCGGGCGCGGCCGACGGCGCCGCGCTGGTCGCGCCCGTGTCGCGGGCCATGCTGCGGGTCATCGAGGGCCAGGTCATGGAGTTCCAGCTCCAGCGCCCCGCCGGGGACGCCGCGCGCATCGAGCCCGGCGCCGCCGCGTGGGAGCGCATGGCCCGCGGCAAGACGGGCGCGCTCTTCGGCGCCTGCTTTCGGGCCGGCGCCGTGGCGGCCGGCCTGGGGGCTGCGGAGATCGACGGGGCGGCCGAGCACGGCGAGGCGCTGGGCCTGGTCTTCCAGGTGCAGGACGACTACCTCGACCTGGTGGGCGACAAGGGGCGCGGCCAGCGCGGCAGCGACCTGGCCGAGGGCAAGCTCTCCTTCCCGGTGGTGTGGGCCTACGAGCACGCCGACCGCGCGACGGCCGACGCCTTGCGAGCGATCCTCAGCGCGCCGCGCGCCGACACGGACACCGCGATGGTGGAGCGAGGCCTGGACCTGCTGGCCCGCTGCGGCGCCCTGGACGCGACGGCCGCCTGGCTGCGGGACGCGCGCACGCAGGCCCTGGAGCACCCCGCCGCACGGTGGGTGCCGGGGCTGGCCGAGGAGATCCTGGCGCCGGTGATCCACGCGCTGTGACACGGGCGGCGAAGAGCGGCGCCGGCCGACGGAGCCGCCTCGCTTTCGCCGCTCAGCCGACTCGGGCCGTATGCGAGCTGCTCGTGGGAGCCGCGCGCCGGTCAGGCGCTGTAGCCCGTCGCCGCCAGAGGGTCCACCTCGTCGTCCTCGCGGGTCCGGGCGGTGGTGCCCCCGGCGGCCCCGGCGGCCCCGGCGGCCCCGTCCGCCGTGTGCTCGGCCCACCACGCGGCGGCCCTCGCCTCGGTCCAGGGCTCGGCCAGCGGGACGGCGCGCAGCATCGCCGCCAGCTCGGCGACGGTCGCCGGGCGGTGGTCCGGGTCCTTCTGGAGGCAGGCCAGGACCAGCGCGTCGAGCTCCGGCGGCAGCGCGCGTCCCGAGCGCGCCGAGGGAGCCTCGGGCTCGGCCTGCAGGTGGGCGAAGAGGAGCTGCGCCTCCATGCTGGCGAAGAAGAGGTCCTGCCCGGTGAGCAGCCAGAACGCGACGCAGCCCAGGGCGTAGATGTCGGCGCGCCCGTCGATGTCGCCCCGGCCCATCACCTGCTCGGGCGCCATGGTGGCCGGGGTGCCCTTGATGGTCGTCATGCCCTCGGCGTCGCTGGGGAGGTCGACGTCGATGGCGGCGGCGGTGACGCGGTGCTGACGCACCAGCCCGAAGTCCAGCACCTTCAGGACGTCGTGATCCAGCCCGATGCGCGCCGCGAAGAGGTTGGCCGGCTTGATGTCGCGGTGCACCAGGCCCTGGGCGTGGGCCTCGCCCAGCGAGTGGCAGGCGCCCAGGAGCAGGTGGATGGCGCGCTCGGGGGGCAGGGGGCCGTCGATCTCGACCAGCCGCTCGAGGTCATGGCCGTCCAGCAGCTCCATGGCGTAGTAGAAGGTGCCGTCGTCGGTCAGGCCGAAGTCGTAGAGCTCCACCGTGTGGGGCGAGCGCAGCGCGGCCGTGGCCTCCGCCTCGCGGCGGAACTGGTCCAGCATCGCGTCGGCGCTGGGGCCCACCGAGGCCAGGCCCTCGGGGCGGATGAGCTTGATGGCGGCAGGTCGCGCCAGCAGGGCGTGGCGGGCGCGCCACACCTCGCCCATGCCGCCGCGGCCGATGCGCTCGACCAGCTCGTAGCTGCCCATCTGGCGTGCGCGCTGGATGTCGGTGCTGAGGCCGTGGATGACGCGCGCGCCGAACCAGGCCAGGGCGGCGCAGATGTAGCCGGGGACGGCCACCCGCAGCAGCAGGGGCAGGCCGGTGGTGGGCATCCCGAAGAGCGCCATGACGCCGGCGGCAGCGGGGATGCCGGTGGCGGCCGCCACCGCGACCAAAAGCGCGCGCCGAGGGTGGGCAGGTACCAGGAGCGGCCCGAAGATGATGATGGGGCATGCCTGCGGGATGCCGGTCATGACGGCGTCGGGGTCCATGGGCACCGCGAAGTCGTTGAGGCTGATGAGGAAGGTCATCAGCACGATGTACGCCTCGCCGAGGCCGAGCTTGTGGCGCACCGACAGGCGCGACGAGCGCAGGAGCAGGGCTGTGGCGAGGCTCAGGACGAGCGCGACGATGCGCGACGGGTTGCGCGCCCGCTCGCCCTCGATGATCGCCAGCGGCAGGTCCAGGGCGTGCGGGACGGTGTTGGCGAGGAGGAGCACGACCAGCGTCACCCCGAAGAGCGCCCAGGTGACCGTGCCCAGGCGCTGGACGGCGACCTGCTGGAGATCGGGGGGGAGCTCGAAGCCGCCACCGCCGAAAGTGAGCGCGCGCGTGGCGGGGCGGGGGATGGCGATGGCAGGGCGGCGGCGGCTCACGGCGGCTCGGGGTTCGGGTGGGTGCTGGGCCTCAGGAGCGGCGGGCGTCGGTGGACTCGAAGATCCGGTCGGCGCTGCCCTCGACGAAGCCGTCGAAGAGGCGGCCGGTGCGCGGGTCCTCGTAGCGCAGCGCGAACTCGTAGTAGCAGCTCGGGATCTCTCGCGTGCCGTCGGCGAAGGCCACCGGGACGCGGTCGGCCCAGGTGGAGCTCTGGGCCAGCAGCACGTGAGGGCCGCCCTTGACCACGCCGCCCGCGTCGTTGAGCGCGAAGCCCTCGTCGAGCAGCCAGGCGTTGAGCTCGGAGAGGTCGGCGAAGGTCTGCAGCGCGTTCACCGACACGGTGAAGTGGTTGGCGCGGATGCCGAAGGCGGCCAGCCAGGCGGCGTACTCCGATTCGGCCAGCAGCGCCTGGTAGAGCGCGGTGCTGATGGGGCTCCAGGTGGGCGCCGCGGTGAGGAGGTCGGTGGGGTCGGCCGCGGGCGCGACCTGCGCGGCCAGGGCGCGGGCGGCCGACTGGAGCGCCGGGCTGAACTCGGCGGTGCGCAGCTCGGAGATGAAGACCCGGGGCCGGGCGCCCGAGCGGTGGCTGTAGGAGCGGGCGCTGAGCTTCTTCTCGACGAAGCGGTAGCGGCCGGTCTCCTCGTAGCCCTGGTCGAGGAAGGGGGCGGCGAGGCGCTCGAGGCCGATGGGCGACAGGTCGAAGGTGCGCAGCGCGATGTGGTCGTTGGTGACGGTCTCGCCGCGCTCGGCGAGGCGCTGCTGGATGCGGCCGGCCAGGGGCGTGATGGCGGCGTAGCCGTCCCACAGGGCGTGGAAGAGCGAGGCGATGGGGTCGTTCACGGGGAGCCTCCGGCCGTGGGGGGCAGGGGGGCCAGCGCCGCGCGCACCGGCGACGCGTCGGCGCCGCGGAGCGCGAGCGGGAGGGCGATCAAGAGGTAGAGGCCGGGCTCGACGTGGCCCAGGCGCAGACCCTCCAGGTTGGCCATGCCGTGACGGGCCAGGGCGTGGTGGCTCTCGAGCAGCTTGTCGTCGAAGGGGTCCACCGAGGGGGTGTCGATGCCCACCAGGACGACATCGGCGGCGGCGAGGTGCTCGACCAGGGCCGGGGAGAGGCTGGCGAAGTCCGTGGGGAAGGCGTTGGCGTCGGGCTGGCTGCCGGTGTGCAGCAGCAGCCGGGGCGCGCGCACGGGCTCGGGCAGGTCGGCGGGCTGGATGCGGGCGTGGGGCGCCACCTGGACGCGCATCACCTGGCAGGGGCCGTAGTAGAGGTCCAGCGGGCGCTCGCCGATGCCGGGCGCGCCGCGCACGTAGTGGTTGGGCGCGTCGGCGTGGGCGCCCAGGTGCAGGGTGCTGGTGATGGCCGAGAGCGTCATGTGGGCGCCGGCGTCCAGGTCGCAGGCGACCTCGCGGCGGAAGGGCACGTCGCCCGGCCACACGGCGATGGCCGCGTCGATGGGCGGCGAGATGTCGATGAGCGGGCGGGCGGTCACCGCGCGTCTCCGGCCAGGGCCACGACCTTGAACTCGACGGCGATGGGGGTGGGGAGCGCGCTCACGGCCAGGGTGGTGCGCGTGGCGCCGACCGAGGTGAAGTGCCGCGCGTACACGCGGTTGTAGCCGGCGAAGTCGCGGTCCATGTCGATGAGGAAGGCCGTGACGTCCACGACCCGCGCGAGGCTGGAACCGGCGGCCTCGAGCACGGCCCGCACGTTGGCGATCACCGCCTCGGTCTGGGCCTCGATGTCATAGTCCAGCGGCGCCCCCGAAGGATCACGCACCGGCCCCCCCGGGATGGCGTCGCTGACCGGATCGCGGGGCCCGATACCCGAAAGGTAGAGCAGCTCCCCCACCCGCCGAGCGTGAGGGTAGGCCCCCACCGGCCGAGGCGCGGCGGCAGCGACGATGGGGCCGCCGCGGAGGTCCGAGGCCGGGTCCGGGGCCGAGACCGGGGCCGAGGCCGAGACCGAGCCCGAGCCCGGGGCCGAGACCGAGTCCGGGACCGAGCCCGACTCCGAGCCCGAGCCCGACCCCGAGCCCGAGCCCGACCCCGAGCCCGAGTCGCCAACCCCGCCCCCCATCGATGTAGAGGCGCCGAATGAGGCGAGCGAGGCCGCCGCTGACGGCGGCGCGACCGAGCGCGGGCCGAGTCGGGCCCCAGGCCCGTCGCAGGCCCGACGCGAGGGAGCGACGTCGTCAGCGGTGGCCGTAGCCGCCTCAGGCGGTGCCTCGGTCAACCGCCGCGGTTTCCCAGCTGAAGCCACCACCCCCCGATCTCCCAGATATGCCTCCACGTCCTCCTCGTCGAACTCCTTCAGCCCCACACCTCGGCTCGAGGGGGCCAGCGAGACCACCGCGGCGCCGGCGCCGTGGATGGGGGCGTAGGCGTGGACGCTGCCCTCGTAGCGGTTGTGGGGGCCCATCAGGGCCGACATGAACCAGAGGGGCTTGAAGTTCACCACCTTCTTCACGCGGATCTGGCGCTGGATCTCTCGGGAGAGCTGGGCGGCGTCCTCGAGGCGGCCGCTGGCCAGCAGCTCCAGCAGCTTGCGGTTGTACTCGTCGTCCTTGGCCGAGTGGATGCGGTCCTCCTCGGGGGCGATGAAGTCGGTGAAGAAGCGGTTGGAGAGCGTCATCACCATCACCGCGACGGCGCGCTTTCCCTGCTCTCGCAGGGCGTCGGCAGCGGCCTTGGCCAGCACCACCGTCTCGGCGCGGTCGGAGTAGACGTTCGAGGACACGATGCAGGCGGGGAGGCGGCCGTCGGGGTCGAGCAGGCGCAGCGCCACCACCGAGCCGGTGTCGATGGGGAAGCCGTGGTGGTCGACGGTGCGGGCGTGCAGGCCGCGGGCGTGGGCGGCGTCGCGGAAGGCCGAGGCGTAGGAGGCGTCCATCTTCAGCCGGTAGGGGATGGAGCCCAGGTCGTGGAAGAGCTCGTCCACGTGGGTCCACTCGGCCACCGGGCGCGCCTGGATCTGGTGGCCGATGACGCTGGGCCACTGCGTCGCGTAGAGCAGCAGCAGGTCGGGGCTCGTGGCGGCGACCAGCCGGGCGGCGGCGTCGAATCCGGCGCGCACGCTCTGCCAGCCGGGGTTCCGCTCGGGGCAGAGCAGCGGGTGGGGCAGCCCGGGCACGATGAGCCCCAATGGCAACGCCTCGTTCACGGCGTGGCCTCCTCGGCGGCGCCGGGCGCCGGCTCGAGCCAGGCCGCCACCGCGTTGCCGGTCCCGATGACCGACCCGTAGGCGTAGATCTCGCACGGGGCGTCGGGGAACTCGGTGGCCGCCAGCAGCCAGCTCAGCGCCCCGGCGTCCGCCTCGGCGACCGCCTGCTCGACCAGCTCACGCATCTCGCCCCACAGCCTCCGGGTCTGACCGCTGCGCAACAGGTCCAGCACGTGCATGTCCCACAGGTACTGGGCGTGGCTGGTGATCCGCTCCTGGCTCATGTCCTCGGGGATGGCCGGCTCGGTGGTGAAGTGGCGGTGGCTCAGCGAGTTCGACGCCAGCAACACGCAGCGCTTGCCCGAGGCCTCGATGGCCTCACGGGTCGCCCGCCCCAGCGCCAGCGCCTGCTCCTGCATCACGTCGGCCCCGTAGTAGGCGGTCGCCCGGCACGACGAGATGCCGACGACGGGCAGGTCCCACGCGGGCCGCGTCAGGTGACACGAGACCAGCGTGCCGTAGTCCACGCGGAAGTCCGGGTTGCGCATCATCTTCGTGACCAGCCCCGCCGCCTCGGCGCGCGCGCAGATGGCCTCGGCCAGCGGGACGTCCACGTCCAGCGCGTAGCGGTAGCGGAACAGGTTGGGGAACACCGGATCCACCGACAGGGACTCGAAGCGCGGCACCCCCAGGAAATGCGTGCCGATGTAGGTCTGCCAGTGCGGCGAGAGCACCACCAGCACCTCCGGGCGCAGCGGCTCGAGGGCGCGGCGCAGGCGCTCGTAGCCCATGCGCAGCTCCTCCCAGCCGCACTCGGCCCGCGGCTCGTTCTGCGGCGGGTTCTCCGCGTAGACCAGGTGCGGCGGATGAGGCGCCAGCACCGCGGCCACGATGCGACCGCCGCTCACGAGCGCTCCCCCAGGTGGACGCAGACGTTGACCGCCTCGCTGAAGAACTCCAGCGACCAGCCCCCGCCCTCGCGCCCGACGCCGCTCTGCTTGACGCCCCCGAAAGGCACCCGGAGGTCCCGGTGCAGCCAGGTGTTGACCCAGACCATGCCGACGTCCAGGCGCGCGGCCGCCCGGTGCGCGCGCGCCAGGTCGCGGGTCCACAGCGACGCCGAGAGCCCGTAGCGCACGCCGTTGGCCATGGCCAGCGCCTCCGCCTCGTCGGTGAAGGGGTGGACGGTGGCCACCGGGCCGAAGATCTCCTCGGTGGCCGTGCGGCAGCCGGGCGCGAGTCCCGATACCAGCGTGGGCTCCAGGAAGGCTCCGCCGTCGAGCGGCGGCTGGAGCGCGGGGCGGCCGCCTCCGACGCGCACGGTGCCGCCTTCTTCGCGGGCCAGTCGGAGGTAGCCCTCCACCTTGTCCCGGTGGGCGTGGGAGATCAGCGCGCCCAGGTCGCTCGCCGGGTCGCGCGGGTCGCCGGTGCGCAGCCGGGCGACCCGCGCGACCATGGCGTCGAGGAAGCGGTCGTGGATGGACGCCTCCACCAGCACCCGCGAGCCGCACAGGCAGATCTGGCCCTGGTTGGTGAAGGCGGCGCGCACCGCCCCGTCGGCGGCGGCCTCCAGGTCGGCGTCGGCGAAGACCAGGGTGGCGTTCTTGCCGCCCAGCTCCAGGCTGAGCTTCTTGAACCCGGGGGCGGCGACCTGGGCGACCCGGGCGCCGGTGGCCGTACCGCCGGTGAAGGACACCCCGCGGACCCCGGCGTGGGCGCACAAGGGCTCGCCCGCCTCGGCGCCGAAGCCGTGCACCACGTTGAAGGCCCCGGATGGCGCGCCGGCCTCGGTCAGCAGCTCGGCCAGCAGCGAGGCCGTGCGCGGGGTCAGCTCGCTGGGCTTGGCCACCACGGCGTTGCCCATGGCCAGCGCTGGCGCCGCCTTCCAGGTCAGCAGGTAGAGCGGCAGGTTCCAGGGCGTGATGAGCGCCACGACGCCCAGCGGCTTGCGCACCGTGTAGTTCAGCGCGTCGGCCATCGGGTGGCACGGCGCGCCGGCCTGGCGGACGGCCTGGGCGAAGAAGCGGAGGTTGGCGATGGCCCGCGGGATGTCCAGCCGGCGCGCCAGGGCCAGGGGCTTGCCGCTGTCCTCGCTCTCGAGCAGCGCGGCCTCGTCGGCCCGGGCCTCCAGCAGCGCGGCCGTCCGCTCGAGCAGCGCCGCGCGTTCGTCGACCGAGGTGGCGCCCCACGCGCCCGCCAGCGCGCGATGCCCGGCGTCCACGGCGCGGTCGACGTCGGCCGCGTCCCCTCGCGCCACGTGGGCCAGCAGCTCGCCGGTCGCCGGGTCGCGGTCCTCGAAGCTTGCGCCCGACGCGGCCTCGGCCGGGCCCCCGTCGATGAAGTGGAGCACGCGCGCCGGCGTCATCGGGAGGCCTCCCGCGGCTTGGGAGGCGCGTACCAGCGGTCGGTGTCCGGATCCCACTCGTCCCAGGTCGGCAGCTCCGCCAGGGCCGCCTGCAGCTCCACCGGGACCACGCCGGGCACCAGGAAGGGCTTCTGCCGATGGACCGGCGTGGGGTTTCGCAGCTCGACGCCGAGCACGCCGAGCACCGCGCGCGCCACGACCCAGGTGGCGCCCGGGTTCCAGCCGTGGGCGATCTTTATGACCACCCCCAGCCCTTCGGGATGGTCCGGGTGGGTCAGGGCCAGGCCGAGCAGCCCGTCGGCGCCCTCCTTGGCCAGGACCTCGCCGTGGCCGGCCTTGAGGATGGTCGAGTCCAGGCGCCCGAAGCCGCCGACCAGGTCGGGGTGCGCCACCATGGCGTCCCAGATCCAGTCGCGCTGGCGCGTCCGGGCCAGCCAGGCGTAGAGCCGCGCCAGCTCGCCCACCGTGTTGGAGACCGTGGGCAGGCCGCAGCCGTCGCGGGCGACGCGCAGGGGCTGCCAGTCTGCGCCCAGCGCCTCGCGCAGCACGTCCAGGTAGGCGGCGAAGAAGGGGTGGTCGGGCAGGGTGTAGCCCACCCGCGGCCAGCCCCGCAGGCGCGCGCCGCGCAGGATGGCGGCGTGCTCGCCCGAGCAGGTGTGGTACCAGCGCCGCGGGCGCCGCACCTGGCGGCCGAACTGCACCAGCGGCAGATCGAGGGGCGTCTGCATCAGCGGCCACTCGGAGGGATCCAGCAGCGACTGGGCCGCCAGGACGTGCTCGGTGTCGCCGTTGTGGCTCGAGCAGGCGATGGCGCGCTGCCGGCTGTCGAGGACCGGGCCGAGCTGGTCTGCGAACACCTTCATGGCGAAGGGCTTCATCATGCTGCGGCCGTAGCAGAGCACGTTGCCGCCGAAGCTGTGCACCACCCGGCCCCCCGAGGCCCACGCCACCGCGCCGTGGATGGTGGTCTCGCTGACGCCGTTGCGCCGGTAGTCCACCAGCGGCTCCCACTCGACGTCGCGCCCGGTCGGGATGCCGGGCACCGCCTCGCCCAGCGGGCTCGACGGGTAGATGGCGCTGCCGGGGCGCCCGGGGGCCACGGCCGAAGGCTGGCGCGCTCGGGTCATCGAAGCGTCACCGCGCCGACGCCGCGACGCCGGCGTCGATGAGCGGGCGCACGCGCTCCATGAACGCGGTCATGTTGCGGACGACCCGCGCCGAGTCGTGCTGGAAGAAGTCGAACCAGAGCATCAGGCGGTCGTCGGGGTGGAAGCGTTCCAGGGCCTGGGCCGCGACCTCCTCTGCATTGCCCACCAGCGCGTTGTCGGCCGCCGCCGCCACCTTCTGCGGGTCGATGGTGCCCTCCAGGGCCTTCCAGTAGGCGCCCAGCGCGTCGGTGGCCTCGGCGCGGGCCCGCTCGCTGCGCTGGGCCGGGGAGAGCCCGGGCTCCTCGTTGAGGAACACGAACACGGTGCGCGGCATGAACTCGCGGCGCCAGGGGCCGCCCGCCGGGTGATAGGCGCGAGCCATGCGCTCGTGGGTGGCCTCGATGACCTCGGGGCGGGTGATCGAGAGGTTGAAGACCTGCACCGGGAGGATGCGGTTGACCGCCTCCTGGATCCGAGGGTCGTGGCTGCCGACGACGAGCTGCAGCAGCTCGCGCCTCGGCGTTGCCGGCACGATGCGCAGGGGCTCGAACTCGAAGCGACGCGCCAGGGGCACCGCGTCGTCGCTGGTGGTCGCGGCCGCCTGCACGCGCGCCCAGGCGGCGTCGCCGCGGAAGTCGGCGCGGGTGAGCTGCCGCGGGGCGATGTCGTCCGAGCTCAGGGTGTCGCCGCGCAACAGGCGGCAGAAGATCTCCGCGGCCTCGTCGAAGATCGCGTTCTTGAGCGCCGGGCCGGCGGCAAGCTCGACCGCGTCTCGTGGGACGATGCCCGAGGCGCGGTTCATGAAGTCGAAGCGGCCCGCGGCGAACCCGACGTGCAAGCGGCGGCGCTCGGCCGGGTCGTGGCCGTGCAGCGTCAGGAAGTAGGACACCCGCTCCGCGGCGGCGATGGGGCCGCCCATGCAGAGGATGTTCATCACCGCCGAGCCGCACTCGATGCGGCGGGTGCGCCGGAAGATGTGATGGGCGAGCTGCAGGATGTCGACGTTGAGGCCGATCTCGCCCTCCCAGTGCGGGATGACCGGCGCGCGGTGGGTCTTCTGCACCTCGCTGGAGAGGTGGGTCTCGGCCACCCAGGCCACGCCGTAGCCGAGTGCGTCGGCGGCCTCCACCTGCTCGAAGAAGTGGTCGAACATCTCCGACTCGGTCGGCAGGTGGCCCTGGGCCGGCGTCTGCGCGAGCGAGAAGAAGATGTCGTACTTCACGAGGCCTCCAGGTCGTGGGGGAAGGCGGCGCGGCTCACGGCGTGATGTGCAGCTCGACGGCCTGCTGGCCAGCAGGGGCCAGGCCGCCCGCCCGCTCGAGGGTGTAGCGCAGCGCCGGCTTGCCTCCCGGCGCGGCGCCGTCCACGGGCAGGAGCTGCGCCTCGCCCAGCCGCACGCCGGGGCGGGCGTCGGGGGCGCCGCTGCGCAGGGTGAGGGTCACCTGTACGGGCTCGCCCTCCACCACCGGCCCCGGGGCGCCCAGCTCGAAGCCGCTGGCCGGGTCCAGGCCGTCCAGCCGCTCCCGCGCGATCTGGTCGAGGGCCGCGACCAGATCGTTCGCCAGCGCAAGCGCTTCGTCGGCGGCCTCGGCCACCGGGAGCTGCAGCAGCGCCCGCAGGCTGCGCTCGGCCACCGGACGCAGGGCCGTCGTGGCGCCCTCGCCGGCGCTCAGCAGGGCCTGGGTGCGCGCGTGGAACCCGCGCGAGCGTGCCCCCGAGGCAGCGGCCAGCCGCTCGCTCACGATGCGCAGCGTGTCCACCGCGACGCTGGCGCGCGGGTCCGACCTGTCGCCCTGGACGCGCTCGTGCGGCCGCTTCACCGCCAGCAGCGGCGCCTCGGCGCGCATCGCCAGCACCCCCATGGCGTCGGGCGCGGCCTTGGCCAGCTCGGCGTACCGCGCCGCGATGGCCTGGCCCCGCACCGCGACCAGGTCGTCGCCGACCACCTCGCCGATGCCCAGGCTGCGGGCAGCGTCGCCCAGGGTGCGGGTGTCCCACGGGCCCGGCCCCAGCCGTAGCTCGGCGCGCACCCCCTCCAGCGCCTCCTCGGTGGCCGCGGCGTCCAGCGCGTGAGCGCTCTTCAGCGCGCGCCGCAGCACCTCGACCGCGTCGCGCAGGTCGCCGCGCATCCGATGCACCTCCGACGGTCCCATGCGCCGCCGGTCCAGGACCACGACCCCGTTGGCGTCCAGGACGGCGCGCTCGACCTGGGGCGCCCGCTCGACCGCCCCCACCAGGCGCTCGATGCGCGCCAACGCCTGCTCCGCCTCGAGCAGGGTCTGCCGCGCCACGGCCTCACGGATCTGCTGGCGCGCCCTGGCCATCCTCGCGCGCCCCGTCGCCGCGGCCAGGCGCGCGCGGTCGTGGGTGGCCAGCCGCTCGGCCCGCTCGCTGCGTCGCGCCTTCTTCCACGCCGCCAGCCCGGCGTCCGACTGCTTGCGCTTCAGCTCCGCCTGGACACCCGGCAGCTCCTTGCGCGCGGCGATCACCTCGGCAGCGAGCCGCTCCGCCTCCTCGCGCCCGCCCGGGCTGTCGAGCGAGATCTCGGCGATGCGCTTGCGGCTGCTCTCCAGCCGGGCGTTGAGCTCGGCCACCTTGGACTGCAGCTCGCGCACCTCGTCGAGATCGCCGGGCCTCTGGACCTCCTCCATCTGCGCGGCGAGCTGCGCCGCGTCTTCGCCCGCGGCCCTGGACGCGGCCTCCTCGCGCGCCACCTCCAGCCGCAGCGTGGCCAGCGCGGCCAGCCCCGCCGCCTCGCTGAGCGCCATCCCGGTGCGCGCGCCCGTCTCGGCCGGGCGCACCTTGACCGGCGGCGGCTCGGGCCCCCCGATCGTGACGGCGCGCACCTCGTAGTGCACGCGGTTGGCCATCGGCACCAGCACGCCGACCAGCTGCCGGTTGGCGTCGGCCCGCACCGCGTCGCCGAGGAACGCCGCCGTGGCCGCCGCCGCCCAGGCCTGCGCCCGGGTCTCCTCCATCACGTCGTCGAAGGAGGCCAGGGCGTCGGAGCCGCCGCCCAGCTGCTCCATCATGCGCTTCCGCCCGGCCACGTTGGACTTCAGCTCCGCCAGCTTCACCGCCGCCTGCGCCTGGACGATCTCGAGGGCGATCATCTCGCGGAAGGGCTGCTCGAGCGCGGCCATGGCCGTGCGCAGCCGCGCCAGGGAGCGATCCAGCCAGGCCACGTCGGCCTGCGTGGCCCCGCGCTGGGCCGCCACCACCGTGCCGAT
Organism: Deltaproteobacteria bacterium; assembly: GCA_020632695.1. GTDB lineage: Bacteria > Myxococcota_A > UBA9042 > PHBI01 > JACKFB01 > JACKFB01. Next base: position 163,953 of record JACKFB010000009.1, read on the forward strand.
GGCCGCCAGCGCCTCGCGGTGCCGCGTGTAGAAGGGGCGCACGTCGCGCCAGGCCAGGTAGATGGCGCTGGAGGCCACGGACGCGCGCTGGAGCACCGGCCCCGTGAGGCCGGCTTGCTGGAAGGCCTCCAGCATGGTGGCCTTGGCGCCCTCGTAGCTGTAGGCCGCCTCCATCGCCGCCTCGCTGGCGTCGAGGGCGGCGCTGGCCTTGTCCAGCCGCGCGTTCACCTCGCTGGGCGCGACCATGGACTCGGCGGCGTGCGCGCTCGTGGGAGCGAGCGCGACGCAGGCGAGGAGGACCAGCAGGGGCGAGCGGAGCGGACGCGCTGAGACATGCATGGCGCCATCATGCCAAAGCGCGCGCCGTCGTGCACCGGTTGTCGGAAACCCGCCCGAGGCGGGAGTTCGGACCCCGATCCACGCCCGCTCCGCCGCCCCCGTCAGGCCAGGGAGCGGGTCATCACGTCCAGCAATCGCCTGGCGAAGCCGGCCGGGTCGTCGACCGGGCTGCCCTCGGCCAGCAGCGCCTGGTCGTAGAGCAGCCGGATGGACTCGTCCAGGGTCTCCGCCTTGCCCGCGTCCGCCAGCTCCTGGAGCCGGGTGATGAGCGGGTGGGTGGGGTTCACCTCCAGGATGCGGCGCGTCTCGGGCAGCGCCGCGGCGCGGTCGGACTGCCGCAGCAGCCGCTCCACGTGGGCGTGGAGGCTGCCCTCGGGCACCACCAGGCAAACCGGCGAGTCGGTGAGGCGCGTCGACGCGCGCACCTCGCCGATGCGGTCGCCCAGCACCGACTGGAAGCGCTCCAGCACGCCCGAGACGGCCTCCCGGGCGACCTCGCGCTCCTTCTCCTCGGCCTCGTCGGCGGGCTTCAGCTCCAGGCCGGCCTTCATCGCGCTGACCAGGGCGTGGTCGCCCCACATCGACAGGCCCATCACCACCCACTCGTCGATGGGGTCGGTGAGGTAGAGCACCTCGTAGCCGCGCTTGCGCAGCGCCTCCAGGTGCGGGCTCGATTTCGCCGCGTCCAGGCTCTGCGCCATCACGTAGTAGATGGCCTTCTGGTCTTCGGGCATGCGCTCGACGTAGGCGTCCAGCGAGGTCAGCGCGTCCGACGCCGAGGACCGGAAGCGCAGCAGCTTGCCGATGCGCTCCTTGTGCTCGAAGGCCAGGTGGACCCCCTCCTTGAGCACCAGGCCGAACTCGGCCCAGAACTTCGCGTAGCGCTCCTCGTCGGCGGCGATCTCGTCCAGCATGTCCAGGGCCTTGCGGGTCACCTGCTTCTGGATGAAGCGGACCACCGCCGAGTCCTGCAGGGTCTCGCGCGACACGTTCAGAGGGAGGTCGTCGGAGTCGATGACGCCGCGGATGAAGCGCAGCCAGCGCGGCAGCAGCGCGTCGCACTCGTCCATGATGAACACGCGCTTCACGTACAGGCGCACGCCGTGGGACGGGTCCTGGGAGAAGAGGTCGAAGGGCGCCTTGTCCGGCACGAAGAGCAGCCCGGTGAACATCCGGGTGCCTTCCACCGTGAAGTGCGTGCGCGCCATCGGGTCGGTGACGTCGTGGGTCACGTGCTTGTAGAAGGCTGCGTAGTCCTCGTCGGTGATCGTGTCCTTGGGCCGCTTCCACAGCGCGCCGCCGGTGTTGATCTGCTCCGGCTCCTTGGCCTCCGCAGCCGCCTCGCCGTCCTCGGGCTCCTCGGCTTCCTCGGCCGGCCGGACCAGCCGGATGGGGTGGTCGATGTAGTCCGAGTAGCGCCGGACCAGGTCCTCGATGCGCCACGACTCGGCGAAACCCTTCTCCTCGTCGCGCAGGTGCAGCGTCACCGTGGTCCCGTGGGTCTCGCGCTCGGCCGGCTCGAGGGTGTACTCCTCGCGCGCGTCCGAGCTCCACCGCCAGGCCGCGCCCTCCTTGCCCGCGGGGCGCGACACCACGTCGACGCGGTCCGCGACCAGGTAGGCGCTGTAGAAGCCCACGCCGAACTGCCCGATGAGCGAGACCTCGTCGGCCGCCGCCCCGGCCTCGGCTCGGGACTGCTCGAAGGCTCGCGTGCCCGAGTGGGCGACCGTGCCCAGGTATTCGACCAGCTCGTCGTGGGACATGCCGATGCCCGTGTCGGCGATGGTGATCGTCCCCGCCTCGCGGTCGGGGGTGATGCGGATCTCCCGCGGCACGCCCTCGGTGGCCAGGTCGTGGTCGGTCAGCGCGCGGTAGCGCAGCTTGTCCAGGGCGTCCGACGCGTTCGAGATCAGCTCGCGCAGGAAGATCTCGCGCTGGCTGTAGAGCGAGTGGATGACCAGGTCCAGGACCTTGCCGACGTCGGCCTGGAAGGCGTGGGTCTCGGCGGAGCCGGTCGGTTGCGCAGCGGTGCTCATGGGGGAGCCTCCTCGGTGTGGGTGGGGGCCGGGCCGACGCTCCGCGACGGGGGGGCCGGGGCCCGCGGCGGCACAGGGGTAGGCACCCCGTCGGCGCCGTCAATGCGTCGGGAGATCCAGCTCCAGATCGGGCTCCCGAGGCGTCTCGCCGCTGCCGCCGCAGAGCAGGCACGGGGTGCGGCCGGCGCTGTGGCAGAGGCGGCACGGGACGCGCCCGGTGGCGCACTCGCAGGGCTCGGAGACCACGCCTCGGCCGCGGCAGGTCTTGCACGCGCGGCTGTCGATGGCGCGGGTCAGCGCGCGGGCGTTGCAGTCGGGCTCGGGACAGGGCCGCTCGAAGGAGGCCTGCCCGCCGCAGCTCGGGCACTCCAGGTCGCCGTCCCCCTCGCAGGCCGCGCAGCGCACCGCGCCACGCCCCGCGCAGAGCCGGCACGCCGGGTCGTCGAGGTGCCGCAACGCGTCCGCGGCGGCCAGCCGCAGGCCGATGTGGTCGTGCCCTTCAGAGCGGGCCGCGCGGTCCACCACGTCGCGCAGCGGGCGGGCGCGGAGGGCCGCGGCGACGCCGATGCGGCCGGCCACCTCGTCGGGCGGGCGCTCGGTGAGCAGCGCACGCAGCACGGCGTAGGCCTCGGGGTCCCGGAGGCGCCCGTGGGCGTCGGTGCCGAGCCACGCCTCGACGCCGGGCACGGTGAGGGTCTGGGCCAGAGCGAGCGCCTCGCGGGCGGCCGCCGCCGAGGGCACCAGCCCATGCCTCGCCAAGGTGTTCCGCGCCACCTCCGCGACGCGGTACTCGGCGTCCAGCGCCAGAGGCAGCACCAGGTCGGCGGCCTCCTGGAGATCGTCGCGCCAGTCGTGCAGCGCCAGCGCCGCCACCCGGCGCGCCTCCCACCAGGGCGACCGCGCCATCTCGACCAGGGCCGGCACCGCCGCTCGCCCGATGGCGGCCAGCCCCTGCGCCACGGCGTCGGCGTCCTCCTGGAAGGGGCTCTCCGCGCCCCGGGCCAGCCCGCGGGCGGCGGCGCTGGTGCCGATGCGCACCAGGGACTCCACCGCGGTGGCGCGCACGTCCGCGTCGGGATCCTGCAGGTAGGCGCACAGCGGCTCCACCGCGCCCCCGTCGCCCGGCCGACCCAACGCGTGGCACACCGCCTCGCGCGCCCGCCAGCCGTAGCTGCCCTGTTCCAGCGCCTCGACCAGCTCGACCGGTGGCACCCGGAACAGCGCCGTCGTGAGGGTGGCGCGGTGCGGGTGGAGCTGCCAGGTCCGGTCGATCATCGTCAGCAGCACCCGCAGCCCGTCCGGCTCGCTCAGCGCGCGGGCGGGCTCGAGGCAGGTGCCGGCCACCGCCGCGGCGACCTCCGGGTGCAGGTTCCACCGCCGCTCGCCTTCCAGGCGGTGCAGCGTCGCCAGCACCTCGGTGCGGAACACGTGCCCGCCCATCGTCAGCCCCGCCTCGAGCGCCGCCAGGTCCAACTGCTCGGGCTGCGCGGTCAGCGCCCCCAGCCTGCGCTCGGCCATGGCCGCCAGCGTCCGGGTCCGGGGCGTGTCGGCGACGAAGCCGCGCTCCACCAGCGCCTTCCACGCGGCGAGGCGGACGTCCTCGTCGGGGTCCAGCAGCGTCTCCTCGAGCACCCGGGCGGCCTCCTCGCCGGGCAGGCGCGCCAGGATCGCGCAGGCGGCCACCCGGCGGCGCCAGCTCCCCTTGGCCAGGGTCGTGCGGATCCCCGGCAGCGCCGCCACCCCCGCCTGGCGGCAGCGCTCGATGGCCTGCTCCAGGTCGTCGACCGGCGTGAACATCAGCGCGTAGCCGGCGGTCTCGGCGGCGGTGGGCTGCGAGCCCGCCAGCGCCCGCATGGACTGGAGCGCCGCGGCCCGGGCGTCCTCGTTCGGGTCGGTGAGCGCGCGGGTCCGCAGCGCGAAGATCGCCTCCTTGAGCTCGATGCGCCCGACGGCGCGCGCGGCCCCGGCGCGGGCAGGCGGATAGAAGCGGGTCTGGAGCGCCGTCGAGATCTCGGCCGCCGCGGCGTCGCCGGCCAGCGCCACGAAGTCGTCGATGGCGTCGTCGTCGGCCCACTTGAGGCGGCGGTGGAAGAGCTCCGCGGTCTCGGGGATGGCCTCGGTCGCGTTGAACTGGCGGAGGGCGGCGGCCACCAGGCCCTCGAGGCCGCGGAAGCGGCGCGCAGCCTGGAGCAGCGGTCCCGCGTCCTCGGGGGTGCCGATGGCGCCCAGGGCCTCGACCGCGGCGCGGCGCACGGCGACGTCGGCCTGGTCGAGCGCGACCACCAGCGTCTGCCGGGCGGCGGCCCGCTCCTCGTCGGCGACTCCGGTGGCGAGGCTGACCACCGCCTCGGGCTCGTCCCCGACCAGGGCCGCCCGGAGTCGGTCCAGCGGCGTGCGACCCAGCGCGCTGCTCGGCAGCGACACCACGTCGCCGCGGGGCCTCGGCGCGGCAGGGTGCGGCACCATCTTCAGGCCCCGCGGGCCCATCAGCCGGCGGGTGGCCAGCGTGCGCAGGCGGCGGTCCGGGTGGGCGAGCAGGCCGCGCAGGTGCTCGGTGTCCACCGGCGAGGACGGCGGGAGCGCCTCCAGGCCGGCCAGCAGCACCTCGGCCGAGGCGTCGCGGCGCCAGTCCAGGCGCTCCAGCAGGCCCAGGGTGCCCGCGCGTGTGACCAGGCGAGCGCGCACGGCCGCCGGCCAGCAGGTCAGGTCGGCGGCGAGCTGGAGCACCAGGCGGCGGTCCTCGGGGCGGGGCGCCTCGTGCTCGGCGTCGGGCAGCAGCGCCGCGGCCTCGCGCGGGTCGGCGGCTCCGATGACGATGTGGCGCAGCAGCTCGCGCGAGGCGGGCAGCCGCCGCTCGAAGGCCCAGGGCAGGACCCGCGTGCCGGCCAGGAGCCACTCGGCGCGGTCGTCCAGCGCGTGCGCGGCGCGGGAGGCGAGCCAGGCGACGCCGGCGTCGGCCAGCCCGTCGCCCAGGCCGCGGATGGCGGCCGAGAGCAGGCGGGGGTCCAGGTCGGCCTCGCCCAGCAGGCGCCGCACGATGCTGTCGGCGGTGCGGTGGCCCGCGGCGGCCAGGTGGGCCACGCAGAGGGCGATCAGCTCGCGAGCGCGCGCGTGGCGGAGCTGCTGCAGGTCGCCGCTCCCGGTGACCGCCATCGGAAACACCCCCGCCAGGGCGAACCCCGCCGCGGCGAGCGCCGCCTCGACCGCGTCGTCGGGGTCATCGGAGGCCACGGTCGCCCAGGCGGCGTGCTGGGGTGCCTCCCCGCCGCCGATGGCGTGGGGGAGCAGCTCGGCGGGATCGAGCTGCTGAAGCTGGCTCCAGAGCTCGAGGTCCACCTCGTCGACCCGCTCGTTGGTGCCCGCCAGCGCCAGGGCCGCGATGCGCTGCGAAGGTCCCAGGGGCGCCAGGAGCGCCGCCTCCTCCCGAACGGCCTCGGCCAGCCCGGCGATCCCCGACCCGCGCCGGCCGAGCAGGCGCTCAGCCACCCCGAGCGCGCCGGAGAGCGTCGCTCCGTCCGAGTCCTCATGCCCTCCCGCCATCGCACCAGAGAGCACGGGGGGCGGACCTCAGTCAACTGGGCGAGGCACCGCGGTGATTGGTCGAGGCACCGCGGTGATCGGCCGAGGCACCGCCTGAGGCGGCTACGGCCACCGCTGACGACGTCGCTCCCTCGGGTCAGGCCTGCGACGGGCGGGAGCCCGACTCGGCCTGCCCTCGGTCGCGCCGCCGTCAGCGGCGGCCTCGCTCGCCTCATTCGGCGCCTCTACATCGATGGGGAGGCGCTTCGCGGGGGCGGAGACGGGTCGGGTGGGGGCGGGTCCGAGCAGGTGGGCGGCGCCGTCCCGGTGGCGGCCTCGGCCTCGGTGGCGGCCTCGGCCTCGGTGGCGGCCTCGGCCTCGGTGGCGGCCTCGGCCTCGGTGGCGGCCTCGGCCTCGGTCGCGGCCTCGGTCTCGGCGCCGGTCTCGGTGGCCGGCTACGCCTCGGTCTCGGTCTCGGTCTCGGTCTCGGTCTCGGTCTCGGTCTCGGTCTCGGCGCCGGACTCGGTGGCCGGCTACGCCTCGGTCTCGGTCTCGGTCTCGGTCTTGGTCTCGGTCTCGGTCTCGGTCTTGGTCTCGGCCTTGGTCTCGGTCTCGGCCTCGGTCCCGGTCTCGGTCTCGGCCGCGGTCTCGGCCCCGGCCTCGGTTCCGGTCTCGGTCCCGGTCTCGGTTGCGGCCCCGGTCCCGGCTTCCGGCGCGGGTTCCTTTCTCTCGAGGCGCGACTGGATCAGGTCTTCGCTGAAGCGGACGCCGTTGAGGCGGACGCAGAGGAGGACGTCTTCGAGGTCGTGGCGCTGGGCCAGGTCGTCGATGATGGCGTGGGCCTTGTCGTCCTCGATGCGCTCGATGGCCTCCACGTCCTCGTTGATGGTCTTCACGTGGGTGACCATCTCGCGGTACAGCGGCGCGTGGTGCTCGTTCCAGTGGATGATCATGAGGTTGGCGAAGAGCTCGTGGCCGTCGCCCTCGAAGACCTCGCGCCGGGCGATCTGCTTGATGCGGCCGCGGCCGATCGACTCGGGGCGGTAGCCCTTGAAGTACTTGAAGTAGAAGCCCTTGTCGCCGACCTTCAGCTCGGCGACGAGGCGCTTGGGCATGACGTGTCGCAGGACGCGGTCGAAGTGGGCCTCGACCGAGCGCAGTGCGTTGATGGGCATGGGTCCTCTCGTCGGTCAGGGGCGCGGCGACGGCCGCGGAGGGGCCGGCGCGGGCGACAGGTGGGTTCGGGTCACAAGGTCAGCGGGGATTCGGGTCGAGACGCCCGACGGCGATCCTCGCTGTCCCGGTCAGAGGTTGCCGTCGAAGGCTGCCACGTACAGGTTCCGCAGGTCGTCGCGCGAGCAGGGGCGCGGGTTCGAGCCGTGGCAGCCGTCGGCGATGGCCTGATCGCTCAGCGCCTCGAGCAGGGCGCGCGAGACGCCGGCCTCACCGAGGGTGTGCGGGATGCCGATGTCGCGGCGCAGCGCCAGGAGCCACTCCATCAGCCCCTCGCTCAGGCCCAGGCGCCGCTCGACCAGGGCGTAGCGCTCGGCCGCCGCCTCGCGGTTGAAGGCCACCACGTAGGGCAGCACGACGGCGTTGGCCAGACCATGGTGGACGCCGGCCAGGCTGCCCAGCGGGTGCGCCAGGCTGTGGGCGGCGCCGAGGCCCTTCTGGAAGGCGGTGGCGCCCATCATGGCGGCCATGGCCATGCCGCCGCGGGCGGTGAGGTCGGCCGGCTTGCGGCAGGCGGTGACCAGGTGCGTGTGGACCTGGGCGATGCCCTCGAGGGCGATGCCGTCGGCCATGGGGTGGAAGCCCTTGGCGACGAAGGCCTCCAGGTTGTGGGTGAGGGCGTCGAAGCCCGTCGCCGCCGTCAGCCACGCCGGCATGCCCACCATCAGCTCGGGATCGACGATCGCCACCTTGGGCATCAGGAAGGGCGAGAAGACCACCACCTTTGTATGGGTGTCCTCGTCGATGACCACCGTCGAGCGGCCCACCTCCGACCCGGTCCCGGCCGTGGTCGGGATGCAGATCACCGGCGGCACGTCGGCGCGGATGAGCTTCCAGCCGCCCTTGGCGTCGTCGTAGTCGACGATGCGGCCCTCGTGGGTCGCCATCAGCGCGACGCCCTTGGCGGCGTCGAGCGCCGAGCCGCCGCCCAGCCCGATGACCACGTCCGCGCCCGAGGCCCGCAGCGCGCGGCCGCCGGCCTCGCACTCGCCAGCCAGCGGGTTGGGGGAGATCGCGTCGGTGGAGGTCGCCACGATGCCGGCGTCCGCCAGCACGGCCATGACGCGATCGAAGATCGGCAGGCCGCGCACGCCGGGATCCGTGACCACGAAGGCCCTGGAGCCGCGCGCACGCACGTGGTCGGGGAGGCTCGCGAGAGCGCCGGCGCCGAATTCGATGGTGGTGGGGAAGGAGAAGCTGGTCCGCACGCTGGCCTCCGCTGGCGTCCGGGACGTAGCGCCCGGCTCGGGATGCCGTGTTGTGCCCCGGGCGAGCGGGCGATGCAACTGTGGTGACGCGCAGCCTTGTCGGAGCGGGGGCGACGCGGTTGGATGGGGCCGGGCGCGCGGGCGCGGCCCGAGGAGGGCGAGCGCGATGGGGGAGGGGGCTCCGGATGGTCGGACGCTGCGCGCCGCCCGCGACGTCTTCTCCGGGGCCTGCGGCCGACGGGCGCTCGTCCCGCGCAAGGCCCCGAGGCCATCGATGCACTGGAAGCACATGAGCCAGCCGCGCGACGGGAGAACATGAGAGCACCCTCCGAGTCAGGCCGATGCCGGGCGGGGTGCTCGCCGGCAGACGGGGCCGCGGGTGCTTGAGCCGGGCGACCGGCCGCCCGGCGCGATCGCGTGGCCCCACGCTGGCGCGTGGTACGCCGTGGTGCGCGGCGAGCCGCTCGCGGTGGCGGCGCGGATGCTGGCCATCGAGCACGCGGGCGCGCCGCTCTCGCCGGGCGGCGCCTGCGCGCTGGTCCCCGACGTGCGCACGGCCGCCAGCCTCCGGGCCTGGACGCGCGCCCTCGGTGGCGTCGCGGCCGCGCGGGCCGATCGGGTGGTGGCCGCCGGGCTGCTGGCCGAGCGATTGCTGGAGCCCGAGGAGCTGGCGCCCCCGGCCGGCGAGCTGGTCCTCGACGAGCTCTCGCGCGCCGTGGACTTCGCCATCCGCGCCAACCCGGAGGCCTTCCCGCGGCTCTGCGCGTTCGCGCCGGGCGCGGGGCTCCCGACGGCCCTCGGGCGGCTCTTCGGCGATCTCCGGGCCGCCGGCCTCGAGAGCCGCGACGCCGGCGCCGTGGCGACCCTGGAGCGCCTCGATCCGCCGGGTCTCGGTCAGGAGCTGCTGCAGGCCATGGGCATGTTCGAGGGGCGCCTGGACGCGCTGGGCTGGTGGGACCTCCCCGCCCGCCAGCGCGCCGCCGCGCGCCGGGTCGACCGTGCGCCGCCCGGCCCATGGCTGGTGGTCGGCTTCGGCCACATCCCCGGCGCGCTGCTCGAGCTCATCGACCGCCTGGCCGCGGCGCGCCCGGTGCTCTTCCTGCTGGCCGCCGGCGAGGAGACGCCGCACCGGGACGCCCAGGCCCCCGACCGCCGCTCGGTGGCCTTCGCGGGCGCCGCCCCGTGGCGAGACTTCGCCGCGCTGGCCTCCCGGGTCGACCCCCCGGAGGCGGGCAGGGTGACCCAGGTGTTGCGGCTGCCCGATCCCGCCTCGGTGGCCGCCCGCGCCGTCGAGCTCGCCGAGGCCCACGGCGCCACCGCGCTGCTCGCGGTGGACCCGGAGCGCTGGCGCGTCCCGCTCGACGAGGCGGCCCGGCGCCGCGGCCACACCCTCACCGGCGACCACGGTCCGGCCTCGCCCGCGCCCGTGCTGCGCCTCATCGCCGGCCTGGTCGAGGCCTGCGCCGGTGAGCTCTCGGCGGCCCAGGCCGTGGACCTCCTCGATCTCGGCGCCCGCACCGGGCTCCCCGGCTACCCCGCCGATCCCCTCGCCGGCGACCGCGCGGACGCCCGCCTGCGGCGCGCGGGCGTCACCCGGGGCCGCGACGCCGTGCTCGGCGCCCTGGGACCGCTGGGCAGGCCCCTCGCGCGGGCGCTGGAGCGCCTGGACGCCGCCCCGGACGCCGCGACGCAGCTCCGCGTGGTCGCGGGCCTCATCGCCGACGCGGACCTGCACCGCCTCGCCGGCCTGGGCCCCGCCATCGCGGCTCGGGCCGACGCCGACCAGCTCGCCCAGCTCCGCGCGCTCCTCGAGGACCTGGCCTCGCGCCTGCCGCTGCTCTGGCCTCAGTCCTCGCCCCGCGCCACGCCGGAGCTGCTCCTGGCGCGCGTCCGCGCCGCCATCGCCTCCAGCCTCCCCAGCCGCGAGCAGCTGGTCCCGCCCGAAGGGCCCCAGGCCGGCCCGCCGGTCCACCTCCAGGCCCTCGACGCGCCGCTGCCGCCCTGGGCGCGCCAGGCCATCCTGCTCGGCGTGGCCGAGGGCGATCTGGTGCCCCGCGGCGCGGCCAGCCACCTCATCCCCGACCGCGTGCGCGCCAGCGGGCCGGTGGCCACCGAGGCCCACTGGCCGTGGCACGCCGACACGGTGACCATGCGCCGCCGCCGCCTCGAGGCGTTGCTGGCGGGCCGCCTCGTCCGGGAGCTGGTGTCGCTCGAGCCGGAGCGCGATCTCCGCGGCGCCGAGCACGTGCGCTGGGCGGCGCTGCCGGTGGCGACGGCCGAGCCTGCGGCCGTACGCCGGTCGGCGCGCCTGTGGCCTCCGGAGGTCCCGGCCGAGGCTCCCCCCGCGCCGCTGCTCGCCCGGGTGGGCCTGGGCGCGCCGGCCGGGCTGGCGGCCACCCGCGTCGACGCCTACCGGGACTGCCCGCGCCGCTTCTACTACGAGCACCTCCTGGGCACCGCCGATCGCGAGGCCCTGGGCTACGACATCGACCCGCGCCAGCGAGGCACCTGGCTGCACGGCGTGCTGCGGCGGCTCTTCTTCGAGGAGCCGCGCTGGTGGGCGGACGCTCCGGAGCCGGCCGAGGTGCGCGCGCTGCTCGCCAGGCGCGTCGACCCGGCGCAGGCCGCGCTGACCGCCGGCGCGTCGGACGCCTTCGTCGCGCTCCAGGCCGAGCGCTACCTCGACGGCGTGGCCGAGGCGCTCTCGGCCCACGGCGCTGTCCTGGCGGCCTGCGCCGACCAGCGGCCCGCGGGCTTCGAGCTGGCCGTCCGCGCGCGCTGGGACGGCGCCGGCGGAGCGCCGCTGGTGCTGCGCGGCACCCTGGACAGGCTGGACCTGGTGATGGGGCCCGGCGGGCGGGCCGAGGCCTTCATGGTCATCGACTACAAGACCGGCGCCGTGGCCGACTACGGGGCCGCCGCGACGCCGGACTCCCGCCGCGTGCAGCTCTTCCTCTACGCCTGGGTGGCGCGCGAGGTGCTGGGCATCCCGTGCCGCGGCGTGTACGCGGTGCCGGTGCTGGAGGCGGGCCGGCCCCGGGGCGCGGTGGTGCCGGGGCAGGGCAGCGGCGCCTGGGAGTCGGTCGGGCACCCGCGGGAGATCCTCGACGCCGACGCCCTGGAGCAGCTCATGGTCTGGGCGCTGGAGACGGCCCGTGAGGCGGCGCGCGGCATGAGCGCCGGCGCGTTCCCCGCCGTGCCGGCCCGCGGCGACCTCTGCGCCCGCTGTCCGCACAGCCTCTACTGCCCGCGAGAGCGCCGATGAGGCTGGCGCGCGACGTCGACGCGCTGGTCGAGCGCTTCGGTCTCACCGCCGAGCAGGCCCGGGCGGTGGCGCGCCGAGGGCACCTGGTGGTGGTCGCCGCCGGCGCGGGCACCGGCAAGACCACCACCATGGCCAGCCGCTACGTGGACACCGCGCTGGCCCTGGCCGAGGACGCCCTGGACGCTCGCCCACACGCGCCGCTGCAGCCACGGACGATCCTCGAGCGGCTGGCCGCGGTCACCTTCACCGAGCTGGCGGCCGGCGAGCTGCGGGCCCGCATCGCGGCCGTGTTCCTGCGGGTGTCGGAGCGGCTGGGCGAGCACCCCCGGCTGGCGGCCTTCGCGGTGGAGGCCGCCCGGCTCGAGGGCGACCTGGCCATCGGGACCCTGCACAGCCTCTGCGCGCGGCTCTTGCGGCGGATGGCCTTCACCGGCGCCGTGCCGCCCGACTTCAGCGTGCTCGACGAGCTGGAGCGCGGGCTCGCGTGGGAGGCGGCCCTCGATGACGCGCTGGACGCGGCGGCGGCGAGCGACCCGGGCTCGGTCGAGCGCCTGCTGACCGGCCGGCGTCAGGTGGGGCCGCTGCGCGAGACGGTGAGGCGGCTGTGTCGCGAGCTGTCGGAGGCGGCGCTGGTGCGGCTGGCCGAGCGCAGCCTCGCCGAGCTCGGCGCCGAGGCCGCCCGGCGGGCCGTGGAGCTGTTGCACGCCGCCGCCCGGGCGCCCGACGTGCGTGACGCGGTGGAGGAGGCCGCCCGGGCGCGCGTCGCCCTGGCCGCGGGCGGCGGGAAGGCCTTCGACACCGCCCTGGACACGGCGTTGCGCTGGGTGCGCGGGGAGGGCTCGGCGCTGCTGGCCAGCGAGGGGCTGCGTGCCTTCGGCGCCACCGAGGCCCGCCTGGCGAAGCTGGGCCCCGAGGACGGCGAGCGGCTGGTGCGCTTCTCGGCTGCGGTCGCCCATCTCAGCGCCCTGGCGGCGCCCCTGGCCAAGGGCCTGGACGCCGAGGTGCTGGCCAGCGAGCACGGGTGGACCCGGGACGTGGCCCGGCTGGCCTCGGACGCCGCCCGGCGCTTCGCCGCCGCCAAGCAGGCGGCGGGCGCGCTGGACTTCGACGACCTGGAGTCGGCGGCGCTGGACGCCCTGGGCACGGCCGCGCCGCTCGGCGGCGGGCCTGTCTTCGACGAGGTGCTGGTCGACGAGTTCCAGGACACCTCGGCGCGGCAGGTGCAGATCCTCCGCGGCGTCGCCGGCAGCGCCCTGGAGCGGGTGTTCGCGGTGGGCGACGCGAAGCAGTCGATCTACCGCTTCCGCGGCGCCGACGTGGCGGTGTTCAACGCGGTGGGCGAGGCCGTGCCCGGCGGGGTGAGCGCGCTGACCGTCAATCGCCGCAGCACCGCTGGGGTGCTGGCCTTCGTCAACGCGGTCTTCGAGCGCCTGCTGCCGCCCCGGACCTCGCCCGAGGCGCCCTGGGAGGCGCCCATGCAGCGGCTGGTGCCGCTACGCCAGGACGCCCCGGACGCGCCGCTGCCGCCGGTGGTGCTGGTGCCCTGGGCGGCGACGGACGAGGCGGGCGAGCCGCTGAACGCCGCCGACCTCCGCCGCGCCGACGCCGCCGTGTGCGCGGCCGCGGTCGCTCGGGTGATGGAGCTGCTGGGCTCGGAGCGCCAGGAGCTGGGCGTGCTGCTGCGGGCCGTGCGGGGCGAACGCCGGGCCTACGCGGACGCCATCGCGGCCCGGGACATCCCGGTCGCCGTCGAGGCCGGCGGCACCTTCACGACCGACGCCGCCACGGCCTGCGGGCTGGCGCTGCTGCGCGCGCTGGCGCTCCCCGGCCACGAGGCCGCCTGGGCGGCGGTGCTGCGCGGGCCGCTCATCGGGATGCCCGCCGAGCGGGTGGCCGCCCTGCGCTCCGCTGCCCGCACCAGCCTCCAGCAGGCCTGCCTGACCGAGGCCGCGCTCGCGCCGCTGAGCGAGCCGGCGGCCGCCGCGCTCCAGACGCTGGTCGCCGAGTCGACGAGCACGCGCCCGCTCAGCCGCCGCGCCCGCCGCGTCGTCGAGGCGTCGGGCGTCGCGTCCCGCCAGATCGACAAGCTCCTCGACATCACCGCCGATCTCGAGGCGCGCGGCCTGGGGCCGGCCCGCACCCTGGCCTGGTTCGAGGCCCTGACCGCCGCCGACCGCGACCGCCGGGTCCCCGACCCGCCCGGCCCCGGCGTCGTGGTGCGCGCGCTGACGGTGCACGCCTCGAAGGGGCTCGAGTTCCCGGTGGTCGTCGTCCCGCAGCTCGCCGAGCCCTTCGTCTCCCCGCGCAGCGCGCCCGAGGTCATCCAGGTGGGCGGCGAGCCGGTGGTCGGGCTGCGCATCCCCGACCTGCCAGGCCGCGCCGACACGGTGGCGCGCACCTTCATCAAGACCCTCGAGCGCGCGCGCGAGCGGGCCGAGCAGCTCCGGCTGCTCTACGTGGCGCTGACCCGCGCCGAGGATCACCTGGTGCTCTCCCTGCCCCTGGGCGCCGGCGAAGGGGCCGACGACGCGACCCGCGCGCTCCTGCCGCTCCTGGCGTCGGTGGATCTCGGCCGGGCGGGCCCCGCCACGCTGGAGCTGCCCGGGGGCGCCGCGATCCCCATCGCGGTCTGGCCGACGGACCCGGGCCCGCTGAACACGCCCGCGCCGCCGCCCGCGCCGCTGGACCTCGAGCCGGTCCCCCCGGGCCGCGGCAGCCTGGGCCCGCCCACCTGGTCGGTGACCCGCCTCGCCAGCCTCGCCTTCTGCCCCGCCTACCACGCGCAGGCCCCGGTCGCGCCGTGGCCCCGCCCGCTGCGCCCGGAGCTCTACCCCGACCCGCCGCCGCAACCCCCGCTCGAGGCCGCCACCGGCCCCAGCTCCTCGAGCGCGCGCGGCACGGCCATCCACCGCTGGTTCGAGGCGGTGGCCCACGCGCCGGCGGGCGTCGACGTGCCGCTGCCGCCGGCGCTCCAGGCCGAGGGCGAGCCGCTGCGGGCCCGCCTGGCCGCGCTGCTGGCCCACCCCGACCTGGCCGACGCCTTCGCCCCGGGCGCCCGGGCCCTGGTGGAGCTGCCCCTCGAGGGCGAGCGCCATGGCGTCGTGCTCACCGGCTCCATCGACCGGGTCAGCCTGCACCCGCTCGCCGATGGCCGCCTCCAGGCCACGATCGTCGACTTCAAGACCGGCCTCACCGGCTACCCCGGGCCGGGTGGCCGCCACGCCGCGTACATCGCGGCCTACCGCTTCCAGATCGCCGCCTACGCCTGGCTGCTCGGCGAGGCCTTGGGTCCGCGGCTGCTGCCCCAGGTGCGGGGCCGCCTCGCCTTCGTGGACCCGGGCGACGTCCTCGTCCTCGACTACGAACTCGACACGGCCGCGCTCGAGGTCGACCGTGTGCTCTCGGAGCTGCACGCCCCGGGCAGCCTGCCCCCCAACCACGCCGCGTGCGACTCGTGCCGCATGCAGCCCTTCTGCCCCGTCGCCCGGGGCCGGAGCACCTGATGCGCCCGCTCCGCCTGCTCCTCGCCTCGCTGCTCGCCGTCCTCTGCGCGGGGCCGGCGCGCGCGACCCTGACCCCGCTGGCCGTCCTGGTCGACGGCGCGCCCGAGCCGCTGGCCGTGCTGCTGCCGTACGGGATGCTCGAGCGCGGCGCCGACGGAGGCCAGCCCTGGCTCGTGTGCTGGCAGCGCTTCGAGACGGCGAGCCACGGCCTGCCCACCGGCCCCCGCCGGATCCTGGTGGGCGGCGCCGACGGCCCCTGGAACACCAACGACGACGGTTGCCGCTTCGAGTCCACCAGCGGGCCCGCCGACCGCCGCCCGGTCGTCGGCCTCCACACCCCCGTCCCGGGCGGCGCCGAGGTCCTCATCGCCTACGACGACGGGGTCGCGCCGGCCAGCATCGCCCGCTCGACCGACGGGGGCATCACCTCATTGCAGGCCGGCACCCTGGCGCAGTTCGACGCCAGCATCGAGGCGATGCTGGGCCAGGGCGACGTCGTCTGGGCAGTCGGGCGCGCCGACACCGACGGCACGCTGAGGGTGTGGCGCAGCGTCGACCGCGGCGCCGTCTTCACGCCGGTGGACACATCCTCCGCGCCGGCCGACGCGGCGTCGCTCGAGGCCGCCGCCGCCGAGGACGCGGCCCTCTGGTTCTGGCGGGGCGAGCGGCTCAGCCGGCTGGCGCTGGATGGCCAGTGGTCCGACGGCGGCCTGGCGCTGCCCGGCACCCCTCGGGCCGCCCTGGTGTCCCCCGACGGCGCGCTCTGGGCCGGGACCGCCCGGGCCGGGCTGACCCGCCGCGCGCCGGACGGCAGCGCGTCCCAGGTCTCGTCGCTCCCGGTCTCGGCCCTGGCCGCCCGCGGGGCGAAGGTGTGGGCCGCCCACCCGGCCGAGGCGCCGGGCGACCCGCTGGTCAGCGTCACCGGCGACCTGGGGGCGTCCTGGGCCGTGAGCTTCCGAGCGCCCGCCACCGTGGACCAGCCGCCGCTCTGCGAGAGCCTGACCGAGCAACGCTGCGCGGGCGCGCTCCAGACGCTGCTCGCGTCGCTGGGCGTCGCGGCCCCGGCCCCGGACGCCCCCGCCGACGCCTCCGCCGAGGACGGCGGCGCAGGTGGCGGATCGGGAGGCTGCGGCGCCGCGCCGGGCGAGCCCCCCTGGGCCATCGCCCTGGCCGCGCTGCTCCTGGCCGCCTCTGGCTACGCCAGCGCGTCCAGGCGCTCGCGGATCCGCGCCTCCTCCTCGCTGAGCCCCAGATCCGCGGCCAGGTCCAGCGCGGTGACCAGCGCCTGACGGGCGGCGTCCTGCCGCTGCACCCGCAGCTCGCACTCGGCCAGGCCCAGCAGGATGTGGCAGTAGGTCTTGTCGCGCTGTCCCAGGCGCGCGTAGCCCTCGACGGCCTCCCGGTGGTGGCCCACGGCCCCCTGCGGATCGTCGAGCAGGCGCAGCGCCTCGCCGACGTTCGCCTCGGCCAGCGCCTGCCCGCGGCGGTCGCCCACCTCGCTGTAGCCGTCGCGGGCGGCCAGGGCCAGCTCCAGCGCCTCGGCGTGCTTGCCCTGCAGCAGCGCGACGTCGGCCAGGTTGGCGTGGGCGTTGGCGACCGCGCGGCGATCGCCCATCGCCTGGCGGATGCGCAGCGCCCGCTCGAGGAAGGGCCGCGCCTCCGCCGGCCGCCCCTGGGCCTGCAGGATCATGGCGATCCCGCCCAGGGCCGTCGAGGTCCCCCGCTGGTGGTCGATGCGATCGAGGATGGTCAGCGCCCTGTGGGCGTACTCGAGCGCCCGGTCCAGCTCCCCCCGCTGGAAGGCGGCCAGCGCCAGGTTGTACAGCGTGCGCCCCATGCCGGGGCGGTCGTCGAGCAGCTCCTGCAGCGCCAGGGCATGCCGGAACTCCTCGGCCGCGGCGTCCACGTGCCCGGTGGAGGTGTGCAGGTTCCCCAGGGCCTCGCGCGCCGAGGCCAGCCCGCGGGTCTCGCCCTGGGCCTCGAACACGGCCCGCGCGGCGTCCTGGGCGACCTCGGCCTCGGCGTAGCGCCCCACCGTCTGCATCACCTTGCCGCGCCGCAGGTCGCACCACGCCGCCTCGACCGGCTGCCCGATCGCGCGGAAGGCCTTCGCCGCCTCCTCGTAGCGGCTCTCGGCGCTGCCGAAGTCGGCCCGCGCCTCGTCCACGTCGGCCAGCCCGCGAGTCGCCCGCGCGGCCCCCTCCAGGTCGCCGCTGAGGGCCGCGAGATCACGCAGCTCCTCGAAGGCCTCCACCGCCATGTCGTAGTGCCCGAGCTGGGTGCGCAGCTCGCCCAGGGCGCCGGCGATCTCCCGCTCGTGCTCCTCGACGACGCGCTCCCGTCGGGTGCGCGTCGGCAGCGTCAACAGCCGCTCGCGGGCCCGCTGGTAGATCAGCACCCGGTCCAGGGCGTCGCCGTTGTCACGTTCGCGCGCGTCCATCAGATCCCAGCGCACCGCGTCCAGCGGGCGCCCGCCGGCCATGTGGTGGGCCGCGATGCGCGCCGGCGCGATGGGCTCGCCCGCCGCCGCCCTGGCCTCGAGCAGCAGGGCCGCCTCCCCGTGCAGGCGCCGCAGCCGCCGCGCCCCGGCCCCCAGGCAACGGCACGCCTCGCGGATGAGCCCCGAGCTCAGGACGAAGCAGTCCGGGTCGTCGGTGTCGAAGCGCCCCAGGTTCGCGGCGGCCAGCCGGTCGACCACGGCGTCGACCAGGGTGGGTGGCCCGCCGTCGGGCTCGCCGGCGACGAACTCCATCAGCGTGTCCATGTCCACGCGCGGACCGAGCACGCCCAGGCGCTGGACGATGGCGATGGCGCGCTCGGGCTGGCCGGTCGCCTCGCACTCCTCGGTGAGGCGCTGGCTGCAGGCCGCGAGGTGCAGCGGCGGCAGGCGCTCGGGCAGCGCGCCTCCGTCGCGGAAGGACTCGACCAGGCTCCTGCGCGCCACCGGGTCGTCGGCGACGTGCTCGAAGCAGGCCACGGCCACGCCGGGGCAGCCCCCCGCCAGGTCCAGGATCACCTCGCCCAGAGACACATCCGCGCAGCCCATGCGGTCCAGCAGATCCTGCATCTCGGAGTCGGCCAGCGGCGGCAGATCGATCTTCGCGAACCCGCGGCCGCTCGCCGCCGCCGTCAGCCAGGGGGGCGCGGCCGAGTCGCCGCCGGTGAGCAGCACGAAGAGGCCGGCGCCCGAGCTGCCCAGCGTGCGGAGGAGCTGGGACAGCACGGTCACCGTGCCCGGGTCGGCCTGCTCGCAGCTCTCGAGGACGAGGATCAGCGGGGATTGGCTGGCCGCGCGCAGCAGCAGCCGGGTCAGCGGCGGCGACACGGTCTGCGCGTCGGCGGGCGCGGGCGCGTGACCGACGGGCGGCCGCAGCAAGGCCAGCAGGCCCTCGGCGAGGTCGTCGTCGGCGTGGCCCGCCAGCGTGGAGTGCAGCTCCAGGGCCTGGCGCACGCCCTCCCGCTCCATCAGCGCGGTGCCGAGGAGGCACTCCAGCCACTCACGCACCGGCCCCAGCGGCGCCCCTCCGTCGCCCTCGCAGGTGGCCACGCACGCGCGAGCGCCCGCCGTGCGGCGCGCGTGGCGCACCAACCACTCGCAGAGGTGGGTGCGCCCGCTGCCGGCCGGGCCGCGCAGCCACGCCGCGCCCCCCGAGCTGCCCACCAGCGCCCCGTCGAAGGCAGCCAGCAGCGCGCGCCGTTCGGCCTCCCGCCCCACCGAGCGCCCGCCGTCGGTCAGCCGCGCGTCGGGGGCGGCGCCCGCCGACGTCGCCGTCTGCCGGATCGTCTCCGCGTGCGGCATCACCCGCGTGGTCGGGCGCGGCACCGGAACCCCGGACCTGGCGCCGGCCGCCGCGGCGCTCGCCGGCGACAGGCACGCCGCCAGCAGGTTCCGCGTCTCCTCGGCCGACCCCGGGCGGTCGTGGCGCTGCTTCGAGAGCAGGCGGTCGACCACCGAGGCCAGGCGCGGGCTGATGCCGTCGACGTTCGCCACGTCGAGCAGCGGCCGCGCGACCTCGTGGGCCTGGCGGTAGAGCACCTCCACCGAGTTGCCACCCTCGAAGGGGGGCCGCCCGGCGAGCATCTCGTAGAGCAGGCAGCCCAGGGCGTACAGGTCGGAGCGCCCGTCCACCTCCTTGCCGGTGGCCTGCTCCGGGCTCATGTACAGCGGTGTCCCGTAGACCACGCCGGTCTTCGTGAGCTTGGCGCTGCCCTCGGGCCCCAGCACCTTCGCGATGCCGAAGTCCAGGACCTTCACGAAGTCGCCCACGTTGTCGCGCTCGACCAGGTAGATGTTCTCCGGCTTCAGGTCGCGGTGGACGATGCGCTTGTCGTGGGCCTCGGCCAGGGAGTGGCAGATCTGCAGCGCGAGGCGCACCGCGCGCTCGGGCTCCAGCGCGCCGGAGTGGTCGAGCACCGACGCGAGGCTGACCCCCTCGAGGTACTCCATGGTGAGGTAGAGGCTGCCGCGCTCGGTCTGGCCGAAGTCGTGGACGGTGATCGTGTGGGGCGAGCGCAGCCGCGCGGTCGCCCGCACCTCGATGTTGAAGCGCTGCGCGGCGGAGCGGTCCTCGCCGAGGCGCGGGTGCAGGATCTTGAGCGCCACCGGCCGGTCCATCGCGTGCTGGCGCGCCAGGTACACCGAGCCCATGCCGCCGGTGCCGACCAGCCGCACGATGGTGTACCGGTTGTCGATGACCGATCCGGGGGGCAGGCCCGACCCGAAGCGCACGAGCTTGGAGCCGTCGTAGGGGCAGCGCATCTTCTCCGACTGGAAGACACGCTCGCACTCGATGCACAGCTTCTCTTGAGGCGACTTGCTCACGCGCTCCCCGGAACCTGGTCCTCCGGCGCAGCCGAGCGGCCGCCGGTGCCGGCCATTGAAGCGCGCGCGGCCCGGATTCCACAAGGGCGACCGACGCCGAAGCACCTTGACAATCGCGAGGGCCCCTCCCGATACTGCGCCGACCTCTGGCGGCCCGGCCGACGGGTCGAACCCCACATGATTCGGAGGCATCGAGCATGATGCGTCGCGGCTCCCGCCCCCACTGGAACCTGTCCGTCGCCTCGACGGCGCTGCTGGGATTGGCGCTCGTGCCGGCTCTGGTGGCTTGCGACACCGGGCTCCAGGCGCAGCTCGACGCGAAGCGCGCGGCGCGCTACGAGGCCGCAGCGAAGGCGCTCGGCGCGCTGGAGGCCGAGCGCACCAAGATGCTGGAGGAGGCGCTCCCCGCCGAGGACGCGGCCGTCGAGGGGCAGAAGCACCCGATGGTGCTGTGGCGCGCGAAGATCGCCGAGCGTGACGACGCGGCCGCCCTCGAGAAGATGGCCGAGGAGTTCAAGGGCACGCCGACCCAGAAGGCCGCCGTGGCTGGCGCCGCCTTCGCCCGCGAGTCCGCCTCCTTCTGGAAGGGCGACGCCAACCTCGAGCGCTACGTGAAGTTCCTGGCCGGCTACCTGGCCGAGGCCAAGGCCAACGCGGAGGCCGCCAAGGCCGCCAACGACACCGAGTTCGTCCAGCGCCCCTTCCTGGCGGAGGCCGCCTTCGATCAGTTCTTCGTCCACGCCGCCCGGTTCTACCAGCTCCAGAGCCTGCCGCCGGATGTCCAGCTCACCACGGCCTTCCCCTACTGGCAGATCGCCTTCGGCATCCCCAGCCACGGCAACGAGAACTTCAGCGACTACGTGACGCGCCTGTGCCGGGCCTCCTCGGTGCAGGAGCGCTGCAAGGGCGTCCCGCACGAGCTGCGGCCGGCCGCCATCAACAAGCCCTACCTCGAGTACCTGAGCGAGCTGACCGCGGCCTACGACAAGGCCTACGACGTGAAGGTGTTCGACGAGGTGACCCAGCGCTACCGCAAGGGCCTGGCGGCCGCGATGGAGGCCAGCCCCGACCTGACCGAGGACCCGGTCCTGCCGGAGACCTTCTCCGACAGCGGGGCCACCGGCGGGCTGGTCGTGACCCTGAGCGACAAGCGTGGCGTCTACGTGATGGACACCCAGGTGAAGTCCGGCTTCAACGGCAGCATCCCCAGCGACCTGGGCGCGGCCCTGAGCGCGAAGATCGAGGAGCTCAAGGCGACGCCCGGCAACCAGATCGACTACGAGCGCGTGCTGCTCGAGGCGCCGGGCGCGCTGCCGGTGTCCAAGGTGCTGCAGGTGGTGGCGGCGCTCCCGCGTGACGTGGTCCGCCAGTTCGGCATGGTGGGCCGCCGCCGCGCCGACGAGAGCCTGCGCCGCGCCGGTCTGGTCGTCCGCCTGCCGGTGGAGGACGAGGGCACCAGCACCTCGTACCAGTTCAAGGAGGGCGACAAGGTCTCCTGCAACTACCTCGGCGTGGCCGGGCGGCCGCCCATCGGTCGCAAGGAGCCGGGCAGCTACCTGGTCATCCGCGACGGCAAGGCCAAGGCCGCGAAGCTCACCCGCGACGAGACCACCCGCGAGCTCGTGGTGTCGGAGCCGACCCTGGACGTGCCCACCACCGAGACCGCGAAGATCCAGGAGTGGGCGGACGCCAACGAGGGCATCGTCCGGCTCTTCCTCGACGGCGGCCAGACCTACTCGGACATGCTGTCGACCATCACCGGCATCCTCTACAAGTGCCACGACATCGAGGTGTCCGTGGACGAGCGCGGCGACCAGAAGATCGCCGTGCGCTGCGGCAAGACGGCCGAGCGGGACATCACCCTGGTCGTCGGCGTCTGCCAGTAGAGCCGAGGGCGAGCGGGCCGACGCGGGGTCGTTCGCCGCGTTGACACCGGCGCACCGGGGCTCGATACTCGCGGGTGTGTGGGCGCCCAGGGGAGTGAGCGATGCCGGAGCAGGTTCGTATCGGCGATCTCGGCAAGTGTGACGCGTGTGCCCACGGCTGCCCGTCGTGCCCCCACCCGACCATCGGGCCGCTCATCGCGGGCTCGGCCGACGTGTTCGTCAACAAGCTGCCGGCCGGACGGCTCAACGACCCCGGCGTCCACGCCGCGTGCTGCAACGCGAACATGTGGAACACGGCCAAGGGCTCGGGGACCGTGTTCATCAATGGCAAGGCGGCCGTGCGCAAGGGCGACGCCACCAAGCACTGCGGCGGATCCGGCAAGATGACCATGGGCTCGGCCGACGTCTTCACCGGCGGCTGACGCGACCCCGTCCGGAGCCTCGCCGGGTGCCTCGGCGGCGGGTTGCGCTCGAGGCGACGCTGATGCACCGTTCGAGACCGGCGCCCGCGACCGACGGCGGGCGTGGGCGTTCACGACCGCGAGAGGGCCCGGATGCCCGATTTCGAGGACAGCGGCTACCAGGGCATGTGGTTGCCCGGCCGGCGGGTCGACGGCGACGAGGGCATCGCGGTCATCGCCAAGCGGCGCTTCGCCATCGACCTGGCCAGCGCGGCCTGTGTGCCCAGCGATGACGCTACGCCGGTGCGGATGACGGCGGAGCACCTCATCCCGGACGACCCGGCGAACTCGAGCGTCGTGCGGGCGCCGGAGATCGCGCTCCACAAGCCGAAGGTCGACGTCATCGTGCTCGGGAGCGCGTACGCGCCCGGCGGCAAGCCCGCCAAGGAGTTCGAGGTGCGCCTGCGCATCGCCGGCGTGGTCGAGCGGCGGTTGCGCATCGTCGGGCCGCGGGTGGCGCACTGGGTCGCGCCCAAGAAGATGCTGAGCAAGAAGGAGCGCGACAAGGGCGAGGAGCAGCTCTATCCGACGCCGGTGTTCGGCGAGCCGGAGCCGGTGGCGAAGCTGCCGCTCCGCTACGAGTACGCGTTCGGCGGCAAGGCGGCCATCGTGCTCGACGAGTACGTGCAGGAGCTGGCCGAGGCGGCCAAGGAGAAGCAGGCCGAGAAGCTCGAGCGCAAGGAGCGCGCCAAGGCGATCGAGGAGCAGGTGCGCAAGGAGGAGGAGGCCAAGGAGGCCGCGGCGCAGGCCAAGGCGGACAAGGGCAAGGTCACCGACGAGGGCGCCAGGGAGAAGGCGGACGCGGCGTTCGGCGACGGCGCGACGGGGTTCCTGGACGCCGAGATGCTGGCGCGGCTGGAGGCGGAGGAGGGGGCCGAGGAGCACCTGGATGTGGCGTCGCCGTACCGGCTGGGCGAGCAGGACGAGGTCGCGCCGGCCGAGGCGACGGGCGACGCGGACGACGAGGAGGAGGCGGGCGAGGCCACCGAAGAGGCCGAGGCGCCGGGGCCCTTCAGCGAGGGGACGGCGGTCATCGACATCACCGACCTGGAGACGCGCGACGAGCTGGGCGAGGTGCTGTCGGAGCGCCACCTGGAGCGGCGGGCGCAGCTCACCGACGGCGAGGGCACGATGCTGGTCCGCACCGAGGGGATGGGCGACGTGAGCCTGACCGATGAGGGCTGGATCGACGAGGCCGGCCGGCGCCCGGAGCCGGTGGAGGCGCCGGTGGTCGAGGAGAGCCCCTACCCGCTGGTGCCGAGCCCGTCCAATCCGGTGGGGCGCGGCTTCTGCGTGTGTCCGCTGGAGCCTGCCGTCGAGGGCCTGCCCCTTCCTTCCATCGAGGACCCCGAGCGGCCGCTGCGCCCCGAGGAGCTGGTGCGCGACATCCTCGAGGTGGACTTCATGGCGCTGCCGACGCCGGTGGGCTTCGCGCCCTATCCGTGCGCCTGGTTCCCGCGGGCCGCCCTGGCCGGGGTGATGCCGTGGGACCTGGAGACCGCCAAGGACGCGATGAAGAAGGCCACCGAGGGCCTGGACCCGGAGGACCCCGACGACGCCGACACCATCGCCAGGATCGAGGCGATGGAGATCCCGGTGATGCAGGCGGGGTGGTTCCAGGAGGCGCACCCGTGGCTGCAGGTGGAGCGGCTCAACGGCGACGAGGAGGTCTACCTCGACAACCTCACGCCGGAGGGGAACCTCTTCTTCCGGCTGCCCGGCATGCACCCGACGGCGACGGTGGACCTGGGGCGCGGGGAGTCGCGGCTCTTCTTGACCCTGGACACGCTGACCATCGACCTGGAGGAGGCGGAGCATCCGGCGGTGGAGCTGCTCTGGCGCGGCTGGTACCCGCTGCGGGACATGGCGCAGCTCGACGAGGCGACGAAGCTGGAGTTCCGCTTGGGCGAGGTGGACCAGGTCGACTACATGGATCTCGCGCGGGAGGCGGAGACCGGGTCGACCCGCGAGGGCGGCCTGACCTCGTTCATCCAGGCCATGCCCGACGAGGACGAGGAGGACGAGCGCTTCACGAAGGACGCCGAGGCCGACCGGAAGTACAAGGACGTGGTGGCGCGGGCGCCGACCTCGGAGGGGGTGGGCCCGCCGAAGGACGAGGGCGGCACGGCCATCATCGACCTGGAGGGCGAGCACCGGCTGACCGAGGACTGGGAGGAGCCCTACACCGAGGGGAAGGGCGCCGTGGAGGAGGACGCGGCAGCGCGGGCGAAGGAGAAGGCGAAGGCCAAGGAGGCGGCCATCAAGAAGAAGGCGCGGGAGCGGCTGATCGAGGAGCTGGGGCCCGAGGACGCGGGCGAGGACGAGGAATCGTGAACGGGGAAGGCCTGACGAGGCGTCGGGCCCAGGAGCTGGCGGCGTGATCATCGGGTTGACGGGCAAGTATGCGGCCGGCAAGGGCACCGTGGCTGAGGTGCTGAAGCGGCAGGGCTTTCGCTACCACTCGCTGTCGGACATCCTCCGCGAGGAGCTGGCGCAGAGCGGGCAGGCGGAGAGCCGCGAGGCCCTGCTGGCGATGGGCAACGCGCTGCGGCGCCAGGGCGGCCCCGGGGTGCTGGCCGAGCGGCTGGTCCCGCGCCTGCGCACGGGCGACCACATCGTCGACTCCATCCGCAACCCGGCGGAGGTCACCGCGCTGCGCGCCCTGGACGGCTTCGTGCTGCTGGCCGTGGACGCGGCGCCGGCCGTGCGCTTCGAGCGGCTGCGAGAGCGCGCGCGCATCGGCGACCCCACCGGCTGGGAGGAGTTCACCGCGCTGGAGGCGCGCGAGAACGTGAGCGCGGACCCCGCCGCGCAGCAGCTCCTGGCCACGTCGGCGCTGGCCGACCGGGTGTTGATGAACGATGGGGACATCGAGGCCCTCGAGGTCGGCGTGTCGGAGCTGCTCGCGGAGCTGAGGGCCTCGGTGCAGGGTTGAGCGTCGCGCCAGGGCCCGGATCGACCGCCGGCCACGCGGGGATCGTGGCCCGCGGGCTGCGACGCCACTTCGGCGCCATCGCCGCGGTCGACGGCATCGATCTGGACGTGCCGCCGGGCTCGGTCGTCGGGTTGCTCGGGCCCAACGGCGCAGGCAAGACCACGGCGATGCGCATCCTCGCCACCCTGCTGGTGCCGCAGGCCGGCACGGCGACCGTCGCCGGCGTCGACGTGGTGGCGGATCCCCTCGGCGTCCGGCGCCGCCTGGGCTATCTCACCGGCGACACCGGCCTCTACGGCCGCCTCACGCCCCGGGAGATCCTCCGCTACATCGGGCGTCTCCACGGCATGAGCGGCCAGGCGCTGGCCGCCCGCATCGAGCACCTCTCGCACGCCATGGGCCTCGACGCCTTCGTCGACCGCCGCGCCGAGACCCTGTCCACCGGGCAGAAGCAGCGCGTGTCCATCGCCCGGGCGGTGCTGCACGACCCGCCGGTGCTCATCCTCGACGAGCCCACCAGCGGACTCGACATCCTCGCCGCCAGCGAGGTGCTGCGCTTCTTTCGTGACGAGGCCGACCGCGGCAAGGCGGTCATCCTCTCCACGCACATCCTGGCCGAGGTCGAGCTCATCTGCGACCGGGCCGCCATCATCCACCACGGCCGCATCCGGGCCGAGGGCTCCCTCGAGGAGCTGCGCGAGGCCTCCGGCGCCGACACCCTGGCCCGCGGCTTCTTCACCCTGCTCGGCGAGGCCCCCGCCGGCGGAGCACCGACGTGAGCCCGCTCGCCGCCGCCCGCATCATCTGGGCCAAGGAGCTGCTCGAGGCGCTCCGCGACCGCAAGACCCTCATCATCATGGTGGTGCTGCCGCTGGTGATCTACCCGCTGGTCTTCATCGGCCTGAGCCAGGCCACCATGGCCCAGCGCGAGCGCATCGAGGCGGAGCAGCTCAGCCTGGGGCTCGCCGGCGCCGAGCCGCCCGAGGCGCTGCGCTCGGCCCTGGACGCCCTCGAGGCCAGCGAGCTGCTCCACGTCGACGACGCGGCCGCCGCGGTGGGGCAGGGCGAGGTGGCGGCGGCGCTCACCGTCCCCGAGGACGCCGTCGCCACCCTGGCCGCCGGCGGCCAGGTCCCCATCACCGTCGTCTTCGACGGCTCCGACGATCGCTCCCACGAGGCCGAGAGCCGCCTCAGGCGCGCGGTCACCGACTTCATCACCTCGGTCCGTGCCCAGCGCCTCGCCGACGCGAAGCTCAGCCCCGAGTACATCGACCCGGTCGCCCTCAGCACCGACAACGTCGCTCCCCCCGCGCGCCAGGGCGGCTTCATCCTGGGCCAGATCCTGCCGATGCTGGTCAGCTTCCTCATGATCGGCGCCGCCTTCTACCCGGCCATCGACCTCACCGCCGGCGAGAAGGAGCGCGGCACCCTGCAGACCCTGCTCACGGCGCCCATCCCCTCCATCAGCATCGTCGCCGGCAAGTTCGCCGCCGTGGTGACGCTCTCGATCATCACCGGCGCCCTGAACCTGCTGGCCCTGGGCCTGGTCGCCGCCAGCATCCCGTTGCCCGACGAGCTGCAGAGCCAGATCGTGTTCTCCGTCGCGCCGCTGCCGCTGCTGCTGCTGCTGGTCTGCATGGTCCTGCTCGGCATGATGTTCGGCGCCCTGATGATGGCCGTCGCCGTCACCGCGCGCAGCTTCAAGGACGCCCAGAGCTACCTGACCCCGCTCTACCTGCTCTGCATCTTCCCCCTGATGGTGTCGAGCCTTCCCGGCGTCACCCTCGGCCCCCTCACCGCCGCCTTTCCGGTCGTCAACCTGGCCCTGGCCATGAAGCAGCTCCTGCTCGGCGTCGTCGACTGGCCGCTGCTCGCGGTCACCGGCCTGACGACGCTCGCGTTCGCGGCCCTGGCCCTGACCCTGGCCGCGCGCGTCTTCTCCATGCAGGCCGTCCTCCTCGGCGGCGACGGCCCCAGCGCGCTCTTCCGTCGCCGCGACGGCGGCACCCTGCGCCCGCCCGTGCCCACACCGGGCGAGGCCACCACCGTCCTGGCGCTGGTCCTGCTCTCCATGTTCTACGGCACGCTCGCGCTCAGCGGCGCGCCGCTGATCCTCATCATCCACGCCACCCAGTGGCTCTTCATCCTCTGCCCGCCGCTGCTGGCCGCCCTCGGCCTGCGCCTGGACCTGCGCCAGACCTTCGCCCTGCGCCGCCCACCCCTGTGGGCCCTGGCCGCCGCCGCCGCCCTGGGGTCTGGCCTCTGGCTCGCCGCCCTGCGCCTGCTCGAGCACCTCAGCGGCGACTGGCTCCCGGTACCCAGCCCCGGCGTGCAGGCCCTCGGCGAGGCGCTCGCCTCCCTCGGCGCCGACCCGCGCACCGCCATCCCGCTCTTCGCCGGCGTCGCCCTGGCCCCGGCGCTCTGCGAGGAGGCGCTCTTCCGCGGCTTCCTGCTGCAGTCGCTCCGTCGCAACCTCAGCGACCGCAGCGCCATCCTGCTCTCGGCCGCGCTCTTCGCGCTCTACCACCTCGAGCCGGCGCAGATGCCCACCACCTTCGTCATCGGCCTCATCCAGGCCGCCCTGGTCATCCGCAGCCGCAGCCTCTGGCCCGCCGTGCTCCTGCACTTCCTCCACAACGGCCTCGCGCTCGCCTCCCAGCTCTACCTGCCCGAGGAGCTGCTCCACGGTACGCCCATCCTCACCCTGCTCCTGCTGCCCGCCGCCGGCCTCGCCCTGCTGGCCACCCGCCGCCGCGGCGCCGGGACGCCATGAACCTCACCTTCTGCGCGACCTGTCGCCGCTACTTCACCGCCCTCGAGCGCTGCCCCGTCGACGACGCGCCGCTCTCGCCGCTCCCCCGCACCTGGCCCGGCGCCGACGCCCGCTTCGAGGGCTACGTCCTGCACGCCCCCATCGCCGCCGGCGGCATGAGCCGCATCTACCGCGGCACCTGCCTGCGCGACTCCCGCCCGGTCGCCATCAAGGTGCTGACGCCCGCCCTCGCGCGCCACGCCCACACCGTCGAGCGCTTCTTCCGCGAGGCCCGCCTCAGCCGCGTCCTCGACCACCCCAACGTGGTGCACGTCGAGGCCTTCGGCGTCTCGGAGGACGGCCACCCCATGATGGTCATGGAGCTGCTGGGCGGCGAGAGCCTCGAGTCGGCGCGACGCCGCGGGCCCATGCCCTGGGAGCGCGCGGTACACATCGCCATCGAGATCTGCCACGCCCTGGGTCACGCCCACGGGCGCCGCATCGTCCACCGCGACGTCAAGCCGGCCAACATCCAGCTCACCGGCACCCCAGGCCCCGACGAGCGCGCGCTCCTCATCGACTTCGGCATCGCCTACGTGGCGGCCGACGCCTCCTTCAGCGCGCCAGCCCCGGGCTCCCAGCGCGTCATCGGCACCCCGGCCTACATGAGCCCCGAGCAGATCCGCGGCCTCCCCCTCGATGGCCGCAGCGATCTCTACGCGCTGGGCGTGGTGCTCTTCGAGCTGCTCGCCGGCCGGCGACCCTTCGAGAGCGATGACCCGGCGGAGCTGTGCCGCATGCACCTGCAGGAGCGCCCGCCCCATCTGGAGGAGGCGCTGCCCGACGGCGCGGGCGTCCCCCCGGCGCTGTGCGGCATCGTCGACCAGCTCCTCTGCCGCGCGCCGTCGAGCCGCCAGCCCGGCGTCGGCGCGCTGCTGGCCATGCTGCAGGGTATCGCGCCGCCCTCACGGCGCCGCCTCCCGACTCGCCCCCGCGCCGGCGACGGGCCGCCGCCGACGCTCCACGGCGTGCCGGCGCGAGACGGCGGCACCTGCGAGCGGGGCGCCGGCGTGGCGCTGCTGCACGTGCGGCTCGAGTGGGACGGCGAGGGCGAAGCGGCCGGGTCTGCGGAGGCGCCCTCGGCCTCCGACCGCCTCATCTCGGCGTGGCGGGACCGGGTCGAGCGCGCCGGCGGCCTGGTCCAGGAGCCCGAGCTCGGCTCGGCGCGGGCCTGGCTCGGGATGCTCAGCCCGGGAGAGCCCCCACGGCGCGTGCTCCTGCGGGCCATCCGGCTCTTCGAGACCCTCGTGGAGGCGGCCCCCCGCTGGCACGACGCCGGCGCCCATCCCCCGAGGGTCCACGGGGGCATCGTGGTGCGCGCCGACGCCGACGCAGCCGATCCGGAGCGGGGCATGGTCTTCTGCGACGCCGACGCCGAGGCTGCCTGGTATCTCGCTGGCGCCAGCGAGCCCGGGCAGGTGCTGCTCGACGCCCGGGCCGCCTTCGCCCTCGGAGACGCCCGCCCCATCTGCCCGGCCGCCGCCGTGCCGCGCACCGCCGATCAGTCGGCCATCCCGGCATGGAGCCTGCTGCCCGAGCCCTGACGCGGAGCCCCAGCCCGCCCGCCCGGTAGCGGCGCGGTCGCGCGGGTTCGCGTCCGGCCGGAGCCTTGCCCGGCGCGGCGACGGCGCCTATGCTGGGTCGGCGGGGCGCCGCGCTCGGTGCGCCCGCCACAGGAGAGCGCCAGATGCTGCAAGAATCCGCGCCCATCGATCAGCGCGTGCTCGGGACCTTCGACGCCGTCGGCGTCGTGGGCTCGCGCTTCCGCGAGGAGCTCCTCCACGAGCTCAAGGCAAAGCTCCTCCGGCGCGAAGGCCGCGACCTCATCGAGGTGTGCGGGCCCGCTGGCAGCGGGCGCAACACCGTGGCGCTGGCGGCGCACGCGGCAGCCGCCGACGTGTTGGGCCGCACCGGCCCGCGGGTCAGCGTCGACTGCGCCAGCGACGTGGCCACCTCGTCGCTGCGCGAGCGCGTCGAGCGCGCTGCGGCCGAGGCGCGAGGCGGGACCCTGATGATCGACCGCGTCGAGGCCCTGGAGCCGGGCGCGCGCGCCTCCCTCCGGTCCACCCTGGACGCCGCCCCCGGCGATGTCCTCGTGCTGGCGCTGGATGGTCAGGCCGCCGACACCGGTCTCGGACAGCGAGCCAGCACCCGCATCGACGTCAAACCGCTGCATCAGCGTGAAGACGACATCTGGGAGCTGATCGACCACTTCTTCACGACCACCGCCGCCGAGGCCGAGCTGGTCGGCTGCCGGGGCTTCTCCCGTCAGGCCAAGGCCGACATCGCCGAGGCGGTGCGTCAGACCGAGCTGGCCAGCGTCCGGCGGCTGCAGGCGATCGTGCGCGATCTGGTCTTCGACGTGGCGGTGCTCGGCGAGGTGCCGCTCAAGATCACCAGCGACCACGTGCGCCCCACCCTCGAGGGGCGCTGGTCCCAGACGCCGGCCGACCGTGCGGCGCGCGAGGCCGCCCTGGTCGCCAGCCAGTTCGACGACCAGTTCAACCCGTCGCTGCTCGAGCGCCTCTCGACGATCCACGGCGTCTCCCCGGACCTGCTCGAGCGGCAGGCGCGGGTCCTGGGCGAGCTCATCGAGGGCATGGACGACGTCCCGCGCAGCTACCGGAACATCATGGACCGGGCCGACGACGTGTCACGGGCGGCCTTGTGGCTGCTCAGCGGTGCGTCGACCCAGGCGGAGTTCCGGCGCTTCTTCGGAGAAGCGCGCTTCATGCGGCCGACCAAGAGCGTGGCCTGGGCCTTCTACAACCGAGCCTTCAAGCGCGAGACCTGATGGCGGCAGCACTGGACAACCGAAGCGCGCGGCCTGTGCGCCGTGTCAGCGACGAGCTCGCCTGGGAGCTGCTCCGCGACGAGTGGGAGCTGCTGCTCGCCATCGGCGCGGGCCCCACGGCGCTGGGCGACGCCGCGCGCCGCCTGGGCGAGTGCCCCGACGCGCTCGCGCCACGGGTGGAGCTGCTGGTGGAGCACGGACTGCTGAGCGAGGTGCCGGGCGGCGTGGCGATGGTGCCCGCCTTCCACAAGCGCCAGGAGGGCATGTCCAGCTATCTGCGCGACCTCGTGCTGGCGCGCATCGACCTGGCGGGCTGCCCGCCCATCGGCGCCCTGGTGCGGCGCGAGCTCGGCGGCGAGGACGCTCTGCGGGCCTTGCTCGGGCGCGCCGAGTCCAACCTGCTCCCGGCGGTGGTCAGCGCCGCCAGCGCGCCGGAGAGCGACGCCAGTGAGCGTTTCCTCGCCGTGTTCGCCGTGACCAGCGCGTGCACGCCGGGCCCCAGCGACCGCGAGGGGCTGGTGGGCGAGGTGATGGCGGTGCTGCGCGCCGCCGCGCTCGAGCGGGCCAACGACGCCAACGTGGCGCCGTCGAAGCTTTGGGTCGCCGAGATGCGGGTCGATCCCGACGTCGCCTCGGGCATCTCCGACGCGATGGAAGCGTTCCTCTCCGAAGAGCCGGGCGGTGATGGCCCGGGCGCAGCCACATTTGCCGTCTGGCCCGTCCGCGCGCGAGCGCCGGGCCGGCCACGTGACAAGGTAGGATCATGATTCACAAGGTGTTCCACCGAGCTCGGTCGTCCGAACGCTACCTGGCCGCGGCGGCGCTGGCGTGCGCGCTGCTCGCGTGGAGCGGCGGAGCGGCGACGGCCGGCATCATCGTCACCGAAGGCGACATCGCCCAGAGCGGCGGCCGCATCTTCACGCTGCATTCGGACATCGCTCCCCCCGCTGCGCCGGATGCATCCAGCACCGCGGTGCCGGGCGGCGCGCTGGGCCAGATCGCGCGCGGCGCCGGACCGGCCAGCAAGCAGGAGGCGCGGCCGCCATCCGCCCACGGCAGCAAGCTGCCCGGCGGCACCGCGTCGGCCCCGCCGCCGGAGCCTGCGAGGGCCCCGGGCAGCGATCTCGATCAGGCGCCGCCGGCGGGCTGGGCGTGCACCGACCTGCCGGGGGGCATGCAGTACTGCGAGCCGGCGGCCGGCGCTACGGGCGCCGCGGCCGGCGCCGCTGGCGGTGGCACCGCCAGCCTGGAAGACGCGGTCAGCATGGCCGCCGACGAGGGATGTGGCGGCGCCGGAGGCCCGGAGGGGCTGCTGGCCGCGCTGGTGGGACTGGCCCTCCTTGCAGCCACTCGCCTCCGCGCTCGCGTGCGGGTGCTGGCGCGCTGACCTCCGCTGCCGGGCGCGCCGTGCCCGGCACGCGCCCCGACCACATGTGCCGCGGCAGGTGGGCGGCCGCCATGCGCCGAGCCGTCCGCTGCCCGTGCGTGCCGGGTTCGCCCGCGCCCCCTGCCGAGCTCGGGCCGCCACG
Organism: Deltaproteobacteria bacterium; assembly: GCA_020632695.1. Lineage (GTDB taxonomy): Bacteria > Myxococcota_A > UBA9042 > PHBI01 > JACKFB01 > JACKFB01. Next base: position 196,295 of record JACKFB010000009.1, read on the forward strand.
AGTCAGACGCAACGTGCCGACCTGGACTCGCCGCCGGTCGGCGCGCTCGCCACCACCGGGCGAGCTCGGACCGCCACGGGCCGGGCGGCCGCGTGAGGAGCCGCCCATGCCGTCGGCGGGCCGCCCCGGGGGGAGGGGGGGCGCGAGGCGCTCCCTTCTTGATGGTTCGAGCTCGCCGCGTGCCGGGGCTGGCCCCGCCCGGTGCCGGCTCAGGGAGCGAAGAAGCCGCCTCGATTGAGCGCCCAGCTCGAGCGCCGGAAGATCGAGAACTCGCGCGTGGTGTAGGCGTCGATGTCGAAGCCCTCGTTGCGCGCGCGGAGCACCTCGAGCACCCGTGAGCCGCTCCCGAGCCCGTCGATGCCGGCCAGCAGCTCGAGCGCCGGCAGCGGGGCCTCGCGCTCGGAGCCGTCGACCACCAGCGTCCACAGGTCCGGGCCCAGCTCGTCGTAGACCACGAGCTGGCTGTACTCGGCCGCCGGGCCGCCGTCCCAGTCCCAGTTCAGCGTGACCTCGCCGTCGGGACCCTCGGTGGCCGCCTCGATGACCGGGAAGTGCAAGAAGGGGCCGAGGATGAAGGCGGCGCCGCCCACCACCCGCACCGGGCCACCGTCCGGCGGCGCGTAGATTCCGGTCGCCCGCGAGCGGTAGTCGGGGATGCGATCCTCGACCCACACGCCGCCGACGCGCCGCAGGGCCCGGCCGTTGTCGCCGACCACCACCACGGCCCCGTCGGCGGTGACGGCCACCGCGGTGAGATCGTCGCTGACTCCCAGCTCGACGGCCGCCAGGGCCGAGGCGCCGGGCGCCCCGGTGAGCACCGTCCCGTGAGCGCCGACCGCCAGGATCTCGCCGGTCTGCGGGTGCACGGTGATGGCGGCCAGATCGGCCTCGGTGCCGCTGTCCATCGGGCTCCACACCCCCGAGGCCGAGCGCTGCGCCGCGCGGCCGTGCAGGCCCACCGCCAGCGCGCGGCCGTCCTCGCCCATCCACAGCCCGCGCACCGCCTGCAGCCACGGTGGCCCCTCGACGGTCCAGCCGCCCTGCGCATCCACCGCGCGCACCCGCAGCTCGCCGGCGACCAGCAGCGGTTGCCCGGGCGCCGTCGCGGCGGCGTGGTAGTCGTCCATCGGCGCGTCGACCGGGTGCCAGCCAAGCCCACCCCACCGCCGCACGGTCCCCTCGTCACCCACGGCGTACACGTCGTCGGGTCCGCGCCCGGCGAGCGCGCGCAGCGTGGCCGAGGTGCCGCTGCTCTGTTGGGTCCAGGCGCCGGCCGTGCGGAGCATGATGCGCCCCGAGCCGCCGACGGCGAGCACGCGGTCGGGGTCCGCCGCCCAGATGGCGTTCAGATCCACCTCGTTGAGGGTCTCCTCCAGCGTCCACTCGCCGTCGGTGAGCACCGGGAAGCGGCTCTCGCTCACCGACGTGACCTCCTGGACCAGGTTGTAGGACTTGGGGAGCCCCACGTCGCTGGTCGCGCTGATGGTCGTGTAGAAGGTGTAGCGGCCGTCGTAGATGTCGCCGTCGAGGGTGCTGAGCTGCCGGGGGGCGCGCCAGGTGTGGTCGGGGGCCGGCAGCGGGACGCGGGTGAAGGGGATGACCCCGTCCGCGCCCAGATCCAGCGAGATGGTGATGCTGGGAGGCTGCACGCCGGCGGGCCAGGTCGGCGGATCCATCAGGCGCAGCCGGAAGGTGCGGTTGAGCCGGTGGTCCAGCACGATGTCCTGGCCGGTGATGGCCAGGCCCGGCAAGGTGATCAGGTGGCGGCGCACCCCCATGGCCGTGGGCGTGAAGTAGCCGCCGAGATCCCGATACCCGCCGAAACACACGACCGCGACCTCGTCGAAGCGGTTGGTGGGCAGCTCGTAGGTGCCGCCGGGCGAGACCCAGCCCGTGGTGGGGACGAAGATGTCGGTGGCGAAGACGCTGCTGGCGGTGAAGCCGCAGCGGGCGATCAGCTCGCCCGGGTCGGGCACGCAGCGGGCGCCGCGGCTGGTCGGCCCGCAGACGTAGGCGTTGGGACACTCGGCGTTGCTCTGGCACTCGGCCAGGCAGTGCGAGCCCTGCTCCAGCAGATCGACGCAGGCGAAGCCCTCGGCGCCGCAGGCGGCGTCGGAGCCGCAGATCGCGCAGTGGGGTCCGCCCTCTGCCGGGGAGATCGAGCAGCGCCCGGGCGGCGGGATGACGTACTTGCCCAGGCCGATGACCTGGCCGCTGACCACCGCCGGCGGCGGCGGGTTCGAGCCACCGCCACCACCGCCCGTGGTCGGCGGGGGCGGCGGCACCAGCGGGCGCAGGAAGATGGTCACGTTGGCCGCGTCGAAGTGCACCACCGAGTAGGCGGTGAAGCCGACGGCGGCGGCGGTGACGCGCACCTCGCCGTCCAGCCAGGGCTCGCTCAGGGTCACCTGCCCCTCGTCGTTGGTGTAGCCGGACAGCGTGCGCCCGTCGGCCGTGGTCGCGGTGACGAAGGCCCCGCCGACCGCGCCCACGCCCTGGGAGCCGCGCACCGTGACGTTGAGCGCCCCGTCGAGCACGCCGCCGCTGGTGCCGCCGAAACCCGTCCGCGGATCGAAGACCGTCAGCGCGCCGTCCCGGCGTGCCTCGGTGCCTCCCGCTCGCGCCACCGCGTCCCACACGCCCACCTCCAGCCGGGGGCTGCGCACGTGCAGCTCGGCCGCGGAGACGCGCTCGATGAGCGGGGCTGCCTCGCCACCCACCTGCACGGTGGTGGCCTCGTCGAAGCCGTCGCCGATGACGCGCAGGAAGGTCCCGCCGGCCTTGGCCGCCACCGACGGCGCGACCAGGGCGATGCTCAGGGTCCCGTCGGTGTAGCTGTAGCCGCCGGGCAGCACCGCCTCGCTCCCGCCCGAGCGAACCACCACGTCCGCGCTCCCCGGCGAGCCGGGCGGCGCCGTGGCGCGCAGCGTGCCGTCGGCCAACCGCACGACCGCGCTCGCCTCCAGCGCGCCGATACGCACGCTGGCGTCGGCGCCGAACCCGCGGCCGCTGATCTCGACCACGGTGCCACCGCTGACGCTGCCCGAGGCAGGCGACACGCTCGTCACCTGGAGGTCGGGCTCGGCCAGCCACTGGAACGCCTCGGTCAGGGTGACCGCGTCGAAGGGTGAGGTCACCGTGATGTCGGTCGAGCCCGCCGCCCCCGCCGGCGCCCGCACGACCAGGCGCGAGGTGGTCGGCTGGGCGAGCACGACCTCGGCCGGCGTGGCGCCGAAGCTCACCTCGACGCCGTAGTCCAGGCCGGTGCAGCCGAGCTCCACCAGGGTGCCGCCCTGCTCGGGGCCGGACGCGGGGAAGGCGTGGCTGCACGCGAGCAGGTAGGGATCGGCCTCCGGATCCAGCCACGCGAAGGCTTGCCGCGCCACCGCCTCGCCGAAGGGCGTGCTCACCGCCACGTCGGCCAGCGTCCCCGCGGGCCCGGCCGGGGCGGTGGTCTCGAGCCAGCTCCCGTCCGCCGCCGCGTCGGCCACCGGGGCCTCGTGCTCGCCGAAGCGCACCACGGCGTCCCGGTCCATCCCGTGGCCGGAGATGCGCACGTGGGTCCCGCCCGACGCCGGGCCGCTCACGGGCGTCACCACGTCGACGCGCGGCGCGGTGCCGTAGGTGAACGCGTCACGCGCGACCGCGGTCTCCCCGCCGGCCACCACATGCACGTCGACCAGACCGAAGCTTCCGGGCGGCAGCACGCCGACCAGGGTCTGGGCGTCGACCCGCGAGGGGCTGATGGCTGCGCGCCCGTCGACGAAGAAGCGGGCGCCCTCGGTGAAGCCGTCCCCATGAACGGTGAGGGTGCTGCCGCCGGCCACGTCGCCGGTCGGCGGGTCGACCCCGGTGATGACCAGGTCGGCCTGATAGAGGTAGGCGGCCTCGAGCACCACCGGGTCGGGGCTCTGCGACGCGGGATGCCACACGCTGACGTCCACGGCGCCAGCAGGGTGGGGCGGCACCACGAAGGACGCGCGGGTGTCGCTCTCCACCTCCAGATCGATGCCCAGGGACTCGTCGATCAGCACCACCATGCCGGGCGCGAAGCCGGTGCCGGTGATCTGGACCGTGCGCCCGCCCGACACCGGGCCCCGGTCGGGCTCGATGGCGCTCAGGGTGAGGTTCAGCGTGCCGCCGGGCTCCACCGGCCCGCCGTCGTCGTCCGAGGCGTCGGGCGGCTCGGGCGGCGCCGTGACGTCGAAGCCCGGCCCCGCGTCGGCGCCGTCCCCGCCGGGGAGGTCCACGCAGCCGACGCCCAGCAGGAGGCCGCAGCACGCCAAGCCGAGCGTCCACGCCGCGCTCCTCCATACCTGGTCGGCCACGTCCACCCCCGGACAGCGCCATCACGCAGCACCGCGGCCCAACCCCCGATGCGAGTAGCGCTCTTCGACTATACGGAGTCCGGGCGGGTCGGTGTCAACGCGCCGGTCACCGCGACGCCAGCGCAGTCGCCGCGCCGGTTCCTTCCCAAGGCGCTCGCGATTGCGATCTCCCACCGACGATCTGCTAACCTCGACAGCCGGGGTCCGAAACGGGAGCGTGCATGGGCGGGCGACGATGGCTGGCGGCACTCGCGTGCGTCGTCGCGAGCGGGTGCGGCGACAGCGGAGAGGCAGGTGGGTTCACCGCGGGCAGTGACACCCAGCTCGCCTTCGTCCCGGAGCTGGTCGACTTCCCGGCCGTGGTCCTCGGCGATCGCCTGACGCGCACCATCGATGTGTGGCACGGGGGCCGGGCGGGCACCCTGCGCCTGCGGCGGGCGCGCCTCGAGACCGAGAGCGGCGACCTGGCGCTCGAGGGTCCCGAGTCGGTGGACCTCGCCCCGGGCGAACACCAGATCTGGACCTTGACCTACGCGCCGCTCAGCCGGGAGCCCGACACCGGCACCGTCGTCATCGAGCACAACCTGGCCTCGGGTGGGCCCATCCGCATCCCCGTGACCACGCCGGGCCAGGAGGGGCGCCTGACCGCCGACCCGCCGCTGGTGGACTTCGGCACGCTGGCGCCCGGCGAGAACGCTCGCCGCACGGTCACGCTGCGGAACATCGGCTCCGAGTCGGTCGCGGTGCAGAGCATCGATCTGGACGGCGCCGGCCAGGGCGACTTCGCGCTGGAGATCCCGTCCTCCACCCTGGGCACGCTGGCGGTCGGCGGGAGCGCGCTCTTCGACGTCACCTACACGCCCCACGGGTGGAACGCCGACAAGGCCACGCTCACCATCCACGCCACCGGCGCCATCCCCGAGATCACCCTGGGGGTGGTGGGTCAGGAGCGCGGCCCGGTCATCGCCGCCGTCCCGACCGCGATCTCGTTCGGTCCGGTGGGCATCGGCGACAGCCGCACCGAGTCGCTGACCCTCACCAATCGGGGCTCCGGCGAGCTGATCATCACGGAGGTGAAGACCAGCGCCGGCGCCGAGGGGCTCAGCGTCGTGCCGCAGTCGCCGCTGCCGGCCACCCTCGGCCCCAACGACTTCCTCTTCGTCGACGTGACCCACGCCCCGCTCTCGGCCCAGCCGGGCAACGGCCCCCTGGGCGACGTCGAGGTGGTCTCCAACGATCTGAGCCACCAGCCGCTCGTGGTGCCCGTGAGCGGCACCGCCGGCTCGCCGACGCTGCGGGTGGAGCCCTCCGACGTCGTGGCCTTCGGCTTCGTCGCCCAGAAGGTCACGGCCTATCGCGACGTCACCCTCGCCAACATCGGCGAGCTGCCCCTCGAGGTCAGCGCGGTGGACATCAGCGGCCCCCAGGCCGACGAGATGCTGGTGGTTCCGGTGCCGGGTTTCTCGCCTACCCAGGCCACGCCGAAGCCGGCGCTGCTCCTGCCTGGCGAGTCCCGCACCTTCCAGGTCGCCTTCACCAACCAGGGCGGCCCCAAGGGCAAGGTCTTCGCGACCCTGGCCGTGCGCTCCGACGATCCCGAGCGCCCCGAGCACCTCGTGGACATCGTCGCCGAGCGCGCCGGCGAGCCCACCTGCCTGCCGACCTTCTCGCCGCTCTTCGCGGCGTTCGGTGGCGTCAGCCATCACAGCAGCAAGACCCTCACCGTGCAGCTCCGCAACACCGGCACCGGCAACTGCACCCTCCAAGGCGCCTCCATCGACCACTGCGACACGGTGGGCGTCTTCCAGACCTGCGCGGTGGGGACCCCCAGCGCCGAGTTCTCGCCGGTCGCGGCCCTGGGCGCCGGCGCCAACCTCGGGCCCGGCGACTCCATCCCCATCGACATCCGCTTCGACGCCCCCGGCCCGTCGCAGGAGGACGGGAGCACCGTCGACTGGTTCTACGGGCGGCTGGAGGCGCGCCTGCTCGACCCCCAGACCGGCGCCGCCGTGACCGTGCCGCCCTCCTTTCCCGGCCTGGTCCCCGCCCCGAACCTCAGCGCCGCCAGCGGCAAGCCGCGCCTGACCGTCTACCCCGACGACATCGACTTCGGCTTCGTCGCCACCGGGTGCTCGACGCCGCCCACCCTGATCTCGCTCTTCTCGGTCGGCGCGGTGCCCGTCGAGATCAGCGCCGTCGCGTCGGGGCCGTGTCTGGGAGACTTCCACCTCGACTCGGCGTTGGCGCCGCCCTTCAGCCTGGAGGTCGGCTCGACCCTGGGTCTGGAGCCGCGCTTCACGGCCACCGACCTGGGCGTGCGCACCTGCACGCGCTCGATCCACTCCACCGACCCGGCCGACCCGGTCCACGCGGTGCGCCTGCGGGCCGAGGGCGTCGCCTCGACCCACGTCAGCGAGACCTTCGAGGGCAAGTCCACCAGCGTCGTCGACGTGCTCTTCGTCGTCGACGACTCGGGCTCCATGGGCGAGGAGCAGCAGAACCTCGCCGCCAACCTCGGGGTCTTCATCCAGGCCGCCAACGCGTGGGAGGCCGACTACCGCATCGGCGTGACCACCACCGACGCCAGCCTCGAGGGCGCCCTTCAGGGGAGCCCCGAGGTCGTGACCCCCCAGACCTCGGACTCCTTCCTCGACAACGTCCTCGTGGGGACCTCGGGCTCGGGCTTCGAGCAAGGCCTCGAGACCGCGCGCCTGTCCCTCGAGGGGCCCTTCAAGAAATACCTGCGCCAGGACGCCACGCTGGTGGCGGTCTTCGTCAGCGATGAGGAGGACCAGAGCCCGGACGAGGCGCTGAGCTACCTGAACCTCTTCCAGAGCATCAAGGGCGGCACCCCCGGGGCGTTCACGGCCTACGCCATCGTCGGCCCGCCCGACGGCTGCGACAGCCTGGGCGGCAGCGCGGACCCCGGCATCCGCTACATCAAGGTCGCCGAGCAGAGCGGCGGCAAGTTCGCCAGCATCTGCGCGCCGGACTTCTCCGAGTCGCTGGCGGACTTCGGCGAGGGCGCCTTCGGGCCGAAGTCGACCTTCCTGCTGGGGGGCGTCGCCCAGCCGGGCACGGTCGCCATCACGGTGGACGGCTCCCCCTGCACCGAGGGCTGGAAGCTCAGCGACAGCGGCCGCGCGGTGGTCTTCGATCCCGACGCAGCCTGCCTCCCGGACGAGGGCGTCGACGTGCTGGTAGAGTACGAGCTCTTCTGTTTCTGATGAGGCGCGCCGACTCGCCCAGGCGATGATCGCAACGCGCTCGGGGGACAACCAAGGGCTGACGTCGCTCCGGCCGCCGCGCACCGCTGGGTACGCCGGTCCCCGCGACGCCTGCCGGAGGTCGACGCCCTGTCCATCGCCATCCCCAGCTTCGATTTGCCAGAGGTGCAGCGCGCGTTGAGCAGGGCCGCCGACACGGACGAGCGAGAAGCGCTCGCGGCCGTTCCCCCCTTCGACGCGGTGTACCGCGAGCAGCGCGGGCGGGTGCTGGGCGCGGTGCGCGCGATCATCGGGCCCTCGGACGAGGTCGAGGACGTGGTGCAGCTCGCCTTCATCGAGATCCACCGCTGCCTGGACCGCTTCGAGGGGCGCTCGCGCCTGTCGACCTGGTGCTACCGCATCGCGGTCAACGTGGCGCTGCAGCACCTGCGGCGGAAGCGCCGCAAGCGCTGGTTGATGCTGGGCATCACCGGCGACGAGGCGGGGGACCTGGCGTTGCCGGTGCACAGCACGCGACGCCTGGAAGACCGGGAGATCCTGCAGAAGGTCTACCGGGCGGCCGACGGGCTGTCGGAGAAGAAGCGGGTGGTGTGGGTGCTGCACGAGCTGCGCGGCATGGACCCGCACGAGATCGCCGAGGTCCTGGAGATCCCGATGAACACGGTGCGATCGAGGCTCCTGGCGGCCCGGCGCGACCTGATGCAGTCGCTGGCGGACATGGGGATCATCCCCGGAGGAGGGCGCGGTGAGTCGATGTGAACGCTTCGAGCGCGAGCGGGATGCCGCGTCCGCGAACGACCTCGCCGCCCTGCACGCACACGCCGACGCCTGCGCCGACTGTGACGCGGCGCGCCGCCGTCGGGTGGCCTACGATGAGGTGGTCGGGCGCGCTGTGGCCGCACTGGACGCCGAGGGTGAGCTGAGCGCTGCGGCCTGGGTGCGCGTGCGCGACGGCGTCGAGGCTGCCGCGGCGCCGCGCCGGGCCTGGGGCTGGGCGTGGCCGGTGGGCATCGCGGCCGCGGCCGCGCTGGCGTTCGTGCTGGTCGGCCGCGCGCAGGTCGAGGCGCCTCGGGTGGCGCTGAGCCCGTCTGCGCCGCTGGCTTCCACCTCCGCTTCGCCCGAGGGCGTGGCGCAGGCCGCCCCGACGCTCGCCGCCGTCGATGGCCCGGACCACGGCGACCCCCAGGCGCGGCCGGGTGAGCACCTGCGCACCGGAGCCGAGGCCCGCACCGTGGTCGCCTTCGGCCGCCACGTGCTGACGCTGGCGCCCGAGACCGACGTCGAGGTGGTGGACTGGTCGCCCCGCGCGATGGTCCTGCGCCTGCGCCGTGGTGCCCTGGACTGCGACGTGGCGCGCGCGTCGGCCGACGAGCGCTTCGAGGTGCGCAGCGAGGGCGTGCGCGTGCGCGTCCTGGGGACCCGCTTCACCGTGGCCGTGGAGGGCGACGGCGCCACCGGCGTGAGCGTGGAGCACGGGCTGGTCGAGGTCGCCGACGCCGGCGGCAGCACGCGGCTGGCAGCGGGGCAGTGGGACCGCTTCGGCGGCGCGCTCTCGCGGGTGGCCCCGTCGGGCGCGCCGGAGGTGGACTCCCTGGTGCCCGGCCGCGCCGAGGCGCCCGCGCCGGCCAGCGCAGGCAGCTCCCGCGAGCCGCGTGGCCGCCGCGCGCCCGCGGTCGAGCTCATCGACATCGAGGTGCCCGACCAGCGCATGGAGCGCCCGGCGCCGGAGCCGCCCGCCGCCACGCCGCCTGCGCCCGGGGGCATCCGGCTCATCGAGATCGAGGTGCCGCCGCAGCGCGCTGAGTGAGCGGCGCTGCGCTCTCCGCGCCGCATTGACCTCCGCCGTGGCCGCGCCCGATGATGCCGCGATGAACGACCCGCACCAGCTCGGACCGGCGGCCGCCGTGGGGGCGCTCGTCGAGGGCTTCCGCCTGGCCCTGGGCAGCTCACGCCTGCGCCGCCGCATGCTGGTGAGCTTCGGCGTGAACGCCCTGGGCTTCCTGCTGCTCTGCGCCCTGCTGCTCTGGGGAGCCTTCGCGCTGGTGGGCTGGCTGGTCACCACCCCGGCCGACGGCGCGGCCGCGGAGCCGGGCTGGCTGCTCTCGAGCTGGCTCTGGATACGCGGCGCCCTCGGCGTGGCGCTGCGCGTCGCCGCGGTGCTCGGGACGGCCGTCGTCGCGCCGGTCCTCTACAACTTCGTCGGCTCGCTCTTGCTGCCCATCTTCTCCGGTTCGGTGTTCAACGCCGCGCGCGAGGAGGCCGCCGGTCCCCCCGTGCTCGGGGCGCCGGACGGCTTCGTCGCCACCGCGAAGGTGATGGCGGTCGAGACCCGTCGCCTGGCGCGCTTCGCAGGCTGGAGCCTGGCGCTGCTGCCCCTGAACCTCTTCCCCGGGCTCGGCAGCGCCGTGTACGTGTGCGCTCAGTTCCTGCTCAGCGCCCGCGCCCTGGGCTGGGACCTGCTGAGCTACCACTTCGAGCTGCACGGGCTCAGCTTCGACGAGCAGCGCCGTTGGGTGCGCAGCCGCCCCGGCCTGGTGCTCACCCTGGGCGGCGTGGCGACCCTGCTCTGCCTGGTGCCGCTGGTCCAGCTCCTCTTCGTGACCACCAACGTCGCCGGCGCCGGCGTGCTCTCCGCCTGGCTCGACGGCGCGCCACGGCGGCGGCCGGGCGCAGGCTGAGACCTACGGCGCGGGCCAGCTGCGTGTAGCGGATGAGGGATCCAGGTGGACCCGAGGTGCCTTCGAGGTGATTCGGCGAGGCCTGGCGAAGCGAGGCCTCTTCCAGAACCCGAGGCAAGCCAAGGGGTCTTCCGCAGCGCTTCTGGGACGCCGAGGCGCCCGAAAGCGCCCGGAGCCGACGAATCATCTGTCCGCTACACGCTCCTATGGCGCGCGCTCGGGCGCCGCTCGCGGCGGCTCGCCAGCGTCCGGAGCGTCGGCCGGCGGCGGCGGAGGCGTCCCGGGCGGCATCCCGGTGCTCAGGTCGCTCCGGCAGCCCCGGGCCTCGCACCACGCGGTCCACTGGGCAGCGTCGGTGAGGCCCTGGCTGCCGGTGATCTCGCGCAGCGCCGCGACGGCGGCCCGCCGCACGCTGGGCAGGCGGTCGTCGAGCCGGCCCACCAGAAACGGGATTGCGCCGGTGTCGTGCAGGCTGCCGGCCGCCGCGATGGCGCCGATGCGCACGTAGCGGTCGCGGTGGGTGATCCCCAGGCGCACCAGGGGCAGGGCCTCGGGGAGGTCCGCGCGGGCGACGATCTCGGTGAGCACCGCGTAGAAGCCGGGGTTCATCGTCGCCAGCTCCCCGTGGTCGAGCGCCAGCCGCTCCTGCAGCGCCGCCCGCGCCGGCTGGCCCTGCACGGTCTCGCCGAGCCGGACCAGCGCCAGCATCAGGGCCGCCTCGAAGGCCACATCGCCCCGCCTGCCGCGGGCGGCGGCGAGGGCCGCCTGGAGCGCCTCCGCGCTGCTCGGGCGGCCGAGCTTCGCCAGCGCCAGCGCCGCCCGGGTCCGCACCTCCCAGCGTGGGTCGGAGAGCCACCGCTCCAGCAGCGGCAGGGCGCGCTCGTCGTCCGCGGCGCCGAGCAGGTCCAGCAGGGCGAGCATCCAGAAACCGTCGGCGCCGCGGCCCTGCTCCAGGGTGTCCAGCAGGGCCGGGACCGCGGCGCTGCCCCGGGACGCGACCACCTTTGCGGGCTCGCAGCCCATCAGCCGGTTGCACCGGTGCCGATCGCGCATGGCCGTCAGCGCCGCGCCCAGCTCGGCGTCGGGCGCCGCGGCCACCTCTGGAGCGGGCGCAGCGGCGGGCTGGGACGGCTGCGCGGGCCCGCCCTCTTCACCCCGACAGCCGCCGACGAGGCAGGCGAGGCAGGCGGCCAGCGCCAGGCTGCGCGTCGCGCGGGTCGACAGGGGGGATGGTCGCATGGGCACCGCTCGGCTCCGCAGGGGACACCGCCGTCTAGCATCGTCGCCCGCTTGCTGCACGCGGCCGGCCCTGCGGCCGAAGCCCGCGCGCCGGACCGGCGCTCTCCGGTCGAGTCGGTCACCACCGCGGGCCTGCTTGCAGGCCGCCCGCCCCGCGCCGCCCCGGCCGCGCGCCGTGCCTCGGTCAGGCTGGGCTCAGCCCGACTCAGCCGCGCGCCATCACGATGAGGCTGGCGCCGGAGATCGCGAGGAAGGCGCCGGCCAGCCGCCTGCCCGTCAGCAGCTCGCCCAGGAACACGTGGGCCATGAGCAGCGTGAACACCACGGTGAGCTGGTTCAGGATCGAGGCCACCGAGGCGTCGGTGTACTTCATGCCGCCCATCCACAGCAGCATGGCCACGTAGGCGCCCATGAACGAGGCCGGGAGCAGGGTGCGCCACACCGGCTGGGGCCGCAGGATGCCGAGGATCGCCAGGCGGTCGGGGCGCGGCAGGATCCAGACGAGCTGGATGGCGACGCCGGCGATGAGGCGCACCAGGGTCGCCTCGATGAGCCCGCTGCGGGCCAGCGCAGGCTTGGCGATGACCACGCCCGTCGCCATCAGGGTGCCGGCCAGGAGCCCGAGCCCCACCCCCGCCGGCGAGATGCGCGTCAGCGCGCCGCCGGGCTCCCGTCGCTCCGAGCGCCACAGGGCCAGCGCCACGCCGCCGAGCACCATCGCGCCGCCCAGCGCCATCATCGCGCCGAAGGCCTCGCCCAGGAGCGTCACCGACAGGATGACCACCACCGGCGAGTAGATGGTCTCGGACAGCGCCAGCGGCCCCGCGCCGATGCGACGAAGCGCCGCGAAGTAGAGGGTGTCCGCCAGCCCGATGCCGACCGCGCCGCTCACGATGAGGCGCAGCCAGTCCCCGGGCGGACGCTCGAGGTCGGGACCGCCGCCGCTGAGCGCGAGGGTGGCGGCGAGCAGCGCGATGGCCAGGCAGTTCTTGAAGAGGTTGAGGGCGTGGGGCGAGAGGTGGCCCTGCACCTCGGCGCGCTTGAAGAGGATGACGCTGGCGGCCCAGGTCAGCGCGCATCCCAGTGCCATGGCTTCGCCCAACATGGCGCGCACGCTACGCGGGCCCGCGGACCGCGCAAGGGGATTCCGTCCCGACCTCGGCCCCGGTCTGCGCTTTTCGCAGGTCCCGCCTGCCGAATCGGCAGTGCCGGCGCCACGCGCGGGATCGCGGATGGCCGCTCGCGTCCGCAGATGCTCGGCCGGCGCGCACCGTGCCGCGCTGGCACGGGCCTTGCTCTGACTCTCCGCGGGAACCCACTCCCCCCCTCTTCAGGAGCTGATCATGCGACAGACCTTCCGACTCATCGGCATCACCGCCGTCGTGCTGGCCCTGGCGGTCCCCGCCGCCCTGGCCGAGCGCGGCGAGCGCGGCGGCGGCCAGGGCGAGCGCGGGCACCGCGGCGGACCCTTCGCCGGGCTGGACCTCAGCGCCGACCAGCAGACCGCCCTCCGGGAGCTCCACCAGACCATGCGCGCCCAGGCCGAGCCCCTGCGCACCCGCATGAAGACCAACCGCGAGGCGGCCGCGGCCGTCTGGAAGTCGGGACGCCCCGACGCGGCGCGGCTCAAGGTGCTGGCCAAGGAGCGCGCCGCGCTCCAGGCCGAGCTGGCCGCCCTGCGCATCGACACGCAGGTCGCCGCCTTCTCCCTGCTGAGCCCCGAGCAGCAGGCGCAGGCCGCCGAGCGCTTCGGGCGCATGGGCAAGGGCCGGCACAAGGGCTTCCACGGCGAGCGCGGGCGTCGGGGCATGGGCCCGCCGCCCGACGCCCCGGAGGAGGGTGGCGACGAGTAGCCGAGCTCGCCCCTGAAGGCAGGGCGGGGTCTGCGTGACGCGGGCCCCGCCTTGTCGCATGCTCCGCTGGCAGGTTCAGCGGGATCACGGGCCGCGGTGAAGCGGCCGCACCGGCGAGCTGGATCGGTCGCCCGCAACCGGAGGGATGCCCGTCGGTATCTCGCAGTGGTTGCGGACGGCCGAGGCGGCCGCCGGGGTGGTCGAGGCACCCGGCAGCCGATCTCGCTGAGCCCGCCTGAGAGGCCACCCGTCCGCCCCGGGGTGCTCATGACCGCCCGCTCGCGCCCACCCGACCGCCGCGCCCACCTCGGGCTGCTGGTCACCACCGTGCTCACCGCGATGGCGCTGCTGGCCAGCGCGGGGGTCAACCAGCTCTCCGCCGCCGCGACCGCCGACACCGTCACCCGCTCGCGGGCGCTGGACATGGCCCGCGCCGCGCGCGGCGCGCTGAGGCAGGGGCGCGGCGACCCGGGCGAGGCGCTGCAGACGTTGGTGGACGAGTGGGGCAAGGAGGGGCTGCGCTACGCCGCCGTCTTCGGCCCCGACGGCGCCATCCTCTCCGAGGCCGGGACCCCCGCCGAGCCGGTGGAGGCCCTGGCCCGGCGGCTGACCTGGCTGCCGCGCGGTCCGGACGCCGAGCCCGAGCGCGTCGGCGACATCATCCGGGTCGGCGTGCCCATCCGGCCCGCCGGAGCGCGGGGACGCGCCGCGCGAGGAGCGCGCCCTGCCATCCTGGTCGTGGAGATGGAGCCGGTGATGGCCGACGCCATCTTGGGGCGGGCCCGGCTGGGGCTGGTGGTCAGCGGCGCGGCCGCCATGGCGCTGCTGGTGCTGGCCGCGGTGTTCTGGAGGATGTCCCGGCGGGCTGAGCGCGCCGAGGCCGAGCTGGCGCGGGACCGCCACCTGGCCGCCCTGGGCGAGATGTCGGCGGTGCTGGGGCACGAGATCCGAAACCCCCTGGCCTCGCTCAAGGGACACGCCCAGCTCCTGGTCGAGAAGCTGGCCGACGCCCCCGCCGCACAGGCCAAGGCCGAGCGCGTGGTGAACGAGGCGCTGCGGCTCGAGCGGCTCACCACCGAGGTGCTGCAGTTCGCGCGCTCCGGCGAGGTGGAGCGCCAGCCCGCGTCGCCGGCGGCGGTGCTGGTCCGCGCGGTGGACGTGGCCGGGGAGGGGCGGGTCGACGTGGACGTGGACACAGCGCCCGAGCGCTTCTCCCTGGACGCCGTGCGGCTCGAGCAGGTCCTGGTGAACCTGGTGCGCAACGCCGTGCAGGCCTCCCCGCCCGGCGCGCGAGTCGAGGCGCGGGCCGCGGCGGCGCCCGGTGGCGGGCTCTTGCTGGAGGTGCGCGACAAGGGGCCGGGGCTCCCGGACGACGACGTGGAGCGCCTCTTCGAACCCTTCCAGACCGACAAGGTGCGCGGCACGGGCCTCGGGCTGGCGGTGGCGCGACGCATCGTCGACGCGCACGGCGGCACGATCCGCGCGTCCAACCACCCCGAGGGCGGCGCGGTGCTGACGGTGAGGCTCCCGGCCGCGTAGAGTGTCGCTGCGGAACCTGCAGCGGAGGACCGAGTGGCGCGCATCCTGGTGGCCGACGACGAAGAGGGCCTGCGCAGCTTCCTCGCGGAGGTGCTCACCGACGAGGGCCACGAGGTCACGGTGGCCAGCGACGGCGCGGAGGCGGCGGCGCTGATGGACGCCCGTGACTTCCACCTGCTGCTCACCGACCTGAAGATGCCCGGCCTCGACGGGATGAGCCTGGTGCGCCGGGCGCGGGCCGAGCAGCCGGAGATGGAGGTGGTCGTGATGACCGCCCACGGCACGGTGGCCGGGGCGGTGGAGGCGATGAAGCTCGGCGCCTTCGACTACCTGCAGAAGCCGCTGTCGAGCCCGGCGGAGCTGCGCCTGCTGGTGGAGCGCGCGCTGGAGCGGCGGCGGCTGCGCCAGACGGCGGCGCGGGTCGAGAGCGTGCGCGGTGATGACGACGACCTGAGCTTCGGCGACCCGGCGATGGACTCGGTGGTGGACGCGCTGCGCAAGGTCGCCCGCACCGACGCGACCGTGCTGCTGGTCGGGGAGAGCGGGGTCGGCAAGGAGGTCGCGGCGCGGGCGCTGCACCGGTGGAGCCGGCGCGCCGAGGGGCCCTTCGTGGCGGTCAACGCGGCGGCGCTCAGCGACACGCTGCTGGAGAGCGAGCTCTTCGGGCACGAGAAGGGCGCCTTCACCGGGGCCACGGCGCGGCGGCAGGGGCGGCTCGAGCTGGCGGAGGGCGGCACCTTCTTCCTCGACGAGGTCGGGGAGATGAAGGTGGAGCTGCAGGCGAAGCTGCTGCGGGTCATCCAGGAGCGGCGCTTCGAGCGCATCGGCGGCAGCCGCACGCTCACCGCCGACGTGCGCTGGGTGGCGGCGACCAACCGGGATCTCCAGGCCGAGATCGCCGCCGGGCGCTTCCGCGAGGACCTGTACCATCGGCTGGCGGTGTTCCCGGTGCGGATGCCGCCGCTGCGGGAGCGGCCGCGCGACGTGCTGCCGCTGGCCGACCGGCTGCTGGGCGAGGTGGCCGCGGAGGTCGGCAGGCCGGGGCTGGTGCTGGACCCGGCCGCGCGGGCGGCGCTGGAGCGGCACCGCTGGCCGGGCAACGTGCGGGAGCTGCGCAACGCGCTGGAGCGGGCCGCGATCCTCGCCGATGGCCTGACGATCTCGGCCGAGCACCTGGTGCTGGGCGGGCCGGTGGGCGGCAGCGCGGCGGCGAACGGCGCGGGCGCCGTGGTCACGATGGCCGACCACGAGCGGGAGGCGATCCGGCAGGCGCTGGCGGCCTGCGGGGGCAACCGCCGGGCGGCGGCCGAGCGGCTTCAGATAGGCGAGCGCACGCTCTACGACAAGCTCAAGGGCTACGGGCTGAGCTGAACGGTCGGCGAGGCAGCGGACGAAAGGAGGCCCCGGAGACGCGCGCGGGGAGGGGTGCGCGCGTTCCGGGGCCGATGGGCGTCAGCTCCTGACCGGGGGGCGGGGGTCAGGCGCGACGGAAGGCCTGGCGGAAGGCGATGTCGACGCGGGTCTCGAGCACCGAGAGCTGCGCCCGCTCGCGCCAGTCGAAGCGGCCGTCATCGCGGAGGAAGCGTCGCTCGGCCGACTCGAGCTTCGTGATGGCGGCCTGGAGCCTCCGCAGCTCGCGACGGTTGAGCTGACGCATGGCCCGGGCCTGCTGGAGACGCGCCCGGAGCGCCATCGAGGGGAGCACCTCGACGGGGCGCGGCGCCGGCCGGTGGAACTGGGGCCGCGGCGCGGTCAGGACCACCTGGGGGCCGGGGGCGAAGACCACCTTGGGCGCCTTGGTGACGACGACCTTGGGGGCCTTGGAGACGACGACCGCCTGGGGGCCGCTCTTGTACGCGCCGTGGCCGGGCTTGGCCTTGTACGCGGCCTGGGTCTTGGCGCCGTGTCCCTTGGCGGTCGGAGCGGCCAGGGCGGCGGGGGCGGCCAGGGAGAGCAGGGCGGCGAGGCCGAGGGTCTTGACGAGGGAAGCGGTGTTGAATCGGCGGGTCATTGCGATCTCCTTGGTACAGCCGAGGTCGACGCCTCGTGCTGACCAGGACCAGGAGCAAGCGGCGTGCCACCGGCGCGCGTCTCGGCGCGCGAGCGCCGCTGCCCCAGCAACGACGCGGCCGGAAACGCGCGGGCGCCCCGCTCGGCGCGGCTCGTGCGGCCCCGCTTCCCCTCGTCGGGCCCTCAGCGGCTGCGGATATCGCAGCGCCGGCCTGCGGTTCTCGCAGTCCGCCGCCCCCGCGACCCGGCCTACGCTTCAGGCGGCCGGTGGCACACGGCCTCGACGTTGTGACCGTCCGGGTCCAGCGCGAAGGCGCCGTAGTACCCGGGGTGGTACTGGGGGCGCAGCCCGGGCTGGCCGTTGTCTTCGCCGCCTGCGGCCAACGCCGCCGCGTGGAAGGCGTCGACGGCCGCCCGGTCGCGGGCGGCGAAGGCGATGTGGGTCTCCGGCCGCAGCGGCCCTCCGGGAGCCAGCCAGAGATCGGGTTTGCCGCCCGCCCCGAGGCCGACGTACTCGCCGAAGTCCATGCACACCGCGTAGCCGAGCGGCGCCAGGGCCGCGAGATAGAAGGCCTTGCTGTGCGCCACGTCGCGGACGTGCAGGGTGAGGTGGTCGATCATGGCCGCGCTCCCGCTGGGCTTCGGTGGACGACGCCGAGGCTCCTCCCGCGGTCGGTGGGTGTCAATCGTCGACTCGGGCCTCGACCGGGGCGTCGTCCCAGCCCGCCGCGCGAGCGCGCAGCTCGGGCAGCATCGCCAGCTTCTCACCCAGGGGCGACAGCGCCCCGGCGGCGTCCCGGTGCCCGCCGAGATCGTGGGCGAAGGCCGGCGCG
Source organism: Deltaproteobacteria bacterium (assembly GCA_020632695.1). Lineage (GTDB taxonomy): Bacteria > Myxococcota_A > UBA9042 > PHBI01 > JACKFB01 > JACKFB01. The sequence continues at coordinate 214,002 of JACKFB010000009.1, forward strand.
TAGACCCGGCTCAGATGCTCCAGGTGCAGCCGCAGCGCGGGGTCGCGGCGCGCGACCAGCAGCGGGCCCCATCGCTCCTCCGCCGGCGTCGCGGCGGCCAGCGGCGCACCCGGTTCGGCGGCGATGACGTCCCAGGTCTTCCCGCGCTCGCAGGCGATGCGCTCCTCGACGGTGCGCAGGCCCAAGCGGGGCAGGGCGGGCCGCAGCGTCGCCTCCACCCGCGAGGGGCAGAGCACCAGGCGCCGCAGGCCGCGCAGCCGCTCGCGGGATCGCTCGAGGATCCGGACGATGCTGCGATCGGAGAGCCCGGCGATGACCACGGTGTCCACGGCGCCCGCCGGGAGCACCTCGAGCCCGTCCCCCTCGAGCAGGGTCAGGCGAGCGCCGAGGTCCTGGACCTGAACGGGCCAGCGCGTCCGCAGCGCGTCGGCGCGGCCGGGCTGGACCTCGACCCCGTACAGGCGCACGTGGGGGTCAGCGCGGCCCAGGCGCAAGAGCAGCAGCCCGTGGTCGTACCCGATGTCGGCGACCGCGTGGGCGCCCGGAGCGGCCAGGGCGAGCAGGGTGTCGAGGCGGGGCAGGGCGGTCGGAGGGCTCATGGCCCGCTCGCATAGCGGTCGGACCCGCCCGGGGCAAGCCGCGGCCACGGAAAGCGCGTGCCTCGCCGCCGGCTCTCTGCTATCGAACCGAGGCCACCGGGGCAGCCATCGCCGCTGACCCCGCCAGCCTCCCGGCCCAGGGACGGAGCCCGCTGTGAGCCGACTCGAGAAGCGCCTGATGCGCCAGGTCGTCAGAGCCATGACCGACTTCGACATGATCGGCGCCGGCGATCGCGTGATGGTCTGCCTCTCCGGGGGCAAGGACTCCTATTGCATGCTCCACCTCCTGCGCGAGGTGGAGCGGCGGGCGCCCTTCGAGTTCTCGCTGGTCGCTGTGAACCTCGATCAGAAGCAGCCGGGCTTCCCCGCCGACGTGCTGCCGCGCTGGCTCGAGGCCGAGGGCTACGACTACCGCATCGTCGAGCGCGACACCTACTCGGTGGTGACTCGCCTGGTCCCCGAGGGCAAGACCTACTGCGCGCTCTGCTCCCGGCTGCGTCGCGGCATCCTCTACGACACGGCGAGCGAGCTGGGCGCGACCCGCATGGCGCTCGGCCACCACCGCAACGACATCATCGAGACGGTGCTGCTCAACCTCTTCTACTCGGGCCAGCTCAAGTCGATGCCGCCGCGCCTGCGCTCGGACGACGGGCGCCACGTGGTGATCCGGCCGCTGGCCTACTGCGCCGAGGAGGACCTGACCGAGCTGGCCGCCGAGAAGGCCTTCCCGATCATCCCCTGCGATCTGTGCGGCTCGCAGGAGAACCTGCAGCGCAAGCGCATCAAGCGCCTCATCGACGAGCTGCATCAGGACAACGGCAACGTGAAGGGCAACATGCTCAACGCGCTGAGCAACGTGCGGGTGAGCCACCTTCTGGACCGCGAGCTGTGGCAGCGCGTCGGGCTGCACGACCCGAGCGGCGACGACGAGGGGGTGCGGGCGCTCGAGGGCGACGAGGAGCCCGGCGGCGGCTGCGGCGAGCCCGTGGACGCGCCGGCCGCCGTGGCGACCTCGGGCCTGCGGCTCTCGCGCGGCTGACCGGCCCGGCCGGGGCCCCCACCTCGGCGCCGCGCGGGGTGCCGGTGAGCAAGGACGAAAGCCGCTCAGCCGTCGGCGAGGATCTCGGCCACGTCGCGTCCGATGGTCTCGCCGATGCCGTCCATGGCCAGGTCGTTGGGGTCGTAGCCGAAGGGGTCCTCGATCTCGACCCCGATCTCGTCGATGCCGAAGAGCGCGTAGGCCAGCACCAGCGCCGCCATCGGCGTGTGCCATCCCATGGACTCGGCCATGGCGAAGGGCGCCGTGTAGCAGAAGAGCAGCAGGAAGCTCTTGATGTGCTGCGCGTAGGCGAAGGGGATGGGCGTGCGGACGATGCGCTCGCAACCCCCGAGGGTGTCGGCCAGGGCGGTGAGGTTCTGGTCGAAGAGCTGGATCCGCTGCTCGCTGAGCCGTCCGGCGCGGGCCTCCTCCGCCAGCGCCCGGCCGAGCCAGGTCGCCACGGTGAGCGGCCGCGTGGTGACGGGGCCGAGCGTCGCCCGTTCGTCTTCGGTGAGCTGCGCGCCGAGCGCCTCCAGCTCGCGCTCTGCGCGCAGGTGCTGGCGCGTCAGGGCGAACCAGGCGGGCACCAGCCGCCGGAAGCGGGCGCGCGCGCCATCGGCTGCCGGGTCGAGCAGGGTCTCCGCCTGTCGCGCCAGGTCCCGGCAGCGGTTGACCATCTGGCCCACGAGCTTCCGCCCCTCCCAGTAGCGGTCGAAGGACGCGTTGGTGCGGAACACCAGCAGCAGCCCCAGGGCGACACCCACCAGCGTGTGGGCGATCGGCGGGATCGAGAAGCCGTACGCGCTGTGCGCCAGCGCGGCGACGGCCCCCAGCGCGCCAGCCAGCAGCACCCGCGGCAGCACGCCGGGGATCACCGAGCCGTGGAGCTGCAGCGCGACCTTGCCCCAGCGCTTGCCGTCGTAGTCGATCATCGCCCGATCCTACACCGGACACCCGGCGCCGCCAGTCCCGCCCCGCGGCGCGTCACTCGTCGGGCGGCAGCACCCAGTCGACCTCCATCAGCACGTAGCTGGCGGCCACCATCCCCAGCCGGTGGTAGACGTCCAGCGCCCGCGCGTTCTCCCGCTCGACGTAGAGCCGCAAGCCGGCCACGTCGCCCGCGCCCCGCGCCAGCTCCACCACGTGCTCCCACAGCGCGCGATACACCCCCTGGCCGCGCCGCTCGGGCACCACGTAGACGCTCTGCACCCACCAGAACCACCCGTCGCGCCAGTCGCTCCACTCCCGCGTGATCAGGAGCTGCCCCACGATGGCGCCCTCGTGCACCGCCACGTGGTACACGCCGCGCTCCGGGTCGGCGAGCGCCCGGCTGGCCCCCGACAGTGCCCGCTTCGCGTCGAGGTCGCGCCCCTCGGTCTCCGCCGCCATCCTCACGTTGTGCTCGGCGATGACCGCCGCGTCGCCGGGCTCGCCGCGCCGCAAGGTGATGCTCGTCATCGTGTGCTCCCCCCGCGCGGTGGCGGGTCGGCCCCGTGCTCGGGCTCGGTGCGCAGGATGTAGGTGTCCAACAGCGCCTTGATCCGCGCGAAGAACTCGCGCAGCTCGTCCTGGAAGGCGTCCCGGTACACGCGCTTGTCGGCGCGCAGGCCCACGGCGTCGATGCCGGCGCGCCGCGCCAGGAACACGGCTCGCGGCAGATGGAAGCCCTGGGTGCAGACGATGGCCCCGGTGATGCCGAACACGCGCCGGGCCCGCTCCATCGTGTCCAGCGTGCGCACGCCGCCGCGATCCTCGAGGATCGCGTCCGCCGGCACCCCCGCGGCCCTGAGCCAGCGCTCCATCCCGCCCACCTCGTCGTATCCGCGCCCCTCGTCGACCCCGGAGACCAGGATGCGCTGCGCCCGCCCGCTGCGGAAGACCTCCAGCGCCGCCCGCAGCCGGTCCTCCAGCGCCCCCGACGGGGTGCCGTCGGCGAACACCGAGGCGCCGGGCACGATCACCGCGTCGCGCGCCGGCACGCCCTCGAGCGCGTCGTGCAGGTGCGGCCGCGCGGCCACGCGGATCCACACGTTGGCCGCCACGGCCGCGGCCAGCAGGACGGCGAGGATGATGCAGAGAGCGACGGCGTACCTCCGGCGGCGCGCGGGGCGAGGCGGTGGTGGATTGTTCGGACCGAGCGGCGGCTCGCTCGGCGCGGTCGTCTTCATGCGGGTCCGGCGCCGGCGTCGAGCATCGCCTGGAACTCCGACTCGCGGATGATGCGCAGCGGCGCGCCCGCCGCGACGAGGCGATCGGCGGCCTTGTGCTTGGTGCTGAGCTTGCCCTCGCCCAGCAGCGGCGAGTCCTTGTCGCCGATCACCAGGTAGTCCAGCGTCTTCGTCACCGACGACGGCGTCAGGCCGCCCCGCTCGCGCACCAGCTTCTGCGCGGCCTCGCGCGGCATGGTGAGCAGCGCGCCGGTGAACACGAAGCTGCGTCCGGCGATGGGGTCGTCGTCGCTGCGCTCGGCGGGGGCGCTGGCCTCCGCGGCGTCCTCGACCCGCACCTCGGCCAGCAGCGCGTCGATCATCGGCCTCCGCTCGGTCAGTCCCTCGACCACCGAGCGCGCGATGGTCTCGCCCACCCCGTGGATCTCCTCGAGGGTCGCGACCTCGGCCGCCAGCACCGCGTCCAGCGTGCGCAGCTGCTGCGCCAGCGTCTCGCTGACCACCTGCCCGAGATCGTCGATGCCCAGCGAGCGCAGGAAGGTCGCCAGCCCCAGCGTGCGCCGCGCCTGGATGTTGCCCACCAGCCGCCCCGCCAGGGTCTCGCCCATGCGCTCGAGCGGCATCAGCGCCTCGACGCTCAGCCGATAGAAGTCCGCGGGCTCCGCCACCAGCCCCTGCTGAACGAGCTGCGCGACCACCTTGGGGCCGAAGCCGTCGATCTCCACGGCCTTCACGAAGTGCTCCAGGGTGCCGCGGATCACGTCCGGGCAGCGCGACGGCCGCGAGCAGCGCAGGAAGTCGCCGTCCACCACCGTGGGCTCACCGCAGGACGGGCAGGTCAGCGGGATGACGATGGGCGCGATCCCCGGCTCGACCACCGACTCGATGTGGGGGATGACGCCGCCGCGCCGCGTGGCCAGCACGGTGGCCCCGATGGACAGGCCGAGCTGCTCGACGATGGCCAGGTTGTGCAGCGAACAGCGCGAGACCATCGCGCCCGACAGCTCCACCGGCTCGATGATCCCGACCGGGGTGATCGTGCCGGTGCGGCTGACCGACCACTGCACCTCCTCCAGGGTCGAGGTCGCGCTGTCGCCCTGGAACTTGTAGGCGATGGCGAAGCGCGGGTGGTGCGCGGTGAAGCCCAGCCGCGCCTGCTCATCGAGGCGATCCGCCTTGTAGACGACCCCGTCGACCTCGAAGTCCAGCGCGTCGCGGCGCGCCTGCCAACGCGCGTAGCCGGCGGCCATCGCGTCGGTGTCCAGGCGCTCGGTCTCCACCGGCACCAGCCCGTGCGCGCTGGCCCAGGCCACCTTCTCCATCTCCGTCTCGAAGGCCGGTCCGCGCACGTCGTAGGCGAAGAAGTGCAGCCCGTAGACCGCCGTCCGCGACGGGTCCTTCTGCTTGATGGCGCCCGCCGTCGTGTTGCGCGGGTTCGAGAAGCCGCCCTCGAGCGCCCGGAACACCGACAGCGGCATGTAGAGCTCGCCCCTCACCTCCACACTCGCGTCGAGCGGCGGGCCGCTGAGCATCTTCGGGATCGCGTCGATGTAGCCGGCGTTCGCCAGGAAGCTCTCGCCGCGGGTCCCGTCGCCGCGCGTCACCGCCGCCACCAGCCGCCCGCGCGCGTCGTAGCGCAGCGAGGCCGCCACGCCGTCGATCTTCGGTGTCTGGGTCACCGGCCCGTCGAAGCCCTTGGCCCACGCGAGCAGCGTCGCGTCGTCGTAGCACTTGTCCAGGCTGAGCATCGGCTCGGCGTGCACCACCTTCTCGCCGCTGGCCGTGTCGGTGACCAGCTCGAAGAGCGCCGGGTGCGACGGCGCCAGCTCCGCGAGACGGCGCGTCAGCGCGTCGAAGGCCAGATCGCTGATCTCCGGTTCGGCCAGCGTGAAGTAGCGCCAGTTGTGGTAGCGCACGGCCTGGGCCAGCTCGTCCACGCTCAGCGCGTCGACCGGGCGCTCCGGCGGGCGGGGCGGCGTCGTCATGGGATCCATCAGGTACTCCCGGCCACTCCGAGAGCCGATACTTCGGAGGGTGTTCCCATATGCGGACCGAGCCTGGCGCCAGCGACGTGATTCCAGGCGCTTACGAGTCGAGGGCGCATGCTCCCAGCATGAAGGCGAGGCTCGGAAGTCCCTGGAATCATGCGAGCCAGCCAGGCGACGGGAGCCTATGGGGACATCCTCTTAGCCCAGCGGTGGCCCCCCTGGCAACGGTCGTTGCTCCCACCGGGGCGCGTTGCTAGCCTCGACGACGATGACGAACGCGCTCCCAGAGGCCGCCTGGACGGCCGATCAGGCGCACGCCTGGCTCGCCAGCCTGGCGCCGCGCGGCATCCAGCTCGGCCTCGATCGGGTGGAGACGGCCCTGGCGCGCCTGGGCTCGCCGCATCTCGAGCTGCCCGCCGTCACCATCGCCGGCACCAACGGCAAGGGCTCCACCGCGGCGTTCCTCGCCTCCATCGGGCACGCCGCCGGCTACCGCGTCGGCCTCTACACCAGCCCGCACCTGGTCTCGGTCACCGAGCGCATCCGCGTGGGCGGCACGCCGATCCTCCCGGTCGAGCTGGCCTCCTGGGCCCGGCGCGTCCGCGACGTCATCGAGGGGCGCGACGGCGGCGAGCCGGTGCCGCTCACCTACTTCGAGGCGCTGACGGTCATGGCCCTCGGCTACTTCGTCGAGCGCGAGGTGGACCTGGCCGTCCTCGAGGTGGGCATGGGCGGCCGCCTGGACGCGACCGCCGTCGTGCCCCCGAAGGTCGCCGTCATCACGCCCATCGGCCTCGATCACCAGGCCTTCCTGGGCGACACCCTCGAGGCCATCTGCGCCGAGAAGGCAGGCATCCTCCGGGAGGGTGCCACCCTGGTCACCAACGTGGACCGCCGCCTCTTCCGCTCGGTCGTGGGCCCCCGCGCCTTCGATCTCCGCGCGCCCATCCGCCGCGCCGGCGTGGACTTCCAGTACCGCTGGCTGCACGAGGGCTTCCGCTATCGCGGCTGGCTGCACCGCCTCGGCCCGGTACGCCTGGGCCTGGCCGGCCGCTTCCAGGCCCAGAACGCCGCCCTGGCCTGCGCCGCCGCCGAGTCGCTGCAGGCCCACGGCTTCCGCTTCCGCGCCGCCCACATGGCCGAGGGTCTCCACCGCGCCCGCCACCCGGGCCGCCTCGAGCGGCGCGAGCCGCTGCGCGGTATGCCGAAGGGCGACTGGCCGGCCATGGTGCTCGACGGCTCGCACAACCCCATGGGCGCCGCGGTGCTGGCCCGCGAGCTGGTCCGCGCGCTGCCCGAGCGCCCCCGCGTGCTGCTCTTCTCCGCGCGCCACGACAAGGACGCGGCCGGCATCCTCGCGCCGCTGGCGCGCCACCTGGACGCCCTGGTGGTGACGACCCTCACCGACCAGCCGCCGCCGCCACTGGGCCCCCTGGCGGCCCTGGCCCGCCGCCACGGCGTCCACCTGGAGATCGAGCCCCACATCCCCAGCGCCCTGCGCGAGTCGGTACGCCTGGCCACCCCGTCTGGCGGCGTGCTGGTCGCCGGGAGCCTCTACCTGCTGGGCGAGGTCATGCCGCTGCTGCCACCGCCCGAACGCCCCGCTTGACAGCCTCGGGGGTGCTGACTACAACCCCTCTCCGCCGTGGGCGATTAACTCAGCGGTAGAGTGCTACCTTCACACGGTAGAAGTCACTGGTTCAAATCCAGTATCGCCCACCACTCCACCTCCCCGCTCCCCCCGGGCGGGGACCGCGGCTGCTCCGGAAGTTCGTCGGCGCCGACGCGAATCAGCCGTGGCTTCAGCCGCGCTTCAGATCGCCCAGGCGCGTGGTGAGCTGGTGGACATCGGCGAACCGGAAGGGGCGCGGCAGCCAGGCGTCGACGGACGCCCCGGCGAGCAGCTTCTCGTCGTCACCGTCCGGGCCGGTGCACACCACCAGCCGCGCATCGCGATCGTGACGCAGGATCTGCGCGAAGCCCTTCAGCTCGCGAGGCTCCCGGGTCGAGTGCGGGTCGAGCATCACCAACCGGTAGGGCCGCTCGGCGAGGTGCGCGTGCTCGTACAGCGACAGGGCCTCGCGCGCGTCGCTGGCGAAGTCGGCCATCCAGCCCAGATAGCCCATCATCTGCCGCAAGCGCAGCGCCAGCGACGGGTCCGGCTCCACCACCAGGGCCCGCCGCGCGTCGGCCGCTCCAGCAGCCTCCGTGCGGACGCCCGCGGGGGCCACCGGCAGGTGCAGCTCGAAGCGGTGGGTGCCGTCGGGCCCGCGAAACGCGGTCAGGTGCGCCCGCTGCCGGTCGGCGATGGCCGTGGCCAGCAACAGCGACAGGTCCTCGCTGGGACCGGCGCGGGACACCACCGGCTGCCCGCCGCGCGCCACGCTCTGCACCGTGACGACGACGGCGTGGCGGGCGAGCCGCGTCGCCGGGTCCGTGGCGCGGCACTCGGCGGTGGAGATCTCGACCCCGCCTCCCGCCGCCGCCGCCCGCGTCACGAGGTGGGCGAGGACGTGCCGCGTGAGCACGAGATCGCCCAGCACCTCCGGCAGGTGCGAAGGCAGGACCAGGCGGACGCGCTCCGAGCCGCGCGGCAGGGCCAGCTCGCCGGCCACCTGCAGGACGTCGCGCAGGCTCATGGGCGCCGGCACGGGCTCGCCCCCGTTGGTCACGACGCGGATCCGTCGCTCCAGGTCCTCCGCCGCCTGGACGTGGGAGACCGCGCGGGCCAACCGTGAGCCTTCGCGTCCCGCGGCGTCGGCCGAGGCGATGGCCGCGCTCAGCTCACGCTTCGCCGCCGCCAGCCGCTCGCGGAGCTGATCGCCCAGGGCCGCGAGCATCCGGGCCACTCCCGCCAGGTCCCACGGTTCTTCGGTCGCTCCCGGGCCGCATTCCACATCAACGCTCTCTGCCACGGTGCCATCTCGATCCGAACGCGTCGGAATGGGGGGAGATGCGCCTGCCCAGCGGGGGCTCCAGCGCCAGGATGCGGGCGAGGACGAGCCCGCCCCCGCGAAGGATCGTCTGCCGGACCCACCACGCCGCCGGCCGAAACGCCGCAGCCATCGAGGCCTGACGACGCACGCGCGCGCCCGCTCCCGACGTTCCACTCGCGTGGACCGTGCTGGTTCTTTTCAGGGTCGTTCTCCGGGTGCCCGCCGCACCGCGAGTCGAGGTCGCCATCACCAGGGCGAGCTTCGACCCGATTGCCGAGACTAGGCCGGAGCCGTCGCCCCCGATAGAAGGCCTCGCCGGAGAGTTGCCCGGGGGAATGCCGCCCCGCGGCACCGGGGAATCCCTTGCGCCACGTTGCTCCTCCGCGTCCCGCCTCGTCGATCCGGGAAGTGCGCTCGCCTGCGCGGCGATCCTGATACGTGTTCCAATCCGCGGCGGGCAGTCCCGGCGCATCGGAGCCCTGCCGCACGCGTCACGATCGGATAATGTAGGAGCCCCTCGTCCCCGGTGCCTGATGAGCTCACGAGAAAGCCGGCGCAGCTCCCTCTTCGTCGGAATCGGCGCCTCCGCTGGAGGGCTCCCCGCCCTGCGCAGCCTCTTCGAGGCCATGAGCGCCCCCTGCGGGATGACCTTCATCGTCGTCACCCACCTCTCGCCCGATCACGAGAGCTATCTGGCCGAGATCCTCGCGCCCCATACCGAGCTCACGGTCGAGACCGCCACCGACGGGGTCGAGCTCGAGGACGATCACGTCTACGTCATCCCGCCGGGCTGCGGGCTCGCGATGTCGGATCGCCGCCTCGCCCTGACGCCGCTGCCCCGCAGCGCCGGCATCCCGCAGCCCATCGACGCCTTCTTCCGCTCGCTCGCCGAAGCCCAGCACGAGCGCGCCGTGTGCATCGTGCTCTCGGGCGCTGGCAGCGAGGGCGCTCGCGGGCTCGAGGCCGTCAAGGCCGCCGGCGGGTTGACCATCGTGCAGTCACCCGGCTCGGCCTCGGTCTCCAGCATGCCGGCCCACGCGGTGGCGACCGAGATGGTCGACCACGTGCTCGAAGTCCGCGAGATCCCGGCGCTGCTGCGTCGCTATGCAGAGCACCCCTACTCCTCCGGTGAGCTGGAGCCCGAGGACGGGGCCGAGGAGTCCCTCGCCCGCATCCTCGAGCGCGTGCACCGGGAGTCGGGCCACGACTTCAGCGGCTACCGCGAGGCCACGATGCTGCGGCGCGTCCTCCGCCGCATGGGCCTGCTCCATCTTCCCACCGTCGAGGCCTACGCGCGCTACCTGGACGAGGACGCCCTGGAGCTGACCCGCCTCTCCCAGGACCTCCTCATCAACGTCACGCACTTCTTCCGCGACCCCGAGGCCTGGCGTGCCCTCAACGATCAGGTCGTCAGCTTCCTCGTCGCCGACTGCGAGCCCACGGCGACCGTGCGCGCCTGGGTACCCGGCTGCGCGACGGGTGAAGAGGCCTACACCCTCGCGATCCTCTTCATGGAGGCCTTCGATGAGGCCAAGAAGGCCTGCCGGCTCCAGATCTTCGCCACCGACCGCTCGGAGCGCTCGATCCAGTTCGGCCGCGCGGGCACCTACCCCGCGAGCATCGCCCTGGACGTGTCGCCGGAGCGCCTGACCCGCCACTTCGAGCGCCAGGCCGACGGCAGCTTCGTGGTCGCCAAGCGCCTGCGCGACCTGGTCGTCTTCGCCCGCCACGACGCGCTGTCGGACCCGCCCTTCTCCCACCTCGACCTCATCACCTGTCGAAACCTCCTCATCTATCTCGAGCAATCGGTTCAGGAGCGGCTGCTCGCGCTCTTCCATTTCGTGCTCGACAAGGATCGCTTCCTCTTCCTCGGCAGCGCAGAGACCGCCAACCAGATGCGGGAGCGCTTCGTCCCCATCGACAACGAGCACCGCATCTATCGCCGCGTCGGTCCGCAGCGGGAGCACCGCACCCGGCTCTCCCCGCGGGCCCCGGACAGCGTCAAGGTCCCATCGACCGCGGTCCGCCGCGCGGGGCTCGGGCAGGACCCGGCCAGCGCGCGCCTGGCCGAACGCGCCCTGCTGCAGGTCCACGCCCCGCCGTCGATCGTCGTCCGCCAGGACTTCGAGGTGGTCTACTTCCACGGGGCGGTCCAGGGCTACCTCACCCATCCGGCCGGCGCCCCGACGCGCGACCTGCTCGCCATGCTCGACGAGCGCTTGCGGGCGCGTCTGCGGGCGGCGATGCGGCGGGTGGTCCGGGATCACGTCCCGGTGCGCGTCCCGCCGCTGCGCGTGTCGCGCGACGACGGCACCGATCGCACGCTCGTGGTCACCATCACGCCGGTCTCCGAGCCGCAGGCGGAGCCCATCTTCATCATCAGCCTGGAGGAGAGCGCGGCCGAGGAGACGGAGGCGCAGACCCGCAAGGTCGATGACTCGCCGCTGGTCCAGCTCGAGCGCGAGCTGCAGGCCGCCCGTGACGACCTGGACGCCAACGTCGCCGAGATCGAGCGCGCCAACGAGGAGCTGACCGCGGCGAACGAAGAGGTCACCTCGATGAACGAGGAGCTCCAGTCCACCAACGAGGAGCTGGAGACCTCCCGCGAGGAGCTGCGCTCGCTCAATGAAGAGCTCGCGACGGTCAACAACCAGCTCCAGACCAAGGTGCACGAGCTCGAGCGGGCCGGCAGCGATCTGGCGAACCTGCTCTCCAGCACCCACATCGGGACCCTGTTCCTGGACCCCGAGTTCACGGTCAAGCGCTTCACCCCCGCCATGACCCAGCTCCTCAATCTGCGCCCCAGCGATCTGGGCCGCCCCCTGAGCGACTTCGCGCTCAAGTTCACCGATCCCTCGATGCTGGAGGACGCCCTGGCCGTGCTCCAGGACCGGCAGCCCCGCGAGGCCGAGATCCAGGCCGACGATGGTCGCTGGTTCGTCCGGCGCGCGCTCCCCTACGTGGGAGAGGACAACGGGGTCGAGGGGGTGGTGCTCACCTTCAATGACGTCACCCGCCTCAAGACCACCGAGCAGCGCCTCCGGTCGAGCGAGGAGCTGTTCCGGAGGGTCAGCGAGGTCGGCCTGGTGAACATCGCGTTCTTCGACGCCGAGGGGCGGATCACCGACGCGAACGACGCCTTCCTGGAGGCTGTCGGGAAGTCGCGCGCGAACATCGAGTCGGGCGCCTTCACCTGGTCCCAGCTCGTCGAGGCGAGCGCTCGCCCGGGCCTGGACGAGCTGCTGGCGACGATCCGCGACGGCCGGCCCGCCGCCCAGGCGGAGCTGCCCTTGAAGAGGCGGGACGGCGGGCGGTGGTGGGGGCTCCTGGCGGCGGCCATGCTCGCAGGCGAGCCGCAGCACGGCATCGCCTTCGTGGTGGACGTGACCGCGCGCCACGAGGCAGAGGCGGACGTGCGGGCGCTCGCCGCCTCGCTGGAGCGGCGTGTGGCCGAGCGCGCGGGTCACGTGCAGCTCCTGCGGGACGTCGCCGTGATCTCCAACGAGGCCGACCGCCTCGAGGAGGGCCTCGAGCAAGCGGTGCAGCGCTTCTGTCAGCACCTCGGCCGCGGCGGGGGGCGGGTGTACCTCAAGGACGACGGGCGGTCGCCCCAGGGGACCAGCTCGCAGGTCGCCTGGTACCGCGGGCCCGATTGTGAGCGCATCGGCGCTCGGCGGCACCGCGCGCTGGTCGAGCCCGGCGAGCTGGTGCAACGCGTCATCGACACGGGCCAGGCGCAGTTCCAGGCGGCGCCGGCGGAGGGCTCGCAGGAGGCCCGGACGCAGGTCCCGACGCCGCCGCTGGGGCCGATCGGTGACGAAGCGCAGGATGGCCCTCAGTCCCGCGGCGCCGTGGCCTTCCCCATCCTCGTCGGCGAGCAGGTGGTCGGCGTGGTCGAGCTGGACTGGCAGGCCGCGGCGCCGCCGGGCGAGTCGCTGCTCTCGGTGATGGCCCAGAGCGGGGCGCAGCTCGGACGGGTGGTCGAGCGGTACCGCTCCCGCGTGGCGCTGCGGTCGCTGGCGAGCGAGCTGGCCGAGAGCGAGCAGCGCGAGCGGCGTGAGCTGGCCACGCGGCTGCACGACGATCTCGGCCAGCGCCTCGCAGCGGCCCAGATGAAGCTCCGACTGTTGCAAGATGATGCCTCGGGCACCTCCCTCATGGCCGGGCTCGATCAGGTGCGAGAGCTCATCCGTGAGGGGATCGACGCCAGCCGCTCGCTCACGGTGCGCCTCAGCCCGCCGCCGCTGTCCGAGCTGGGGCTGGAGGCGGCGCTGCAGTGGATCTGCGAGGACGTGGGGCACCGCTTCGGGCTGGACGTCGACTGCGTGGATGACGGCCAGGACAAGCCGCTGGACGAGGCGACGCGCTTCGTCATGTATCGTGCCGTCAGCGAGCTGCTGGTCAACGTCGCCAAGCACTCGGGGGTGAGCAGCGCCTGTGTGCGGATCGAGCGGGACGGGCGCCACCTGCGGGTGACGGTCAGCGACGGTGGGGTAGGCTTCTCCATCGCGGACGTCACCGGTGTGCCCGGCACCGGCTTCGGCCTCTTCAGCATCCAGGAGCGCATCGAGCATCTCGGGGGTTCCGTCGCCATCGAAACGGGAGACGGCGAAGGGACGCGCGTCCGCATCCTCGTCCCGCTGGACGTCGAGCGGGCCGACGCAGAGTGAGCGCGGCGCAGGGCGCGGCGGGATACAACCGGATCGGTGTCCCACTGCCAGGCCAGACGAGGGAGGGCATACTGCAGCCATGGAACGAGCGACGAGCCTACCCAGACGCATCCTGCTGGTGGACGACCACCCCATCGTCCGACAGGGCCTGGCCGAGCTGGTCCGCCGGCGCACCGAGCACAAGATCTGCGGCGAAGCCTCCGACCCTGCCTCGGCGCTGGACTGGGTGCGGCGCACCTCGCCGGACCTGGTCATCGTGGACATCTCGCTCGGCAACAGCAGTGGCCTGGACCTCCTGAAGCAGCTCGGCGTGGAGTTCCCGGAGGTCAAGACGCTGGTCGTCTCGATGCGCGACGAGCACCTCTACGGCGAGCGCGCCATCGCCGCCGGCGCGCGCGGCTATGTCATGAAGGATCAGGCGGCCGAGCACATCGGCGCGGCCATCGACCAGGTGCTGGCGGGGCGGATGTACACCAGCGCCGCGCTCACCGAGCGCCTGCTCCAGCGGGTGACCGGACGCAGCCAGGCGCCGGCGTCGCCGCTGGAGTGCCTCAGCGACCGCGAGCTGCAGGTCTTCGAGTGCATCGGCCACGGGAGCAGCACGCGGGAGATCGCCGCCAGCCTGCATCTCAGCGTGAAGACCATCGAGGGCTACCGCGCCAACATCAAGGAGAAGCTGGGCCTCGCCACCGGCACCGAGCTGGTCCAACGCGCCGTCCTGTGGGTCGAGGCGTCCTGACTTCAGGGGGCGACCGCCAGGCCGCGGCGCCTGTGGGTCGAGACGCCCTGGTTTCACTGGGAGCCGCCAGGCCGCAGCGCCTGTGGGGCGAGACGCCCTGGGTTCACGGGGAGCCGCCAGGCCGCAGTGCCTGTGGGTCGAAGCGCCCTGGGTTCACGGGGAGCCGCCAGGCCGCCGCCGCGGACCAGCCGCGCCTCGAGACCTCCCCTGCGGGACGGGGACGGTACCGGGGAAACCCTGATTCGTGCATCCCCCACGTTGACCCTCGGCATCGACCTCGTCACGCTCGCTGCACGCGGTCGTAGGCCCCATCCCCCGGGCTGACACGCGCGGCGAGCGCACGGATGCGATCCGACGTGGCTGGTGTGTGGAGGAACGAGTCCTCCGTCACCGGCGCCGCGCGACGACGGCTACAAGGCGGCCTCTTTGATCCTCCTCAATCCACGCGAGATAGCGGACTTCCTTCGGGCATCGGGCGACGAGTCCTCGATGACGGTCGGGTGCGCCCGCTCTTCCATGGTGCTCTCGGGCGAGACGACCACCGCCCAGCGCCGCGTGATGGCGTCCGCGCGCCCCGGCGTCATCCTCCCCGCGGTCGGCAGCCGCTGGTACCTGAACCTCTCGACCCGGCAGGTTTCCACCCGGGCCGCCTTCGGCGAGCCCCTGGACGTGGCGTCCCAGTCGCCCCGCCTGCGCACCCTGCTGGCGGACTGCGAGGCCGGCGATTCCTCCAGCTCCCCCCTGGCCGACCTGGTGGTCTCAGCGCTGGAGCGCGGCGAATCCACCACCTCCCGCCGCGCCTGCTGAGCGCGCCGCCCGGCCCGTCGTCCGACCCGGTTCAGCCACGGCGTCGACGGCCGGGTGAGTCCAGCTTCCGCCGTGCCCGCTGCGCGCGTCGCCGGGGCGCTCGTTCGGGCCCGTCTCGCGGCGACATGGAAGGCGCGGCGGGTCCAGGCCCCGCCGCGCCTCCTGAGCGCGTCTCCCGAGCCGTCGTTCGGCCCGGTCTCGCAGCGGCGTTGACCGTGCGGTGGAGCCGTCGCAGGCTCTCGGGCATGGAACCAGCGCGACTCGGCGGGACGGCAGGGCAGGGCGGGGGCGCCCGCGCGCGTGCTGCGGCCGCGTGGCGCCGGCGCGCCGGCGCTCCCCTGGCGGCGCTCCTGATGCTGGCCGTAGGTTGCAGGGGTGACGATGACCCGGGGGCGGCGCTGCCGGGGCAGGACGCGGCGGGCGCCACCGATGCCGCGCCGAACGCCGACGCGGCGGATGCCGCGGACGCCGAGGCGACGCCCGGTCCACCCCCCGCGTGGACGGAGCGGGGGCCATTCACCGTGGGCGTGCGCGAGCTCGACCTCCACGACGCGCCGCGGGACCGGGACGTGCCAACGCTGGTGTGGTATCCCGCGCTCGATGGCGGCGAGCCGGCGGCGGAGTACCTGCTGGGGCTGGTGCTCGGCGAGGCGCTCGAGGACGCGGCGCCCGATGAGGCTGCTGGCCCCTGGCCGATGGTCCTCTTCTCGCACGGCTTCAAGGGTGCCAGCGCCCAGTCGGCCAGCGTGACCGAGCACCTGGCGAGCTGGGGATACGTGGTCGTGGCCATGGACCACCTCGGCAACACCCTCTTCGACCCCGACGACGACCAGGTCGCGGCGGAGGTGGCGCAGCTACGGCCAGGGGACGTGGCCTTCGCCGCGGCCTCGGTGCTGACGACCATGGGCGGGCTGGTCGACGCGACCCGCGTCGCGGTGATGGGCCACAGCTTCGGAGGCTTCACCGCGCTGGTGGTGGCGGGCGCCACCAGCCACATCGCCGACGCGCGCGCCGCCTGCGCAGCCGGGGACCCGTCGGACATCTTCTGCGACTACGTGCCCTTCATGGCCGACGACGCGGTCATCACCCTGGACCCGCCGCTCGCCGGCCTCCGGGCGGCGA
Source organism: Deltaproteobacteria bacterium (assembly GCA_020632695.1). Lineage (GTDB taxonomy): Bacteria > Myxococcota_A > UBA9042 > PHBI01 > JACKFB01 > JACKFB01. The sequence continues at coordinate 230,070 of JACKFB010000009.1, forward strand.
TCTACCTGGCGCCCGGCGGCTACTCGGCCCTCGGCGCCGACGGCCTGGCCGGCATCCGCGTCCCCGGCCTCATCCTCGGAGGCACCCTGGACTCCACCACCCCCCTCGACGCCGAGGTCCGCCGCATCTACCAAGACCACCCGCAGCCGGTCCTGCTGGGCGAAATCGATGGCGCCGCCCACCTCAGCTTCACCGAGCTCTGCCTCCTCGAAGGCATCGGCGACGCCCTGGGCGACTTCTGCGGCGGCCCCGATGCCCTCGACGGCCACGAGGTCCTCCGCATCACCGCCGGCCTCGCCACGGCCTTCCTCGAGCTCAACCTCCGAGGCGACGAAAGAGCCCGCCCCTGGCTCACCCACCCCGCCCTCGACCACCTCACGATGGTCGCCCCCGACGACTGACCCACCACGAAGCCCCGAGCCCCCGCCACAGAGCCACGCGCCTGCTCAGCACCCCGAAAAGGCAAAGGCCCGCAACCTGTGAAGATTGCGGGCCTTTATCTGGTGGAGCTGAGGGGAGTCGAACCCCTGGCCTCTTGAGTGCGATTCGCGTCCGCCCTGTTCCTGGCGATACCGCACGACACGTCACGACGCTCAACTCGCTGAATACATGCGCGATCGGTGTTGCGGCGAGTCGTCGAGTGCGGCCCCGATCTGCGGGTGAGTGCACCATGAGTGCACCATGAGTGCACCATGGCCGAGATGGTCGGAGGCTGGTCGCACTGGCTTCATCGCTCGCGAGACGTCACCTGTCGGCACCCGGGGGTGTGGTGGAGAGCAGGCAACTGCGTCGGGCGTCCACCGGCCCCAGACGTCGCCCCCCAGCGATCCGCTCGGGAGGGATCAGCACGGTTCCGGCGCGGACCCGTCCATGCCTCCGGGCATCGACACCAACCCCAACTCGCGCGCCCGCTGCGCGGCACGGGTCGCGCGATCGATCATGGCGACCGCCTCCTCGGGGGAAGCGATCACCCGGTGTCCGATGATCTCGCCGGGGTGCCCCAGGGCCAGTCGGTGCAGCCGCATCAGTTCGCCGACGAGGTCGGTCACCGTCTTGCTCATCGTGGCCACCGTGCCGACGACTCGCAGCGCGTCGACCGGGCTGACCGAGCCTCCCCGCACGTCGGCGGCCAGCCGCTCGAGCGCCGCGACGCACACCTCATCGGCGGCGTCCGCCATCTGTGCCGCGGTCTGCGTGAGCCGCACCCCGAGCCGTCTCAGCGCCTCCAAGGTCCGGGACTCCTCAGCCACCTGGTAGAGCGCCGCCGGCAGCGCCGCCCGGGCCAGATCGTCGGCGCTCACGCTCACCCCGTCGGCCCCGACATCGACCTCGGGAAGCACCGCCGCCAGCGCGCGCCCCGTGGCGCGCCGCATCGCCAGCGCCTCGGAGACCGGCGGCAACCCCCGCTCCGGCCAGCCGACCGCCATCGCCCGCTTCGCCGTCGCCGTCGAGACCCCAGCGGCCCGCGCGATCGCCCGCAACCCCGTCACACCGTTCGCAGCGGCCGCCACGATCCGCTCCCAATCATCCCGCCCGATGAGCCGCGACGCGCCCTTGCGCCGTCCGCTCCCCTGTTCGCGCTTGCTCATGTCTGCTCTCGCTCTTCCGACTTCGGCTCTGGTCCCCCCAGCGCTCCGAAAGCACGCCCCGGAGCTCGAAGGGCTCGGTGCAGGGTACCGCAATCCTCCAGGCGGTGCGCAGTATACTGCACCGAGGCGAACGAGCCCCGTTCGCCCGCGCCACGTCCTGCGCACACCGCGCGAACACGGTGAACGCCCCCACAGCAGCCCCCCGAAGCGGCGACGGCCTCAGCCGCCGGCTAGTCCTCGTCGCGCGCACGCGGCGTCGCCTTGATGTGCATGGCGGTCGCGAGCTGCTCTGCGACCACGTGCCGGCCGGCATCGGTGAAGCGGCGAGGTGTCGAGCCTCGACACGTCTTGGTGACAAGGTCGGGAGCAGCGACTTCGGTCAAACGGCCCGGGCTTGAGCCGGGTGTGCAGTGCTCGCGAGAGACCCACCGGCTCCGGGGCTCGGCGATGCTCCGCTACTTTGCCCACGGGGCCAGCAGCGTGGCCCAGGATTTCAGCTTCTGAACGTACTCGCCCTCGCAACGGGGCAGCCTGTCTTCCATCTCGGGAAACTGGGTCTCGAAGTAGCCGTACTCGGCGGGCGCGCTGCCGTAGACGATGCACATGATGTTGTAGAACCGCTGCAGATGCAGCCCATGCTCGTTCGCGAGCGCGCTCGGCGGGTGTTCGCCGTTGTCCTGGAAGCGGAAGTACACCGCCGCGTGCACTGCGGCCTCGGCCGAATCGTCGAGGATGAGCAAGAGCGTCGAGAAGTCATCGACCGCATCTTCCTCCTTACCCGTGATCGGCAGCTGGTAGTAGTCGACCAGGGCATGACCGACTTCATGGAAGATGACCCAGGTCCATGCGTACAAGGCCAGGGTCCCGACGGACCCGCTCTCGTCGGTCCAATCGTGGTCCGCAAAGGCTTGCGCGATGTCGACGAGCATCTCCCAGCAGATGGTGATGCGCTTGTCCTCTCCCGCGTAGTACGCGTTGACCTTGTCGCACTGCGCGAAGACCAGCGGGAGGTCGCGGGGAAGCGCCAACTGGGTGTTCAGGAACTCCGCCAACGCATCCGGGTACCCGCTATCGCGGATTCCACTCGCCAAGTCTTGCAGTTTGGGCGACTGGGGAAGCTCGTACTCGACCACGAAGTCGCCCAGGTCTGGTTCCTGCGTTTCGACGGGTCCCGGCTGGTCGCTCTCGCCGACGTCCGGCTGCGCGGTGTCCCCACCGGCTTGCCCTACGTCGTTCTGTACCCAGGGACTCAGGTCATGGCCACCGTCGCCAGATCCGCCGTCGCAGCCGAGTGGAACGGTAGACGCCAAGAAGAGAGTCGATGCCAGCGCGGGGATGAAGCTGCGTGCGCAGCGCTCGTAAGGTCCAATCATTCGGTCCTCCGGTGCCCGGACAGGTCAATGTCCCCGGTCGCAGCGCGAATTGTCAACCGCAGCCCAACGCCGGAAGGCCTCGGATGGCGGCGCATCTCTCGTTGGCGCCGGTGCTTCTCCGAGAAGCTCCTGCAGGTCTGGACGTCCGCGGCCGAGACGATGTCGACGGCAGCCGGGCATGGGGCGCACAGTATGACTATCCCGGTTCGTGGCTTGGCATGCTGCGGCCTTGAACGGCCGCGAGAGCACCCGTCGCGAAGCGTCATCCCGTCAACGAGCGTCTCGAGGCGGGCGTGGGGACCCGCCCACGTCGTTCAGGGCGCGTTCCATGATCTTGTACGGGCGCAGCGGGTCGTCTCCGAACCGGAAGGGAGGAAACGGGTGCACGTCCTGGAATTCCCCCGCGTTGCGCCTCCGGAAGAACTCCATCGCCACCGCGTCCATCCGCTCCTCGGTCCACGAACTCGGCCCTGAGACCACTTGCCACAAGGGCTTCTTTGCATCGTCCATGAGCTCGCTCCCGGGTACGCGGTTGTGGGTCATGGGCATGTTACCCCTCCCGCCGCGAGGTGTCTGCGAAGCGACTTCAGCAGCCTGGCGAGTGCCCCGTCACCGGGACTCCGCGCCGCGGTTCGGACTCAGAACAGCTCGGCCTGGCCCTTCTGATCGATGACCACTCTTCGCGGGTCCAGGCTGACGGTGTCGCGGCCGGCGGCCACGGCTTGGAGGTGAGCTTGCAGCCAGGCTGCGAGGTGCTTCTCCTTCACGCCGAGCCAGGAGAGGGCGTCGGCCGCTTGCTTGACCGAGGCGGCCATGCGGTCGTTGACCTCCTCGAGTGGCTCTCGCAGGCCGGCGGCCTCGATCTCGCCGGCCGCGTGCAGGTGGCGGAGCAGGGCGACCTGCAGCGGCCGCGCGCCCATCGGGAGCAGCTGGGGCACGGGCTTCGCGGTCTCCGCGCACGGGACCGAGAACCCATCGAGGGACAGCTTCCCGTCGTCCACCCGCAACCTGGTCGTGCCTCGGTCGTCGAAGTCCATCTTGACGAGGCCCGGCCATGGTCGTGCCTTTCACTCGGGCGAACACCGAGGCCTCGCCCTCGGCCGGGAGCTCCAGGCCGATGCCGGCCCACTCGATGCAGAGGCTGGTCGGTGTGAGGTTCCAGCTCGCGTCCCCGGTCACCCCGTCGCCGAACTGCTTCATCTGCCCGAGCACGTGCGCGAGCTGCGCCGAATCGATCGACCACTGCTTCATGGTGTCTCCGTCTCTCGGTTGTGGTGGCATCGCCCGGTCGAGACGAGCGCCCGTCTCACTTGAACGCCCCCGGGCCGAAGAAGGCTCGGGCTGCTGGCTGGCCCACCGCGGGGACTACCAGGGATCGGTCGAGGTGGCGGTTGAACCACTCGCAGGAGCTCTCGGCGATGAAGAGGCAGGCGTAGCAGGCGGCGCCGTCGAAGTAGCGCTCGGAGAGGTCGCCTTTCGGCGAGTGCTGGGCGCAGACGGGATCGTTGGAACAGAGGGCGCCGAGGTCGACGGCCTGGCGCAGGTGGTGGCCGATGCGGTCGCCTTGCTCTACGAGTCCGCCCAGGGTGCCCTCGGTGCCGGGCGTGCCCGTCGACAGCAGGATGGCCGCCATCGGCTTGTCGCTGCTCTTCGCGTCGCAGTAGACCCGCTCCCGGATGGCGCTGGCCGCGTAGCCGCACTCGAGCGAGAGCTGGGTGATGAGGAGATGCGCCAGGCTGTGCAGCAGGAAGAAGCGCGCCCCGGGGAAGTCCATCCCTCCCTGGCCGCTGCTTCTCGCCCATGTCGCGTGTCCGGCCGCCAGCTCCTGTTCCCAGGCCAGCACCTCCGGTCGACGCTCCCATGCCCTCACCGCCGCCTCGTCGAGCTGCACGAAGATGCCCTCGCCCAGGATCTCGGCCGCCGGCAGCCAGTCTGTCGCCAGGCCCAGCAGCGCCAGCTTGACCTCGCCGTCCAGCGCGCCGGCTTCGCCCTTCAGATCCCGCGGGATCGGCGAGAAGCGCGTGAACCCGAGCTGCACCCGCACCTCGCGCAGCTTGTAGGCCAGGGTCACTCCAGCCACACCCGCGGGCAGCGCCGGCTTGAACTTCTCGGCCGGAAGCCGACGGGCGAAGAAGGTCTCGCCCTCCGGCGCCGGCAGGTCTCCGGGCGCCAGCACCTCAGCGCCCGCCAGTCGCCCGAACTCCGCCCTCCGGATCTCCTCTCGCGGTGGCATCTGACCCGACTTCGTCTGCTCGATCGCCTCCAACACCGCGGCGTCGCTCCACGGCTCGATGGCCGCGCCGACGTCAGGGATCGTGCGGAAGGCACCCAGGGTCGCCGCCGTCGCGTTCCCCAGGATCTTCCAATGGTCGCCCACCGCGTCATGCAGCTTCGAGCCCTCGTCCGGGATCGACAACGCGCTCTCGGTCACGCTGAAGTAGCTGTTCGACGCGGACCTCACCATCAGCTCGGCCCGCTGATCGCAGCCCGGCTCATCGCCCATCGACCCGAGCCACGGCCGCTTGCCCCGACACGGCGGCATCATTTTCGCCTGCGCCTTCGCGTCTGCCAGCGGCCGATGCAGCCCACACGCGCACGTCACCATGACCCCCGAGAAGTCACCCGTGCTCCCCTCCTCGAGCCGCAGCGCCGGCGCCGCGCATCGACCGCCGTCGCGCGCCGACCCGTGCACGAACCACACCCACGGGAACTCGTCGAGGTGCCCGGCCGGGCAAGCCGCCACGAAGCGCACGGGCACGCACACCGACCCACCCTTCACGCAGTCGTGCACGTACCGCTCGCGCTTGCGCGACAACAGGTCGCTGCGCAGCAGCCGCCGACAGTGCGGGTTCTGACAGACCATCCACCGAGGGAACACGGTCGCCTTCACCGCCCGCGACCACAGCGGCTGCTGGTCGTTGCCGTCCGGCGGCGACCGGAAGTACCCCTGCTGCGCCAGGTTCACTCCGTGGCGATGCAGTCGCGGCGCCAGCCGGTCTCGCAGCCGCTGCTCCTCGATGCTCTCGGTCCGCGCGTCGAAGCGCCACTGGTCCAGCCCCCACACCAGCACCGCGTCGTCGACCAGGTCCACCATCGCCCCCGGCCCGTAGGTCGTGATGAGCTGGCTTCGCCGGATCTTTCCCTCGGGCTGCCGATCGAAGGCGCTCTTCTTCCCGCCGCTCTTCCCCGCGCCTTCGCCACCCCGCGTGCTCCGCTCGCCTTCCGCATCACGAGCCCTCCTCGGACGGCTTCCGGTCCACGTACACATGCACCGATGGCTCCACGTCGCGCATGGACGTCGGCGCCTGAAAGCGCCTCTCCGTCGCCGTCCGCGGCTGCGCCCCCGGCTGAGCCTCCTGCAGCAGGTCCATCGCCGTCACCAGCAGGCCGCGCCCCTCACCGCCCCCGCGCCGGTCGAAGTCCGAGTACCGCCGGCTGGTCGCCGCCTGCCGCGCCTCCTCGACGATGCGCTCCCAGCTATCCAGCAGCTTGTTCAGCCGCTTGCGCAGCGTCGCCGCCATCTCCTCGGCGGCGTCCTGCTCGAGCTGGCTCGCCGCCTTCGCCCGCGCCACCACCGCGTCCACCACCGGCTGCGCCACGTCCGACCGATGCGCCGCCAGCTCCATCACCATCTCGGGCGGCGCCATCTCCGGCCGCCAGTGCCGCACCATCCCCACCAGCACCCCGGCCAGCCCGCGGTCCAGCGCCGGCCCCGAGAACGGCGTCAGGCTCCCCGCCTCCACCCGCCGGTAGAACGACGCGTGGTAGGTCTCGAAGTGCTCGTAGTGCGACCGGTCCCGCGCCTTGTAGAGGTTGAAGCACGTCACCACCAGCCCTGGCCGATTCGCGTCGCGCCCCACGCGGCTGGTCGCCTGGATGTACTCGGCCGTCGTCTTCGGCTGCCCCGCCATGACCATCAACCCCAGCCGGTCGATGTCGACGCCCACCGAGATCATGTTGCTCGCCAACAGCACGTCCACGCCGCCGTCCTGCGTGCGGTCATGGTGCAGCCGGTCCTTCGCCACCTTCACCCGCTGCGTCGACTCCCGGCTGGTCAGCTCGATCGGCATCTCCAGCTTCCGGTCGCCCATGTGCGGGTTGGTCGCCACCCCCACCGGCCGCCGCTCCGCGTAGCTCAGACACCGCGTCCGCACCTCGTCCTCGACCAGCCGCCGCATACCCCCCAGCTCGCGTAAGCTGTTGAAGTACCCCACCAGCGTCATGTACGGGTCGACCGCCTGCTTGGGCGGGCCGCCGTCCCGGTACCACCGCGCCCCGGCCGCCAGCAGCGCCACATACACCCGCAGCAGCACCTGCTTCATCCGCCGCCCCGACGCCGCCACCCCCACGTAGTCGCGCCCCGCGTCCCCCGCCGCCACCTGCGAGAAGAAGGTCTCGTTCGGGTCCACCCCCTGCGGCGGGAAGAGCGACACCTTCGGTCGCCCGAAGAGCGCCCGCACGTGCCGCCTCGCCTCGCGCACGGTCGCCGTCGACGCCACGATCTTCGGCACGCGCTCGCGACCGTCCTCGCCCTGGTAGCGCATCAGGTGCTCGATGGCCGTTTCGTAGAGCCCCGTCATGGTCCCCAGCGGCCCGCTGATGAGGTGCAGCTCGTCCTGCACGATCAGCTCCGGTGGTGGCAGCCCCTTCGGCAGCCGCTCGGCGTCCGGCGGCACCAGCTTGTCCATCGCCCCATAGAAGTTCTTGCCCAGCCGCGCGGTGGCCCGCCCGAAGAGCATCCCCACCTCGCCCCGCCAGGGCGTCATCGCGTACTTGTCGACGGTCGCGACCAGGAAGCTCGGAAGCTCCCGATAGATCTGCTCGTCGACGAAGAGCACGGGCAGCCCGTCGCCGCCCGAGTGCTTCGCGCTGAACTCGCAGGTCCACTTCGCGCAGCTCACCACGACCTCTTCCGGTGCCTTCGGAGACGGCCGCAGCTCGACCGACCGCTCCTGGAAGGGCTCCTGGCACCACGGGCACTCGGTCAGCGGGATGACCTCGGCCTTCTTCCCCTCGTACTTCGCCATGTCACGCGCGACCTGCCCGATGGTGTTGGCCGTCGCCGCCCGACCCACCCACAGCCCGATGGCGAAGCGCACGTCGCCGAGAGGGTTCGGTGGCTTCACCCCGCTGCGCCCCGGCCGGAGCGTCTTGTCCAGCTCGCGCCGCTGCAGCTCCAGCGCACACACCAGCGTCGCCGCGCGCCCGAGCTGGTCCAGCGTCAGAAGCCGCAGCGTGTAGCGCAGGATCACCGCCGTCCCCAGCCCCTGGTCGGCCCGCGAGCGCCCCACCAGCCGCCGCAACACCAGCACGTACCCGATGAGGCCGAGATAGGCCTCCGTCTTCCCACCGCCGGTCGGGAAGAAGATCAGCTCGACCTCCTCGCGCGACTCGTGGGCGTCGTCGCTCACGCCCTCCAGGTTCACCAGGATGAAGGCGAGCTGGAACAGTCGCCAGCTCGGCACCAGCGGCGCCGCGCCTTCCGCCGCCTTGTGCCGCTTCTTCGCCGCGTCGGCCATGGCCCGGTTCGCCCGCTTGAAGGCCTCGAGCGCCTCGGGCCGCGACGCCAGCAGCGCGATTCCCCCTTCGATGCGCTGCCTCACCCGCTCGGCCTGACCGATCAGCAGCGCGTGTGTCTCCTCGCGCCGCGCCCTGGCCTCGGCGCCCACCCCCAGGCCCACCGCCACCTCGCGCTGCTCCTCGATCCACTCCCCGTACGCCTCGACCAGCGGACGCAGCGCCCGCTCGGCGGCCGCCCCGTCGGCGAGCGCGCTCAGTTCCTCCATGCGGGTCTCGACCGCGCCCGGGGGGCGGTGCGCCACCCGCGGCACCGTCGCCCGCGGGATCCACGTCGTCCGCACCACCCGCTGCCCGTCTGGCTCCACCTCGCTCGCCACGGCCACGCCGTGGCCGACCGCCCACTCGCAGACCCCTCGGAACTGGAGATCCGCCACCTTCCCATCCCACTGGCCGCTCAGCGCGTCCCGCAGATCCGGCCGCGCCACCAGCGCCGTGCTCGCCCGCACCTCCAGGCGCACCTGGAAGATCCAGGCCTCATCGTGCCTGCCGGCCGGCGCGTTCTCGCGTCCGTTGACCAGGAACAGGGCCACGGCGCGGCTGGCCGGCTGGAGGCCCGGGGCATCGCTCGGCTGCATGAAGCCCTGCACCCGCAGCCCGCCGCTTTCCGGCACCTCCACCTCGGCCGCGGCGCCGTCGAGGGTCAGGACCACCGTCTCGGCCCGCTCCGGCAGCCGCCGCCACCGATAGCGCCCCCGGTCCCTCGTCTCGCCCCCTCCCTCATCGCCCTCTGGCGGCGCGTCCTCGCGCACGTAGTCCGCCCAGCACACCGTCACCCGCAGCGTGTCCGGCTGGCCCGCGCCGGCGCGCTCGGGCGGCAGGATCAGCGACATGCCCATCGACGACGGGAAGAACGCCGTCCGCTTCGGCTCGGGATCGGGGTCGCCCTCGTCGTCGCCGGCGATGTCGTCGCCAGCCCCGAGCTCGGCGTCCTCGACCTCGCCCTGCGCCTCGCCCTCGACCGCCGCGGCCCCTCGGTCGCCCGTGCAGGCCAGAAAGCCGGTCAGGTACCAACGGGAGGGGGGGAGCGGCAGAAGCTCGACCCCCTCGGCCCCGCCCGCATCCCGGTCAGCGCCCGGGGCGAAGGGGCCGATGAGGTCGGCCTCCAGCGCCTCGACGATGCGGTCCCGGGCCTCGCGGGAGTCAGCCGGCCCAGTGGCCGTGGTGGAACGAGTGTGCATGGGCCGAAGTCTCCCTGCACCGGCACCGCCTTGGGTGTCGGGCAACGATCCCACGCCGCGTCGTCTCGTCGTGGGGCTCAGCAGCCTACATCGGCGACGACGCGCCCGGCGAGCCGTGGCCGCCCCGCCCGCTCACCACGGCGCCTCCTCGTCGTCGTCGAGTTCCTCACGCACGCCGCAGATCTTCAACTCGTCGTCCAGCTCCCCGGGCCAGATCCAGGCGGGACGACCCGGCTCGGGGTCGCTGCGGGTGGCGAGCTTCTGACGGGCCTTTGGGTCGTCTTCATCGAGCGTCTCGACGTCGAGGAAACGGCAGCACACCGTCCCGTGGCCCGTCCGCTCCCAGTACGGGCACAGGACCTCCTTGGACCCGGCGCTGTATGGGAACTCGCGCAGCGTCCGACCAAAGGCCTCGATGTCTCGGCTGAGCACCTCACCGGGGCCGATCGGCTCGACTCGGTAGCAGTACGAGCCGGAAGGGATGAGGGAGGGGTCCTTGTCCATCGTGGTCCATCCCGTCTGCGCAACGAACCTCGGCGGCCTCGGCGTCCCGTCCTCGCCTCTAGAGCGCCGAGCGCATGCAGCTACGCCTCGAGGAAGAGTCTCTTGAACCAGTTCACGAACGCCATGGCTCGGGGGCCGTCGGGTGCGAGGACGCGTGCCGTGAGTGCCTGGCCAAACGGCATGCCGGGCCGTTCGCGCCAAGCGAGCCAGGTATGGATCCGCGCCTTCGCGCTGTCCTTGGCCGCGAAAGGAGCGCCGAGGCCCTGGGCGGCCAGCGCAGAGTCCCGAGCATGATCCCAGCATGGATCCTCCGGCGGGACGAGTTCACCGAGGAAGTCCTCGAGTTTGCCCACGCGCCGATTGTCCGGCATGAGCCACACGCCGAATCGGCGCGAGCCGTTCCACGGCATGACCAGTCCCCCGGCCGGCGGCCTCGCTGGGAGGCTCAATCCCACAGCAGAGATGCTGCGCTGGACGTCCGCCCAGCGGGATGGCGCGCCCAGGTCGGCGTCCAGAACGATGCCCACTCGAGAGTAGGTCTTGATGCTTGTCGGTAGCGACGTCAGAGCCGGATTTGCCCCACCCGCGTCGTCGATGTAGGGCAGGCCAGGGCTCGGGAGCTGCCAGTCGCAGCCGTGCTGGGCGAGGAGATTGATGACCGACCACTTGTCATCGACCCCCTCCACGATCAGACGGTGCGGGGCGCTCGGCGGGATGGTGATCGCTTTCATCCCCGGAGCTCGATGTGGTGCTGCGCGGCCACGGCGAGTTCCTCGGCCGTGTATCGGACGGCCGCGTGCCCGCCCGCTTCGAGACGGAACAAGGCGACATCCTGGGTGCTCTCGGGGTGGTGCTCGTACAGGTGCGCAAGGGCGCGCACGCAGTCGCCGCTGTGCGAGGTGGCGAAAACCTGCACGTTCAGCCGGCGAGCGCCCAGCACGACCACCTGCCACAGCGCCTCCAGCGTGGAGTGGTGGAGGCCGGTGTCGATCTCGTCGACGAGGAGGACGCCGTCGGCCGCGCGAGCGAGCATGACGGCGACCGCGAGCAGCCGCTTCACCCCGTCTCCCAGCGTGCCGAGCGGCAGGCGCTCGGAACTATCGCGGAGCTTGATCAGCGCGGCGACACCGCCAAAGAGGTCGCGTCCGGTGAAGGCCAGCCGCTCGACCCTCGGCTCGAGGTTCTGCAGGACCTCGATGACCCGAGCCTCCTCAGCGGTGAGTACGAGCTCGTCCCAGAGCAAGCGCAGGACTTGGAGGCTGATCCCCTCGGTCGACAAGAACTGCACCGGGTACTTGTCGGCGGCGTTCAGGAAGGCTCGGGCGGACCGTCGAGCTGAGCTGCCCTGAAGCTGCAGGGTCAGGCCGGCCTGGACATCGGGTGAAATCAGCCGGATCCCGAGCGTCTGGTCCCTATCGTCGAGTTCCATCCCGCCGCCCGCCTCCGGCTCCAGCTCCGGCAGGATGAGGAGCTGGCCCTGCTCCCCTCTCGCGGCGAGTTGCCGCTCCGGCATCGGGACGATGGTGCAGTTCACCACCACCGGACTCCCCGCCCGCACGCCGTCCAGCCGGAAGGCCTGCCCGAGGTGGAGTTCATGGCCGTGGAACAGGTGGCGGAGGTCGAGATCGTCCCGACCGCGCTCGTCCACCTGACTCGTGCTCACTTCGCGCCGACGCTCCGGCCCTCGGGTGAGCGCGGACGGCCGCCCGTTCGACCCGAGGATCTCGAGCGCCTCGAGCAGCGAGGTCTTGCCGGAGCCGTTCTTGCCCACGATCAGATTGACGCGCCCGAGGCCTTCGACCGTGAGGTGCTCCAGGCCACGGAAGCCATCGATCTTGACCGTCTCGAACATCGCTGCCTCTCCGTTGCG